>NZ_FQWK01000018.1 GCF_900129655.1 Bacteroides clarus YIT 12056
TATTCAAACAATGATTTGGCAATTCCCATTTCCAGTCCTCTCAGTTCCGCCAGTCCTCTCAGACGACCGATGCAGGAGTAGCCCGGATTGGTTTTCTTCTTCAAATCGTCCACCATCTGATGCCCGTGGTCGGGACGCATCGGGATGGAGACTTTACGGCGTTGCTGCAGTTCGAGGAAAGCCTTCATCACGTGGTACATGTCGACGTTGCCTTCCAGGTGGTTGGCTTCGTAGAAGTTGCCTTCCGCATCGCGTTGCGTGCTGCGCAGGTGCACAAAGTTGATACGGTCGCCGAACCGCTCCATCAGGGCGGCGCAGTCATTGGCGCTGCTTACGCCCAAAGAACCCGTGCACAGGCACAGGCCGTTGCTCTTGTTGGGAACGGCGTCGATCAGAGCCTGGAAGTCGGCTCCGCAGCTCATGATACGTGGTAGCCCCAGAATTGAGCAGGGCGGGTCGTCCGGATGGATAACCAGCTCGACACCGGCCTCGTCGGCGACGGGGCAGATTTCACTGAGGAAGTAAATCAGGTTGGCGCGCAGCTTTTCGGGTGTGATGTCCTTGTAGCGGTCAAGCTCTTTCTGGAACTGCTCCAGGGTGAAGCTCTCTTCCGAACCGGGCAGGCCGGCAATCATGTTGCGTACAAGCAGCTGCTTGTCATCTTCCGTCATCCGCTCGAAGCGGGCTTTGGCCTTGGCCTTTTCCTCGTCCGTATAATCGGCTTCCGCGCCGGGACGTTTCAGCAGAAAGAGGTCGAAGGCGATGAAGGCCGCACGCTCGAAGCGCAGGGCGCGGCTTCCGTCGGGCAGCTCGTAGGCAAGGTCGGTACGTGTCCAGTCCAGCACGGGCATGAAGTTGTAAGTAACGATGTTCACACCGCATTTGCCGAGGTTGCGCAGGCTTTCCTTGTAGTTGTCTATATATCGTTGGAAGTCTCCTGTCTGTGTCTTGATATGCTCGTGTACGGGTACGCTTTCGACAACCGACCAGCGAAGCCCTACGGCTTCTATCATCTCCTTGCGTTTGTTGATTTCTTCCACTGTCCACACCTCACCGTTGGGGATGTGGTGCAGGGCGTTCACGATTCCGGTGGCTCCGGCCTGTTTGATGTCCCAAAGGCTGACCGGGTCGTTAGGACCGTACCAGCGCCAGGTTTGTTCACAAAGTGTCATATTGCAATAATGGTATAAGTTTATGGATTGTATGTTTGTTCTCCGTTTCCTTTCCGAGGGGGAGAGGATTTATCCTGCGGGACGGAAATATCCGTCTTGTGGGATGAATAATTCCGCCTCACGGGATGAAATATCTCATCCCGCAAGACAAAAGGCATCGTCTTGCGGGACGGATTTTATCAGATTGAGAAGGCGTCGAAACCTCCGTCCACTACCGAGAGCGCTCCGGTCACGAAGCTGGAAGCGTCACTGATGAGGTAGTGAATGGTTCCGAAGAGT
>NZ_FQWK01000017.1 GCF_900129655.1 Bacteroides clarus YIT 12056
ATGGTTGTTTTGTGACATTCCGTCTGCTCTTGCATGGTTATTTGGAGAATAGCAATATACCCGTTGCTTCGCCTTTTTGGAAATGGATGTTGTAATACATTCCATTGATGTCTTCTATGAGCAATGCGTCGAGACGGATGGTTTGCAGTTTCTTTCCTGCTTCGGCTATCTTTAAAATACCGTTTGTCTTTTCTCCTGCTCCCGAACCGCCGTCCCATGAGAGATGGTATTGGCATTTTTGATGGAAATTGCTAAGGGCGACGCGGTTGGCAAAGCGGGTAATACCCCAACCGTTGTCCGCTTCCAGCTGAAATGAACTCCCTTCCCAGAAGAATGAGGGAGTGACTTCCTGAGGTGAGGAGATGTTACCGTCGTCCTCTTTGCAGGCGGTGAGAACTGCTGATAAGATGATAAACTGAAAGGCGATAACGAATGTATGGATGATTCTTTTCATGATTATGCTTTTTATAAACTTTATTTGTGTAGGGTAAGTTTCACGATGCCGCCTTGAGTAGAGGTCGCTTTCAGATTCAGTTTGCCGTTATATGCGGATAGGTCGACAGTTCCGTTACTCATTTTCACTTTTTGTCCGTTGATGTAGAAAGCGGTAAATTCCTCCGCTCCCGGTCCTTCTATGCTGGCAATGCTGTTATTTACATGAATGGCGGCTTCCATGAGCCAGTCTTTCTCACCAATTATTGTATTGTCATCGACTCCGTCATTGTCTTCATCGGTAACAGGGGCTTCGAACGAATACCCTATCCGGGTGGCGTAAAGCCGGCTGCTTTCCGAGGGTTGCAGGAATGTAATGTCCGGCAGGCTGCCGTCTGCTTTGCGCTCTGCTGTTAGCTGGCCGGCATCCAGACTAAGGAAATCTGTTTCTGTAAGCATCATAACCGTAGGCAGAAAACTGTTATTGGCTGTTTGACACAGACTTTCATTAATGTCGATGATATGTTTCTCCGCACTTCGCGGACTGTACGAGAGATTGTTTTTTAGGATATGTCCGTATCCGGCTACATCAACAGCTTCTTCTATCGATTTACGGTTGAGCATACAATAGTTGGACGGGTTCTTATATCCGCTGTTGTTGGACCAAAGGATGCCGCCCGGGTGATGATTGGCATAAAAACCTTTATTGCTGTTGTAATAAGCTATACAGTTTTTTACTTCGTGCATCGGTATGATTTCAGGGGCTTTGGGACTGTCACTCATGCCGTAGCCACCCGCCTTGAAACCGGTACCGTCTCCCGCTTTGGCGGAGGTACTGCCCGGCCGGTAACCGTTGTAAAAAGACCAGCAGTGGTCTATCACAACGGCTTGGCCGGAGTTGATGAGGTCGAAGCCGTCGTCACTGTTCCACCACGCACGGCAACCTCTGAATACATTACCGCTTCCATTGTTGTCGGGGTGTCCGCCGAAGCCGTCCACATTACCGCCCCTGCCACCGTCCGAAACGGTATCGTAGTTATTGTAAGCGTCGCAGTTCAATATCAGGTTGTCAGCTCCTTTCACCAGATAAAAACCGATTCCCATGCCATCGTGCATGGACAGGTTCTCATAGATATTGTTATTGCCGCCCCGGTTGCTGAAACATTCAGATTGGGTATGCCCGACAAGGGTGACTTGTGTACCTACTACTTCGATATTCTTGAAATGCAGGTAGGAGCCGCTGACATAGAACACGCTGACACGCTTCTCGAAGGGCTTTACTTGAGAGAGGTCGAATATCGGACGTTCACCCGGATAACCGAAGTAACGGATACGGTGTTCGTTGTCCGTTCCGCTTTTGTCCATCAGGAATACGCAGGCGTAGATTTTTTCTCTTTCTCCCATAATTTGCGACTCTTCCATGATATATCTCCCGCCGCGGATATATACTATATCGCCGGCTTTTACTTCCGCCTGCGCACGCGCCAGCGTAGCGAAAGGAGAATCGATGCTGCCCGTATTGGCATCGTCGCCGTTGGTTGCCACATAGTATTCTTTGGCTGTCAGCATTATCGGCAGGCAAAGTAAAAGGAATATTGTTTTTAATCTTTTCATGATGACAGATGTTATTGTTATGGTATATGGCGGTATATTTTGAAACGTTCGTTTGCCGGTAGGAAATTTCAATAACCTATTACCTGATTTATTTTTGTTTTAACCGGCATCCTCTGAATACGCCTTTTAAGTCCGGTCCGAAGTAGAATCCGGGCTGGGTAGGCTGGTTATATCCTACGTTTTGAGTGGCTATGCTGATACGGTATACAGGGTCTTCAAGGAATGTGTGAAAACGATACTCTGTGGGAACGGTACTTACGTATAGGCGTAATGCCGTGTTGTCGGTGGTGCGTAACAATACTTCTTCACGCCAGTCACCTATGATGTCACCTTGCAGGCATGGATTGGATTTTGTACCGTTATTGCCGGCTGTACCTTCGAAAGTGACAAGCGGTGTGCATGTTTCCACTCTCCAGTTATATTTGCTGATGATATTCTTGTCGAGCATCTCCCGTAGTAAATCTCCGTCCCACCATACGGCCATGTTCATCGGGAGCTTCTTTACTTTGGAAGCCACGATTTCTCCTTTGATATTGCGTATGCCTTCGGAACGTGCCGACCACATCTCTACGCCGGGGTGGGTTGGGTCGATATCGGCTGCCATGCAACGCCCTACGTCCGTATGATGCGGTAGCTGGAAAATGACTTTCCCTGTGGCTGCATCTCTGAAGGTAGAGCCGTCTTTCTTATTTTCATGGCACGCCCATATCTGCAGCCGCGGATTGGACGGGTCGAATTGTGTGAGGTGCAGTGCGTCACCGTGTCCCATACCGGTGGAGTACAGTCCTTTCCCGTTGTGGTCTACGGTCATGGAACCGTAGACTATCTCATCACAGCCGTCGCCGTCTATGTCCGCTACACGCAGGTTGTGATTACCTTGACCGGCAAAATTCTCATTGCCCGGTTCATTCGTATCAAAGGTCCAGGAGTTCGTCAGATTCTTTCCGTCCCAGTTGAAAGCGGCAAGGACGGTACGGGTATAATAACCGCGGCACATGACTACACTGGGATGGATACCGTCCAGATAGGCGATACATGCAAGGAAACGATCGCTACGGTTGGCACGATTATCGCCCCAGCCTCTCAACTCATTTCGTTGGGGAATGTAGTCGATGGACTGCAAGGCTTCTCCCGTCATGCCGGAGAATACGGTGAGGTATTCTTTTCCTTTAAAGATACGTCCTTGATTACGGAGTCTCGGTTCGGGTGTTCGGGTATCTCCTTTCTTCTTTCGGGGAGTATACATCTCTCCCGGTTCACGATAGTCGGCGGTGGCATCACCTATGATATTGCCTTTACCGTCTATGCTCCCGTCGGCTGTACGCATTACTACCTCGGCCTTGCCGTCATTGTCCAAATCATAGACCATAAACTGTGTGTAATGGGCACCGGCACGGATGTTCTTTCCGAGGTTGATACGCCATAGTTGTTCGCCATTCAGGCGGTAACAGTCTATCAGCACCTCACCGGTATAGCCGTCGTGAGCATTATCGTGGGAATTGCTCGGATCCCATTTCAAGATGATTTCATATTCCCCGTCTCCATCTATATCGCCTATTGAGGCGTCGTTGGGCGAATAGGTATAAGTCTCTCCCGCAGGAGTGACGCCGTTTGCAGGTTTGTTCATCGGTATCCGGATATAACCTGTCGGGGCATTGGCGGGCAGGGTATAACGGCCGTTCTTATGATTGGTCTCTTTTCCTTTTACAACAGGGCGTACTTCATAAGTTGCAGCATTCCGGCTTGTGTACGCGTCATTATATAAGGTGCCGGTACTGACCGGTTGCGAGGTGATTTTTTCCCCGTTACGATATACGTTGAATTCGGTATCCATAGGGTCGGATGAGAGGTATCTCCATGAAATGGTGACGGTAGAAGCGTCTTTGCGGATAGCGAC
>NZ_FQWK01000016.1 GCF_900129655.1 Bacteroides clarus YIT 12056
AGTCCCGCAAGAACTTAGGAATGTAGGGCTGAAGGTGTCGTTCATCAATTCGGATGGTAAGGTAGAAACATGGGAGTTCCAGGGCGGGACGTTTACGAGTGCCGGTAGTTGGAAGCAAATACCCAATCAGGCAATGATTGAACGAATTGATAATGATATATTCAACTTAAACGCCGATAAGATTGATATAGATGGAACTTACGACAAAGAGATAACATTAGAACTTTCTCCATCGGCAGTTTGGCAATCCCTTGAGAATATTTTCCCCGAAGGGAAAGATTGTACTATTCACATTGATAACCCGAATAAGCAAACTATATTCTTAGCGTTCTCGTCTGTATCTCCATATCAAGGCCAACAATACTTCCATCCTGATTTGGTCGTTAAAGGGATGAATCATGAAACTATTAGTAGAACAGGTAAAACTCCTAATAGGTCAGAATATCCATATATACTTTTTAAGGCAGTAGATGACAGCAGCATTAAAACGACAATATCTGCCGGTGAGAATAAAAACATATTTGACGACATCAATAAGGTTTCTGAAAATGTTAATCAGAAAATAGAAGAGCAGAGCCAAATTATCTCTGACATACAGGATAGTATTGGCGGCAAAGAGATAAATGTTGATATATATCCATTTAAGATGCAGTTTCAGTCATTAGAGAATACATTTCCTGACAACAGTACCTTGAATGTTGACTATGCTAATACTAAAGCAGCTTGGACTGAGGTTTATTTCAGCAAGTCAAGTGATAATAATACGGATGGAGTACAAGAGATATACAGAAGTAATAAGGTTGAATCAGGCAGCAAACAGATTGTTGCGCCGTCACCATCTGACTATCCTTATATAATTTATAAGGGATATGATTTGGATGCAACTGTATCTATATCATACACTTTTCCAACTATTGATGAAAAAATAGAAGAGACCAATAAAGAGATAAAGTTGTTAAACAAATTAGACACGCACATACCGACATTACAAGAAACAGCATCAGTCAGTATAATGCTGGATTACATTGATGCCTTTTTTTCCTGGTGTGACGTGGCGAACCCAATGGGTATTCCAATTACCTGTTGCCTTAATGCCTTTATATACAAAAATAGAGCTATCCAAGACAAGGAGAAATTCAAGTCGTTAATACAAGCCGGGAATGGTTTTATAGCGCACGGGTGGAACCCGCATAAAGGAAGTAATAACTTCAGTAATGCTGAGTTTGAAGATACAATCAAATCGGCCAAAGAATACTTTATTTCTCAAGGGCTGAAAACCGAGGGGTGGTGTCCTCCTGAGAATTATATGGATGCCCATAGTGCTGTAATATTATCCAAGTATTATAATTATTCCATCGGAACAACCGGCCAGAAGTATTTCAACGGTGAAGCCAGGTTTATCACTGCCGGCACTAATAGATGGTACATCCCAAGGCACGGAATGGATAATGCAGAGTTGGTAGATTATTCATTGTCTTTACTTGATGAAGCGGTCAAGTATAAAAAGCATCTTGCTCTGTATGCCCATGATACCGCTACTACGACAGACAGAGAGAGGATTTTAAATGCCATCAAAGATTATGCAGACAAAGGGTTGCTTGTTGTCGTTGATACTAATACGCAATATACTTCTCTGCTTAAAACCTGGAGAAATAATATATCTATGATTAAGCCTGTATTCCCGTTTGTCGGGAGTGCTTATTTCGGTGAAGGGGTTAAGGTGTGCACTAATTATGGCACCAGAGAAAAAATAAAAATCTCTTTTACAGGCGCTCCTACCAATGGAGTTATTACTCTGAAAGAGTATACCACTACATTATTCAGAAGCGAAAATATAGACAATGAGGTAGAAGGTACTTCATACACTAATAAGCCGTGGAGTGTGGCCACTACTGACGATATGTCTGTACAGGATATATGTACGGCACTTGCATCCATACATTTGGCTTGCCATACGATGATTAATATGGGAGACCATTTGATTGTGGAAAGTGATGTGCCGAGAAAGTGGGCTAATACAATTTCAGTCGCAGAAAACACAAGCGGTCTTGAAGTCAGTATTGAAGTGTTGGATAATGGGGTTGATCCTACTTTCCAATAAGGTTAACACAAATTCATCCCGGCACTTTACAGTCCGGGATGATTAAAATTAGGCACAGCGGTAAAATATCCCTCAAAAACATCTTGTCAATTCTATAAAATCATTACCTTTAGATACTTTTGTCTTACGAACGTTGTCAGTAAAACGCCGGCTGACATAAAGCGCAAGCGGCAATCAGATAATATTTATAATAAAAATTTCATTATGAAAAAGAATAAAAATAAATGTTAGGCTGGGCGTGATAATGCTCAACCTAACGCTATCAAAGAGGTAGGGCGATTTATGCTTGATACCTTAGAGTTCGTTCTTGCTGTGATTGCTATTGTAGGTATAATATATCTTATATTTACAACCGGTATAGTCACAGAGTTTTAGTGGATAGGATTAATACCTGCATTTCGGTGCATATATAAATACCTAAAAGTATAAATCAACTTGGGCGGTAGCAAGAACCGTCCAAGTTTCGTAAATTCATAAAATATTCCCCAACACCCACATATCATACATCTTGCTGCCAATTCCCACTGTAGGATGTAAGCCATCATTCCAGCAAACCTTAGACAAGTCGTTGTCTACATTGGGAAATGGAGATGTACTGCCATCAAGAATCGAAAAGCCGCTGGCCAAAGCTTTGTTTCTGATGGCGTTTCTTATAATCTGCATAGCTATTCCATTCCAGCCGTTTGTTCTGTTTATCGGGGACACCAGTATGACTTTGGCGGACGGAGCATTAGTCTTGCATCTGTTCACTGCATAATTCAATGCACCATAAAGAGTTGAAGTATCTTCACTGTCCCAATCGCCAAGCAATATCGTACCTCTTATCACCCCTGATAAATCGTTAGTTCCAAGAGCTATTATAATAGCATGGTAATCATCTGAGGTCAAATCATCCATTGCATATTCCAACACGTTTTCATTCGCCGGAGTACCGCTTTTTATCGTACCTGCCGGAGTGGTCAATGTTCTTCCGCCCTTTGCATTTCTGTCAAGAGTGATTCCAAGGGGAGTAATGAAAGTTTCATTACGCAGAACAAATGAACCGAAAGAATCCTGATACGCCTTTACCTTGTTTCCGTCGAACTTGAAAGGCTTGTCTATGATGTTTTCATTCGTGTTTCCAAATGTCCCCAATATATCTTTTAAATCACTTATCTGTAAAGTATTCTGTAATACTTCCTTTTGCAATAAAATATCTTCAGTGTAGAATACCATTGTAGGTTGTAATATCCAGTCCGTATCATATACGGATATGCTTGCATTTTCTAATGTACCAGGTTTGTTTACAAAGTAGAAATCATTTGTAAAGGGAGGATTCTTGTCCGATTGTCTCTTGTTTGAGAATTTCAGATTGTTCTGTACACCATAAGCAAACAAGAAAATATCCTTGTTCGTATTTATGGCAGAATTAAACCTTACATCATGAAATCCTTTCCTTGAGGCATTGAATGTTTGGACAAAGACCATATTCAGACTATTAAGGAAAGCACCTTGTGTCGGTATTGTATCCGTCACAAATACACATACTTCATTTGCTTCGCTGTTCTCATGAATATCTTCACTGCTGAATTCGACATAAACAGATACACCATATACCAACTTGTTAAGACCGGATAATTTATGTCCGCCACCTATCCAACCTTTGGAAGAGGATAAGGTGCTTTCATCAAAATCATCAGGATAATTCTGTGTTTTCTCTGAAAAAGAATACTGTGAGATTGCATTTCTCATATTGGAGTAGTTTTCTTCTGTCTTTTGGGCCGTAACGATATACTCCTCTTGCAATGCGTATTTCTGTGTATTCTGATATTCAAATGAAGCATTGAGAATATCAGTTGTCCACAATTCAATAAGAAGATAAGAATAGCTATTGTTGACTTCCGATTCAATAATTATCTGTTTATCCAAGGTTCCCCAAAATAACCTCTGTTTGTCTATTCCGGATGTGGATTTTTCGTTTGACAGCTCAATGCCTAATAATCGGCTTTCAATCGGAGTATCAATGGTAATCTTGACTTTTTGCCCCTTGAATACAGGCATCAATACGACATTGGTTCCTTGTTTATTGACAGATATGACAATGGTTTTGTTTACACCGTCAATAGTATTTATCCTAACATCATTTTCCTTATTTTCTTGTTCCAAAAATACAACTCGTTGCACTCCACCTTGTACCCAACTGCCGATATTTGTAAACGTCCCGCCCTGGAACTCCCACATTTCTACCTTGCCGTCCGAATTGATGAATGACACCTTTAACCCGATATTTCTAAGTTCTTGCGGGACT
>NZ_FQWK01000015.1 GCF_900129655.1 Bacteroides clarus YIT 12056
AAAAAAAAAGCTGATAAGCATATAAACAAGTTATGCTTTATAACAAGTCATTGATTTTTTACGGATAAGTGGTTGATTTACTGTCGGAAAAAGAAAAACAATAGGGGAAAAAAGCAAA
The DNA here is from genome assembly GCF_900129655.1 of Bacteroides clarus YIT 12056. Classification (GTDB taxonomy): domain Bacteria; phylum Bacteroidota; class Bacteroidia; order Bacteroidales; family Bacteroidaceae; genus Bacteroides; species Bacteroides clarus. The sequence continues at coordinate 119 of NZ_FQWK01000015.1, forward strand.
GCAAAACCAACCAACGGGCGGTAGGACTGTGAACGGCTTTTTATGGCGTGTACACATTTGTGTGCAAAAAGTTTGTATTTTATTGAAATATAGCTATCTTTGTACTGAATTTAAAAGCAAACAGATATGGAAGCATTATCAGTAAGAGAATACCGTAACAACCTCGCAGCGTCTTTCACCAAAGCTGACAATGGCGAGCAGGTACTAATTCGCAGGAAAAACGAGATTTACGCTTTGGTAAAAGTTGGTCGTGAAGATTTGATGATAACCCCGGAACTGCAAGCAAGGATTGACAAGGCAAGGGAAGAAATCAAATCCGGAAAGTGTGTTACCCTCAAAAGCAGTGAGGATATTGATGCTTATTTCGACAGTCTATGATGTACACAATTAGGGTTTCCGACGGGGTGGATAAGGTGATTGCCAAATGGAAGAAATCAAACCCCAATTTGTTCAAGAAGTATAAGAAAATCTACAAAGAATTGTTAGAGCACCCTAAGACTGGGCTTGGGCATCCCGAAGCGTTAAGGGGCGGTGGGGATATTACATGGTCTCGACACATTACCGCCCATGACCGGATAATCTATGACATTTACGAGGAAGTGGTAGAGGTCTACATTTTGGAGGTAGAGGGGCATTACAACGATAAATGATAAAACTGTTATGGTCGAATATTGTGTTTACTGGTTAGAGAACGGCGAGCCTATGCACGAGGTGTTCTCTAACCTTGCCGCCGCCGAGATGTACTCATGTGCGATAAGAGGGAAAGAAAACGTTGAATGGGTGGAGGTGTCCGAAGAAGAAGCCATTGATTTGGACGAACTGAAAGACATGTTCCCGGATGACTTCTGCGGCGTGTAATCCCCTTGGGTAGAAATTGTTAGGCTGTGGGGGATTTTCTAACATGCCTGGGCTTTTTGCCGGGCGGTTGGCGTGGATGTATTCCCATGCGGCATGTGTATATATAGCAAGAAGTGTCCTTGTCGGACAATTCTTGCTTTTCTCGCTTTGCTCAAAAAGATTTTAAGATTACCTTTGTGGCATGGAACTAAGACGGAACGAAAAGATTACATTCCGATGTACCGAACTTGAAAAGGACGCACTTGCGGAGCAGGCAGCCCGGTGCAGTCTAAGCGTATCGGAATACTGCCGGAGTTTGTCCCTTGGGGGGCGCCCAAGGGAGAGGTACACCGAGGAGGAACGGCAGCTTCTCCGGGACATAGCCCAGTTGAAAGGAACGCTCCAACGGCTGAACAACTACTTCGGTGGTCGCCAGTACCGGGAAGTGTTCGAGGAGAACCGGGCACTAATTACAGAGCTCAAAAAAATACTCTCACGATGATAGGGAAAGGGAAAAGCATATCACATGGTGTGGCGGCATTGGAGTACGACCTCGCCAAAGAGATAAACGGGCAGGCAGTAGCCACCGAGATAGCCCGGCATGAACTTTATGGGTGTACTGGTGCGGAAATGGTGCAGGAAATGAAACCGTATCACATTGATTTTCCGAACGTAAAAAACAACTGCCTACGTTTCGAGGTCAGCCCCTCGATAGAGGAAAGCGCCACCTTTACGGATGCGGACTGGGCGGAACTTGGTAACGACTTCATGCAGCGCATGGGGTTGGCGAACCACCAGTACATCATCATCCGGCACAGCGGTACGGAGAGCAAGAAAGAGCAAGCCCACCTGCACATACTGGCAAACCGGGTTTCCCTTTCCGGGGAACTGTACCGGGACAACTGGATAGGGAAAAAGGCAACGGAAGCCGCCAATGCCATAGCCAAGGAACGGAACTTTGTACAGTCGCAGGACATTGGCAAAGTCAACAAAGCGGAAATCAAGGAAGCCATGGACGGCGTATTGAAGAAGATGCAGGGCTTTGACTTTACCAAATTCAAGGAAGAACTTGGTAAGAGAGGTTTTAAAGTCCGGGAAGCCAGGGCAAGCACCGGGAAACTTAACGGCTACTATGTCACAGCCCGAAGCGGTACGGAGTATAAGGCAAGCGAGATAGGGAAAGGCTACACTCTCGCCCATATCGAGCGGACACAAAGCAAACTGAAGTGCAACTCAATGAACATATCTCATGGAAACAAACTCACACCCGGAAGCGGCAGCTTCCAACGTTAAGCAGGGACAGTACAGCCCCCGGAAAAGAAAAGACACAACGCCAAGGGTAAACCCGCAGCTTGCGGTAGAACTGGTGTATCAAGAACTAAAGCGTGTTGAAGTCTATACGAAGCGCATAGAGGACGCAACAGCCCGAAAGGTACAAATAGACGGGAAAAGCCTTGAAAGTGCCGAAAATCGCCTAAAAAACGTATTGGCGGACTTTGAACGGCAGGGGTATAGAATGAAAAACGGCGGTTATGTGGACAAACGAATTTCGTTCTACTCAATCCTTTGTGCTGTTATCTCCCTATTGTTCGCTTGTTTCATGTGCTATCTTTGGACGGATGCAGCCAAAGACCGGGACAACTACAAGCAGTATTATGAATACTACCAAGAGCAGGCAAGGGAACAAAAGGGGAATAAATAAACATCTAACTTTACGAATTATGGGAACAGCGGAACACGAAGAACCCCGGTTCTTCTTCATACTGAACAAGGGTGCGAAGTCCGGCGGCGAAATCACCCATGCCGTCCTAAACGGTAGTATCGTTTCGAAGCCGGCAGGCTGGGACGCCTTTCATGGGCTTGTACTGGCGAAAGAGAAACTAAGCAGCGAGGAAATACAGCGGCAGATGAAAGAGCTTGGTGTAGAAATGGAAATCGTTCCTCTGATTTGACAAGATTACCCCGGTATATTTCAGCCGGGGTAATCTTGTCACTTATCCTTGATTTTCCCTTTAAGGGCATTTATAATCCACCCTTTTGGATTTGTTTTTGTCCTTGATTTTCCTCTAAGTATGGCGAGTTCTGTCATGATGTCTGGAAGTTCCATTTGTGCTGTTACAAATAAATCCCGGTTGTTTTTGATTTCTTTATCGGAGAACTCCAAAGATGTTTTTAAGTAACTTATCACTTGCCTACCTAAATCCCATGAAAGCCCGGTTTGCTTTTGTAGCTCTTTTTTGTATAGCTCTGCATCACGATGCTCTGGCTTGAATATTGGATAGAAGTTGAAACTTACAATTTTTTTCCCTTCCTTGTTTGCGGACCATTCGAATGTATAAGGACTTAGTTCGTCCAGCTCATTTTTTGCAGGTTCAATTACTTTCCGGACAAAATCGTTTGTCTTTGCGTATTTATCTTGTACTTTAAACATTTCTTTGAGCTGTTCAAGTGGATAGATTAGTTTTGTTTTCTGACCGCTTAAAAGTTCGTAGAACCGCATAGAATATACACTCTTAAACTTCATCGCAGTGGCTAATTCGTATTTGCGAAACCCTTTTGAAAAATCTAAGCAGCAGTCCCATATGTGTGAGTCTATTTGGAATGATACAACAGATGAACGCTTCTTTATCTTTGGCAATGCAATAATAGAAATGCTTATCCATTCTTTTTCATCCTCATAGGTAAAGATTTTCTTTTGTAGAGATAACAGTGCTTGTTTTACACGTGTGTAGTTTTCATCACTTTCTCCATTTAGCAATGAAGCAATAGGCATTGTGATGTGAACGGTATCAAAAAGTGTGTGTTCTATTTTTTTACAATCAGTTGCAAATCTAACTCCTTGGAGTTCACCTTGAGCCATTTCTACAATTCTATAAAGTATGCGCTTCTCATAAACGGAAAAGTCATACTTGGCTGTCGTCATAATATAGCTTTGTATTTGGTCTTTATTGACGACTGTTACACTGTTGTTCTTCTGTTGTTTCGTTTTCATCATCTACACGAAAGGATAAAATACTGTTGGCTTTATCTATGTGAGGAGCGTATATTTCAGAAAATTTTGCGAGGATAGAAATTGCGTTTTTAACCCTTTCAAATTCTTCTTTCTTAAAATGAACTATGATTTTCTTCATCCTTTATTGATTATTAGTATGTTGCGCAAATATAATAAGTAATTACGACTTGTGCAAATGAAAATCGTAGATGATGCAAAATAACATTCAAAAAGTCGTATTTGGAAGGGAAAATAACATTCAAAAAGTCGTAGTAATGTGTTAAATAGCATTCAAAAAGTCGTAGTAATGTGTTAAATAGATTGTGTAAGTTATTGGATTTCAGCATAATTTTTAGTTAAAAAAAAAAGCTGATAAGCATATAAACAAGTTATGCTTTATAACAAGTCATTGATTTTTTACGGATAAGTGGTTGATTTACTGTCGGAAAAAGAA
>NZ_FQWK01000014.1 GCF_900129655.1 Bacteroides clarus YIT 12056
ATATGCTTAAAAGTTTTTACCTTTGCATCCGCTTTTGAAAAGGAGCATTCTTCGAAAAGAAGCGATCTTTGAACAGATTTACATAAACAATACAAGTAGTACAAGAGCAAGTCTTTTCTTGGCGACAAGAGAGACTTGGGTAAAATAAAAAGAACCGTCAATACTTATTAAGATAGGTAATTGAGACTTTTTAAATTCGAGCGTCCTGAACAGAGCAAGAACCATCCCTTACGGGATGTTAACAATACTTTTACAATGAAGAGTTTGATCCTGGCTCAGGATGAACGCTAGCTACAGGCTTAACACATGCAAGTCGAGGGGCAGCGGGGTTGAAGCTTGCTTCAACCGCCGGCGACCGGCGCACGGGTGAGTAACACGTATCCAACCTGCCGATAACTCCGGGATAGCCTTTCGAAAGAAAGATTAATACCGGATGGCATAGTTTTCCCGCATGGAATAACTATTAAAGAATTTCGGTTATCGATGGGGATGCGTTCCATTAGGCAGTTGGCGGGGTAACGGCCCACCAAACCGACGATGGATAGGGGTTCTGAGAGGAAGGTCCCCCACATTGGAACTGAGACACGGTCCAAACTCCTACGGGAGGCAGCAGTGAGGAATATTGGTCAATGGACGAGAGTCTGAACCAGCCAAGTAGCGTGAAGGATGACTGCCCTATGGGTTGTAAACTTCTTTTATACGGGAATAAAGTTAGCCACGTGTGGTTTTTTGCATGTACCGTATGAATAAGGATCGGCTAACTCCGTGCCAGCAGCCGCGGTAATACGGAGGATCCGAGCGTTATCCGGATTTATTGGGTTTAAAGGGAGCGTAGGCGGGGTATTAAGTCAGTTGTGAAAGTTTGCGGCTCAACCGTAAAATTGCAGTTGATACTGGTATCCTTGAGTGCAGCAGAGGTGGGCGGAATTCGTGGTGTAGCGGTGAAATGCTTAGATATCACGAAGAACTCCGATTGCGAAGGCAGCTCACTGGAGTGTAACTGACGCTGATGCTCGAAAGTGTGGGTATCAAACAGGATTAGATACCCTGGTAGTCCACACAGTAAACGATGAATACTCGCTGTTGGCGATACAATGTCAGCGGCCAAGCGAAAGCATTAAGTATTCCACCTGGGGAGTACGCCGGCAACGGTGAAACTCAAAGGAATTGACGGGGGCCCGCACAAGCGGAGGAACATGTGGTTTAATTCGATGATACGCGAGGAACCTTACCCGGGCTTGAATTGCAACTGACGGAATTGGAAACAGTTCTTTCTTCGGACAGTTGTGAAGGTGCTGCATGGTTGTCGTCAGCTCGTGCCGTGAGGTGTCGGCTTAAGTGCCATAACGAGCGCAACCCTTATCGATAGTTACCATCAGGTCATGCTGGGGACTCTATCGAGACTGCCGTCGTAAGATGTGAGGAAGGTGGGGATGACGTCAAATCAGCACGGCCCTTACGTCCGGGGCTACACACGTGTTACAATGGGGGGTACAGAAGGCAGCTACACGGCGACGTGATGCTAATCCCCAAAACCTCTCTCAGTTCGGATTGGAGTCTGCAACCCGACTCCATGAAGCTGGATTCGCTAGTAATCGCGCATCAGCCACGGCGCGGTGAATACGTTCCCGGGCCTTGTACACACCGCCCGTCAAGCCATGAAAGCCGGGGGTACCTGAAGTACGTAACCGCAAGGAGCGTCCTAGGGTAAAACTGGTGATTGGGGCTAAGTCGTAACAAGGTAGCCGTACCGGAAGGTGCGGCTGGAACACCTCCTTTCTGGAGCGACGCTTAACATAAAAAGTCAGGTTCTTTCGAGATTACTTCCATAAGAACCTCTTGTGCTGCGAAGATTGTTTATCAATATAAAGAGAAAGTAGAAGCCGAGCCTTAGGGCGAGGGTTTGACTGACAGTCCTATAGCTCAGTTGGTTAGAGCGCTACACTGATAATGTAGAGGTCGGCAGTTCAACTCTGCCTGGGACTACTTCCGGAATTGCAGGATGATAATCCTGAGTTCTGAAGGGGGATTAGCTCAGCTGGCTAGAGCACCTGCTTTGCACGCAGGGGGTCAACGGTTCGAATCCGTTATTCTCCACACTTCCGGATGGGTTTACGCCCATCACCGGAAAACGATCTTTGACATGATGTAACGAAAAAAGTAAAGTTAAAGCTGAAAGTATATATCGACCATACGTTGTCGGTAAGACTAAAAGTAAGCAAGGGCGCATGGCGGATGCCTTGGCTCTCGGAGGCGATGAAGGACGTGATAAGCTGCGATAAGCTTCGGGTAGGTGCAAATAACCTTTGATCCGGAGATTTCCGAATGGGACAACCCGATTAGTTGAAGACTGATCATTCCGCATAGCGGAAGGCTAACGCAGGGAACTGAAACATCTTAGTACCTGTAGGAAAAGAAAATAAATAATGATTCCCCTAGTAGTGGCGAGCGAACGGGGAATAGCCCAAACCATTTATGTTACGGCATAACTGGGGTTGTAGGACCACGTTGTGGCATGAAAGTTGGTGAGCAGAATGTTCTGGAAAGTACAGCCATAGAGCATGATAGCTGCGTATGCGAAGCCAACCTAAGCCTAGTGGTATCCTGAGTAGCGCGGAGCACGAGGAATTCTGCGTGAATCTGCCGGGACCATCCGGTAAGGCTAAATACTCCCGAGAGACCGATAGTGAACCAGTACTGTGAAGGAAAGGTGAAAAGCACTTCGAACAGAAGAGTGAAATAGTTCCTGAAACCATGCGCCTACAAGCGGTCGGAGCCCTTTAGGGTGACGGCGTGCCTTTTGCATAATGAACCTACGAGTTACTTTTTCCGGCAAGGTTAAGAATCTCAGATTTGCAGCCGAAGCGAAAGCGAGTCTTAATAGGGCGTATAGTCGGAAGGAGTAGACGCGAAACCAAGTGATCTACCCTTGAGCAGGTTGAAGGATGGGTAACACCATCTGGAGGACCGAACCAATAAGCGTTGAAAAGCTTCTGGATGACTTGAGGGTGGGGGTGAAAGGCTAATCAAACTTGGAGATAGCTCGTACTCCCCGAAATGCATTTAGGTGCAGCCTTGACTTATACTGACATGAGGTAGAGCGACTGATAAGATGCGAGGGCTTCACCGCCTATCAAGTCTTGACAAACTCCGAATGCGTGTCAGTTCTATGTCAGGAGTGAGGGCATGGGTGCTAAGGTCCATGTCCTAAAGGAGAACAATCCGGACCAACAGCTAAGGTCCCGAAATGAATACTAAGTTGAACTAACGAAGTCAGATTGCTAAGACAGCTAGGATGTTGGCTTGGAAGCAGCCATTCATTTAAAGAGTGCGTAACAGCTCACTAGTCGAGGAGTTTGGCGTGGATAATAATCGGGCATTAAGTATTCTACCGAAGCTTTGGGATGAGTAATCATCGGTAGGGGAGCATTCCACTCAGCGTTGAAGGTGAAGCGTGAGCTTTGCTGGAGCGTGTGGAAAAGCAAATGTAGGTATAAGTAACGATAAAGGGGGTGAGAAACCCCCTCGCCGAAAGACTAAGGTTTCCTGATCAACGCTAATCGGATCAGGGTTAGTCGGGTCCTAAGGCTCAGCCGAACGGCGAGGCCGATGGCAGAACCGGTTAATATTCCGGTACTACCTTCAGGAGTGACGTGGAGACGGAGCAGTGACAATGCCGCCGACTGACGGAATAGTCGGTTAAAGGGTGTAGATGTTGATTTCTGCAGGCAAATCCGCAGAGAGAGTCGAACCTGACAGTACGGAGCGTTCTTCGAACAATCCGATAGTGCATGTAAGCATACTCCCGAGAAAATCCGCTAAACTTAATCCTGACGGTACCCGTACCGTAAACGGACACACGTAGTCGGGTTGAATATACTAAGGCGCTTGAGTGATTCACGGTTAAGGAACTAGGCAAACTGACCCTGTAACTTCGGGATAAAGGGTCCTCAGGGTAACTTGAGGCGCAGAGAATAGGTCCAGGCAACTGTTTAACAAAAACACAGGGCTGTGCAAAATAGAAATATGAAGTATACAGCCTGACACCTGCCCGGTGCTGGAAGGTTAAGAGGAGATGTCATCGCAAGAGAAGCATTGAATTGAAGCCCCAGTAAACGGCGGCCGTAACTATAACGGTCCTAAGGTAGCGAAATTCCTTGTCGGGTAAGTTCCGACCTGCACGAATGGTGTAATGATCTGGACGCTGTCTCAACCGTGAGCTCAGTGAAATTGTAGTATCGGTGAAGATGCCGATTACCCGCGATGGGACGAAAAGACCCCGTGAACCTTTACTATAGCTTAACATTGAATTTGGGTAATTGATGTGTAGGATAGGCCGGAGGCTTTGAAGCAGGTACGCCAGTATTTGTGGAGCCGCTGTTGAAATACGGCCCTTTGATTATTTGAGTTCTAACTCTTGGATGAGAGGACACTGTTTGGTGGGTAGTTTGACTGGGGTGGTCGCCTCCAAAAGCGTAACGGAGGCTTCTAAAGGTGCCCTCACGACGATTGGTAACCGTCGGTAGAGTGTAATGGCATAAGGGCGCTTGACTGGGAGACTCACAAGTCGATCAGGTAGGAAACTAGAGCATAGTGATCCGGTGTTTCTGTATGGAAAGGACATCGCTCAAAGGATAAAAGGTACTCCGGGGATAACAGGCTGATCCCTCCCAAGAGCTCATATCGACGGAGGGGTTTGGCACCTCGATGTCGGCTCGTCACATCCTGGGGCTGGAGAAGGTCCCAAGGGTTGGGCTGTTCGCCCATTAAAGTGGCACGCGAGCTGGGTTCAGAACGTCGTGAGACAGTTCGGTCTCTATCTATCGTGGGCGTATGAAATTTGCGTGGCTCTGACACTAGTACGAGAGGACCGTGTTGGACTGACCTCTGGTTTACCGGTTGTGCCGCCAGGTGCATTGCCGGGTATCTAAGTCGGGATTGGATAAGTGCTGAAAGCATCTAAGTACGAAGCCAGCCACAAGATTAGATTTCTCAGGGTCGTCAAAGACGATGACGTTGATAGGATGCAGGTGTAAAGGCAGCGATGTCATAGCCGAGCATTACTAATTGCCCGTTCACTTTTAGTCCTGCCGTGTATGGGGGATATATACATTCAGTTTATTTACTTTTTACATCATGTCTGCCTTATTCAGGTGACTATAGCACTGAGGTTCCACCTCTTCCCATTCCGAACAGAGAAGTTAAGCTCAGTCACGCCGATGGTACTGCGTAACAGTGGGAGAGTAGGTAGTCGCCGTTTTTTT
>NZ_FQWK01000013.1 GCF_900129655.1 Bacteroides clarus YIT 12056
GAAGTGTAACAGGAAGTATCACAAGTGTTGACGCAAAGACCATTGCAGATATTCCAACTGCCAATTTGGCAACGTCTTTAGCAGGACGTTTATCAGGAGTAATGATTTCTTCTACTACAGGTAAGCCTGGCGCAACTAGCAGTTTGAGTATTCGTGCTAAAGGTACTACTAATGATTCAAGCCCATTATATGTTATTGATGGGGTTGTCAGAAATCAAGAGGCATTCGAATCATTGGATGCCAGTGAAGTTGAAAATATATCAGTATTGAAAGATGGGGCTTCTGCTGCAGTGTATGGTGCCCGCGCAGCTAACGGTGTGGTTTTGGTTACAACTAAAAAAGGTAGTACGGGTAAGCCAGTTATAAATTATTCAGGTACCGTTGGTTTTGATAGTCCAACAAAAAATCCTGAAACAATGAGTGCTTATGAACAAGCTATTTTTCTAAATCATAATAGGTACCAAGATTGGGTTGATAAAGGTTCTGATCCCAAAAATCGTCCGGAAAATCAAAAAACATGGTATACAGATGATGAACTCGAGTATCTGAAAGGAGTAAACTATAGTTGGCTGGATGAGATGTGGAGAACCCCGCTCACCACGCGTCATGCCTTAAACATTACAGGTGGTACAGAACGCGTGCGTTATTTTATTGGCGGTGCTTATTATTTTGCAACTGGTGCTTTTGATAATTTGGAATATAATAAAGCAAATTTCCGTGCTAGCATTGATGCTAGCATTACGGATAATTTTAAAGTAGGCTTAAATATTAGTACGGATAATAGGAAAGACATCAAGCCTCATTGGAAATCTGACGGTGGACGAGATAACTTGGATAATTTATATTCCAGCATTTTGAAACGTTCGAAAATGAACCCTTTTTATATCAATGGGCTTCCTGTAAAAGCCAATGGTTTGGAACAACATCCTTTGACTCAAATCAGTGAACAGGCAGGTAGAGATACACGTAAATGGATGAATACCAATGTTAATATGTTTGCGGAATATGATGCCCCATTCCTCAAAGGGTTGAAATTTAAATTCCAGTATAGTAGAAACACTTATAATAGACTCTATAAAGAGGTAGCGATGCCATATACTCTTTACACTTTTGAAACAAGTGGAACCAATGGACATTACATTGATCCGAGTAAAAACCCACAAGTTACAGGAACCGACGTGCGTGGTGGAGACCGCTTTATCAAAAAAACATCAGCCCTTTACTCTGATTATCAAATGAATTTCTTTGTAACTTATGACCGGACATTCGGTAAACATGACATTGGTGCACTGTTTGTTTACGAACAGGCCGAAGGAGAGAATGAATCTTTTGACGCACAACGTAACGGTCTGTTAACTTGGACAATGCCCGAATTTCATGCAGCGAGTAGTGATGCTTCTCAATCTATAGTAGGTAATGGCTCTGTTGGTGAAAGCGGACGCCTTTCTTATGTCGGACGCTTAAATTATGCTTATGATGATAAATATCTTCTAGAAGCAGCTTTCCGTGTGGATGGTTCCACCAAATTTGCACCCAATAAACGTTGGGGATTTTTTCCTTCTATCTCTGCTGGATGGCGTATATCCAATGAACCGTTTTTTGCTAATAATATAAAATTTATTGACTATCTGAAATTGCGTGGTTCAATAGCTTCTTTAGGTAATGATGCTATTGGTGGATGGGATTGGATGCCCAAGTATAACTTAACGACAGGAGCTATATTCGGTTCACAGAGCTATGGTATCGAGCCGGGTACGTTGGCTAATCCTGACTTGACATGGGAAAAATCCATTTCTTATAATGTAGGTTTTGATGGTCGTTTATTCAATCACTTTGATGTTAGTTTCGAATGGTTTTATAGACATACTTATGATATTCTTGCCGAACGTACCGCAAGTGTACCCACTAGCTTCGGAGCAAAACTTCCTAAAGAAAACTATGCAAAAATTGATGCACGAGGTTTTGAATTTGAAATAGGATATAACGGCCAAGTGAAAGATTTCACATATTGGTTGAAAGGTAACTTTGGCTATGCCAAAAGTTGGTGGGTAGAAAAAGATGAAGCCTCCAATTTAGCTGCTTACAAATCAGAAATAGGACAATCATTAGATCGAGTTTGGGGATATGATTGTCTTGGAATTCTTCGTTCACAAGAAGAAGTAGATCGAGTTAATGAAGAAAATGTAAAGAAATATGGGAAAGAATTACTCATTAAAGGGACTAAATTAGTTCCCGGTATGTTACTTTACAGAGATGTACGTGGAGTAAATAGCGATGAACCAGATGGTCAAATTACAGAAGAAGATATGGTTGTAATCGTTGATAAACAATCTGCTCCTATTACTTATGGATTTACATTAGGTGGTAAATGGAAAGGGTTTACATTGGATATATTCTTCCAAGGGCTAGCAGGTCACGAACGCGTTATTGATGATAGAAAACCTGGTGTGAAAGATTGGACAGGCACATTTGCATATTGGAATGATCATTGGACGGCAGAAAATCCCAATGCGTCAATGCCTTTTACTTTAACTAAAACAAATGGGGAGAAATCTACATTCTGGGTACGTAACGCATCATTTTTACGTTGTAAGAATATCTCTCTTTCATATGATATACCACAATCTATTACCAAAGCCTTAAAATTGGACAAGGTTAAAGTTTTTGTTAACGGAACTAATCTTTTCTTATTACAAGATGGATTAAAAATTGCAGATCCTGAGGTACATAAAGATCATATCAGTTCGTACCCAATCATGAGAAATTTCTCTTTTGGTCTTAACGTAACATTATAATCTCAATAAAAGAAAGACACTATGAAGTCAAAATATATTTTTACTGCAATACTTCTTGTTGGATTAGGAGTAGCAGGATGTAACGATGTTCTTGACAAAAAAAACTTGAACGCAGTAACTGCCGAGGATACATGGAATGATGAAACATTGGCAACGGCATTTTTAGATAAATGCTATGCTGATAATTTGCCAGACTGGTCTGCTGATGTAGCCGATATCAATCAATATAGCGATGAAGGTCGAGGTGGAGAAGATTTCTTCTATGCCGGTCAACTGACATCTGAAGGCGGAGGAGGACCAACTAAAGATTATTGGCCTTATGAAGGAATTTATAAACTAAATGTACTATTAGATAATATTAATACAGGAACATTATCTGAAGATGTGCGTAAAAAGATAGAGGCGCAAGCTCTTTTCCTACGTTCATATCGTTATTTTGAATTAGTGAAAAGATATGGTGGCGTACCATTGATTCTGTCTGTACAAGATAGAAAGGAATCAGAAGTGCCACGTGAAAAAACATCCGTGTGTATTAGCCAGATTGTAAATGATTTAAGTACTGCGGCAACAGTACTTCCCAAATCTTGGAGTGGATCTGATGCAGGACGTATTACGAGAGGGGCTGCATTGGCATTGAAAGGTCGTGTTTTACTGTTCTATGCCAGCAAGCAATTCAACAGAAATAATGATGCGGCACGTTGGCAGGCAGCCTATGATGCTAACTTAGCAGCGAAAGAACAATTGGAAAAAGATGGATATGGATTAAATTCTACTTATGATGGTACATGGAAAGACAATTCCGATGCAAGTGAATTATCTAAAGAAGTCATTTTCTCTAAACGCTATTCTTATCCTGCTAATAAGTCAGATATAAATGCAGGTGTGCGTCCTTTGGATTACTCCCAAGGTGCTACTGGCTGGAACCAGCCTACCCTTGATCTGGTTTTGGCATATCCCATGGCTGATGGTACTGTACCCGGGGTAGATATTGACGGAGATGGAGTAAAAGAGCCCTTTGACCCTACAGCGACAGATGAAAGAGGTTTGTTTTGGGTAGGACGTGATCCCCGTTTTTATAAAACAATTGTAACTAATGGCATGGTATATCCGTTAGCTGATAATCAATATCCTGAACAACGCCAATTCACTTATAAGGGGGGAGAAATTGAAATTGCAAACTCTACAAAAACCGGTTTTTACTCTTGCAAATTCATAAATCCAGTAGTGAAGAAAGTAGATGTACGTAACTATGATCTTGATTTAGTAGAAATTCGTTATGCAGAAGTTTTATTAAATTTAGCAGAATGTGCAGCTGAAGTTGGGAATAAAGATCCTGAAGTTTATACTATTTTAAAAGAGATTCGTAAACGAGCTGGTATCACGGCTAACGCTGATGAACTCTATGGTCTAAAAGCTAATATGACTAAACAAGAACTGATTGATGCTGTTCTTTTTGAACGTCGTATTGAATTAGCCTATGAAGGTAAACGTTTCTGGGATATGCGCCGTCGAATGATGTTTAGTGATCCGGAGTACAAAGGATACGCGCGTGAAAGAATTGAAATAGAACTCACTGATGCTAAAAAAGAATTATCGTTAAATGATTTGGCAAAAGATTTTGCAAATGGTGGAGGTGAGAGCAAATTAAACTCTGTGGACTACTTCAAGTATTTCAAAACAATTGTTACCAAGATAGATAATAAATTCCAATGGGATGTTGATGACAATCATTATTTCTTTGCCTTACCTAAAAAACATCTTGAACAGAATGCAAAATTAGAGCAAACTAAGGGCTGGAATGATGGTACTTTTGATCCATTGTTATAATCCTCAATTCTGATTTTCAAAGAACTATGTGTTGTTTCTTAATATGAAATAGTTTCTATAATCACAGCAAGATTAATCTTGCTGTGATTTTATTTATATATGCTATTGATACACATATATTTTGTGAAAGCATATATTATTTCAAAGCCTTTCAATAAATTACATAATTTATATAATATAAAAATCTTACTTAAAAGCTCATTCTATATTCTCCTTTTTAATATCTAATGGTATTGTAAGTTTTTGAGATTATATCTATATATCAAATAATTCACAATGTTGTTATTAACTCGAATTTAACTAAAATGTGACATAATATGAGAAGATTGGGATTTCTTATGTGTTTGTTATGTTCCGTATTCACAATGGCACAACAACAGATTATAAAAAGTAAATGGGTTTATACGGATGATACCGGCAAACTAATATATAAACAGACGAAAAAAGGAGATCGTATTGCAGATTTCTCTTTCGCGGGATATAAAGGTGGTGGAGTTACATTACCGTATATACCGGCAAAATTGACTGTACATCCATTAGGAGACAATGAAGATTGTACAAATCATATTCAAAAAGCTATTGATATAGTTTCTGAATTACCTCAAAATGCACATGGTTTTAGAGGAGCTGTTTTGTTAGCTCCTGGGCGCTATGTCTGTAATGGTTCTCTTCAAATCAAAGCTGATGGAGTTGTATTACGTGGTAGTGGAAGTGATCCCAGTGGGAGTGTGATTGTAATGGCAGGCGGTAAGCATACAGCCATCATATTAAATAATAAACTTCACCAACGTGTAGGGAATCGGATAGGGGAAATATCTTCCGGAGAAGCCTGCATCAAAGTTATAGATAAATATATTCCTGCAGGTGCATACAAACTCACTGTTGATAATGTTTCAAGGCTTTCTGTGGGTGACAATATAGAGATTCGTAAGCCTGTGACTGAGAAATGGATTAAATTTATGAAAATGGATAATTTGGTTCGCGATGGAAAAACTCAGACTTGGATTAAGGCTGGCAAGTTTTTAATAGCTGAACGAACGATTGCAGCCATTGACGGTAATATTATTACACTAACCGTACCACTCATTGATTGCTATGATTCCAATTACACGGATGATAATACAACCATAGTCGTCGCAAATAATGTTGGCCGCCTCAAACAATGCGGAGTAGAAAATATCCGTATTGAATCACCGGCCCAGGCGGTCAATCATTCTAAAGCATTATATTATGCATTAAGAATAAATGGTGAAGATTGTTGGGCTAAAGATATTAATGCTATGGAAACGATGGAAAGTATTGGTATAGGCGGGCGACGAATTACATTACAACAAGTAAATGTAATAAGAAAAGCATTGCATCAAGGGGCATCCAAACCGGCAGAATTTGCTCCAAATGGTGGCCAGATTCTATTAGATCGCTGCTCTGTTGAAGGGGATAACATATGGTTTGCAGCCTTGGGAGCCGGACAAACAGGCCCTATCGTATTTCTAAATTGTACCTTTAAAGGTAACGGACGAATTGAAGGACACCAGCGTTGGAGTACCGGTATATTATTGGATAATTGTAGCCTGCCTAACGGTGGTATTGATTTTAAAAATCGAGGTTCAATGGGTTCAGGGCATGGTTGGGGAACTGCCTGGTCCGTAGCTTGGAATTGTACAGCTAAAAGTTATGTTAATCAACTTCCACCGGGTACATATAATTGGGTCATTGGTAGTAAGGGAGAAAGTACACCATTACGTCGTCCGTTCAATCAGTCTGGGCCAACACTCCCCGTTGGAATTTTTGATTCGCATAACATTTCTGTTACGCCACAAAGCCTTTATTTGGCCCAGTTAAAAGAAAGGCTAGGAAATACCGCACTACAAAATATTGGATATGGTCTGTCCGAACAAAATCCGATACCAAAAGAGACAGATTATATTTTCCAAGGTGGAATGCAGGCTGACGCTTCATTAAGGAATCGAGATTTCAATGCTATACATGAATATATGCGTTCTTTGGGTTGGGATTATTCCGAACATCCTAATATATCTAAACATGATCATTATCAAGGGATACACTGTGAAGTCATTTTCGATAGAACTTTGCAACAGTATGTATTCAATTTTATTAATCATGCTAATACCGAAGTATTGGATAGTGACCGTGGAAGATTATTAAGTGATCGACAAAGGAATGAAATGAAAAGTCAAACCAATTATAATTGGCATAAATTAAATGGAAATTGGAATGAATGGCAACGGTTAGAATGGAAATTCCGTATATCAAAAGATTTTCGTCCTTCTACGAGTTTTTGTCATTTACATCAACTGAAAGCACAAGAAGGAAATAATGGTGCACCACTTATTACCATAAGTACTCGCTGTGACAAAGACGGTAACAATAAACGTGTACAAATCATTCATACCGGAGATAATAAAAAAAGTAGTAAAGGGGTTATTATAGACAACCTGCCACTATCGGATTTTGAAGAAGAATGGATACAGGTAGAAACAGAAATGCATTATACCCATCATGGCGTATTCCGTATAAAGCTTACTCGTATTAGTGATGGAAAAATACTCGTCAATCAATCTTTTTCCGATATTGATTTATGGAGAAAAGGGGCTACCAATATTCGTAATAAATTCGGCATATATCGTAGTTTAGGAAGAAAGATGAAAAGTTCTTCTGATCGTCCTGATAATGGTATTAAAGATGAAAACCTACAATTAGCGGATTTTAAAGTGTACGAAGCGTTTACTAACTTTAATCCTCAACCTCATGATTAAATAAATATAATTGTAATCAAATAAAATAATAAAGCCTACTTCATAATTTGAAATAGGCTTTATTAAAAGGTTATAATTTTCTCACTTGATCAATTCCATGGTGCATTCTGTTCCCATACATCTCCCATAATATCCATTTGAGATTGAGGAATAGGCCATAGATTACCATCAAACTTTCTCATTCTACCGCTCTCATCATATTGAACAGTAGGAATTACATCTTTTGCAATATCCCATCTAATGATATCGTAATAACGGATTCCTTCGTAAGCCAATTCTACACGACGTTCATTACGAATAATCTCACGCGTTAATTGAGGTTTGACTGGCATATTCACACCCGGACGCTGGCGCACATCATTTAATGCTTTCAGTGCTAGAGGATCATTCCCTTGTCCACTTTCGAACATTGCTTCGGCGTACATCAATAACAAGTCTGCATAACGCATTTTTACTATATGCTGATCACTCAAAGTAGATGCTTTAGGTACTTCAACATTAGGGTTGACATATTTTTTGAAAGCCAACTGTGTAAAAGGAATAAGTCCTTCGGCTTTATTACCATCTTCTTCAAATTTACCAGATTTATTATTATTGGGCCAAGGATCACCAATTTCATACATAGTCATTTTTATACGAGGATCGTTAGGCTCATAAGAAGCACGTAAATTAAAACTAGGGAATATAGTCATACGACTTCCTACCATTTGGTCTAATGCATGGAAATCATCTGGTGCTTTAAATTGAATAGAGAACATAATTTCTGGATTATTTTCTTGTTTTCCAAAGAAAATACCTGCATAGTCGTCAGCTAAGTCGAATGGATTATTAGGGTCATGAATATAATCACCAGCTAATTTAGCAACATCACTATAGCGTTGATCATTTAATAATATACGACATTTTAAAACAACTGCAGAACCTTGAACTGCATGTCCATCTGTATATGCAATATTAGGTAACCATTTAATAGCAAAATCAATATCCTCTAGCATTTGTTTAACCACTTCTGCACGAGGAGTACGTGGCATTCGATCATAATCACTACCAACTTCAGCACCTTGCAGCATGAGAGGCACATCACCGTAATGGACAACTAATTCATTATAAAAGAATGTACGAATAAATAAAGCTTCTGCCTTTAATTTATTAAAATCAGCCTCAGAATACAAATCTTTTACTTTATCAAAATTATCAAGAAAATAATTTGCAGCAGAAATACCTTTATATGAGTATGTCCACATATCATTTAATACACCACCTGTAGTTGAATTGATACCGCCTTGTTGAATATTCAATGGTGCTCCACCAGTACCACGAACGACTGCATTATCTGATAAATATTCCAATTCCGTACAGGGACCACTTGCCGGAACTGCAGAAAATGTAGAGTTACGAAAGCTAGCATATACAGCAGTCAAAGCATTATCTGCATCTTTAGTAGTTTTCCAAAATGTTGTTGAACTTAATTCATCTAGAGGTTGTTTATCTAGAAAGTCGTTACATGAAATGAATGTTCCGGTTAACGCTATTATACATATACTTTTTAATATATTCTTCTTCATATCCATACTCTTTTTATAAGGTTACTTTTAAACCGAATGATACTACCTTGGCTTGAGGATAAATAGCACCTCTTGAATTTTGAGCAGTACGTTCTGGATCAAGTCCTTGAAAGAAATCAGTGAAAGTTAACAGATTATCTCCTGAGAAGTAAATACGTACATTTTGGAAATGTATCTTGCTTAGCCATGCCTTAGGAAGGGTGTAGCCAATCTGTATATTTTTCATTCTCAAATATGAACCATCTTGTAACCACCAAGTAGAAACAGCTGTATTAGGTGCATAATTATCATTAAAAATATGAGGAATTGAATTAGAGGTACCTTCACCGTCCCATGCTCCTCTCCAAAAAGTAGAAGGTACTGAAGCCTGACGGAAAGGAGCAATACCCCATTCTTTTACGTAAATCTTTTTGCCTTCCACACCTTGGAAGAACAAAGAAAGATCAAATCCTTTATAAGCGGCATTAATAGTAAACCCATAATTGAATTTTGGAAAAGCACCATCTACTACTACACGATCATCAGGAGTAATTTTTCCATCAGGTACTCCATCCGGACCAGATATATCTTTATACTTCATATCACCGGGTTGGGTTAAATTACTCAATGGCTTCGGACCATTATCAATTTCCGATTGATTTTGATAAATACCATCAAATACGTACATGTAATAGGAACTCCAAGGAAGTCCTTCTTGCTTTATTGTTCCATTGCTACTATTTATTTCACGGGCTCCAAATTTGACTAATTTATTTCTATAGGTTTCCAAATTAGCACTTATGCTATACGTAAAATTACCTATTCTGTTTTCATGTCCTAGAACAAATTCCCAACCCTTATTCTCCATAGTTCCATCATTTACCATTGGAGCAGATACACCTATATGAGTAGGTACTTGCAATTCACGTAAGATATCTTTTGTCGTTTTTTTGTACCAGTCGATAGAACCGAATAGTCTATTATTAAAGAAACCAAAATCTACACCGAAGTCAACAGCTGTAGTCGTTTCCCATTTGATCTCCGGATTACTTAAAGCGTCTTGTGTAAACCCTTGACTAACTTGTCCACCGAAATTATATTTCACAGCTGTAAGTAAATCTTGATATGGATAATTACCTATATTCTGATTTCCTAACTGTCCCCATGAACCACGTACTTTTAAATTTGAAATCCATTCCACATTTTTTAAAAAATTCTCTTCTGAAACACGCCATCCTGCAGAGAAAGAAGGAAATAATCCCCAACGTTTACCGCTAGCTAAACGAGAAGTACCATCATAACGAAAACTTGCTTCAAATAAATATTTACCCATAAAGTCATAATTCAAACGACCAAAGTATGATTGTATGGCCCACTCGTATGCACCTCCTTCATTCGTTTGGCCGGCAGTTGAAGCAACATCTAATTCCCAATGCGTATTTGTGGGAACCCCTGTTCTATAACCACCTATTTTGTCATATTTAAAGTTTTCCTGATTATATCCTAACATTACATTTAAATTATGTTTATCAGCAAAAGTCTTTTTATAGTTTAAAGTTCCATATAGTGTATATTGCATTTCTGTTTCTTGTCTTACAGTTAAAGTATTGACATCGCTGTTATAGGTACTTTCTTCATGATTTCCGAATTCATCCGGATGTAATTTATATGCTTTAACGGAAACTGTTAAACATTTTGATTGCAATTGATTATAACGGACAGACGCTTTTACCTCAGCATCTAACCCGTCAATAATTTTCACTTTAGCAAATGCACTACCTAACACATAGTTTTCATCAAATTTCTTTCCACCACCACTATATGCAACAGCTAATGGAGCTTTGTTGTGTCCCCGTCCAGAATATCCGCCAGTACAAAATCGTCCATCTGGTAAATATGGAGTATAATATGGACCTTGAGCATACATGCACAGAATCATGTCTTCCGTCTCATTATTATCAATTTGATTACCACCACTGGTATATGATGTGGAATGGCGCTGCGATTTAGAGAAATTAATGTTTGTTCCAAATGTTACTCTACCTCCTAAATTAGTTTTTAAATTCATTTGAGCATCGTAACGTTTATACCCTGTTTTTATTACCATTCCATCCTGATCCAAATAGCCTAAACCAAAGTTATACGTTGTACCATTTTTACCACCATTTACACTTAAAAAATGCTGTTGCATAGGAGCGGTTTTAATGATGTCATCATACCAATCATGATTGGGATACATAGGATCTCCAGGAGCTGCATTTTTATAAGCATCAATCCACTCTTGCTTATATCCCTTAGTAGCTATATCTCCACCTGTATGTGTCAACGCTTTATTGAACAAGGTCATATATTCGGCAGAATTTGTAATCCTGTCTTGCTTTGTGGTAGGTGATTGCCATGCCATATTGAAATTATAATCAATATTTAAACGACCTTCGGTACCATTCTTTGTAGTAATCAAAATAACACCATTTGCCGCACGAGAACCATAAATAGAAGCAGAAGCAGCATCCTTCAATACAGTGATATTCTCTATCATATTCGGGTTCACTTTATTCATGTCACCTTCAACACCATCAATCAAGACTAACGGATTACTACCTGCATCAGAAAAGGTTCCTTGGCCACGAATTTGAATAGCAGCTTGTTCAGCACCAGGATTAGCTGAGTTCTGTACAATTTGTAAACCTGGAACTCGTCCTTGTAACATAGAAGAAGCATTAGGAGAAACGCGCTTTGTTAAGTCTGCAGCATCTACACTGCCCACCGCTCCAGTAAGATTTA
>NZ_FQWK01000003.1 GCF_900129655.1 Bacteroides clarus YIT 12056
TTGTATTGTTTATGTAAATCTGTTCAAAGATCGCTTCTTTTCGAAGAATGCTCCTTTTCAAAAGCGGATGCAAAGGTAAAAACTTTTAAGCATATCTTCCAAATGTTTTCGGAAGTTTTTTTTTAAATTCTTTTCTCATTCAAAACAACTCTCTTGCGAAAGGAAGAACTGAGAAAGAAAAGAATCCAAAAAGCTCTTTTCTTTGCGAGTCGGACTGCAAAGATAAAGATAAAATTCAATAAACTCCAAACAATTTCAGATATTTATTTTTCATTTCTATCTAATCTTCAGCACTCATGCGCTTTTGTTTCAGAATGTCAATCTATCGCTGCTCTCGTTCTCGAAAGCGGATGCAAAAGTAGAGGATTTTAATATACCGACCAAATATATCTTTCACTTTTTCCTAATATTTTTGAAACTTTTTTGTAACTGGCTGATTAGTAAAGATGTTGTAGAGCATATGCTTTTAAAAGTGTTATACCTACCGACAAAATAGGTACATTATATATATACGTGCGCGCGAAAGCGGCTTCCTACTTCCATTATTTACTGTTCAAAGCAATGAGAATCATAATACACATATTTGGCATTTAAGAATAAAAGCACTAATTTTACTTTTAAATAAAAACCGTATGAGATACAAAAAGATTATAGAACTATTACCAGCTTGCGCATTACTCTCTTTGCTATCGAGCGCAAACGGCGCATGCAGCAGCGGACAGGCAAGTAACAAACAAGAGAAAGTAGTCGTAACAGATACGATAACCGCTTTCGCATTACCCACAATCCCCACAATGCTGAATACTCCGGAATTGCGTGCCGATTATCTGGCGCGTCATTACTGGGATAATGTAAATTTCACCGACACCAATTACATACACCATCCCGAAGTGACGGAGCAAGCATGGGTAAACTTCATTGATATTCTGCGACTGGTACCCGCTTCAACAGGGGATACAGCCTTGAAAACCTTGTTTGCACAAGCTGAAAAAGAGAAAAAATGCTATATGTACCTGACTTCCCTTGCGGACAAATATCTATACGATCCAAACTCGCCGATGCGTAATGAAGAATTGTATATATCCGTGCTGGATGCCATGCTGAAATCTTCCGTCATGGATGACACAGAGAAAATTCGTCCGAAAGCCCGGCGGGAACTGGCGCAGAAAAACCGTGTAGGTACAAAAGCGCTGGATTTTACCTATACGCTCGCCAATGGCCAGCAGGGCAACTTGTACAATATCAAAGCTCCTTACACATTGCTATTTATCAATAATCCCGGTTGCCACGCTTGCGGTGAAACGATAGAAGCGTTGAAACACAGTCCTTCCATTCACCAAGCCACTGCACAAAGCCGGATGAAAATTCTGTCCATTTATCCCGATGCGGATTTGGCGGAATGGCGAAGACATCTATCGGATTTTCCTGTGGAATGGATTAACGGTTATGACAAGAAACAGACAATCGAGCAAAACAATCTTTACGACTTAAAAGCCATCCCAACCCTGTATCTACTGGATAAGGATAAAACTGTATTGCTGAAAGACGTTACAACCAAAGAAATAGAGGAATACTTGCAGAATATTCAGTGAACAGTTTCGGCATAGCGAGTTTCAAGGAGATAAACGGTTTTTTCAGAGAGAACCTCGCCCTTTATAAAAAAGAATAATATTCTCCGTCATTCATTCAGAGCGCAGCGAAGAATCTTTTCCCTATCACAAAGGAGTGGATTCTTCGCTGCGCTCTGAATGAATGACGGAGAACACGGTGTTTAATCCGTACATTATTCTATAATTTTTGCATCTTCGATGTCGTCATCATCGGCCTTACCGCCCGTAACTGGTGCTTTAGGACGGAGACGAGTGAACTTGAACCAGTTTATCAGTTCCGAAACCGCATAAACCAAACTGGTGATTCCGATAATAATAAACGCCGTAGAGCGTACTCCCGTAGGATTGAACAGGGCAATCAATCCGGCAAGCAATATCAGTACCGGAACAACGTAGAATCCGCCCGGCACAGGTGTCCATCTGCGGGCAGCCGAAAGCGAAGCTATCTGCTGCACACCGCCCATTACAAGGATAAAGCCCAGCACGAACGTCAGCAAATCGGCAAAAAAGCCCGGCATAATAACCAGCCACAATCCGAACAGCAAGCTGCCTATCCCCTCGATAGGAAAACGGCGGCGCACCTCGGCACTCTGAGCATAATATCCTATAATACTGATGAGCGAAGGCACAAGGAAAATGACACCGATCGTTATCACAAAATAATCACCGGCCTGGTCGGGAAACATCACCAACACCAAGCCTATTACCAGCGCGCACACGGCGCGCAAGAATGAATAACTTAATCCTTTCATGAGTTTTTGATTTTTTGCGAAGATACATTATTTATCTGAACAACCCCGCATGATAATACCGAAAAATCAGTTCACATTGAGCCAGGCGTTCAAGTCTTCGGCTATAAAAAGCCAATATAGCAATAAGACAATGGCAATAATCGCGCCTACGACAATCAAATGTTTTCGCTTCATAGTTTGTTCCTTTCTTTTTAATAGTAAATAATAGCTGTTATCCGCTATAAAGAACAAAATTTTAAGAAAAATGTTCTTATACGAAAAAAAAGTAAGATTTATTTTGGCGATTAAAACAATGTGCTTATATTTGCCTCGGTTAAAATAAAAAAAGACAATGAAAACAATGTTCGTAAATACATATTGGTGGTGGCACCCGTTACAACTCCGGCAGTCGTAAGGGAGCAGTGCTCGTATGTATATATGTAATATATGATAGATATAAAAAGAGCCCTGTCGCACCAAGCGACGGGGCTTTTTTCGTTTAAGCGATGTACATCTCCCCCCTATCAAATCAATGGTAAAATGATAAATAATAAAAAAGACAATAATATGGCGAGTTTCTTAGTTGACAAAGAAGGCTATTACGGAGAATTCGGCGGGGCATACGTTCCCGAGATACTCCACAGATGTGTAGAGGAGTTGCAGAACACCTATCTTGACGTTCTGCAAAGTGAGGATTTCAAGCGGGAGTACGACCAGTTGCTGCGCGACTACGTAGGGCGTCCTTCTCCGCTGTATCAGGCCAAACGCCTGTCGGAGAAGTACGGTTGCAGGATTTATCTGAAACGGGAAGACCTGAACCACACCGGCGCGCACAAAATCAACAATACCATCGGCCAGATTTTGCTGGCGCGCCGCATGGGCAAGCACCGCATCATCGCCGAGACAGGAGCGGGACAGCACGGCGTCGCCACCGCCACCGTCTGCGCATTGATGAATATGGAGTGCATCGTATATATGGGCAAGACCGATGTGGAGCGTCAGCACATCAACGTAGAGAAAATGAAGATGCTGGGAGCAACCGTAGTCCCCGTAACCAGCGGCAACATGACCTTGAAAGACGCCACCAACGAGGCCATACGCGACTGGTGCTGCCACCCTGCCGACACCTATTACATCATCGGCTCCACCGTAGGCCCGCACCCCTATCCCGATATGGTGGCACGCCTGCAATCGGTTATCAGCGAGGAGATTAAGAAGCAGCTCATGGAAAAGGAAGGGCGCGATTGTCCGGACTATCTCATAGCCTGCGTAGGCGGCGGAAGCAATGCCGCCGGAACCATTTACCACTATGTCGACGACGAACGCGCGCAGATAGTTCTCGCCGAAGCCGGCGGTAAAGGAGTGGAAACGGGCATGACGGCCGCCACCATCGCCCTCGGCAAACTGGGCATCATTCATGGAGCGCGCACCTACGTCATCCAGAACGAGGACGGGCAGATTGAGGAACCTTACTCCATCTCCGCCGGACTGGATTATCCGGGCATAGGTCCCATGCACGCCAACCTTGCCGCACGGAAACGCGCCATCGTACTCTCCGTAAATGACGACGAGGCTATCCGCGCCGCTTACGAACTGACAAAGCTCGAAGGCATCATCCCCGCATTGGAAAGCGCCCACGCCCTCGGCGCCTTGGAGAAACTGAACTTCAAACCCGACGATGTGGTGGTACTGACCGTTTCGGGACGGGGGGATAAGGATGTGGAAACGTATTTAAGTTATGAGTTATGAGTTATGAGTTATGAGTTATAAGTTATGAGTTATAAGTTATGAGGGTTTGTGATATAAACTGACTGTTACAACTGACTGCTACTACTTACTGTTACTACTATTTACTGTTACTATTTACTCAATAAAGGAAGCAATGAAACAATATAATTATCAAACGGTCAGCCGTACAGTGCTTGGCGACCTGCATACTCCCGTAAGCACTTATCTGAAAGTGCGCGACATCTTTCCTCAAAGCGCGCTCATGGAGAGTTCCGATTATCACGGCAGCGAGAACAACCGTTCTTTCATCGGGCTTTGTCCGGTGGCAAGCGTCAGCATAGACCACGGAACCGCCGTATTCCGCCTGCCCGACGGCACACGCGAGGAACATCCCGTTACCGGAGAGTACCGTGCGGAGAATGCTCTGCGGGACTTTCTCAACCGCTTTCATGTGGAAGGCGAGTACAGCGACTATTGCGGGCTGTACGGCTACACCTCTTTCAACGCCGTACGCTATTTCGAGAACATTCCCGTAAAGGACAGCCGCGAAGCCACCAACGATGCGCCGGATATGCTATACATATTATACAAGTATCTCATCGTTTTCAACGACTTCAAGAACGAGATGCTGTTGCTGGAAATGCTGGCTCCCGGCGGGAAAAGCGAGCTGGACAAAGTACGGAAAGCCATTCACAACCGCAATTATACCGTTTACGACTTCCGTGCCGTAGGCGAAACGACCTCTCCGCTGACGGACGAGGAGCACAAAGCCAACATCCGCCAAGGAATAGCCCACTGCATGCGGGGTGATGTTTTCCAGATAGTCCTCTCCCGCCGCTTCGAGCAACGTTTCACAGGCGACGATTTCAAGCTCTATCGCGCTCTGCGCAGCATCAACCCCTCTCCCTACCTGTTTTACTTTGACTTCGGCGGTTTCCGTATCTTCGGCTCATCGCCCGAAACGCACTGCCGCATCGAAGGACGCCATGCCTATATAGACCCCATTGCCGGCACTACCAAGCGCACCGGCGACCCGGAGCAGGATGCCGTAAACGCCCGTTACCTGCACGACGACCCGAAAGAAAACGCGGAGCACGTGATGCTGGTAGACCTCGCCCGCAACGACCTCAGCCGCAACTGCCACGACGTGAAAGTGGATTTCTACAAGGAGATGCAATATTACAGCCACGTCATTCACCTCGTGAGCCGCGTCAGCGGTACGCTGAACAGCGAAGCCGATCCTATCAAGGCGTTCATCGACACCTTCCCCGCCGGAACATTGAGCGGTGCGCCGAAAGTACGCGCCATGCAGCTCATCAGCGAACTGGAGCCGCATAATCGTGGCGCCTACGGCGGTTGCATCGGGTTCATCGGTCTGAACGGCAGTCTGAATCAGGCCATCACCATCCGCACATTCGTCAGCCGCAACGGGGTACTGTGGTTTCAGGCAGGCGGCGGCATCGTAGCCAAAAGCAATGACGAATACGAGCTGCAAGAGGTGAACAACAAACTGGGAGCATTGAAGAAGGCGATTGTAATGGCGGAGAGAATGAAAGAAATGAAGAATGAGGATGAAGTATGAAGAATAAAGGATGAAAATTTTGAAAGATATGGAAATGAAAATAGTAATCATAGACAATTACGACTCTTTCACCTACAACCTTGCGCATCTGGTGAAAGAACTCGGAGCAACGGTGGATGTGTTGCGCAACGACCGATTCAAAATGGACGAACTGGAGAAATATGATAAGATTCTTCTTTCTCCCGGCCCCGGTGTGCCCGAAGAAGCGGGGTTGTTACCGGATGTCATACGTACCTATTCCGGAAAGAAACCGATATTGGGAGTGTGCCTGGGAGAGCAGGCTATCGGACAGGTATTCGGCGGGAGATTGGTCAATCTCAGCAAGGTGTTTCACGGCGTACAGACCGATATACGGCTGACAGAACCGGATTACATTTTCCGGGGACTGCCTGAGAAAATACCTGTGGGGCGCTACCATTCTTGGGTAGTGGATACGGAAGGACTGCCTGCAACGCTTGCCGTTACAGCCGTCAGTCCCGAAGGGCAGATTATGGCGTTGAAACACCGGGAGTACGACGTTCACGGCATTCAGTTTCATCCGGAATCCGTGTTGACCCCGGACGGAAAGCAGATTATGAAAAATTGGCTGGACGGTGACGAAAAGGACGGAATAAACGGCGCAGCTTATGAAGGTAAATGACACAGTTCACGAGGATGCAGCGCAGACCTCATAAGGTACAAGCGGCCTCATAAGTACAGGTGCACATTGCGTGAAAAACAAGCGCACACTGCGTGAAAAACAAGCGCACACTGCGTGAAAGCCAAGCAAGCACTTCGTGAGAACCGAGCAGGCACTTCGCGAGAATCGAGCAGGCACTTCGTGAGAGCCGACCGCACACCTCATGGAAGCTGACCGCGCACCTCACAAGAGCCGGGCAGGCATCTCACGGGAGTGAAGCAAGCGCCTCACGAGAACAAAAAAACGTTACTCGGAAACATATTCGATTACTGATATCAGCACTCATGCTTAGCCATACATCAACTATAAACTTTTTAATCACTGACTTAAACAGATGAAAACAATATTAACCCGCCTCTTCAATCACGAAGAGCTCACCGCAGAGGAGTCCAGACAAATCCTGCTCAACATCAGCCGGGAGATGTATCCCGAGGCGCAGATAGCAGCGTTACTCACTGTTTTTCAGATGCGCGGCATCACAGTAGACGAACTGACAGGCTTTCGCGAAGCACTTATGGAAACACGAGTCCCGATAGACTTCGCGCCCTATCGCCCCATTGACATCGTAGGTACGGGCGGTGACGGAAAGAACACGTTCAACATCTCCACCTGCGCCTGCTTCATTGTGGCGGGAGCGGGTTACAAAGTGGCCAAGCACGGCAATTACGGCGCTACTTCCGTCAGCGGGGCAAGCAACGTAATAGAGCAGCATGGCGTGCGCTTCACCAATAATCCCGACATCCTGAAGCGCAGCATGGAAGAATGCAACATTGCCTACCTGCACGCCCAACTGTTCAATCCGGCAATGAAAACCGTCGGTTCTGTGCGCAAAGCGTTGGGAGTACGGACGCTGTTCAACCTGCTGGGCCCGCTGGTGAATCCGTGCAAACCCGCTTATCAGCTGCTGGGTGTGGCAGACCTCTCGCAGATGCGTCTCTACACAAATGTTTTCTACAAGCTCGGTATCGACTTTGCCGTCGTCAACAGCCTGGACAATTACGATGAAATCTCGCTGACCGATGAATTCAAGGTAATGACACGCAATTATGAGCGCATCTATCGTCCGCAAGCTCTCGGTTTCAGCGCGGTACGTCCCGAAGAGCTTTCCGGCGGAGCATGTAAGGAAGACGCGGCACGCATCTTCGATAATGTCCTGAACAACCGTGCGGAAGCCGCCCAGACGCAATGTGTCATTGTCAATGCCGCCTTTGCCATTCAGGTCATGGAACCGGAAAAGGAGATTGAAGAATGCATCGCCATAGCCCGCGAATCACTGGAAAGCGGACGGGCGTTGAAGACATTGAAAAAGTTTATAGAAATAAGTAAAGGTTGAAAATCAAGTTATGCTATACTGTCATTCAGAGAGAAGCGAAGCATCTCTTCCCTTTGTGAATACAAGTCTTTATGTGAATGTCAAGAAGAGAGAAGATTCTTCGCTCTGAATGACAGATAGGATTAACCGATTATACGCATTTACTTAAACAGCGCCATATCACCCCCAACCCATAACTCATAACTCATAACTTATAACTCACCCCTCCCCTCCTATGGATATTCTATCTGAAATAACAGACCACAAACGAATCGAAGTGGAATTGCAGAAACAGGCTGTTTCACCCGAACAGTTGCGCGAGCAAGTACGCGACCTAATGGAAAACTCCCCTGCCCCACGCCGCAGCATGAAACGTGCGCTGGCTTCCTCACCCGCGGGAATCATTGCCGAGTTCAAGCGGCGCTCGCCCTCGAAAGGCTGGATATACGAGACGGCCAAAGCCGACGAAATACCAGCCGCATACAAGGCGGCAGGCGCTTCCGCCATCTCCATCCTTACGGATGAGAAATTCTTCGGCGGTTCGTTGCGGGACATCCGTACGGCACGTCCGCTGGTCGACATTCCTATCTTGAGAAAAGACTTCATCATCGACGAATACCAACTGCTGCAAGCACGTATCGCAGGTGCGGACGCCGTATTGCTCATCGCCGCCTGTCTGACGCAGGAAGAATGCGCCGACCTCACCGCCCGGGCGCACGCCCTGGGACTGGAAGTGCTGCTCGAAATCCACAGCCCCCGCGAACTTGCTTATATAAGTAAGGATGTGGACATGGTAGGCGTCAACAACCGCAACCTCGGCACATTCGTCACCGATGTGGAGAACTCGTTCCGCATAGCCGGACAACTCCGGCAGGCGATAGCCGGCGTCCGTAACATTTCCGACGCTCAAGACGCTCCCGATGCCTGTAACATTTCCGATGCACGTAACGTTCCCAACGCCCAAGGCTCTTCCGATACCCCCCGACATCAGCCGCTACTTGTTTCGGAAAGCGGTAT
The DNA here is from genome assembly GCF_900129655.1 of Bacteroides clarus YIT 12056. Classification (GTDB taxonomy): domain Bacteria; phylum Bacteroidota; class Bacteroidia; order Bacteroidales; family Bacteroidaceae; genus Bacteroides; species Bacteroides clarus. The sequence goes on from NZ_FQWK01000003.1 coordinate 8,660, forward strand.
TTCGCACCCCGAAACCATCTGCCGCCTGCGCACCGCCGGTTTCCGAGGCTTCCTTATCGGAGAAACCTTTATGAAAACCCCGCAGCCGGGAGACGCGCTGAAAGGCTTCATACAAGGCATCGAGGAAACCGAAGCACAGAAATCTTTGTGAGCAATGAATAATGAATCATAAATATAGTAAACAGTAACTCCCATGGCTTCTCTTATTATCAAAGTATGTGGTATGACCGAAGCGGAAAACATCCGCAATGTAGAGCAACTGGACGTAGATATGATAGGTTTCATCTTCTACCCCAAGTCTCCCCGTTGCCTGTGCGAAATGCCGGCATACCTGCCTGTGCACGCAAAGCGTGTCGGCGTCTTCGTAAACGAAAACAAGGACGACATCCTGATGTACACCGACCGTTTTGCGCTGGATTATATCCAGCTCCACGGCAACGAATCGCCCGAGTACTGCCGTTCTTTATGCAACAACGGCCTGCATCTCATCAAAGCTTTCTCCATCGCGCACCCCAAGGATTTGGCGGCCGTCTCCGCCTACAAGGGATTATGCGACTATTACCTGTTTGACACCAAAACGCCACAGTATGGCGGTTCCGGCAATCAGTTCGACTGGAACCTGCTGCTTCGATACACCGGAATGACACCCTTTCTGCTCAGCGGCGGCATCAACCCTTACAGCGTCAAAGCAATCAGGGAGTTCCATCACCCCAAACTGGCCGGCATCGACATCAACAGCCGCTTCGAAACGGCTCCGGGCAAAAAAGACGTGGAACGCATCGGAAAATTCCTTCAGGAAATAAGAGGCGGCGAACCTGCCGGCAAGTAGCACCGCTACCCGCCGATAACGTAACAGACAACAATAAATCCATAATAACGAACTCACTATGAACCGTATCAACCAACTTTTCCAGAACAGCCCCCAAAACCTGCTGTCTATCTACTTTTGTGCCGGCTGCCCCACACTCGACGGCACAGCCGATGTTATCCGCACGCTCGAAAAGAACGGAGTGGATATGATAGAAATCGGCATCCCCTTCAGCGACCCCATGGCGGACGGCATCGTCATTCAGGATGCCGCCACCCGTGCCCTGCGCAACGGAATGTCTCTCCGCATCCTCTTTGACCAGCTGCGTGACATCCGCCGCGATGTCCGCATACCGCTGATATTGATGGGATATCTCAATCCTATCCTGCACTTCGGCTTTGAAGCCTTCTGCCGGAAATGTACGGAATGTGGCATCGACGGCGTCATCATCCCCGACCTGCCCTTCAGGGAATACGAGGCGAACTATAAGGCCGTCGCGCAAAAGTACGACATCCGCATCATCATGCTCATCACCCCCGAAACCAGCGAAAAGCGCGTCCGCGAGATAGATGCCCACACCGACGGATTCATTTATATGGTGTCGTCGGCAGCCACCACCGGCGCGCAAAAGGATTTCGACACCCGGAAACAAGCCTACTTCAAGAAGATTCAGGACATGAACCTGCGCAATCCGCGTATGGTAGGTTTCGGCATCAGCAATAAACAGACGTTCAATGCCGCCTGCTCCCATTCGTCCGGAGCCATCATCGGAAGCCGCTTCGTCACTCTGCTCAACGAATATAAAGGAGATGCCGGAAAAGCCGTCGCGCACCTGAAAGAGGACTTGGAGCAAGGATGATAAAAGGGTTATTACTTTATCATTACCACCTTATCACTTTTTTTCCTATCTTTGTGCCCGAAAAAGAAGAAAAACGAGATATTTATGAAAGCAGATTACCCTTCCGTTCTCTTAATTTACACAGGCGGAACTATCGGAATGATAGAAAACCCGGAAACCGGCGCACTGGAAAATTTCAATTTCGACCACCTGCTCAAGCATGTCCCCGAATTGAAACGCTTCAACTACCGTATCTCGTCCTATCAGTTCGACCCGCCCATCGACTCCTCTGATATGGAACCTTCTCTGTGGGCCAAGATTGTCGAAATCATAAATGATAACTACGATAACTTTGACGGCTTTGTCATCCTGCACGGCACCGACACGATGGCGTATACGGCATCGGCGCTCAGCTTCATGCTCGAAAACCTCGCGAAGCCGGTTATCCTTACCGGTTCGCAGCTGCCTATCGGAACCTTGCGCACGGACGGAAAGGAAAATCTGATTACTTCCATCGAAATAGCCGCCGCCAAGCATCCCGACGGCACCGCCATCGTTCCCGAAGTATGCATCTTCTTCGAGAACGAACTGATGCGGGGCAACCGGACAACCAAAATCAATGCCGAAAATTTCAACGCTTTCCGCTCCTTCAACTATCCCGCCCTGGCAAAAGCAGGCATCCATATCCGCTACAACGAGCACAGCATCCGTCGCCCCGACCCTGCACGGCCGATGAAACCGCATTATCTCTTCGACACCAACGTCGTAGTCCTCACCCTGTTTCCGGGCATTCAGGAAAGCATCATCAATTCCGTACTGCACGTTCCGGGGTTGAAAGCGGTGGTTCTCAAGACATTCGGTTCCGGCAACGCTCCCCAAAAGGAGTGGTTCATCCGGCAACTAAAGGATGCCACAGAGCGCGGCATCGTCATCGTCAACATCACCCAGTGCCAAAGCGGCGGCGTAGAGATGGGGCGTTACGAAACCGGCCTGCATCTTCTTCAAGCCGGCGTTATCAGCGGCTACGACAGTACGCCCGAGTGCGCCGTTACAAAGCTCATGTTCCTGCTCGGACACGGGCTGGACCAGACAGAAATTCGTCACCGGATGAATTCGGATTTAGCAGGGGAAATTACAAAAGAGTAATTTCCTCTTTTTTTCTTCTCCCCCCTTCTGACTTTTTCCCTCACCCGCTCTGGATAGTATTTACAAGTTTTCAAGACCGGCAAATGGCCGGATTTAACAAAATATCCACCCTATTTTATCAAAAAAGACAATATTTACAACTAATAATCCGAATAATATGGCTATTTTTGCGGCGTAAACGAACTGAAAGTTGATTATTTTACTCAAGAAGCAAACAAAACATCAGAAATTTTTATAGATTGGCTTATGAAATTATTCTACCGTTTTTCAGTTATGGCAGCCATAGCCGGAACTTTGGCGTTTGCCGGTTGCACGGATGATGTGTACGATCCTGAAAGGGGGATTCAGACGGAACCGAAAGAAAATCCGTTAGGAGAAGATTTCGCCGCCCCTGACGGTTTTAACTGGTCTATGATTAACACCGTAAATCTGAACGTCGAGGTAAACGACGAGTTTGACGGTCGATACAAGTACCTTATCGAAGTATTCACCGCCAACCCGATATCCGATGTAAGCGCCGCGCCTATCGCAGTGGGTACCGCCGATAAGGACGGAAACTACAACGCGGAAATCAACGTCTCCAAAGCAACCGCGAGACTGTTCATCCGTCAGACCGACCCAAAGCAGCGCAAGGAAGTCTACGAATACGACATTCCCGAAAACGGCGGAGCATTGGAGTGTAAGTTATACAGCGTTTCAACCGGCACAAAAACAAGAGCGGCAAGCAGAGTTACAGCCAATTCCAACCCGGCAGCCGAAGCAGCCCGAGCAGCCGGCATAACGGAAATCGCCGATAAGGAATATAAAGAAGCGGAAGTCATCCCCGCCGTCCCGGGCACATCGGACGGCTATATCTCCGACAATCCTTGGGATGAAGGCGTACTGGCCGACGGCGCCGAGTATATTATAGGAAAGGAATACACTTCAGCCTCTCCCTACCTTGTGCAGCTAAGAACAAACAGAGGCAGGGCAACCGTATTCGTACAAGGTGTTTGGAAACTAAGCGATAATCATTCAAACCTCGATATATACGTAATGAATGGCGGTAAAATCATCGCCAACGCCCTTACCGTCGGCAACAACAATACCCTCGCCCTGCAAAGCGGCGGCAGCCTCGAATGTACCTCTCTCAAATTAGGATGCCCCACCAAGAATTTCGGAAGCATCAAGGTCGGCAAAGAGCTGAGCATGAATCTCGGAAACCGCCCGGAATTATTTAACGCGGGGAACATCGAAGCAGACGATGAAATCACTATCAACGGCAGCAACGTCATCAATCACGGCACATTAAGCGCCCATGAATTCAACTTCGTAAATGCCCGGATACTGAACAAGGCGGATTTAACCAGCGCCACCGATATAGACCTCAACGGCAGTCAGCTATTCAACTACGGCAATATCAGCTTCGACGAAGCGGACGGTGAAATAGAAACCAACAACTCCACCGCAACCGCCATCGTCAACCACTATGAAGCCCGCATCAGCGGTCATGAAATAGAAGGCGGCCTGTCCGTCTACAACGACGGTTTCATCGAAACATCCAAATTCACGAACTCGTCATCCGATGTTCTATACAACAGTTGCACCGTCATCGTCAAAAAGGAATTCAAGTTCAGAAACGTGACATTAAACAAAGGCTCCATCACTGCCGGCCGTGCCGACGAAACCGACACCGAATGGCTGCCCGTACCCGAAATAGAAACCCTGAGCAATGCCAGGTTCACGCTGACAGACGGCTCCATGATTAAAGCCAAAGAGTTCAGAGTAAAACGCGGCGACGTCATTTTCCGGGCGGTGAACGTCACCAACGACGACAAGTCGATGATTAAGGCCGGAACAATTAAATTCGAGCAACCCACTACCGTCCAATTGTTAAGCAACAATCTGGTCATAGAAGGAAAGATAGAAGGCCCCGACCGGTATCGCCCGTTTAAAAAGAACGAAAGCGTCAATACCGGTTATGACGAATCCAAATACACTATCGAGACTTGCGGCGGCATCTACGACGAAGGCAACAAAGGCGAAGAAGAGAAAGACCCCGACTTCCCCATCGAAATCGAAGATAGCGACGTATACACTTTCGCCTTCGAGGACAACTGGCCTGTATACGGTGACTTTGACATGAACGACCTCGTAATCGTAATGTCCAGAAAAGAGCTGCAAGTAGACAAAAACGGCATCGTGACCCGCCTCAGAATGACCCTCGAATTACGCGCGACAGGCGCCACCAAGACATTGGGAGCAGGCATCCGCTTCACCAAATTCCCCCGAAACATGAAGCCCGATAAATTCAGAATCGGCGGTGAGGACGTATCATTCGAGGAGCGGCAAAGCATCCCCACCTATATCCTCTTCGGTGACGCGCGCACCGAATTGTGGGGCGGCCGATACACCGACACGGAGAAGCGCATCAACACCATTGTCGGCGGCCCGTTCAAGAAGGACACCAAGGAATACAACATTATCATGGAAATTCCCGCCTCTGCCAACGTGAAGCCGGAAGACCTGAATATCAACCACATCGATATCTTTGCCATCACAGCTCCCGCCACAGCCAAAGGAAAGCGTACGGAAGTGCACATAGCGGGCTTCGCTCCGACCGACTTGGGCGGTACTCATTACTTCAACAGCGGTAACGACGGCTCATCCGCCGCCGAAAACAGGTACTATCTCAGCCAAGAGAACCTTGCCTGGGCGGTCGTGATTCCCCAAGAGTTCGCATGGCCTGCGGAGAACAAGAAAGTCACGATGGTATACGATAAGTTCCGGTCGTGGATTACCACCGGCGGACAACAAGACAACGACTGGTACCGGTCGCACAACCAAGACGTATATCCTATTGAAAATCTGACTCCGCTCAATAAAGACTAAAGTACACCGATATACACATTCTCACGTTTTTTCTCACTTTGCCGTTAAAGTAGGTTAACAAGTCTTCATTGTTATTAGCAATCGGACGAGTTTAATAAAAAATAATAGTTACTTTTGTTACTGCATAGTAAACAAACAAAGCAACAGCGCTATAATAAACAGAGCAATGAAAAAAATCTTATTGGTTGATGACAAAGCCACCATAGGCCGCGTACTCAAGATCTATTTAGGGACAGAATACGACCTGGAATATTTTGAAAACCCCTTAAAGGCCCTTGAGTGGCTTAACGAAGGCAATATTCCCGACCTTATCATCTCCGACATCCACATGCCCCATATGCGTGGCAACGAATTCCTGTACTATCTGAAAGGAAACGAGCTGTTCAGGCACATCCCCGTAGTGATGCTCTCCAGTGAGGAAAGCACCGTCGAGCGCATCCAGTTGCTCGAAGCCGGGGCGGCGGATTACATACTCAAGCCATTCAACCCGCTGGAACTCAGGGCGCGCATCAAGAAATACATCTAAAAAAGCAGCAAGGAAGATATGTTATATTATATCTACATAGGAAACGGCCAAACCGCCATCGACCATCTGAGCAAGGTTACGGATGGCATGTTCGTTACTGTTTCCTGCGCCGATAAAGCGGCCGTCATCATAGACGGCATCCGCGAACGGTATAACACATCCATCCTTTACGAGCAAACCGACCCCGGAAAGGACTGCCTCGACATCGCCTGCCTTCACAGGAGATTTCCACGCGTCTACATCACCCTTATCACCGAAGGATTACAGGCAGAAGAGCGCAAGGCCTATCTGCTGGCAGGCGTCAGCAACACACTGCCGCCGCAGGCCGACGCAGAGAGCATCCGCAGCATGACCCGGTTCCTGCAGATACGCCAAAAGCACAAAATGCAGGAATTCAGCCGTACCCACCGGAAGATGCTCAACACGTTTCACCTGCCCGCATGGAAACGCGCGTTCGACGTATTATTCGCCGCATGCGCATTGGTACTCCTTTCTCCGCTGCTCATCGGCACAGCCGTCGCCATCCGTCTCGAGAGCAAAGGCAAGGTCATTTACAAGTCGCAACGTGTAGGCAGTAATTACCGGATATTCAACTTCCTGAAATTCCGTTCCATGTACACCGATGCGGACAAACGGCTGAAAGAGCTCAACGCCCTCAACCAGTACAAGCTGGAAGAAGAAATAGCGGACTGCACTCCCGACATCCGTTTCGACGAGCTTACAGGCTCCCCCGACGAAGAAGCCGACCTGCTGATTTCGGACGATTTCATCATACCGGAGAAAGATTTTTTGAAACAAAAAGCCCAATCCAAAGAAAGCCCGTTTGTCAAGATAGAGAACGACCCGCGCGTCACACGCATCGGCCGTTTCATCCGCAAATACAGCATCGACGAGCTTCCACAGCTATTCAACGTTCTAAAGGGCGACATGAGCATCGTAGGCAACCGCCCTCTCCCGCTCTACGAAGCCGAGCTGCTGACCAGCGACGCGTACATAGACCGCTTCATGGCGCCTTCCGGACTGACCGGGCTTTGGCAAGTGGAGAAACGCGGCGGAGCCGGCAAGATGTCGGCGGAAGAACGGAAGCAGCTCGACATCAAATACGCGCAGGAATTCAGTTTCCTGCTGGACATGAAGATACTTCTCAGGACGTTCACCGCTTTTGTACAGAAAGAAAACGTGTAATCATTAAAACCAAAAACAAAACAGACGAATGATAAAAGCCCGTACATATACCTTATTACATCTCTGTGCAGTTACACTTATTCTGTTCCTGTCACCCCTGCCTGCCGGCGCCCAGAAAGACATGACGCGTGAAGAGCGAATCAAAATCCTGGAAGCGTTGAAAGAGAGCGACGCCATTCTGGAAAAGAGCGTCTCGGGAGACAACCTGCCGGAGACGCGGCACTACATAGAAGGCTTCGAGCTGCCGCCCCTTTCCGTATTCATGGATGCCGTGATAGAAAACGCCACCGTAAAACGGGCGCAGTCCCAGGTAGAGCAGGTAAAGAACCAGTACCGCATAGAAAAAAGGAACTGGTGGAACTACTTCCGGCTGAACGGGAACTACGCCTACGGGCGTTACAACGTGCTGAACGACAACAGCGACTCCTTCACCGACTGGTATCAGTCCACCACAGCCAGCTCCCGCCACACCTTCAACGTAGGCGCCAGCTTCAGCGTAGGCCTCGGCGATTTGTTCAACCGCCCGCTCCGGCTGAAAAACTATCGTTACAACATCGAACAACTCCAATACACGCAGGAAGAAGTGATGGAAGAACGGCGGCTCAAAGTGCTGGAAGCCTATAACAATGTGACGGCGCAACTGGCAACCATCAAAGCCAAAGCGGAGAATGCCGCCCTCTACAACGCCCAGATGAAAATCTCGGAGAACAATTTCATACAAGGCAAAATAGACATCATCTCGCTGTCACTGGAGCGCGCGCGCCGTTCCGGGGCGGTGACTTCCTATGCCGAGGCGCGCGTCTCGCTGCATAACGCCATCATTTTACTCGAGATGCTGACCAACGTAAAAATAATCAAAGGGAAATAAAGTCTTATGGATATAGTACAGTTTATAGCCCAATTCTTTTACCGCATCCGTTACTGGCTGTTGTGGGGCGGATTCATCGTCACCGTGCTGGTGGCGTACTTCACCCAGTTCCTGCCATTCAGCTATACTGTAAACAGCAATATCTACGCCGGCGTCACCAACGTCACCAACATCGACGGCAGCAAGGTCGAGAACATCAGCAGTACGTTCGACAATCTCATCAACATCGCCAAGTCCAAAAGCACCCTGGAGCAAGTCTCGCTCCGCCTGCTGGCCACCAACCTTGTGTATGGCGAGGAGTGGCAAGACAATATGTACATCCAGGCAAAGCACTACCGCCAACTCCTGCAAAGGACTCCCAAAGAAGTGCTGGCTCTGGTAGACCGTTCCTCGTTGGAGAAGACCGTCGGGAACCTGCAAAAATACCGTCAGGAAAGCGCCGCGAACTTCGTATATTCCATGTTCAGCCGTCCCACGGAGTTTTACGGCTTCGAGGCGCTCGACCAAATCATCGTAAAGCGTCTGGGCACGAGCGACCTGATAAGCTTCACCTACACAAGTCCCGACCCGGGCATCACCCAAAACACCATCCGGATTTTAGAGGACGAGCTTATCAAGGCATACGAAATACTCCGTTTCAGCGCCACCAACAGCGCCATCGCTTACTTTGAGGAGCAAGTGAGGCTCGCCAAAATCAACCTCAACAAAGAAGAAGACAACCTGATGCGCTATAACGTAGAACATTCGGTAATCAACTACGACAACCAGAGCAAGGAGCTGGCCATCACCAAATACGACCTGGACGACCGCGAGGAACTCGCCCGGCGCACCTACCGGAGCGCTGTGGCGCTCCGCCGGATGCTGGAAGACAAAATGGACATCCGCGCCAAGATAATCCGCGACAACACCAAGCTGCTCAAAGAGCTTGAGAAAGTAACGGAGCTGAACCAGAACATTCTGGAGCAGGAAATCTTCTCGACGGACACGGAGCTGAAAGACAACAGGCAGTTGCAGCAAAACAAAACCGATTTACGGAACTCCGAAGACAGAATCAGCCATATTTCCGACAACCTCAACGAATACAATTTCACCAAAGAAGGGGTCGGCATCGATAATATGGTAACGGAATGGCTGGTGGCGTGCATCAACGAGGCCAAGGCGCAGGCCGAGCTGAAAGTCCTTCGCGAGCGCCGGAACGACATCCTGAACCAATACCGGGAATTCGCCCCCGTGGGCACGCAGGTCAACCGCAAGGAGCGCGCCATCGGCATAGCCGAGGACACCTACCGCGAACAGCTCCGCGGCCTGTCCGAAGCGCGGCTCCGCCTGCAAAACATCAAAATGACCACCGCCAACCTGCAAATCATCGCCCCGCCCGAGTTCCCGCTCACCGACAACGGGCGCAAGCGCATGCTCTACATCGTGGCAGCCCTGATAGGCAGTTTGATATTCATCACTTTCTACTTCCTCATCATCGAGCTAATAGACCGTACGCTCCGTGACGCCGAACGCAGCCACCGCCTTAGCGGCCTGCCCGTCATCGCCGCGTTCAACGGCATCAGCAACCTGAAATTCCGGGGATTCCTGAAAGTATGCAACCGCCGTGCCGCCGCCTACTCCTGCCACCGGCTCAACAAATACCTGGCAACAGGCCGTCCCACCGTCATCAACCTGCTCAGCATGGAAGAACGGGAAGGCAAGAGCTTCCTGGCCAAATACTTTGCCGACCATTGGGCGTCCGAGGGGCTCCGCACCCGTATCGTAAGGCACGGCGTCGATTTTGAAACCAACGACAAGAAATACATCCGGGCGCAGCGGCTATCCGACTTCTGGGAGTTGAACTCCGCCGAGCAGATACCCGATATCATCCTCGTGGAATACCCGTCCGTAAGCAGCTCCAGCCTGCCTCTGGCCGTGCTGAAACAGGCCGATTTCAACCTGCTCATAGCCAATGCCTGCCGTTTGTGGGGTAAGAACGACGACATCAACCTGAAATCCATCAAAGAAATGCTGGGTGACACCCCGTTATCGCTTTACCTCAACAATGCCGACCGTGAAGTCGTGGAATCATTCACCGGCGAATTACCGCCCAAGACACCACTCCACAGCTTCGTCAGCCGATTGTCGCAACTGGGACTGACCGCCAAAAAAGCCGCCGTAAAATGAGCATCAAGCGAAGTTACATATCATCTCCCACCCTCACCTTTGCCATACTCTGCATCGGGTTAGGCTGCATCGTGGCGGCCACCCTGCGGCAAAATCTGGCGATAGCGGCACTGGTGGCCGTGCTGCCCGCCCTCTTATGCATCCTGATTCTGCATCTCCGCAAGCCGGAACGCTTCATCTTCCTGCTGTTCATCTTCAATTACTTCTTCACCCCGCTGGCCCGTTACAGCCGGCAGGACGGGCTCAGCGTACTGTCGGACGTCATCTGGTGGAGCGTACTGCTTATCATCATCATCCAGACCGCGCTGCGCTACCGTTTCCCCTGGAAGCAGGCCGCCAACATCCTCACCATAGGGGGCGCGGCGCTGGCGGTATACTGCCTGATGGAAGTCGTCAACCCCACCGCGTCCCTGGAAGCGTGGATTTATTCCAGAGGATTCATTTACAACACGTTCCTCGTCTCCTTAATCACGGTGCTGCTGGCAACGTCCTACAAGCAAATCGGCCGGCTGATGTTCCTGTTCTCCCTACTGACGCTCATCGCCATACTGAAAGGCTTCTGGCAGAAATTCATCGGGTTCGACGCCATCGAGTACGATGTCCTGATGGAAAGCGGCATGTACAAGACGCACCTGCTGCCCCAAATCACCCGCTATTTCTCTATTTTCACCGATGCGGGCAATTACGGTTCCAACATGGGATTCACCTGCGTACTGTTCGGCATCACCGGCCTGTTCAGCAAGAAACCCGGCCTGAAAACATATTACCTCTGCGTCTCCGCGCTTTCACTGTACTCCATGTTCACTACGGGCACCCGGGGAGCCATCGTGGTGCCTCTGGGCGGCCTGCTGCTCTTCGCGCTTATCAGTAAAAACATCAGGCTGATGAGCGCCGCCACGGTGGGGGGAATATGCATCTACGTCTTCTTCGCGTTTACATACGCGGGCGAGAGCAACTACATGATACGGCGTATGCGCACGGCGTTCCGTCCGAATAAAGACGCGTCCTATCTGGTAAGAAAACAGAACAGGCAAAAGCTGGCGGAATACCTCAGAAACAAGCCCTTCGGCGAAGGTCTCGGCCTGGGCGGCGTGGAAGCCCGGAGATTCGGCAACAGACTGACCACCACCATCCCCAACGACTCCACCTACGTCAAGATATGGACGGAAACGGGCATCGTAGGCATCATCCTCTACCTGCTGATTTACGCGGGCAGCCTGCTGTGGGGATGCTACTACATCATGTTCAAGGTGAGGAACGACGAGCTGCGCCACCTGCTCACCGCGCTTGCCTGCGGCGTATTCGGCATGATGCTCAGCGCATACGGGAACGCGTTTTTCACCCAGTTCCCCACCGGCATCATGATGATTATGTTCCTGGGCATACTGATGAACGGGAAATATATAGACGAACGTCTGACGATTGAAAAACAACAAGCATTATTAACCGCAACTAAAAAAGATTCGACGCTATGATGTCCGATATTTTTAACATATTCAGTATAGACTGGTGGATGGATGAGAACAACAACGCGTTACAAATGACAGATTCCGTCCTGTTCCTGCTGCTGGCCATTCCGGTGGCCTACTTGCTTCTTTGCGCGCTCTTCTCGCTCGGAAAGTACAGGAACCCCTACCCGGCGGCAGCCGTACAGCACCGTTTCCTGGTGCTTTTCACGGTGTTGCGCAACGGGAAAGAGGTGATTGAATCCATCAACCGCTTTCTGGACACCCAGCAATACCCGCGCGACAAGTACGACGTGGCCGTAGCGGCCACCCAACTGCCCGAAGAAGACCTTATCACCCTGCTGCAAATGCCCGTAAACATCGTAGTGCCCGACAAGGAGTACTGCACCAAGGTCTACGCCATCCAGCAGGTGATGGAACGCTATGCTCCCGACGAATACGACATGATTGTGCTCTTCAATTCCGACAACCACATCGTGCCGAACGCCCTCAGCCTGTTCAACGACGCCTATTACTCCGGCTGCGACTCCATCCAGGCGCACCGCATGGCGGAGAACCTGAACACCAGCATCGCCGTCCTCAATGCCACCAGCGAGGAAATCAACAACAATCTTTTCCGTCTGGCGCACACCCGCATGGGCTTTTCCTCGGCTCTCATCGGTTCGGCCATGGCGTTCGATTTCGTCATGTTCCACGAACGCGCTCCCAAGTTGAAAGGCTCCGACATAAGCAAGGCGATGGAAACCGCCCTGCTGGAGCAGAACATCTACACCGAATACCTGGCGGAAGTGGTGTGTTACAGCAAGAAAGAGGACAACGCCGACGGCTACCAGACACAGCGCATCAGTTGGATACGCGCGCAGTACACCAGCACATTCTTCGCGCTGAGGTATCTCCCGCTGGTGCTGCTGAAAGGCGAATGGGACTACGCCCTCAAACTGTTCCAGTGGCTGATGCCTTCCCGTTTCCTGCTTATCGCGCTGGTGCTGCTGTGCACCGCGGGCGTCACCCTGCTGGACTGGACGCTGGCTCCCAAGTGGTACGTGCTGTTTGCCGCGCTTATCCTCGCTTTCCTCATGGCGCTGCCCGAAGGAGAGGCCAGCCGCCGTCTCCGCAAGGCCATCTGGGCGCTCCCGGTGCTTATGTTCACAGCCGTATTCAGCCATATCAAACGGTTCTTCCATAAAAAGAGATAAGGAGCGCACAACATGAAGATAGCCATAGAAGCCCAACGGATTTTCCGTCCCGACAAGCACGGCATGGATTTCGTAGCGCTGGAAACCATCCGCGAATTGCAGAAGCGGAACGACGGCAACGAATATTACATCATCGTCGCTCCGGGCGCCGACCGTTGCCTGGAAGAGTCCGCCAACCTCTCCATCGTGGAAGTGGCGTGCCCCACCTACCCGCTTTGGGAGCAGACAGCCCTGCCGCTGGCGGTGAAACGCCTGGGCGCCGACCTGCTGCACTGCACGTCCAATACAGCCCCGCTATGCTGTCCGGTTCCGCTGGTGCTGACACTTCACGACATCATCTATCTGGAGCCCCGCCTGCACCGCAGCCCCTCGCTCTATCAGGAAATGGGGTGGCACTACCGCCGCCTCACCGTGCCCCGGATTCTGAAGAAATGCCGGAAAATCATCACCGTCTCGCACTTTGAGCGCAACCGCATCCGCGAAGCCCTGAACATCCCCGCAGACCGCATCACGACCATCTACAACGGCTGCAACAAGCATTTCCGCCCGATGGACGACATAGACATGCAGGTAGTAAACCGCTATATCCCCCAAAAAGACTTCCTGTTCTTCCTGGGCAACACAGACCCCAAAAAGAACGCCGCGCGGGTGCTGAAAGCCTACCGCCTCTATCTGGAACAGTCGTCCGTAAAGCGTCCGCTACTCATCGCCGACCTCACAGAAAGCCGCATAGACAGCCTGCTTCAGCAGGAAGGCATCGGCAACGCCCTGAAACAGCACCTCTACTACCCGGGCTACATCCGCAACGCCGACCTCGCCACGCTGTATAACGCCGCGTTCGCCTTCCTCTACCCCTCGCTGCGCGAGAGTTTCGGCATCCCGCTGGTGGAAGCCATGGCCTGCGGCACTCCCGTCATTACGGGAAACACCTCTTCCATGCCCGAAGTGGGCGGCCCCGGCATACTGGCCATAGACCCCTGCCGGCCGGAAGAGATAGCCCGCGCGGTGCTGCGTCTCGAAAACGAGGACACGCTCTACCGGCGGCAGCGGAAATACGGACTGCTGCGCGCCCGGCAATTCTCGTGGGAAAAGACGGCCGACGAGCTGATTCAAGTATATCGTTCCCTATTCAAATAACCGCCGCCCCATGAAAATCCTTTTCCTCGTCTTCTACGGATTCCAAGAGTACAACGGTATCAGCAAGAAAATCGGCTACCAGGCGGACGCCCTCAGGCAATGCGGGGCGGATGTCCGCGTCTGCCGCTACGAGGTCGCCGGCGACGGCAGCCGTAAGTGGATGACAGACGAAGAAGTGCTCGCCGATTTGGGCAAGGGAATACCCGCCAAGCTCAAAAAGCGGCTGTCGTTCGCCCCCATCCTGCGATACGTCCGCCGGGAAGGCATCCGGTGCGTCTATATCCGTTCCTACCACAACGCCAACCCCTTCACCATACACTTCGTGAGGACACTGAAAAAGCAAGGCGTCGGCGTGTTGCTGGAGATACCCACATACCCCTACGACCACGAATACGCTTCCGTCAGGGAGAAAGCGCAGCTGTATACGGACAAGCTGTTCCGCCGCGCCTTCTGCAAGTACGTCGATTTCATCGTCACCTTCTCCGACGACGAGCGCATATTCGGCCGCCCCACCATCCGCATATCCAACGGAATAGATTTCGACCGCATCCCCCTGCGCTCCCCCCGGCACGGCACAGCCGGAGAGCTGAACCTGATAGGAGTTGCCGAAATCCACTTCTGGCACGGCTTCGACCGCCTGCTGAAAGGTCTGGGAGAGTATTACAGCGGCCATCCCGAATATAAAGTCCGCTTCCACCTGGTAGGCAAACCGAGCGGCAGGCGCGAAGCGGAAGAAATCGCGGCGCCCATCCGCCGCTACCGCCTGCAACCGTTCGTCACCCTGTACGGAGCAAAGCACGGCGAGGAGCTGGACGCGCTTTTCAACCGGGCGGACTTCGCCGTAGGCAGCCTGGCACGGCATCGCAGCGGCATATACAACATCAAGACGCTGAAAAACAGGGAATACGCGGCGCGCGGATTCGGTTTCGTCTACTCCGAGACGGACGACGACTTCGACCGCATGCCCTACACGTTCAAAGTCCCCGCCGACGACAGCCCCGTCAGCATCCCCGCCCTGATAGAGTTTTACCAAAGCATGACCGTGACGCCGCCGGAAATAAGAGATTCCATCCGCCACCTCTCCTGGCGGGAACAGATGAAGAAAGTATATGAACATATCGTACGAATGAAAAAATAGAACGCCATGCCCGAAGTCTCCGTCATCATCCCCATATACAACACCGCCGCCTACCTGCGCAAGGCGCTGGACAGCATTTGCGACCAGACCTTGAAAGAGCTGGAGATAATCCTCATTGACGACGGCTCCACCGACGGAAGCCGCGGCATCATTGAAGAATACGCGGAACGCGACGCGCGGATACGGTGGCACGCGCAGCCCAACCAAGGTCAGGGAGTGGCGCGCAACACCGCCCTGGCGCTTGCCACGGGCAGGTATATATACTTCATGGACAGCGACGACCTGTTGGGCAGGGACGCCCTGCGGCACTGCCACGAAGAATGCGAGCGGCACAAGCTGGACTTCGCTTTCTTCGATGCCGAAACCATCCTGGAAGACCGCCACACGCCGAACCTCTACGATTACCGCAGAAAAGGCATCGTGGATGAAAACAAGCTGTGGAACGGCATCGAGCTGTTGGACTTCGAGATAAATCACCGCAAGCTGCTTATCTCGCCGTGCCTGTTCTTCACAAGACGCTCCTTTCTGGAGCGATGCTTCAAGGGGTTCCCCTCAGGAATTATCCACGAAGACCATGTCTTCGCGATGGATGTGCTGCTGAACGCCCGTCGGGCGCGCTATATAGCGCAACCCTACTTCAAGCGCAGGGTGCGGGGCAGCTCCACCATGACCGGCCGCTTCGGAATGCGCAACATCGAGGGATACACCGCCGTATGCACCCGGATGCGCGCGCTCGGAGAGGAACGCCCCGAATGGAAAGCGGTTATCGGCAAATACCTGTCCTACACCCTGAACGATGTAATCTGGGCGGGACACCGGATGTCGCTGCTCGAAAAAGTGGAAACCGCCTGCCGCTTCAGACGCCTGCGGCTCGGAAAGTACGTCAGTTTCAGGAACTGGGCTGTGTTCTGGCTGAAAAAGAAATAGGAAAAGACCATGAAAGCGCTTGTCTCCATCATCACCGTCAACTACAACGGGCTGCGCGACACCTGCGAAATGATAGACTCCTTCCGCAGCCGCGAAACCTATCCGCGATACGAAATCATCGTTGTGGACAACGGCTCGCGCCTGCCCGAGGCGGAAGAGATACAGGAACGATACAGGGACAACCCCGTGCCGGGCGGCTCCTTATCAGGCAGCCCCGTCTCCTTTCCCCCCGTCAAAGTGGTGCGGAACATCAACAACGGCTTTGCCGGCGGCAACAATGCCGGACTGAAAGCGGCCGAAGGCGATTATCTCTTTTTCATCAACAACGACACCCTCATCAAAGAGCCGGTACTGGATGCGCTGGTGCGGCGCATAGAGAGCGATTCGCGACGCAACGGCGGCGTGTCGCCCATGCTGAAGTTCGCCGCCCGTCCGGACACCCTGCAATACGCGGGCTTCACCCCCCTGAGCCCCGTCACCCTGCGCAACGCGGCCATAGGCTTTATGCAGCAAGACAGCCCCCGCTTCCGTATCCCCCGCGAAACCGCCTCGCTGCATGGAGCCGCCATGATGGTGAGCCGGCGGGCGTTGCAGGACGCAGGCACCATGAGCGAGGTCTATTTCCTGTTTTACGAGGAGCTGGACTGGTCGGCACAGCTCCGGAAAGCCGGCTACCGCCTGTGGTACGAGCCCGCCGCCGTGGTCTACCACAAGGAAGGCATGACGGCGAGGCGGGGCAGCCCGACACGCGAATTCTACCTGTCGCGCGCACGCATGCTGTTCGCCCGCCGCAACCTGCGGGGCATCGGCAAATACCTGTCGTGCGCCTACCTCTGCATCCTCGCCGCCCCCAAAAAGGCGGCCGTGTACCTGCTGCACGGGCAGGTCGCGCTGGCCAAAGCCACGATATGCGGCACCTGCGAAGGGATATATAAAAATATCCGAACCGCCTGACATTCCGAAAGAAGTGCTACCTTTGCAGGCGTTATTTTTTTAGTATTTGAGTATGAAAAAATTTTTAAGGTAACCATAACGCTGAACAACAAAGCGTTTTGGGTATTCGAGGGAGAAACCAAGTACACGATGAAAGAGCTGGTTATCGCCGAAATCATCAAGCTGATAATCTTCCGGACGTTCAGGTCGGACACGAAAGCCAGTTACAGGGCAAGCGCCGAACTGATTCCCGCCGGACACCGCATCGAAGTCGTGAAACAGGTAAGGGAAAAGGAGAAAGAGTAGAAAAATCCCGGAATTATACATCTTTTAACCTACTCACGGTTTCCAAGTATTTTCAAACCGTATTACACTGCAACACAACAGCATGAGCGTATATAGACCGTAGTAAATCAGGCTATATACGCTATTTTTTATGCCTACCTTCGTGCCGATAATACAAGCGTACGAATAAATAAAATTGATACATGAAACGCAATTTCTACTTACAACATCCCATCATGGCGATGAACGATCCCCGAATGAAAAAACTCATAGACAAGGAAAGGTTGAAAGGCTCCGGAGCCTATTGGTTCATCATCGAAAAACTGGCGTTGCTGCCCGAACCGCGCGCGCAACTGGAATATCTGCAACCGTTCTGCGTAGGCCGGAAAATCCCCCTGTCGTACTTGCAGAAAATCATCCGCGAATACGACCTTTTCATCTTCGACGAGGACAACTATTTCACGCCCGCCGAACTGAATCCCGCCAAGAAAAAGGATGAAAAAAGTGTCGAAAATGTTTCGGGAACTGACGTTTCAGTGTCCGAAAACAACCGAAAAGTGCAAAAAACGTCTCGGAAGAAAGCGGAAAAAGAGAGTTTGAAAGTCGGTAACAGCCTAAACGGCAGCCTGTTGCCAAAAGATACTCCCGCAATCGGTAAAGAGAATATAAAAGATATAAAAACAACAGCAACAACAGAAGAAAAAGAAGAGACCGCCGCCGATGCCGCTACTCTTCCTTCGGTTTGTTCGTCCGGCAGCACACCCCCGCCGCCGCCATCCGTCACGGTAACCGTCTGCGACGAATGGGACGAGCCACGCCGGCCGCAGCACCCCATCCGCCCCTGGCGTGAACTGGTGGACGAACTGGGGCGCAACCGTCTGTGGATGGAAATGGCCTGCATGAGAAGCGGCTACGGAGCCATGCTGGCACGCCACCTGCCGGAAGCCATAGAGTTCTTCAAGCAGCACGTGGAGCTGTACGGCAAAGGAGACAACCTGCTGACCGAAAGCGATGTACGCTCCTACTTCGTGAATTTCGTGAGTGCCGGCGGACGCACCTCGAAAGCGCTGTTCAAGGAGCTGACGGACAACGAAGCCCGGAAGAAATCCGAGCTCCGGGAGTCCTCTGCCGACCCGCTGCGATACGAGCAAATCGTCAACGGGAAGCGAACCTACCTGGGCTGCCCCATCCCCGACGACGCCCCGCCCCGTCCCGACCCAAACGCCGTCTGGAACGAGGAACTGTGCCTGTGGATGTCCGGCAGGAAGAACAAAGGGAAGCCCGACTGAAAGCGGGCAGTCCGACAACTCCGAGCAGGCAGTCCGGCGGTCGCAAGCCCGCAGTCCGGTGGTCATAAGCAGGCAGTCCGGCAGCCGTAAGCAGGCAGTTCAAGAGCGCTGCCCCCACAGTTCGTCACCGCCGAGCCCGCAACCCGAAGTATCCGGGCTCACAACCCGAAATCCATTCACCCCAAACCATCCCCCATGTTCGACTTCAGAAAACATAACATCAATACCCGTGGCCGCAGCAGCGGCAAAATCAAAACCACCTGTCCGCAATGCAACGACACCCGCGGCCACAAAGGCGACCGTTCGCTATCCGTAGACCTCGACAAGGGGCTGTGCTACTGCCACCACTGCGGCTACACCCTGCACATCCCCGACGATGCCGAAGAACGCCGGCGGCAGGAACGGATAGACCGCTACCGCAAATCCGTCCTGCTGCCCTCGCACTTCCGGCGTCCCGTGTTCAACGCTTCCAAAACCGGCCGCAGCGAGGCGCTGGAACGCTACTGGACGGAAGAACGCTGCCTCAGGCAAGAGCTGCTCGACGAGCTCCGCATCACCGAACAGCGCGAATGGATGCCCCAAAGCGAGAAAGAAGAGAACTGCCTCTGCTTCAACTACTTCGAGGGTGATACCCTCGTCAACACCAAGTTCCGCAGCGGACAGAAGCATTTCAAAATGGTGAAGGACGCCGAGCTCATCCCCTACAACATCAACGGCATACTGGGCACCCGCCAGGCCGTCATCACCGAAGGCGAGTTCGACGCCTGCGCCCTGATGACCGCCACCGGACGGCGCGACATCATCTCCGTGCCCGCCGGCGCACAAAGCAACCTCACCTGGATAGACCGCTTCGTGGAGAGCCACTTCGAGGACAAGGAAACCGTCTACATCGCCGTAGACGAGGATGCCGCCGGAGAAGTGCTGCGCCGTGAGCTCGTCCGCCGTCTGGGCGCGGAATGTTGCAAGATAGTGCGCTACGGAGCCGGCTGCAAGGACAGCAACGAGCATCTGATTCGTTACGGCGCGGACAGCCTCGCCATCTGCCTGCAACAGGCCGAGGAAATTCCCATAGAGGGCGTAGCCACCGCCGACGATTGCAGCGAGCAGTTGCGCGCCCTCTACGAAAACGGACTGCAAGGCGGCGCCGAAACGGGCTGGGAGAACCTGGACGCCCACTGCACGTTCGAGCTGGGGCGGCTCGTGGTGATAACAGGCCGTCCGGGCGACGGAAAATCCGAGTTCACCGACGAGCTCGTGCTCCGCCTGCGTCTGCGCCACGGCTGGAAAACAGCCTATTACAGCCCTGAGAACCTGCCCGTGGAGTACCACCTCAAGAAGATTGCCGACAAGCTGTTGGGACGTAACTTCGCCCCCGGCTACGGCATGACCGAGGAACTGTACGACCAAGCCCGCCAATGGCTGGCGGCCAACGTGACCCATATCCTGCCCGGTGACGGCGCCTACCGCATAGACGACATCCTGCTCAAAGCCCGCCAACTGGTACGCCGCCGCGGCGTGCGCACCCTCGTGATAGACCCCATGAACCGTCTGGAGCAGGACAGCGGCATGACGGAACGCGACTTCATCCGCTCCGTGCTGAACAAGCTCTGCCGCTTTGCCCAGCGCAACCGTTGCCTCGTCATCCTCGTAGCCCACCCCCGCAAGGTCAACCGCAACGAAGCCACCGGAGAACTGCGCCGTGTGGAGATGAACGACATCAACGGCTCCGCCGACTTCGGCAACATGACGGACTACTGTATCGACGTAGACCGTAACGACAAGAAGCAAATCGTAACCATTTATATTGACAAAGTGCGCTTCAAGCATCTGGGCAGTGCAGGCACCTGCGCCAAGTTCGTCTACAACTTCATCAGCGGGCGCTACTTCCCTTGCGAAGAGGGTATCGTGCATACTCCGGACGGCGACAGTCCGGGCCCCGTAGACACGCGGTTCGACAATGCAAATTGGTTGAAAAATAATGAGGAACAAGGTTGCCTGTTCCACTGAAAATGCGTATCTTTGAAGCAATCAACTATCTGAATATCAAAACCTGAACATGTATAGACTATGATGAAAAATGATGCTTCTTTCATTGCTGAAGCCCCCTTCTCCATCCGCAGCTACGGCAAAGGAGAACTGGCGATGTGTTATATCCGCAACGTGGCGCAACAGAGTGCCGTAAACCTGTTTAACGAATGGATCCGTACCGCCCCCGGACTGGAACAACGCCTGCTGGCCACGGGCATGAACCCCGCCGCCCGCCGGTATACCCCCGCGCAAGTGCGGCTGATGGTGAGTGTTTTCGGAGAACCTTAAAGGGTTCTTCGGGAAAACTCCCGAAACGTTGCGGCTGTAACTGTCGTTGTGATTCTCTGCGGTTCTCGGTGACTCTCGGTGACTCTCGGTAATTCCCTGCAACTCTCTGCAATTCCCTGCAACTCCCTGCAATCCTCTGCAACTCCCTGCAATCCTCTGCAACTCCCTGCAATCCTCTGCAACTCCCTGCAATCCTCTGCAACTCCCTGCAATCCTCTGCAACTCCCTGCAATCCTCTGCAACTCCCTGCAATCCTCTGCAACTCCCTGCAATCCTCTGCAACTCCCTGCAATTCCCTGTAATCCCCCGTAATTCTCTCCCAATCTCCCCCAACCCTTGCAAAGCTCCTTTCGTACCGGCACGCCGCCGTATCTTTGTATCAACGAAACGAAAAGGAGAAAACTCGCCGCGGAGAAGCCATCCCCGTCGTTCCGGAAACAATTGACAATTCATTAAAAAGTAACGAAATGACAAAAGCAAAAGCATTAGTAATGCGTACGCAGCGACACAAGAAAATAGGCGACAATACCTCGCCGATGGTCTACACGCTGAGACGCAAGCCAAAAGACGCTAAGATTCTCGACCTCGAACGCATCGCGCAAGACATCGAGGCACTGGGCAGCATGTCCGCCGAAGACGTGGTACACGTAGGCAGAGCTCTCGTCCGCCAGATACGGCAGACGCTGACGGACGGAAATAACGTCCGCCTGGACGGGTTCGGTATCTTCTATACCACCTTCAAGTGTCGCGCCACCGAGGCCGCCAAAGATTGTACGGTGAAAAACATCGAACGGGTGAATATCCGCTTCAAAGTAGCGAACACGCTCCGTTTGGAAAACGACACCAACGCCACGACCAAAGGCAACCCCAACACCTTGATTTTTGAGCTGGTGTCCGAAGACGGCGTTTCCGGCGGCGGAAACAATGGCGGCGGCAGCGGCGGAGACAACGGTGAAGAGGAGAACCCGCTGGGATAAGGGAATTTTACGAACCGATAATCGGGATTTATCATTTATAACTTAAAAACAAAAGAATATGAGTAAAAGTACAGGAATCTGGGACACAGTCTTGAAAGTAATCATCGCCGTAGCTTCCGCCGTTCTCGGCGTTTTCGGAGCCAACGCGATGACGTTCTAAAAGAGTGACGGTACACACCGTACGAGAGGATGCGCCGCCCCGGTGATGGGAACGAGGCCATCCTCTTCTTTTTTATCCGCTTTATCTGCGCCGGAAGCGCCTTACCAGCGAACGCATCCCCGCCGAGCAGCAATAAAAGCCGCCGCACAATATCAGCAGGAACACCAGCGACGACACCAGCGCATACACCATCCACATGCCATAGCCCTGAGACGGTTCCGGCAGCGGAAGGAAACAGAGAACCACGTCCGTCAGCCCCCACGAAAGGACGGCAAGCAGCAGGTAAAGGAATATATTCTTCCAATAGGACATGACGGGCATTCCGAACCCTTCCTTATAAAGGAGATAGGGTTTCCAAACGCTGACGACGGTCAGCGAACTGGCTACATCGCCCAGCAACACGCCCGGAAGCCCCCACAGGAAGCCGCCCGCCAATGCCACCGCCACCGTGATTGCCAGCGTCGCCACCGCCGCCCATGTGTCGTGAAACAGTCCGTAACCGAAGATAAACTGGTCGTTCGTGCCTCTGAACTGGCTGATGAAGAAGTTGGTGAGGATAATAACCAACACGGAACGGGGCAATACGTACTCCTCGCCCAGCCACACCGTAATGAACGGGTCTGTCAGATGATAGAGCGCGAATGTCAGGAACGACGCTATCAGGAAACGCAGCGAGCTCAGCTCCCAAAAGACTTGCTGGATGCGCTTCACATCTCCCTCGGCTATCAGGTTGCCCACGCCCGCTCCGGTACTGCCCAGAAAATTGTCGACAAACTGGTTCAGCTTGGTGAGCAACAGCATATAGTTGCCGTAATACGCCACCAGCTTCAGTGAGGTAAACGCGTACACCAGAAAAGGCAAAAGCTGCGTCCTGCCCATTCCCGCCAGTTTATGTACAAACATCTGGCGGGCTTTACGCACGATAATCTTATTCTCCGGATACTTCCGCCTGCCTTCCGCCACCTCGCACTTCAGCCACGGATATACCCGGTTTATCTTCCAATTCAGGATGAACGAGTACAGAATGCCGAATATCAGCTCGATGGCTATCCACAGGTAGAAGCTGCCCACATGGCACGCCAACGCCGTTTGCAGGAGTATCTTGACGATATTGGCCGTTTGGAAGTAGACGGTGACCACATAATTGCGCTGGTCGGCGCCAAGCAGGGTCTGCCGGTAATTGACGAAGTAACCGATGAGGGCGGAAGCCAAAAAGGCGAAATAAGCAAAATAGATTACTCCGAAACGAATACCGGCACCGGCGAATATGTAAGGCAGAAAACAGGCGAGCAGCAGCCCGGCGCCCAAAATCAGCAACCCCACATTGCGATAGAGATAGCCCAGCACCGAGATGATTTCCTTTATCTTGTCCCGGTTGCCGTCGAAAATCGGTTTGTAAAGCACATAGCCGATGGAAGCTCCGATGCCCAGCTCGGCCAGATTGAGAAAGCCCAGCAGGTTCTGCATCGTCCCCGTCAGCCCGACAAAGTCCGCCCCCAGCTTCTCAAGAAATATCTTTCTGGAGAAAAAGGAGATGAAAAGGGTGACAAGGTAGAAGAATACATTGACACGCGCGTTCAGATAGCTTTTCTTCAGGCGGGATTCTGACATAGGCACTTTTTTAACTTTGCCGACAGCAAGCCGGAAAATGTTTCATAAACCATATCGGGACATTCCATACGCGTATAAATCCACACGGCTTTCAAATATCCCCGCCAGCCAAAATGCTTCCGGCACAACTGTACGTAATAGTAGCGGTTCACGCGTTTGTCCCGCTCCCCTATTTTCCGCATGAAACGGTTGTACCGGCACGATACCCGAACGCGCGCCAGCAGGTTCTCAAGCACAACGCCGTAGTACAAAGAGTTCTTGCGAACCGTGGCGCAATATATGGCTTGGGAGCAGAGAGCCGTTTTCCGGGCGTAATAATCGCTGTATGCCGAAAACATCACGTCGTTTCCTGCCGGAGTTTCATCGAAACGAATCCGGTGGTTCCGCACCAGGCTTGCGGATATCATCTTCGCCCACGGCACTCCGTTCTTATATCTCAGCGCTTCCCAATCGGCATCCTCACGTATCCGGCCGTAATATTCCTGCCGGGATTCCACCTGCCGGAGCGTATCCGAGTCCGTGCTCTCCGCCCGAAAAACAATCATGTCGTAATCCGTAAGGGCGAATGTATCCAGCACATCCAAAAATCCCGGAAGAAAGAAATCGTCGGCATCGGCAAACAACAGCCAGCGACCCTTCGCCACGGCCAACCCGCAGTTGCGCGCGTATCCGGCTCCCTTGCTTTCGGACGTATGGATAATCTCCGTGTCCTTACGCTCGCTCCCCGGAAAGTTGTCAAAATCTACAACGGCAGGCGAACTGTTATCGTCTACTATCACAACCTGGATATCCTGCCGTAACGGTATGGAATCAAGACAGCGTTGCAATAACAACGGAATATTCTTGTGAGGAATTATTATCGTATAGGTATATGCAAAGTCCATTTCAAGAGTTTTTCTTCTATCTGTCATTATCCATCCACCCCATGCACCGTATGAATAAACCGCTTATTCGCTTCTTTCAATCGGAACAGGTTCAAAAGCATCAGCAAGAAAGAGTAAGGAACCCAGCAAACCGCCTTCAGCAACCGCCACTTCCAATACTTGCGGGGAATGGCGAGAGCCAGCGCCGACAGCAGCAGGATGAATATTCCCCACCACTTACAGGCCGATGGGGACGCGCATAGGGAATGCGCGAGGGAGATGATGAACACGAATCCCAACAGCAGCACCCGGGAGAACGAGATTTGCTGGTAGAGCTTGTCGCAGAAGTCCCACTTCCCGTCACGGATGGCGGGCAGCAAGCGTCCGGCAAACTCAAAGAAACTGTAATACTGCGCGGACAGCCAGCGGCGGCGTTGCTGGTAGAAATTGTTGGCTTGCTGTATCTTCTCGTCCTTGACGAAAGTATCGGGCAGGTAATGGAAATGCACGCCCTCATAAAGGAGCTTCATCTCCAGCACACGGTCAAAACCGCCCACCGAGGTGTTGCTCATCATCGCATCGTAAAACAGGGGATAGTCAAAAGCCATGCCCGAACCTATCAGAGCCGCCGACATGCCCAGATTGGCATGCCCCGAACGGAAAATGGAGTTGTTTATCTCCTCGCTGACTGCGTCCAGATAGGCCATGTCGGTGTTCAGGTTCTTGGCCACGCGATGCGTCTGCACCACCCGGACACCGGGCACGGCGAAAGCGTCGTTCACCTCGGACAGGTAGGACGGGGCGATAATGTTGTCCGCATCTATTATCAGCGCCACGTCGTAAGCGGCTTTGTCCAGGTATTCGAGGGCGGCTTTCAGGGATTTGGTGTTGGTGCTTTTCTCAAAATCCACTTGAAGCAGCTTGATGGGAAGTGAAGACAAGGCCGCGTTCGTCTCAGGCCGCATGTGGTCTGATATAACGGTGACGTCGTATTTATCGTCCGGATAATCCTGCGCCAGGCAGGCGTGCACGGTGGACAGGATGACCGCATCCTCGCGATAGGCGGCAATGAGTACCGCAAAACGCTTGCAGGCGCGTGCCGGTACGGAAGCGAGAGGTTTGCCACGGCGCAGCGATGCCAGACTGTACACCAACAGATACGCCACATTTATTGACAATAAAATGTATAGAAACCAATCAAAGATATGTAATAAGTGTTCCAAAATCCATGCAATTTAACCCTGTTGTTTTATTTGTTGGAAGCCTGCCCGCAGGGGCTTCGTCGCAAAGATACAAAAAACGGGGAGAGTTTGGACAGAATATACAAAAAAAGGCGGAAAATAAAAAAAACGAGCAAGTTCTCCCGAACCCCTCGCCTCGTGTAAGAAAAGCCAAAAGGCTTTTCTTTTTTACTTGCATCAAATTGTTACCCGAAAATCAATCTTTCTTTTTACCTCTAAAAATAAACTTCAAACCTATCAAATAACACTTAATGTTTAACTTTTACCTTTACCTAATTACCTACTTTTAATCTACAAATTTTTCGCTTATGAATTAATTCAATCTTTTTACCTCTTAACTAATTACCTTTACTGAAAACTCTTCTTTTATTTTTTAAGAGCAATTTCTCAACTGCACTGCAAAGGTAAGCGTTTTTTCCGTGTGCGCAAACAGTAGAGGGAAAAAGTGAGTGTCTTATAACATTGTTTTAGAGATTAAACGTCTCTTTTACACTTGTAAACACTTAAAAGGCTATCATTGTGACACTCTTTCCGCCGAAAGCGTTACACCGGGTACAAAAAAACAAACCACCGAAGTGCCGTAGCACCTCGATGGTTGTCCCCTTTAAACACCTTTAAACAAAATGAAATATA
This sequence comes from Bacteroides clarus YIT 12056, assembly GCF_900129655.1. GTDB lineage: Bacteria > Bacteroidota > Bacteroidia > Bacteroidales > Bacteroidaceae > Bacteroides > Bacteroides clarus. The sequence continues at coordinate 35,240 of NZ_FQWK01000003.1, forward strand.
ATGATTACTTTCTTGCTTCCGCAATGTAAGCCAGAGCTTCCTTGCATTTCTCCGTAACGTAAGTCCAGTCTTCAGCGGCAACCTTGTCGTTCGGGAAGAGCTTGGAACCCATACCTACGCAGAATACGCCGGCTTTAATCCAAGAAGTCAGGTTTTCCTGTGTCGGTTCCACACCGCCGGTAACCATCAGCTTAGACCACGGCATCGGAGCCAACAGGCCTTTTACGAGTTTTGTACCCAGCACGTCACCGGGGAATATCTTGCAGAGATCGCAACCTGTTTCCTGCGCGAAGCCTACCTCTGAAACGCTTCCGCATCCCGGAGTGTATGCCACCAGACGGCGGTTGCAAATCTTAGCAATTTCGGGGTTGAACAACGGGCCTACAATGAAGTTTGCGCCCAATTGCAGATACAGCGCAGCGGTAGCAGGGTCTACGATAGAACCTACACCCATAGCCATTTCGGGACATTCCTTAGCAGCGAACTTCACTACTTCGGCAAATACTTCGTGAGCGAAGTCGCCGCGGTTGGTAAACTCGAATGCGCGGACACCGCCGTCGTAACATGCCTTCACTACTTTTTTCGCTACTTCTGCATCTTTGTGGTAGAATACAGGAACCATACCGGTTGAACCAATCTTGTTCAATACGGCTATTTTATCAAATTTTGCCATTGTATTAATCAATAATTTAATGTATAGAAATAACTCTATTTGATTTTTTCAGGCATGGATTGCACGGGCTCAGCACCGTATTTTCCATGTGATTATCACACCGGCATCCGTAAAATCCGTGTAATCCGCGCCTGAAAAGAATTATCAGCGTTGTACGCGACCGCTTGCGTCACCACCGGCCAGCGCTTCCACTTCCTCAACAGAAACGAGGTTGAAGTCACCGTTGATAGTGTGCTTCAAAGCCGAAGCGGCCACCGCGAATTCGAGAGCGGCGCCTTGGTTGGGCTTAGTCAGCAAACCGTGGATGATACCGCCTGAGAAAGAGTCACCGCCACCTACACGGTCGATAATCGGGTTGATGTCGTAGCGTTTTGATTCGTAGAACTCTTCGCCGTTGTAAATCATTGCTTTCCAGCCGTTGTGTGTTGCCGAGAATGATTCGCGCAAAGTAGAGATTACATATTTGAAACCGAATTCTTTGGCCATTGCCTTGAAGATGCCTTTGTAGCCTTCCGCATCTGTCTTACCGCCTTCTACGTCAGCATCGGGTTTGAAACCGAGGCAGAGTTCCGCGTCTTCTTCGTTACCGATACAAACGTCTACGTATTGCATCAACGGTTTCATGATGGACTGAGCTTTTTCTTTTGTCCAAAGTTTCTTACGGAAGTTAAGGTCTACGGATACCGTAACACCATGACGCTTGGCGGCTTCGCAAGCCAGACGGGTCAATTCGGCAGCCTTGTCGGAGATAGCCGGAGTGATACCTGACCAGTGGAACCAGTCTGCACCTTCCATGATAGCGTCGAAATCGAAATCCGCCGCATCCGCTTCGGAGATTGAAGAGTGGGCGCGGTCGTAAATCACCTTGCTGGGACGCATGGACGCACCGGTTTCCAGATAATAGATACCTACGCGGTCACCGCCACGTGCGATAAAGTCTGTCTTTACACCATATTTACGCAAAGCGTTCACCGCTGACTGACCGATTTCGTGTTTCGGCAATTTGGTTACAAAGTAAGCATCATGACCGTAGTTGGCGCAGCTGACAGCAACGTTGGCTTCACCACCGCCATATACTACATCAAAAGAATCGGACTGTACGAAACGAGTGTTGCCCGGAGTGGACAGTCTCAACATAATCTCACCTAATGTAACGACTTTCTTTCCCATAATTCTATGTTTTTATTAAATATATGATTAAATTGTTTCTTTCAAATTGTCATATCAGCCCTCATGAAGAGGTTAAACACTTGATTCTATGCAGAGTAAACGAAAACGGGGTTTGTTCTTCATAGCTTTCGTGTGCGGGCACAAAGATACAACAATTTTCGTAATTACAAAAATTGTTATATATTTGTGTCGAAAATATTTAGATTATTATTGTGTGCGAGCACAAAAAGCCATGAACAAGCCCATGAATACACCGGAAAGGATAAGGATTAAGGACATCGCCAGGATGGCTGATGTATCGGTGGGAACCGTAGACCGCGTTATCCACGGACGTAGCGGAGTGTCGGAAGCCAGCCGTAAACGTGTGGAAGAAATCTTGGAGAAGCTGAACTATCAACCCAATATGTATGCCAGCGCACTGGCGTCCAACAAGAAGTATGCGTTTGCCTGCCTGTTGCCCCAGCACGACACCGGGGAGTATTGGACGGAAGTGGAAGGCGGCATCCACGAAGCGCTGACAACCTATTCGGACTTCAACATCACCGTGAAGCTGACGTACTACGATCCGTACGACTACCGCTCCTTCGCCCGCGCCGCCCGCAGCATCGCGGACATGAAGCCCGACGGCGTATTGTTCGCCCCCACCGCCCCGCAGTATACCGCCCCCTTCACCGACGAGCTCGAAAAGCTGAATATACCTTATATATATATAGACTCGAACATCAAGGAAGCTCCCGCCCTCTCCTTCTTCGGACAGAACTCGCACCAAAGCGGATATTTCGCCGCACGCATGCTGATGCTGCTCGCCGGCGAGGATGCGCAGGAAATCGTAATCTTCCGCAAGATAAACGAAGGCATCGTAGGCTCCAACCAGCAGGAACGGCGGGAAATCGGTTTCCGGGAATACATGAGCGAGCATCACCCCGCCTGCCGTATCTGGGAACTGAACCTGCACGCCAAACGCGACAGCGAGGACGCGCAAATGCTGGACGACTTCTTCCGCGCCCACCCCACCGTAAAGAACGGCATCACCTTCAACTCCAAAGCATATATCATCGGCGAATATCTGCAAAAGCACCGGAGAACGGATTTCAACCTCATGGGATATGACCTGCTGAAACGTAACGTGGACTGCCTGAAAGAGGGGAGCATCTTCTTCCTCATCGCCCAGCAACCCACCTTGCAGGGGTTCGACGGCATCAAAGCCCTGTGCGACCATCTGATTCTGAAAAAAGAAATCGCAAGGGAGAATTTCATGCCGATTGACCTGCTGACGAAAGAGAATATAGAATACTATTATAATAAGTAAGAGAATACGGAAGACCATTATAACAAGTAAGAGATATAAAATACCACCATAACAAGTAAGATAAAATAGAATACCATTATAATAAGTAAGAGCATATAGAATAACATTATAATAAGTAAGGACATATAGAATAACATTATAATAAGCAAGGGCATATAGAATAACATTATAATAAGCAAGGGCATATAAAATAACATTATAATAAGCAAATGTTAGAATGACAGACAGTACAAGCTGATTATACATTAATAAATGTTGAAATTCAGTTTATATCAGTAACGATGATATAGGGTAATCTAAGGCTGAAAGCCTTTTTATCTTATAGCCCGGGGTAACACCCCGGGAATACGAATATGAATAACATTGCGCCCTGTAAGGGCAAAATATTTGAAGATTAATCTTTTGCCCTTACAGGGCGCAGGGTTCCGGGAACATTTATTCCCGGGGCGTTGCCCCGGGCTATAAGATAAAAAGCCCTTCAGGCTTAGGTTATACTTACTATAAATAGCTTTCAACACTTACTTGTTTAATAAGGTGGTAAGATAACAAGGTGAAAGTGATAAGGTGGTAAGATGATAAAGCGATAAGGTAGAAATGATAAAATAGAAGTAATAAGGTAAAAGTGATAAGGTGGAAACGATAAAGTAGAAGTGATAAGGTAGAAGTGATAAGGTAGAAGTGATAAGGTAGAAGCGATAAAGTAGAAACGATAAAGTAGCAGCAATAAGGTAGCAGCGATAAAGTACTAAGATAATAAGGCAATAAGAAAATAAGATAATAAAGTGATTAAAGCAATCAAGTAATATTGAACGAAACTAATTAAAACATATTCATATGGAAACAAAGTACCTGAAAATTAATCCTGCTGATAACGTTGCAGTGGCCATTGTGGCACTGCCGGCAGGTGAAAAGCTCATAGTAGACGGCAAGGAAATCGTCCTGAACGAAGATGTTCCTGCCGGGCACAAGTTCGCGCTGCAAGATTTTGCGGAAGGCGAAAATGTGATTAAATACGGTTATCCCATCGGCCACGCCCGCACCGCTAAGAAGCAGGGCGACTGGATGAACGAAAACAACATCAAGACCAATCTTGCCGGACTGCTGGAATATACGTACAATCCCACCGAAGTGAATCTGGATATTCCGCACAAGAACCTGACCTTCAAAGGTTACCGCCGCAAAAACGGTGATGTGGGAGTGCGCAACGAGATATGGATTATCCCCACGGTGGGCTGTGTAAACGGCATCATCAACCAACTGGCGGAAGGCCTGCGCCGTGAGACAGAGGGCAAAGGCGTGGACGCAATCATGGCATTCCCGCACAATTACGGCTGCTCGCAGCTGGGCGACGACCACGAGAACACCAAGAAAATACTACGCGACATGGTGCTGCATCCCAATGCCGGCGCTGTACTTGTGGTAGGCCTGGGATGCGAAAACAACCAGCCGGATGTATTCCGCGAGTTTTTGGGTGAATACGATTCCGACCGCGTGAAGTTCATGGTGACGCAGAAAGTGGGCGACGAATACGAAGAAGGCATGAAGCTGCTGCGCGAACTCTACGAGAAAGCCAGCAAGGACGAGCGCGTGGATGTGCCTCTGAGCGAGCTGCGCGTAGGCTTGAAATGCGGCGGTTCCGACGGCTTCTCAGGCATTACAGCCAACCCGCTGCTGGGTATGTTCTCCGACTTCCTCATTGCGCAAGGCGGTACGAGCGTACTGACGGAAGTACCCGAAATGTTCGGTGCGGAAACAATCCTGATGAACCGCTGCCGTAACAAAGAGCTGTTTGAAGAAACGGTGAAACTGATAAACGACTTCAAAGAATACTTCCTCTCGCACGGCGAACCGGTAGGTGAGAATCCGTCTCCGGGTAACAAGGCCGGCGGTATCTCCACACTGGAAGACAAGGCTCTGGGATGTACCCAGAAGTGCGGCAAGAGCTACGTGGACGGCGTGCTTCCTTATGGCGAACGCCTGCAAGTAAAAGGCCTGAATCTGCTTTCGGCACCGGGAAACGACTTGGTTGCAGCCACCGCCCTGGCTTCATGCGGATGCCACATGGTACTGTTTACGACAGGCCGCGGAACGCCGTTCGGAACGTACGTACCGACCATGAAGATTTCCACCAACTCCACCCTCGCCAAGAACAAACCGGGCTGGATTGACTTCAACGCCGGAGTTATCCTTGAAAACGAACCGATGGAAAAGACTTGCGAACGTTTCATCGACTACATTATCCGTGTGGCAAGCGGCGAGTTCGTGAACAACGAAAAGAAGGGTTACAAGGAAATCGCCATCTTCAAGACAGGCGTGACTTTATAATACAGGTTTGCCCGGTGATTTTTCTGGTACGGATTACACGGATTTCGCAGATATTAAACGAATATTAAAAAAATCCGTGCAATCCATGCCTGAAAAAATCACCGGGCGTATTCCATCCCTAAATAGGGAAAGAAAGTGTCAGAATGAATTTCAACCCTCATTCAACTATTCGGTACGAAGTGAAGAACCCCTTTCCTTTATATATGAGGAAAGAGATTCTTCACTTCGTTTCGAATGACAGAATGAGGTATCAACCGGAATTCTATTCTTTTTTTCCTATCTTTGCAGCCGGTTTACTCAATATATCGCTCTTATAATTCCATAACAGAAAAGTATGTCCGCAGATACAACTACTTCTCCAAAGCAAAAAGGCGGCTGGTGGTCGCTAAGTCCGTTGGCTGTATTTCTTTGTCTATACCTCATCACATCACTGCTTGTAAACGATTTCTATAAAGTGCCGATTACGGTGGCCTTCCTGCTGTCGTCCTGCTACGCCATCGCCATTACACGGGGGCTTAAACTGGAACAACGCGTCTACCAGTTTTCCGTAGGCGCAGGCAACAAGAACATATTGCTGATGATATGGATATTCGTCCTCGCCGGAGCGTTCGCGCAAAGCGCCAAGCAGATGGGAGCCATCGACGCCACGGTGAATCTGACCCTGCATATCCTGCCGGACAACCTGCTGCTGGCGGGTATCTTCATAGCCGCCTGTTTCATATCCCTGTCTATCGGCACCAGCGTGGGGACTATCGTCGCGCTTACTCCGGTGGCGGTGGGGCTGGCGGAGAAAACAGGCATAGACCTGCCCTATATGGTAGCCATCGTGGTGGGCGGCTCGTTCTTCGGAGACAACCTCTCGTTCATATCAGACACCACGATTGCATCCACAAAGACGCAGGACTGCGTTATGCGGGACAAGTTCAAAGTAAATTTCATGATTGTAGTACCGGCCGCATTGATTGTGCTGGGCATTTACATCTTTCAAGGGCTGTCATTGTCCGCCGCCCCGCAAATACAAGAGATTGAATGGATAAAGGTAATCCCCTACCTCATCGTGCTGGGTACGGCGATAGCCGGAATGAACGTGATGTCGGTACTGCTGCTCGGCATCTTCTCGACCGGTATCATCGGCCTCTTCACCGGAATGGGGTTCTTCGACTGGTTCGGCGCCATGGGAACGGGCATCACCGGCATGGGCGAACTTATCATCATCACCCTGCTGGCAGGCGGAATGCTCGAAACCATCCGCTACAACGGCGGCATCGACTTCATCATCGCCCGCCTCACCCGCCACGTCACCGGCAAGCGGGGAGCGGAACTGAGCATAGCCGCACTGGTGAGCGTAGCCAATCTTTGCACCGCCAACAACACCATTGCCATCATCACCACCGGCCCCATCGCCAAGGACATAGCCAAGCGCTTCCACCTGGACCGCCGGAAAACGGCAAGCATACTCGATACATTCTCCTGCCTCATTCAAGGCATCATTCCCTACGGCGCACAAATGCTGATAGCCGCAGGACTTGCCGGCATCTCGCCGCTCGGCATCATAGGCAACCTTTACTATCCGTTCTGCATGGGAGCCTGCGCGATACTCGCCATATTGATAAGGTATCCGAAAAGATACTCATAATTCTCCCCCGGAATGAAAATATTACGCGAACTATTTGTCAATCAAAAGAAAAAGTGTACCTTTGCGCCCGCTACTACGAGTTAGCAGCATAATTCAAATCATTAACTAAAAACATTTATTTAAATGGCAACAAAAATCAGATTGCAAAGACATGGACGTAAGAGCTACGCTTTCTACTCTATCGTAATTGCAGACGTAAGAGCACCACGTGATGGTAAATTTATTGAGAAGATTGGTACTTACAACCCTAACACCAATCCTGCCACAGTAGATTTGAAATTCGACCGCGCACTTGACTGGGTATTGAAAGGTGCACAACCTACCGACACTGTCCGCAACATCCTTTCCCGTGAAGGCGTTTACATGAAGAAGCACCTTCTTGGCGGTGTAGCGAAAGGCGCATTCGGCGAAGCAGAAGCAGAAGCTAAGTTCGAAGCTTGGAAGAACGACAAACAAAACGGTTTGGCCGCTCTGAAAGCTAAAGACGAAGAAGCTAAGAAAGCTGAAGCCAAAGCACGTCTGGAAGCCGAAAAGAAAGTAAACGAAGTGAAAGCTAAAGCATTGGCCGAAAAGAAAGCCGCTGAAGAAGCTGCCAAGGCTGCCGCTGAAGCACCTGCAGAAGCAGAAGCTACCGAAGCTCCGGCTGAAGAAGCTCCCGCAGCAGAAGCCGCTGCTGAATAAAAAGCAGAGCTTTCCCTGTAAAAAAGGGACAAAAAACATAAAATCCTCACCGGTTATACCGGTGGGGATTTTTTATTATTATCTTTGTGGCTACAAATTATTTATTTAATGAACAAAGCAATGAAAAAACTAACTTACCTGCTCGCTGCCGCTGCCGTATTCGCAGCCTGTAACAGCGGGAACCAAGGTTACACCGTAACCGGAACGATAGAGGGTGCAACCGACGGCGATACCGTCTTTCTGCAAACCGTGGAAGGCCGCCAACTCGTAAAACTCGATTCCGCAGTCATCACCAACGGAACCTTCACCTTCAAAGGAACGCAGGACACTGCCGCCAACCGCTACCTTACTTATAGCCCCGCCGGAGCAGAGGGTATGATTATGGACTTCTTCCTCGAAAACGGAAAAATCAATATCAAACTCAACGGAAAGAGCAGCTCCGCCACCGGTACCGCCAACAACGACATCTACCAGGCCATCAGAACCCAGCTCAACGAACTGGACAGCCAGATGGAAAACATCTACACTTCCATGACCGACACCGCCCTGACCGACCAGCAGCGCGAAGCCAAAGGCAAGGAAATGAGTGCGCTGGAAAGCAAAATGATGGAAGTGGCCAAAGCCGGCATCAGCCAAAACATTACCAATGCCGTGGGCGTGCATCTGCTGAAAAGCAATTACTACTACTTGGATGTGAAAGAACTCGACCCGCTGATGCCGCAGATTCCCGCCACATACAGCAACGACGCCACCATCATCCGCATCAAGGAGAATGTAGAAAAGATGAAAGCCACTGCCGTAGGCCAGAAGTTTACGGACTTTGAAATGCAGACTCCCGAAGGAAAGACCGTGAAACTGTCCGACTACGTAGGAAAGGGCAAGACCGTGCTCGTCGACTTCTGGGCAAGCTGGTGCGGACCCTGCCGTCGCGAAATGCCTAACCTGGTAGAGGCATACGCCAAGTACAAGAACAAGAATTTCGAGATTGTAGGCGTTTCTTTAGACCAGAACGGCGATTCTTGGAAAGAAGCTATCGACAAACTGAATATCACCTGGCCGCAAATGTCCGACTTGAAATATTGGAATAATGAAGGCGCCAAGCTGTATGCCGTAAGCAGCATTCCCCACACGGTACTGATTGACGGTGACGGAATTATCCTTGCACGCGGTTTGCACGGAGAGGAACTGCAAGAAAAATTGGCTGAAGTGCTTAAATAAACGAGGAAGCCGAAAGAGTATAAAACAAAGGGGTGTGTCAAAACTCCCCTCGTATCGAAATCACCCCCGCTACGATTATCTGTGGCGAGGGTGATTTCCTATTTATGAGGGTTTCGACACACCCTCTTTATTGTTTTGCAATCCCGCAGGGCAACAGCCGTAAGATGCGGGCTCAATTATGGTAACATGCGGGCTCGGCCACCACGAGACGCGGGCTCGGATGTAACAAAGTACGGGCTCAGCCATAACAAGGCCTGCGCTCAAACACAGCAAGACATGCGCCCGGACACAACAGTGCGTGCGCTCAGACAGGGAATATACGGTCTGCCATATCCTTAGCCAGTCCCACGGTTTTCCATTGTTTCTCCTCATCCTCTTCCGAGGGATTAAGAAGATTATCCGCATCGGGCAGGCAGAGCGTCAGATGCTTCACGGGAATATAATTCAGCACTTCTTCCATCTTGGCCTGCAACTCATCCAGTTCTTCCTCATCGGGATAATAAGAGAGTACGAAACCAAACACAGCTTCCCGTTCATGCACAAACCACAACAGACGGCTGCGATCGCAAATCCCGCAATCATAATCCAGAAAATACGCGTCCGCCCCGCGCAGCCGTATCAACATATCCGTCGCGGCATGAAAAGCCACGAACAACCCTTCGGGACGCTCGCGCAGCACCCGGTTATTGAGGCGGGCGGCTTCATCGGTCAGCATGGACTTCACGCCCTCGAACTGTATATAACGGCAACCGGCCTCATAAAGCCCTTCCAGCAACTTTTTATAAGCCGCCGCCAAATCATCCAGCAGTATATTCAAGTCCGGATAAACCGACTTCATGCACCCGGCATCCGTCTCGCGAAGAATCCTCATCAGTACTTTTCCGGGCGAAGGAATATGCTGTTTGGGCAATACATCGTCCGAAGCATTCGCCGCCAAAAAAGCAAAATCATCAAGGATAGGATGATGAAGCAAACCTATTCTGCCCGTCACTTCCAGCTCCTTGCCGGACGGAGCCCCCGCATCGCCCTTCCGGCGGATGCCTTCCCAGGCTTCCAGAAAATCATAACTCCGAAATCCGCCATCCGTCACAATCCTTACGCCTTCCGACCTCAACCGTTCAATCAAACTACGTATCTCCGCATTTTCCACGGCACGCAATGTTTGCTGACTGATTTGCCCGCCTTGATAGCGGCTCCTTGCGTCCCGCAGCGCAGAAGGCACACACAATGCCCCCGCAATATCGACCTTAAAGGGTGGAAACAACTTTCCCATATTCGTTCTTTTTATTTGAAAATTAATACCTCAGCGCTTTGCCCTATCCCACGAGTGGCAAAGAAAATCAAAGAATGGCAGGTCTTCTGACTCGGTTTCCATTTCAAACCGCCTTCCCAACCTTTTCCCGCATACGGGGAAATAATCAGTGGCAGAGGTGTATCTGTCGAAATGTTTGGTATGAAACCTTACAGCAGCGGGACTGTCCGGGATTTGCACCCGATTCCCTTTTAATTACCGATGATGACAACCATCGGTAAACCGATTCGCTGCAAATATAACCAAAGTATTTGAAAGTCGGCAAGTGAAATCCCTATTTTTCATCGGCCGCTTCAAAACAGATTGACACATCATCTAATATATAATTATCAATAATGTGCAACTATAAAAACCACGCAAACTGAAAAGTTTTCCATTTTATCACAAACCATATTTGATTATCAACAGATTAACCATTTTTAATCCAACAAAAGTTTTCCAAAACAGAAAACGTATGAAAAACTATCATACCTTTGTTTCGCAATTAACTCCTATTGTAAAATCTAAAAAATACAACCAATATGATACAAACGGTACTCAAGCGTGACGGACGCGTCGTCGGCTTCAACGAAGAAAAAATAGTAACCGCCATCCGCAAGGCCATGCTCCATACGGACAAGGGAGAAGACATGCAACTGATACGCCAAATCACCGACCACATCTCCTTTAAGGGCGATGCCCAAATGACGGTGGAAGCCATTCAGGACCTGGTGGAAATGGAGCTGATGAAGAGCAGCCGTAAAGATGTCGCACAGAAATACATTGCCTACCGCAACCAGCGCAGTATCGCCCGCAAGGCAAAGACGCGCGATATGTTTCTGGAAATCATCAACATCAAATCCAACGACATCACCCGCGAGAACGCCAACATGAATGCCGACACTCCGGCAGGCATGATGATGAAGTTCGCCAGCGAGACCACCAAACCGTTTGTAGACGACTATCTGCTGAGCGAAGAAGTGCTGGATGCCGTCAGCCACAACTACCTGCACATCCACGACAAGGATTATTACCCTACCAAGAGCCTGACATGCGTGCAGCACCCGCTGGACCGCATCCTGACATACGGCTTCTCCGCCGGACACGGAGAATCGCGCCCTGCAAAACGCATCGAGACCGCCAGTATCCTGGGTTGCATCTCATTGGAAACCGCCCAAAACGAAATGCACGGCGGACAAGCCATTCCCGCATTCGACTTCTATCTCGCCCCCTACGTGCGCAACAGCTACATCGAGGAAATAAAGAATCTGGAAGAGCTGAACGGCAAGGACTACTCGCACCTCTACCAAAAAGAGCTGACAGACTATCTGCAACAACCGCTGGACGGCCTGACCGACGACCGCCGCATTGTCCAGCATGCCGTGAACAAGACCGTAGCCCGCGTGCACCAGTCCATGGAAGCGTTCATCCACAACATGAACACGATACACTCCCGTGGCGGAAACCAAGTGGTTTTCAGCTCCATCAACTATGGCACGGACACTTCCGCCGAGGGGCGCTGCATCATCCGCGAACTGCTGAAAAGCACGTATCAAGGCGTAGGAAACGGCGAGACAGCCATCTTCCCCATTCAGATATGGAAAAAGAAACGCGGCGTAAGCTACCTGCCCGAAGACCGCAACTACGACCTCTACCAGCTTGCCTGCAAAGTCACCGCACGCCGTTTCTTCCCGAACTTCCTGAATCTGGACGCCACCTTCAACCGCAGCGACGACTGGAGAGCCGACGACCCGAAACGCTACGAGCACGAAGTCGCCACCATGGGATGCCGTACGCGTGTGTTTGAAAACCGCTTCGGCCCGAAAACATCCATCGGCCGAGGAAACATCTCTTTCTCCACAATCAACATCGTCCGCCTTGCCATAGAGTGCATGGACATAGCGGACAAGGAGCAGCGCATCGCCCTCTTCTTTGCCAAGCTGGACGCCATGCTCGACATCACCGCCCGCCAGTTGCACGAACGCATGGAGTTCCAAAAGACGGCGTTTGCCAAACAGTTCCCCTTGCTGATGTCCGCCTTGTGGATAGGTTGCGACAAGCTCAAGCCGAACGAAGACATCTCTTCCGTAATCAACCAAGGTACGCTGGGCATCGGTTTCATCGGTCTTGCGGAATGTCTGGTCGCGCTTTTGGGCAAGCACCACGGAGAATCGGAAGAAGCCCAGGAATTAGGTCTGAAAATCGTGACGTACATGCGCGACCGCGCCAATCAGTTCTCCGACCAATATCAGCATAATTACAGCGTGCTGGCCACGCCCGCCGAAGGTCTTTCAGGCAAGTTCACCCGTGTAGACCGCAAGAAGTTCGGCTGTCTGCCGGGCATCACAGACCGCGACTACTACACCAACTCCAACCACGTGCCCGTGTACTACAAGTGCAGCGCCCGCCATAAAGCGGAAGTAGAAGCCCCCTACCACGACCTGACCCGCGGCGGACACATCTTCTACGTGGAGATTGACGGCGACGCCACCCACAACCCCGAAGTCATCATGCGTGTAGTAGATATGATGGACCGGTACAACATCGGTTACGGCTCGGTGAACCACAACCGCAACCGCTGCCTGGAATGCGGATACGAAAACTCCACCCCCGACCTGGAAGTTTGTCCGAAATGCGGCAGCACCCACATCGACAAACTGCAACGCATCACCGGCTACCTGGTAGGAACCACCGACCGTTGGAACCAAGCCAAACTCGCCGAACTGAACGACAGGGTAGTACATGGGAATTAAGAATTAAGAGTTAAGAATTAAGAGTTAAGAATTAAGAGTTGGTTAAGAGCTTTCATGCTGAATTCATCATTCTTAATTCTTAATTCTCAATTCTCAATTTCCCTAATTCTTAATTCTTCATTAAAAAAGTGCTTTCCATTCTTGAGATATTAGAAGATACCACGGTGGACGGTCCCGGTTTCCGTACCGCCATTTACGCGGCCGGATGCCCCAACGGGTGTCCGGGCTGCCACAATCCGGAGTCGTGGGACATTAACCGCGGACGCTGGATGAGCACCGATGAAATTCTGCAAAAGGTGCTTGCCGATACATTCGCAGACGTGACGTTCAGCGGGGGCGACCCGATGTTCCAGCCGGAAGGCTTCACCGAACTGGCGCACGCCATCAAGCAGCGAAGCCGGAAAAACATCTGGTGCTACACCGGATACACCTTCGAGTCGCTGCTGCGCAATCCCCGTCAGGCAAAGCTGTTGGAGTACATCGACGTGCTGGTGGACGGTAAATTCCGGCAGGAGCTGCGCGACGAAGACCTCTACTTCCGTGGCAGCAGGAACCAACGGCTGATTGACGTGCAGGCATCACTGAAAGCAAACAAAACCGTAAGTTACCGGTACAATCCGGGCATTTAACGAATATTTTTCCTACATTTGCAGCACATAAGATAATCCGCAACGAGATACTGAAACCGTGAAACGAAAACAATCCCCCGGACATACGATACGCTTCCGCCGCTGGAGCCGGAAGGCCTATGCCGCATTCGCCAGCATAGGCAGATGCGTCACGATCGGCTGTCTACGCAAGAATGTGGCCGACAGCTCGCTGCGCAAGCAGGATGCGGTTCAGACTCTCCCCTATTTTATTCATACCATGACTATTGACGAACTGAAAGCCCGGGTACTGGCAGGCATAGACATATCGCCCGACCAAGCCGCCTGGCTGGCGAACACCGCCGACCGTGAAGCGCTTTATGCCGCTGCACATGAGATTACCGTACAGTGCGCACAGCACGAGTTTGATATGTGCTCCATCATCAACGCCAAGTCGGGACGCTGCCCCGAAAACTGCAAATGGTGCGCACAATCCGCCCACTACCACACCAAGGCCGACATCTACGACCTGCTCCCCGCAGAAGAATGCCTCAGACAGGCGCAATACAATGAACGGCAGGACGTCAACCGTTTCTCCCTCGTCACCAGCGGCCGAAAACCTTCTTCCCGACAAATGGAACAGCTTTGCGATACGGCACGCCATATGCGCCGCCACTCGTCCATACAGCTATGCGCCTCTCTGGGCTTGCTGAACGAAAAGGAACTGCGAGCCCTGCACGATGCCGGCATCACACGCTATCACTGCAATCTGGAAACAGCCCCCTCTTTCTTCCCCACCCTGTGCAGCACGCACACGCAAGAAGACAAGCTGCGCACCCTGCAAGCCGCCCGCAACGCGGGTATGGATATTTGCAGCGGCGGCATCATCGGTATGGGCGAGACGATGGAACAGCGTATCGAGTTCGCCTTTACCTTGAAAGAGCTGGGAGTGCAGTCCATCCCCATCAACCTGCTCAGCCCCATTCCGGGCACTCCGCTGGAAAACCGGCAGGCGCTGACGGAAGAAGAGGTATTGGTAACAATCGCCCTGTTCCGCTTCATCAATCCCACGGCCTACCTGCGCTTTGCGGGCGGACGTTCGCAACTGAGCAAGGATGCGGTGAAGAAGTCCTTATATATAGGTATCAACTCGGCCATCGTGGGCGACTTGCTGACCACGCTCGGCTCTAAGATTTCCGACGACAAGAAGCTGATAGAAGAAGCCGGATATGAGTTCTGCGGTTCACAATTCGACCGCGAGCATCTGTGGCATCCATACACTTCGACCACCGATCCGCTGCCTGTATATAAGGTGAAGCGGGCGGACGGAGCAACGATTACGCTGGAAAGCGGACAGACGCTGATAGAGGGAATGTCCTCTTGGTGGTGCGCCGTACACGGTTACAACCATCCGGCGCTGAACAGGGCGGCCACGGAACAGCTCGGCAAGATGTCGCACGTCATGTTCGGCGGACTGACGCACGACCCCGCCATCGAACTCGGAAAACTGCTCCTGCCGCTGGTTCCGCCTTCCATGCAGAAGATATTCTATGCGGACTCCGGCTCGGTGGCCGTGGAAGTGGCCTTGAAAATGGCTGTGCAGTACTGGTACGCCAAGAACCGGGGCAAGAAGAATAACTTTGTCACCATCCGCAGCGGCTATCACGGAGATACGTGGAACGCCATGTCGGTGTGCGACCCGGTGACGGGGATGCACTCGCTCTTCGGTTCGGCGCTCCCCGTACGGTACTTTGTTCCGCAACCCCGCTCACGCTTCGGCGGCGAATGGAATCCGGATGATATTCTCCCGCTGAAAGAAATCATGGAGCGACACGCCGATGAGCTGGCGGCCTTGATACTGGAACCCGTGGTGCAGGGCGCAGGCGGAATGTGGTTTTATCATCCGCAGTATCTGCGCGAAGCGGCGAAGCTATGCCGTGAGCACGGTCTGCTCCTCATCTTCGATGAAATAGCGACGGGCTTCGGACGTACCGGAAAGCTATTTGCCTGGGAGCATGCCGGAACAGAGCCGGACATCATGTGCATAGGCAAGGCTCTGACCGGCGGCTACATGACGCTTTCCGCCGTATTGGCCGCCAACGAGGTGGCGGACACCATCTCCAACCATGCCCCAGGCGCGTTTATGCATGGCCCCACGTTCATGGGAAATCCTCTGGCATGCGCCGTGGCCTGCGCATCGGTACGATTGCTCACGTCTCCCGAATATGATTGGCAGGAGAAAGTTACCCGCATCGAAGCACAGCTAAGGCAGGAGCTGGAACCTGCACGGCAACTGCCGCAAGTGGCCGATGTACGCGTACTCGGAGCCATCGGCGTCATAGAAACCAAGCAGCCGGTGGATATGGCATGGATGCAGCGACGCTTCGTTGAAGAAGGCATCTGGGTACGCCCGTTCGGCAGGCTGGTATATCTGATGCCGCCTTTCATCATCGAACCGGAACAGCTCGGCGTATTGACGAAAGGATTGATTAAGATTGTGGAAGAAATGAAATAAGAAAGCGTTGAACAATGGATACAATACATGAAATGCAGCAAGAGCTGCAACACCTTGAAGAACACAGCAACCTGCGCCGTTTGCCCAAGATGGTGCACGACGGAAGGCATGTCATCGTGAACGGCGCGCGTATGCTGAACCTCTCGTCCAACGACTATCTGGGGCTGGCATCCGACCGGAGCTTGCGCGAGGAGTTCCTGCGCACGCTTACTCCCGACACGTTCCTGCCCGCCTCTTCTTCTTCCCGGCTGCTGACGGGCAACTTCACCGTTTACGAAGAACTGGAAGCGGAGCTGGCGCACCTTTTCGGTACGGAAGCCGCATTGATTTTCAACAGCGGGTATCATGCCAATACGGGTATCCTGCCTGCCGTAAGCGATGCGCGGACGCTGATACTTGCCGACAAGCTCGTCCACGCCAGTCTGATTGACGGCATCCGTCTTTCGGCGGCCAAGTGCGTCCGTTACCGCCACAACGATTTGGCGCAATTGGAACGGCTGTTGAAAGAGCATCATTCCGCCTATCGCCGAATCATCATCGTCACCGAAAGCATCTTCAGCATGGATGGCGACCGGGCGGATTTGCAAGCCCTGGCAGGATTAAAACGCCGATATGACAACGTACTGCTTTATGTGGACGAAGCCCACGCCTTCGGCGTACGCGGCAAGCGGGGGCTTGGTTGCGCCGAGGAATCCGGTTGTATCCGCGACATCGACTTTCTCGTCGGTACATTCGGCAAGGCGGCTGCGTCCGTAGGCGCTTACATCGTATGCAGAAAGACGGTACGGGAGTATCTCGTAAACCGCATGCGCACACTTATTTTCACCACCGGGTTGCCACCCGTAAACATAGCATGGACACTGTTTGTAGTACGCCGACTGGCAGATATGCAGGAACGGCGTGAACATCTGGCGCATATCGGCCGAACGCTTCGCGAAGCCCTGCAAGCCCGAGGATATACATGTCCCGGCGCCAGCCATATCGTTCCGATGATTGTCGGACAGAGCGCGGATACCGTCCTGCAGGCAGAGGCTTTGCAACGGCACGGCTTTTACGCCCTGCCCGTCCGTCCGCCGACAGTGCCGGAAGGAACATCACGCATCCGTTTTTCGCTGACAGCGGAAATCAGAAGCGAGGAGATAGAAGAGTTAACGAATTACCTGACCGTTCATACTCAAACTTAGCAATACCTATGACAAACGGCATTAAAACATCAACCGATATTTATCATTTAATAAAGAAAAAACAATGAAACAAGTGTATATCATCAACGAGAATCACCCCAAGTTACTCCTTTTCTTTGCCGGATGGGCGGCAGATGAAACTCCTTTCAAGCAGTATCATCCCAAGGATACGGACTACATGATTTGCTACGACTACCGCACACCGGACTTCGACACGTCCGTCTTCGACCGTTACCGGCAGATAAACGTGGTAGCCTGGTCTATGGGTGTGTGGGCAGGCTCTCTCATACTCAGCCAAGTTCCCCGGGAAAAGATTTTCAGTATAGCCTTCAACGGAAGTACAAGCCCCATAGACAATCTGGAAGGTATTCCCGTGCAAACCTATCAGGCCACTTTCGACGGACTCACCCCCGCCTCGCTCCAGAAGTTCCTGCGCCGCATGTGCAAGGACAGCAACGCCTACAAGGCCTTCATGGAAATAACTCCCCGACGGGACTTCGATGAAATCAAGGAAGAACTGAGGCTCATCCGGGAGCGGTACTTCGAGATGTTTGGAAACATGGAGCATAAAGGTTATGATGAGGAGACTGAAGAAAGGTTTCAGGAGAACTTCGAAAGGTACGAATACGACTACGATTACGCCTTTATCGGCAGCAACGACCGGATTTTTCCGCCTGAAAACCTGGAAATGAACCACGACAACCTGATGTGCAACAATGTAATCCTGACGGACAGCGCACACTATGACGCGTCCATGTTCCGTTTTCTGTTGCAGGACATGTGGGAAATGCCCATCGATGACTTTATGCACCACCTCAAATCCATCAATATCGAATGAAACGACAGAGGAAATGACTTGCAACGCCCAATCCATTGACAAAGCTCTCGTGGCACGGCGCTTTGCCCATGCGCGAGACACATACGGCAGCGAAGCCCGCGTACAGCAGCAGGTTGCGGAAAAAATGCTGCGCCTGCTCACGGCGCACGCCTGTACATCCGCTACCGCACCGGACGGTAACGGTGACAGGCAACAGCCGCGGAACGCCGCCCTTTCCTTCCGTCATATTGCGGAGTTCGGATGCGGTACGGGCTGTTACTCCCGCCTGTTGCTGCGCACGTTGCAACCGGAAACGTTGCTGCTTAACGACCTGTGCCCCGAAATGGAAGAGTGCATACACGACTTGCTGACGGGTGGCGGGCGTCTGCCATGCGCTCCTCAGGCTGGCAACGCCTCTGGGGTTCTTTACGATGCCGATGTGGAACTTTACAGCGCCGAAACTCCATCCGAGAGCACCAAAGTACCATCCGAAAACGCCAAAGTGCCATCTGAAAACGCCAAAGTGCCATCTGAAAACACCAAAGCGCCACTTTGCGGAAGCTCTCCTGCAACTACCGCCGTCAGCTTTCTGCCGTGTGACGCGGAAACGCTTGATTTCCCGCAAGGGACGGACTTGATAACGTCCTGCTCCACCTTGCAATGGTTTGCCGATACGGAACGGTTCTTCGCCCGTTGCCACCGCTTTCTGTCGGACGGCGGCATTCTTGCATTCAGTACTTTCGGGAAGAAGAATATGCGGGAGATACATACCCTGACCGGACACGGACTGGAGTATCTGTCGCTCGATAACCTGAAAGTCCTGCTCTCTCCCCGTTTCGAGATTCTTTATGCCGAAGAAGAGATTGTCTCCCTGTCGTTCGGCACTCCGCTCGAAGTGTTGCGACACCTCAAACAAACCGGAGTTACCGGCACGGAAAAGAGGGTTTGGACACGCGGACGTTTGCAGAGTTTCTGTGATGAATATATACGGATGTGCGGCAACGACGACCGCAGCGTTTCGCTGACTTATCACCCGATTTATGTGATTGCGAGGAAGAGGGAAAGATAAAAGATTAAAGATAAAAACATGAAAGATAAAGAATAAAGGATATTAGTAATAGAGTAACCTAAGGCTGAAAGCCTTCTATCGCAAAGCCCGGGGTAACACCCCGGGAATACGAATATAACCAACATTGCGCCCTGTAAGGGCAAAAAAGATAAAATATAAAGTATAAAAAGACATGAATACCGACATCTATTTCATCAGCGGTATCGATACCGATGCCGGAAAAAGCTACTGCACCGCCTGGTACGCCAAGCAGCTATCCCAAAACGGACAGCGTGTCATCACCCAGAAATTCATCCAAACCGGCAACACCGGCCATTCCGAAGACATCGACCTTCACCGCCGTATCATGGGCACAGGCTACCTGCCCGAAGATAAAGAAGGGCTCACCATGCCCGAAATCTTCTCCTACCCCTGCTCTCCCCACCTTGCGGCGCGTATCGACAACCGCCCCATCGACTTCGGCAAAATAGAGCGCGCCACCCGCGAACTCGCCCGCCGCTACGACATCGTACTGGTAGAAGGCGCCGGCGGCCTGATGGTTCCCCTGACGGAAGAATATCTCACCATAGACTACATCGCCGAGAAAAACTATCCCCTTATTTTCGTAACATCCGGCAAACTGGGCAGCATCAATCACACCCTGCTAAGCCTTGAAGCCGTTAAACACCGGGGAATCACACTCGACACCGTATTGTACAACCTTTATCCCACGGTAGAGGACACGACCATACAAAACGATACGATGCAATACATACGGGACTACCTTGCCAGGCACTTCCCCGAAACGAAGTTTGAAGTCGTGCCGGAAATAAATAATCCGCGTCAGGCCATGTAATCTGTGCCGAATTTCGTAACTTTGCACGTTATAAAACGTCATAGGACACATGGAAGCATTTACATTCGATACAACCGAGAAGATATTACTCGCAGCGACGGGAACTCTTTTTATCATTCAAGCCCTTTATTACTTTTGTCTGTACAACCGTATTCACATGCGCAGCCGTGCCGTGAAACGAGACAATGTGCACTTTTCCCAGGAGCTCCCCCCTGTATCGGTCATCATCTGCGCCCGTGAAGAATCCGAGAACCTGCGCCGCAATCTGGCCGCTGTGCTGGAACAGGATTATCCGCAGTTTGAGGTTATCGTTATCAATGACGGCGATACGGACGAAAGCGAAGATTACCTCACCCTGCTGGAAGAGAAATACCCGCACCTCTACCACAGCTTCGTCCCCGACTCTTCACGCTATATCAGCCGCAAGAAGCTCGCCGCCACTCTCGGCGTGAAAGCCAGCAAATACGACTGGCTCGTCTTTACCGAAGCCGACTGCCGTCCGCAAAGCGACCAATGGCTCCGACTGCTGGCACGTAACTTCACTTCGCGTACGCAAGTCGTTCTGGGATATAGCGGTTATGAGCGCGGCAAAGGCTGGCTGCACAAACGTGTGGCGTTCGACAACCTGTTCAGTTCCATGCGTTACCTCGGTTTTGCGCTTGCCGGAAGCCCTTATATGGGCATCGGGCGCAACCTCGCCTACCGCAAAGAACTGTTCTACCGGGAGAAAGGCTTCTCCGCGCATCTCAACCTTCAACGCGGCGATGACGACCTGTTTATCAACCATGTAGCCACAGCCGAGAATACCCGTGTAGAAACCGATGCGGATGCTATCGTACGCATGCAACCCGTATTCCGCGCCAAAGACTGGCGGGAAGAAAAGATAGGCTACGCATCTACCGCCCGCCTCTACCACGGTGCGCAACGCTGGCTGGCCGGATTGGAAACCACCACCCGCCTGGCGTTCCATGCCGCATGGATAGCCGCGCTCGCAGCAGGTATACTGCATTTTCACTGGCTGGCGGCGGGCATCGCGTTCCTTATCTGTATATTTCGGTTTATCCTGCAAGCCATCATCATCAACAAGACCGCAAAAGATTTGAACGACCAACGCAGATACTACTGGTCACTGCCCGTATTCGACGTGCTTCAACCTTTGCAGTCTCTCCGTTGGAAACTCTACTGCCTGTTTAGAAAGAAAAGCGGATTCCTGAGAAAATAAATCCATTCCACGGGGCGGAGTTATTCGCCTTGCGGAATGAAAATATCTATCCCGTGGGATGAAATTATTCGTCCCATGAGATGAAAACCACCCGTCCCGTAAGATGAAAATATCCGTTCCGTAAGACGAAATCATCCATCCCGTAAGACGGATTCGGCTCTGCAGTGACAGGAATTTGATTGCCCTACCCGCTCTTACTCGTAGCGCATGGAATTTGCCGGATGAATCCGTGTAATAAGGTATGACGGCCCCAGCAACATAATGACCGAAGCCAGCAGCGTACCGACATTCAGCAACAAGAAAATCCAGATATTGAAAGACACGGGAACGGTGTCCATATAGTAGGTTTCGGGGTCCAGGCGGAACAGGCCGAACCATTTCTGGATAAAGTAAAAAGCCAGTCCTATCACATTGCCCCACAACATTCCCTTTCCGATAAGGAATACCGCCAGCCAAAGAAACAGCTTGCGGATAGTGAGATTATTCGCGCCCAAAGATTTCAGAACGCCAATCATGGAAGTACGCTCGATGATGATAATCAGCAATCCCGACACCATCGTGAAGCCGGCAACACCGGTCATCAGGATAAGGATAACCCATATATTGACATCCAGAATGCCGAGCCATGCAAAAATCTGCGGGTTCAGTTGCTCCACATTGAGCACACAGTAGTCCGCTCCGTACGGGTCGGGGCGCCGGCTCACCTCATCGGCTATCCGGTAGGTGGCTTCTTCCAGTTTATCGTAGTCGTATAGCTCCAGCTCCACTCCGCTCACCTGGTCGGGGCGCCATTTGTTCAGGCGGTTCACCAAGCACAAGTCGGTGAGCAGGAACAGGTTATCGTACTCGGAAAAGTTGGTCTGGTAAATGCCCGTGACGGTCAGACGGCGGGCACGCACCTCATCCTGTATATAATAGGTGTCTATCTTATCGCCGAGCTTCAGTTTCATCTTGTCGGCCATCGCCTTCGAAATGACGACACGGTTGGTAGAAGCCGAGTCGCTGAACTGCGGAAACTCTCCCTCTACCAGGTGGCGACGGAAGAAAGAACTGCCGTACTCAGGCCCGATACCCTTCAGCACCATCCCCTGAAAGGCGTCGGACGTCTTTATCATCCCCGGCTTGGTGGAATAGCGTTGCACATGTTTCACGTCGGGATTATCTGCGAGGGCGGCAATCATGCTGTCCGTCACAGCTATGGGGCGGGTTTCAAAAGAACGCGCCGCGTCCGAATTGCTTATCTGGATATGCGAGCCGAAACCGATTATCTTATCGCGCACCTCGCTCTTGAAACCGATTATCACCGACACAGCGATAATCATCACCGCCAATCCGATAGCGACACCGACAGTCGCTATCAGCACGGCAGGACGGGAAACTTGCTTTCCGGCATCGGAACTGCGGTAAATACGCAGCGCTATGAAACGGGATAAATTCATCAGTAGTATTATATATCTTCCGATTTCTTCCGGGCACGGGTTACACGGATTCCGCAGGCTTTCTTAATCCTTTCTCCGTGAAATCCGTGTAATCCGCGCCCTATTCTTACATTCGACAGACCGATTATCCGGTACACCTTCCCGAACAACTATTCCGTACGTCCCGGATAGGCTTCGAGCGCTTTGGAGAGCACAAACAGCGCACGGGTCAAATCTTCTTTCTTCAAGACGTAAGCTATGCGCACCTCGTTGCGGCCGGAACCCGGAGTGGTATAAAAGCCGGAAGCCGGAGCCATGAAAACGGTCTGGCCTTCGTACTCGAATTCGGAAAGACACCATGCGCAGAACTTGTCCGAATCGTCTACGGGCAGCTTGGCCACGGTATAAAACGCTCCCATAGGAATGGGCGAATATACGCCGGGAATACGGTTCAGACCGTCAATCAGACACTTACGGCGTTCCACGTATTCGTCGTAGGTATCGCGCAAGTAGTCTTCTCCGGCATCCAGGGATGCTTCGGCGGCAATCTGGCCTATCAACGGCGGGCTCAAACGCGCCTGGCAGAACTTCATAACGGCATCGCGTATCTCCTTGTTCTTCGTTATCAGCGCACCGATACGAATACCGCATTCGGAATAACGCTTGGAAACGGAATCTATCAGAACCACGTTATTCTCGATACCTTCCAGGTGGCAGGCGGAGATGTATGGGGAACCCGTATAGATAAACTCACGATACACTTCGTCGGAGAAGAGGAAAAGGTCGTACTTCTTCACGAGGTCGCGTATCTGATTCATCTCGCGACGGGTATACAGATAACCGGTAGGATTATTGGGATTACAAATCAGGATGGCGCGGGTGCGGTCGTTTATCAACTCCTCGAACTTCTCCACTTTAGGCAGCGAGAACCCCTCTTCTATGGTCGTCGCAATCGTACGGATTTTAGCGCCGGCGGAAATGGCAAACGCCATATAGTTGGCATAAGCCGGTTCCGGCACGATAATCTCGTCCCCCGGATTAAGACAGGCCATAAATGAGAACAACACGGCTTCCGAACCGCCGGAAGTAATGATTATATCATCGGCGGTGAGCTTGATGTTGTATTTATCGTAATATCCCACCAACTTTTCACGATAGCTGCGATAGCCCGCGCTGGGACTGTACTCCAACACCTTACGGTCAATATTGCGAATGGCGTCAATCGCGACTTGCGGCGTAGGCAGGTCGGGCTGTCCGATATTGAGGTGGAATACATGGGTGCCCCGTTGCTTGGCTGCATCTGCCAAAGGAGCCAGCTTTCTGATAGGAGATGCGGGCATCTCCATTCCGCGAATAGAAATTGTTGGCATGAGTTTTTTATATCATTTTATCATTTAAGTCGCAAATGTAGTGATTTATTTGATACTGAAGGGAAGCTAAGACATAAAAACTTTAAAAACCTTATCTATATTAAAAACACTATGCTATTTCAAAAGAATCTTGTACCTTTGAAATAGTAAACAAATGGACAACTACAACCGTTTTATCATAAACCAACATTAAAAATAGTAAGTAATACCATGGTCATCAACCTAATAACTTTTGCTTCACTGTTACATAAGCAAGCATCTGTTCGCAGTTCCCATGAAATAATATTGACTGAGTTGGAGAAATATTTCACCGTCAATTTCATAGATTATCAAGATATTAACAAGCTGACCCCCGATGACTTCAGCATCCTGTTCATCGCCACCGGCGGAGTGGAACGACTGGTCATCCAGCATTTCGAATCGCTTCCCCGCCCCGCCATCATCCTTGCGGACGGCATGCAGAACTCACTCGCCGCCGCCCTCGAAATATCTTCCTGGCTGCGCGGACGCGGCATGAAAAGCGAAATCCTTCACGGCGAACTGTCCGAAATCATCAAACGCATTTTTGTACTCCACAGCAACTTCATGGCGCAACGCAGCCTTTTCGGGATGCGCATCGGCGTGATAGGCGCCCCGTCCGGCTGGCTCATTGCCAGCAACGTGGATTATCTGCTTGCCAAGCGGCGTTGGGGAGTGGAATACACCGATGTCGCCCTTGACCGCATCTACGAATATTACGCTCAAATCACCGATGACGAAGTGGGCGAAGCATGCGCCCGCCTCGCCGGAAAAGCGCTTGCCTGCCGGGAAGCGTCCCCCGAAGATATGATAAAGGCGATGCGCCTGTACCGGGCTATCCGAAAGATTGTGGACGAAGACCGCTTAAGTGCGCTCACCCTGAGCTGCTTCCGTCTGATAGAGCAGACGGGCACTACCGGATGCCTGGCGCTTTCCCTGCTGAACGACGAGGGTATCATCGCCGGATGCGAAGGCGATTTGCAATCCATATTCACCATGCTCACCGCCAAAGTGCTTACAGGGAAACCCGCTTTCATGGCCAACCCGTCCATGATTAACGCGCGCACCAACGAAATCATACTGGCGCATTGTACAATCGGCATCGCGCAGACAGAGCAGTTCATCATCCGCAATCACTTTGAAACGGAAAGCGGTATCGGCATACAGGGAATACTGCCCACCGGAGACGTGACAATCGTGAAATGCGGCGGAGAATGCCTGGATGAGTATTACCTCGGTACGGGCACGCTCATCGAGAACACCAATTACATCAATATGTGCCGCACGCAGGTACGCATAAAAATGAATGCTCCGGCAGAATATTTCCTGAGAAATCCGCTGGGAAACCATCACATCCTGTTGCATGGCAACCATGAACAAATACTTGACGAGTTCTTGCAGTCGAACGGATGCAAGAGGATAGAATAAGGCTGTAAACGCTCCGCAATTACATCACATCGTCGCTCAGTCTGACTTCAAAGCGGGTTCCTCTGCCCAGCTTTGAAGTTACCGTTATCGTTCCATGCAGACGTTCCACAATCGTCTGGCAGATACTCAGCCCCAAACCTGCGCCTTGCGTAAAGCTGTCCGCCTTGTAGAAACGCTCGAAGATATGTTTCTGGTCTTCATCGGATATACCCGCCCCGGTATCTTCCACGAAGACGGTTGTGTATCCGGGTTCTTCCATGCTGTATCCCAACGTGATACTGCCCTTCGCGGTAAACTTCCTGGCATTGTTGATCAGGTTATTCACAACCTGCTTCAAACGCACGGAGTCGGTAACGATATCTTTGCCTGTCCCTTCCGGAAAGTCGGTGCGTAATTCCACCCCTTGCGGCATACTCAGCCTCTGAGAGTCGTAGACCTGCTGCATGATAAACGTAAGGTTGTAGGAAGAGAGCTGAAAGTCCATTGTGCCCGACTCGATGCGTGAAAGGTCCAGAATATCGTTAATCAGAGCCAGCAACAGGGTACAGTTTATATTGATGGTCTCGACAAACTGCTGCACTTCTTCCGAAGAAAACGCTTCCAGGTCTTTCAGCAAATCGGAGAAACCGACTATCGCATTCAGCGGAGTGCGTATCTCGTGGCTCATATTGGCAAGGAACGCCGATTTCAGTTTATCGGCCTGCAAAGCCCGGTCACGGGCGGCGATAAGCTCGTCTTCGGTGTCTTTATAGCGCTGAATACTCTGGCACACACCCAATACCATATAAGGAATATCCGCCGTCAGACCGTCATAAGCGGTACTGCGGAACTCCCACCACTCGTACCCGCCATCCGCGTTTTGCAGCCGGAAACTCATACGCGAGTTCGGCTCGTGTCCCAGCATGATATCATTGAAATGCTTGCGTGTACGGGGCAGGTCTCCCGGATGAATAATCAGGTCCAGCTCTTCCCTGGATATATACCCCGTATTGTCATAGCAGTTGAAGCGTTGCAACAATCCGCCGGGGAAGTGGAAACATTTCAGCCGCGTGTTGTACTGCCACGGATAGATGGAACTCTCTTCGATGGCCATATTGAAGAAACGCCTCTGCATCTCCTCTTCGGATATGTTACGGCAGACAATGGCCATACCCGTCAGCTTGTCTTTCGCAAAGATAGGAACCACCTCGCCCGAAACCGGGAAATAAGCGCCTTTCGTATTCTCCTGCATGAACGCCTTTTCCGGTATAATAACAGGTTTCTTGTCCCGTATCACCTGCTTCAACAAAGTTTGCAGGATATTCTCGCCATTCATGTAGATATGGAAAATGGAGCCGGCAATCTGCCCTTCGTACGAACGTGCCATATACGTATCGGACGATAAGCCCAGCATCTCCACCAAAGCCCGGTTGACGAAATGGATCCGCAAATCCGTATCATACGTTATCAGCCCGTCGCGAATGGAGCAGAATATCTTATCGAATTCATCCCGCTGCTCCACCAAACGGTGCTGTACCAGCAGACGGGTCTGCGCGTGGATGCGCTTGCGAGCCTCGCGCCGGTTGCTCCGATAAAGCCAGGCCACAAGAAACGCCAGTGCGCCCACCGTCACCGAATAGAAAAGGATAAACCAAACCCGATAGCGATCCATTAAAGGCACATTCAGAATGGTTCCCCGCTTCTCAACGCTCTCCACGTCCACATGGAAAAAGTCCAGCTGCTTATAATCGAACAATAACTTACCGTCCAAATCCCCCACCCCGAACGAATCGGGCGACCGCCCTTTCAGAATGTCCGCCGCCTGTACGCCCGCAGCATAGGTATCTGTCGCCGGCTCTACGTCATAAACGCATAACACGCCGCTCGTCATCGCCAAGTTCTGATTGGCAAATACGGGAGCTTTCAGCTTCAAGGAAAGAAAAGGAATCCATTTAGGAGCTATAACAATGTGCTTATACGCGTGATAATCGTAGCAGATAGAGGTAATAATGGTGTTGAGGGACTTCTCCTGCACATTCAGTTTCTTCAAACTGTATCCGGGATGCTTCTCCTTAAAAGCCACCCAGGCATCTTCCACCGCTTCCACCCCTTTAGAGCTCAAGAAGCTGCTGTCCGTCAGGCAGACAATCTCCTTGCGCGCGGGAAACAGACGTATGGCTTCTTCAAGCAGCACATTGAAATCCGTCTTTGAAGTGAAGCCCGAAACGTTCGGCATTCTGTCAAACAGCTTCTTATCGGGATACTTAATGCCCGAAACCACCACCGGTATCTGATACGGCAAAGAATCGCCGCAATGGGTTAAAGTAAAGAAAGCCTCATCGCTGGACGTCACAATCAAGTCTGTTTTACGCTGCCTGGCACGTTCGCATATACGGCGCATGATAACGCACTCCGAAGCGAAAGTCCAAAAGTCGGCGTTCAGGTATTCCGTTACCACGTCAGCCTTTACGCCACCCTTCTCCAAGCCGTTCTGCAGACCGGTAATAAGATTATCATGCCAAGAAGCGCTGTTGGTATATGATTGTATGAAAAGTACGTTATAGTTGTTTTCCGCAGCCGAAAGTGTTCCCGATATCAAGCACAGGAAAGCCCATGAACATAGTAAGAAAAAGTGTTTTCCCATTTCGTTTGTTTTGATTTGTCTGCGTAAACTTCTTTATAGTCACGCAAATATACAAGGTTATATTGAGAATTTACACCTTTTTCCTTAAAAAAACTTTATTCATCGTGCAATGCCTCGGCCGGATGTACTTTCATCGCTCCATAGGCGGGATACCAGATTCCGGCAACAATCATCAGCGCCATAAGCATCCATGTCAAAACGAGAGCCGATAAAAAACGTACGGCATCGAAAGGCATCTTGCCCACATCCACCAGCTCGGCATAACCGATATTAAAAGCTATGACAGCCGCCGGCAGAGCCGCCAACGTGAGCAGCAGTATCCCCTCATACATGAGGTAGGAGAAAATACCCCGGCGCGAGCTGCCCATCGCCAGCCGCAACGCAACCTCTTTACGACGCTGCTGCGTACGGAACCAGAATGTTCCGATAACGCCCAGAAAGATATTCAGCAACAGGAAACCGAGCACGCAAAGCTGTGTCTTCCATTCGTTCATGTCTTCCAGCTCGCAGATTTCACGCAAATGCCCGAACGGTGTAATATCCAGCAGATAAAGGTTGCCCACCTGATAAAGACGGTCGGCCTCATCCATCAGCTTTTCGGCAAAGTCCTTATCGGCATCTTCGGAAACGCGCAAACTGACGGTGATATAACGGGGGTCTGCAAAATCCCGTAACCTGTTCACGTCAAGCGGAAGGGCGGCAAAAGCCCCGCCCCACTGCGACGGCGTATGGAAATGCGACCAGCGCACAGGCGTACCCACCGCACCGATGCGGCGGCGGACGTCCTTACCGTAGTTCAAAAGCGAAACTTCCCGTCCCTGCAAAGATGCGCTACCGCCCGTTTCCGGATGTCCTTCGGTGAGGTTGGAAGATACCACCAGTTCATCGTTACGGAGTGCGGCCTCTACTTTGGCGAAATCCGCTTCTTCCGTAAAGGAGTAACGGAAGACACGGAAGAAGTCCGCGGTGACCCAAAGAAGACGCGCGTTGACGGCCACAGAGTCAATGCCCAAGTCGATGCCGTTGCTACCCTCATTGTACGGAAAACAGTTTTGCGAAAGGGCGACGGCCTCTACACCGGGACAATGACGCAGCCTGTCCGTAAGCCGGAGTAAATCATCCATATCGTCATCCGCAGTCAGCTCCGGATTATAAAGAGGCGAGTTCGCTCCCAGCCTGCTTACGGTAATGTTGTAGCAATGCTCCGTATCAAATCCCATCGGAGCGTGATAGACGCGTGTGGTGACAAGCGTCCAGTCCACAATATACCACAGCACGACAAAGACCAGCAGCAACTCCACAAAGAGAAAAAGATTGCTGCTCCACTCGTTCTTTATTTGTTTCAATATCGTTTTCATAATCATCGTTTACCTTTGGTTAATCGCATCCGTTATATTCATTCTCGAAGCGCGCCATGCCGGTATGCCCGCCGAAAGGATGTTCATCAGCAAGCAGAAGCCGAAAGCCGCAAGAAACGCCCAGGGCGAAAGCAGCATGCCCGGTGTCAGTGTGGTTTCACCGCTGAGGTAGGCATTGGTGCTGTTGTCGAAGAGGAAGCCGTTCAGCAGGAAAGTGGCGGCATAGCTCAGCGCAAGTCCCAATACGCCGGCAAACAATGTCAGCAACAGGTTCTCAAAGAATATCTGGCGCATCAGCTCCCCACCCGTAGCCCCGAAAGCCTTGCGCACGCCTATCTCCGCCATGCGCTTACGCATACGGGAAAGCGTCATGCTGCTCAGGTTGATGGCAGGTACAAGCAACAGAATGACGATAACGAGCGTGTAATGCAGGATAATGGCTTTGGTATCGGGCGTTTCGCTCCACTTGCGGTAAAGATTGGCAAACTGTTCATCGGGTTGCCCGCGGTAAAACACTTCCGAGTCACGCAGCCCGTCGTTATATTTGCGGCGGAGTTGTTCCACCTCCTCACGGAT
Source organism: Bacteroides clarus YIT 12056 (assembly GCF_900129655.1). Lineage (GTDB taxonomy): Bacteria > Bacteroidota > Bacteroidia > Bacteroidales > Bacteroidaceae > Bacteroides > Bacteroides clarus. The sequence continues at coordinate 65,316 of NZ_FQWK01000003.1, forward strand.
AGCCGGAAAATCGGCTACGGAATGTGCGAGGATAACCGCTCTCATCTGTCCCATAGTGTCTTCCCACCACGTCAGCCGGTTAATATCCGTGGAAGTATAAGGCACCCACACCTGCGCATAAGCAGAAGTGGCAAGTACGGACACATCCGCCACCACACCGGATATACGGTACTCCACATGGTTCAGTTGTACCGTTTTTCCCGCAACGTCCGTCGTGCCGAACAGGCGGCGCGCCACCGTAGCGCTCAGCACGGCGCATGGCAGTCCGGCATCGCTGTCGGCCTTTGTAAACGCCTTGCCGCTGAGAAACCGGAACCGGAAGATAGACCAAAAGGCATCGTCCGTCTGCACCATGTCGGCAGTGGCCTTGTTGCCCGCCGGCAAAGACACACGTACCTTTTCGGGCAAGGAAATCAACGTGACCGCTTCCGCCGTGGTGAGATTCTTAAAGCACTCGCGCCCCGTACGTACCGACATGCGGGCGTTGGACGAATCACCGTCGCTCCCACCCTTGTTCTTGACGGACATGGCAGACACATACAGCGAACGGCTGCGGTTCACTTCCGGCTCACAGTCCACAAGCCTTACCTGAAAGGTGATGACAAGCACCATAATCATACAGATGGCCAATGCCGTACCCAGTACGGAAACCCACGTTATGATAGGATTCTCGCGCAAATGATATAGCGCTTGCTGAAAATAAAGACGTATCATATTCTGTTATCGGTTTAATTTCTTGAATTCATTCATCGTGCAGAGCTTCCGCCGGTTGTACCTTCATCGCCTTACGCGCCGGAATACCGATACCAATCGTAATCATCAATCCTATCAGGACGAAACTTACGGCCGCGCAAAGCAACAGACGCCCCCACTCCAGCGTCGTACCGTTGCGCCAAGAATTCAGTTCCATGCTTGCCAGGTTATAATCAATGATGAATGCTATCGGGGTGATAAGTAACAGCAAAAGCAGTCCTTCGCTTATCAGACGGACGAAAATACTCATGTCCGATGCTCCATGCGCCTTATGCAGGGCAATCTCCGAACGGCGCTGCTGGGTACGGAACCAGAAAGTGCCGAGCAGCCCCAGGAAGATATTCAGCAGCAGGAATCCCATTCCCATCACGTAATTACGCAAATCATTGCTCCATGACTGCTGGAAATTACGGCGGATATCCTTAAAAGAACGCACTTCGGAAATATAGACGTTGCCGATGCGGAACTGCTTCTCGCTGTCCGCCTTCAGGCGCCGGATAAAATCATGGTCTTGATTAGCCCGGACACGCAAGCAAAGTTCCAACCCAATATCGTACCAGTCCAGTTTATAGAGAAAAGTATAAGAGCTTCGAGCTTGTTGGAAGTCGTTGTAACGTACATCCTTTAAAGCCGCCCCCAATCGATAAGTTTGTGTTGTATCACCAAAAAGCTGGCAACGTTTGCCTACAAGTTCTGTCAGCGGACGACCGTACTTCCGGTAGAGGTTATCGGAAGCAAGGAACTCTCCTTTTTCCAACATCCCGGCAAGCTGTTCGGGCGTTTCACCGCGTGTACCCTGATAACGGAACACACGTACAAAATCGGGAGTTACCATACGGCGGATAGTCCAACTATCAGAAACCAGTGTATCATACCGAACCATATCAGTAGAATTGCTGCCATTGTATGGATAGGAATTTTGCGAGAGACTTACCGCCTCAATTTCCGGACGGCGGCGTAAGCGGTCTACAAGTTCAAGAATATCGGCATCTTCCTGTTCATCGGTTTGGTTCGGAATATAATCAGAACTCTTGTCCGTGAGTTTTCCCATCTCAATAAGGTAACAATGACTGATGTCAAAGCCTCGCGGTTCCAAGTAGGTAGCTGCACGCGTATAGAGATAATCTACCACAAACCACATCACAACGCTCACAACCAGCAGTTCCAAAGCCAGCCACAGGTTATTGCGCCATTCATTCTTTATCTGTACCAAAAGTTTCTTAGTCATTTCTTTCTGCGATTAATAGTTAGCGACGAGCGTTTAGTGCAACCGTCCACCCAATGCATTCACTATCCCGATACGTGAAGCGCGCCATGCCGGAAAACCGCTGCTCATCAAGTTCAGCACAAAGCAAAAGAGCAGCGCCCAGGCAAAGGTGGAAGCATGCAGCAGGATTGAAGCGTCCACTTCCGGCGGATTCAAAGTCTGGCTGAACTCCTGCGCAAAAAGCAACGTGTTGCCCACGTACGCAAAAACCACGCTCAGCAGCAGGCCGACAATACCGGCCAATAAGGTTATCACCAGATTCTCCGCTATAATCTGCCCCATCAGCTCCATGCGCGTACTGCCGAAAGCACGGCGTACCCCGATTTCCGCTACCCGCTGACGCAAACGGCTCTGCGTCATGCTCGAAAGATTGATGGCAGGCACTATCAGCAAGATAACGAAGATGATAATCCGCTGGCGGCGGGCCGCATCCACATCCGGTTCGATATTGGCGCCGAAAGCGATGGCATTCTTTTCCTGGTCGTAGGGACGGTTACGGTAAATCAGTTCCCAGCCGTTCTTTCCGATGAGCGTGTTGTACGCCGATTTACGGCGTTCGGCTTCCCGGCGGATAGCGGGAAAATCATCCCGGCTACGCGCCAGTATCGTGCAACTCATCATTCCCATATGCCGGTCGTTCCACGTATCATTATCCATACCCGTCGAGGTATACGGAACCCATACCTGCCCGTAAGCGCAATCCGCCAGCGTGGACACATCTTTCACGACACCGGCCACGCGATAGGGCGCATGACTGAGGAGAAATTCACGTCCCGCCACATCGGTCGTACCGAAAAGGCTGCGCGCTACACTTTCCGTAAGTACGGCCGCCGGTTGTCCGGCGTCGAATACGGCTTTATCGTAGGGCTTTCCATCGATAAAGGAGAAGTCGAACACACGCCAGAAGATGTCGTCCGTCTGCCGCAAATCCACGCTGACCGCCGGCTTGCCCGGCAAAGAAACAGGTGTGGATACCGGGAAAATGGTATAAATAGTGACGGCTTCCGGTGTTTTCAGCGACTGGAAACATTCACGGGCGGTCTGCACGCTCATCGGTCCGTTGCTCGTCCCTTCGCCCCAGTTCGAGTTGGAGATGCTCATCGACTTGACGTGCAGAAAGCGGTCGCGATTACTTTCGGGCGCGAAAGGAGCCACCTTTACCTGCTGCATCATTACCACCAGCATAATCAGGAAGATGGCAAGCGCTGTACCGGCTATACCGACCGCACTCATCAACGGTTGCTGGCGAAGCTGCGCCCACGCTTGTGTAAAATATTGCTTTATCATCTGTTCATTCGCTATTTTAACAGTACACTATAATCAGTTTTCTACTTTTACTCTTCGTGCAATGCCTCTGCCGGCTGTATGCTGACAGCTTGCTGCGCCGGAAACCAGATTCCCACTATCACCATCGACGCCATCAGCAGCCATGCGCCCAACGTGCCCGACAGGAAACGAAGGAAACTCCATTCCACCGGCCAGGTGGTAATCAATTCGGTATGTCCCATCGTAAATTCGGCAATGCCCACATTGTAGCATACAATCATGGCCGGGAGCGTAACAAGGGTCAGCAACAGCAATCCCTCTCCCATAAGCAAACAGAATATCTGCTTCTTCGTGCTGCCCATCGCAAGCCTTAAAGCTATTTCATTGCGACGGCGGCGGGTACGGAACCAGAATGTACCTATCAGCCCCAAAATGTCTTTCACCCGTTTCTCCATTCCTTGCCTGATGGCCGGAAAGTCGGCAGATGAGCGCGCCAGCGCAACGACCGTATGCGCGCCGATATAGTTCCGAACGGAAACGGCATCCTGCAAATCGGCCGGATACATGCGCCACACCTGTGCGTAAGCGTCTTTGGCTATTACGGACACATCCTTCACCACCCCGCACACACGCGCCTCGTTGCGGTTCAGCAGCACCGTCTTACCTACCGCATCCGTAGTACCGAACAGTTTCCGGGCGACAGAAGCAGATATCACAATAGCGGACACATCACCGCCCCGGTCCGAATCATCGAATCCGCGTCCGGCGACGAACTGCATCTGGAACACTTTCCAGAAACCCGGATCCGTCTCCATGGCATCCACCTTTACGCTGTTAGTGCCATCGGGCATGGAAACCAAAGCAACTCCCGCCGGAACAAACGCCGTACAAGCCTCCACTTCCGGCAACGGCTGCACGCACTCTTTCATAAAAGCCGGCGAACAGGAGCTATAAGTATTCCACTCCTTATTTTCTTTGCCCTGCAAATGCATCTTACTTATATATAAGCAACGGCTGCGGTTCACTTCCGGCTCCATATCCGCATATTTCATCTGCCAGGTAATTACAATCGCCATAATCATGGTTATGGCAAATGCCGTACCCAATATGAAGATGGTACTCAGCAACGGATTCTGCCGCAGAAGCATAAGGGCTTGACGAATGGTTTGCATGGTGATGAGGGGGGGATAAGTTATGGGTTATGAGTTATAAGTTATGAGTTATGGGGGATGAAGGGCGGGAATTATTCTACCTGACGGCCGTCGAAGAAGCGGACGGTACGGCTGGTTTGTCTGGCCTGTTCTTCATTGTGGGTCACCATTACGATGGTGCGTCCGTCTTCTTTATTCAACTGATGCAACAGCTCCATGACTTCCGCACCCATCTTGGAGTCCAGATTACCGGTAGGCTCATCGGCGAGTATTATCTCCGGATTGCCGATGATGGCGCGCGCAATGGCAACACGCTGGCACTGACCGCCGGAAAGCTGTGTAGGCATGTGGCGCATACGGTGGCTCAAACCCACCTTCTGCAATACTTCCTCTGCCAGACGGCGACGCTCCTTGGCCGACACCTTTCTGTACAGCAAAGGCAGCTCCACGTTATCCAGTACATTCAGCGAATTAATCAAGTGGAAAGACTGGAACACAAACCCCAGCTTCCGGTTACGGAAAGCCGCCAGTTCCCTGTCCTTCATGCCATCCACCTTAATGCCGGCTATTTCAATCGTTCCGCCGGTAGGCGCATCCAGCAAACCCATAATGTTCAGCAAAGTAGACTTACCGCAACCGGAAGGACCCATGATACTGAGGAATTCCCCCTTGTTCACTTCGAGGTTTACATTCTCCAACGCTACGGTTTCAATCTCGTTCGTACGATAAATCTTGTTGATGCCAGTTAACTTAATCATAATGGTAAGTATTTAATTGTTATTTCAGTTTCAGCTTATTCTTGTTCTTATACTGGCTCATGTCGCTCACCACCACTTCATCACCCGGTTGCAAGCCGCCAATAACTTCCACAAACTCAAAGTTGGAATCGCCCAGCTGTACTTTGCGCTTCACAATCTCGTTATCGGAATTGCGGACAAACAGTTCGTATTCCCCACGTCCCACATAGTAAGAAGCGTTGGCAATGCGCAACACGTCCTCTTTCACGGCGTTCATCACATACACATCCGTTTTCAGGCCGGAGCGGAGACGGCGGTTGTTATCCTCATTCAGTTGTACGGTAAAGGAGATAACGCCGTTCTTGGACAACGGAGTGACACTGCTGACCGCCCCTTCCAGTTTCTCATTGCCAATCTTCACAACGGCCTTGCCGCCGGCAGATACACGGTCGCCGTACGTATCGGCTATCTCGCCCTCTACTTTGAAGTGGCTCAAATCGGAGATGACGGCAATCTGCGAACCCTCCGCCACCTGCGCGCCAATCTGGTTATTGATGTAAGTAAGGATGGCCTTACGTGGCGAACGGATTTGCGCGTCGTCCAGCGTACGTTTGGTTTCGGCCAGCGTCTTGCGGAAAATGCTGAAATCCAATTCCTGCACCTGGTATTCCGCATCCAGCACTTCTTTCTCGTTGGCATACTGTTGCTTCAACTGTTCGTATTCCAACTCGGCCACATTATAGCTCAGCTCCGCCTGACGCACTTTATCGGTAGTGCCGGAGCCGAGGCTGTCGAGGTATTGCTCATTACGCAGCTCCACCTTTTTGCGGTTCAGCTGCATGGCAGAAACCTTTATCTTCATCTGCAAGTCATTCAGCTTGGTCATGTTCTCCAGTTTGAGCTGTTTCAGCTTGTAGCTGCGCATCTGTTCCTCGTCCAGTTTCTGCTTATAATCGGTTTCGGCGCTCTGCAAGTCCAGCTTCAGGATAGGCGTGCCTACATCCACGCTGTCGCCACCTTTCTTATATACTTCCAGAATACGGGTATTGATAGGCGAATTGATAATCTCCTCAAAGGCAGGAACCACCTTGCCTGAAGCGCTTACGCTGACCTCGATAGTGCCCTGGTTCACTTTAGAAAACACAAGGTCTTTTTCTTTCACGCCGGTACGCATCAACGAAATGAGTACACTGATAACGACGATACCCGCAGCGCCCATGCCGCCATAACGAATGATTTTCTTGTTACGTTCTTTGTTACGAACTTCTTTCGGAATCTCTCTATCCATATTCTCTGTCTTTATTTACTGTTTTATGTTGCCGCCGTCCTGTCGCGTAAACGGACAGCCGCGATTCTTCGTCCTTATACTTGCGAAATCCGTGCCAAAAATGTAAATCATTGAAAACAAGCGTTAAAACAAAAAAGAAGAGTGTCCGTTTTCGGACACTCTGTACATTTTCGGATAGCGGGCCGGTACACAAAAGGGACAGGCAAGGCACATCCCGCCGACAACATGCTTTAGTAACGGCAATACCAACCTTTGGTACAGCCGATACCAACAGCCGGTACAAGGAATACCAACGCTTGGTACGACGTGTACCTAAGGCTGGTACGCTTCGTACCTAAGCAGGGTACACGACGTACCAAAGCGCGGTATCTCTTTGGTACGCGCACCTCACTGAATTACAATAGAATATAAAAGCCGTAATCCGCTTATCTCAAACGCAGCCTGTCGCCTACTTCCGGCACGTATTCCGCATCCTTGCGGTTCATCTTATACAGGTTCTTCAGGCGGATGCCGTACGTCTGCGAGATGGAGTGCATGGAATCGCCGTCCTTCACGATATAAACGGTATGAGGCTTGGCCGCTTTCTTGCGCTTGCCTTTCAGATAGATGATATCGCCGGCCTCTAAGGTATAGTCTTTGTGCAGGTCGTTATATTTCACCAGTTTGCGCCAACTGATGCCGAACTCCTTGCCCAGGAAGTGGAAGGTATCTCCGTCACGTGCCACGACATAGGCTATGTCATTGGCGATATACACCTGGTGCGGATTGGCGAGCCAGGGCTTCTTCTTCAATTCCTTCTCCCAATTGCGGGCTTCACGCTTGCTCATGCCGCGGCTATCATACTTATACAAGTCGTAGTCCTCGATGATGGTTATCAAGCGGTTGGCGTAAGAGGGGTCTGTGGCATAGCCCGCTTTTTTCAGGCCGCGCGCCCAGCCTTTGTAGTCGGTAATCTTCAACTTAAACAGGAAAGCGTAGCGGGCGCCGCGTTTCAAGAAAAGCGAGTGGTCTTCGTAGGAATCCTTCGGATTGCGGTAGGCGCGGAAACACTCGTTACGGGCATCATCGTCGTGCCGCACGCTGCGTCCCCGCCAACTGCTTCCGCACTTTATGCCGAAGTGGTTGTTGCTTTTACGCGCCAGCGTACTTTGCCCCGCACCGCTTTCCAGCAGACCTTGCGCCAGCGTAATGCTGGCGGGTATCTTATGTTCCTTCATCTGCTCTACGGCAAGCGGAGCATATTCCTTTATGTATTCATTGTAGCGGGAGTTTCTGCGTTGCGCCTGCGTGGCTACGGAAACAAGAAGAAGCGCTATGATAGCGGTCAGTCTGAAAATAGGTTTCATGCTTCAAATGTTGAATTTGACACAAAAGTCTGCAAAAGAATTGAAAAAACCAATCTCTTTCCTATCTTTGTAACATTAATTACAATAAACCATTACTCTATGAAAGACCTGAACATACAGATTGCTATCAAGATATACGACTACGAAGAACTGAGTGCCGCCGACCGCGAGCTGATGGATGCCGCCCGTCAGGCAACTTTCCGCAGCTATGCCCCCTACTCGCATTTCTCCGTGGGCGCGGCAGCCCGATTGGCAAACAATACGATTGTTACAGGTACCAATCAGGAGAATGCAGCCTATCCGTCGGGACTTTGCGCGGAACGCACCACCTTGTTCTATGCCAACTCCCAATATCCCGACCAAGCCGTAGAAACGCTTGCCATAGCCGCCCGCAACGAACGCGGGGAGTTTCTGGAAGAACCCATTCCCCCATGCGGCGCCTGCCGGCAGGTGATGCTCGAAACGGAGAAACGCTTCAAACGCCCCATGCGCATCTTGCTGTTCGGCGAAAAAGGCATTTATGAACTGAAGAATGTAAGCGCATTGCTGCCGCTTTCATTCGATGCGTCTTCCATGTTATAAACAAGATGTGTACCTTATTATAAATAAAATGCGTACCTTTGCAACCGCTAACCAATAAATACCACCGATGAGAATAGTTAAGTAAAGACAGCACATTTCGGTAAACATCACTTTATACATGCTTTTCATATCAGAACGCTGAGCATCACTCAAAAGGTGTATGTTTGGCCCTTACTGTGTTTGTCTGTTCCCCACAGCCTTGCGAGAGTTGAAAATGTGTCATGCGGACACCTATGTTATCTACCCTGAACACAGTATTTTTATGAGTATCATTATCAAAGACCTCAGCTATATCCATACCGATAAGGAAGTTTTGTTTTCCAACCTCAATCTGATTATCAATTCCGGAGAAAAGACCGCGCTGACAGGCAACAACGGTTGCGGAAAGTCCACCCTGATGCGTATCCTTGCGGGAGAAGTATCGCCGGGCGGCGGCAGCGCGTATTGCTCCGGGCATCTTTTCCATGTGCCCCAGCATTTCGGGCAGTACGACGGACAGACGGTTGCGCAGGCATTGGGCATAGACCGTAAGCTAACCGCTCTCCACGCCATCCTGAACGGTGATGCGGCGGAAGAACACTTCGTCCGGCTCGATGACGACTGGAATATCGAAGAACGAGCCCAAGCCGCGCTCGACGCATGGCAGTTGGCCGGTATCTCCCTTTTGCGCCCGTTAAAGGGGTTGAGCGGCGGAGAGAAAACACGCCTGTTCCTCGCCGGCATGGAGCTGGGAAAGCCGGACACCATACTGCTGGACGAGCCGACCAATCATCTGGATACCGCCGGACGGGAACGCTTGTATGATTTCGTACGCCGCACTTCGGCTACGGTACTCGTTATCAGCCACGACCGTACCCTGCTAAACCTGCTACCCGCCATTTGCGAGCTTTCCCGCAACGGACTGGCTTACTACGGCGGTAATTACGACTTCTATAAAGAACAGAAGGAAGTGCACCGCAACGCCCTGCAACAGCAGTTGGAAGAAAAAGAAAAGGCTTTGCGCCTCGCCCGCAAAACCGCCCGTGAAGTGGAAGAACGGAAAGCCAGGCAAAACACACGAGGCGAAAAGGCTTCCATAAAGAAAGGTATTCCGCGTATCCTGTTGGGCGGCCTGAAAAATCACGCCGAAAACAGCAGTAGCAGGCTCAGTAATGTCCACGCCGAAAAGGCGGGAAAGATTCAGCAGGAAATAACAAGCCTGAAAGGCTCCTTATCGCGAACCGACAAGTTGAAAACAGACTTCAACGCCCCGGCATTGCATACAGGCAAAATACTCGTTACGGCACGGGATATCAATTTTCATTACCCGGACAGCGACGCAAATCTTTGGCCGGCTCCCCTCAGCTTTCAGCTGCGCAGCGGCAGCCGATTGTGCATTAAAGGGAATAACGGCAGCGGTAAGACAACCCTGCTGAAACTGATTACCGGCGAACTGGCACCGACCGGCGGAGCGATAGAGCGTGCAGACTTTACCTATGTTTATCTGGATCAGGAATACTCCCTTATCCAAAATGGATATACCGTTTCGGAACAAGCGGAAACCTTCAATCTGCGGCATCTGCCGGAACATGAAATAAAGACCATCTTAAACCGTTATCTTTTCCCGCAGGACGTTTGGAACAAGCCTTGCGGCAAATTAAGCGGCGGTGAGAAAATGCGCCTTGCCTTCTGCTGCCTGATGATTGCCGATAACACTCCCGACATATTTATGCTGGACGAACCTACCAATAATCTGGACATCGAAAGCGTTGAAATCATCACGGCCGCGATACGTAACTATCAAGGTACCATACTTGTTATCTCGCACGACCGGGAATTTCTGAAAGAAGCGGGAATTGAACAAGAAATAAGCTTTTTTCTGTAAAATTGGTAAAAACAACTGTAATCCATATACACAAACTAATGATAAACTCCGTATTTTTGCGACGATAAAACTATTATGACTATGTTACGTACTATCAGACTGACACTTGCAATTGTATTCTTTGCGCTCGTCACGCTCCTGTTCCTCGATTTTACCGGAACGCTGCACGGATGGATGGGCTGGATGGCAAAGATACAGTTTCTCCCCGCACTGCTCGCACTGAATGTAGGTGTGGTATTGCTGCTTGTTGTATTGACCTTGCTGTTCGGACGGGTCTATTGTTCCGTTATCTGTCCGCTCGGCGTATTTCAGGATGTCATCTCCCGGTTTGCGGGCAAACGGAAGAAAAACCGCTTCCGCTACTCTCCCGCAAAAAAATGGCTGCGTTATGGAATGCTGGCATTGTTTGCCGTCACCCTCATTGCGGGGGTACGTTTTCATGCGGTCGCTTCGCTGCTCGAACCGTACAGCTCTTATGGGCGTATCGCTTCCAATCTTTTCGCTCCCGTCTACCAGTGGGGCAACAATCTGCTGGCATACCTGGCGGAACGGGCGGACAGCTACGCTTTCTATGAAACAGAGGTGTGGATGAAAAGCCTGCCTACGTTCATCATAGCGTCCCTTACTTTTGCCGTACTCATCATATTGGCATGGAGAGGCGGGCGTACGTACTGTAACACGATTTGTCCGGTGGGTACGGTACTCGGCTTCTTGTCCAAGTATTCCTTTTTCAAACCGGTTATAGACACAGCGAAGTGCAACGGCTGCGGACTTTGCGCACGCAACTGCAAAGCTTCGTGCATCAACTCCAAAGCTCACGAAATCGATTACAGCCGTTGCGTGGCGTGCATGGATTGTCTGGATAAATGTAAGCAGGGCGCCATCATCTACACCCGCCGTCATAAAGCAGGTGTAGAGAAAGTAGCTGCCCGGAATCAGTCCCGTGCAGCGACCGGTGCTGCCGAACCGATAGATGATACCCGGCGCGCATTCCTCTCGGCAACGGCAGTGTTGGCCGCTACCGCGGCCTTAAAGGCGCAAGAGAAGAAAGTGGATGGCGGACTGGCTGTCATCGAAGATAAGAAGATACCCGCACGTGCCGCCGCCATCACTCCGCCGGGGTCGTTGAGCGCACGCAATTTCGCGCAACACTGTACAGCCTGCCAACTATGCGTTGCCGTATGTCCCAACCAAGTACTGCGCCCCTCTTCCGACCTGACGAAACTGATGCAGCCGGAAATGTCCTACGAGCGCGGCTACTGCCGTCCCGAATGTACCAAGTGTTCGGAAGTGTGTCCGGCAGGTGCAATCCGGCCGATAACGAAAGCTGACAAATCTGCTATCCAGATAGGCCACGCCGTATGGATAAAGGAGAATTGCATCTGCATCACCGATGACGTGGAATGTGGAAACTGCGCCCGCCATTGTCCGGTCAGCGCCATACAAATGGTAGCTTCAGACCCCGGGAATCCGGAGTCAAAAAAAATACCCGTTGTCAATACCGAACGCTGCATCGGCTGCGGAGCATGTGAGAATCTTTGCCCGTCACGCCCGTTCAGCGCAATCTATGTGGAAGGACATATTATGCACAGGACGGTGTAAAGACCAGGTGAAAAAGCAGTAATACGATGAGGTGATGAGATAATGAAGTGATGAGACGCTGAAGTAGCGCTGAAGCAGTGATGAAGCAGTGATGAAGCGGCAAGGTAATGAAAGAGTATCATCACGAATTATATAAATAAACGACTGAATCAATTAATATCATTGGGGACTTATGGATAAGAATAATAACCATAACAATAATAATAGCAATAAGATTAATCGCCGGGACTTTTTCAAGCTTGCCGGCGCAGGGACGCTCGCATCGGCAGCCGCGCTGTATGGCTGTTCCGGTAAAAACAACAGTTCGGACAGCGAATCGGCCGCTTTGGGCGAGATTCCTACCGATAAGATGGTCTACCGCACCAATCCTACTACGGGCGACCGTGTATCGTTATTAGGCTACGGCTGTATGCGCTGGCCTACCCGGAAACGGGCTGACGGAAACGGGGATGAGATAGACCAGGAAGCCGTCAACGAACTGATAGACTATGCCATTGCCCACGGCGTGAATTACTTCGATACATCCCCGGCATATGTGCAGGGTATGTCCGAGCGTGCCACGGGTATCGCCCTGAAGCGCCACTCGCGTGAAAAGTTCTTCCTCGCCACCAAACTGTCCAACTTCAGTCCCAGCACCCACAGCCGTGAGGAGTCACTTGCCATGTATCACCGCTCTTTCCGTGAACTGCAAGTGGATTATATCGATTATCTGCTGTTGCACGGTATCGGCATGGGCGGTATGGAAGCCCTGCGCAGCCGCTATCTGGATAACGGCATGCTCGACTTCCTTCTGAAAGAACGTGAAGCGGGGCGCATCCGCAATCTCGGTTTCTCTTATCACGGCGACATCAAAGTTTTCGATTATCTCCTCTCCCGACACGACGAACTGAAATGGGATTTCGTACAAATCCAGCTGAACTACGTCGACTGGAAACATGCCAAAGAAGTAAATACCCGCAATACGGATGCCGAATATCTGTATGGAGAACTCGTAAAGCGCGGCATACCTGCCGTCATCATGGAGCCGTTATTGGGCGGACGCCTCTCCAAACTGAACGACCACCTGATGGCACGCCTGAAACAACGCCGTCCGCAAGACAGCGTAGCTTCCTGGGCATTCCGCTTTGCCGGAACCTTTCCCGATGTGCTGACGGTGTTAAGCGGCATGACGTATATGGAACATCTGCAAGACAATCTCCGCACCTTCTCCCCGCTCGACCCCTGCACGGAAGAAGAAATGGCGTTGCTGGAAGATACGGCGCAGATGATGCTGACCTATCCCACCGTTCCGTGCAACGACTGCAAATACTGCATGCCTTGTCCCTACGGTCTGGACATCCCCGCCATATTGCTGCATTACAACCGATGCATCAACGAGGGCAATGTGCCTAAAAGCAGTCAGGACGAGAACTATCGCGAAGCACGCCGCGCCTTCCTCATCGGCTATGACCGCAGCGTACCGAAGCTTCGCCAGGCAAGTCATTGTACCGGATGCAACCAATGCAACCCGCATTGTCCGCAGGGCATTGATATTCCCAAAAAGTTACAGGAAATAGACCTATTTGTAGAAAATCTCAAACAAGAGAGACTATAATACAAACGGAGAAAGAAAATACGCCCTATCTTTGGCGGAGCAAATAATGAAGAAAGTAATACGAATGAAGAAAAAAGCAATATTACTCCTTTCGATAACCGGTATCTGGGCAATGGCGGGATTCGCGCAAACAACAAAAGACAGCACGCGCATTGCCGGAAGCCTGACAATAGATGAAGTGGTAGTCACCGGAACAAGAAACGAAACGGATATACGGCATCTGCCAATGACCATCTCCGTAGTCAACCGCAAAGTGCTGGAACAAAGTTTTCAGCCGTCCGTTCTGCCCGTACTGACGGAGCAAGTGCCCGGCCTGTTCACCACGAGCCGCGGTATCATGGGATACGGCGTGTCTACGGGAGCGGCGGGCGGAATGAGCCTGCGCGGTATCGGCGGCAGTCCTACGGCAGGCTTGCTGGTGCTGATTGACGGACATCCCCAATATATGGGATTAATGGGGCACCCCATTGCCGACGCCTATCAGACCATGCTGACCGACCGGGTGGAAGTGCTTCGTGGCCCCGCCTCGGTGCTGTACGGCTCCAACGCCATGGGCGGCGTCATCAATATCGTGACCCGCAAGATGCAGGAAGACGGCATAAAGACCAATGCGCAAATTGGTTACGGTTCCTACAATACATTACAGACGGAGGTTTCCAACCGCATCAAGAAAGGGCGTTTCAGCAGTATCGTCACCGGCTCTTACAACCGTACCGACGGACATCGCGACGATATGGAATTCGAGCAATACGGCGGTTACGCCAAGCTGGAGTATGACTTCAACGATGCCTGGAAACTGTGGGGCGACGTAAATATCACCCAATTCAAGGCTTCCAATCCGGGCGAAGCCGGTAATCCGTATATAGACAATGATTCACGCGTCACGCGCGGCATGACTTCGTTCGCTCTCGAAAACCATTATGAGAAAAGCTCCGGCGCCTTGAGTTTCTTTTACAACTGGGGACGCCATAAAATCAACGACGGCTATCATCCCGGCGGAACACCGCAGGAATCCCACTTCAATTCCAAAGACCGGATGCTGGGCGTGTCGTGGTACCAAAGCGCAACGCTTTTCACCGGCAACCGTCTGACTATGGGTTTCGACTATCAGCACTTCGGCGGCGAATCATGGAACAGAGTGGTGGCCACCGGCGAACGTATTCCGGGGGTAGACAAGCAAATGGATGAATTTGCCGGATATGTCGACTTCCGTCAAGACCTCGGCGAATGGCTGTCTTTGAATGCCGGTATCCGTGTAGACCATCATTCGCACGTAGGTACGGAATGGATTCCGCAAGGCGGACTTTCGTTTCACTTGCCCGAACAGGTGGAAATAAAGGCGATGGTAAGCAAGGGATTCCGCAATCCCACTATTCGTGAAATGTACATGTTTCCGCCGCAGAACCCGGATTTAAAAGCAGAAAGTCTGATGAATTACGAGCTGTCCTTCTCACAAAGAATGTTGGACGGTGCTTTGTCTTACGGCATAAATATCTACTACATCGACGGTGACAACATGATTATGACCGTTCCCACGGACGGCAAACCCAAGAATGTCAATACCGGCGAGATTGAGAACTGGGGTTTCGAAACCAATATCGGCTACCGCATCAATCCTCACTGGCAAGTAAACGCCAATTATAGCTGGCTGCACATGGAGAATCCGGTGGTTGCCGCTCCCGAACATAAACTCTATGCGGGCGTTGACTTTACACGAGGCCGCTGGGGAGTATCAACCGGGGTGCAATATATAAAAGACCTTTACACCAACGTAAGCAAAGGTAAGGAGAAGAAAGAAAGTTTTGTTCTTTGGAATCTGCGTGCCAATTATCGTTTATGCCGTTATGCCGACCTCTTTGTAAGGGGTGAGAATCTGCTGGCGCAACGTTACGAAATCAACGACGGCTTCCCGATGCCCAAAGCCACCGTTATGGGCGGAGTGAACATCAACTTCTGACAAAATCAGGCATTACCGTCGTCAAGACCGTAGCTATTTGGAATAATAGTTATAACTTTGTAAGCATAAAAATGATTATTTGATAAACCAATAAGATTACTCTATAAACTATAAGAACATGGAAACAAAAACTGTAAAACTCTATTCGCTGGATTACAGCAATGCAAAAACTTACTTAATGGCCGCATTGTTCATTGCAGGCAATATGGCGCTTCCTCAGCTTTTCCACCTTATACCGCAAGGTGGTATAACATGGTTGCCCATCTATTTCTTTACCCTGATCGGCGCCTACAAATTCGGCTGGAAAGTGGGATTGCTGACTGCCGTTCTTTCTCCGGTAATCAATTCGCTGCTGTTCGGAATGCCTCTTCCGGCAGTGCTTCCCGCCATTCTGTTGAAGTCCGTATTACTGGCGGTAGCAGCCGGTTGGGCGGCACACCGCTTCAACCGCATCTCTCTGCCTATTTTATTGGCTGTCGTACTGTTCTATCAGGTGGCAGGTACTTTAGGAGAGTGGGCTATGGTTGGCAGCTTCTTCCAGGCCGTACAAGATTTCCGTATCGGTCTGCCGGGAATGGCGATGCAGGTAGCAGGCGGGTATGCGTTGATAAAATATAGCGCATCGCTGTAATACATTGCAGGATTATCAAAAGTGGCGGAACTGTTTTCCGTACACTGTTTTACCAAAAGTATAGAGGCCGTTGGCCTCAACTCAAAAAGAAAACCTTAGAATCGATAATCAGAGAAAGAAATGATGAACTTTTTCCGCTTATCGAATTCTAAGGTTTCAACCAATATAATCTACGAGAATCAAAAACGTCAGTTTCTCAACAAAGAGACAGAACCGCTTACTTTATCTTATCATATTGCTGTTCTGCTTTAATTTCCGCATAAGCAGGCGCATCTATCATCTCGACCAATGCCCTCAAAACAGGTCCTTCACCCATAGGGTCGTTTTTCCATTGCGGACGGTTATAATAAAATGATAAAGAAGGCATAATTCCCGTACCTACACAAATTGCAGTGACATCACCCTCGGGCGTGATTTTTGTCAGCATCCCTTTCAAGCCTTCCCATGCCACATAGATATAATCGGGATGTAACCATCCTTCTTTAACTCCCTTGGCAATGCCGAAAACAAACATGGACGTTCCGGTTATCTCTTCATAAGAATCCGGTTTGTCGAGCAACTGATGCCATAACCCGTTAGCGCCCTGATAACGGATTACTCCATCCGTCTGCATCCGGAAGTTCTCGATGACATCTTCACGCATAGGATGATTTTCAGGCATTCTCGACAGTAAATCTGCCGTTGCCATAAATATCCATCCGTTGGCTCTTGACCAATGAGCTACTCCGTGTATCTTCGTGTCGGTATGGTAACAGTGATAATATACTCCCTTTTCCGGACACCACAGATAGCGGGTATAATTCAATATCTGATTGGCAGCATCATCGAAATACTTATTATCTCCCGTCACCTCTCCCATTCTTACCAAAAAGGAAAGAGCCATAAAAGCATCATCAGCCCATACCGTATTTACATGCGGCCACAACCGGGCAATGGTACCATCGGCGAGCCGGGGTTCGGAAAACATCAAATGATGATTGGTGCTTTCAATATATTTCCGGAACGCTTCGTCAGGATGCTTCCGGTTCAAATCAATCAGGCTTGCTCCCATCGGTCCGTTATCGTCCAAACGTTTATTACGATAAATCATGTGCCAGTTCAAGGCGTTCACCGCTTTCCAACCCTCATTCTTCAGCGTTTCTTCATACAATCGGCGGAAATAAGATTGATTGTCCGCGTCAAATACGAAATCCATGTTTTTCAATACATAGTTTTCGTATTTGGAATTACCCAGCTTATTACCCAATTCCATTAAGGCGATATTGGTAACTCCGTTCGTATAGTGCCAATCCAGATATTTACTCTTGACCTTCACCGCTTTATTCAATGGCGTATTCTTTAAGGATGTATAGGTCTTCCCGCTTTTCTTATCCACAAACTCATAAGTGGTGGACGCTAAAATACGGTCGGCTATCTTCACCGCCATCTCTCTGGCTTTGTCATTCGTTTGCGCCCCTGCCGGCACGCTACACAATTGCAACACGCTTATAAAAACAAGACATAATTTTTTCATCATTCGGTATTCTATTTAATCAGAAATATATAATTCTCTATATTCGTATATCCATTGGACGCTATCTTCATGGCATCTGCCGGATCGTTCTTATCAAGGCCGTATTTATCTTCAAACTCGTCCGGCATACCGTCATTATCGGTATCCGCGGGAGCATCCGCTGATTTTATACTGCCCGGCCCTTTTGTCGGTATATCTTCTTCCGTATGGATAATCAGCCCTTTTTTCCCTAATGAAGTCAGTTCGTCGATAAGATAGGTATCCACCTCATCCCGTACGGGAAGGGAAGCTCCGCCATTATCGACAATCCATTCATAGGCTTCCTGAGCAGTCATCAGTCCTTTTATTTCGGGATGTATATCGGACGGACGTTCAAGGAACGTAGGAGAAGTTATAATCTCCTCTCCGGCTACAACCGACTTCTTCATGC
This sequence comes from Bacteroides clarus YIT 12056, assembly GCF_900129655.1. Lineage (GTDB taxonomy): Bacteria > Bacteroidota > Bacteroidia > Bacteroidales > Bacteroidaceae > Bacteroides > Bacteroides clarus. The sequence continues at coordinate 83,297 of NZ_FQWK01000003.1, forward strand.
AGTCCGCACGTTCCAGCTCACGGCCATTCAATACGCCATCCTTATTATCATCATAGAAGTTACCGGACAAATAGGCGCTGAAATGCTCGTTATATCGGGTAAAGGGAGCTGTCGCGCCTAACTTCTTGCCATCGTAATTATCTGTAGTTCCTACTATAAAATAATTATTCCGAATATCCGCATCCGATTTTTGCTCGGTATCCCCCATAATGTAAGCACCGCCGTTTCCCCAATTATAAAGGACATTGTTTACGAACTGATTCAGTCCTTTCACTTTCGGATTACGGGTTTTATTGTCTATATACAGATTACGGTACAAAGTAACCCCGTTGTTTATCGTAGTCTGGATAAGGCCGCCGCAAGAATGGGGTTGCAGTCCCTGCCCTATGAACGAATTCTGTATAGTGATATTCCGAGGTTGGTCGGCAGGCTTTTTAGGGTCTCCATTGATGGAGAAACATTCATCGCGTCCCCATGTTACGGACATGTGGTCGAAAATCATATCCGACCCGTAGGCGATACCGGCCGCATCTTTACCTTCACGGCCGTTCATGCCCATTCGTACACGTAAATAACGGCATATCAAATTGTCCGCCCCCGAAAAGGAAACCCGATTGCCATACACGACAACTCCGTCACCCGGAGCTGTCTGTGCTGCAATTGTCAAATTCTTTGAGAAGTCGAGAGGAGACTCTAATTTGATTACCCCCGCTACCTTAAATACAATAATACGGTTGGGCTTACTGACGGCATCACGTAAAGAACCCTTACCCGAATCCGCCAAAGTCGTTACTTGATACACTTCACCCGTTCTGCCGCCTGTGGCATGCCGTCCATACCCTTCCGCACCGGGAAAGGCCAGTACTTCACCATAATCCGGAAAAGGAACCGCCGGATTATCTTTTCCTTCTTCTTGGTTGCAGGACAGGAATACCCATGCAAGACTAAAGAGCCCTATCAGATTCATAGTACATCTCATTAATTAGAGTTTTTAGCTTTTTATTAAATTTGCAGATAATCAATCCAATACTGTAATCCAACGAGGATCGCCATATTCCGACTTATATATAACGGATTCCGCATCAATCACAGTAAAGTCATTCTCCTCGATATTACGGAATAATGAAGCATCATCCGTATCCAATGAGATAAGTGTCAAACCGGCATCAGACATCTTTTCAAAATCCGATGTGCAATAATTACCTTTCGAACTCAAATTGATACCGCCTGCATCGAGCACTTTACTTTCACTGCTGCCAAAGACGCAATTATTTACCGACAAATTCAGCGGAGCAGTCAGTTTGGAGAAATTTCCAACAGCCCTATAAGTGTTTTTACCATCCTTATTCGAGCCCCAGTTGTAGAAAGTACAATTAGAAATAACAACCTTGTTACCGGCGGCAATAGGAACATTGGCAGTAGGCGCTCCAAACACACCGGGTGAAATATAAAACTCATAGAATGTGGAATTAGTGACAGAGACATCATTCCATACATTAGAGCCTTTATTTATAGCATGAATAAAACCGAATTGCTTTGTTACATTTTTTGTATCATTAATGCCGGAAACCAAACAATTATCTATACGGATATGGTTGATTGTAGTTACCCCTTCACTGGCGTCGCTCATCATTAGGACAGCAGACGGTAAAACAATATCCGAGTTTGTAATTTCAAATCTGTCTATTGTAAAATCAGTACCGGCATCATGTTTCCCAATATTCAGTAAACGTGTCTTACTGCCCTTACTGGGTTTGCTTTCAGTCCAGGTTTCCTTAACATTCACATTATCAACAACAAAATATTCAATATCGGGCATATTGCCACTTTCCGGTTTTACGTTGAAGCATCCCTCACGAATATACAAAGTAGGACGTTCTCCCGGATTGGCAAGAAGAGCAATGCTCTTGGTCAATTTTATATCGCCGGTTTTCGCAGCTACTTCCCCGCCTTCCGTCAGGTAGTAATCAACTCCATTCTTCAATTGGAATACAAGGGCTTGCTTACTTGCATCTGTCATACCGGCCTTTATCTTACCCATCAAATCGACACCATCTTCTACCACAACCGCATCGACAGGCATTCCCGCAGTGGTAAACCTTTGTTGATTGTATTTCTCCGCTCCTTCCGGTGCAGCGCTATTTGTTAAAGCCACATAGTACGTGGTGCGAGGGGTTAATCCTGTAATTGTATATTGTCCGGCGGAAGCATTTTCCAAACTGATTTGTCTTTCCTCTGTGGTCCCTTCTTCCCATATCGCCAATCCGTCAACCGGATTTTTCTCTGATACCACCCATTTGATTTCTGCAGAAGTCTCACTAATCCGCGAACCTTCCACGGCATATAAAATTTTAGGAATGGTACGGGACAAAGTTGAAATGGAAGAACCCATTTCCGTCCAATTCGATGTGATGGCAAGAGATTCGTTATTGGCTCTGACACGAGCATAAAACTTAGTCTCATAACGTAAATTCGTAAACGTACACTTACCATGCTCCACTGTCTGCGTTTCCAACTTTTCCGACTGAAACGTGGCATCCTGTGAAAGTTCTACCGTATATGAAGTCGCTTCACCGGAGGTTCTCCAGGCCAAGGTTATGGTATTATCCTCTGCAAAACAGGAAGAAGCTATAAAAGAAGGTCTGAATAAACGGGGCATTTCCGTCTTATCGTCTTCACACGCCATGCAAGCAAACAGACAAAAAAGTAAAAGCGGTACTATATATCTTGTTTTCATCCTACTGTTAGTTTTAATATCCATAATAATTTTTCAATAATCCCTGATGGCTCGACAACGCGTCCGGCGGTATAGGAACCAAATAGCGTACAGGATCTGTCTCGGGATTTACAGACCCGGCATTCGAAGCGTTGATATATCCATAGAACGAATGCAGAATACGGGCAGACGGTTCCCACTGGCGAGGGCTGGCGTTTTTGACTTGCGTACAATATTGAACGCACATATCTACGCGCGAGTAACCGGTAGGATTCTTAGAAGGATATGCAGGTAGCGCCTCGTCATAAGAATTGACATCACCTTCCTTATACCAATCCATTGTTTCGGCTACACATACCGGGAACAGCGTTTTATCAGCCGGTACCATCTTATAATAGGCTACGGCCGGATAAGAATCAAAACGCGCATTATAAGTAGGGTCTTCAAAAGGAGTTGTCGTATTTTCATACTGCTTAGTGCGGGCAACCTTACCTAATTCAATCCAATCGAAATACAAGTTATATAATGTTTTGCCATACAAGTTCCAGCGCGCCAAATCATAGCGTCTATGCTTTTCTCCGCCAAACTCCCACGCACGTTCCTGAACAATAGCGTTGAAGAAATCTTCTTTTGTCCCCAAAGCATCTACATAGGCTTCCACCTTTTCCGCATGGTCTTCCTGCGCAAAGGCTCTCTTACGTACCTGCTTCAAAGCATCCTTGGCGCCCGCCGTCGGCCCGTCATGGTTTTCATTGGCAGCTTCCGCATACATCAACAGCACATCGGCATAACGCATATACGTATAGTTAATCCCCGTACCCTTATTGGATGTGCTGCCCAGCGGAGATTCCATAAACAAACGGTTCCACTTGCCGCAGCCAACATTAAGCTCGGAAAAAGGCTTCTGAACAATAGAACTCATCCCCGAATTTTCATAACGGAACATTTCGCAGGTAATATCCCTACGTAAATCCGCCTTATCAAAAGATAACATATACGTAAGCGCTAATCTGGCACCGCCGGACGAATATCCGTGAGGAGCATTGGAAGCGTTCACACCTTCCGAATTCTTTGACGATACGATATATGTTCCCCAAGAATAAGCCAATTCTCCTGAACCGCCCACCTTAGCCGGTACATCAAAAATATTATCATCGGCAACCGGTACTATCCAATTACATTCATCTACCCAAACCTGGCGGAAAGAGCGGGCCAAAGAGTGTTTACCCTCGGAGATAACCTTTCCGGCATATTCCTCGGCTATTTTATAATACTCCTTCCAATCATCACTCCGTTCCATTGCACCCACAGCCGCAGGATTATCATAATCCGGTCGGAGGCTCCAGCCACCTCTTTGCAAAGCAATACGTGCTATCAGTGCCTGGCAGAATTCTCTTGAAGCAGCTTCCACTCCTCTGTCGGATTCTTCCGCATACAACATCAAAGGTTCTACTTCTATCAAATCATTTATCATATCTGTCAATATCGTATTGCGGTCTGTCGCCCCAATAAACAGTTCATCCTTATTTCCGGCAGATGTTCTTCTGTACGGCACATCACCCCAGTTTCTGACAAGTTCCAGATAATACATGGCGCGCAAAACTTTCGCTTCTCCATAGTAATGCATCAAACGAGACGGTTTAGTCTTATCGGCGGCGGCAAACAACGGACTCTGCTCGATACCCTCTATAACGTCATTCGTACGGTTCACCCCGTCATACATACCCGTCCAAATATCACCATACGACTTTATATCACCCGTACTCGGCACATACGCACGCTCATTGAGGTTAGATGCGGTGGACAGTCCGCTAAACTCCACATCCGTATTAAACAGCATCTTCTTAAGCAAGACCCCTACCCAACCCTTACCGCTGACCATAGGCACATACATGCCATTGACAGCAGTAGCGATTTCGGATTCGCTGCCAAATACATAATTCTTATCAAACGTAGACGGAGAATTTACATCCAGATAATCTGAACAGGAAGCAAACAGTAATATGCTCGCAATTACCGATATATATATTTTTCTCATACTCTATATAATTTTAAAAATTCAAATTAACACCGACTGTATAAACACGGCTACGCGGAGTTACATTGTTATCAATACCCGGCGTCAAACCTTTTTGGATATTCACTTCCGGATCGTAACCGCTATATCCTGTTATCGTAAACAAGTTACTTCCGGAGAAATACAAGCGCAAGCTTTTAACTCCCAAAGATTGCAACCAATGTTTAGGAAGCGTATAACCGACCGTCAAAGTACTCAAACGAAGGAAAGAACCGTCTTCAACCAAATCGGTCATTGTTATACCCTGAGTTACGGACATCCAAGAGTAAGTTTTGGCATTCTCATTCAATGCAGCCAAGGCGACAGGGTCACTGGAAACATTTACCCCGGCGTCATCCACATAACGGAAACGATTGGCAAGATTCATATCCGTAGATAAGTTGGAATAATTACGACGGACAGCCGAGTGCAGGTAGAGTTTATTCACATTGAGCACATCAAAATCACACATGTAATTGAAGAATGCCGTAAAGTCCAGATTTTTCCAGTTACCGGAAAGACCGAAACCGCCGGTCACTTTAGGATTGGTATCACCTATCACCGTCATATCATCTTCCGTAATCAGGTTCGATTCGGAATCGGACAGTTTCTTGAATTTCATGGCGCCCGGCTTAAAGGCGAAGTTACCGGAACTGAATGATGAATTGTCGGGTACGCCCGGCTTCAAAGTCCATTTTTTAGTCGTCGCGTCGAAATCAAAATCATCTACCTTATAGAACCCGTCATTGACGAATCCGTAAATCAATCCCATGCTTTTGCCTACTTCCATCTTATAGTTATACGTTCCATACCAGTTGGACAATGAGGCTTTGGTTTTCCATTCGGTCTCACCGGTAGCCAGTTTGTCCACCTTATTCTTATTGAACGCGACGTTGAAATTTGCCGATAACTGGAAATTCTTTGTCTGAACGATTTTTGCGTCCAAAGAAATTTCAACTCCTTTATTTGAGGTCTGTCCCACATTTGTCATCTGACGGGAGTAACCCGATGAATTGGGAATGATGGAAGGAACCAACAAGTCCTTGGTAGTATTCCAATATACATCAACCGTACCGCTCAAACGATTTCTAAAGAATCCGAAATCCAAACCGATATTACGGGTTATGGTGGTTTCCCATTTCAAGTCAGGGTCATAAAGATAGGTCTGGTCGGCAAACTGATAATAATTATACTCTTCATTGCCGAAAGCGGGAGCTCTCGTTCCGCTGTATACGCGATAGATATTATGCCACAAATCATTACCGATACGGTTATTACCTGCCAGACCGTAGCTGGCTCTCAACTTCAAGTCGGAAATGAATCTTATAGGCTTCATCCACTTTTCATTGGAAATTCTCCAGGCAATAGAACCTGCCGGAAAATATCCCCATTGCTTACCGGGAGCAAACTTGGTAGACCCGTCGGCACGAACCGTCAGAGTGGCATAATAACGATTTTTGTAATCATACAATGCACGTCCGAAGAAAGAGGATGTTCTGTCGGGAGCGCTTCTGTAACTGGTGCTCTGATTGGGAGTTCCCAAAGCAAAATTCTCCAAAGCCGCCTCTGCCGTTACTGAAACCGGAAAGAGCTTCGCGCTCATAAACGTATTATCGTTCTGCGCATGGTTAATTTCCTGTCCCAGCATTATATTGACATTGTGAGACTTATTAAACGAGTTACGATAGGTCAGCGTATTTGCCAGACGATATGATTCCTTATGGGTTTTGGTACGCTTAGCCGAAGGCATATTGTTCATACCCGCAGCAGAGGCCGTACTGGACAACGGGCCGTAAAACTGATTGTCATTTGCATGAGTCGTACTGATTCCATACTCGGAACGAAATTGCAGCCCTTTTATCACATCCCACACCAAGGCAGCTTTCAGGCTGATAGCCTGTTCGTCCCGTTTTCTGTAATTCTGCTTATTCTCTTCTACCGGAGTATATTTCTGATTCAGAGAGTTTCCGTCTTCATCCAGGTTTTCCTCGTCATCATCGGGGTCAACGGCAACTCCCGCCGACAATCCGTTGGTAGGGCGGAAACGAAGTGCGGTAACGATATTTGTTCCCGAAGTTCCGGCACCGTCAATGGTGCGTGTGCGATACGTTGCATTTGTTTCCAGTTTCAGATTCTTGAACAACTGATGATTCAATTTCAGGTTGATGTTATTACGTGTCAGTCCCGAACCAATCAACTGTCCCTCATCTTTATTACGGGTATAACTTAAATTGAATTTAGTTTTTTCATTACCGCCGTTAACGGTTATATTATAATACTGTGAAAGAGGATTACCGCCCAAAATTTCATCCTGCCAGTCAGTAGTGTTCGTGTATTTGTACAAATCGATATCGTCATAATAGCCGAAGTTTTTGATAAAGCCCTCATCCGAACCTTTACGGATCATCTGATATTCATATTCGGCCATTACAAACTCATAGTTGTTCATCACCGGTATTTTGCGTGCCAGCGTACGCATCTGCAGATAGCTGTTAAACTGCACCGTTGTTTTACCCATTTTAGGATTCTTGGTAGTCACGATAACAACACCGTTCGCGCCTCTCGCTCCGTAAATAGCTGTCATTGACGCTTCTTTCAATACATCAATGGATTCAATATCCGTCGGCGGAATACCGCTCAAATCATCTACCGGAAAACCATCCACCAAAAACAACGGCGAATTATCCTGGGTAATGGAACCACCGCCACGCACGCGAACGCTGATTTCAGCGTCCAACGCACCGTCTGTAGTGGTAATCTGTACACCAGCCATTTTTCCAGCCAAAGCATCGGCTACGGAAGCCGAAGCCACCTTGGATATAGACTCGGATGAAACAGATGCAATGGAACCCGTCACATCGCTACGGCGTATATTGCCATATCCCAATACCACAATTTCATCCAGCACATTCGCATCCTCACGTAAAGTTATATCCAGTTTTTTACCTTGCTGGGCTTTTACTTTGCGTGTCTCATAGCCGATGTAAGATATTTCCAGATTGGCATTATCCGTAACGTCCAGCGAAAAGCTGCCGTCAATACCGGTAACCGCTCCGTTGGTTGTTCCCTGCTCTCTGACAGTCGCACCGATGATAGGCTCCCCTGCATCATCCACAACCTTACCGATGGCTTTAACTCGCTTACTCTTTGTTTTTCCTTCCGGTTGTATCTTCTTTACTATTATTCGTTTATTCTGAATTTCGTAAGTCAGATTGTTTTGTCCCTGAAGAATTTGCTTAACAACATCATCAATCGTCGCTTTATCCGTAGATATTGAAATTCGCTTATTCGTATTTACATCCGCAGATGAAAACACAAATGAGTAACCGGATTTTTCTTTCAATAGTTCTATCGCTTCTTTCACCGTTATTTGCTTAGCTTTCAGTGATATATCTTGTGAAAAAGCAGAAAGGTGAAGACAAAGAGCTACTGAGGCTATTAAAACAGCCTTACTGAAGTTTCCCATAAACTTTTTGAATTTTTAATTAATGAATAGAAATAAGGTTTGGTAAAATTACCAAATAAAGCTGACTCCCGGAACATTATATCCGGGAAGCAAAATACCTGTGTCAGCCGGAAAAAGTAAATCTCATGCAATTCATGTTTCTCATATTTTATTTTTTAAGTTCAACATTAATATAGTATATATACACCGTTTTCGTATTTATAATTCATCTGCTGGGTCGAAGCCATCACATCCAGAATCTTATCAATCGTATTGGCCGAGATACCGAAACTTCCATAGAAACGTTTGTTGCGTAAAGAATCGGCAACTTCCACCTTAACATTATAGCTGCGCATCAGTTTCTTAGCTATATCTTCCAGCAGCTCCTCATCAAAGAAAAGCTCGTCGTTAATCCAGACATTAGCTTTGGCCGCCCTTGTGCTGCTTTTTACCATTTGACCGGTCACCTTGTTGAGAACCATTTTTTCGTCCGGCGTCAGATAAAGTTCAGGCATTTCCCTGATGCCGTTCCTAAGAGCCACCTTTCCTTCCATCAGATTCACCGTCACTTCTTCATCATCCGGATAGTTTCTGAAATTGAATTTCGTTCCCAGCACTCTCAGATTCAGTTCTTTCGTGTTTATTTCAAAAGGTACTTCTTCGTTCTTCATTACCTCAAAATACCCTTCTCCTTCCAAACGCAACCGGCGGTCATCCACTCCAAAACCCTGCGAATATATTATTTTCGATCCTGCATTCAGCCATACCAATGTACCATCCGGCAAATAGAGTTTAGTATGCGCTCCCATAGGTGCCTCTACAACCATATCCGCAAAGTTTTGCTTCACAGCTTGCTTTCCCTGCCAATAAGTAACAAATGGAATCATCAGAATCAGCACAACGGCAGCTACCCGCATAAAGGTTTTCCATGAGAAACGGAGCATCTGTTTTTGTTTCTTCTCCGCCCCGGCAACCCGTTGTCTGAATAAAGAGAATGCCTTGTCTTTATCAAACCGTACAGCAGTATCGGCAGCCCCCGAGGAAAACCATACCTCTAACTTATTCCGTACATATTTCCGATTAGACTCAGACTCCAAACTCCAACGTTTCAGTTCGGCAAAGGATTCTTTATCCAGTTTTCCCGAAAGATATCGAGTTATCAATAAATCTATATCAGTATGTTCTTCCAGTTGCATAATTCTGTTGCTTTATATATAAGACAAAAAAATCAAGAATGAGGGTAGTCGAAAATATATATTTTTTCAAATATCCATAAAAATATAAATAATCAATAAATGCAAATAGTTATCCAAACGCTTTTGAAGAAGAGCTAAAGCATTCTTTATATGATACTTAACCGTATTAATGGAGATTCCTAACTCTAAAGCAATCTCTTCGTACTTTTTTTGTTCAAAACGACTTTTTTTAAATACGGTGCGACATTCCACAGGCAGTTCTTCTATGCTGCGGGTCAATTCATCTTCCAATTCTTGTTCGAGCAATATACCCAAGGGCTGATTCTCTTCCACAAAAACAGAATCGAGGAATTCCATATTTTCCGGCAGCATAAAAGATGAAAAATGCAGTTCTTCGCGATGGCTCAAGGATTGCAATTCATTCAGGCAACGGTTACGTACAGCACGCATCAGATAAGCACGTACAGAATACGTGATTTCTATCTCCCGGCGATGCTCCCATAAATAAAATATAGCGTCGTCCACCACTTCTTCCGAAAGAGCCGCATCATTCAATATCTGATTGGCGAAGCGACAAAGCAGGACATAATGACGCTCATAGATGTATTTAAATGCCTCCTCATCCCCTCTGCGTAAATGTTCAATGATTAATGTATCTTTCATAGCCGCCTCCATTTATAGAAGAGCAAAAGTAGTCAAACTTAGGTAACTACACAATCATTAAGAAGATTTTTCAGAAAAAGAGGCGCTCAATTATGCGCCGCCGCACACAATAACTTATATTTCTATTGCAATAAATCTGCCTTTGCATCTTAATAATTTATATCTTTGTTACCTGAAATCTATTCATTCGACAACTATCTAATAATCATTCGATAGATATCAAATAATTATTAGACAATTGTCGAATGATTATTAGATAGTTGTCGAATGAATAAATTTATACAAGCTGAAAAATAGTTTGTAGAGAGAGCAGAATTTATTCATCGAATAGCAAAAAACTAACTGCAATACTTATATAATGAGTGCCTACTACGATTTTTACGAAACACCCTCACCGGGACAAAAGAAAGAGAACAAAAAAATTCTTCACGCACGTATCTATCCTAAAAGGACTTATACCAAAGAAGAATTTATAGAACATGCTTCAAAATACCAACATCTGCCTAAAAATGTATTGGGAGCCTCATTAGGAGTTCTTATTGATGACCTCTGCGATTTACTTGCCGACGGAAATATCGTGGAACTGGGTGAACTCGGATTTCTCAGTACTTCGCTAAAATGCCTTCGGAAAACAGACGATAACCAGCAAAAAATAAGGGCGGAATCCGTTGTGTTTCAAAATGTGCATCTACGTATCAGCAGTACATTCCGTAAGAGGATTATACACAAAATGACACTGGAGCGCGTACACTCTCCCTCACGTAAGGCCGCTGCAATTACGTCCAGCATAGAAGAGCGCAAAGCCGCATTGGCTGTATTCTTAAAAGCCAATATTTGCATCACCCGCCGGGAGTACGTCCAAATAACCAAGCTTACGCCATACGCCGCCATGAACGAACTGAATAACCTTATTCAACAAGGTATTCTGCGACGTAGAGGTTCGGGAAGGTCTGCCGTCTATGTTGCAGGCGAAAAATACAATGAAGAAATAAAAGAATAACAAATCTCGATAGAAATCAGAATATGGAAATCGCAAAAACAACAGAACCGGAAAATTCTATGCAGTGGTTCGTCTTTTTCAAAGACCAACTGCTGTTAAAGAAAGAATACACAACAAACGGAGAAAACAAATACGGTATACCCCATGGAATAAATCCGCCTGTAACACCCGAAGCGGGATGTACGATACACGAGGTAACTCTGACGGACGGACATAAGGTAAAAACCTTCGCCCTCGAACAACCTGTACCCGAAACCGAAGAATGGGTAATGACAGGTTTACGCACTTCTTACGACTATCTGCCATTGGCGGATTACCAGGCAGCGGGAAAATCATTCCAGATACTCTATTGGGACGAGCACAGCCGCTTCTGTCCCGTATGCGGCACTCCTATGGAACAACACACTCCTATCATGAAGAAATGCCCGGAATGCGGAAATGAGATGTATCCCCCCGTTTCTACGGCTATCATCGTGCTGATACGGAAAGACAAAGAAATATTGCTGGTGCATGCACGCAACTTCCGCGGTACTTTCCATGGGCTGGTAGCCGGATTTCTGGAAACGGGCGAAACACTGGAACAATGCGTAGAGCGGGAAGTTATGGAAGAAACGGGACTGAAGGTGAAGAACATCACTTATTTCGGCAGTCAGCCATGGCCCTATCCCAGCGGGTTAATGGTAGGCTTCATTGCCGACTACGAAAGCGGAGAAATCAAGCTGCAAGCCGATGAGCTCAGTTCCGGCGCATTCTATTCCAAAGACAATCTGCCGGAAATTCCACGTAAGCTAAGTATTGCACGAAAGCTGATTGACTGGTGGCTGGAAAATAATTAAAGGAAAGGGCATAAAAAACAGATTGCGGAAAACACGCGCTCACAAACGAACAACTACGAATGAAACGACTCTCATTCACATCAACCAATCGGCGTGCAACCGCAATCTGTAAGTACATCTGTTAACTGTTGACCTCCGTCGCATATAAGAACAGCATTTAACGGAGAATGATTAGATAATCGGCATAAAGAATATAAAAGAAACTTAATTGAGGTACTTCAAAATACGCATGATGATTTCTTTTAGACACGGATTGCGCGGATTTCATGGTACTCTCTAAATTTATCCGTGCAATCCATGTAATCTGTACCTAAAAAAGCAAACAGCAAGCAAGATTTTGCCCTGCTCCCTCTTAACCTTTTTTACAGCCGTTTCTTACAGCATTCTGTGGCGTGTTGCGTCTAACCTACAACCAAGACTCAACAATGAACAGAAATGATTAAAAAGGAATATATATTGTTGGCAGTATTATCTGCCGGTTTTTCCTTTCCGGTGCAAGGACAGACTACATGGACGAAACAAGATTCCATTAAACTGAAAGAGATACTGGACGGAACAACGGATATATCCATTAATCCTACTGTCAAACAAGAAATCGACCTGTTATTTTCCACACCTGCACAGATACACAGTATTCCCATTTTACCCGTTGAGGAACTTTTACCCAAGCCGGAAAATCTCCGGCAGATATACGCGATACCCGGATTCCGGCTGGACAATACACGCATATATTACAACACCCAACGACGGAATAAATATATACTGAACACTCAGCGATTCAGTATCTCAGCCACTACGGAATATGGCAAAAGAGCAAAGGTACTTTTACAGCAAAAGACAGATTTCAAATTTGACGTCACTCAAAAGCTCGGCTATCATATTTACGCAGGCTATAGCCGCAGCAGCGGTAAATCCGCCATATTGCCGGGAACAGTAAGCCCGCTGTATCTTGGAAGCGGATTCTCGTATGACATCAACAGGCAGGTACAGGTAAAAACAGGTGTCAGACACCAATTCAATATAATCCACAGACGCTGGGAATGGGTGTGGGAAACAAGTGTGGGAATATCTTTTTAGATATGAAAAAAGGTGCAGGCGGCTTACTGCCGCTTGCACCTTTCCATATCAAGAGTCAAATCGTCTTAGATACCGAGTGATTTGCGTACTGCTTCCACTTTCTTTTCAGCCTCGGCGTTTGCATTGCCGTAGCACTTGGAGCAACCCATTTCACCTTTCACTTCAATGTAGAACTTAATCTTAGGCTCCGTACCCGAAGGACGAACGGAAATCTTCGTGCCGTCTTCTGTAAAGTACTGGAGAACGTTGGATGTCTCGGGCATATCCAAGTCGGTTACATTGCCCTTGGCATCGGTAGCTTTCAGAGTTTTGTAGTCCTTAATCAAGGAAACGGCAGAACCACCGATTTCTTTCGGCGGGTTGGCGCGGAAGTTATCCATCATAGCCTTGATTTCATCTGCACCGCTCTTACCCGGCTTCACTACATTCACGGTAGTTTCCTTAGAGAAACCATACTCTACATAGATATCCATCAGGATGTCATACAACGTCTTACCCTGGTCTTTAGCCCAAGCGCAGATTTCAGCCAACAGTGAACAGGCTGAAACGGCGTCTTTATCGCGAACGAAATCTTCGGCAAGGAAACCGTAGCTTTCTTCGCCGCCGCCGATGTATTGCTGCTTGCCTTCGCGCAGGCGGATTTCACGGGCAATCCACTTGAAGCCGGTATAGCAATCGAGCATTTCAATCTTATTCTTATCGGCAACCGCCTTGATAAGTTCGGTAGTCACAATGGTCTTCACGATGAAGTCCGTAGGCTGCATCTTGCCCGTCGCGATACGGTTCTTGATGATATAGTACAAGAAGAGCAAGCAAGTCTGATTACCGTTAATCAGCACCCATTCGCCCTTATCGTCCTTACAAGCCATACCCACGCGGTCGGCATCCGGGTCGCTTGCCATTACGATGTCCGCATCAATCTTCTTGGCGAGTTCGATGGCCATAGAAAGCGCTTCCGCATTTTCAGGATTCGGAGAGATTACCGTCGGGAAGTCACCGCTCTTGACCATCTGTTCGGGCACGCAGTGTACATTCTCAAATCCCCATTCTTTCAGAGAAGCGGGAATAAGCACTCTACCCGCACCATGAAGCGGCGTATAAACGATACTGAGGTCTTTCTGACGTTTAATCACTTCCGGGTCGATGGAAAGAGTATGAACTTTATCCAAATATACCTTGTCGATGTCTTCGCCGATAATCTGAATCAAATCCTTGTTGCCTTGAAATTTGATGTCCTCAACAGTTACTTTGTTCACTTCATCGATAATGGCAGTGTCGTGCGGAGCAAGTACCTGCGCACCGTCATCCCAATAGGCTTTATAGCCGTTGTATTCTTTCGGGTTGTGGCTTGCGGTCAGGTTGATACCGCTTTGGCAACCGAGGTGACGGATGGCGAAGGAAACTTCCGGAGTAGGACGCAAATCATCGAACAGATAAACCTTGATACCGTTCGCCGAGAAAATATCAGCCGAGATTTCAGCGAACTTGCGGCTGTTGTTACGGCAGTCGTGACCCACTACGACGGAGATTTGCTCTTTGTCCTTGAAGCATTTGTTCAGATAGTTCGCCAATCCCTGGGTAGCCGCGCCTACTGTATAGATGTTCATACGGTTACTGCCCGCACCCATGATACCGCGCAAACCACCTGTTCCGAATTCCAGGTCTTTATAAAAACATTCTATCAGTTCGGTCTTATCTGGATTTTCCAACATTCTTTTCACTTCAGCCTGAGTTTCGGCATCATAAGCCGGGGTAAGCCATTTTTCAGCTTTCTCAGTTACCTGTTTAATCAGTTCTTGATTTTCCATAAGACTATTTTAATATTAAAGGTTAATACTTCATTTTTTGTTAAGTCACAAATGTAAAAGAATAAGTTCAAATATCCTAATCAATCGGGCATTTTATAACGGTCGCCCGTTTGTTTTACATATTCTTCCAAGAATTCCTTCGGATAACCCGGACGAACCACACCTGCGGGCTGACCGATAGCATTGCGCTCGAACTTTCCGTCTTTCATTTTACGGACAACACCGTCATTATATTTCACAATGATGAATTCACCCAGACGCTTCCATGTGTCAAAAGCGCTCTGTGCCGTCATATTGGTATAATTTGTCAAAAATGCTTTCGCTTTGGCCGGGTCTTTCTCCAGAAGTTTGGCGGCGGCGGATTCAAAGCCTTCCTGCGCCTCGTTGAAAGTGGTTTCGAGTTCGTTCTGCGTGGCACGTACATCGCCAATCATAAGGTCGTAACGGGGATATACCATATTGGAAACCCAGTTGAAAATCCAGAAAGAGGAGTTCCATGAGAAAGTGATGTAGTCCGCACCGTCTACGCGCGAATAGCATACGGGCACTTTATCCGTGCAACAGTATACGGGAGTGAATACAGTCATGTTGGCGTCATCCGTACCGAACCACAATACGCCTCCGATAGCATCGGGCAGCGTGGAACGCATCTGCGCCACAAACACGAAACCGCTCTGCTGCGTGGAGATGGGACGCTCGTTGAAATACTCCTTATCGCCCACTTTGAAAGAAAGAGGAGAAAGACGGTAGGGAGTATGATACGGTCCTGCGCCGAAATCCTTGCTAATGTCGAGAGGAGTGCCTTCGTAATGATCGCGCATGGCATTCTTTACATCTTGTACGGAGATTTTACGGTCGGGCTTTACGAAAAGCGGCATCGGAGTGTCGGTATCGCCTAATATATAAGGTAAGAATTCGTTGCCACGGGCGGTAAACATATTAAAATAGCTCCACACGCGGGCTTCGCAATAACGACGAGCGCCAAAGTCGAGCGGCGCATAGGCATTCGCAAAGCTGAAGTCTTTGTTTACTCCGTCGAAATAGCCTTTCTCACGGGCAAAGGATATGACGTCGGGAGAATACATACAGTTGTTCTTGTCGTTCATATCGAACTGGTGGATACGGCTTTGGTTGGCATGCGCGGAAATGCAATCATCGGGCACGCGGACAGCCACCCATACGGCTCCACGCACACCGGGACCTTTGCCTATCATCTCCATAATCCAGATTTCATTGGGGTCTGCGATGGTGAATGACTCGCCGCCGCTGTAATAACCGTATTCCTGTACGAGTTCCGTCATTACTTTGATAGCTTCGCGGGCGGTGCGGGAACGTTGCAGACCGAGATAAATCAGGCTTCCGTAATCGATGATGCCGGTAGTGTCCACCAACTCGGGACGGCCGCCGAAAGTCGTCTCACCGATAGTAAGCTGGAATTCGTTCATATTGCCGATAACGTTGTAGGTCTGGCGTGCCTGTTCTATCCGGCCGAGGTATTTGCCGGTATCCCACTCGTGTACGTCAATCAATGCGCCCTTTTTGTGCACACCTGCGGGATAATGATATAACTCGCCGAACAATCCATAGGAGTCGGCAGAATAGGAAACAATTGTAGAACCGTCCGTAGAGGCGTTCTTACCCACAATGAGGTTGGTACAGGCAAATGCGTTTGCCACAGCTGCCACCACTAACGCGACGGAGAGAGTTAATCTTTTCATACTTCTGTTATTATATAGTTTATTTGATAATGCCATGATATAAATGAAGAGTTACCATGCAAAACGGAACTGTTTCGTGGTCTGATTGCCACAACCGTCGGTTACAGTCATTTCTACGGTATGCCTGCCGCCTTTCTTTACATGCTTCGGGTCGAGTTCGCAAACCAGATTGCCGCTAATGGAGTTGGGCTTGCCGAACAAGGCGTATTTTCCGTCTATCGTTCCGCGATAACTGTGTATTCCTGTCTCCTTGTCTTTCGCTTTAAAGACGATACGCCCCGTACGCCCCCACTGCTGAGGGTTGAGCGGAGTAATCTCCGGCGGTACGGTATCGGCAGCCACCGTATAAGCAGCCAAGTCGCGGATGCGGACTTTCATAAAGCCGTCCTCATACGTGCCGCCTACGCTATATTTCCCACCTCGGGCTGTAACGCCGGCTACGTAATATTTCGATTTATCTTCCAGGCGGTCGCGGCGCAAACCGATACGCATTTCGCAAGCTCCGTGCAGGGGAATACGCGTATCGTGCAACTGATAAGTGAAAGCCACATCTCCGCTATCGGCACGTACGGAATAGTTCAGCCAGACATCATCGTACAGCATTCCGCGCGGTACGACCAGCTCCAAACCGGGTTCCTGAAGATAATTGGTCTTGTCCCATTTGAAAGCATACTTTTCGCGATGTTCCACGGGACGGATGCCGGTGTTCTTTCCCTGTACGGTAAAGCGGACTTTCGAGGTGTTGCCTAACGCGTCGCTTAGAGTGTACACAAAGCGATAAGGACGTTCTTCGTTGATTTCTATCAGTCCGCGATTGCCGTTGGAGGCATGCAGCATACGCAGGCGGTTGCCCGGTTCGATGAATGACTTCATGTACTGTCCGTGCGTCCATGAGTTGATATAGCGGTTTTCTTCGTAAGCAAAGCGGTCTACCACACTGCGGAATACTTCTTCACCGTCCACTTCGAGAATAACGGTATGCACGCCGTAGCGGTTGCCCACTCCGTCCATGTGGTCATAGGCACGAATTCCCGCGCCTATCAGTCCCCAGGCCGTGATAGGTTTTGCGGGGCTGGCAGGGAAAGTCTGATATATCTGCTTTCCGTTTACCACACCTTTGCCCGGTTGCGGAAACAGGATGATACCCTCGGCATGAGGGGCGGTATTGTCTTTCACTTTTTTCATAAAGAAAGGCAGCGGGTCAACATAGTCTCCCGTTGCCGACTCAATCATATCCAGATGCAGGTGAGGGCCGAAAGAGTAGCCCGTATTGCCGCTAAGGGCTATCACCTGGCCTGCCTTTACCGGATATTCCCCCGGCTCGGGAGTAATCTCCACTTCCCAGCTTTCCTTTTCATACTGCAAAGCTTTCACCCTTCGGGCTATATCGCCTACAAACGCACTGAGGTGGCGGTTAATAGTGGAATAGCCGTTGTCGTAATCCACATCGAGCACATAGCCCGAACCGTGCGTTACGCGGATGCGTGAGATATGCCCGTCGGCTAAAGCACGCACGGGTTTGCCGATGGCCCCGCCGGTCTTGAAGTCCAATCCGCCATGAAAATGGTTGGCACGTATCTCACCGAAGTTACCGGAGAAGACGATAGGAAAATCAAAAGGGGGAGTAAAAGACGCCGCCTGCATCTCCGGCACAGTTTCCATATCGGACGCCTCTTGTGCATATCCGCTTTGTACGCTGCCAACGAAAAATAAAACTGAGAGAAATATAGAGTGTTTTATATTCTTACAAATCATATCCTATTTTTTTAATGCATGCAAATATAAAAAGAATAGTTCTCTCCGCCTAAACAAAAAAGCATAATCCTACCGTCCTACCCTATAAATAAGCAGGCGTTTTCTGTTGTAAAACACCTTATATTAAATGACAATGAGACAGAGAAATCGCTATCTTGCAACATGTTTAACCATTAACAGATGACATTATGATTATCGGAGTACCCAAAGAAATCAAGAACAACGAGAACCGTGTAGGAATGACCCCTGCCGGAGTAGCCGAGTTGGTGAAGAAAGGTCATACGGTGTATGTGCAGGCTACGGCCGGCGCAAACAGCGGGTTCTCTGACGATGATTACATCGCCGTAGGTGCGCGAATCCTGCCTGCCATTGAAGATGTCTATGCCATAGCCGACATGATTGTCAAGGTGAAGGAGCCTATTGCACCGGAGTACAAACTGATTAAAAAGGGACAAGTGGTATTTACCTATTTCCACTTTGCGGCCGATAAATTACTGACCGAGGCCATGATTGAAAGCGGTGCCGTATGTATCGCTTATGAAACGGTGGAGAAGGACGACCATTCCTTGCCATTACTCACTCCTATGAGCGAAGTGGCAGGACGTATGGCTACCCAGGTGGGAGCCCGCTTTCTGGAAAAGCCGCAAGGCGGAAAAGGAAAGCTGATGGGTGGCGTACCGGGTGTCCGCCCCGCGCGCGTACTTATTTTAGGTGGCGGCGTAGTCGGTACCAATGCCGCACAAATGGCCGCGGGAATGGGTGCCGAGGTAATGATTACGGATGTCAACCTGCCACGCCTGCGCTATCTCAGCGAGGTATTGCCCAAAAACGTAAAAACACTCTATTCCTCGCTTCACAATATAAGAATGGAACTGCCTACCATAGATTTGGTAATAGGTTCCGTTCTTATTCCCGGCGATAAAGCTCCGCATCTCATTACAAGGGATATGCTGAAAATGATGAAACCCGGAACCGTACTTGTGGATGTCGCCATTGACCAGGGCGGCTGCTTTGAAACGTCTCATCCCACTACCCACAGCGAACCGACGTATGTTGTGGATGGTATTGTGCACTATGCGGTAGCCAATATTCCCGGCGCTGTACCGTTTACTTCTACTATGGCGCTGACAAATGCAACGCTGCCTTATACCGTGGCATTAGCTTGCAAAGGTTGGAAACAGGCTTGTAAAGATGATCCGGCATTGGCATTGGGACTGAATGTGGTAGAAGGGAAAGTGACATATAAGGCGGTGGCGGATGTGTTCGGAATGAGGTATGAGGAGGTAGAATTATAAGTGATGAGTGATGAGTGATGAGTGATAAGTGATGAATCATGAATGATGAGTGATAAGTTATGAATTATAAATGATGGGTGATAAGTTATAAATTACAAGTGATGAGTGATGAGTGATGAATTATAATTTATAAATAATGAATTACGATTCTGCATAACTCATAACTTATCACTTATCGCTCATAACTTATAACTTATCACTTATAACTTATAACTTATCACTTATCACTTATCCACCACCTCAATCATCAAACAAGAAATCTCCTTTCTTCGCATACGCCCAATACATAGTCAATATTGTTATGCACAAATTGAAAATGAACGGAAATTCTTGCGAACCGGTATGGAATATCCATTGGAAAAAATCGGTGATGAAAGGCGACAACAGTATGGCAAGGTAATTCATCACCATTACAAAAGCAAGGGCAAGCGTTGTCTTTTGAGGAATGGCAGTATCGACCGTCTTATCATAAATCAGCGGTTGAATGATACCATAGCCTAAACCGACCAAAATACATCCCGGCACAATAAGCCATTCCGTAGGAGAAATCCATATCAATAGTAATCCGACGGCAACAGCCAAAAGGCTATAAAGTTTTGTTTTATTTCCCAAAAGCTTCACTATATTATCCAACATAAACCCCGGAGCCATAATGGCAAGGAAAAACAAAGAAATCATCAGCCCTGAATTTCCGCTTGAAAAGTGGTGCGCTTCCATTAAGAAAGGTAAATTAAAAGTAACCGCAAGAACTACGTACGTAACCACCCCATAGAACAGCATTAACTGAATAAGATGGCGTATATGTATGCCATATTTACCGGAAATCACAGGCGCAGACTGCATGGAAGGAATAACAGCCGACGCCTGCTTCACCGTGACCGAAACCGTATTCTTTTTTAAATAAGCCGAAAGAACCAAAGAAATCAGCGGCAACAGATAAACGACAAAAGGCAAACGCCAGTGTACCTCTGCCAGATAGCCCGTTACGGCCGTAGCCACCACCAGCGTCATATTGGTTATGGCGGAACTGTATCCAAACTGTTTGACGCGATACTCTCCCGTGAAATACCGAGAAATCAGCCCCGTAGAAAGAGGAATAATCAATCCCGCCCCGATACCGAGCAAAGCGCTGACAGCCATCAGTTGCCACATCTTGGAAGAAAACAAATAAAGTACCCCGCTTGCGGCAAACAGCCAAAGCCCCACCCGCAGCAAACGGATAAAATCGCGTTTCTCCGCCAACTTGCCCGCCAACAATACAAACGGGATAATCAGTAAAGAAGGCAAAGAAGTCAACATCTGTATATCCAACTCCGTGGCATGGGGGAAAATAGTGGAGAGCTCTCCCAAAATAGGTGAGACAGCCAAGCCCGGCAATGAGGTCAGCGCGGAAATAGACCAGATACCTATAAGCGTAATAAGAGGAATGGTTCCTTGTCCGGTATTAATTTTCATAATTTTAAAGTGAGTGGGTTAGTTGAAGGAAAACAAGCGATACAACAGAATGTTCGGACAGGATAAGTGATAATTAAAGAGTAATAAGACGTAAAAGCGCCGGGATTTCCCGCCCCGCCCTTTTAATAAACGCCAAATAATGTAAAACGGCGGAACTTTCTTTCGTGGGGGTCGTTGTTGTGGAAAATTCGACGGGGAAGGTCCCCGCCGCCTAAACCTTTAAAAACTTATAGTTATATGGAAGATTTGAATTTCAGAAAAGGAGATGCAAAGACCGAAGTATTCGGTTCGAACCGTATGTTGCAACCCTCACCGGTAGAGAAAATCCCCGAAGGGCCTACCACTCCGGAGATTGCCTACCAGATGGTGAAGGATGAAACGTTTGCGCAGACCCAGCCCCGTCTGAACCTGGCTACGTTCGTCACTACTTATATGGACGAATACGCAACCAAGTTGATGAACGAAGCTATCAACATCAACTACATCGACGAAACCGAGTATCCCCGCATCGCCGTAATGAACGGTAAATGTATCAACATCGTCGCCAATCTGTGGAACTCTCCGGAAAAAGAAACCTGGAAAACCGGCGCGCTCGCCATCGGTTCTTCAGAAGCATGTATGCTGGGTGGTGTGGCCGCATGGCTGCGTTGGCGCAAGAAACGCCAGGCTCAAGGCAAACCGTTCGACAAACCGAACTTCGTTATCTCGACCGGTTTCCAGGTGGTATGGGAAAAATTCGCCCAACTGTGGCAGATTGAAATGCGTGAAGTGCCCCTGACACTCGACAAGACCACGCTCGACCCCGAAGAAGCTCTGAAAATGTGTGATGAGAACACTATCTGTATCGTACCTATCCAGGGTGTTACATGGACAGGACTGAATGACGACGTTGAAGCCCTTGACAAAGCGCTCGACGCATACAACGCCAAGACCGGCTACGACATTCCTATCCACGTAGATGCTGCAAGCGGCGGCTTTATCCTTCCGTTCCTGTATCCTGAAAAGAAATGGGACTTCCGTTTGAAATGGGTACTTTCCATCAGTGTCAGCGGTCACAAGTTCGGCTTGGTTTATCCGGGTCTGGGTTGGGTTTGCTGGAAAGGCAAAGAATATCTGCCCGAAGAAATGTCATTCAGCGTAAACTACCTCGGCGCCAATATTACCCAAGTAGGTTTGAACTTCTCCCGTCCCGCCGCACAGATTTTAGGACAGTATTACCAATTTATCCGCTTAGGCTTCCAGGGTTACAAAGAAGTACAGTACAATTCACTCACAATCGCCAAGTATATCCATGACGAAATCGGTAAAATGGCTCCATTCGTCAACTACTCCAACGAGGTGGTGAACCCGTTGTTCATCTGGTATTTGAAACCGGAATACGCAAAGACCGCCAAATGGACGCTGTACGACTTGCAGGATAAACTTTCGCAACACGGTTGGATGGTTCCGGCCTATACGCTGCCTTCCAAACTGGAAGATTACGTAGTGATGCGCGTCGTGGTCCGTCAAGGATTCAGCCGCGACATGGCGGACATGTTGCTGGGCGACATCAAGAATGCCATTGCCGAACTGGAGAAACTGGACTATCCCACTCCTACCCGCATGGCACAGGACAAGAACCTGCCGGTAGAAAGCAAAATCTTCAATCACGGCGGCAGACGTCACAAAAAGTGATAAAGTCATAATCACTCTACTGCCTTATCACTTTAACACAGTATATATAAATATGGAAAAGAAAATATCAATCTCTCAAATCAAGGAAGTTGCCCAACAAGCCTATAATGAGGTGAAAGGACAAACAGGCGGCAAGAATGCGGATTATATTCCGTACCTTGCCAATATAGATTCCAAATTGTTCGGCCTCAGCATTTGCCTGATGAACGGACAGACCATCAATATCGGAGATACGGACTACCGTTTCGGCATAGAATCCGTGTCAAAGGTACATACCGCCATACTTATCCTGCGCCAGTACGGTGCGCAGAAAGTGCTGGATATGATTGGCGCCGATGCAACAGGACTGCCGTTCAACTCTATCATCGCTATTTTGCTGGAGAACGACCATCCCTCTACGCCATTGGTAAATGCCGGAGCCATTTCCGCTTGCTCCATGGTACAGCCGGCAGGCAATTCGGACAAGAAATGGGATGCCATCGTACAGAACATCACAGAACTGTGCGGCTCCGCTCCGCAGCTTATCGACGAACTGTACAAATCGGAAACGGCTACGAACTTCAATAACCGCTCCATTGCCTGGTTATTGAAGAATTACAACCGTATCTACGATGATCCGGATTTGGCGCTCGACCTTTATACCCGCCAATGCTCACTGGGTATCACAGCCGAACAATTGGGCATTGCAGCCGGAACGATTGCCAACAACGGCGTTAATCCCGTCACCAAACAAAACGTGTTTGAGGCCGGGCTCGCGCCGAAAATCACTTCAATGATTTCCACCGTAGGCTTCTACGAGCATTCAGGCGACTGGATGTACACTGCCGGCATACCCGCCAAGAGCGGTGTAGGCGGTGGCGTAATGGCCGTACTGCCCGGTGTGATGGGTGTTTCCGCTTTCGCTCCCCCGTTGGACGAAGCCGGCAACTCCGTCAAGGCGCAACTGGCTATCAAGTTCATCATGAACAAGCTCGGTCTGGGTGTATTCAACGGTGACAATGTGACGATTACAGAATAATCTCTCATACTCTTTTTTCCAAGGTTGCTCCAAAAGCGTCGCGAACGCCGAGGGGCAACCTATTTAATGATGAATGATGAGTTGCAGGTGGCAACTCGTCACAAAACAGACCTCATTATGAAAATGGCTCTATCGGAATTCGTTTTGCGAAAAAAAGGAATATACGGCATCCTGCATGTCATCATCCTGCTGCTTTCGCTGTTTTTGGTAATCAGCATCTCCATCGATACGTTCAAAGGCATCCCTTTCTACGAGCAATCGGTGTACATGGAAGTACAGTTGTGGATTTGCGCATTGTTCCTGGCGGACTTTGTGCTGGAGTGGATTCTGGCAACAGACAAGAAACGGTATGTCGCCACGCATTTCATCTTCCTGCTGGTGGCTATTCCTTATCAGAATATCATTGCCTATATGGGCTGGACTTTCTCACCCGAAATTACCTATATGCTGCGTTTTATCCCGTTGGTACGGGGCGGCTATGCCATGGCTATCGTGGTGGGCTGGCTGACGTACAACCGCGCATCGGGTCTGTTCGTATCCTACCTGACCATGTTGCTGGCTACCGTCTACTTCTCAAGCCTCGCCTTCTACGTCATGGAGCATGGAACCAATCCTTTGGTTACGGGCTATGGCGATGCTTTGTGGTGGGCGTTCATGGATGTGACCACGGTAGGCTCCAACATAATAGCGGTCACCGTCACCGGACGGGTATTGTCCGTGCTGCTGGCGGCGTTGGGCATGATGATGTTCCCTATTTTCACAGTATATGTAACGAGCCTGGTAGAGAGGCGTAACAAGGAAAAGCAGGACTATTATAAAAAGATAGAACAGAAACAGGAGCCCGCAAACAGCGCTCCTTAATTGTTAAAACCAAGATTTTCCCTTACCCGCCGGGAACAACTGTTCCCAGGGGTTGTTATAAACGCTGATTTTGAATATATTTTTCATCTAAAACCTTAACTTATGGCAAATATTAAACAAACAGTGAAGCTGGGCGTGTTTACCCTGGCAATCATGAATGTGACGGCAGTAGTATCCCTGCGTGGACTGCCCGCCGAGGCCGTGTACGGAATGAGTTCGGCCTTCTATTACTTATTTGCGGCCATAGTTTTCCTTATCCCGACGTCACTCGTCGCTGCGGAATTGGCTGCTATGTTTCAAGACAAACAAGGCGGTGTGTTCCGCTGGGTGGGCGAAGCCTACGGAAAGAAGCTCGGCTTCCTCGCTATCTGGGTACAGTGGATTGAAAGTACGATCTGGTATCCTACGGTGCTGACGTTCGGCGCTGTGTCCATTGCGTTTATCGGCATGAATGACGTGCACGACATGTCGCTGGCGAACAACAAGTATTACACGCTGGTCGTGGTACTCGTTATCTACTGGCTGGCAACTTTCATCTCTCTGAAAGGTATGAGCTGGGTAGGAAAAGTCGCTAAAGTCGGCGGTTTGGTAGGTACGATTATCCCTGCCGGATTACTGATTGTACTCGGTATCATCTACCTTGCTACGGGCGGACATTCCAATATGGACTTCCACAGCAGCTTCTTCCCGGACCTGACGAACTTTGACAATGTGGTGCTCGCCGCAAGTATCTTCCTCTTTTATGCAGGTATGGAGATGGGCGGTATCCACGTGAAGGATGTCAACAATCCGTCCAAGAACTATCCGAAGGCTGTGTTTATCGGCGCGCTGATTACGGTGCTTATCTTCGTGTTGGGTACATTCGCTCTGGGTGTCATTATTCCGGCCAAGGATATCAGCCTTACACAGAGTTTGCTGGTAGGCTTCGACAACTACTTCCGTTATATCCACGCTTCCTGGTTGTCACCGATTATAGCCATTGCGCTGGCGTTCGGCGTGCTGGCAGGTGTACTGACATGGGTCGCCGGTCCGTCCAAAGGTATCTTTGCCGTAGGTAAAGCAGGTTATATGCCCCCGTTCTTCCAGAAAACGAACAAGCTGGGTGTACAAAAGAACATTCTGTTCGTGCAAGGCGGCGCTGTAACCATATTAAGCCTTTTGTTCGTGGTGATGCCTTCGGTGCAAAGTTTCTATCAGATTCTTTCGCAACTGACGGTGGTTCTTTACCTCATCATGTATATGCTGATGTTCTCCGGAGCTATCGTATTGCGTTATAAGATGAAGAAGCTGAACCGTCCGTTCCGTATCGGTAAAGGCGGTAACGGTCTGATGTGGCTTGTCGGCGGTCTCGGTTTCTGCGGCTCATTGCTCGCGTTCGTACTGAGCTTCATCCCGCCCAGCCAGATTTCTACCGGCAGCAATACCGTATGGTTCTCCGTGCTTATCATCGGCGCGCTTATCGTGGTAATCGCTCCGTTCATCATCTACGCTTCCAAGAAGCCGGGCTGGGTTGACCCGAACAGTACTTTCGAACCGTTCCATTGGGAAGAGCAACCGGCCGCGCAAGTTGCGGGTAAAACAGCCACAGTGACTGCCGGAACAAGCGCTTCGGCGACCGCAAGCGAGAGCGTCGCACCTGCTTCTACGGGAAATGCTCCGTCGGCAAACGGCGGCAATGGCAGTAAAGCTCCGAATACTCCCCCTAAAGGGTAAAGACAGGCTTGCCATATAATTTTGCCTATAATGAAAAATCCTTTTGATGTACATCATACAGGATTTTCATTATAGGCAAAATCTTTTATATCAACTGTCAAACTAAAACAAGCAGCAAATCAAAAGCCGGACTTACACTTCCAAACGCTCGAAGATATTGGCGGCAAGCGTTTCGCACGCCCGCTGATAGCCCGTTACCAGTTCATCCATTACTTCCGCAGCCGTCTGTATTCCTTTCTCATTGAGCAAGGCGGAAGCCTGTCCTATTTCAAGTTCGCCTTCTTCAAGGTCTCCTTCGAAGATACCGCGTTTGGCACGTCCTTTCGACAAGAGGATGCGCAACTCTTCTTCCGTAGCTCCGACAGCCTCGGCAGCCGTCACCGCCCGCTGAAAATTGCCGCGGGCCAAACGTACGGGGGATAATTTCTTCAGTAATAAACGGGTGTCACCCTCTTTCAGACGCAGGCAGTACTCTTTAAACACTTCGCTGGCAGAGCTTTCTTCGGTCAAGGCAAACCGCGTGCCGACCTGAACGCCCTCGGCTCCCAAAGCGCGCATGGCGAGAATCGCCTCACCGGTGGCGATGCCGCCGGCAGCAATCAGGGGCAATGCGGTAACCGCGCGTACGGCAGGAATCAGACAAAGAGTGGTCGTCTCTTCACGCCCGTTGTGTCCGCCGGCTTCAAAGCCCTCGGCAACAATGGCGTCTACGCCGGCCGCCTCGGCTTTCATGGCGAAGCGCGATGATGAAACGACATGTACCACTGTGACGCCGTGTTTCTTCAGCCAGCCTGTCCATGCTTTAGGGTTCCCGGCAGAAGTAAACACGATACGCACCCCCTCATCTACCACAATCCGCATGATTTCTTCTATCTGGGGATACATTAAAGGAATATTCACTCCAAACGAATGATGCGTGGCCGCACGGCACTTCTGTATATGTTCGCGTAAAGTTTCGGGATGCATGGAACCTGCGCCCAACAGTCCCAAGCCACCGGCATTACTCACTGCCGACGCCAACCGCCAGCCACTACACCACACCATGCCACCTTGAATGATGGGGTATTTTATCCCAAACAGAGAAGTTATTCTATCCATTGTTTATCCTTTAAAGGTTTGTCTTTATGAAAACAAGGATAAGAGAAAGAAAGTTCAATATTTAAGAAATTAAAGACGGGATACTCCTATTTGATTATTGCCTCTTTACGGCGGGCGCTAACGGAATCACCATAAGCTTTTAATACTTCCAGCGTACGTGCGCGACGCCTCGCCGCTTTCCTGTTCCAGAACTCTTTTGTGAAAGGACGCATAAAATCGCCTGTAAATCCGCTGCTGCCGGTACCCCGCCAACTTCCTACCGCCATATTGTTGGCACGCTCGGTCACCATATAGCGCAAACCCGTAGCTTCTATTTGTTCGATACTTTCGCGAGGCCCGGCATCCATGGGAGTTTTAGCCCAATCGGAATAGATGAAACGCGTGGTCAGTTCGTAGAACGGATCGCCCCGCCATGTATTCTTATTCACTGTAATTTTTTTCTGATAGACGGGGTCCCAGTTGTATTTGGTATTCGCGGTATAAGGCCGCAGGGTAAGCACCACCTTTTTCTCCGGCATCCGAGGCATTACGGGTAAGGCGGTATTAAAGTCCAGCCATGTTTTATGCACATCGGCTTTCGGAGAACCCGAAGGAGCATCGGCGCCCATCTCTTTCAACACGTCCGGATTCAGCTTCACCTCTCCCCCGCCATTCAGCAACCGGTGCAAACGCAAAGAGTCTTGCGGTGTCCACTCTTGAGCGTAAAGGGGGAAGGCTACCGCACAAAGCAGCCCTAAAAAGAGAATAGAATACTTCACCCGATTAATTTTTATACCTTATACTTTATACCTTATCTCACCACCACATATAGCCGCTTCCGCAAAGCGGTTCGTCATAGCAAGGGTCGATGGTCCACATGGTACGCGGATATTTCCGGCCTTCCCACCAACGGCGATAACGGGCGGCCGCATCGAGCACCTCTTCATCGGTCAGGAAGTAGATGCCCTCATAGTTTTCGGCATCCACATGCACCATTTTGCATCCCATCGAGGCGTTATGTCCCAGGCGAATCGTTTCCACCGTCCACAGAATGCACTCGCCCAACCGCAATTTCCCGCCTGCCGAATAAGATACGGGAGCCAGCGGGAAGGAAGGTATCACCGTTAAATCCTCGGCATATTTCAAGAGCTCTTCAATATCTTCTTTGGCGAACTTGGGCACATTGCTCAGCCCCTCAGGGCTTTGAGCCGAGTATTTTCCCGCCTTCAGTTGCTTCACAAACAAATCCACATCCGGATGATTATAATCCAGCGATTCTTCTCCGCAAGATACAAGCGCAAGGCAGCATACCATCGCGAGCATTACGTATCCGTATTTATATATTTTACAAAGAGTATTCATTTTGTTGTACTGTCTTTAAGGTTAATAAGTCATACGCACTCCGCACAAAAGGTTCAGGTTCGTGGGGCGTTCCGTTCGCAAAGTTCCGGTTTCGGAATCCGTATCGAAATGATGGGAAACCGAAGGCTCGGCAAACAAAGCAAAGCGGTCGTTCAATTTGTAACGCACCCCTACTCCTGCCGCTACCGACAGTTGAACGGGCTCCGCATGAAAGCCGTTATCCGAAGCGCCGGCAATACATTTTTCGGCGGCTCCGCCTACGGTGGCATATAAATCGACTTTCGGAGTACTTGCCAGCGTCATATTCAATTTTACGGGAATGGCCAAAGTGTGCAGCGTACGGTCGGCGGGCAAACGATTGTACCGGATACCCGTTTCCAAAGCGAGCCAATTGTTCAGACTGCGTTCCACTGTAACTCCCGCCGTCAGCGGCATATTGCAGTCGCCTTCAGGGAGCGAGGTGCCGAGAGCCGCTTTCAACGCCCACTTACGCGATTTCCGATATTTTACAGGAGCGGATTCCTGTTCTTCTTCCGCGGGAACAGCGGAAAAGGCATCCGAAGCAACGTCTGCCTGAGCGGTGGCGTTCTGATAAGGACTACCGGCCTGTGAAACGGTATTGTTGTCGAAGTAACCGCCACCGGCCTGTACTCGCTGCCTGATAGTAATGGAAAGCCGGACGGAAACGGATTCGCCCTCATCTTCCGCCTGGTCAGTCAGGCCTGCGGGAGTTCCGCTTGCGGGTCGCTTCATGCCGGAATGCTGCGCCGTCGGGGTTGCCGGACGGATGGACGGGAAAGACTCCTGCACCACATCACCGTTCAGACTGCCTTCCGGTGTCAAAACAACCACTTGCGTAAAGGCTTCCTTTATTTCCTCTTTCGGAGAGAAGTACCAGAAAGCGGCCGATGCGGCTCCCAACACAAATATAACGGATGCGGCAGCCGCCACCCGATAATATTTCGGAGAAAGAAACGCAGCCCTCTTCCGGTCTTCCGAGGCGGAAGACGCCACGTCTTCCCGCAACTTCTCCCAGAAGCCTTTGCGTACCGTCATCTCTGTGCCGGCCAGACGGCTGCGGAACAATCCGGTTATTTCATCTTTTTCTCTCATATTCGGTATATTCTTTAATTCTTTTCGCTAACATACACTTGGCACGATGCAATTGCGAGGTAGACGAATGCTCCTTGATATGGAGCAGCTCCGCTATTTCCTTGTGCGACTTTTCCTCGAAGACGTACAAGTTGAACACGGTACGGCATCCGTCGGGAAGCTCCGCCACAAATGCCATCAGCACTTCTTCCGACAAGCGGCTCCCGCTTTCGGCAACACTTGCTTCGTCCTGCACATCGGGAAGCTGTTCTTCGTTTACCACCAGTTGGCTGAAACGGTGCTTCCGCCGCAGATAGTCGATGGCCTGCGTCACCATGACCCTCGTCACCCATGTGCTCAACGCACATTCGCCACGAAACGTGAAACGGGTGAAGATTTTGATAAAGCCGTCATGCAAAACATCGTGCGCCGCATCCATATCGCCCGTATAACGGTAGCACACCGCCAACATCTGTTTGGAATAGAGAGTGTAAAGTTCCTTTCGGGCGGAATCCTTTCCTGCCCGGCAGCCCTCTATCAGTTCTATCTCATTTTCCAATGTCAGTGCTCGTTTTACGGACGCCTCTTCGCGTCGTTTGTCAGTTAGACGCAGCATCCGGAAGAATGCTGCAACAGAATCTCTAAAAAGAAGTTAAAGAATCGCAGAATTAAAACAGAAGACCTTCCATAAGCTTGCTTACACGATGCAATCCTTACAGAAGGTCTTACTTTTATTCAGGTTATCAATGCAGGCGCTTTATCAGCAAGCTTTAAAGCTCATGTCCAGTCCTTTTACGGAATGCGTCAAAGCACCCACCGAAATAAAGTCTACTCCACATTCGGCATAGTCGCGCAGTGTATCGAAAGTAATGCCGCCGGAAGATTCCGTTTCGTAACGTCCCGCTACCATTTCCACGGCTTTTCTGGTCATTTCTGGTGTAAAGTTATCGAACATGATACGGTCTACACCGCCCAAATCGAGTACCTGTTGCAGCTCGTCGAAGTTGCGCACTTCAATCTCTATCTTGAGGTCTTTACCTTTCTCCTTGCAATATTCTTTGGCGCGGGTAATGGCTTTGTCGATACCGCCGGCAAAATCCACATGATTGTCTTTCAGCAGAATCATATCGAACAGGCCGATACGGTGGTTCACGCCGCCGCCTATCTTTACAGCCATCTTCTCCAGAATACGCATGCCCGGAGTTGTCTTGCGGGTATCGAGCACACGGGTATTCGTTCCTTTCAACTTCCCGGCATACCGATGTGTCATGGTGGCGATACCGCTCATACGCTGCATAATGTTGAGCATCAGACGCTCGGTCTGCAACAGAGATTGTATCCTGCCTTCCACGATCATGGCTACGTCACCCGGCTTCACTTCCGCACCGTCGTTGATGAATACTTCCACTTTCATCTCAGGGTCGAAACGGCGGAACACTTCTTTGGCTACTTCAATGCCGGCAAGGATACCGGTTTCTTTAATCAAAAGTTTGGATTTGCCCATTGCCGTGGCAGGGATGCACGAAAGGGTGGTGTGGTCACCATCGCCTATATCCTCGGCAAAGGCCAGGTCTATCAGCCTGTCAATCAATTCTTCTTCCTTATTCATTTGTTTTATCTATTCTTATTTGATGTATCACGTATTTGTCCGCCACTTTTCTAAAGAAACAATTCACCCGGAAGTTTCCGTTTGCGGTTGCCAACGTACCGACTATGAAGCCCGATTCATTGCGTTTTCCCTGATGGTTCACCGTAAAACCGCTCACCTGATTGCCGGAAAAGAAAGCGGCCATCTTTCCCTCTGCCGTCCGGCGGTCGACATTGATTGAACGATTCTCCAGAATCAGCTCTACTTTATCACTCAGATGCCCGTTCAGCTCCTGAGAATCTCCCTTCTTAAAGGCCGTGACCACTCCCGCCGGCACATCTTGCGCCATGAGCGAAACCGCCCGGACAAAGAGACAGAGCCATAATATTACTACTCGTTTATTCATTTTCACAAGTATTAATGATAGGCAAAGGTAAGCAAATCTTGTAAATAACAAGAAAAAAGGCCGATTTTATTTTATTAACCTTCCATAAGTACAGCCATCATGGAAGGAATAATTCGTCCTGCGGGATGGAATTATCCGTCCCGCAAGACGGATTGTTTCATCTCACGGGATGAATTTATTTGTCTCGTGAGACGGATTATTCCGTCCCATGGGATGAAATAAATAATACACAGAGAAAAGCGGTATTCTCACGAGAAAGGATTATTTTTGCACGAAAATCAGTAATTCACATGAAAACGACTTTGCTCGTCGTAGGACGAACCGTAGAACAGCACTTTATCACAGCCATCAATGACTACATACAGCGCACACGGCGCTATCTCTCGTTTGATATGGAAGTCATCCCGGAGTTGAAAAATACCAAAAGCCTTTCCATGGACGTACAAAAAGAGAAAGAGGGCGAACTCATCCTGAAAGCTCTCCAACCGGGTGATGTAGTGGTGCTGCTGGACGAGGGGGGAAAAGAAATGCGCTCCATAGAGTTCGCGGACTATATGAAGCGCAAGATGAATACCGTAAACAAACGGCTGGTTTTTATTATCGGCGGACCTTACGGTTTCTCCCCCAAAGTTTATGCAGCGGCACACGAGAAACTGTCTCTTTCGCGCATGACCTTTTCGCATCAGATGATAAGGCTTATCTTCGTGGAGCAGCTTTACCGTGCCATGACGATACTGAACGGCGGACCGTATCACCACGAATAATCGCGAGAAAGCCTCTCCCTGAACCTGTCTCCGGACACAGACACCGCAGACGGTATCCCGGCACAGATACAGCCCCTCTTAAACAATCTCCTGCAACAGAGCCGGAATTTCGGGAGTACTGTTCTTTATAACCGTAATACGGTTCTTCCCTTCCGGCGTCAACGCGAAGTGCATCTGACGCTTATCCGCTTTTCCCACCAGGCGGGTTATCAGCTTCTTCTCCTCTACCGAACGGATTATCTTGGAAGCATTGGAGGCTGACAGTCCGAGCGCTTCCGCTATCTCGCTGGAAGTGAGTTTGGGGGTGTTGAGCAGGGTACACAACAGCATACCCTCATTCAACGACAAATCAAACTCCTGCATGAATTTTACTTCAAACTCGGCTATCGCCCGGTAAATATCGCGGATTCTACATAAAGTTTCCATTATTCCTGTTTATATAAATAGATTCACATTCGCCTTGTCCGCGCGCTCCATATAGGTAGCTACACCGCCTATGGTAACTTCGTCCAGCAATTCTTCGCGCCGGATACCCATCATATCCATAGACATCTGACAAGCTATAAATTCAACGCCCTGCGCCAACGCCTGAGAACGCAACGATTCCAACGAATCTATCCCTTTCCGTTTCATCAGGAAGCGCATCATCCGGCTGCCCATTCCCATCATATTCATCTTGGACAGTTTCAGTTTCAATGAGTTGGACGGGAGCATCATGCCGAACATCTTTCCGAAAATATCTTTCTCCGTCCGGGGCTTCTGCATCTTCTTCAAGACATTCAATCCCCAGAAGGTGAAGAATATCGACACTTTCTGTCCGGTGGCCGCTGCGCCGTTAGCGAGTACAAAGGTAGCTAAAGCCTTGTCTAAATCATCGCTAAAAAGAATTAAAGTTTTTCCCCGTCCGCCTGCTGCCGGAAGAGATGACGGACAGGCACAGGCCTCATCGCCTTTTTCAAGCAACACCGTGTAACGTCCTTTTTCTTCTTTTTTCTCTATCAGTTTGTTGCCCGTAGTGGCGCACCAGGCAGAAGCGTCACGTGCGAAACCCGCATCGGTCGCCACAATTTCCACCCGCTCGCCCGGAGCAATGCTGTCCATGGCTTTCTTTACCTGCATGATAGGGCCGGGACATTGCAGGCCGCAGGCATTAACCCTCAAAGGTTCTTTGGCAGAACCGCCCTGCGCCGATTCTGACGGAGCGGATGCAGCAGGCTGCGCCGGCGATGGTGCCGTAGGAGCAGGAACGGGAGCCACTGCCGTAGAATAGGTCTTATATCCGCCTATCAAGTTGAATGTGTTACGATAGCCGCGCCCTATCAGGATACGTTGCGCCAGATATCCGCGCAAACCTACGGCGCAGAAGAGTACAACGGGCTTATCCGCCGGTATTTCCGACAAATGGTCGCGCATCCCGTCCAGCGGAATATTGACAGCTCCCGGAATCGTTCCGAACGAGAATTCCTCGGGCGTACGGGCATCTATCAGCATTACCTCGTCTTTCTTCTCAGCCAGTTCGCGCCAGGAGATAACCGGCATTGCGCCGCTGATAATATTGGAAGCCACATATCCGGCTATGGCGATGGGGTCTTTTGCCGATGAGAAAGGCGGCGCATAGGCGTGTTCCGTTTCCA
Organism: Bacteroides clarus YIT 12056; assembly: GCF_900129655.1. GTDB lineage: Bacteria > Bacteroidota > Bacteroidia > Bacteroidales > Bacteroidaceae > Bacteroides > Bacteroides clarus. The sequence goes on from NZ_FQWK01000003.1 coordinate 117,506, forward strand.
TCAAATCATAAACGGTTCCACCGTGTTTGATAAGTCCCGCTATCTGGTCGATGCGCTTATCCACTCCCTCATAACCCACACATTGCGCGCCATAGAGTTTACCGGTTTTCGGGTGGAACGTCAGTTTCAAAGTCAAAGGCAATGCATCGGGATAATAACCTGCGTGCGAAGCCGAATGGGTCACCGAGCTTTGATACTCCATTCCCCATTGTTTCAGACGCTTGGCGGCCAGTCCGGTAGACGCTACCGTCATATCGAAGACTTTGGCGATGGATGTACCGATGGCGCCTTCATAGGATGTGGTATTGCCCAATGCCATATTGTCGGCAACAATACGTCCCTGACGGTTGGCCGGATTAGCCAAATAGTTGAGCCACGGTTTTCCGGTCAGCGGATGGGGATATTCGATGGCATCGCCTACGGCATAGATGTCTTTTACGGAAGTTTCCAAGTGCTCGTCCACCCAGATACCGCCCATTTCCCCCAACTTCAGGCCGGCCTGTTGCGCCAATGCCGTTGCCGGACGCACACCGATAGAAAGCAATACCATATCGGCGGGAATCGTCTTTCCGCTTTTCAGGAAGACAGTAATTCCCTGTTCGGTACGACGGAAATGGGTAACGCCCTCTTCCAAGTAAAGGGAAACGCCTTTTTGAATTAAATGCTGGTGGATATGTGCAGCCATAGAGAAATCGATGGGCGCCATAACCTGGTTGCCCATTTCTACAACCGAAACCGCAACGCCCGCATGATGCAGGTTTTCCGCCATTTCCAGTCCGATGAAGCCCGCTCCCACTACAACCGCGCGTTTTACTTGTTTGTCTGTGATATAAGCCTTGATTTGGTCGGTATCTTCCACATTGCGAAGCGTAAATATGCCTTCCGAATCGATGCCTTCCAAAGGCGGTTTTACCGGATTGGCTCCCGGAGAAAGCAGAAGTTTGTCATAAGTTTCTTCATATTCCTTTCCGTCGGCCTTACGGATAGTCAGTGTCTTCTTTTCCGGGTCGATGGCGACCGCTTCATTCTCTACCCGTACATCAATCCGGAAACGTTGGCCGAAAGATGCGGGAGTCTGAACCAACAGTTTCTCACGCTCGGCAATAACGCCACCGATATAATAAGGCAATCCGCAATTGGCATACGAAATGTATTTGCCTTTCTCCAATAAAATGATTTCAGCCTGTTCGTCTACTCTTCTTAACCGGGCGGCAGCTGTAGCTCCACCTGCAACACCACCAATAATTACATATTTCATACTTCTTTCTTTTAGTTTGATGCTGCAAAGAAAGCAATAATTTCCAATACAAAATAGTTTCCTTTGGAAAATAATGTTAACCGGTTATATTTTAATGCCATGAGGGGTGATATCCACATTGATACCCCCCTCATGATATATAATATTTCATTCAAAAGTTTTTCGGAACGGGAATTACCACCCCATCTTATCGAGACCGGCAGCAGTATACCAAGCGGTGGAACGATATGCGGCGGCAGCCTGGGAGTCTAAGGAAAGGGGGATATAATGCGTGACACCATTTGTTTCCTTCATCGAAAACATTCCGGCAAACTGCGAATAATTCATCTCCGTAGTATCCCAATACTCAATAGAAGCATTAAAAGCCTGCTTCCAAACGGCATAAGCATTATCGTCCAATAAAGTTTGCATCATCTGCGAGAAATCGTAATAGCCGACATGACTTTGCCTTTCATCCTCGTAATGGGACAATCTTCGCGCGTCGTAATCAAACACTTTGCCACGGAGCGAAACGTTATCATCATCCACTCCTTCGGAAATCATCTGTTTCGTCACAGCGGCCAACTCCGCTAAAGCGTCCGTCTTTACGACACAGACAGAAGTACCCCCTGTCCAATTCGTATTAGACATGCCGGAGCCGCCGTTATATTTCTCATTGTAATGATTGAAATAGGCTTCTGCCATCTGATTTGCCGCGCCCGGTTTAAACATATAAGGAACAACCTTGTCATAAGGAGCGCCCGGACCCGGATTCTCCGTAGGGCAACCCATATAGTAATCGGCATAATCACGCACCGCATAAGCCACTTCTACGGACATCATAAAGCATGCATCGAACATGATAAAATCGAAATGAGGCATGTTATCATCCAGCACCGTCACCAAATCGGATATATTCATACGATTGTCCTGTCCTGCCCCCTTGTCTTGCCCTATCCAGCGTGTAGAGGCCGAAGGCACCGGATAAGGTATCCACCCATCCGCATGCGACCAGTAAACCAACCCGTAGCTGTCCGCCGGATATTCATAAAAAGCGCGGTGCATAACCTCTTTCATCACCGATACGTCCGTAGACACCTGCTCCGCATATTCTTTGATGATCTCTTTCTCCACATTGCCTTTCTTATCTTTTGCGATGCGAAACAAAACAGGGGTGTTTCTGTCATCCTGATATACCAACAGATTACAGGATGATGAACCGACAAGCTTCATACCCTCAATCATCTCTTCCACATCTTCCTTTGCAAACGAAGCCAAACTATTATCCGCTACGATATAAACAAGCACGGTTTTACTTCCCGCTTCGGGTGGCACAGGGTCATCATCTTGGTTACAGGACGTAAACAAAAAAAGGAAAGACGCGCACAGCAGGGTATAAAGTTTCAATCTCATAGTCATTCGTATAATTCCGGGAAGCAATGATTACTCTTCCGGCTTCTTAAAACTAAACTTGTCCGGCGCAATAGCTTGCAGCACCATTGTTCCTTTCTTATACTTCGCCTTTACCTTGACAGCTTCCTTTTCCAGTTTCTTTCTGCTTTCACTGAAATAGACCATACACGTATAATCGGGTTTCTTCAAATCGTACTCCAAGTAGTTCTTCAACTGATAGCTATACAAATCGCGTTTGGGCAGAAAACCGTTCTTATCCAGCGCCGCGCTATCCAAGACCTGAATTTCCGTACAATACACTATCGAATCATTGAAAGACGCCGCTACACCAAAAGCGTAAACCAGCTTATGACTTTTCATTGTAAATGCCGTACACAAAGTAAATACGAGCATTACTGCAAATACTATTTTTACGTGCTTCATAATTTCTTTTTGTTTATTTAATGGGGCAAAGATAATGTAAACCGAAAGCAGAACAAAATAAGCACGCCTATTTTTTATGCGGAGACACCGCTTTATCATGATTTAAAGACGGAAAAAACCGGCCGTCCACGCTGGACAGACCGGTTTACTTAATTTCTTTATTTGTCAGAAACCGATATTCTTATTTATCCCAAATAAGATTTGAGCAATTTGCTACGATTACTTTGTCTTAATCTTCTGATTGCTTTTTCTTTAATCTGGCGGACGCGCTCACGTGTGAGACCAAATTTGTCGCCGATTTCCTCTAATGTCATTTCCTGCTGTCCGATACCGAAAAACATCTGTATGATTTCTTTTTCCCTATCGGTTAACGTAGAAAGAGCTCTATCAATTTCCCTCGCAAGAGACTCGTTCACCAAAGAGCGGTCGGCCATAGGAGAGTCGTCGTTGACCAACACATCGAGCAGGCTGTTGTCTTCTCCTTCAACGAAAGGCGCGTCCACCGAAATATGGCGACCGGAAACCTTCAGCGTATCAGAGATTTTGTCAACAGGGATTTCCAATTCATCGGCAAGCTCTTCGGGAGACGGGCGACGTTCGTTTTCCTGCTCGAACTTAGAGAAAGCCTTGCTGATTTTGTTCAGCGAGCCTACCTGGTTCAAAGGGAGACGCACAATACGCGACTGCTCTGCCAAAGCCTGCAAAATGGACTGACGTATCCACCATACTGCATAACTGATGAACTTGAAACCACGTGTTTCATCGAACTTTTCGGCAGCCTTAATCAGTCCTAAATTGCCCTCGTTAATCAAGTCGGGCAAACTCAAACCCTGGTTCTGGTACTGTTTGGCTACAGATACAACGAAACGCAGATTGGCACGTGTCAATTTCTCCAGTGCAACACGGTCACCCTTGCGGATGCGCTGAGCGAGCTCTACCTCTTCTTCGACTGTAATGAGGTCTTCGCGACCGATTTCCTGCAAATACTTGTCAAGAGAAGCGCTCTCTCTGTTAGTGATACTTTTGGTAATTTTTAATTGTCTCATTCTTATAATACAGATTTGGGTTGCAAAGTTACGACAAATTATTTATTACAAACAAACTTGCCCGAACTTTTTTACCTTATTTATATCTTACTTATACAACAAAAAGGATGTCGACAAGTATTTGCCGACACCCTCTTTTTCGTCTTTCTTTGCTATTATTACAATCTTCTTACCTATCTGCCTGCTTTTGTCACTCTTGAGTTAAATCCACAGCGTAGCTTGCACGCTTGCCCGACGGGAACATACCGGTGATGAACAGTACCTGATCGGGAGATTGAGTAGCCGCTTTCAGCACTTTCTCCAAATCTTCCACCGACTTCATCTGCACGTTGTTCGCTTTCAGGATAATGAAGCCCTTACGGATACCGGCATCGGCCATCTTACCGTTGGATACTCCGGTTACTTCCAAGCCATAACCCAGATTAAGCTGTCGCTTCAGTTCGGAAGATACAGGCTTGAAGGCTGCACCCAGAAGTTCCATTCCGGCGTCTTTCACAACTTTCGTATTGCCCTGAGAGTTTTTCAGAGTCAACTCAAATTCTTTCTCTTTCTTATCACGGATTACTTTTACCTTCACCTTGTCGCCCGGACGATGCTTGGCCAAAGCTTCCTGCAAATCAGTGAATTTATGCACTTTCTTACCGTCGATACCGATGATAACGTCATCCGACTTCAATACGCCGGCGGCAGAACCACCCTCTACGACTTCGGCAATCAGGACACCTTCTTTCACACCGAGTTCATCGGCTTTCTTTTTCATCTCCTCAGCCAGTCTTTCGTCCATTTGCAGGTCTGTACCCAGCGTAGTACCGGTAATGCCCAGCAAAGCGCGTTGCACCGTACCGAACTGTTTTAAGTCCGCTACAACTTTCGTCATGATACTGGTAGGGATTGCAAAACCGTAACCGGAGTATGCACCTGTCGGTGAATACAGCATGGCGTTGATACCGACCAGCTCGCCTCTTGCATTGACCAGCGCACCACCACTGTTACCCTGGTTGATAGCGGCATCCGTCTGGATGAAAGACTGGATATTCGCAGCCTGTCCGTTGGATGCGGTAGCGCCGATGGCACGAGCCTTTGCGCTGACGATACCGGCCGTAACGGTAGAGTTCAGGTTGAACGGATTACCTACCGCCAACACCCATTCGCCGACTTTCAGCTCGTCGGAATTACCTACCGGCACCGTAGGGAAATCATCTCCCTCAATCTTAATCAGCGCAAGGTCGGTGCTGGGGTCGGTGCCGATGATGCGGCCTTTCAGCTCACGGTCGTCATTCAGTTTTACGGTAATTTCATCAGCGCCTTCAACCACGTGATTGTTGGTTACGATGTAACCGTCCTTAGAAATAATCACACCGGAACCGAAACCTACGCGCGGCTGGGTTTGTATCTGACGCTGCTGTCCGCGGCCGTCACCGAAGAAAAAGTCAAAAATATCCGGCATACCCTGCACCGTTTGAGTTTTACTCAATTGCTTGGCGCGTATATGTACTACGGCGTGAACCGAATTCTCCGCCGCTTGTGTCAAATCAACAGGCTGCGCATCCGTTGCGTTGTAAGCGGCCAACCGCAGGTTATTAGGGTTCTGTTGGAACAACTCGCCAAATGTAGCAGGCTTTTCCTTATTCAGCATCTTATAGGTGGTAACACCAGCTACTCCTGAACTAAGAATTACAATGGCTGCTACTCCAAGGATGTTTTTTGTTGTCTGTTTCATATTACTTTCTATTCTCTTTAATTGTTAATATTCAAATCTCATTTAACATTCTGACGTTAAAATAACGACAAAAATCGTTCAGTTATTCCGCTTGTCACTCTTTTTTGTTCTCTTTTAACAGTGAATATTTAGGGCTTAACAGCGGTTAACGGCAACGACTGCCAAATTAGCATTTGTGTACGATTACTGTCTGTTAAAAGACTGACAGATAGACGAAATAAAAACGCACCGTCCGTTTACCTGTAACAGATGATGCGTTGAGGGCAAACAGACCGTGCGTTTACCTCAAACGTACGGTCTGTTTTAAAGTTGTATGCTATATCCTAATAATTAAGGTAATCAATGTCCATATGGTAGCTCCACTGCGGAAAATAAAGGTTTCCGCCTTCCCACTCTACCTCACCGCGCTGGAAGTCCACCGTTTCGCTACGCGGATATTTCTTTTCGGGTACCAACGGCATACCGTAATCGGTATTCACAATCATACGCCAGGAATCGATGCCGCCCATGAAGAAATACTCTTCATCGGCATTGCGGGCGAAAGCCGGTATTCCGAACGATTGGTCGACAGGCACCCACCCTACACCTTCAAAATACACCTCCGCCCAATCGTGCAGGTTCCAAGCACGGGGATGCATCATGAAACCGCTCTGGAAATGCGCGGGAATACCGCTGATGCGGCATAAGGTAATGAATAAAAGGCTGACCTGACCGCAGTCGCCGTGACGGTTGTCCAATACATATTCCGGGATATTCTCAATCGTGGAATATTCGCGGGCGGACGCCCAAGGGAAGTTATCGTTGACCCAGCGGAAAATACGCTTCGCCTTTAAATAAGGATTGTTTTCGCCTGCTGTCAATTTGGCAGCCAGCTCATGCAGACGCGGAGAGAAAATGATATGCTTCTCCCGCTCGGCGGTATATTCCTTATAAAGAGCGGTAGCCGTATCATAGGGCTGGACATCTTCCACACGCAGATTATGCCATTCTCCGCAAGACGTATATTCAAACGTCTCGGAGAATACGGTAGGCTCACCTTTCACCGCGCGCTTCTCCATATAGAGCGTACTGTGCCGGCAGTCTTGCGGAGAAAAGACATACTCCGGCTCGCTGGCAGAAATAAATTTCACGTCCGTCTGCCGGGACTGGTCTTTACGGGGATAAGGCAGCCAGCAGCGAATCATCTTTCCCGCAGGAACAGCATTGGTGTCTACCGTCAGCGTATAAGTGACGCGCATCCGTTTAGGAGCGACTATCGCTTTCTTGTCCTTCTTCACGGCGGCAATGATTTCCGGCAGGTTCTCCTTGTTCACCTGTTCGCTCCCGCTCAATGCAGTGCCTTCTTTGGCTGTTTTTATATCATAACAGGCCGAATCCACACGAAACAGATTAGGCCCGGCATTACGGAAATAGCGTTTTTCACCATCCAAGGTCATGCACTCCAAAGCATTGGACGCTTCCCACCGGCGCATTTGCTCGTCCGTCACATCAGGAATATACTTTTCGATATAGTCTTTCACCTGGGCTTCCGTCAAACAGAAATCCGTAAGCAGGCGTTGGTGTAAATCATCGTCCCAACTATATGGTTTGCTTTCAGGCTTCGTGCCGCAAGCGGAAGCAAGAACAAACAGGAATACGGTATATACTAATTTCCTCATGGAGAGATTTATAATTTAGGATTTATCATGCATTTAAAGTTTCACGACTCCGATACCCGGCAAATCCGGCAGCGTAATCTTTCCCTTCACAACTTCCATACCCTTGAAGCGGTCGTTGGCTATCAACAAACTGCCGTCCAAATCGGCAAAGTCCACCGCCGGAGAGAATTGCGAGGCCGCGGAAATGGCGCACGAAGTTTCGGTCATACAACCCACCATGACTTTCATGCCCAAAGCACGCGCCAGTGTCACCATTTTCCATGCCTCACGCATACCTGTACACTTCATCAGTTTGATATTGATACCGGTAAAGGCGTCTTTCAGCCCTACTATATCCTTCAAACGTTGAATGGACTCGTCCGCGAATATCGGCAACGGGCTTTGTCCGGTTACCCACGCGATATCATCCAATTGTTCTTTAGGCATGGGCTGCTCTATCATCACAATGCCTTTCTCTTTCAGCCAGTGAATCATATCAAGCGCATAATGTTTGTCTTTCCAGCCCTGATTGGCGTCAACAGCGATGGGAAGAGCCGTCACCGAACGGATGGTCTCAATCATCTCCTTATCGTTATCACGTCCCAGCTTCACTTTCAGAATATTGAACTGCTCGGCGCACTCTTTTGTCTTTTCACGTACCACATCGGGCGTATCGATACCGATGGTAAATGTGGTGGAAGGCGCTTTCTCCTTATCCAATCCCCAGATTTTATACCAGGGAGCCTGCAACAATTTACCCACCAAATCATGCAAAGCGATATCCACCGCGGTTTTAGCCGCCGCATCGCCGGCAGAGAGACTGTCTATATAGCTTAGAATATCCTCCAGCCGAAAAGGATCGGAAAACTGTCCGATAACACCCTGTACTTTCTTCAGAAAAGCCAGCACGCTATCCATCGTACCCAATTCGTGTTGCAGATAGGGCGGCATGGACGCTTCGCCATAGCCGACGATGCCGTCATACTCTATTTCGACCTGCACATCGGGAGTAGTGGTGCGCGAATAAGTAGCCACCGTAAACACATGGCGCAACTTCAATTCATACGGAAAGAAACGCAGCTTCATTTTAGGCGTAACGCCACTCTTCTTATTGATATTGAACAAAGCGGGCATTGCACCTTCACCTGCCAATACGCTATTGATAGCCATGCCCGAGCCTAATGCGGCAAAGGCGGCGGTCTTTAAAAAGTCTCTTCTGTTTTGCATGTCATTTATAGTATTCGTTAGTTTCCGTCGTATTTAATCCCGCTTCCTTATTTATATAAGGTAACACGCGCGTAGCAAACAGCAACCGTCCGAGATTGTACTCATCAAACAATTCGTCCGCCGGGTCGAAGCTGCTGATATGCACATCACCCTGTGAATGAATAAAACGCTTGCCGCCGATATACATGCCCACATGCACGACACGTTCTTTACGTTCCGGGGTTGCTTTGCGGCCGAAGAATATCAAATCACCCGGCTGCAGGTTGGAGAAATCGGATGCAATGTCTATATGCTCGCCCACATAAGCCTGCTGGGAAGCATCACGTGGAATAATGATGTCGTGCATGAAAAGTATGGTACGCATGAAACCGCTGCAATCCACACCTTTCGATGAAGTTCCCGCCCAAAGATAAGGTATTCCCATCATTGTGTGCGCCGTACGAATAATATCGGCCGCATCCTGCTTCAAGCCGGAACGCCATTTCTTCTCAGGCATGGCTATGGATTTGGAGATGTAACCCTGACGGCCGTCGGGATAGGTCACTTTGTAAAAAGCTCCTTTGCTCCCTTCCCATTTCAAACGGTTACCTGCCGCAACATCCGAAATCGTCTGTGAGGTCTGGTCCGGTTCGGAATATACAAAACCGTAATGAGCCGTCACAACAACCTTTTCCGCGCTGTTCCATGCAGCCATTTCTTCTTTTGTCACGGGATGTACACCTACGCGGTGCACCCAGGCGATATAATCGTCGGGAGTTTGAATACGTATCCAGCCGTCGCGCTGCAACACACGCACGGGCATTCCCATCAAGCCCTGCGTCATCATTTCCGATGAGAAATCCGGGGATACGCGCAGGTTTGCCACAGAGACATTGATAATGCCGTACGTTTTGCCTTCCAAATCCTTCCCGTCGGGAAGCACTTTGAGACAATCCATTACGGTATATCCTTTTTTTGCCAGTTCTTTCAGCAAAACAGTCTTTGCCTCCGCCGAGGTAGTAACACCGCGCAACATCACATTTTTACCGGAAAAAGAATAATCTATTTCCAACAACGCCACACGCTTATCCGGTGCGAACTGTTTTTTCAAACTATCGGTGAGTTGCGCTACCTCTGCCGGTATATCACGGTCGCCGGATTCCGAAGCGGCTGCGCAAAGAGTTATCAAGAGAAATACTGCTAAGAATGAGGCAAACTTTTTCATGGGCTATATGCATTTGGGAGTTATTAATGTTAGCAAAGCTAACAATTTATTCCGAAAGAGATACATATTTTCAGCGTTTTTAAGAATTTACGCAAATAAAAGGCCGATAACAAACAAATCGCCAATCACTGACCGCCAATCACCAAAAAATTCCTATCTTTGCGGGACAAAGCAGTTGGTCGGTTTGTCGCTTGCGCCCTGTGCGTATGAGGAAAGTCCGGGCAACACAGAGCATCCTACTTCCTAACAGAAAGCTGTCCGCGAGGGTAGAGTAACGTAGAAGAAAATAACCGCCATGCTCTTCCTGAGTATGGTAAGGGTGAGAAGGTGGGGTAAGAGCCTACCGGCCTTGTGGTGACACAAGGGCTGTACGTCTTGGGAGTTGTAAGGTCATGTAAACCGACGCTATGAGAGCTGCTCGCTCCATGTCGGAGGGTAGACCGCTAAAGCCGGTATGGCAACATACGGCTCAGATAAATGACAGACACTTCTTGAATGAAGAAGGAAGAATGAGGAATGAAGAATTCCGAAAACGACCTCTTCCGGAACAGAAGAACAGAACCCGGCTTACAGACCGACTGCTTTTTTAAATTAAAAATTAAAAGTTGAGAATTGAGAAATAAAGGCCTTTCGGCCTACTGTCATTTTTCAATTCTCAATTCTCAATTTTCACTTTAGCATGAACAAGCGTATCGCCACCCTTTGGAAGTTCCTGACATACGACATCTGGCGTATTACGGAAGATGAAGTCACCAAAACGACTTTTTCCTTATATAATATCATCAAAACCATTTATCTCTGCATCAACCGCTTCACCAAAGACAGGCTTGTGAACAAGGCGTCTGCGCTGACATACAGTACCTTGCTGGCTATCGTACCCATTTTGGCCATTGTGTTCGCCATCGCACGCGGGTTCGGTTTCGACAATCTGATGGAGAGCCAAATCGTCAAAGGTTTCGGCGGTCCGTCGGAAACGACGGAGGTTATTTTCCAATTCGTCAATTCCTATTTGTCGCAAACCAAGAGCGGCATATTCATCGGGGTGGGTTTAATCATGTTATTGTGGACAGTGCTCAACCTGATTAACAATATGGAGATTACTTTCAACCGCATCTGGCAGGTAAAGAAAGCGAGGAGCATGTACCGCAAAATCACGGACTACTTCTCCATGCTTCTGCTGATACCGATTCTGCTGGTAGTTTCCGGCGGTCTTTCCATATTCATGAGTACCATGCTGAAGAATGTGGCTGACTTCACCCTGCTCGCCCCCATCGGTAAGTTCTTAGTCCGCCTCATACCTTTCGTTTTGACATGGTTCATGTTTACGGCACTGTACGTCTTCATGCCTAATACAAAAGTGAAATTCAAACACGCGCTGATTTCGGGAATTCTGGCAGGTACGGCACATCAGGCCTTTCAGTTCCTTTATATCAGCAGCCAGTTGTGGGTATCCCGCTACAATGCCATCTACGGCAGCTTTGCGGCGCTCCCCATGTTTCTGCTGTGGTTGCAAATATCCTGGACCATCTGCCTCTTCGGAGCGGAACTGACGTATGCCGGACAGAACATACGGAACTTTAGTTTCGATAAGGACGCGCGCAATATCAGCCGCCGTTACCGCGATTTTATCTCCATCCTCATCATGTCTCTTGTAGCCAAGCGTTTCGAAAAGAATGAACCGCCCTACACTGCCGAAGACATATCCGAGGAGTGCCAGATTCCCATACGCCTGACCAACCAGACCCTGTATGAGTTACAGGAAATCAATCTGCTGCACGAAGTAGTGACCGATACCAAAAGCCAGGACATCGCTTACCAGCCCTCTATGGACATCAACAAGCTAAACGTCGCTTTCCTGCTGGACAAACTGGACACCCACGGTTCCGAGGACTTCAAGATAGATAAGGATAAAGAATTCCACGGGCAGTGGGAAACACTGATGAAAGCACGGGAAGAGTACTACAAAAGCGCAAGTAAAGTGTTGCTGAAAGACTTATAGCGATGCCATTAATAATGGTTGTACGAAACAACCTTATCTTTGGATTTTCTTGATTTCTTCCGTTTATCTTTCGCCGGATAACCTATCGTTATGTCAAGCAACAGACGCTTATTGGCGGGAATGCCCGTAAGCTTCTTAATCTCCTTTTCATCGAACCAGCCCAAGATACACGAACCCAGCCCCTCGCTCTCGGCAGCCAGCGTGATATGGGCGGTAGCAATACCGATATCTATCAGGGGGAAATACTTGTCCTTAATCTTAGCGCCCAAGAAAGAAGTGATATTCATCGATTCTTCCACAACCAGAATATGTACCGGAGCGTCTTTGGCAAACTTATTCATCCCCAACCCGGCAGTAGCCTTACCCACTTTTACCGACAGCTCCGGGTCTGTGATTACCACAAAACGCCACGGCTGGGCATTGCAAGCCGAAGGCGACAGCCGGGCCGCTTCCAAAATACGTTCCAACTTCTCCGGCTCTACCGCACGGGACATATCATAAGCCCGGTCGCTTTGGCGTGAAGCGACCAATTGCAAGAAATCATTCATAATGAGTTATGAGTTATAAGTTATAAGTTATGAGTCATGAGTGGTAAATGCCTGTGCTTATAAAAAGAAAGCACCCGCGAATTATAACTTATAACTCATAACTTATAATTCTATTTATATTGTATCATTCTACTGATATACTTACCGATAATATCGAACTCGAGATTCACTACGCTACCCACCTTGAAAGCATGGAAATTGGTATGTTCGAAAGTATAAGGAATAATGGCTACCTGGAACGTGTTATCCGTAGGATTGCATACAGTCAGGCTGACGCCATTTACGGTAACGGAACCCTTATCTACGGTGATATAACCGCGCTTTGCCATTTCCTTATCAAACTCATACCGGAACGTAAAGTAATAACTGCCCTCGGCATCCTTTATATCCACGCAAGTTGCCGTCTGGTCTACGTGTCCCTGTACAATATGTCCGTCCAAGCGGCCGTTCATCATCATGCTGCGTTCTACATTCACCTCATCGCCTACACTTAACAAGCCGAGATTGGAACGGTCTAAAGTTTCCTTCATCGCCGTCACCGTATAGGTATCATCCGTCATGCTGACCACCGTAAGGCATACGCCATTATGGGATACACTCTGGTCTATTTTTAATTCATTCACGAACGAACACTTGAAAGTAAAGTGTACATTTTCTTGGTCTTTCACCATAGCCACCAGCGTGGCGCATTCTTCTACTATTCCGGAAAACATAAGCCTATACATTTTTAAGTTAGATACTATCCTTATCATGGATGCGGCAAAGATACAAAAAGGGTCTCATATAGAAATGAAAAAAAGGAAGCTTTTCACAAAGCCTCCTTTTTCAGTTTTCAATAGGTATTAGTTTTTTTTAAGGTAAAAAGATTGTTTTCAGGATAACGTTGCAAATATAGCCGCTTTTCAGGATACCAACCAAATTAAAAAACATGTCTTATAACATCTTTTCCTTGATTCTTTTGATTTTATTATCATTTCAAAGCACTTTTCTACATCTGCAATCGTTTTCAATGGACAAATATAGGGTTATTTTCCATTAAACACTAAAAATATCCTAAAAAGTTATCTATTTCTTATCATTCGGATAGTGTTCGTCTGTACGTCCGCTATGTTTTAACACTTTGGCGTCGATAAAGAACACGATTTCCTCGGCGATATTCGTAATGTGGTCACCGGAACGTTCCAGTTTACGGAACACACTGACCAGATTCAAACAGGAGAGCGCACTTTCGGGGTGCTTGCTGATATAGTCGGAAAGCACGGCAGTGGCGTTCGCGTTGATTTCGTCCAGCAGATTATCTTTGGCAAACACCGCGGTCGCCATCTCCTGACTCTCTTCCTGGAGAGCTTTTTTGGCAAGCTCCAGCATAGACAACACCTGGTTTATCATCTCTTCCAAGCGCAGCCCTTTTACCAGCTCGTTGTCCAAAACAGGTTCCTTGCAGTTTATGGCAAAGCGGGCTATCCCCTCGGCAAAGTCGCCCAAACGTTCCAGGTTCGTATTGATTTTGAGCATGGCAAGTACAAAGCGCAAGTCGATGGCGACAGGATTATAGAGGGCTATAATATCTTCTATATCACTGTCTATTTTGAGTTCAAAGGCGTTGACACGACGTTCGCGCACCAATACCTGCTGTGCCAGTTCGCGGTCTAAAGTCAGTACGGCTTCTCCTGCGCGGTCAAGCTGGTTATACACTAAAGTCCACATTTCGTCTATTTCTTTTTTCAGCAAGACGAGCTCTGATTCGATAAACTTTACCATAATGTTTCTTCTATTTCAAAATTATCAATTCCATAATCATATCACTTGTTTCAACGCATGACACTGTTCGTACCAAAGGGCGGTACCGTCCGTACCAACGCATGAAACTCCCCGTACCAAAGCGTGGTACCGCTCGTACCAAAGCGTGAAACTGCTTGTACCACGGCATGGTACCGCGCCTGCCAAAGCACGGAACAGTCCGTTACCCGAAGCGTCCCGTTATATAGTTCTGCGTCTCTACCTTATCGGGATTAGTGAAAATCTTTTTGGTATCGCCGAACTCCACCATCTCACCCATATAAAAGAAAGCCGTACTATCGCTTACGCGGGCAGCCTGCTGCATATTATGGGTAACGATTACAATGGTGTATTGCTTCTTCAATTCGTGTATAAGCTCCTCTACCTTAGCCGTGGAAATGGGGTCGAGGGCAGACGCCGGCTCATCCATCAACAGGACGGACGGAGATACCGCCATGGCACGGGCTATGCAAAGGCGCTGCTGCTGTCCGCCGGAAAGGGCGTAAGCAGACACCTTGAGCTTGTCTTTCACCTCATCCCATAGTGCCGCCCCTTTCAGGGTCTCCTCTACCCGCCGGCGGATAAAAGCATTGTCGGTAACGCCGTTTACACGCAATCCGTAGGCCACATTCTCAAAAATGCTTTTCGGAAAGGGATTGGGACGCTGGAATACCATACCTACATTTTTGCGAAGTTCGTCCACCTGCACACCTTTCTTATATATGTCCTGACCGTCGATAAGAATCTCACCGGTCAGGCGGGTGTCGGGTATCAAATCGTTCATACGGTTCAGCAAGCGGAGAAAAGTGGACTTACCGCAACCGGAAGGTCCGATGAAAGCCACAACCGACTTCTCCGCGATATCCATGCTGATACCTTTCAAGGCATGGAAGTCGCCATACCAGAAATTTACATCACGCGTTTCTATTTTATTCATCATGCCGTTCATGATTTTATTGATTTAGTTCATTTTGATTTTCTTCTCGAAATATTTCCGCAGAGCATTGGCCAGCAGATTTACCAGAAGGATTATCAGTATCAAGACCAAAGCCGTTCCATAGGCAATAGGCAGCTGGGCTTCCATATCCGTACCGCTGGTGGAGATGACGTACAGATGATAGGGCAACGCCATGCACTGGTCGAAAATACTGCCGGGCAGTTGCGGCAGGAAATAGGCTGCGCACGTAAAGAGAATAGGCGCCGTCTCTCCGGATACACGCCCCAGAGCAAGAATCAGGCCGGTGATGATGTTGGGCATTCCCATCGGCAGAATCACATGCCAGATTGTTTGCAGCTTGGTGGCTCCCAAAGCGCGGCTGCCCTCACGCAGGTTGTCGGGTATCGCCTTCAAAGCCTCTTCGGTAGTGCGAATCACCAAAGGCAGGCTCAACAGCCCCAAGGTAAGCGAACCCGCCAGGATGCTGTCGCCAAAGTCCATATAGTTGACAAACAATGCCATGCCGAAAAGTCCGAACACGATGGAAGGTATGCCGCTCAGGTTGTTCGTCATCATACGGATGAAACGCACAATCCAGCCCTTAGGCGCATATTCGTTCATATAGATGCCGCTCATCACCCCCACCGGGAAAGCGAACAACGCGCTACCTGTCATCAGGCAAAAAGTACCGACGATGGCAGGCAGGATACCGCCGGATGTCATGCCGTCTGTCGGAGCGCCCGTCAAGAACTCCCAGTCGATGACTCCTATACCTTTGTATATGATAAAACCGAGAATGGCAAAGAGGATGCCTACTACACTCAGACTAAGCAAACGGAACAGTCCGAACGCGATGTTTTGCGAAAGATGTTTTCTACTTATCATATCCTTTTACTTTCTTTTGCCCGAAGATACAGCTTCTACCGTGAAGTTTATCAACAAGCTGATAAAAAACAATACGACTCCCAAGAGGAACAATGCCTCGTAATGCGCGCCACCCGCCGGCGCTTCGCCCAGTTCGGCGGCAATTGTGGCGGGAATCGTGCGCAAAGGTTCCAAAATGCTATGGGGAATTACGGCAGCGTTTCCCGTCACCATCAGCACCGCCATCGTTTCGCCGACAGCACGGCCGATGCCCAGGACAACCCCGGACGTAATACCTGATATGGAATAAGGTATCACCACCTTATATATGGTCTGCCACTGTGAAGCGCCAAGCGCCAGACTGGCTTCGCGCATGGCCCGCGGACAGTTGCGCATGGCATCCTCAGTCACCGTGATAATGGTAGGCAACGCCATGATGGCGAGCACGATACTTCCTGCCAGTCCGCTCTCGCCGACAGGCAAATCGAACACTCTCTGCAGCAAAGGCACTATCACAATCAACCCGAAGAAACCGTAAACAACGGAAGGAATACCGCTCAGCAGTTCTATCACCGGCTTCATCAGATTCCGTATCTTATGGTCAGCCACCTCGGACATATAAACGGCCACCGCCAGTCCGAACGGCAAGGCTATGAGAATGGCGAAAAGGCTTACCCACAACGTACCCGTTATCAACGGTAAGAAGCCGAACTGGGGAGCAGGTGTAGCCGTAGGAAACCACTCGGCTCCCGCAAAGACGTCTTTCAGCGAAATGGTGTTGTCCCACAGCAAATGAACGGAGTCGGGACGGACAATGAACTGCCTCGGCACAAAAGCCACGATGCCCGGCGTGCGTTCCACCAAGTCCGTGATGCATGCGCCTGCATTTTCGTAAGATGCTCCCAACTGTTCTTCCGTATAATACCGTGTAACATCTTCCAAACGAAAAAGCCGGATAGGGAGATTCTCCCCACCGACTTCCCGCCAATTTGTTATCTCTTCATCGAAAACATCCTTTATCTGTACCGGAGTAAGTTCACTTACCTTATTGTCCTTATTTAACGCCAAGACATACCCCTCTTCGATTACCCGGCTATGGAACAGCCCCACCGCTTCGGAAAAGAGGAATAAGACGATAAGCACAATAGTAAGACTTGTTACAAAACCGCTACAAGCCAATATGCCCTCTATAATTTTCTCAAAAACTTTTTTCATATTGCCTACTTTTTTCTGTGCGCAAAGAAACGGGGTAGATATTAAGGTAGTGTGACTATCGTTTGAAAGAAATGTTTCAAACATATTACAAATCTGTTACAATAAACACAGACCCGCCGTATGTAACAACTTTGTAACATGCGTTGTTTTAATTTGCAGCGAAATAAAAACAGCGGGAACATACCACCATACACTATTGTTGTTTAAGTATCGTCCCAAAAACATTAGAATATGATGAAGCATTTATTTCTGACCATCTTCGCATTGGCATTTGCCGCTACCGACATTCAGGCGCAGCGCATCAAAGGCAGCGACACCGTTCTGCCCATCGCACAGCAAACCGCCGAACGCTTTATGACATTGAATCCCAATGCCCGCGTCACCGTCACCGGAGGCGGAAGCGGGGTAGGCATTTCCGCCTTGCTGGATGAAACGACCGACATCGCAATGGCTTCCAGAGGCATCAAATTCAGCGAGAAGATGAAAGCGAAAGCAGCCGGAGAGGAACTGGAAGAAATACCGGTAGCCTATGATGCGCTGGCCGTTGTCGTACACCCGTCCAATCCCGTAAAGCAGCTCACCCGCCGACAGTTGGAAGATATCTTCCGCGGTAAAATCACCAATTGGAAGCAAGTAGGCGGAGACGACCGCAAAATAGTGGTCTACTCGCGTGAGACCTCTTCCGGCACATACGAATTCTTTAAAGAAAGCGTACTGAAAAATAAGAATTACATGAGCAGCAGCCTTTCCATGCCCGCCACCGGAGCCATCATACAATCCGTCAGCCAAACGCGCGGAGCCATCGGCTATGTGGGTCTTGCCTATGTATCGCCCCGCATCAAGACCCTTGCCGTATCTTACGACGACAAGCACTTTGCCGCTCCCACCCTGGAAAACGCCATCAATAAAACTTATCCCATCGTACGCCCGCTATATTATTATTACAATAAGAAAAACGCCGGCCTTGTAGACCCGCTGTTACAGTTCGTATTGTCACCCGCCGGCCAAGAAATCATTAAAAAGAGCGGATACATTCCTATAAACGAAGAATGAAAAATGAATAATGAATAATGCAGAATGAAAAACGAAGAATGAGGAGCGAGAAATTCTTCATTCTTCATTCTTCATTCTTCATTATTTTGCGCTATCTTTGCGCCACTATACGAATAATAATAGCATTATGGCAGAAATAAAAAGCGAAGAAACAAGCGAAAAGAAGAGCCTGAACTTCATTGAACAAATAGTAGAGAACGACTTGAAAGAAGGTAAAAACGACGGAAAAGTACAGACACGTTTTCCGCCGGAACCCAACGGTTATCTTCACATCGGACATGCCAAAGCCATTTGCCTGGATTTTGGTATTGCCGCCGCACATGGCGGTGTCTGCAACTTGCGTTTCGATGATACCAACCCCACCAAAGAAGACGTGGAGTACGTAGAGGCTATCAAGGAAGATATTCAATGGCTGGGCTACCGGTGGGGCAACGAATACTATGCTTCCGACTATTTCCAACAGCTATGGGACTTCGCCATCCGCCTCATCAAAGAGGGCAAAGCGTATATTGACGAGCAGACATCCGAACAGATCGCCGCTCAAAAAGGTACTCCTACCCAACCCGGAGTAGAAAGCCCGTACCGTAACCGCCCCATTGAAGAGACTCTCGACCTGTTCCAAAAAATGAACACCGGAGAGATTGAAGAAGGCGCCATGGTGCTCCGTGCCAAGATTGACATGGCAAGCCCCAACATGCACTTCCGCGACCCGATTATCTATCGCGTCGTGAAGCATCCGCACCACCGTACGGGTACTGCATGGAAAGCTTACCCGATGTATGACTTCGCTCACGGACAAAGCGACTACTTTGAAGGTGTAACCCACTCTCTGTGTACACTGGAGTTTGTTCCTCACCGTCCGTTGTACGACTTGTTCGTAGATTGGGTGAAAGAAGGTAAGGATTTGAACGACCACCGTCCTCACCAGTACGAATTCAACAAGCTCAACCTGAGCTATACGCTGATGAGCAAACGCAACCTGCTGACTTTGGTAAAAGAAGGTCTCGTCAACGGTTGGGACGATCCCCGTATGCCGACCATCTGCGGTTTCCGCCGTCGCGGCTATTCACCCGAGTCCATTCATAAATTCATTGATAAAATCGGTTATACCACTTATGACGCTCTCAATGAGTTCGCGTTGCTGGAAAGCGCCGTACGCGAAGATTTGAACGCCCGCGCCACCCGCATATCCGCCGTATTGAATCCGGTGAAGCTTATCATCACCAATTACCCAGAAGGACAGGTTGAGGAAATGGAAGCCGTCAATAACCCGGAACGTCCGGAAGAAGGCAGTCACAACATCGAATTCAGCCGCGAACTGTGGATAGAACGCGATGACTTTATGGAAGATGCTCCCAAAAAGTACTTCCGCATGACACCCGGACAAGAAGTTCGCTTGAAAAGCGCGTACATCGTGAAGTGTACCGGTTGCAAGAAGAACGATGCGGGAGAAATCACAGAAGTATATTGTGAATACGATCCCGACAGCAAAAGCGGTATGCCCGGAGCCAGCCGTAAGGTAAAAGGCACGATTCATTGGGTGAGCTGCGCACACTGCCTGCAAGCCGAAGTCCGCCTTTACGACCGTTTATGGAAAGTAGAGAATCCGCGCGACGAACTGGCCGCCATTCGTGAAGAAAAGAATTGCGACGCGCTGACAGCCATGAAGGAAATGATAAATCCGGACTCTCTGAATGTATTGCCATGCTGCTATATCGAAAAATACGCTGCCGGCATGAAGCCCCTCTCCTACCTGCAGTTCCAGCGTATCGGTTACTTCAACGTAGACCGTGACTCTACGCCGGAGAAAATGGTATTCAACCGTACCGTAGGCCTGAAAGATACTTGGGGTAAAATCAATAAATAATATAAGGAGTAGAAATAATTAATGAGTAAAAAGAACCTGTTGTCCGGAAGAGACAAGGAATTGCAAGAACTTGCAGAACAATATGAAGCCGCGAAAGCTGAAAATAAGCCTATCTATCTGGACGCAGACGATTTAGCCGACCTTGCCGACTGGTATGCCATGCACGGGAAAAGCGAACAAGCTACCGAAGTCGTAGAGTACGGTTTAAGCTTACACCCCGACAGTACCCCTCTACTGGTGGAACAGGCCTATCTCTTCATGGATGCCCAGAACAGAGAGCAAGCCAAACTGGTAATAGAGCGAATATCCGAGGATTACTCTTCGGAAGTGAAGGTACTTAAGGCGAATATTCTCTTGGGTGAAGGTAAAATAGATGAAGCGGAACAGCTTCTCGACACTATAGAGGACAAAGAGGAGTTAGCCAATATTGTCGATGTATCCTATATGTATATCGATATGGGTTATCCCGTTAAGGCTTTACCATGGCTGGCCGGAGGCTCTGAAAGATACGCCGAGGACGAAGCATATCTGGCCGTAACAGCCGATTGCTTCCATGCGCAAGGTTTGAATCAGAAAGCCGAAGCGTTATATAATAAGCTGATAGATAAAAATCCTTATTCGGCTCCTTACTGGTTCGGCTTGGCGCGTTGCTATTTCGAACAGCAGTTGTTTGACAAAGCCATCGAGGCCTGTGATTACGCAATCGTGGCAGATGAAGAATTTGCCGAAGCCTATATCATGAAAGGTCATGCTTTCTACCAATTGGGCAATGAAGAAAGTGCATTGGAGAACTATACTTTGGCCGAGAAATATAAGGCTATCAACCCTGATTTTCTCCAAATGTTCATCGGGCTTAATGAAATATCCAAAGGGCATTGGGAAGAGGGATACCGGCATCTTGAATCTGCCATACAAAGCAAGGATACCGATTCAACGATACTGCCTTCTTTGTATGCTCACGCAGGGAATTGCCTCTATAAATTAGGAAAGAAACGTAAAGCCGGCCAGTATTTCAAGAAATCCCATGAAATAGACCCGGAAGATGTGGACTCGTATCTGATTGAAGGACGCATGTATATGGAAGACGGTGACTTTGACAAGGCCGTAAAAAAGTGGGCTTTGGCTTTAGAGCGTGCACCGTATGCCGATACGTGGAATGAGATTGGGATATACAGCATGGAACTCGGCCAACTGAACCATGCCCGGATGGCCTTCGAACATGTCAAGGAGTTGGAACCCGATTTTGAAAATATCAACGAAAAGCTGGCATCTCTTTATCTGCTGCTTAAAGACAAAGAGAACTTCCAGAAGTACAACCAGCTTTGCAAACGTCCGTTCCAACTGGAAGACTTGAAGAAAATAGAAGAAATGCTGGAAAGTGAAGATAAAGAGGAGTTGGCACAAGCGATGAAGAACATCCTGAATGCACTACAATAAGAATGTAAACAAACCATTAATCACAAGTATAGAATATGGAATCATCAGCAGAGCTCATTAAATGGGTATTAGAGAATTTGAATTATTGGGTGGTCACAATCTTTATGACCATTGAAAGTTCATTTATCCCGTTCCCTTCGGAAGTCATCGTACCACCGGCCGCGTGGAAAGCAATGACCGATGATAGTATGAACATCTTCCTTGTTGTTCTTTTCGCAACCATCGGCGCAGATCTCGGCGCACTCATAAATTATTATCTTGCACGTTGGCTGGGTCGCCCTATCGTCTATAAATTTGCCAACAGCCGTTTGGGACACATGTGCCTGATTGATGAAGAGAAAGTACACCATGCCGAAGAGTATTTCAGAAAACATGGCGCTGCATCCACATTCTTCGGACGCCTCATCCCCGCGGTACGGCAGCTTATCAGTATTCCGGCCGGACTGGCAGGCATGAAGTTAGGGCCATTCCTGCTTTACACGACGCTCGGTGCCGGAATATGGAATGCGATACTGGCTCTGCTCGGTTATTTCATATACCGGTTCACGGACATTAAAACTACGAATGATGTCTATATACTGGCCACGAAGTATAGTCATGAAATCGGTTACGTCATTATAGCAGTTACGGTATTGATTGTAGGTTTCCTGATTTACAAAGGAGCGAAACAGAAAAAATAATAAATGGAAAAACGGTGGATAAAGATAGTCTTCATCCACCGTTTTTCATTATATAGCTAAGTCTAAAAGGCTTATTTCTTAACTGTCTCAATCGCTTTATCATAATCCGGCTCCTGCGTAATTTCCGGAACCAACTCTGTATAGGCAATCTTTCCATCCTTACCGACAACAATTACCGCACGAGCCAGCAAACCGCTCAACGGACCGTCTGCCATACGCACGCCATAGTTTTCATCAAAATCCGAGAAACGGAAATCGGACAAGGGAATAACATTCTCTATGCCTTCCGTTGTACAGAAACGAGCATGTGCAAAAGGCAGGTCTTTGGAAATAGCCAGTACCACCGTATCCGGCAACCCGGCGGCCAATTTATTGAATTTACGTACGGAAGTAGCACATACACCGGTATCCAAACTCGGGAAAATATTAAGAATTACATTCTTGCCATTCAGTTCTTTCAATGAGAAAGAAGACAAATCCGTTTTTACCAATTCGAAATCAGGGGCAACTGTCCCCACTTTTATAAACTCACCGATTACTTTCACCGGTTGTCCTTTAAATTTTGTTGTAGCCATAGTTTTATCAATTTATATGATATAGTAACAAACCGAATACAGAAAATGTTCAATGGAAACTTTTCAATCCGTAGATTGTTACTTTCCCAACGAACTTATAATAATCATTTTTAAATTAAGATTCACATGAAAACAATTTTTGATGAACTGAAACAGGAAGTGAAGAACTGGTGGATTTCACTTATTCTCGGAATCCTGTATGTTGTGGTAGCTTTGAGTTTAATGTTCTCCCCTCTTGACGGATATGCGGCATTAAGTATTTTATTCAGTGTTTCCATGCTGGTCAGCGGTTTGCTGGAAATCTCCTTTGCGGTAAGTAACCGTCGAAGAGTGTCCAGTTGGGGCTGGTATCTGGCGGGAGGTATCATTGATATGATTTTAGGATTCTATCTGATAGCCTATCCTCTGTTAAGTATGGAAGTTATTCCGTTTATTATCGCCTTCTGGTTGATGTTCCGGGGATTCTCATCGGTAGGTTACGCCATGGACTTAAAAAGGTATGGAACGAAAGACTGGGGTTGGTACATCGCATTGGGCATCCTCGCCGTTATATGCTCGCTTATTATTCTGTGGCAGCCGGCGGTCGGAGCTATCTATGCAGTTTATATGATTTCGTTTGCATTCCTTATTATAGGATTCTTCCGTATCATGCTGTCCTTCGAGCTAAAGAATCTGCACAAACGGAGTTCTCAGAGCGCATAATTCGCCGCAGATTACACTGATTTGTACAGATGAGATATCCCTGAGCAAGCCTCAACAGCTTTAAGTCAGTCTGTAATAATCGGTATAATCCGCAGTGAATCATAACACATTCCGGTTGGAGGTCTCCGGCTTATCTTTTATGATGCAGAAAACGGAACATGGTTGTTCTGGACACTCCCATTCGTCGGGCGAGTTCAGAACAGGATGTTCCGTTCGCCTGTTCTTTAAATAATTCCCTTTTATTCTCCGCAAGTATTCTCATCTTGGGCATATACCCCTTTTGGCGCCCTAACCGCTTTCCTTCCTGCTTTCTACGGGCCAATGCTTCTTTGGTACGCATCGAAATCAGATTACGTTCTATTTCAGCCATTAAGCCGAATGCAAATCCCAGAACCTTACTGTTGATATCGTTCTGAAAGACGTATCCTTCTTTAGTACTATACAATATAACTCCTTTTTTGATGCACGAATTAAGAATAGTCATAATCTCAAGTAATGTGCGGCTTAGCCGTGATATCTCCGTTACAATTAAAGAATCGCCGGGACGCATCCTGTCCAGCACTCCCGATAATTTACGCTCTTTACTACTGACGCTGCCGCTAACAGTCTCTGTGTACCACTTGTCAATACTCATACCGTTTCTCTCTGCGAAACGTATAATCTCCTCTCGTTGGTTTTCCAAAAATTGTCTTTCTGTACTTACTCTTAAATAAGCTACTACTGCCATAAATTTTGTTGTTTTTTTATTGGTTTAACGTCACCAAAGAACGGCTATTCCAATAAAAATGCCAACGCCTCCACGCATATCCTTTACAAAAGGATTCCAAAAATGAAGGATAGGGTAAAAAAACTCCCGGCTGTATTCGGCAACCGGAAGTTCTCTTTCAAATTCCAATAATATGTAGGATGTACTCCTTCCTCATAAACGATTTCTATCAACGTACGATACTCCAAAATGTCAAAAAGATGATTTTGAAGTATTCTTTCAGAGAACGATTATTGATATACTTCATATTATACCTGATTTTATCAGGCATAATCAATTCCACATAGGCCTTATCCGCATCATCCGCTTGCCCCAATATCGTATTTTCATCAACATATTCTATCGAGGCGTAATCTGTTATGCCCGGTCGTACAGACAGAACTTTACGCTGTTCCTCTGTATAGAGGTCAACATATTTGCGTACTTCAGGACGCGGCCCTACCAAACTCATATCTCCTTTCAGAACATTAAATAATTGGGGCAACTCATCCAATTTATACTTCCGTATAAAATAACCGATACGGGTTATTCTCGGATCACGTCCACCTACAGTAATCAATCCCTGTTTATCGGCTCCTACACGCATCGAACGGAACTTATAAACATAGAAGTCCTTACCATAACGCCCTACACGCAATTGACGGTAAAATCCACCGCCTCTACTTTCCAAACAAATGGATATATAAAGAAGAAGAAAGACCGGAGATAATAGAAGTATGCCCAGAAAGGAGAAGAAAATATCGAAGAAACGAATCATAGACTTACAATGGTATCACTCTACAGCTTTATCACCTGCCACCTTGCGATATGCCGCTTTTACGGTATCAATAATAAAAGCCAACTTTTCTTCATCCAATTGCGGATATATAGGCAAAGATATTTCTCCCTTAAAGTTCTCGTAAGCTTGAGGATAATCCTTTATATCATACCCCAAAGAATTGAAGAATGATAACATTGGCATCGGGATAAAGTGAACATTTACAGCCACTTCACTTTTGGCTATTTCATCAATCATCCGATCGCGCTGTTCTTCTGTAAAATCCTTGATACGTAGGGCGTAGATGTGGTAGGAACTTTCTTTATCGCCCTCTATCGAAGGGGGCACAATAGCCCAATTACAGTTTTCAAAAGCTTGGGTGTAAGTATTGAATACTCTTTTTCTCTCTTCGAGCAGTTTAGGGTATTCCCGTATCTGTGCAAGACCGATGGCAGCATTTACATCCGCCATATTAATTTTCATCCCTAAGCCAACAATGTCATAACGCCAACCACCCGCTTTAGATTTGGAGAAAGCGTCTTTAGTCTGGCAGTTCAAACTCATCATACGAAGTTCTTTGTACAACCCGGCATTGTCAAAGGACATGGGCAGATTCAAACAAATGGCACCGCCTTCGGCTGTTGTCACGTTCTTTACTGCGTGAAGAGAGAAAATGGCAACATCCGTTTCACAACCGGTACGCTGATTCTTACTGTATTGCGCTCCCAGTGAATGGGCCGCATCATTCATTACAAGGATACGCCCCAACTTTTCTTGTACCGGACTTTCCGCTTTGAACATTTTCTGTATTTCAGATGTGTTTACTAGCTTCATGATACAATCGTAATCACACGGAAAACCTGCAATATCTACAGGGATAATAGCTTTCGTTCGCGGAGTAACGGCTCTACGAATGGCATCTACCGAAATATTGAAATCCGCACCGGAGTCCACCATAACGGGTTTAGCGCCTGCATGCAGCACCGCCAACGCCGTAGCGCTATATGTATAAGCCGGAACGATAACTTCATCCCCGGCTTTCACTCCCAGCCAACGAAGCATCATAATGGCTCCCGAAGTCCAGGAATTTACACAAAGCACTTCTTTTGCACCGGAAAAAGACTTTATTTCTTCTTCCAACGCTTTTACTTTAGGTCCGGTGGTTATCCAACCGGAGCGTAAGGAATCAACCACTTCATTGATGACAGTGTCATCAATGTAAGGGGGAGAAAATGGTATTTTCATGATTAATATAATTTATATTGTCAGATGCATTATAAGATATTTCCTGAAGCGGAAAGTACAGTATAATAAAGGATATGATAAAGTAAATTCATTTTTACTTCATCACAGATATGTGTATTTTTGAAATTGAACGATTGATAATCAAAATCTAACATTTTATTCATCCTCCTGCGAAGAGTAACAAATCCAAAACGGCATCTTTATCAATCCAACTAAAGTTCCAATACCATAAGATATATGTAAGAGCAAGAAAATCAGTGGTAACAATACTGCGAAACGACAAGTTATCCTATTTCTTAAATATGTCGCTAATGCCATCAATATGGCAACTATAAGATAGCTCAATATCAATACTATAAAGAAAACTTTGAAGCCACAGAGATACAGAATTGTACAAAAAATAATTGAAATAATAAATAAAAAAGGTACAAAATGAAATAGAGAGAAACAAGCAGGACAAATCCCCATAGTTAGTCCAATCCAATAGCCATTAAGAAATTTCTGTTTAATCAACTTATACAAAGAGTTTCTAGAGAAACGATAAGAAATAATATTAGGATTAAAATAAAATTTATATCCTGCCGTACGCATTCTATAATGCATCTCATTATCTTCTGTTCTTACTAACTTTTCGTTATAAAAACCTACGGACTCAAATACTTTCTTCCGATAAATAGCAAATGCCAATGTTGATACCTCACGCACTTTGTCACTACGACGAAATGCCGCAAAACTCCCCCCAAACATAGAGTTCTCGGCAGCTAACAAGGTCTGTTGCCACATTCCCTGTTCTATTTGTAAACTTAAAACTTTACCCCCACAAATATCATATCCTTTTTGTAAATATTGAACATTTTTCTTAATAAAATCCTTTGGAATAGAAGCATGAGCATCGATTCTCAATATTGCATCCCCAGCTACGTGCTTCAATAAAACATTCCAACCCGCAGCCAATATTCTATTAGGATTATCAAGAACTACAATCTGCTTAAAATCTTTTTCTTCATCAGCAAAATGCAGCATAATGGATTTTGTATTATCAGTAGACATACTATCTACTAATATTACTTGTATTAAAGAATGCGGATAATCCTGTTTCTTAAGGTCCGACAATAAACTCGGTAAATACCGACATGCATTATATGCTACTATACCGAAAGTTAAAATCATATATTATTATGTATTAAAATAGATTTTTTTAATCATTTGGAAGTTCAAACTTCATTATAAAATGTCGTTCACGTTTTTCAAGAGGCGGGAGTTGCATATAATCTTTATAAAGATTAGTAAGATACTTGTCATAATCAGCCGGAATAAAAACATCTAAATCCTCAAATTTTACCTTTTGTGGCGGAAAAAAAACAGAAGCCTCAAAAATCTCACCATTATAATATTTTCTACCGGTAGGTATACCTACCAAATTATTCATATTGTCATTCGCAACAAATTTATCAAAACAATACACCCATGTCTTATGACTTATCACACCAAATATCTTACCTAAAAACAATTTTAGTTTATATCTTCTTTTCAACTGAACATCCAAAGACACAAATTTTTTAAAAGACTTACTCGGGTATTGCGCCATTAATACCATGATAGAAATATATTGCAACAGATTGGCGATACATCCCTTAACAAAACGGAAAAGTTTATTGGCAGGAACTCCATCCAAAGCAAATACATCTAAATATATTCCTTTAGGAAAAGGTGTATTCTCATTAAACAATTCTTGATTAATAGAATTTTTTCTATAAATCTTAAGAAACACATTTTTACTGTCGGTACTTGGATTTGGATAGTTAATCTCATACTTATCTCCCAACTCTCCTCTTTTACATAGAAGAATAAGCGTTTCATAATCTTTACGAGGCATCATTATATCCAAATCATCATCCCACGGAATAAACCCCTTATGACGGACTGCCCCCAAACAACTACCGCCACTCAACATATAAGTCAAGTTATACTTATTGCATAGGGTTGCAACATCTTTGTATATACCTATTAATGCTGACTTCAATGAAGCCGATTCATCCGAAGAAAGTTCCCTCAAATAATTAACCCTATGAGAGAGTTCATTCATTAATTCACTATCCGATTTCACAATAAATAAACAGTTATTTTCTAAAAAACGACATATGCAGAGGATCTCTCACCCATCTTTCGGGCAGCCGTCAGAAGTATCATAAAAAAGATTTAACTATTACCGCCAAAACGTTTAACTTTTTGCACCGTAAGAGTTAACTTTCACGATGCTGACTGTTAAATGTTATTTTCACGTTTCTGTAGCATAGAAATCATTAAGCATCTAACAAACTGATAATCTGCATATTTTAAAAATATCAATAACAGGCTGGTAAAAAAGCTCCTCACATATCGGGCTTCTCGTCGTGTAGATGCAATCCAATAACATTTTTTCTTTCACCGCACCAATAAAAAATTAATTCACTCCAAAGACACATATCACTTTTTCCTTACATCAATTACTTCACCCGTCATTGAAGAAAACAGACTATTAACCGAAACAGCAGCCACAACATTGGACTTCAGCAGACTGTCATCAGGTTCCATACCAAAGTTTCTTGTTCTCATAGGTGTCTTTGTCCGCTCCGGATTAATACAATTTACACGTACCCCACAATCGTACCATTCTTCACTTAATGCCTGCACAAAGTTGACAATCGCAGCTTTGGAAGACGAATACAGACTATACAACGAACGTCCCCGTGTATAAGAACTGGAAGTGAACAGCAATAATTCTCCTTTACTGTCCTGTAAATACGGATAAGACTCCTTAGCTACAATAACAGCACCTAAGTAGTTAATATTAATGCTTTTATAAACATCCTCATAGGACATATTCACCAAAGGTTCTTTATCAAGTATTCCGGCAGTATTTACTACGGCATCTATCCGCCCTTCCTTTTCGTACACCTCTTTCAGAGCTTTTGCTACCAACAACTTATTTGAAATGTCAACACCATTTTCCGAGCGGCTGAAAGAATATGTATGCGCTCCATAACAGGTGCAAATATTCACGATGTCAAGTCCTATGCCATAACTGCCACCAAAAACCACGATTACAGAGTTTGCCAACCCCGATTGTGCTTTAGGAGTTATCGTTTCGTTCTGTTGGGCTATTGATTTCAATTGAAACAACTTATCCAAAAGGAATAAATCTTCTTTATAAGTAAGTTTCATATTAAACTGCTCACCCTTTACGACATATACGGGTTCATCCGGCAGATATTTATACACTACACCGCAGTCATCCGTTGTCTTAAAATCAGCGTCTTGTAAGGCCAATTCATATGCTTTCTTAATAGTGGATAATTTAAAAGCTTGCGGGGTTTGTCCGTTACGCAAGTCCTCACGGGCAGGAATACCGGTTATATACTCTTTTTCATTTACTTCGATAATGGTATCGGTAGTTTTGATAGCTACATCTACTGCATTATATTCTTCCAAAGCCCGTATGCAATCCGATATGATCCGGTCATTCACTAAAGGACGCACGGCATCATGAAAAATAAGATTAAGCTCTTCATTACTATCGTAGGCATTAATAGCCGCTAAACTGGAGTGATAACGTTCTTTACCGCCTTGAAGTATTCTCTTCAATTTAGTATAACTATTCTTTATTACAATATTCTCTACATCATTTACAAAAGCCGGATTGGAGACAACCGCAATCTCGTTAATTTGCGGATGATTCTGAAACACATCCAATGTGTGTTCTATAACTTTTTTTCCGGCAACTTTCAGGAACTGTTTAGGTATAGAATCCCCCAATCTTTGCCCCGTTCCGCCAGCTAATATTATTGCAATATTTTTCATTTAAAGATTCTTGTGAGTTTAAAATAGCTATATATAAAAAGTACAAATAATGGATAACAATTTAATGATAGCCATGCAGAGCATTTGTATCTGAACGGCATATTATTTATTGTTAAGATATTAGATACATATTTATGGAAAACAGAGTCCTCTAAAATATCCCTAATTATACGATGAGCTTTACAAGAAAAGGGTGCTATACATATATATTTTATTATTATACTATTATAAACCCATGTAAATAACATTATATCATATAAATCATTACGATCACCTCGTTGTAACAAATATCTATCTATCGCTCCAACTGTATATAAAACGTCTCTATCTTTATCTTTTATCGTAGATGTTATATTCCCATTTCTATGATGCCGATAAAAATAAAGATTATCATCCAGTACAATAACCTTATTAGAATTATACAAATACTCAAAAGAAAAGAGCAAATCTTCATAAACTATATCTTTAGTAAATCGTAGCTGCAACGTCTGGATTAAATTTCGCCTAAATATTTTAAAACATACAGGAGCTGCGAAATCTCGATATTTTACAGCATTGAGTAAATATGCTCTCCCACTATTATATATTTTATTTACATCATTGAAAGTTACAATTTCTTTTTCTTGATCGTCAAACAAACAACGGTTAAAGACAACCAAATCACAACCCGTACATAAATGTTTTACAAATTCTTCACAAGCATTAATTGCTACATAATCATCACTATCTATAAACCAAAGATAATCTCCTGAAGCGACTTTCATTCCTGCATTCCTTGCCGCACTTAAACCTTGATTTTCCTGATTAATAATCTTAATTCGTTCATCGTGTAACTGATACTGCTGAATTATAGAGAATGAATTATCCGTAGAACCATCATTCACTATAATAATTTCAATATCGCGATAAGTCTGATTTACAACACTATTTAAACACTCAGCCAAATAGTTTTCAACATTATAGACGGGAATAATTATTGATATTTTCATAATTTATTCATGGAAAAAAGAATATATCGTTGTTTTAAATAAAATAATAATTGTATAAAAAATAGCATAAATAAAGGTCTAAACAAGACTGGTACTATATTCATTGGAGCAGAACGAGGAGAAATAAAAAATGCCGGTAACATAAAGAATAAAAGAAATACCCCCGTATATGTTTTTTTATATTTTTCCACAAAAAATATTACACAAAAAACAAGCATATAACCCACAAACATCACCCCAAACATACCACCAAAGATGTAAGATTCTGCAATTGCACTACTTCCCATACCATGCCCTAACAAATAGTATTTTGGGGCTACTATGTAAGAAAGTTTATCACTCCACGAATAGCTTTTTTTTACAGTTTCTGCAACTTGTCCTTGAGGAATTCCAAAATTAAGACTCTCCGCAACTGGATTTTTTCTTAGATTGTCTGTAATAGGTCCATAGAAATAAAGCCATCCGTTTGTAACATCATCTGCGTGCTCTATGGTACGTCCAATAGTCTGTATGGAAGTACCTTGCTGCCAAAAAAAAGTCTGCACAAGTTGTGCAATAGGAATATCGCTTTCACTATCACTAACCAATCCCTCAAATCCTTTATCACGAAAATCATTTACAATTTGAGCAGTATATATCAATCCACAAACAGTTAGACTAAAATATATAATACGCCTCTTATCTATCCGCAAACCTCGTAACCCCAAATATACAATAAATGCAAATATTTGCGTAAACGTGGCAGTTCTTCCCCCCGTTCCCAACATTATTAGTAAAGTAAATATATAAAAGATTATTGCAAACTTATATTTCTTTCCGGATGGGAATGTGCTTAAATATAAAAACAAACCAGCTATACAAAAATCATCGCTTATTCTCAAGAAAGGATTAGTAACAGAAGTGGCAGACTCGTTCAGATATACAGCCAAATACCCATTCTCCATAACATATTTTACAGCTTGGTATAAATATATCAAATAAGGTATAGTAAAAGCTATAAAAAGAGCAAAACCTAAACGTCGTACTGCCAACATGATAGGAGTTGCTTCCTTTATACTTCTATTTTCATACAATCCGCTAGAAAGATAAAATACAGATAAAGCTCCTAAAGAAGCAAATAATAAAAAGAAGATTAAAGCATTCAACATTTCAAACTGTATCGGTTGCGAAAAAAAAGACCAGTCGTTAGCCCATGTTGCCACATCAAAAAAAGCATTCTCCACCCCAAAGGTATCTAAGAAAACTCGTGACATCATAAAAACACCAAAAGCTAAAAGATAAAGAATATATGGGTGGACAATATTTATCCCAAGTAATAACGGTATTATAATTCCTACAATATATATAGCACACGCATAATATTTCAAAAATGAAATAATATCTTCATCGGGACACTGTATCCAAATTACAAACTGTACAAAAATCAATATCAAATAAAAGAGTAAAGATATTTTTATTCTATATCTCTTACTGTTTCCCGAACTCATCTTAACAAAAATACACTGTAAATTTGATTACCTATTTACCGAATAACAATTTCATTCTTGCCATAGACAATCGAAAAGATTTATCAAAACAGGCAAATAATACTAAACTTAATATAACATAGATGGAAAGATATTTAAAAGCAATCCAACAGAACGTTCTATATGAAGTTATTATATCTAAAGAAGACAAATCTAAAAAAAGAGAAATGGCTAACCAAGATATTAGAATTAATATCACATATTTGGCATAACGCCAAATATATTCATTGAGACTTGTTTTAAATCCTTTTTTAAATAAGAAAACAGGTTTCCAACAGCAAACCATCAACAGAAGGCTTATTAAAACACCAAATAAAATACCTGTTAACCCGTAATAATACCCCAAAAGGATTGAGAGTCCTAAATTGAGTATGGCTTCTGTCAGCGGAGCCCAAATATCTTGAAATAGCCCGAAAGCAGACAAAAAGACTTGACTTGTCCGTGTAAGATTTATAAAAGCAATTATCACTAAAAATTGAAATGCAGTTTCTTCCAATATAAATTCCTTACCAACCCAAAGAGTGATAAAAGAATGTCCCAATGTATAAATTCCGAAACATATAATTGAAGCAAACCACATTTTTATAGACGTAAATTCCCAAAAGACCGATTTAATACGCTCCATATCTCCCTCAGCCACCAAATTGCCAACAGAGGCATTGATCCCGTTAAATAAAGAATTCATAAGAGAAATTACTCCCAAAATAATAAGCATATAGTTGCCATAAATAGCTACCAAAGTTAATGAAGCATAAGCATAAATTATTAAGGGACTTGTTTGAGTTAATACGACACCAGCTATTTGATGAAAAAAGACCTGTTTCGTTTTCTGAATGATTTCCGGATATTTTTTCCGGAGTTTTCCGCCTTTTGAAGGTATTGATTTCAGCCAAGGATATGTCCGCTTCAACAATTTATCCAATGCAACAGCCATAGCGACCGATACGACCAATTCTAAAATCATCCAATAGACATATCCATTATCCAAATAATAAATAGCAAGTATCTGCAAAAAAACTTTTACGGCTCTGCCACCTTGTAAGTTCCAAGTTATCATATACTCTTTTTGGTCGGCAGTAAGAACTATTTGGCGGTAATTAATAAAATAGCCGAGTAATGCGCTTATCAATAAAACGATAAAAGAGCCATAAGTATACCACAAAGGAACGTTTGCCTTTTCAAAGATTAACGGAAAAAAACACATTAATATGCATGCACCGATAATCACGCAATAGGCTACCCGGCGATAAAGCCATCCTTGTACGGAAACGACTTCATTCACAACCTGGACATTTTTCTCATAAAGAGGCTTGTAGAGCGTAAAAGCAATAGCTCCACCTATCCCCAATTCTGCCAAATTCAAGAAACCTATCAGGTTCTGTGCTGTGGTACTTAATCCTAAAAGTTCCGCTCCCAAACACTCTAAAAAAACTTTACGGGAAAAGAATTGTAAGATCAAATTAATAAAATAAAAAACAAGGCCTATCTTGGCGTTTTTTAAACTTTTGGCAGTTCGAGAAACTTCAGACACTTATCAAAAATTAGTTAAAAGAGAAAACAAATAGAACTTATCTATTTATGCTATAAACATATTAATTTATAACATCATACCAAGTTAACTTTAACATATTGACTAAGTTAACTTCCTATCATCTATAAAGTTAATATCATAACTACTAGAAATTAACTCCTTATCAATAGGATGTATATTACTTATTTTACATTTTAACATTGGGAAAGCAGAGACTGATTCTCTTTAGATAAATGAGAAGGTAGATACTATCCACGCCGTACATAGCTCACCGGCACACTAACCAACGCACATCCCAACTCCTGCAATCTTACAGCTATGTAATATTTACTTTCATATTTCACCATTTCGCCTCGTACCCCCTGCATACTTCCTTTTGCCACAGTAACCATAGTTCCCGGAGTAATCGGCTCATTAACCATTAAAATAGAAGTATCGGAGAGGTCGACCATGAAGCGGAAGTCTGCCATTTGTTGGTCGGGAATGACAAGAGGGGCATTAGTGCCACGTTTACTAAAGAAATGATGAACGTTGGGTGCTTGTTCTACCACAGAGAGTTCGGAACGAGAAAGGCAGACAAACACCATACCTGTAATTACCGGCTTTGTCACTTTCACACGCTTTCCGGCATATTCCAGAAATACATCCTGCACAGGCAAATAGACTTCTACTCCTTGCTCACGTAGCCACGTTTCTACCTTAAATTCGGTATTGTGACGAACATAAACAGCATGCCAATGCTTATGATCCGACGTAGTTAACAAATGCTAATAATAAATTATTAATAGTTTAGTAATAAGCGTTTTATGATTTCATTATAGCAGAGTTTCTTTTATGGCTCCGCCGAATGTAGCATCCACTACATTTCTCATCTCAAGAATAGAATTTTCGTCCACGATTAGCTCGTTTTGCAAGGGCAAAGATAAACACTCCGTATGGAACTACAAAATATTTAATAGATAAAAAGTTTTGCATTAACATAATCTTCTTTCACATACATCGAACATTTTTCCTCTTTTTCGTTTATCTTTGTACACCCTTTCCAATATAAACGGGAAAGAGATTCTTCAATAAGTCGCAAAATGACAGAAAGAAGAAAGCAATTAATTTATTAATTAAAAACACTAACTAAAAATCAGAAAATTATGGCAATGCATACATGGTTTGAGTGCAAAATCCGTTACGAGAAAACAATGGAAAACGGAATGAACAAGAAAGTTACCGAACCTTATCTGGTAGACGCACTCAGCTTTACGGAAGCGGAAGCGCGCATCATTGAAGAGATGACGCCGTTTATTTCCGGTGAGTTTACCGTATCGGATATTAAACGGGCGAATTACAGTGAACTCTTCCCTTGCGAAGAAGATGCTGCCGACCGTTGGTTCAAATGCAAACTGGTTTTCATCACATTGGATGAAAAAAGCGGTGCGGAGAAGAAAACATCTACTCAGGTACTGGTACAAGCCGCCGACCTGCGCGACGCAGTAAAGAAACTGGATGAGGGTATGAAAGGTACAATGGCCGACTATCAAATTGCATCGGTAGCAGAAACCGCCATCATGGATGTATATCCGTACAGTGCAGAACCGAATGATAAGCCGGAAGTGTAATTTAAGTTATGAGTTATAAGTTATGAGTTATTATTGGGTACTCATGACTTATAGCTTATAAATCATAAAACAAGAGAACTGATGATTGCAGAAAATATAAAACAAGTACTGAGCGAACTGCCTGAAGGGGTGCGACTGGTAGCTGTTTCCAAATTTCACCCTAACGAAGCCATAGAAGAAGCCTATAACGCAGGGCAACGTGTGTTCGGAGAAAGTAAGGTGCAAGAAATGACAGCCAAATATGAAAGCCTGCCCAAAGACATAGAATGGCATTTCATCGGACATCTGCAAACAAATAAAATCAAATATATCGTACCTTATGTAGCATTGATTCACGGAGTTGACTCCTACAAACTTCTCACCGAAATCAACAAGCAAGCAGCCAAGGCAGGACGAATGGTAAACTGTCTGCTCCAACTGCACATTGCACAAGAAGAAACTAAATTTGGTTTCAGTTTCGACGAATGTCGGGAAATGCTTACGGGCGATGAGTGGAAAGAGCTTAAGAACATCCGGATATGCGGACTGATGGGCATGGCGACAAATACCGATAATGTCGAACAAATCAAAGCTGAGTTTTGTTCATTAAATAGCTTCTTCCAAGAAGTTAAGGCCACATGGTTTTCCAATGCAGAGTGGTTTCGGGAGCTGTCTATGGGGATGTCACACGATTA
The DNA here is from genome assembly GCF_900129655.1 of Bacteroides clarus YIT 12056. Classification (GTDB taxonomy): domain Bacteria; phylum Bacteroidota; class Bacteroidia; order Bacteroidales; family Bacteroidaceae; genus Bacteroides; species Bacteroides clarus. Next base: position 154,007 of record NZ_FQWK01000003.1, read on the forward strand.
TCACGAGGCAATTGCCGCCGGTAGCACTTTGGTACGTGTAGGAAGTAAAATATTTGGAGAAAGAATATATTAATCACTAATAACTATTATCATGGCAACATTAGAAACTACTTTTGCAGGGTTAAAACTTAGAAACCCGATCATTATCAGCAGTTCCGGACTTACCGACAGCGCTGCTAAGAACCAGAAGCTTTATGAAGCCGGGGCAGGAGCTATTGTACTCAAGTCACTTTTCGAGGAGCAAATCATGATGGAAGCCGACTGGCTTGGAGATCCCAATATGTATCCGGAAGGAAGCGATTACCTGGTGGGATATATACGCGAACACAAATTGGGTGAATATTTGAATTTAATCAAAGAGAGCAAGAAAGTCTGCGATATTCCTATCATCGCCAGTATCAACTGTTATCAGGATGCAGACTGGATTGAGTTTGCCAAGAAAATAGAAGAAGCCGGAGCAGATGCTTTGGAAATTAATATCCTTGCTTTGCAAACTGATATGCAATATGCTTACGGTTCCTTTGAACAGCGCCATATCGATATCTTGAGCCACATCAAGAAAACGGTCAATATTCCTGTCATCATGAAATTGGGAGACAATCTTACCAACCCTATTGCTCTCATCGACCAGCTTTATGCTAACGGTGCGGCGGCGGTAGTCATGTTCAACCGCTTCTACCAGCCGGATATCGATATTGAAAAGATGGCTCAAAGCGCCGGAAGCGTATTCAGCACAGATGCCGATTTATCTAAATCTTTACGTTGGATAGGTATCGCTTCTGCAGCAGTCGGTAAGCTGGACTATGCAGCATCCGGCGGTATACACGCTCCTGAAGGAGTAGTAAAAGCTATTCTGGCAGGTGCTTCGGCGGTAGAGATATGCAGTGTGCTGTATCAGAATTCCTATGCCATCATTGACGAATATGTTCGTTTCCTGAATTTATGGATGGACCGTAAAGGAATGGAGAATATCAACCAGTTCAAAGGCATGCTGAATGTAAGCGACTTGAATGGCGTAAATACATTCGAACGTACCCAATTCCTGAAATATTTCTCCTCACGCAAGTAAGTGTGATACATACTAAAACGGATGATGCGTTTATGATAAACGCATCATCCGTTCTTTTATATCATAATCATTGTCTGTTTCAGACTTCACCGGCTCCTACTCTTTCTTATCCAGAACCTCAAAGCAGGAATTCTTGCTGACAAACTCAGGAACAATATCTTTCATGGCCGCCACAATCTTCATCTGGTCATAAGTATAGCTGACCTCAATCAACTTCTGAATACGTTCCCGCACTTCATCATAATCATACTCGCGTACAGTAGCAATCATAATCTTTTCGTGATAGGTCGGTTTTGTCAGCTCCCGGACATTAAGCAGTTCCTCATACAACTTCTCGCCATGACGTAACCCTGTAAATTCTATCTTGACATCAGTACGTCCGGAAAGACTGATCATACGCTTAGCAAGGTCTACAATCCGCACCGGTTTACCCATATCGAAGATATAAATCTCTCCTCCATGCCCCATACTACCGGCTTCGAGTACCAAACGGCAAGCTTCCGGAATGGTCATAAAGTAACGTATAATTTCCGGATGAGTCACCGTTACAGGCCCGCCACGCTGTATCTGATCACGAAAACGGGGAATGACCGAACCGTTCGACCCCAAAACATTGCCGAAACGGGTAGTGATAAACTGCGTGAAACGTCCGCCTTCCGCCTGTAATTTCTTCGCCAGCGACTGAACGTAAATCTCACAGATACGTTTGGAACATCCCATTACATTGGTAGGATTCACCGCCTTGTCCGTAGAAATCATCACAAACTTCTCCGCACCGTATTTCACCGCCAAATCAGCGACAGTACATGTACCGTAAACATTTACCTGAATAGATTCGGATACATTATCTTCCATCATCGGTACGTGCTTGTACGCCGCCGCATGAAAAATATACTGCGGCTTATACTGCCTGAATATTTCTTCCATGCGAGTTGCATTGGAAATATCGGCGATGATGGTTTCGGCATCAATATCCCGCCAACGGTCCTGTAGTTCCAAACGAATATCATGCAACGGAGTTTCCGCCTGGTCTACAAGAATCAGTTTATAAGGATTGAAAGAAGCCACCTGACGCATGATTTCACTACCGATAGAACCGGCGGCACCGGTAATCATCACCCGCTTGCCTTCCAGATGGGAAGCAACCTTATGAATATCAATCTCAATCGGATTGCGCTGCAACAAGTCCTCAATCTGGATTTCTTTCAGTTGGGTACGGTCCAGGAACTGCCCATTCCATTCACTCAGCGGCGGAGCCGTCATCAGTTTGATGTTGTGCGCCAATAAACGGTCTGCCATGTCGGAGCGCTTGAGCGCTTCCATCTTGGCGGGAGAAACGATAATGGTATGCACGTCACGGTCGTCCAGATTATCAATCAGGGCGTTGTCGTTGGGATATACCTTTACCCCCATCATCACCTTATTAATAAGTTCCGGCTCATCGGCAATGAAACCGCGCAAACGGTAATGGTTACGCAAATTAACGCGCAGCGCTTTTGCAATATTCACTCCGGCCTCTTTGGCTCCGTAAATAAACACATTGGCGCTGTGCGAACCGTCAAAGTTCAACGCTTCGAAGAATATCTTTACAACAATACGGGAACACGCCATCATGGCAAAACTGATGATATAAGACATGAACAATACCGTAGCAGGCGCTACATTAATGTCCATGCAACTTTTTGCCAGCACACTCGTTATCAGCAACAATGCGTAGGAAACCGTCAGCGATACGAATATGCGCATTATATCTACAAACGATGAAAAGCGAAGCACGTTAGAGTACGTACGAAACACTCTAAAGAATATCACATTGACGATTACCGTCCACACAATCGTTATGTCTATGGACGAAGATTCCGAGAACAGACTCCGGAAATCATATCGCAGCGCATAAGCCAACAGACTGGATACGACAATAATAAGCACATCAATCAATAGAACAGTCCATATCGGCAATACCTTTGCTGAAAGGTACCGATGAAAAAAGTTTCGCTTCATCACGTTTGACAGTTTTTGTTTTAGGCACCGCAAAGATACACTAATTTTTATCAAAGCGAAGAAGAAAATGATAAAATGTTACATCAAGTTACTTGCTAACTCGCTCAGCTGGCTACGCTCTCCTTTCACTAAATTGATATGGGCAAACAGGTTCTGATCTCTCATGCGGTCTATCATATAGACAAGTCCGTTGGACTGGCTGTCCAGATACGGCTGGTCAATCTGTTGGATGTCACCCGTGAATACCATCTTCGTCCCCTCTCCGGCACGTGTTATGATGGTTTTGATTTCGTGAGGAGTAAGGTTCTGCGCCTCGTCAATGATACAATAAGTCTCGCTCAAGCTGCGTCCACGGATAAAGGCCAGGGCTTCAATAACCAGTTGGTCGCTTTTCTGCATATCTTCCAACCTTTTCACTTCGCTCGAATTAGATGCAAACTGATGCTTGATTACGTTCAAATTATCAAACAAAGGCTGCATATACGGAGCGACCTTTTCATTGGCGTCACCCGGCAGGAAACCAAGGTCTTTATTGGATAAGGCGACGATAGGACGCGCCAACAGGATTTGCTTATAATCCGTCAGCTTGCCCAAAGCGGCAGCCAGCGCCAACAGCGTCTTACCGGTTCCGGCCTTACCCGTAAGGGCTACCAACTTGATATTCGGATCGTTCAGCACTTCAAAAGCAAAACTCTGCTCGGCGTTGCGCGGTTCTATACCGTAATTCTTCGTCTTGTTTACACGGCAGACAGAATGCGTAAAAGGATTATAGCGGGCAAGCACACTGCTACGGTCGCTTTTCAGTACAAAGCATTCATTGGGATGGATGACATCCTTAAAGTCGAACTCACTGATATCCAGCCCCTCTTTGGATGAATAGATACGGTCTATCAAAGTAGGGTCGATCCCCTCGAACACTTCATTCGATTTTTCAAATATATCCACATTGATTACCTTGTCATTGATATAATCCTCGCACAGTAGTCCGATGGAGCGCGCTTTCATACGAAGGTTGACGTCTTTGGTGACAAGAATGGATTTCATTTTCGGCTTTTTCTCCGTCAGCCAGTCTACGACGGACAATATCTGATGATCGGGAATGCGTTCAGGGAAAGAATCACGCACGCGGGACGAATCTACCGAGCCGGCCACTACGAACAAACGTCCCAGCCCCTCTCCCAGCGGAGCGCCTTTGGTAAAGAGGTTATCGTCGGTAATCAAGTCGAGTTCCCGGACAAACTCACGGGCATTGAAATTTATCTGCTCGTTGCCTTTCTTGAATTTATCGAGTTCTTCAAGCACTACAATGGGAAGATAAATGTCGTTCTCTTGAAAGTTCTTCAAACAGTTATAATCGTGAAGGATAACATTGGTATCAATCACAAAGTTTTTCTTAGCTCCCATACTCTTTAGATTTAAATTGTTTATACCTCATACCGACATATAAAATAAAGCAAGCATACGCACTTAAATAAAATTGCCTTATCTTTGCCGTTCCTAAAGATAACACTTTAATAGGGAGAAAGGATTGCTTTCCCGTTAATTTTTATAAAAGATGGACTATCAGAACACTTTAACTTACTTATATAACAGCGTACCCATGTTCCAGCAAGTGGGTGGCTCGGCATACAAAGAAGGGCTGGAAAACACACGTATACTGGACGAACATTTCGGACATCCCCACCGCTCGTTCCGCACCATCCATGTGGCGGGAACCAACGGCAAAGGCTCCTGTTCGCACACGCTGGCCGCCATATTGCAGGAAGCCGGGTATCGTGTGGGACTTTACACTTCCCCCCACTTGGTAGACTTCCGCGAACGTATCCGTATAAACGGACAGCCTATACCGGAAGAGTATGTAGTACGTTTCGTAGAAAAAGAGCGTGACTTTTTCGAGCCTCTGCACCCTTCTTTCTTCGAGCTGACCACCGCCATGGCCTTCCGTTATTTTGCCGATGAAAAAGTGGATGCAGCCGTCATTGAAGTCGGGCTGGGCGGCAGGCTGGACTGCACAAACATCATTCATCCGGATTTGTGCCTTATCACCAACATAAGTTTCGACCACACCCAGTTTTTAGGCGACACACTGGCAAAGATAGCCGGAGAAAAGGCAGGCATCATCAAAGCAGGCATCCCCGTCGTCATCGGAGAAACCACTCCCGAAACCAAACCTGTGTTCCTGCAAAAAGCGGAAGAAGAAAAAGCTCCGGTCATATTCGCGGAAGATACGATGATACAAGATTATCCCGGGATGAAAACAGAATTGCAAGGGCTCTATCAGATAAAGAACACGCGTACCATTCTCACCGCCTTACCGCTGCTTCAAGAAGCCGGCTACCGGATAGACGAACAAAGCATACGCAGCGGTTTCGCCCATGTCTGCGAACTAACGGGATTAATGGGACGCTGGCAAAAGCTGCAGGACGCCCCCACCCTGATATGCGACACCGGACACAACGTAGGCGGCATCAGCTACATTGTAGAACAATTGAAGCAGCAGACCTACCGCCAGCTGCATATTGTAATAGGTATGGTAAATGACAAGGATATCAGCGGCGTACTCGCCCTGCTTCCCAAAGACGCCGCCTACTATTTCACCAAGGCCTGCGTAAAGCGCGCCCTGCCCGAAGAAGAGCTGCGCGCGCTCGCCGCACAAGCCGGTCTGCGGGGAAGCTGCTATCCGGATGTCCCTGCCGCTGTGACCGCAGCGCAAGAAAAAAGCTACCCGGAAGACTTTATCTTCGTAGGTGGCAGCAGCTTTATTGTAGCGGACTTGTTAGCGAACCGCGATGCACTCGATCTCCACTAAAGCGTCTTTCGGAAGCGCCTTTACGGCAACTGCCGAACGGGCGGGGAAATCTCCGTCAAAGTAAGTGGCGTACACCTTATTCATATCGGCAAACAAAGACATATCCGCCAGAAAAACGGTAGTCTTTACAATATTCGCCATGCTCAATCCTGCTTCTTCCAAAATGTGCTTTACATTCTCCAGCGATTGGCGTGCCTGAGCCTCTGCGCCCTCTGCCATCACTCCGGTAGCAGCGTCAATGGGTAACTGACCTGATACAAACACCATTCCGTTCGCTTCAATAGCTTGACTGTATGGGCCTATTGCGCCCGGAGCCTTTTGGCTGCAAATTACTTTCTTCATAATTTTCTTATTCTTTTTATCTGTTCATTATCAAGTATATCGTATCTTTCTTTACAATATTCTCAAAAAAAATCAATAAGTCCATGCAGTATTCCTAAAAGCCGTGCATTTACTATACGAATATACGAAAGAAATTTCACTCATAACCTGTTAATACCTAGACTTAACTTTTATTTTAGCATGGGGAAGTTTCCCAAACAAAGGCTCTGCTTGTGAAAGCAGAGCCTTTATCGTTAGTATATCACTTATTTGCAATGCTTTTTAATCAGTTCATCCACATTCGGGTCTCCCAATTCTTTCGCTTTGGCAAAACTTTGGCACGCTTCCTGATTTTTCTTCATCTGCAACTGCGCGATTCCCATCAGACGATAGGCTTCCGCATATTTAGGGTCGATTTCCAAAGCGGCCTGCAGCACCTTCAGCGCTTCCTCATTACGTCCCACACGAATATTGACAACGGCAAGTTCCGCACGGTAAGTCAAATCTTTCGGACTTAATTCGATAGCCTTTTCCATATCATTCAGCGCACGCTGGAACTGCTTGGCTTTCAAGGCGGCCTGCTCACGATAGTAATAGAATACATCATTCACCTTGCCGTTTACCGTCTTGTAATACGCATCATAGTCGAGCATCGCGGCGCGCGCCTGATTCGCATTCATACGGGCTTGGGCACGTTCCAACAGATAAGGGGCGGCTTCTTCCGTATACGGCTCGCTGAAGCGTGCCATACAACTATCCATAAGCGCTACTACTTCTTCCGCAGGCGCTTTCATCAGTTCTTTGGTCTTGGCTGCGCTGAAGAAAGTGGCCGCCGACGCCAGATTGGACTGATTCACCTTTTCATAGCAAGCCAAAGCAGCCGGATAATCTTGTTTCGCAAACAAAATATCTCCTTCGGTCTGTACGTACACCGGAAGTTCCTGAACGGCAATCGCCTTTCTTATTTCATCCGCAGCCTTGTCGTACGACCAGTCCTTGTAAGGTTTCTCCGGATTGCCCAACATATAATTGTATATCAGCTTGGCACGATTGTAATATACATCGTCCTTCTTCTGAGTTACGCTCAGGGCCTTATCCATATCGGCCGCTACCTTATCCATCGAGGCGTCATCTTTTGACTGATACAACCGGTTGGTAGCACGACGCAAATAACCGTCCGCGCTATTCGGATATTCGGCGACGAAGTCATCCAGCAGTTCGGCGTACTTCTCCGGGGTAACCTGTGAAGAAGCCATGAAGAGGAACACCAACGCCTGTTCTTCCGTATCGGGCAATGCCTTCTTGATGCCGATATTCTTTAAAGTCATATCGCTGAAAGAGAACGCCGAAACATTCTGGTCTATGGCAAACTTAGCATCTACCGCATAACAGATTGTTGCGGTGTCGGCGCCGGATGATTTCTGCGCAAGGGCAAAGACCTGTCCTTCCTCGGTCATTACGGGACAACTCACCATCTTATCTTTCAGACGCAGGTTGAGCGTATAGTAATAATACTTTTCGGAGAACTTATCCGCCGCTTTCACTTGTCCGGCGGTATAAGAACGGTCTTTTTGCGTGGAATAAGGCAGGATATATACATTGGCGCCCACTGCCGGAGCCGTGGTTGCCGGGTTCAATGCAGGAACTTTCTTGGTTGATATGCCTACACGAAACTTAATGACATCGTACATATCATTTGCGCCCAAAATAGAAACTACCGGCATCTGTACGCCTTCCGAGTTCATCACTACCGCCCGTTGCGCTCCCTTGAACAGAGAGTAATCGGACAAGGCAACGCCGTCTTCCGTTACGAAGAACCCGTTTCCGGTATTCAGAATCTTGTCATTCTCGCCATAAGTGACCACCGAGAACACGGCACGTTTAGCTTTCTCCACCCATTTGGGGGCTTGCGCTACACTCCACTGAGCCAGAAGGCACAGAGTGAAAAGCAGGAAAATCTTCTTTTTCATATTTAGTTGGTTCTTTGTTTCACAGCTTCATAAATCAGAATACCCGCCGCAACAGATACGTTAAGAGATTCAATCGTACCCAGCATCGGAATCTTTACCCATTCGTCGCATAATGCAAGGTTGTCGTAAGAGACGCCTTTATCCTCAGCGCCCATGATGATACACATAGGGCCGGTATAATCGGCTTTTGTGTAGTCGTAATCACCTTTTTCCGTGGCAGCCACAATATGGAAGCCGCTGTTTTTAAGGTACTGCAAGGTATCTTTCAAGTTCTGCTCACGGCATACGGGCAAGGTATGCAACGCTCCCGCCGAAGTCTTCACCGCATCGGCATTCACCGTCACGCTGTTCTTGGCGGGGATAATAACGGCATCTACCGCCGCGCACTCGCAAGTACGGGCTATCGCTCCGAAATTACGCACATCCGTTATGCCGTCCAGCATGACAAACAACGGGTTCTTTCCCTCTTCAAACAGAAACGGCACAAGGTCTTCCGTTTTCTGGTAGGTCACGGCGGAAACAAACGCTATCACACCCTGATGGTTCTTGCGTGTAAAACGGTTGATACGTTCCACCGGCACACGTTGCACGGGAATCAAAGTTCCCTTCAAAGCGGCAAACAACTCTTTGGACAAGTCGCTCTGAATATCTTTCTTCACCAATATCTTGTCTATGTCCTTACCTGCCTGAATAGCTTCTATTACGGCGCGAACGCCGAAAATCATTTCACTTTTATCTGTCATTATATCTTAATTGTTTTTTGTCTTACTTCAGTCTGCCGGAGCTTTACGCTACGGCTATAAACCTCTACTTTACAAGCGCAGAATTACGGCACCCGTCAGACGATGCCCAACAACGCCTTTGCATTGTTCAGCGCAGCTTCCGTCAAGGTGGCGCCGCTCAACATATGCGCTATCTCCTCTACCCGTTCTTCGTCCGTCAGGCGGCGGATATGGCTGTTGGTTTCCGTCTCATTATCCTGCTTATACACCTTATAATGGGCACGTCCGCGGGCGGCAATCTGCGGCAGGTGGGTAATGCTGATAACCTGGCGGTCGCTATCCCCCATTTCCTGCATAATGTCCGCCATACGGTCGGCTATCTCACCGGAAACTCCGGTATCTATTTCATCGAATACGATAGTGGGCAGCTTCACCGCTCCGGCTATCATCGCCTTGACAGACAGCATAACACGGGCAATCTCACCGCCCGAAGCTACCGAAGATATATTCTGCAACGCCCCGTTCTTATTGGCGGAGAAAAGGAAGCCCACCGTATCCGCGCCATGCGCACCCGGCTCCTTACGTGTACCTATCTCTACCCGGAAACGAACATTAGGCATTCCTAACGGTATCAAACGGGCTGCCATTTGTTTCTCGACCTCGCGGGCTGCGGCAGTACGCAATTCGGTCAGTACCGCAGCCTGCTTTTTCACCTTATTATATAAGGCTTCGCTACGGGACTTCAGTTCTTCAATCTGTTCATCCGATGAAGTGATGTTGGAGAGTTTCGCTGCATAATCGTCCGCCAAAGCCAGCAGTTCGTCCACCGTAGAGACTCGATGTTTCTGCTGGAGAGTATAAATCAGGTTCAAACGGTCGTTCACTTCTTCCAGCCGGGCGGGATTAAATTCAACCTCTTCTTCCTTTCCTGAAATCTCCTGGGAAATATCTTTCAATTCGATATAGCTGCTTTCCAGACGCTCGGCAAGTTCCCCGGCCGAAGGATATACTTTCTGCAGCCCCGACATTGTGTTCAAACACTCTTTCAACGCGGAGAGCAGACCGCCTTCATCGGAGTTCATCACCTGACCGGCACGGAACAGTCCGGCTTTTATCTCTTCCGCATGGCTCAGCGTATCGGCTTCCCGCTCCAGCTCTTCCTGCTCTCCGGCAGTCAGGTGAGCGTCTTCCAACTGCTCCAACTGAAAACGGATATAGTCTTCATCAGCCTTATTCTGTCCGGCAAGGGCGATAAGGTTCTCTAAATCCCGCTGCGCCTGCTTCCATTCCCGATGAAGGGACTGATAGGCGGCCAGTTCTTCTTCATCATGCGCCAATATATCCAGCACATTCAGCTGGAAACCCTCTTTGTTCAGCAATAAGTTCTGATGCTGCGAGTGCACGTCAATCAATTGCTCACCAAGCTCTTTCATCTGTACCAATGAAGCCGGCGTATCATTGATGAATGCGCGGCTCTTGCCCGAAGCATAGACCTCACGGCGCAGAATGCACTCATCTTCGTATTCCAGTTCGTTTTCCTCAAAGAAAGGCTGCATGCCGTAGCCCGCAATCTCAAAACGGGCTTCAATCACACATTTCGCGGCGCCTCGCCTGATAGACTTCACATCGGCGCGCTGCCCCAGCAACAGGCCGATAGCTCCCAGTATAATGGACTTTCCGGCGCCTGTCTCACCGGTAATCACCGAGAAACCGCTACCGAAGTCTATATCAAGTTTCTCGATAAGCGCATAATTCTGTATGTATAGAGAACGCAACATTTTATAAAATTGAGAATTGAGAGTTGATAATCGAAAATAGCATTAATGTTTCATCACTTCCACCAGATGGTCGATAATGTCCGCAGCCACCTCGGCTTTGGACTTCAACGGATAATCCTTTTTACCATTCCGGTCTATAATACTGATTTTATTGGTATCGTAACGGAATCCGGCGCCTTTGTCATTCAACGAATTGAGCACGATAAAGTCCAGATTCTTACGGTTCAGCTTATCTTCCGCATTCTGTCGTTCGTCATTGGTTTCGAGGGCAAACCCTACCAGCACTTTGCCGGGATATTGCTTCTTCATCTCTCCCAAACGGGCGGCAATATCCTGCGTAGGCTTCAAATCCAACGACATATCCCCGGTCTTTTCCCGCTTAATCTTCTTATCGGCCACCTGCTCCGGCGTATAGTCGGCTACGGCGGCGGCCATAATAACGGCATCCGCATTGTAAAACAAAGAAGTGGCCGCCTCGAACATCTGTCCGGCAGACTCGACATTGAAATGTTGATGCATAGGATAATGCGTACGGAGCTGCACAGGTCCCGAAACCAGAGTCACAGCCGCTCCTCTTGCCGCACATTCATCGGCAAGCGCAAAGCCCATCTTACCCGACGAATAATTGCCGATGAAACGCACCGGGTCTATTTTTTCATACGTAGGTCCGGTAGTTATCATAATTTTCTTTCCGGCCAGATCACCGTCTTTGGCTGCGAAGAACTCTTCCAAATGACGGATGATAACGTCCGGTTCTTCCATTCTTCCTTTGCCCACCAAATGGCTCGCCAGCTCGCCCGTGCCCGGTTCTATGATATGATTGCCATACGAGCGCAGCGTCTCCAGGTTCTTTTGGGTGGACGGATGAGCATACATATCCAAATCCATCGCCGGAGCCACAAACACAGGAGCTTTCGCAGACAGATAAGTGGTTATCAGCATATTGTCGGCAACGCCATTCGCCATTTTGCCGATAGTGGAAGCCGTGGCCGGAGCTATCAGCATGGCATCCGCCCACAAGCCCAAATCCACGTGACTGTTCCATGTCCCGTCACGTTGCGCAAAAAACTCACTGATGACAGGCTTCCCGGTGAGGGCGGATAAAGTAATGGGAGTTATGAATTCTTTTCCCGCAGGGGTTATAACGACCTGCACTTCCGCACCCTGTTTTATAAGTCCGCGGATGATATGGCAGGCTTTATAAGCGGCAATACTGCCTGTAATGCCGAGTACTATTTTCTTTCCTTTCAGTGGATTTGCCATGAAATCAAAATACTAATTACAAATATCACTTCTGAGTAATCTCACGCAGGCGGATTTTAGTCAGCATGGCTTTGGTATTCAGCGTAAAATCACTGTTCAGTATCCAGCTGTAATATCCCGGATCACGCTTCAACACATCGGCTACCGACATGCCTTTGTACTTACCGAAATTAAACACTTCCACACCTTTATCATCGTAAACCATGCGTCCCGCAAAGTCCACATTCTTGTTGAAACTGGAATAATCCGACAGGAAAGTCACATCGTTCTGCAAGTCCGGATAGCGGTCCAGTTGCGACATCAGCACCTCATAGGTAGCGCGAGTGTCCGCTTCCGCCGTATGGGCGTCTTCCAGATTCTTGCCGCAATAGAACTTATAGGCGGCGGACAGCGTGCGCTGTTCCATTTTATGGAAGATAACCTGCACATCCACAAACTTGCGGCGGCTCATGTCGATATCCACATCCGCACGCAGGAATTCTTCCGCCAGAACGGGAATATCGAAACGGTTGGAATTGAAACCGGCAAGGTCGCAGCCTTCAATATCATTGGCGATACCGCGCGCCACTTCCTTAAACGTGGGACAGTCCGCTACATCTTCATCATAAATGCCATGAACGGCGGAAGCTTCCGCCGGAATATGCATTTCGGGATTGATACGCATGGTTTTGGTTTCCTCGTTCCCGTTGGGATATACTTTGAGATAACAGATTTCTACTATTCGGTCTGAGTTAATGTTTGTACCGGTGGTCTCCAAATCAAAAAAGACAATCGGATTTTTAAGATTCAGTTTCATGAAGTTTCGTATTTATTTATCTTTTAGGCACGGATTACACGGACTGACACGGTTTTCCTATAAACCTGAACCGTGAAATCCGCGTAATCCGTGCCTAAACAAAAAATGACAGGTTACTATCTCATTAGTCATTCAGCATCATCGGCATCAGCAGCATCAGCAGGTCTTCGTTTTCTTCCTGCTCTACCGGAACGATAACGCCGGCGCGTGAAGGATCGGCCAATTCGATAACCACTTCATCCGCTGAAATATTATTCAGGATATCTATGAGGAAAGTAGATTTGAAGCCGATGCTCATCGGATTGCCCGTATACTGGCAAGTCTGTGTTTCTTCCGCCGAAGTGGAGAAGTCGATGTCCTGCGCCGAAATCACAATCCGGTTTTCCTGCATGCGCAGCTTGATAAGGCTGCTGGCCTGTGACGAGAAGATGGACACGCGGCGCAACGCGCCTATCAGTTGCTGGCGGTCTACCGTTACCTTATACGGGTTGTTCTGCGGAATTACAGAGTTATAGTTCGGATAGCGTCCTTCAATCAGACGGCATACCATGCGATAACTTTCCAGCGTAACCACAGCGTTACGTTCATCAAACTCAATGGTTACCATGCCCTGTTCTTTGGGCAACAGGTTCTTCATCAGGTTGGCGGGTTTCTTGGGCAGGATGAAAGCGGCGCGTTCATTGCCTTTGGCGGCCAGCGTCTTGCAGCGTACCAGCTTATGGCCGTCGGAAGCCACCATGGTGATGTCTTCGGTGGTAATATCGAAATAGATACCGTTCATCACGGGACGAAGCTCGTCATCGGCGGTTGCAAATACCGCGCGGTTGATACCGCCCAGCAACACCTGCGCATCCATTTCCACACGTACGGCGTTGTCACCCAGCATGGCCGATTGCGGGAATTCGTCCGCGTTCTGTCCCATCAGGCTGTATTTACCGTTTTGATACTGTACTGTAATCTCCAAAGAATTTGTGTTGATGTCAAATGTCAGCGGTTGTTCGGGAATTTCCTTCAAAGCATCCAACAGAGTTTTGGCGGTTACGGCAAAACGTCCGTCGGTATCACTTTCGTTCACTTCGACTGTAGTAACCATCGTTGTTTCGCTGTCGGAAACGGTTACAGACAAGGTTCCGTCTTGTAGTTCAAAGAGGAAACAATCCAAAATAGGCAGCGCATTCTTCGAATTAATCACGCGGCTGATAGCCTGCAAATGGCTGGAGAGCGCAGTACTCGAAACGATAAATTTCATATATTCTGTATATTTAAGTTTTAATTTCAGCTAACTTGTTAACTAACGGACAAAGTTAAAAAAAGAATTCCCTACGACAAAGAAATAGTAAGAAAAAACAGCCGTTTATTCGTCGCATATTCCTAAAAAATTGTAACTTCGCCGCATCATTTAAAAAGAGAACAATGGAATTTACAGGAAAAATTATCGCTATACTCCAGCCCAGAGGCGGAGTTTCCAAAACAGGTAACGAGTGGAAGGCACAAGAATACGTAATCGAAGACCACGGGCAATATCCCCGTAAGATGTGTTTCGACGTATTCGGAGCAGATAAAATAGAACAGTTCAACATCCAGATGGGTGAAGAGCTGACGGTTTCTTTCGATGTCGATGCACGTCAGTGGCAAGACCGCTGGTTCAACAGTATCCGCGCATGGAAAGTAGAACGCGTCAGCGCAGCCGCACCTGCACCGGGCGCACCGGTTCCGCCGCCGGCTCCTTCCGCAGCACCGGAATTCTTGTCCGGAGACGCTAAAGACGATTTACCTTTCTAAATTGAGAATTGAGAATTAAAAATTGAGAAATAAGAAAGACCATGTATCTACCTGCGGGCATATACATGGTTTTTTTTTATCGGAAGAACCGACTATTCTCCCTATTTCTCAATTTTTAATTCTCAATTCTCAATTTCCTCAATTTCCCCTTTATACAGTAAGACGAGGTTCGGGTACACTATTCCGTCCGTACAAGTAAACTGTATGCCGATTACGAAGTGACGGAAGAACTTGGCCTGACGGAAGAAGAAGTTCGGTATCAGGCGCACATAAGTTTCCGGCTGGAGCATCATCTCTTCCATATCCACCATCATGGCAAAGTTATAATACGGGGAAAGACTGCCTACCCCTTCTTCATACACCGAAGTTCCGCCCAGCACATCCTTATTCTCGACGGCGTCTATATAGGCGGAAAGGCTCTGCGCATCGGGCGCCAGCAACAAGGCCCCCTTATAAAAACAGGCGTAGGTGTGAAGCGCGGATTCCGTAATGCCGGTCAGTTGCGTCAGCATAGTATTCCGGGGCAACATGTACTGCCGGTATTTCCTCGCCTGCGGATATTGCCTGTAACCGGGAGAGGTCCGCGGCACTGCCGGGGCGTCCTCTTCTTTCGGAGTAACATATAGCAGATGTTGCAGATAACGTTCCGCCTGCGCTTCATCTTTCACGGCAACACTCATTACGGCGCAAGGACGACGGTCGGTTGTGTCTTTGGATTGGAACAGGCAGGACATGATGCTCTCTCCCGCATGCTCTTTCATAAAATCCATCCACTCTTCATCCCGCTTCTTGATATAATCGGAATAAGTAGCTTTGGCATATTCCTGCCGCGAAGTAAAGCCGAACATGGCTTCCAAATCCGAAATAGCCCACTGGTCGTAGAAGAAAGTAGAGGCCGGAAGCCGCTCTCCCGAAAACCCCTTTATCGGCATCTGCCTGCGAAGCGCGTTGATAAACGTCCGGGTAGTATCCGAACCGTGACTGATACCGGAACAATACACGGCTTCCTCATTGAACTTCATATCAAACTCCGCCCAGCTTCCCAAGCGTGTCTGCGAACGGATGCCGTCCGTATCCTTTCCCATGCCCACCTCTTTCATGCGCACGTACACCGTTGCCGCCACATTATTGCGTTTGCCGGCATACATGGTACGGAAAGAAGGCATATCCATCAGCGATTGCCTGGAACGGCGGGCATCGATGACCCGCTCTATCAAACGCTTCTGAAAGCTGACCGCCAGAAAATCCGGCGTGAAATAGACCGCAAGGAAACGTCCGTCCGCCATGGGATAGATACGTATTTCCTCGCCGTTATAATCGAAGTATTTAGAGGGGAAAGTACTGGAGCAGTACTTACGCACAAAAGATTCCACCAATTCGTAATCTCCCGACCCCAGGCTGCAATACAACACCTGATTCAAAGGAGTATCCGGCTCGTGAAAACTGATAAGCATCTTGTTCATCTGCCTGCTCAACCCGTGCGGGGTGTCGCCTACCAGCGTATTGAGATACTTTTTCAAGTAGGCGAAAAGCTCCGAAACATATAGGAAGTGGTCATCCTTACTGCAATGCAACCCGTTGATGTCTTCCATCAAGTCCGCCACGCGGTCTGTCTCAAGTACAGCCGTAGCATCTTGCGGAACCAAGGTAAAGAGATTAAAATCCTGCCGGTTTTCCACCGCGTTCATGCGCAGGAACGAGTATGCGCCGAAGCCCGTACATAGCAGCACTATGGACACAATAACGGCTATTCGTATAAGTACTCGAAGCTTCATGGCATTTATTCATCAACTGTTGGCAAAAATAAACATTTCTACTAATAAAACAAAACAAATGTTTTAAAAAGTTTAGAAATCTATTTCCATCCCGTCATAAGCAAAATGCACATGGGGCGGCAGTTGGCTGTCTATTTCGGCATGCAGTCCTGCATGATGGCTCATGTGGATGAAATAAGTTTCCTTCGCGCCAATACGTTCCGCAGCCGCCAACGCTTCCGATATGCTCTGATGCGTAGGATGCGGTTGCGGCCGCAAAGCGTTTATTACCAAAACGTCCAGCCCCTGCAATTGTTCATACGAGGCATCCGGCATCGTAAGCATATCCGTTACATATCCCAGGCGTCCGCCGATACGGTAGCCCAGAATGGGTAAACGCCCGTGCATCACGGCCACCGGCAGTATTTCCGTTCCCCGTACAGAGAAAGGCTTGCCCGCTTCCACTTCCCGCAAATAGATGCGCGGCACGCCCGGATACTTCTTATCCACAAAGCAGTAAGGCATCCGCACCCGCAGATGGGCGGCTGTGTAAGCATCCGAATAGATAGGTATCTCCGAAAAACGGCAGAAAGGGCGCAAATCGTCCAATCCGCCCACATGGTCGTAATGCTCGTGGGTTATCAGTACGCCGTCTATCCGCTCGTAAACGGCAGCGCGCAACATCTGCGTCCTGAAGTCGGGGCCGCAGTCTATCAATATCGTCGCGTCGTCCGTATGCAGCAGAGCCGACGCGCGCAAGCGGTTATCCCGCAAATCGGCAGAGGTGCAGACAGGGCACGTGCAACCTATTTCCGGCACTCCGGTAGATGTTCCGCTTCCTAATATGGTCAGTTTCATAACAGTAATAAGTAAATGGCGGTTAATCACTCTATAAAGTTTACTTCCGGATGAATCTCCACCCCGAACTTCTCCTTTACAGAAGCTCTGACGGCATCCGACAGGGCAACCACGTCTTTTCCGGTCGCACCGCCCAGATTCACAAGCACCAGAGCCTGCTTGTCGTGTACGGCGGCAGGTCCTAAAGCCTTGCCTTTCCAGCCGCACCGGTCTATCATCCACCCGGCGGGAATCTTCACCCGCTCGGCGTCCACCTCGTAATGGGGCATGGCGGGATATCTGTCCAGCAACGCTTCAAATTGCGCACGGGGCACGATGGGGTTCATAAAGAAACTTCCGGCATTGCCCAGCACTTTCGGGTCGGGCAGCTTGCTTTCGCGGATAGCTATAATCACACGGCGCAAAACAGCTAAATTCACCGACGGATACTTGGCAAGTTCCTGACGAATCGTACCGTAATCCAGCGTGTAACGCTCCTTCTTGCTCAGTACGAAATTCACGTAAGTCACAAAGACCGACTTCATTTCAGGCTTTTTGAAAAGGCTTTTCCGGTAAGCGTACTCACATTCGTCTTTTTGGTAAACACGCTTCTCGCCGCGAATGTTTATCGTCTCCACAGACGCGATGATGTCTTTCACCTCTACGCCGTAAGCGCCGATATTCTGTACGGCGCCCGCACCCACCTCACCGGGTATCAGCGACAGGTTCTCCGCGCCATACCAGCCCCGCTCTACGCAGTAAGCCGCGAAATCGTCCCATATCACGCCCGCGCCCACACGCACCCGCACCCGCTCATCATCTTCCGCGGTCACTTCCACTCCGCCGATGCGCGAGTGCAGCACCATGCCGTCATAATCTTTCACAAACAACAGGTTACTGCCGCATCCTATATGCAAAAAAGGAGAAGTGACGCGCCCTTCGGCTATCCATTTCTCCAGTTCCTCTACCGAGTGATATTCCGCATACACGGCAGCTTTCACATCGAATCCGAATGTATTGGGTATTCTCATAAATCTCAAATGCTCGTATCTTCGTATTTATACATTTTCCACTCGCCGCCCCGTCTCCGGAAATAGAAAACGTTGGAATATCCGTTGCCGATGCCGTTCACTTTCAGAATTTTCGTATTCGAATTGTCCTCGTTCTTCTGTCCGTAGTTGATGTTGGACAACTTGTCTACGGGCAGCGGCGGACGGAAAGCATACCACTGGTTCACATCGAGGGTGGTCTCCAATATGGCAAACTCATCGTCGGGGTCGATGGTGACAAACTGCAACGGGTCGGCGATATGCTTACTCTGGTACAGGCTGTCCGTCACAAAACGGGTATAGAAATCCACAAAATTCTCACCTTCACCTTCCTCGATATGGCGCAGATTTATGGCTTCAAGCATCCACATGCCTTCCTTGCGCTCAAAGTAATATTTCTTCACCATGCGCGTTTTCAGGTAAATCCATTCCACCTGTACGGATTTCAATGCGGTGTCACCCACCATATCCATGTCGCTCTCACGGTCGAAAAGCAACGTGTAATAGTTCTGCTTCGTAAACAGGTAGTCGTGCTTCCAGAAACGCTCTTCTATTTTTGAAGGGGTATCCCGGTTGTAATAAGGCAAAGGAAACACCGTCCTCTCCCGCTGCAAAGCTTCGTCCGAGGCATAGTTGAAGATAAAATCATCAAACAGTTCGTCCGCTTCCAACGGCTTAGGTTCTTCCTTCACTTCCGCCTGTTGCAGCGTATCGGCCTTATGACCGGCCGAATCCACCATTTCGGTAATGGTAGCAAAGGGATCCATTTGCGTCTTCCTGTTCCCGCATGAGAACAGAAAGACGAGTATAAAAAATCCCGTTAGTAATCGTTTCATTCTTTACTGACCCTCTACGGTCATTTATTTAATTTCGCTCTTAATTTTTCAAGCATATCCACAGTCATGGACTCCAGGTCGAATTGCGGCATCCAGTCCCATTCCTCGCGGGCGCAGGAGTCGTCCAGAGAGTCGGGCCAACTGTCGGCGATGGCCTGCTTCAAAGGGTCTACCTCGTAGGTCATTTCAAAGTCGGGCACATGCTCCTTGATAGCGGCGTAAATCATTTCCGGGTCGAAGCTCATGGAAGCGATGTTGAACGCATTCCGGTGTTTCAGGCGCGCCGGAGCGGCTTCCATCAGCGAGATAGCCGCATTGATGGCATCGGGCATATACATCATGTCCATAAATGTACCCGCCTTTACGGGACATACGAACTTCTCGCCTTTCACAGCCGAGTAGAAGATGTCTACCGCATAGTCCGTCGTACCGCCACCCGGGGGCGTCACGTTGGAGATGATGCCGGGGAAGCGTACCGCACGGGTATCCACCCCGTATTTCGTATAATAATAATCGCTTAACAATTCTGTCGTCACTTTTGTTACGCCGTACATGGTGCGCGGGCGCTGAATAGTGTCTTGCGGCGTCTTTACGTGGGGAGTGTTTTCTCCGAACGAACCGATGGAACTCGGCGTAAATACGGCGCAACCATACTCACGCGCCACTTCCAGCACGTTCCACAACCCGTCTATACCTATTTTCCATGCCATGGCCGGACGGCT
Organism: Bacteroides clarus YIT 12056; assembly: GCF_900129655.1. GTDB lineage: Bacteria > Bacteroidota > Bacteroidia > Bacteroidales > Bacteroidaceae > Bacteroides > Bacteroides clarus. Next base: position 173,716 of record NZ_FQWK01000003.1, read on the forward strand.
TTCGGCAACTACCGACAGCAAGGCTGCCAGATTATAAATTGTATCGATCTTGAATTGTCGCGCCACAACTTCAATGGACTGGCGGTCTGTCACATCGGCTATGGCCGAGGGACCCGAGGCTTTTAATTCACCCTGCGGCATAGCGCTCGGAATATATCCGGCTACAACATGGTCATCACCATAGCGCTTGCGCAACTCTAATGTCAACTCCGAGCCAATCTGTCCTGTGGCTCCGATTACCAAAATATTTTTCATACAACTTATTTATAAGGTATTCTTTCATTACCGAGGCGCAAATATACGCACTTTTTTTTCATTTTTCTATCAAAAAGATATTGTTTATTCCAATAAAAATGATGTCCTTTGTAGAGCTTCAAATAACGATGTATCACTTATTAAAATAGAACGCTATGTATGGTAAAATGAAAGACCATCTCAGCAAAACTCTTGCTGAAATAAAAGAAGCCGGACTCTACAAAGAGGAACGCCTGATTGAGAGTGCGCAACAAGCCGCTATCACCGTGAAAGGCAAGGAAGTACTGAACTTCTGCGCCAACAATTACCTGGGATTATCCAATCATCCCCGCCTGATAGCCGCCGCCCGAAACATAATGGAACGCCGCGGTTACGGCATGTCGTCCGTACGTTTCATCTGCGGAACGCAGGACATTCACAAAGAACTGGAAGCCGCCATTTCCGATTACTTCAAGACGGAAGACACCATTCTGTACGCCGCCTGCTTTGACGCCAACGGCGGTGTGTTCGAGCCTCTCTTCACCGAAGAGGACGCCATCATCTCCGACTCCTTGAACCACGCTTCCATTATCGACGGCGTGCGCCTGTGCAAAGCCAAGCGTTACCGCTATGCCAATGCCGACATGGCGGAGCTTGAAAAATGCCTGCAAGAGGCTCAGGCGCAACGTTTCCGCATCATCGTGACGGACGGTGTGTTCTCCATGGACGGCAACGTGGCTCCCATGGACAAGATATGCGACCTTGCCGAAAAATACGACGCGCTGGTAATGGTGGACGAATCTCACTCCGCCGGCGTGGTAGGCGCTACGGGTCATGGCGTGAGCGAGCTGTATGGCACGTACGGGCGTGTGGACATCTACACCGGTACGTTAGGCAAAGCCTTCGGCGGCGCTTTGGGTGGTTTCACCACAGGCCGCAAAGAGATTATCGACTTATTGCGTCAGCGCAGCCGCCCGTACCTGTTCTCCAACTCCCTGGCTCCGGGCATCATCGGCGCGAGCCTCGAAGTGTTCAAGATGCTGAAAGAGAGCAACGCCCTGCACGACAAGTTGGTAGAGAACGTAAATTACTTCCGCGACAAGATGACTGCCGCCGGTTTCGACATCAAGCCTACCCAAAGCGCCATTTGCGCCGTAATGCTGTATGACGCCAAACTGTCTCAGATTTATGCGGCACGCATGCAGGAAGAAGGTATCTATGTAACCGGTTTCTACTATCCCGTTGTACCGAAAGACCAGGCACGCATCCGCGTACAAATCTCCGCCGGACACAATAAGGAGCATCTGGATAAATGCATCGAAGCGTTTATAAAGGTAGGAAAGGAATTGGGAGTACTGAAATAATATAAAAAAAGCGATAGAGTGGTAAAATGGTAAAAAGCAGATTACTCTATCGCTTTTTTATTATATTCAAGTACTAATTCTTCTGCCAGATATTCATCACTCAGACAGTGCATATCAGCCACTCCGTCATTTATCAAACCATAGGTTTCCGAATCATAAAAAAAGCCCAAGGCATCCTCATAAGACAAATGCACCCGTTCTGCAAACAACCTGACAATGCGGGCGTATTTCATTTGTAGAATAGTTTTATTTGCTATCATTTTTGCTTGCTTCAATTGTTATTTCAGTAGCTTTCTTAAATTTCAGATGATGTAGAATTACATTCTGATTCAGTATACAGATTTGATGATTGGGATATTCAAAAGCCAGTCTTCCTAAAGCATCTTCTTTACTCATCTCACCGGCAAAATACAAATCAATCGTGTTGAAAACTTTATCATCCGCTATACCGCCGGATACAATGTCATATATCACCCCACCGTTACCTTTACGACATGCACCTACATACTCCAACCAGGCTTCGTCATATCTGTCGAATGTCATAACATTGTATTCAGACAAATCTTCATCTAATACATACTCATTAATATAAGCTTTTTGCCCTCTGCGGAGAAAACGCATCGCATATTTTTCAGCCTGCTCACGTATTGCAGTAAGATAGAAGCCCTTCCCAAAATCCAGAAAGTCACGCGAACGGCTCACATCCGGTCTCTCTATAATATACGGCGAAGCATGATACAATATCATTGCAAAACTCCTTTCTCTTTCATATACGATACAATGTCTTCCACCAGATAATCTTTACCGAATGTATGCAGCACGTCATACCCCGGCACAATATACTCCATTAAAATACCGGAGTCTCTCAACAGCCGATACACGTTTCCTGCGCTCATTTTCAATGCATCCGCTACATTGCCCACGCAAAACATCGTGAAATTTAATTGTTCAAAGTTCATATTCTTTAATACTGCAAAGCAGAGTATCTGATTATCTCTAAAAACAAAGATACGCAAAAAACTCTATATTTTCTGCGTATCTTCCAAAAAAATCCCATTAGGGATAATCAGTATACTTATCTTCTTTCGCCCAGCTTCGCATCGACAAAGAACACTCCGGCAGCACCGGCTTTCTTTACCATATCTACGATACCTGCGGCAGTAGCTTCTTCTTCCACCTGTTCGCGAACGAATCCCCACAAGAAGTCTTGAGAAGCTTTATCTTTTTCAGCGGCAGCTACGTCAACGAGGGCGTCAATCATCTTTGATACGCGGCATTCGTGTTCGTAAACCTGTTCGAATACTTCCAGCGGAGTACCGAAATCGTTGGGAACAACGTCAATCTTATCTAATTTAGCCTTACCGCCGCGCTTGATGATGTACGATGCCAGTTCGCAAGCATGTTCGTGCTCTTCGTGCGCCTGCTTTTTCAACCAGGAAGCCATACCGCAATAACCTTCCTTATCCATATAGAAAGACATTGCCAAATAAAGGTTGGATGACCACATCTCAGCCGTAATCTGCTCGTTAATTGCATTCTGTAATTTTTCTGTTATCATAATTGTATTTATTAAGTAAATTGAAATGATTACAAATGTAACAAGAACACACGAATATTGTTCACCCCAATAACATTATTTAGTAAAAAAAGCGTAACATAACTTTTCAAATACAACAATCGGATTACAATGAAGCCGGATTGGGGGGCGACGGCTCTTGCAGAATGGACGCAGCATCAAAGCAAGGACACACTTTTACCCATTCTTCGGGTTCTATCTCGCCGTTGCCGTTCAGGTCGGGACTGAGGTCGCGATGCCCGCAAAGGCGGCTGCCGGGATAATCGCGCAGCAATAACATAACGAGTACCCTCAGTGAGTGTTTCTGGAAATCGGTACGGGTATCGGCAGGCCGTCCCCGCTCGTTCAGCCCGCCCTCGTAGCAGATGCCGACGCTGTGGGCGTTGCAGCCTCTGGCATGCGCACCGGGACGTTCCAAAGGCCGGAGCGTCTTTATATCACCGTTCTTACGGATATAAAAATGATAACCTGCGCCGGAGAAGCCCCGGCGCAGGTGGTCTGTTGTCAGGTCGTGTTCCGTATAGCTGCGGTCGCAGCGGGTGGCGGAACAGTGGACAACGATGAGGTTGATGAATCTCATTTTGAGTTATGAGTTATAAGTTATGAGTTATGACTTGGCTACATGGGCATTGCGTGCGCGCCCAATGCGCCGAGAACGGCCGATGCCACTGCGATTACGATTTTGAGGAGCTTGTCCCACCAGGTTGATTTTGTTGACATAAGAGTTTAGGATTTAAAAGATGAATACATAAAGTTATTGTTCAGTCGGGAAATCAGGACGGAAAGGCTATCCAAGAGGGTTCTCCTCTTCGCCGCTGTTGCCGCCGCCGTTACCGCCGCCCGAGCTGCCGTCAGCAGGTTTATCCAGCGAGAAAGCCACATTGGCCGGACTACGGGTGACGGCCGTACTGCCATTCACCAGCTTGAGACCCTTGTCGGGCACGAAGCGGATATTCACTTTGGAAATATTCCTGACCGTACAATCTTCCGACTTCTCCACACCCGGACAGCGGAACGTCATGTGAAGCGTACCGAGCTGATTCAGTTTCACCTTGTCGCCGTTGGCAAGATTTGTCTGAATTTCTTCCACAAGGGCTTCGATTACGTGCTTCACATCGCCTTTCGTCATGGCGCAATTTTTCTGAATACTGGCGGCAAGGACATCGATATCCACCGTGCCGCAGGTTTTGGGTTTCTGACGAAGATAATACAGTTTCTGAGAATCAGGATTCGTCACATCCTTCCGGCGCAGAAAGCGCTCTACAAGTACATCCATAAAAAATAAAGTTTAGGTTAAAAAAAATGCATATCAAAATTCCATGTAAAAAGGAAGAGTAAACAGGCGCCTTAATCAATGATTTTCCCTTTCTTTAAGCACATAACAAAGATACGAAATCTACGAGGCGAAGTCAAGTATCCAGCCATTTATTTTCTATAATTCGTTCACTTTTTTCTCTGAAAATCAGGTAAAAAAACAGACGGTCTGTTTGCTCCGTACAGACCGTCTGTTTCACCGTTGCAGACCATGCGTTTACCCTGTTTGCACCGTCTGTTTTTTCATATTCTCCTATATAAGTAATGAATACATTATAATTGGATTGTTATTTCGCGTTTCTCATCAGCCATTCCGTAGGCGGGACATATTCGCCAAGTTTCGTCATGCTGGGGTTATGCGCAAAGTACACATCCCCTGTCTCACCGTTGCGGTGCTTCGCCACCATCACCACTCCCAAACACTCCGTAGGATACTTGCTTACCGGTTCTGTCTTGATGCCCGACAACGCAGGGCGGTAAAGCAGCATCACCATGTCCGCGTCCTGCTCGATAGCCCCGCTTTCACGCAGGTCGCTCAAGATAGGACGGCTGAAAGGCCGTCCGTCGCTTCCCCGGTTCAACTGGCTCAGGAGCAGAACGGGCACATTCAGTTCTTTTGCCATGAGTTTCGCCTTGCGGGTGGTCTGCGCCACTTCTTGTTCGCGGTTGCGGTTCTTCTGGTCGGACTTCATGTCGCAGAGTTGCAGATAATCCAGAATAATCATGTCGCACTTGCCTTTGCTTTGCAGCATACGCGCCGAAGAGCGCACCCTGTCCATACTCGTCACCGGATGGTCGTCCACGTGGATAGGCAGTACACGCAAGCCCGTAGCGGCTCTCCTCACCTGCTCCACCTCATCGGCGGTGAGTTGTCCGCCGCGCAGGTGGCGGGCATTGACATCCGGTGAGGCGGCCACCAGCCAGCGGTCGCCCAGGCGCTCACCCTGCATTTCGAGGCTGTACACCGCCACATGATGTCCTGCGGTGGCGGCCGCACGCGCCAGATGCAGAGCGAAGGCCGTCTTACCTACGGCGGGACGGGCGGCAATGACATTCAAGTCACCCCGCTGCCAGCCCGAAGTCAGGCGGTCGAGGTCAGCCAGACCGGTGGGGATACCTGTGATGCCGTTTATGCCGGAAGCCTGACGGGCATCCACTTGTTGCAGCGTATCATCCATCAAGGTATCCATATCGCGCAAATGGTCGATAGTGCCGCATTCTCCCTCAAAACGGTCCAGCAGGTTGTGGGCATCCACCAGCGTGTCGGCAATATCCGTGGTTTCATCGGCGGCAAGGGCCAGCAATTTATGGAAGCCGAGTATCATTTCACGCCGCAAGTGCTTCTCATGCAAAATCCGCACATGATACTCCAAATGCACCGACGACACCACCCTGCCGCTGATACGGACCAGTTCATACGGCCCGCCCGCGGCATCCAGCTTGCCGCGGGCGCCAAGCTCGTTCTTCACGGTGATGATATCTATCTGCCTGCCATCCCGGTACATCGCCTGCAAGGCGGCATAAATCAGCGCATTCTTCTCAAAGTAGAACATTTCCGGACGTAGCCGGTCGGCCACCATCGGCATGGCCTCACGCTCTATGAGGCAGGCGCCAAGTATAACTTCTTCAAGTTCCGCATCCTGCGGGTTCAGTATTTCACTCATTGCATTACGGTTGTCATCGTCGGCCGCCGGCCGCTAATATTCGTATTCATTCAAGAAAGCCTTGTTGGAGAGGTAATTCACGGCTTGCAGGCAGAACAAGGTGCTGTTGAGATGGCCGTAATAGTTTTCGATGTTTTCTACGGCGGCGGTACGTTCGTTGGCGGAGAGCCTGTTCCAGCTTTTGCGCGCTTTGGCGGGATTCACTTTGTCCTTGCGGGTAATCTCGTGGTACTGCTCCCAGAAATCATTGAAACCGTTGTCGGGCGGTGTGGCGGACGCCGCTTCCTTTTTCGGCGCGCGGGGTATCCAGGCGTCATAATCGGGGATGCGGATATGGGTGGAATGTCCGTCGTCCAGATGCACCAGCCGTTTGCAATCGAACATTTTTTTGAAGAAACGCATGGTACGGCTACGTCTCCAACCGAAAATTTCGGTCCACTGCATATAGCTGAACAGACTTTCGCCACGTGCGCACACATACTCTGCCCCGTTGCGGCGATAAACGCTCTCCTTGTAATTGGCATAGAGCAACACACGCAGAAAGGCTTCCTGCTCTCCGGCAGCTTCCGGACACTCGCATATAATCTCATGGATTAGTTGTCGGGGAACCATGAGATACCCCTGTTTGGTGGATTCTAACATTTTATCGTTTTAAATTACTCCGCAAAGGTAGAGGACAATTCCCGGCTCTGCAAGCCCGGTATGCACTTCCGGTAAGCTTCGGTAAATAATAGCAGGTTTCGGTGGAAAATAGCTATTTCAGGTCGTTTTCGGTATGAACATCTTTCCGGACGCTCCGGCGCTCATTCATACGGGCTGTCCGCCAAAGGCTTATTATCTTTGGCGGACAGCCGGCCGGACATTTTCCGGACACATAAGAAATAAAGGAAAGAATTGATATATTAAAATATATCAGGGGTTTTCTCTGGAAGCGCGTTTCTGCTTTTCGAAGAACGCTTCGCACGGCATTCCCAATTCGCGAATCACGGCAGCTATATGCAGAGGGGTCAGGATGGTGAAATGTTCCGTGTAGCCGTTCTTGCAAAGTTCGGCGTAAAGTTTCGGATAAAGTCTCAACAGTCTGCGGAAAGCGCGTGTGGACGAAGTGGCGTGTTCACAAGGACAATAAGCCATAGCGATGTCGGATATCGGATGACATCCGAACAGCATCCAGTCATAATCAGGGTGTTTCATATTATGTTTATTTTTTAAAAAAACGGCTGCAAAGGTATACAAAAAAGCCAAACATAACATTACCAATTGATTACCTGTGAACAAGCTGTTTTTTTACGCGTAATTTATTTTCAGGAAAACGAGTATATTATATTGCGCGCGTTAATTGCGCACGCAAGGAGTGTAAATATATAAAAACAACGCATTATGAAAGATTTAACATCCTTTACGCTTTCGGTCGTACAAGAACTGGAAGACAGGGAGCGGTTCGGAACCGCTCATGTGTATCGCAGCGCTTTGCGCGCTTTCCAACGTTACTGGAAAACCAGGCATCCGCAAGAAGAGATACGGATGAAAAAAGTGTTCGTGGCCGCCACGATACAAGAGTTTGAAAGGCATTTACAGGAGCGGATGCTCAAACTGAACACCTTATCCACGTACCTGCGGATGCTGCGTGCCCTTTACAACCGGGCATTGGCGGCGGGAATGGCCAACTATGTGCCCGGACTGTTTGCCCGCGTATATACCGGAACCCGCACCGACGTGAAGCGCGCCCTGCCGCCTGCCGATATGGGGCGTGCGCTTGCCATTTCCCCGTCCTTGCAGCAGGAGCTGAGGGAAACGCAAATATGGTTCGCCCTGCTTTTCCTGTTACGGGGAATGCCTTTTGCCGACCTTGCCCGGCTACGCAAATGCGACTTCAGGAACGGAGTGATTTCCTACCGCCGGCAGAAAACCGGACGACAGGTGAGCGTGCAGGTCACCGCCGAAGCCGCCGAACTTCTCCGGCAATGCGCCGACCACCGTACAAACTCCCCCTATCTGCTCAATATCCTATGGGACGAAAGCCGGTATTCTCCATTGGGAAGCCGTAACGAATATCAACATTACCAACGGGTATTAAGAAACTTCAACCGGAAACTGAAGCTGCTGGCATCCGCCCTCGGACTAAGCGGAAAATTATCGTCCTACACCGCGCGCCATACATGGGCGACAACGGCTTTTCACACGAAAGTCGCTGTGGGAATCATCAGCAACGCGCTGGGACATTCATCGGTAAAGGTGACGGAAACCTATCTGAAACCATTTGAAAACGAAGTGCTGGATAAAACCAATAAGAAAATAATCGCTTACGTAAAAAGATGCACGACGTGCTAATGCCAGGAGATTTGGATTTCCGATATATATCTATAATACAGGATATTACAAAGGAATTACTTTGTAGGTAACGGAGAGTATCTTCACTGCAAAAGTAACCATAAAACTTGAAAAACAAAGCAAAAAAGATAAAATCTTATCACAAACGGCACAAAAGCCCTACTTGCGAACAAACAGAAACAAACCAACCCCGAAGCATACGGCAACAAATCCTCTTACCGCCTTTCCGGACGGAAAGCGGGAAACACCTGTTATATAACCCCACTGATTATACAACCCGGCCATACATGCGACAGACGCTTCTGTGAGGAGCCGCAAAACCGTTTTCCGTTACCTACAAAGTAACGGACAAATATCAACAATCAAACAAACAAAACAGTACATGGTAACACCCCGAACACAGGCCGCCATCGTGCAGCTTAACCACATCCACGCAGGCAGCTATGATAGCTGTCCGGAACAGCATATACCTGCCGAAGAAGCGAGGCGCTCCCTACTGCCGCAACTCACCGCCGCCGGACTTATCATTCCAAAAGGTGACAATAATCCGATGGAAATGCAATCTTATAAAAAATCCTACATTCAATACGGAACGACTGCGCAGAACCCCGGAGTAGTACACCCGGTGAACGGGACATACCCGCAAGCAACAAACATGTCGGACTTATAGCCGGAGAGAAAACAGTTGAGAAAAAGAAGCTACATATCGGCCTCGGTGCTCCTGGCAGTGCTGTTATTGCTTCCCGCCTGCAAGACGGAAGGGCAAAACATTGCCGTGAAAAGCGATTTGCTTACAGGCATGCTCTCCTCTCCCAACCTCGGCGTGGAAGTAAGGCTGTCCGAACGGTTTACGCTGGAAACCGGATTTCATTACAACCCTTTCCCGGCAGGAGAGAACAAACGCTGGAAGCACTGGTTTGTACAGCCGGAACTGCGTTATTGGATGTGCCAGCCCTATGGCGGGCATTTCTTCGGGGTGAACCTGACGTACGGAGTGTACAATGCGGGAAAAATGAAACTGCCTTTGGGGCTCTTCAAGGGAGTGCGCTCCGACAGATACGAAGGAAACGTCATGGGCGCGGGCTTCTCGTACGGCTACCACTTTATCCTCTCTCCGCACTGGGGACTGGAAACAAGCCTCGGCATAGGATTTCTGCACACCGCATACGAACGTTACCGCTGCCTGCACTGCGGAGAAAAGACGGGAAGCGGGCGCAAGAGCTTCATAGCTCCCACAAAAGCGGCCGTATCGCTGGTGTATATGATAAAATAGTAACAAGAATAATTACATAGCAAATTGAAAGTATGAAAAACTTAATCCGTATTCCTCTGGCTCTGGCAACGCTGACGCTCTGTTGCAACACCGGCTGCGCACAGGAATTCTACCGGGGGGAAATGTTCGTTACCGGACAACGGTTCTCGCTTGCGGACGGACATCTGAACATAGAATTGTCCGTTGACTTCGAGGGGCTGAAAATGCCCTCGGACGAATCGCTGACTCTGACACCCGTACTCATCAGCGGGGAAAACGAACAAGACCTGCCCGCAGTCCTGATTAACGGCACGGAGAAGCAGAAAGTATACCGACGGGAACAGAAATTTGCCGACAGCAAGCATCCCGCCCCCATACCTGCGGTAGTAATAAGAAATGACGCCAAGGTGTCGCGTTCGTTCCACTACCGGGTGGCAGTGCCCTATCAGGAGTGGATGAAGAACGCCTTGCTCCTGATACGGTCGCAGGAGTGCGCCTGCCACGGGAAGCAAGGAAACGTCTATGAAGACAAGATAGCCGACAAACTGAGCCTGCCCAAAGCACGCGCTTCCGCCTGGGACACGGGTACGGACAGAAAATACCTGTCTTGGGTGAATTTCATCGAACCCGCACCGGACAAGGATACGCTCCGCACGATAACAGGCTCCATCCCCTACTTCGGCCGGGACAGCCGGGAGAAAGGCGAGAAGCCGTTGGGCGGCCTGTCCGAAGAGAAGCAGGACTTCGAGATATACCATCGCCTGCGCAATGCCTTGCAGGACATCCGACGGGAAAGCGGAACGGAGCTTTCCAAAGTGGAAATAACCGGTTATGGGGCTCCCATAGGAAATCTGAAAAAGAACGAGATGAACGCGCCGGTACGTGCGCTAAGCCTGAAAGGGTATCTGCGCGAAAACCGCCTGGCGGCAAGCACTCCGCTGGAAGTCCGTTGGATTTCCGAGGATTGGGATTCCATCGCCGCACTGATAAAGCAAAGCGACATGATGTTCCGTGAAGCCGCCCTCGACCTGATAAACAATGTAGACATAGACAAGGGGCGCGAACGCATGCTGATGAACCTTGCCGACGGTAAGCCTTACAAATATCTGGCGGAAAGGATATTCCCCGAAGTAATGAGAGTGGACTACAAAATAGAGTACACCCGCAGGCCGCCGGATGCGGCGGAAAGCCTGAGGCTGTTCCGTACGGGCGAACGGAAAGCGCTGCACCTGAACGAGTTCTTTACAGTGGCAAGCAGCTATCCGCAAGGGTCCAGGGAGTACAACGATGTGCTCGACCTGGCAGCCCGCCTGTTTCCCGACAGCCCCGAAGCGAACATCAACGCCGCGGCGGTAGCCCTCGCCAAAGGCGAAACAGCCAAGGCCCGCCGCTATCTGGAAAGGTTCGCCACCCTGCCCATGGCATACAACAACATGGGCATACTCTGCCTGCAGGAAGGAAACCGCGACAAGGCGGAAGTGTATCTTACCATGGCGGCGGCAGCCGGAATAGAGCAAGCGAACGAAGCATTGAAAACCCTGAGAAGAGAAACCGAATATTAATCATTAAAACAGGCATATATGAAAACGAACAATTACTTATGGACGGCCCTGGCAGCCACCACTTTTGCGCTCGCCGGATGCGGCGGTGACGACAACGGAATGACAGAACCCCGGCCGCAGGAGAACATAGCGCAACTGGAACTGCATCTGACTGGAAACGGAACAAACACCAAAGCGACAGGCGGCGCATTGCCCGCGCAGGCCGAGGAAAACACCGTGAAACGTTTCACCGTCGCCATCTTCAACAGTGACGGATCGGTGAACGCCATCCAAACCGTGACCCAAAACACAACCGCCGCCACAACCATCAACTGTACGCCGGCCAAAGACTGCACGGGCATGGTGGTAGCCAATGCTCCCACGAACGACTATTTTGCGGGTGTGCTGAACAAGACCGACTTTCTGAAGAAAACCATCGCCCTATCCGACGCCCAAACCAAAGACTGCCTGCCCATGAGCGGGGATGTGAAGAACAGCAGCAAAAGCGCGACTTTCACGCTCGGCGCAGGTGAAAACAAAGGTATGACGGCAGCGTTGAGCCGTCTTGTGGCAAGGGTATCGGTGAGCAGCATCAAAACCGCTTTCGACCCCAACGGGCAATACTCCGCAGCGTCTTATGAGCTGAAGAATGTCTTTGTACGGAACGCCGTGAAAGAAGCGGTACCCGCCACAGGAGATTACAGCCAAACGAAAATGGGAACGCCCGCCTATCTGACCGGCAACCACAACGGCTCCACCGGAACGGCGGCCTATCTGGCAACAGCGGTAACCCCGGCCGTCAACGTAAAAACGGAACATAAAACCGACTATTGGTTCTATATCTTCCCCAACGAAGAAACTACCCGTACGGCATTGGTGCTGGAAGGTACTTTCAAGAAAAACGCGAGTGACACGGGAACTACCATTTACTACCCCGTCGTCATCAACAAAAAACAGACGGGAACAACTATTACCGGGACTTCGGGTACAGGGACTTCCACCATCGCCCGCAACACCACCTATGCCGTAAAAGCCACGATTAAGAGCATAGGAACCGAAGACCCCGACGGAGAGATAACCCCTACTTCACTGGAGCTGACGGTGAGCGTCGCCGACTGGGCGTTGAACATTACCCAAGACGTAACATTTGAATAAGCAGCCGAGAGTACAATACAGCCATGAAGCATCTTCACCCATCCATACTTACGGCACTGTATGCCGGACTTATCTTCCTGTACGCATCATGCGTGCGGGAAGATACAAGCGCCTGCATGCAGTATGAAGTAAACGTACGGGTAGTGGATGCCGAAGGCAACGACCTCACCGAAAGCGAGGTGCTGGAAAAGTCGGAAGTGTATCTGTTCGGCGAGAACGGATTTGTGCGCATGATTCCTGCGGGAGTATCGTCGGATTACCTCTTCGGGCACTACAAGGATGACAGGCTCACGCTGGTGGCATGGGGAAACGTCAAGGAAGATACGCTGATAACCGCCGAAATCAAACCGGGCACTCCGATTGAGGAAGCGCGGCTGAAGCTGAAACAGTATGCCGAGGGAAATCATCTGCCCGTTACCGACCTCTTTTACTGCCGTAAGGAGTTGAGCAACACCGCAACAAGAGGCATACGGGAAGAAAACATCACGCTGGTCATGGAAAGACTGGCGGCAGGGCTGAGCATACGCGCGCGCTATCTGACCGAACGGTATGCCGACAAAGGCGAAGGCTATACCTTTATCGTGAAGGGAACGGGCAGCGAAATGAACTTCATGGGAAAAGTGACCGGAGAGGATTCGGGCTACAAGCCACTGACCCTCACGGACGGACAAGGGGATGCCTACGCCCCGCCCTTCCGCATCTTTCCTACGGAAAAGGGAGAATGTATAGAAGTGGAGATATACAGGGGACAGGAGAAGCTATGCACCGTTACACACGACGAGCAACAGCAGCCCTTATGCGCGGCAGCCGGAAAGCAGACGGATATTGAAATAGATTTCAGATACGCCGAAGTGAGGACGTTTGTGACAGTGCTGCCCTGGGGAGAAGTGGAACAGGAGACGGAAATGTAAAGAGACAAAAGTATGACAGGTATATTGGAACATAGAAGCAAAGCCGCTACATTATATATCGTAACCGCCGTGGCTGTCATCATTGCCTTATCGGCTTGCGACACCGGACAGCCCGACATGCCGGCCGATGATGATGAAGTGATGCTCACGCTCCGCCTTTCACTGCCGGAAACGGAACGGGATGCCGCCACCCGTGCCATTACGTCCGTTGAAGAGAATGCGATAGACATCGCCCAACTGAAAGTGCTGGTATTCAAAGCCGCCGGTACAACGGAAACTTTCAGTTACGAAGCGCCGCAAGTGCTGCTGCAAGGCGGAAAGTATACGGTAACCTTGAAGCAGAGCCGCGCCGGAGAGAAGTATCGGCTCGTCGTCATAGCCAATGCGGGAAAGAAACTGCCCGTCATACCGGAGAACACCTCTAAAAACGATGCGCTGAAAATGATTACATTCGGTGCCGGCGGAAAATGGAACGCAACGGGCACGACGAACTACACGCGTTTCCCCATGTGGGGAGAGACGGCGGCGGCACAGGTAATCTCCTCTGCCACATCTCTGGGAACAATCACGCTGCTCCGTGCGCTGGCTCGTATAGATGTGGGTTGTGCACTCAGCGGAGAAACGGCAGCGGGAGTAAACGGGTTCACCCTGACAAGCGCCAGTATATACCGCACCAAGAACAAGGGGTATGTAGCCCCCGTGAACGGGGGAACCATCACCGGTAATGTGGTCGCAAACGTATCCATCCCCCCGGATGCCGGAACAAACGGCGCGCTGACTTATACCTGTACGGACGGTAAATCTTTGATACGGACTATCTATGTAGCGGAAACGCCGCAAGGGAGCAACAAGGATAATAATGTATGTCTTGTCGTGGGCGGAACTTATGCGGGAAGCACGAACTATTACAGGGTAGACCTTACCGCCGGGGGAAATTATATACCGATAAAAAGGAATTGCCGCTATATAGTGAATATTAAAGCCGTGAGCAATGCGGGGTATACCACGGAAGCGGCAGCGCTTACGGGAGACAAGACGTTAGTGATAGCCACGAGCGTATCGGCTGAAGCATGGGGCGGACAGACGGTTGCCGGTTCGGGAACGATTACTTTACCTTGAGAGGATTATTTTATCTTAGGACAATATGGGACGGAAAATAAGAGGCATATTCTACATAGTGGCTATCCTGCTGGCAGCGGGATGCGGAAAAGAGGAAGAAACGGAAAACGTTTTTTCCGACGGCATACTGATTGAAGTGGAAGCGCCACAGACGAACGGCTGGAGTACGGAAGAAATTACCGGTACACGAAGCGGAAGGGAAAAGGCCATCGAGGTAAAGGGAAAAGACGGTTTGGATATGGAGATTAGTACACTGCACGACAACGGCGCGACGGGAACGGCCGAGGGAGAAGCGACTACCCGCTGGGCGAATATGGATGATAACATCGTTTTTCGGGTGGTAGCCTACAAGTCGGCAACCGCTGCGGGGATTTCCACATCGAACTACGCGGGATACGGGGATTACAAGTTATCGGGAAGTACCGTGCAAACCGTCAAAAGCCTGGTTGTCCCGATAGGAACTTACACATTTATCTTCTATTCGTACGGGAATTCCAATGCGATAGCCGCCTTTACCAATGGCTCCGCAAGTGTCCCCGCCACAAACGGGCAAAACTTTATGACGTATGTAAAGCCCGGTGTCGTTATCAATAACATAGGAAGTAGATATACGTTGAGCGGCATTGTATTCAAGCATCATTGCGCACGATACAGGGTGCAAGCGATAGCTCAGTCCGGAAGAATGGGAAAGATTACAGCATGTGCGGGTACAGTGACATTGCCTAAGCATAACGCGACCTATACTTTTACAAATGGCACATTCACCACACAGGCAACGACCGGTACGATAAATCTCACTTGGGACAAACCCAACGCAATGAGTGCATATAGCGGCTATATCTATCTATTACCGCAAACTTCCGCCAGCGTAACGGTGAAACTGAATCTTACGATTGGCGGGAAAGCGTTTAGTAATAAAAGCGTTACGCTATCGGGGCTTACAATGGCCGCCAATAATACATATTATAGTAATGTGTCGCTCACTACGACAGAAGGGTATATTATAGGGGGAGCATTGTGGGCAGGGGGTAACCTGTATTATGACGGTACTTTTAAAATATATACAGGACAAGACCAATATACAACCACCAGAGGACATGATTTTTGGAGATTTGGAGCATTATATCCTACTGATATGTGTATAGATAGTACTCCCTGGGCGCAAGTCAAAGATCCTTGCTGTCGGGTTTCACCAACCAACAGCTGGCGTGTACCGACAATAACAGAATATATATCTTTGTTAAAAGTGAGTTGGGAGTATTACACACTAAACAGCGCATCCGGTCTCCTATTTGATAAAATACTCTTTTTTCCTTCTACCGGATATTTTGCGGGAGCGAATCCTAATAATATTACCAAATCTATTCGCGGACTATACTGGTCTGCAAACCAATTCTACAACACAGAGTTTGCTCCCCAAATGTTAGATTTTGTTACAGATAACACATATCCCCCTACAAGAAATAGCTCAAATCACCCAGATAACTTTATGACTATTCGCTGCGTTAGAGCAGACTAAAGAAACAACAGGAGTATGTGAATCTGAAATCTTGCAGAAGTTCTATCGGTAAATGTTTATGTTTGTTTGAGATTGATTTCCCGCACCGTGAAATATATAGAGATACCCTGCATATATCTATATATTTTTCGTCTTTACATTGATTAAGTAGCTATACTTTTTTTCAAGACTTACACTTCTCGTAAAATACAATTGAAATAATTTATCTATATTAAACTTAACATCATTTTTAACCGTACAAAAATTACCTTATCTAAAACCTATAGCATTTTAATATAACCTCTTTGTAGAGTCCACCATAGTAAAAAAGACGGAAACCTTACCACCCACATTTTTTAAACATAAAAAATCATATAATAAAAACAAATAGTTTTTTGATACAGCAGTTCGTCAATCATAAAATTATAGCTAAATTTGCTCAGAAAATTAAGCCCCTTATGGAGTATAAGAAAGAACAGCAAATAAAATTTGATATAGTATCGGAAAGCCAATTAGCTTTCACTTATCCGCAAGATAACACAAAAGAGAAGAAATTGAAAATTCTTTCGCTCTTTTCTGGTTGCGGCGGTATGGACTTAGGATTTGAGGGGAGTTTTATCGCTCCGTATAAAAGTATTGCACCACATCCAGAATGGATAGAAAAACATATAAATGAAGATTGGGTAAGTGTAAAGCCTACTAATTTCTCATTAGTGTTTGCCAATGACATACTAAAAGAAGCCTCTTTAACTTGGACTCGCTTTATGAAACGCTATGGATATGATCCCTCTATTTATCGTACAGAAAGTGTGGTAGATTTAGTAAAACAACACAAAAAAGGCGTCAAGATATTTCCAGAGAATGTAGATGTGGTAGTAGGTGGATTTCCTTGTCAAGATTTTAGTGTATCCGGTAAACGTAAGGGGTTTGATTCCATGCGTACCCATGATGGAAAAATACGTACAGACGATTTACCCACTGAAGAAACCCGTGGTAAGCTCTATTGCTGGATGAAAGAAGTGATAGACATTACTAAACCCAAAATATTTGTCGCTGAGAATGTAAAAGGGCTCGTAAATATGGGTGACATGAAAGATATTATACAAGCTGATTTCTCTCAAGCTGATGAAAACGGTTATATAGTACTTCCTCCTCAAGTGCTTCACGCTGGAAACTATGGTGTGCCAGAATCAAGAGAGAGAGTTATCTTTATTGGCGTTCGGAAGAATGCGCTAAAGCAAGAAGTGGCGCAAGCCTTAGAAAGCGAAAATATTCCCATAGATTTATATCCTTACCCTCGTCCTACTCATAATTGCACACTGAATGACAAAAGCCTAGCAACTCCGGTAGTTCTGCAAGATGTACTTAAATTATTAAAGGAACCGGAAGACAGCTTTGATCCGAGCCAACGTTTTTATTCCAAAGCAAAATATATGGGAAGTCACTGCCAAGGACAAAAAGAAGTGACTATGAACAATATCGGCCCTACCATTCGTTCTGAACATCACGGAAATATAGAATACCGCAGATTATCTTTGGAACACGGTGGAACCCACATTGATGAACTAAAAAGAGGATTGATAGAACGCAGATTGACGCCAAGGGAATGCGCCTTAATCCAAACATTCCCACCCGATTATCAGTTCGTTATTCCAAAAGATTACAGCTGGAAACGATTTTTAGTTAGTGCGTCGGGAGCATATAAGGTGATCGGTAACGCTGTACCTCCTGTTTTGGCTTATCATATTGCGATGAGAATACAAGAATTATGGTCAATCTACTTTAAAGAATAATATATGGAAACAGGGAATATTATAGCTATTTACAACAAAAATCAGCAGATAGCGTTACAAGAATTTGATTCTTTGATGAACAAGACTAACGCTTTCATGAATAAGATAGCTTCAGAAGCCAATCGTTTTGCATATTGTGACGCAAAACGATTAGAAAAAGAGACTGTAATCGCCATGAAAGAGCAATGCAATAATACTCCATTTACTCCTGATGACATTCAGTTAGTGTCAGGACAACGTTTCCCAGACATTGTAGCCGCTAAACATTTCGGTGTAGAGGTAAAAAGTACTAAAGAGAATAAATGGACTTCAACAGGAAGTAGTATTGTTGAGTCCACCCGTGTAGAGGATGTAAATTATATTTATATGCTTTTTGGAAAACTAGGTGGTAATCCTGTAGAATTTATGTGTAAACCCTATCAAGATTGTTTATACGATATTGCAGTAACACACTCTCCCCGTTATCTGATAGATATGAACATATCAAAAGAGAATACTATATTCTCAAAAATGGGTATGGAATATGATAAATTTCGCCTTTCTGATAATCCAATCGATTTAGTGCGTAATTATTATGTAGAAAAAATAAAGGAAAAAGGACAAACAGCCATGCCATGGTGGATAGGGGGAGATATCACTACCTCTCCCACGTTACGTTTATGGTCTAAAGGCTCTTTTACCCAAGAAGAAGAAAATAGATATAAAGCGGAAATGCTGATATTATTTCCAAAAGAAATCTGTAAATCTGACTTTAACCATGCCGCATTATGGCTGTGCATTCGTCATTCGATCATTAATACTCACTTTAGGGATTTATTCACAGCAGGCGGAAAAATAACGATAGAAAACGGTTACTATCCTGCTATTATTGGACGTATATTACAATTAGCACCCATCATTAAAGAGCTACTTGGTGACCGTTCTTTATGGTTTGATATGCAAAATAATAATCCAGAATTGTTTTACGCTAAAGACAAATACGCATGTTGGGCAAACCAAATCGCTACACAATATCTGGATAAAGTACCTTATTTAGAAAATTGGCTCTTAAACATTTGATATGTCCGACAAGATGACACCAGAACAACGGCACCGTTGCATGTCTCATATCCGAAGTAAAAATACAAAGCCTGAAATGTTGGTGAGACGATATCTCTTTGCACATGGATTCAGATATAGGATTCATGTAAAAAATCTACCGGGAAAACCCGACATTGTCTTACGTAAATATCGTACGGTGATATTCGTGAACGGATGTTTTTGGCACGGACATGAAGGATGCGGTTCATACTCTTTTCCAAAATCAAACGTAGACTTCTGGAGAAAAAAGATTAAACGTAACCGCGAACGTGACCTACAAGAGACAATAGCATTACATTCTATGGGTTGGCATATTATAAGAATATGGGAATGTCAACTTAAGCCCAAAGTACGAATGGCTACGCTTACCTCGCTAGAATACACTCTGAATCACATTTTCCTAATGAATTATGGACATAAGGAAACAGAAAACAAACCCGATGAGGGAGAGTGTCAACCTATAGTGAATATAGAGGCAGAATCCTCAGAAACTTATGAAAAGCGATTAATAAAAGAGCCTAAAGTATAAAAACATTTCTATATAAAAAGATAATCATATATAATACATCCCAATAAGGCTTATTTCGATAAATTTATTTTGGGGAAAATTGAGTTTTGGCACATTTACATCAACTTAGATTAAAATATAAAAACTTACAAACATTCGTCAAAAAGACAAATTATAACCATAAGGAGACTATTACAGAAATCGAAAAGAAATGGTATCAACCGATTTGGAATTGGGTATTGATTTTTAATCAATTTATTACTATATTTAAAAACTTTAAGATTCAAGTATAATACTTGAATCTTAAAGTTTTCTATTTACACAAAATTGTGGATAGCGCCACCATAAGTAACATTTTCTTGTACAAACACTATCTATACTATCTAAAAGAGCAATATCTTTAATCTTTTTACAGAATTAAAGAAATGTAAGTATTTACAATTCTAAAGGATAAATTCAAATGATTGTTTTTCCTGTTCCATTTCATACTGCTTAATAAGCGCATCATAACTTAAAAACGCCATGCGTTTGTTCAACCGTAAATGATCGAATGCATGAAACTGCATCTTAGCTTCAAATTCAGGCTTACGTTTTATATCAGCGACAATAGCCATTCTTACATAGAAATCTTGCAAGTCGTTGAACTTCAGTAAAGAATTCTGGATGTCAGTAGAATGTTCTATCTCAAAAAATGAATGAGGCATATTGCGTCCGTTGAACCATATCGTATCAATAGTGGCACTGCGCTTTGTCATTTGAGGATAGGAATAAGGCGGCTGTTCCGAAAGAGTAGAAAGTTCATGTAGCTTACGCCCATCGTAGAATTTCTTGTTTTTATCTTGTTTGGGTACGAAAGTCTGCATGTTATGGTATTTACCTATTATTAATAAAATACCTTGATAGTAAGTATGGTTGAACATTATGACATCGTTCGAATCTTTATTCTTCTCGGTTTCAACTATAATCCCCCTATCTTCTATCTGTTTTCTGTATTTCTCAAGTCCATATAGTCCGGGCTTTATTTTGTAAATACCTTTAGTTTTTTGCACAATGCGGCGGATACTGGCAAATGGTGTTTTTGTTTTCCATTCACAGTCGGTTATTTTAAAAACTTCTCTGTTCAATTCGCCTAAAGTTGCGACTCCACCCAACTTATCTAAAGTTTCTATGACAGCTTCATATTGTTTCATATTGCTGATGTATATATTTTATTATGGATATTCAAGATGATCATTATTTGCACAACAAAGATACCTATTTTCGTATCTCATCTAATAAGACAGGAATTTCACTATAATCCTCAAACCATATAACTCTTGTTCCTAAACTTTCCATCATTTTTTCCTGAATGATATGATGTGTTTGCAATATTTTATTTACTGATGCCTCATTTATCTTCACACAGCTTGAATCGTCTATCAAACTATCATTACTCAATCTTTGAATAAAAGCGTAATGCCTACAATTCTTCGATTGCTTTTGGGCTGCAATTTCCAGCAAACGCCGTAGATTAGGATCACTTAATGATAATCCAATCATTAAGCAATTATTCTCACGCAATGTCGCTAATTGAACAAGATTAGACCAATGATATGGCTCAGAATAAACCTTATGGTACGCTTCTTCTGAAAAGACCAAAGAAGCTTCTCTATCAAAACTCTCTCTACCAGGAATAAAACCATGTACATGATATATTGGCAATTCATCAGAATCATGCTGTTCTTCATCTCTATATATCGTCTTATATTCAAGTTTTACTTTGCTGAGAGATTCTTCTATTAAATCATCAAAATTATAAGTAATTATAGATTTTACTTTAGCCCCACTTCTTTTAGGAATACACAAATTCGTAATGGACTCTATTAATGGAGATGAAGTTCTTTGCGAACTATATAAAGCATCCTTTACAGCAGATATAAACATTATATCATCGTCTTTTTGCGACAATCCTGCTTTTAGATAACGAGCAATAGCCAATGTCGAATTATTGTTTATTTCTATAAATTTATTCGTGATAGCTTTAATAGTATCATCATCTACAGTATCGTCATTAAAAATCTTATTAACAAAATTAGTGTATAGAGAGTTTAACAAAGTCTTCCAGTTAGGAAGCCCTGCACTACATGATACACCTGCACCCAATAACAGCGAGATATTTCCTTTTTTATATGCCTTTTTTACGGATGTCAACAGTTCTTCTCGTGATTTCTTCCAATCATTATCCCTTCTGTTGAGTTCCTTCTTTATTTCTAACTTAAATAAGCTATTAGCAATATATTCAGCTTCTTCTTTATTCGCATCAATCAATCCATTTATTTCCGTAATTCCCCATAAAATCAAATTCGGATTTTCATTTCTGAGAAAGTATCTCATCTTATCAGAATCAGCAGGATAAATTAATATCATATGCTTTATTTTTTCAGAATCTAATATACCTGTCAGTTGCCTGACTGTATATCTCATTATCATTGGATTGTATCTATGAGTATATTTAATTTCAAATGCCACAGGCCCCTCATAATTTCCTATACCATTTTTAGAATAACCATCTAACCGATTGCCATCAATAACGTAATCACTAATAAACTGCTTACCTTGTTTTTCCAAATGTAATTTAAGTAAATTCTGAATAAATAGCTCAAAGTATAAAGCCGATTTTGGATTACTTCTAAAATTTATTTGATTTATAATATCTTCAATCTTCATATATAAGCTGTTTTTAGATTCTATAATAAGTAAATAACAACTATTTATTGCTTCAAGCGTAATTGAAGCTCCTCTTTAAAATTAAGAGTTTTCAATTACGCTTGAATATTTTACGGCCAACAAAACTTACAACACCAAAATGATATATTCTACCATTTATTTACGTCACCTACAAAATTCATAGCTACCGGCCGTCCCCTCAAAAGCAAGCACCCCGTCGGAAGCCCGTACCTCGGCCAACGGAATAAAGACGCGGCCGTTCTTCTTTACCTGCCAATTACCTGCTTTAAGGTCGGTGATGACGAATTTATATGTACCTGTACCGTTAACTGTCAGCGTGAAGTCCTTCTGCAACGGTTCGCTACTCTTGGCAAACGTAACGACACGATCGGCTAACTGAGCACCTACTATCCGGTCATTCTCAATACGCTGTACTTCGTTCAACTGATTGCATCGGTTATCGGCAACCTGTATCACATTCAGGAAGTTATCGGTAACGGCAGGGGCAGCGGGTGAAACTTCTACCCGCCAAGCTCCACGCTCATTGGCATTGTCAAGATAAGGGGCTACGGCATCGTTGGGATAGTTAGTACCGAACACCCAGTTTTCCTTGCCGGGGCCGCCAACCTTATCAATACGGATATTATCCGCTCGGGGTAAAAGGACAGTATTATGCAGCATACCGCTATCACCGTCCTTGGTACGCCGAACAGTGAAAGTGTTGCCTTCAAGCGCAGGCTCTTCGATACTATGCAGCAGCCAGTATTTCCGGAAATCGGGATTGGAAGCCGATACTTTGTCATACACAATAAGTGCGGCAGGCACTGTTTCGGACTTCAGGTTGAGAAATACGAAAGAGCGTTTGGCCTCTTTCACTTTCCGGGTATAGGCCTGGGTAATATCACCTTTCAAATAAGAATAATTGGGAGTTTGCGCATCAGGGCCAAATCCGTGAGCCAACACTTTACCCACCGTATACTCCTCGGACAAAAGGCTGTCGAGCGAATTGCAAGTTTTCCAACCTTCACCACACATACGCTGCCCGCCGTCATTGGATGCGAATCTGGTCTTTCCGCCACCGCCATAGTTCCAACAGCCGAACTTTTCGTCAGGGTCGTACACCAGCAACGAATTATGAGCGATGGTACGTTTGAAGTAATTCTTGTTGTTGGGGCTGTTGTAACCGCCCGAACTACCGCTATAAGCGCCGGCATCGATAGCCAAAGGGCCTTTGTGGTAAATCTGGAAACTGCCGCCGTCCATGTGCTGATGATTGCCCACAAACTGCTCGTTGATTTTCATTTCGGCAATCACACTGTTGGCGTCCCAGCCCGTACGGGCAATCATCCAGCCGTAGGGAGTACCGGAATAACGTGTCAAAGGAAGGTCGTCGGGAGATTTTCCTTTCAGGTCGTAGTCACGCCACAACAGTTCGTATATCAGACAGTGGTTCATTGACTCGTTGCCCGACTTATTCAAATGGGGATTACGCTCGAACTCATAAGCCAGATATTCATCTTTATAATAGCTGGAAGCCAAAAACATGGGTGTCGGCATGGTAAGCAATGCGGGACGGTTCTGCGGATAATCATCACCCGCAGGCATCAACACTCCGTCGGGACGCCGACGGTAAATAATATCGTAGAGCACAAATCTTGCCGAAGAGCTGTAAATGCCGCCGGCTCCCATCTTATCTAAAATCCACA
Organism: Bacteroides clarus YIT 12056; assembly: GCF_900129655.1. Classification (GTDB taxonomy): domain Bacteria; phylum Bacteroidota; class Bacteroidia; order Bacteroidales; family Bacteroidaceae; genus Bacteroides; species Bacteroides clarus. Next base: position 197,468 of record NZ_FQWK01000003.1, read on the forward strand.
AGGGAAAGAGGTCGCAGGCAAAACGGACATGCACGTAATTCGTGCCCTGATGGTAGTTCTGCCCCGCATAGAAATAATTGCGTGCCGGGATATAATCACGATAGAGCATGGTAATGACGTGATTGTACATATCGGGATACTCGTCATAAATGGCAATACCTGCCGACAGCATATCACGCATAATCATCCACTCCGACGGATGCCCCGCTATGGGCTGGTTATTGCGTGGCGGATAACCGCATTCCATACTCTTCGCCAGACGGATAAACTCTTTGATGTAAGCTTGTTTCTCGGAACTCTTCATTTGGTCGTAACACCAGTCATATACCATGGCGCCCGTTATCAGCATGGCTCCGCTGGCCCGCGACAAGTCGGAACGAGTGCCGAAAGAAGCGCGTTGCAACGTATCGAGCATGGCTGTAATGGCACGGCGGGCCAGACGCTTGTCGCCTTCCAGCAGATAGTCGAGAGCCTGCAACTGCACCCGCGACGTAACGCCGCGCATCTCGTAATAGTAGCGGAAACCGCGGTTCGTAACGGCAGCCTCTTCGGCCGGAGTACGGTCTTTGCTCAGCTCCTTCATGAGAGAAAGCGTCTGTTGCGCCTGAGGAGTTTTCATCCGCTCCTTCAATGCGGGCAAATCAGATGAGCGAACGTACAAACGGGGGTGCGTTTGAGGCGGAACCGGTACATTAACTCCCTCTACCTCTTGCCAGACTACCTCTTTCGGCAATTCCTGCGCCGAAAGACAAAATGAGCTAAATACCAGACTGATTGAAAAGAAAATCGACTTGTGTTTCATAATGGAGTTTATATCAGATGTTAGTGCCGTAAAAATACAATAAAAAAATCAAGTAGCTATAAAAAACAAGCACAGAAACATAGAGAATGTTCCTGTGCTTAATAAATCTTTATATCTCGTACTGCGCCTATACCAGCTCGTCCGACGTATAACCTTGCGGCAACTCGCGGCAGTTATACCCCGAAGCCATAATTTCACCGTAAGCTCCGGCAGAGCGAAGGGCTATAAGGTCGCCACGCTTCACACCGTTCAAGTCGACAGCCTTGCCAAAGACATCGGATGATTCGCAGATAGGTCCCACCACATCGTAGGTTTGCTGCGGAGCATCGGAAGTGACGTTCTCTATCTTGTGGAACGCCTGGTAGAGTGCGGGACGAATCAAATCCGTCATACCCGCATCGAGAATGGCAAACTGCTTGTTAGCGCCTTGTTTTACATACAGCACCTTTGAGATGAGCGAACCGCACTGCCCCACTACCGAACGTCCCAATTCAAAGTGAAGCGTCTGATAAGGACGGAGTTTCAGGCAGTTATCATAGGTTTCAAAATAGCTTTTGAAGTCGGGTACAGGCTGACGGTCGGGATGCCCGTAGTCAATGCCGAGACCACCGCCCACGTTGACGTGCCCGATACGTATCCGGCGGGCTTCGAGCTTATCCAACAGCTCGTTGACACGGTTGCACAAAGCCACAAAATCGCCCATATCCAGTATCTGCGAACCGATGTGGAAGTGCAGCCCGATGAACTTGACGTTCTGCATCTCCTGCGCCACGTCTATCACATGATCCATATCTTCCATGCTGATGCCGAATTTGTTTTCGGCCAATCCGGTGGTGATGTTGGCATGCGTATGCGCGCCTACGTTGGGATTGATACGGAAAGCGACATTGGCTGTCTTGCCTTTCGCAGCGGCCAGCTCATTGATGATTTCCAGCTCCGGAACGGATTCTACGTTGAAGCAGAAGATATCATAATCCAATCCGAGGTTTATCTCCCAGTCTGCTTTGCCTACACCTGCAAACACTATCTTATCGGCAGGGAAGCCGGCCTTGATGGCCGCACGGATTTCACCGCCGCTCACACAGTCGGCTCCCAACCCGCTTTCACGGATAATGGTAAGGACTTTAGGATTGGCGTTGGCCTTTACCGCATAATGCACCGAATAGTTCTCGTATCTCGATGCTTCGGTACGGATACAGGCAAGGGTATCACGCAGCACCTTCGTGTCGTAATAATAAAACGGGGTACGCAGTTCGCGGAATTTGTCAATAGGAAATGTTCCTTTCATATAATTATTATGGGTTATATCTTCGTTCAGTTAAAAAGAGCGCTTTTATCAAGAAGGTAAAAGCGCTCATATCTATTGTTTTCTTTTGTTACTCATTGAACAGCGCATCGCTGAGCGACTGCAAAGCCTGTTTCTTATCACATTCGCGGATAAGGAAAGAAATGTTATAGTTGCTGCCGCCGAAAGAAATCATACGCACCGGTATGTCGCGCATGGCATCGAGCGCCTTGGCTTCAAAGCCGACGTTCTCCCATTCGAGGTCGCCTACCACGCAGATGATACACATATCCTTGTCTACCGTCACCGTACCGTATTTCTTCAAATCGTCCAAAATCTCGTTGAGATGCTTGGTATTGTCGATAGAAACGGATACGCCTACCTCGGACGTACAAATCATGTCGATAGAAGTCTGGTAGCTTTCAAAGATTTCAAACACTTTACGCAAGAAACCGTGAGCAAGCAACATACGGCTGGACTTGATTTTGATGGCCGTGATATTGTCCTTAGCGGCTACCGCCTTGATTTTGCCTTTCTCCGTATCGTTGGAGATGAGTGTACCCGGAGCCGTCGGGTCCATTGTATTGAGCAGACGCACGGGGATGTTGGCGTACTTGGCGGGCTGAATACAGGTGGGGTGCAGGATTTTTGCGCCGAAGTATGCCAGCTCGGCCGCTTCTTCAAAATGAAGGTGACGCACCGGAGAAGTCTTGTCCACAATACGCGGGTCGTTGTTGTGCATACCGTCGATGTCCGTCCAAATCTGGATTTCGGAAGCATTGACGGCAGCGCCTATCAGGGAAGCGGTATAATCGCTGCCGCCGCGTTGCAGGTTATCTACCTCGCCATAGGCGTTGCGGCAGATGAAACCTTGTGTGATGTAGATTTCCGCATCGGGATGCAGTTCGAGCTGAACCTGGAGTTTATCTTTGATATAAACAGGGTCGGGCTCCGCGTTCTTGTCCGTACGCATGTATTCTAAAGCCGGAAGCAGAACCGACTTCACGCCGCATTCCTGCAGATAGTAGTTCATCATGGCGGTAGAAATCAACTCGCCCTGCGCCAGCACTACTTTCTCCTCGAACAGCGTAAAGAGGTCTTTGGTGTAAGAACGGATATAGTCGAAATGAGATTTGATAAGTTCCAGACCTTTCTGTTTATATTCGGGAGTGGCATAGAGCTCATCAATGTGCTGGCGGTATTTCGTTTCCAGCCTGTTGATAATCTCGTTAGCACCTTCCGGATTCTTCTTGTACAGATAGTCCGAAATCTCAACCAATGTGTTTGTGGTACCCGACATGGCAGAGAGAACCACAATCTTACGTTCACCATCGGTAATCAATTTGGCCACTTCCTTAATTCGCTGAGCCGAACCTACTGAAGTACCTCCAAACTTTAAAACTTTCATTTTCGTTCCTGTATTAAAATGTTATATAATCTTGTTTATTTTTCTTCTGTTGACGACGCGACGGAATACTGTTCCGTCACATCCGTTATCAAATGGTCGGCACAACGGTATACGCGTCCCGGATATTCCCAAAGCAACTGCATGTTGTGCGTAGTCATAATGACCAGCGAACCCGCCGCGCTGATGCTGTGCAAAAGCTGGGTTATGGCAAAGCCCGTCTCCACATCCAGATTTCCCGTAGGCTCGTCGGCAAGGATGATTTCCGGAGAGTTGAGTACGGCACGGGCTATCACGATACGCTGCTGCTCGCCCCCGGACAATTCATTGGGATATTTATAGCCTTTATTGCTCATGCCCACCAACTGCAGTACTTCGTTGATACGGTCTTTTATCTCTCCCTTATTCTTCCACCCGGTGGCACGGAGCACAAATTCAAGATTGTCGTACACCGTGCGGTCGGTGAGCAACTGGAAATCCTGAAATACGATACCCAATTTACGACGCAACTGCGGAATATGCTTGCGCTTGATATGCAGCATATCATATCCCAGCACCTCGGCATCGCCCGCTGCAACATCCAGTTCGCCGTAAAAGGTTTTGAGCAAACTCGTCTTGCCCGAACCTACTTTACCGATGAGGTAGACAAACTCCCCTTTATGCAGCTCCAGGTTTACATCGTTCAATACGCACAGCTCCTGCTGGTGTATCTCCACGTCTTTATATCGTATCAGCGCTTCGTCCATAATAACTTAGTGTTTCTTCCAGCTCGCACTGTGGCGTTCTTCCAGCTCACGTGCCAAATCTTCTATGCGATACCCCTTAGAGGTCAGCAATACGATGAGGTGGTACAGCAAATCGGCTCCTTCGTATATCAGACGCTCGTCGGTGCCGTTGCACGCTTCAATGACGGTCTCAACCGCTTCTTCACCTACTTTCTGCGCCATTTTATTGACACCCGACCGGAACAGGCTGGTTGTGTAAGAGCCTTCCGGCATTTCGGCGTGACGCTTGTCGATGAAGTCCTGAAGAAGTTTCAGGAACATAACGGGCTGTTCGTTCTTCTCGCCCCAGCAAGTGTCCGTACCCGTATGGCAAACCGGACCGACAGGGTGTACCTGAATCAGCAAAGTATCCTTGTCGCAGTCCTCTTTCATGGAAACCACGTTCAGGAAGTTGCCGCTCTCCTCGCCTTTCGTCCAAAGACGGTTCTTGGTGCGGCTAAAGAATGTTACCTTACCGGTTTCTACCGTCTTGTCGTATGCTTCCCGGTTCATAAAACCCAACATCAGCACCTTGGCCGTATCAGCATCCTGTATAATTGCCGGAACGAGTCCGTTCATTTTATCAAAGTCCAACATCTTTTTAAGTTATGAGTTATAAGTTATGAGTTATTTTGTTGTGAGTTATTGTTATGAGTCGTTTTCATTCGCGCTTCGTACGGCACTTCGTACGGCAACGAATAACTTATAACTCATAACTTATAACTCCTTATCATCTTCTCATCGCGACTCCTTGGGCGCAAAGATACGATTTTAAATCGGGAATTTTGATTTCTCCGAAATGAAAAACGCTGGCAGCCAAGGCGGCATCTGCTTTTCCTTCCAGAAAGACATCACGGAAATGCTCTTTCGCGCCTGCTCCGCCCGATGCGATAACGGGTATGGAAAGCCTGTCGGCAAGGGTGGCAAGGGCTTCGTTGGCATATCCGGTCTTTACGCCGTCGTGGTTCATACTGGTAAAAAGCACCTCGCCCGCACCGCGTTCCTGCGCTTCTTTCGTCCAGGCAAAGAGTTCTTTGCCGGTCTCCACACGTCCACCGTTAAGGTAGCACCACCAGCCTTTTTCCGTCTGCTTGGCATCAACGGCCAGCACACACACCTGCGAACCGAAATGCTTGGCTATCTCGTCAATCAGTTCGGGACGGCGGATGGCCGAGGAATTGACGGAAATCTTGTCCGCACCGGCATTCAGCAGCCGGTCTACGTCGTTCAGCTCATGGATACCGCCACCCACGGTAAAAGGTATACTGATGTTGGCGGCAATACGCTTCACCAGTTCGGCGAACGTCTTGCGTCCCTCGAAGCTGGCGGTTATATCCAGAAAAACCAACTCGTCGGCACCCTGCTCGCTATAAGCACGCGCCAACTCGACCGGATCGCCTGCATGGCGCAGATTCACGAAATTGGTTCCTTTTACGGTCTGCCCGTCTTTGATGTCGAGGCAGGGAATGATTCTTTTTGCTAACACTCTTCTTTCTGTTTATGATTTCGGATTTATGACTTACATCATAAATGCTTCCAGTTCCTTGAAAGTTATACGCCCTTCGTACAACGCCTTACCGAAAATAACGGCAGGTACGCCCGCCGCTTCCAGCCGGCGGATATCATCGGCGCAACTCACTCCGCCGCTGGCAATGAGGCAGAGGCCGGGATGCGCTTCCAGTATCTCCTTATACAAAGCCGTGGAAGGGCCTTGCAGCATACCGTCGCAGTTGATGTCAGTACAGATAACCTTGCGGATGCCCTTCTCCACATAGTCTTTCAGAAAAGGAAACAACTCGCAAGGGCTCTCGTCTTTCCAACCGTTGACGGCAATCTTATGGTCTTTCACATCAGCTCCGAGGATGATTTTCTCCGAACCGTATGTTTGCAGCCAGTGACAGAAACGTTCGGGATTCTTTACGGCAATGCTACCGCCCGTCACCATCTGCGCACCGCTTTCAAACGCAATGACCAAATCTTCATCGCTTTTCACCCCGCCACCGAAGTCTATAATCAAGGAAGTGCGGGAAGCGATCCGCTCCAGCGTGCGGTAATTCACCACATGGTGGGAAGCGGCTCCGTCGAGGTCTACCACATGAAGGCGGCGGATGCCATGCGCTTCAAGCTCCCTGGCTACTTCCACGGGATTCTCGTTATACACTTTCTTGCTGTCATAATCACCCTGGGAGAGGCGTACGCACTTTCCGTCGATGATGTCAATAGCGGGAATTAATTCTATCATGTCAATTAACTGCAAATTACGAGTTATCAAATAGCGGCATCTTCCGCCTATAAGTCCAGAAAATTCTGCAGGATACGTTCGCCTACACTTCCACTCTTTTCGGGATGAAACTGGGTGGCATAGAAGTTATCCTTATGCAAAGCGGCGCTGAACGGAAGTATGTAGTCCGTTACGGCAGCCGTACAATCGTTGACCGGAACATAAAAGCTGTGTACGAAATAGACGAATTCTTCTTTCGTAAAGCCCCTGAAGAGGTCGCTGTCGGTCTGCGAAATCGTATTCCAGCCCATGTGGGGAACCTTATCCTCATGCTTTTGCGAAACGAAACGTTTCACGTCGGCATCAAAAATACCGAGGCAATCCACATCTCCTTCCTCCGAATGGCGGCACATCAACTGCATGCCCAGGCAGATACCCAATACCGGCTGACGCAGCTCTTTTATCAGCTTGCCCATGCCGCCGGCATTCAGGAAGTTCATGGTTGTCTCCGCCTCACCCACTCCGGGGAAGATAACTTTATCCGCAGCGCGTAACACCGCTTCATCCGCCGTAATCTCCGCCTCAACGCCCAAACGCCTCAAGGCATAGTCCACCGAACGGATGTTACCTGCATTGTATTTGATAACTGCAACCTTCATCAGCCACTAATTAAATATTACGGTCTTATTCTTATACGCCAGCACCTTGCGCTCGATATGCTTCTGAACGGCGCGTGAAAGGACAATCTTTTCCAAATCCTTACCCTTGTTCACCAAGTCCTGCACGGTGTCCTTATGCGTGATGCGCACCACATCCTGCTCGATGATAGGGCCTGCATCCAGCTCCGTGGTAACGTAGTGGCTGGTAGCGCCGATAATCTTCACACCACGCTCAAATGCCGCATGATAGGGTTTCGCTCCTACAAACGCCGGAAGGAAAGAGTGGTGGATATTGATGATTCGGTTGGGATAAGCGTCTATCATCTTCTCGGAAATTACCTGCATATAGCGCGCCAGCACGATGAAGTTCACTTTATGCTTGGCCAGCAGTTCCATTTCTTTCTTCTCCTGCTCTTCTTTCGTTTCCTTTGTGATAGGGAACAGGTGGAAAGGTATGCCGAAACGTTCCGCCACATGCTGCAAGTCGGGATGATTGCTTATTATAAGAGGTATCTCCACATTCCACTCACCTGCCGTATAGCGTGCCAGCAGGTCGAAGAGGCAGTGCGACATCTTCGACACGAAGATAGCCATACGCGGTTTGGCATCCGAGAAGTAAAGACGGAAATTCATTCCGTACTTCTGCGCATACAACGTTTCAAAATAATCTTCTATTTTCTCTTGAGGAACCAGGAAATTTTCCAATTCCCACTCGATACGCATGAAAAAGATATTCTCTACGTGGTCTACATACTGATCCAGATAGATAATATTACCCTTGTTCACCGTTATAAAGTCCGTTACTTCCGCCAGGATGCCCGGTTTGTCGGGACAGTGAAGTAACAGTTTGGCTGTTTTCATCATCCTAAAATCTCTTTTTTATCGTTTTCTAATTACAACATTCTTGTTTTGAGTTCGCAAAAATAACGATTTATTGCAAAATAACGAACTTTTCGAGCAGGAAGTTTAAAAGTCGGCGTAAAATGTTTCGTTTTCTTCAGAAACAAGGGTTCAATCGGATGCTAAATGCTACATAAACGCTCTATAAACGGTTTTCTAAATAGTTGTTAAATCACGATACTTCCTTTTTTTACAATATTCTCAATATGAGGATGTAAAGTAAATGCAACCAAAAAGCCCCGAAAAAAAGTTTATCGCAGCTATTGCAGGTTCAAAAAAAACACCTACCTTTGCAACCGCAATCGAGAGAGATAGCAATGATAAAATGAAATTCTGGTGCGTTAGTTCAGTTGGTTAGAATACATGCCTGTCACGCATGGGGTCACGGGTTCGAGTCCCGTACGCACCGCAGAATTAGAAATAAAGCCCTGAAACTCAATAAGTTTCAGGGCTTTTTCTTTATACAAATCTCCCCCGGTAATTCACGGCAACCGCCACATGGCTTACCGTGATTGATAAAGAAAAAAATTCATTCAATAGAATTCTTCTCCTTTCACCGTTTGGAAACAGACAGTCCGTTTAAGCGAAACACACTATGCGTTTCGCCTCAACGCATCATACGTTTACGCCGGACGCACAGTGTGTTTTCATCCGTAAACAGTTTATACCACCTCTCCCACCTTTCACACAGTCCCGTCCATACGGAATAGCGGGCGGATAGGATTTAGCAGATATATTTCATAATTTTCGCAGGCACTCCCCCTACGATTGCATCCGCCGGAACATCTTTCGTCACCACCGCGCCGGCTGCCACCACCGCATTGTCACCAATCGTCACGCCTTGCAGAATAGTGGAATTTGAACCTACCCACACATTCCTGCCAAGCACGATAGGCGCAGGATATGTGGTATGACGGTCTTCGGGCGCAAGCCCGTGGTCGAGGGTTGCAAAAACCACATTATGCCCTATCTGGCAGCCGTCTCCCAACGTAACCCCGCCATGGTCTTGAAAATGGCAGCAGGCATTGATAAATACGTTATCACCGATTTCAATATTCTTTCCGAAATCCGTATAGAACGGCGGGAACACGCGAAGCGAGGGCGGCACGGGTTTTCCGAAAAGTTCGGAGAGCAACGCCCTCACCTCGTCCGGAGCATAATAGGAAGTATTCAATTTAAATGTAACACGTCTCGCCTCATTACTCATTTCGTCCATAAAGCGATGTATCTCTTCCGCATCGAGAGCCTTTCGTGTCTTTACATATTCCAAAAAATCATTAAGTGTCATATAACCAGCTATTAATAAATTACACTGCAAATGTAACCGAATGACAACCGCACCCGTGTGAACGAATTACGGACATTTGTAACCTAATTACTGATTCTGCGCGAAGCGGTGTACTACGTATGATTTTATTCTTTACATTTGTGCAGGACTAAAAACGATACCTTATGAAAGAAGTTATAAAACTGGACACAGTAGACCAATACAACCAATTCTTCGGACTTGAAACCCTGCATCCGCTGGTGAGCGTGGTAGACCTGTCGGAAGCCACCAAGTTCCCTACACATTTTACGATGAACTACGGAATATACGCGCTCTTTCTGAAAAAAGTAAAATGCGGGGACATCCGCTACGGCAGGCAGATTTATGATTACCAGGAAGGGACGGTCACCAGCTTTGCTCCGGGACAGGTCGTGGAAACGGAGATGCAGCAGGGAGTGAAGCCGAGCGCCCACGGTCTTTTGTTCCATCCCGACCTGATTAAAGGAACTTCTTTGGGACAAGACATCAAGCAGTATTCATTCTTTTCGTACGCCTCGGCCGAAGCCCTGCACCTATCCGAGGAAGAAAAAGGCATATTCATGGATTGTCTGGAGAAAATAGAAATGGAGCTCCAGCACCCGATCGACAAGCACAGCAAACGTCTGATTTCGCGGAACATCGAACTGCTGCTGGATTACTGCATGCGCTTCTACGAAAGGCAGTTCATCACCCGTTCGGAAAGCAACAAGAGCGTGCTGGTGAAATTCGAAGCCTTGCTCGACGATTATTTCCAAAGCGGCAAACCGCAAACGGACGGGCTGCCTTCCGTAAAATACTTCGCCGACAAAGTATTCCTGTCACCCAACTATTTCGGAGATCTGATAAAGAAAGAAACCGGAAAAAGCGCGCAGGAATACATTCAGACCAGAATGATAGATTTAGCCAAAGAGATGATTGCCGGGACGGAAAAGACGGTCAGCCAGATTGCCTATGAGCTGGGATTCCAATATTCGCAGCATTTCAATCGCATCTTCAAGAAGAACGTGGGGTATACACCCGGCGAATACAGAAAACTACAAATATAAAGGATGCGGATAAGATTGTCCTTATGAAAAAAGAGATACTGAATATAGAGACTGTACATCAATGTAATTGTTGTATGGGCTGCAAGACGCTGCATCCGCTGGTGAGTGTCATCGACTTATCCAAAGCCAACCTGGAGCAGCGCACCATCCGGTGTGATTTCTATACGATTATTCTGATGGAAGGAGAAGCCGGGGAGCTTACGTACGGACGCAAATACTACGACTACTCCAACGCCACACTGATATTCCGTACGCCGGGCGAATCCATAAAGCTGGGTATAAACAATATACTTACTCAAAAAGGCCTGCTGCTGGCTTTTCATCCGGAGCTGATAGCGCACACTGCATTGGGAAGCCACATCAAGGAGTACTCCTTCTTTTTTTACAAGCTGAACGAATCGCTGCACCTGTCATCGCGCGAAAAGATGAAAATCATAGAATGTATCCGCAATATCGAAGAGGAGCTTCGGCACTCCATAGATTGCCATAGCAAGACGCTGATTTCACGCTATATCGAGTTGCTGCTGGATTATTGCGCACGTTTCAACGAACGCCAGTTCATCACTCGTTGTGAGGCCAACAAGGCGATTCTGCACAAAACGAAGTTGCTGCTGAGCGAATATATCTCGTCCGGCAAGCTGGAAGGCGGTGTATTGCCCACAGAGGAATATTGCGCGGACGCCCTTCGCCTGTCCCCCTGTTATTTCGGTGATTTGCTAAGGTTTGAGACCGGAAAAAGTATTCACGAGTATTTCCAGCTAATGCGGCTCAACATCGCAAAGAAAATGTTGCTGGACAAGGAGAATGCCGTAGGCACGGTAGCCAAGAAATTAGGGTATGCCAATACGCAGTATTTTACCGGCCTGTTCAAGAAGATAACGGGGATGACACCGACTGAATATAAATATGCGCAGAATTGACAGGACGGTTGTCCATATGCCGGTCACCCTACTCAATTCAGATAAGTAATCTCCCCTATTACGGGCATCAGGACATCCAGTGAGTCTTTCTCTTTCAGATTCACGGCATTCCTTAACGGTTCATCCCAACGGTGTCTTGCCAAGGCAAACTTCGAGTGATGAACCGTTAAGTATTTCTCCGCTTTCAAATCTTCGGCTGCCTGCGCAAGATAAGCGGGCATGGTATGGATATATTTCCAGTCCTCATTATACTGCCCGTTCTCCAGTATGGCAAGATCGATTCCCGGATATTTCTTACCGATTTCGGCAAAACGCGTGTCATATCCGCCGTCTCCGCCCATATAAATCTTTTGCGAGGGAGTTTCAATAAGGAAAGAAGCCCAAAGCGACCGATTGGATTTCAGAAAACGTCCGGAGAAATGACGGGAAGGCAGGCAGTGAATAAGAAAGCCCTCATCGAGCCCGGCATCTTCAAACCAGTCCAGTTCCACCAAACGCGACTTGTCGAAGCCCCAATATTCAAAATGCTCGCCCACCCCCAGCGGACAAACGACCTTACCCGTACGCTCCTTCAATTGCATCACCGTGCCGTAGTCCAAATGGTCCCAATGGTCGTGCGTGATAACCAGGTAATCAATGTCGGGCATATCTTCCGGCTTGTAAATATCCGTACCCTTAAACGGCTTGTTAAGGAAAGAAAGCGGGGCGGCCGCACAGAAAACGGGGTCTACCAATATCCGCTTGCCGTCCGCCTGGATAAAATAAGAAGAATGGCCGAACCACACCAACACATTCTCGTCCCGTCCTATGCTTTTCAAGTCCGTCTTGACGGCCGGAACATCTTCTTGGGGACGAAGCCCTTCCTCTTTTTTGAAAACAAAACTCCATAAAGCGCCCAAACGGCCTTTCTTTGCCGTCATCTGCACAGTGGGATGCAGGTTATGGAACTGCCCGTCCCTGTAATGAGGCGACTTTCTGATTCGCTCCAGCCGTTCTCCCTGCGGCAGTCTCCCAAACTGCGGGCGGTTGACAAATACAATACCCGCCACGCCTGCCGCTATAATCACACCCGCTATTATTCCTATTATCATATATACCTTTTTCTTTTTCCGTGACTTCATACTTCAAACTACATTAAACCTGTGCAAAGGTAGGCTTACTTCCTCAGTTTAGCAACATACAGATTACGGATGTTGTTATCAATATTACTGTTTTTCTCAATAAATCATTACCTTTGCGGCAAAATTACAAATAAATAAACGAATAAAAACAACAGGGAACAATGAGTGTACACGATTTATGCTGCATCGGTTATATCACACAGGACAAGATAGTTACCACCAAGAACACGATATTCATGCCGGGCGGCACTTCTTTCTATTTTGCGCATGCCATCAAGCATCTCGACCCGAATGGCTTTTTATTGGTTACGGCTCTGGCCGACGCCGACATGAGCGTAGCGGAAGATATACGGAAAGAAGGCATCGAAGTGAAAACTCTGCCCAGCGCCCATTCCGTCTGCTTTGAAAATATATACGGAGAAAATCAGAACGAACGTACGCAACGTGTCACGGCAAAGGCCGATCCGTTTACAATGGAAGGTTTGCGGGACGTCAACGCCCGGATTATTCATTTGGGCAGTCTGCTGGCTGACGACTTTTCGCTGGACGTCATCAAATACCTGTCGGGCAAAGGACTGCTGTCGGTAGACGTTCAGGGCTTTCTGCGCAAGGTGGATAATGAAAAGGTGCTTCCCGTGGACTGGCCGGAAAAGAAAGAAGCCTTGAAGCATATCCATATATTAAAAGCTAACGAAACCGAAATGGAAGTGCTCACCGGATGCAAAGAGCCCCATGAAGCCGCCCTGCTCATTGCCGACTGGGGCGTGAAAGAGGTATTGCTGACACTGGGAGACAAAGGCTCGCTGATATACGCCAAAGGACAATTCCACGAAATCCCCGCCTACTCCGCCCTGCAAATAGTGGATGCCACAGGCTGCGGAGATACCTATATGGTGGGGTATCTGTATATGCGGAACAAGGGCGCGTCCTATCAGGAAGCGGGCTGCTTTGCCGCTGCCATGTGCACCATCAAGCTGCAAACGCACGGACCGTTCCGCGGAACCGAGGCCGAAATCAGAAGGATAATCAATCTCGCGTAAAGAAAAACGTTCTCTTTACGGAACGAGAGTCACTAAAAAGCTGAGAGTGTGTCAAAACAAAAAAACGCTTACCGTTTGTTTTGTTTTGACACACTCTCGTTATTACCCTATCGGCTTATCCGCTCAAGAAGCCAACCCGAATTTCTTCAAGTCCTCTTCCACGCTGCCGATGCCCGCGATATGGAACATATCCACCAATACCTTAGCCACATTCGGAGAAAGGAACGCAGGCAAAGTAGGGCCTAAATGTATTTCTTTCACTCCCAAACTCAACAGCGCCAACAATACGATTACGGCTTTCTGTTCATACCAGGCTATATTATAAACAATAGGCAGCTCGTTTATATCATTAAGCCGGAACACCTCTTTCAGCTTCAAGGCGATAACCGCCAGAGAATAGCTGTCGTTACACTGTCCGGCATCCAGTACGCGGGGAATGCCGTTGATGTCGCCCAGGCCGAGCTTGTTATAGCGGTACTTGGCACAACCAGCCGTAAGGATTACAGTGTCCTGAGGCAATGATTTGGCGAATTCCGTATAGTAGTCGCGGCTCTTCATACGTCCGTCGCACCCTGCCATTACGATAAAGCGACGAATCGCGCCGCTCTTTACGGCATCCACCACCTTATCCGCCAGTTGCAGAACCTGGTTATGGGCGAAACCGCCGATAATCTCCCCGCGCTCAATCTCCGTAGGCGGTTGGCACTGTTTGGCCATCTCTATGATTTCGGAGAAATCTTTCCTGCCCGTCGCGTCCTTCTCGATATGCTTGCAGCCCGGATACCCGGTAGAGTTGGTGGTAAACATTCTTTCCTTATATACGGCATTCGCCAGCGGCGGCACGATACAGTTTGTTGTAAACAGGATGGGGCCGTTGAAAGCCGTAAACTCTTCACGTTGCTTCCACCAGGCATTACCGTAGTTGCCCACAAAATGAGAGTACTTCTTAAAGGCGGGATAATAATGCGCCGGCAACATCTCGCTGTGTGTATATACATCCACGCCCGTACCTTCCGTCTGTTTCAACAATTCTTCCAGGTCTTTCAGGTCATGTCCGCTAATCAGGATGCCCGGACGGTTCTTGACACCGATATTCACTTTGGTGATTTCGGGATTTCCATAAGTTCCCGTATTCGCCTCGTCCAGCAGCGCCATGGTCTTTACCCCGAAACCGCCGGCTTCGAGCACCAACTGCGTCCATTCGTCCGCCGAAAGCGAGCGGCAGGCTATCGTAGCCAACGCGTGTTGCATAAAGACATGAATATCATTGTCGTTGAAGCCCAAACGCATGGCATGTTCCAAATAGGCCGCCATACCTTTCAAACCGTACGTCAGCAGTTCTTTCAGTGAACGGAGATCCTCGTCGGGTTCACGCAACACGCCTACCGACTTCGCCTTTTCCGCGTAATCGGCGCGTGTTCCCTGCCAGGATAGTTCGTCCACTTCCGGCAAAAATACATTGTTACGCTTGGCTTCATCCATCAAGCGGTTGCGCAGGGCAAGCCCCTTGTCCACCCGCTGCAGGATGCTTTCATCATCGAAATTGGCATTCGTAATCGTGGAGAACAGGGCATCCACCACAAATACATCGGCCTCTCCGGGCATGGGGCATCCGGCTTTACGTAAGGCATCGGTAACTACCGAAACGCCTCTGACCACAAACAGCAGCAAATCCATGGCCTGCGCCGTATGGCTTTCTTTTCCGCACACACCTTTCAGCATACAGCCTACTCCTTTGGCTGTTTCCTGGCATTGATAACAAAACATGTTCATTTCCATTTTCTTATTCATTTAGAAGTTTATACCTACTTTCTGTCAACACTTTCCCCGTCGTTTGGTTTCCTATAAAGAAAGTGTTTCACTATCTTTGTGCAAAGATGGGGATTCGCACTTGCGTAAACTGTCACGTATGTTACACCAAACCACAAAAAAACAAAAAGAGAATGGAAATATATCCGCTACTGAAAATGCCGCCCTTCCAGGGAACCACGGAAGATGAATTATTACCCCTTATCCTCGCCCCCGAGCATGCGTGCCGACTGTACAAGCCGTCCGACTTCATAGCCATTCAGGGAGAAGTGTACCGTTCCCTGTTTATTCTGTGCAGCGGCAAGGTACGTACGCAAATGGTTAATGCGGAAGGTAAGCAACTGACCATCGAGACCCTGAAAGCCCCGCAACTGCTTGCTCCCGCATTCGTCTTTTCATCAGAGAACCGCTTCCCTGTCAATATCGAAGCGATAGAAGAATGTGAAATCCTTGTCGTAAACAAAAACGCCTTTCTGGACTTCCTGCACCAATATCCCGTAGCGATGCACAACTTTTTAAGGCTGGTATCGGACAGAACCCTGTTCCTTTCCAAGAAGCTGAATGCCTTTGCCCTGCAAAGCCTCAAATCGCGTCTGCTGAACTATCTGCGCATGCACGGCTCCATACTCAACCAGCAGGAAGTGGCACAGATACTCGGCGTGGCACGTCCTTCACTGGCACGGGCTCTGTCCGAGCTCGCCGGCGAAGGGTATATCCGCATGGAAGGAAAAGAGATACAAATTATTAAGACTAAATAAGTAAGATACAAACTATTAAGACTGAACAAGCAAGATACAAACTACTAAGACTGAACAAGTAAGTCATAAGTAAGTCATAAATAAGTGTTGAAATTTAATTTATAGCAGTAACGAGGATATAGCGTAACCTAAGGCTGAAAGCCTGTTTATCTTATAGCCCGGGGTAACACCCCGGGAGTACGAATATGAATGACATTACGCCCTGTAAGGGCAAAAGACTTGCATATTCGTCTTTTGCCCTTACAGGGCGCAGAATACCACGAACATTTATTCCCGGGGTGTTACCCCGGGCTTAGAGATAAGAGCCTTTCAGGCTGAAAGCTAAAATCCTTCAAGCTGAAAACTAAAAATCTTTCAAGCTTAGATTATTCTTGCTATAAATTAAATTTCAACACTTACTTAAGTAAGTCATAAGTAAGTATTAAGTTATATCAAGCGGATACGCCGCAGCCACAGATAATAACCCGTCAGCGGAAGTGTGCCGCCCAATAGTGCGGCAATGAACGTCAATATCCGGGTGAACATGCCGCCCCAACTGCCCACATGTACGGAGTATATCCAGCCGCGCATCTTGCCCGAAGCGTCGGTGTCCTTATATAAGGTAACTTCGGTGATTTCGCCGTCCTGCGGATTAAAGGCATAACGGTCGGCAGCCCGCTGATTGCCGAAACGCTCAAAAGAGACGCTGGCAGAGCCGTTGGAAACTGTAATCTGCTTATAGCCGGCATTACGCGCTTTCAGTTCCTCGTACACTTGCTGCCAGCAAGTATATGACGAGGTATGCTCCCGGTTTCCACGACCTTCTTCGGAAGAGTTACGCCCGGACTTGCCACCATGAGCCGTTTGCGGTGTGCCGTGAACCGTTTGCAGCGCACCATGCCCCGCCCTTTGTTTCATCTCTACTCCGAACACCTTATAAAAGCCCGCGCGATACCACGAGAAAGACCATGTCAGTCCGGTCAGAGCCATTGCCAAAAGCAATACAAGCGCATACATACCGCCCGCCACGTGCAAATCGTACCAAAAGCGGCGCCGGCCTTTACCGACGGCAATCTTCAGGCTGTTCTTCAGCGCTTTCTTTGTGCGGGGCCACCAGATGACAATACCCGATATGAGCACGAATACGAACATCAGCGTACTGACCCCTACAATCATCTTGCCCCAAAATATTCCGCCGTCCGGTTTCATTCCGTCCAGCAGCCAACGATGCAGCTTAAACATGGTGAGGAAGAACGGCGCACGCTCGTGCCTGCCCTTTACCTCACCGGTATACTGGTCTACATAAACGGACGCCCGTCGCGGTTTCGACAGATTGACCTGATAGGCACGTTCCGCATCGGAAGAAATGGAGACACCTGTAACGGCAACACTGTCCGGCAATGTTCCGGCGACTTTCTCTATCAGGTATTCCACAGGAAGCGGAGCGCCGCTTACCTTTTCCACATAATAGAGGTCGCGCCTGCACAATTCCGTTACTTCATCTTCAAATACCAGTGCAGCGCCCGAAAGACAGATAACCGTAATAATCAGCCCGAAAGGGACAGACAGCCACAGATGTATTTTACGAAATGCTTTCTTCATGGCAGTTAATTAAGAGGGCTCAGCTTACCGATACCTGTAATCTGCGTAGCCTCTACCGTGACACCTTTCGTGGCAGTAGCGCTGGACGGGTCTATCTTATAAACAGCCGGATGCCCGTCGGTAGTTGTCACAGCCATATAGGCATAGCCGTTTTCCGTATACGGGGTGTTGCCGAAACCGGAAATCAAGTCTGCCGACGGAAGGCCGGTGACATACGTAAGTTTCTTGCTTCCAGCTTTAAAGACAGCCAGTTCTTTGGCCTCAAAGCCTGTTTCCGTCAGAGGACGGTCGTACATCAGCAGCAGGAAATAGTCGTCTGCAATATGCCAGCAACGCAGGAAGGATTTTCCGCCGCTTTGCTCCTCCAGGTCACAGTAATAGCTGTCGAAGTCTTCCTGACCGTCAGGGATACGTACCACACCCGCCGGCAAGGTTGTCCGCTGGCGGACATCGCTCATGGTCTTGGCATAACTTGGAGAGAATACGTAAATATCACCGTTGTCAGCTTCCCAGATAGTCTGGTAATACTGGGATTTGAAGCGGCCGCAGGCATAACTGATTTTGTCTGTCTTGATGAGCTTCTTTGTCGTCATGGCGGCATCATCAAAAATTGCCACCCAACACTCGTTGGGGTACTGCGTCCACTGCAACTCACCTTTCTTGTAAGCGCTGCTGTTGGAACCGCCGTCTTCGGTCTTTACCAACGTCTCGTTACCCGGCAATATATACTTACCGCCGTCTACGGCAGCGCCATACTGGCTCAACCCCATGGGAACGGCTGCGCTGTATATCTTTTTGTTATGTTCCAGAATGCCCGCCAATGTCACGAACTCACCGTTGCCCAGGAAGTTCTCGGACATATAGGCTTTTACTTTCGTATCATTGGTTTTGAACGTTTCGGCCGCTACATCCAGATAAGAGAGTAAGAACATTTTAGGCAGATACTGCTTGTCATCGGCATACTCCGTAGGGCCATCGCCGGTAGAGGCGGTGATGATATACTTGTCGTAGATGCCGTAAGTGGTGAATCTCTTGACGGCGAACTCTCCCGAACGCGCCTGCACTTCGTTGGCGGAGTTCATGATATAAGAACGGGTAGTTCCGGCATTGCCCTGATTATAAGTCAGTCCATAGAGATACTGATCCTTATAGAACACCCATTGGGAAGCGCCGTCGTTGACAAGTCCGTTGTTGACGGTAGAAACAGAGCCTTCGTCCAAAGTCTTGGAAGTCAGCAAGACGTTAGTCGTATTACCAGAGGCCGTGACAGAGGCAGCGACCACAAAATCGCCTTTGGTCTCATTATTGTTTCCGCCGCCCGGCACTTCCGTATCCGTACAAGATGTCAATGCCAGTCCTGTCATCGCGGTTGCGAAAAGTCCGGCTAAAAAGAAATTCTTTTTCATAATGTTTTTACCTTATTATATTATACTAATCGTTATTGATTTATTTATCAGCTTAATTACCGAAGTATACGCGTACCTTCCCATAAAATGCCCGTCCGGCTTTCTGCAGACTGAAGTTATCGTACAGTTTCTCATCCGTGAAGTTCCGGCACTCGAACGACAGGTTGTAGCGTCCGCCGTGGAGACTGTAAGAAAGGCTCAGGTTGTGTGAGAACTGGTTGGGAACCACATAGTCGCCTTTATTCGAACCGATTTTGGAAGAATAATAGGTAAAGCTATGCAAGTACTGATTGTCGTAGGATACGGTCAGCGCATTTCCCTTTTTCCCGAGATCGCGCCAGTAGAATGTCACGTCGGAATCGGCAAAGATATACGGCAGGTTGGGCATGCGTTCCTTATAGGCTATATTTTCCGCGCTGCCGGATATGGACGTTTTCATATTATCGCGTACATTCATCTGCGTAAAGTTACCGCCCACGCTCACCCATTTGCCAAAGCCGTAACGGGCGGAGATGTTATATCCTTTCGTCAGCACCTTTCCGTAGTTTATATAAGTGGCCGCGGATTTACCGCCGCTCAGGTCGGTGATGTTGCGCTGGATATAGTCTTTGGTGTTACGGTACACCAATCCGCCTTCCACATATACGGAATGCTTGCCGAAAGTCTTATTATAGCTCAGGTTCAGATTGATGTTATCGCTGTTCTCCGGACGGATGCCGATGTCTCCCATTTCCAAGTCTTCGTTACCGAACATTTCTTCGATAGTAGGCAGACGGTAGGCTTTTTCGTAGGACAGTTTGGCTTGCAGCCCCGGCAGGATGAAGTAAGTGCCCGCCGCTCCATACCCTATGGAACTTACGCTGCGGGTGGTACGCACATAGTCGTCCTGATTGGTATTGGTAGCCACCGGTCCGGCAACAAATTGATTGTAATACTTACCGAATACGGATAAGTTCCAGGTTTCGGACGGCATCAGGCGGTAAGAAAGACCGGAGATGTTCTTGCGGGTTTCCTTGGCGATGGCATCCGACTGCTCTTCTTTGGCGAGCAACGAAGTGTTGGAACGGCTGAAAGCATTCAACACGTGATTGAACGTCAGCATGTGTATCTTCCCGAGACGGTAGTTGGCCGTAAACGTACCATTCCAGTTGTTGTTATCGGCACGCGAGTGCTGGTAGGACTGCTCGCCGGGAGAGTTCAGCAGTTTCCTGTCTCCGTACCAGTTGTACTTATAGGAAGCAGTGTCCACGTTTGTCGTCAGGTTCTTGTTATAGTTCACGGTCAGCACCACATCCAGCCCTTTCGCAAACAGGTTGCGCTTGTTATACTCCAGCGAGGGCATCAGCGAGTGTCCCTTGCGGTGCTTCTGTCCGTACACTATGTCCTGACGCACACCGGTCTGTATATCCTGGTACATATTGGAATAGGTGAAACCGAACATCAGACGGTCGGCCCACTTCTTGTCGATAACGCCCACCTTGCCGATAATCGCCTCATTATGGTAGGTATCGTTGAAACGCTTTACGCGTACTTTCTTGTCACGGTCTATCCGGCCCGTTTCAAAGTCTTCCACCGGAGCGTCGATGTGATAGTCATTGTCCGAATAATTCTGGAACGCATTGATTTCGTACGTAAAACCGTTCTTAAAGGTCTGCCCGAAGTTTACGTTGGATTTATGCGTATTGAACGAACCGTAAGAGTAGGACGCATCCAGAAACCAGCGGCGGCGTTTCTTGTTCGTAACGATATTGATAACTCCGCCGATAGCATCCGTTCCGAAGCCCACAGGCACTACGCCTTTATACACTTCGATACGGTCGGCAAAATTCACCGGGATATTGTTCAGCCCGAACGAGCTTCCGACACCTTCCTGCGGAACACCGTCGATAAACACCTTTACGTGTTTCCCGCTGAAGCCGTCCAGCATGAGCTGCATGTCCGAACCTACCCCGCCCGACTCGCGCAATTTCATGCCCGGCGCTTTGGTCAGTGCGTCACTCAGGTTCTTCGTGGTGTTCTGCAGCTCTTTCGTATCCACCGCCACAGCATTGAATGCCGACCGCTTGATACGGCTTACGCCCGTTGACACTACCGTTACTTCATCCAGTTGCTGGGTTTCGGGAGTAATTGTGATATTCTGTTTCACCCTTTGCCCTCTGAGCAGCGTCACCGCTTTCTCTACGGTTTTATAGCCGACAGCCGACACTACCAGCGTATAGTCACCCGCAGGCGCACTTACATGATAAATACCTTCGTGATTGGTTATCCCCCCGTAACCGGTTCCTTTCAAGTAGACTGTCGCAAAATCCACGACTTCTTTCTCCGTAGACAGGATTTTACCGGAAATCATCGTTTTACCCGGCTTCTGCGCGTATGCAGAAAATGCACACGCAGACAGGAAGAAAAGGAATAGGTTTGATATAACTGTTTTCAATTTGAAATGATTATTAAGTTGTTACTAATACCGATGCAAAGATCATCAGAAAAAGAACACCGCACAATCACTTGTTTTAGGTAATTACATCAACGCTATTCTAAGAAAGTATCATACCCGCAATCGCTATTGATAGGTATATTCCATTATTTCATTCGCGGTTCATCAAGCGGTGTTCCGCCATTCGTTCGTATTTCGTTCCGGGACGTCCGTAGTTTGCGTACGGGTAAATGGATATGCCGCCGCGCGGGGTGAAGATTCCCGTAACCTCAATGTACTTGGGATTCATCAGACGAATGAGGTCTTTCATTATAATATTTACGCAATCCTCGTGGAAAGCGCCATGATTACGGAAACTGAAAAGATAGAGTTTCAGGCTTTTGCTCTCCACCATTTTCACATCGGGGATGTAGCTGATACGGATTTCCGCAAAATCCGGCTGTCCCGTTATGGGGCAAAGGCTGGTGAACTCCGGACAATTGAAACGCACCCAATAATCATTACCGGGATGCTTATTGTCAAACGCTTCCAATACTTCGGGGGCATAATCCTGCTTATACTCCGTTTTTCTTCCCAATAAGGAAAGCTGGTCTTTTAATTCGGTCATATTATCAAGTAGTTGAAATTTAGTTTATATCAGGGTTATCTATCATTCAGAGCGTATCTGTTTACTTAATTGATTTCAATTCATTTTCCAGGGATTAAAAGAGGTTGTCGCTTACCCGCCAAATACTTTTCCAATCCTTCTCTACGCAGCTTGCAGGCCGGGCAGTGTCCGCAACCGTCACCGGGTATGCCATTGTAGCAAGTCAGTGTTTCGTGACGAATCAGGTCGAGTACTCCCAACTCATCCGCCAATGCCCACGTTTCGGCTTTATCTATCCACATCAGCGGGGTGTGCAGTACAAACTGCCCGTCCATGGCAAGGTTGAGCGTTACGTTGAGCGACTTGATAAACGCGTCCCGGCAATCGGGATAACCGCTGAAATCCGTTTGCGACACACCCGTCACGATATGATCGATGCCTTTCTCGCGTGCATAGACAGCGGCAATGCTCAGGAAGAACAAGTTACGTCCCGGCACAAAAGTGTTCGGAACACCGTCTGCCGGCTTTTCCTTATCCATCACCATACCGGGGTCTGTCAACGAATTATGCCCCAACCGGCCAATGAAAGAAACATCCATCACTTCAAACTCCACTTCCGCTTTACGCGCTATCTCCCGCGCCAGCTCCACTTCCTTCCGGTGTTTCTGCCCATACAGGAAGCTCAACGCGTACACTTTCTTAAACTCACGCTTTGCCCAGAACAGGCAGGTTGTCGAATCCTGCCCACCGCTGAATACGACTAATGCAGCTTCTTTATTCATGATTGCTATTATTTATAAGAACAGTAGTCGGAAGTTGCGTCAAAATACACTTGATGATTTCTTTTCAGGCACAACCCCTTCCACACTTGATGTTAGATTTCAGTGATTTTCCACACTTTATAAGAGATTCCCTCATCATAGACATCACTTCCGTCTATCCTTTTAATGGCTTTCACCACCCGGATTGTCACCGGAAGAATCATTACCTCATACAGGGATTTCAGTACTATCTGAATGCACATCATCACCAGCAACTCCTGCCATGCGATAATGCCGCCAAAGGCTACCGGAAAGAATATCAGCGAATCGGCTGTCTCGCCCACCACCGTAGACCAGATGGCGCGTGCCGAAAAATGACGTCCGCCGCTCGCCACTTTCATGCGGCTCATCACATAGGCGTTGAGAAACGAACCTACCAGAAATGCCGACAGGCTTGCAACGACAATACGCGGCGCCATGCCGAAAACAAAGTTGAAATGAGGCGCTCCTTCCCAAAAAGGAGCGGCAGGCAAGGCCACGGCAATCAGCCCCAGCATCACCACAAAAAAGTTCATGGCGAAGCCGCTCCAGATAATCAGGCGCGCCTTACGAAAGCCCCATACCTCGGCAATACAGTCGTTGATGATATAAGAGACGGGAAACACTAACAGTCCGGCGGTAACGGTTATGCCGAAAACCTGAATGACTTTTGTTTCAAGGAGATTAGCCGCTATCAAACAGACATTGAACAGAATGCCCAGCAGCATAAAGGGTACAGATACTTTTTGCTTCATATTCCTGTTTTTTACGTGGTGTTCTAGAATACACGACCGCTATTCGCGGCATCATACATTTCAGTTTATGATTTCACTCTTGTTAAATCGGGCGCAAAGATACGCTTTCTTTCGGTGACCGCAAAACCATTTTAAATTTAAGTTGTTCAAAGCACATTCACCAAAACCTAACTTAAATGAAAACAATCTTAAAAGTAATGTTTCTGCTGTGCGGCGCAGGACTGTCGGCAGTTGCAGCCCACGCGCAAAAAAAAGTGATTATCGAAGACGAGTCTCCCAAAGGTGTCGTACTGGTCACCATAGACAAGGCGGGCGATGAGATAATCCGCATCATGAATGAGTCGCAACTGCCTTACATCCATGAACCGCAAGCTCCCCGCTTCCTGCTGACGGACAGAAAAGGCAAGTTCGCCCTGGGTATCGGCGGCTATGTACGCGCTACGGCGGAGTATGATTTCGGCGGCATCGTCGACAACATCGACTTTATCCCCGCCTATATCCCTGGTGGAAGCAAAATCAAGAACCAGTTTCAAATGGATGCCAGCACTTCCACCATCTTCCTGAAGCTGGTGGGGCATACCAAGATTCTCGGCGACTTCATCGTGTACACTGCCGGTAACTTCCGGGACGGTTCCAACAAAGGCTTCCAACTGCGCAATGCCTACGTGTCTTTTCGTGACGTAACGGTAGGTTATACCTATGGCGGTTTCATGGACTTGGGCGCACTGCCTTCCACTATCGACTTCCAGGGTCCCAACGGAGCCACCTTTTACCGTGCCACCCAAGTGGCATATACCTACAAGGGGCTGAAAAACTTCCGTTTCAACGCTTCCGTCGAAGTACCTTCCGTAGACGGTACGACCGACAGCGGGCTTGACATCGCGCAACAGCGTATGCCGGATTTCACCGCTTACGCACAGTACGGCTGGAACAGCAAAAGCCACTTGCGTGTGGGCGGACTTATCCGCAGCATGACGTACACCAGCACGCTGAGCGACAAGGCGCATGCCGTTACCGGATTCGGCGTACAGGCATCCGCCACCTTCAATGTAGGCAGGCAATGGCAGGTATTCGGACAGGCCACCTACGGAAAAGGCATCGGACAATACCTGAATGATATTAGCAACCTGAACGTGGACATCGTTCCCGATCCCGACAAAGAGGGGAAGATGCAGGCGTTGCCGATGCTGGGCTGGTATGCGGGATTGCAATATAATATCAGTCCGAAGGTGTTCCTCTCAAGCACATACAGCATGTCACGCCTTTATTCTGAAAACGGATATCCCGCCAACGAACCGTCTACGTATCGCTATGGACAATATTTCGTAGCGAACCTGTTTTGGAATGTCACTCCCAATATGCAGGTGGGTGCGGAATACCTGCGCGGATGGCGTACGAATTTCGATGATTCCACCAATCATGCCAACCGTATGAACCTGCTGGTGCAATATTCCTTCTGATTGGCGCAAGACTCTTTCTAATCTGTATAAAAACGAAGAAGGGGATGTATCCGTAACGGACATCCCCTTCTTCCATATATAAAGGTTGGATTATGAAATATCAGAAGCGATAGTCGATGCTCAGACCGAAAACTTTGTTGGTGCGGCTGTACACGTTGGTACCGGGCAAGCCTAAACCGTTGTAGTTTTGAGTGGTCTTTGTATAATCTTCATAGTTGGTCCACATATAGCCCACATTCAAGTCGGCTCTTTCCGAAAGCTGCAATTTTGCGCCTATACCCAAAGAGTAAGAATCGCAGGAGAAGCTGGTATCGGTCTGGTAGTTATCGGACAAGCCGTAATCGGTGAACTGTACACCGCCGCTCAGGGTCAGTCTTTTGATTACGTCCCATTCTATACCTGCCAGATACTCGTTCGTGCCTTTTGTCAGGTATTTCTGTTTGCCGTCGGCCATACCCGCGTTCTTGTCATCGTAGAAGTGGTACTCTACCGATGCGCGCAGCACGGGAAGGAACTCATAAGCAGCGGCTACCGAAAGCATGGCGGGAATATCGTTCGGAGTATTTACACCATGTTTGTAAGCTTCCAACTCGCTTTCGGGAGCGCCTACCATACGTAATGAGTTCAGTTTGGTATTATTTTCGATATTCAGGTTGGCTTTGAACTCGTATTTAGCGCCAATAGTCAGTTTGCCGAACTTAGCGTCCAAGCCGATAACCGGAGTAAATCCCCAACCGGTCTGGCTGCAATCCAGGTCGATGCCGATAAGCTCGGTACCAACGGGTATCGCTCCCCCGGCAGGCAAAGGCAGATTGACGGCGGCGCTGGCATTCAACGCACCCTTATAACCACCGGTAAAGTAGTTCATGCGTCCGCCCGCAAAAGCGGAAAGCCAATCCGTTATTTTATAAGTCAAACCCAGCTGTACGGAATAAATGTACTGCTTGCCGTCCATATAGCTGTTCAGCGAATAGGCATTACCCGGAATGCCTTGTTGACCCAATCCGCCTATTACCATGGCATCGAACATGGAAAGACCGTCGTCAAACGAAGCTTTTCCACCGCCACCGGTGATACCGAAGAAACCGGAGATAGTCCAATCACCTTTTTTATAAGCCGCAAATACGCTGGGGATAACAGGCGCCGACGCCTTACCCTCGTAATACTTATCCAAGCCCAAAGCATCGCATGAAGCATCGATATTTCTTGTTTGGAACGCACTCTGAATACTCAAGGACGTATAAAATCCGTCTTTCGGCAAAAAGGCCAGACCCGCAGGATTGGACAAAGCCGCATCCACGCCGGTAGTATTTGCACCACGGGATAACATACGAAGAAAAGCAGGGTGTTGATTTGTATTTGTCAGGAGACCTCCCGCAAAAGTTGGAATTGAAACGATTAGCATCGCAATGCTAATCAATGAAATTTTTCTCATCTAAATCTTTTTTATTGTTTTCGGGCGCAAAGGTACAATAATATTGCACATGAAAAACTGTTTTGTGCATTTAATTTATAACAAGTAAAGAAATTAATTGAAAAAATCAATAGTTTCTATTGAAACATTTAAGCAAATACTCAATATAGGGTGAGATACTCCTTGATTTATCACTGCCATAATTCAGCGAACAGCGTTTCCATAATGAAAGGAAAAGACCGCTAATCTTAAATCATTCCACCATGGGGTAAATTTCGTTCCATCATGGTGGAACGAAACTTTCTCCATGGTGGAATAAAACTTACCCCATGCCGGAACGATATAAGTAAGGCATGCTAAATCATTAATCTCCCGAAAGGGAAAAGAAGTGTTTACAACCGATTATTAATCAATGATGTGTAAGCACATCGTATTCATTATCTGTTTATTTCTAATTCTTTTTCGATTTCTTCAATCGTAGGCAGGCTGCCTCGGAAGTCTTTCGGCAAGGCTTGTCCCAACTCATAGTCGGAAATTCCGATTGGCTTTTGGATATCACGCAAGGCATATTCAGCCTTGATACGGTCTTTGCTCTTGCAAAGCAGCAGTCCGATAGTCCGGTTATCTCCCTCACGGCAAAGAATATCATCCACAGCGGAACAGTAGAAATTCAATTTACCGATATACTCCGGTATGAACTCGGTATCTTTTAATTCAATCACCAAATATCTGTGCAGAAACGCATTATACATCAATATGTCGATATAATAATCATCACCCGACACCTCTATGTGATACTGCCGACCCATAAAGGCAAAACCGGCTCCCATTTCCACGAGGAATTTCTCTACATGCTTCACCAAACCGATTTCCACATCACGCTCATTGTAGTGGTCGGTGAAAGTCAGCATATCGAATATATATGGGTCTTTGAGCATGAATTTTACATCGTCCGCTTCCGGTGCAGGCAGGGTTTCAGTGAAATTGTTTGCCAACGCTCCATGCTTGCCGTAATCATCAAGTCTGATGGCTTCTTGCAGATAGCGTGTCGTCCAATGATTGGTAATGCTTTGCACCATATACCAATACCGTGCGCGAATATCCTTGACCTGCTTTATCAGAACAAGATTATGCGTCCAATCCAGATACTTGATGGGAAGAGTAAAATTATATTCGTCTAATTGCGAAATCACTGATTTCGTAATTGGAGAAGCAGTTCCTTTCACCATCGTAAGTTCTTGATTATATTCGTTGAAGAACTGCACCATATATTGCATATTGCGCACAGTAAATCCTTTTATTTCGGAATAATCGTTCTTCAAATCCACAGACAACCGCTGCAAAGTTTTCTTACCCCAACCTTCATCATCTTGACTTTGCTGTAACATTTCACCAACGTCCCAATACATCCGAAGCATTTCCTCATTGGCTGCATAAATCACCCGTTGCTGTGCAATCAGTACCCTTTGCTTGATTTTGCGAAGCAATGCCGCATAACCACGAAAGTTATCCGCCAAGTTATCATTCCCTTTCATTTCTGTATTTTCAGCCATAGTCTTCTTTTGTTTATTTGCAAAGTTACTCTTTTGATTTAACTGTACATCAAAACCTTACGGTTATTTGAATGTATTTCTATATAGGTTATTTTTTCATCGAACTGTGATGAACCTGTCCTGAACCTTATTATCTTTATATGTGTTATTTATATCGGTAATAAGCGAAATATTCTAAAAACTTAAAAACTCATGGCATATACTATTGCATTCTTCGGCAGCAAGCCTTACGATGAGGCTTCATTCAATGAAAAAAACAGTGAATACGGTTTTGAACTCCGTTATTATAAGGGTCATCTCAACCTGAATAACGTGATACTGACACAAGGTGTGGACGCGGTGTGTATCTTTGTAAACGATACGGCCGACGCGGAAGTCATCCGGCAAATGGCGGCAAACGGAGTGAAGCTCCTTGCCCTGCGTTGCGCCGGATATAATAATGTAGACCTGAAAGCAGCGGCGGAAAACGGTATTACCGTCGTACGTGTTCCCGCCTACTCCCCTTATGCGGTGGCGGAATACACCGTTGCCCTCATGCTCTCCCTTAACCGGAAAATACCCCGTGCCACCTGGCGTACGCGTGACGGCAACTTCTCCCTGCACGGTCTTTTGGGATTCGATATGTATGGCAAGACGGCCGGCATCATCGGCACAGGCAAGATCGCCAAAAAATTAATCACCATCCTGCGCGGTTTCGGCATGAATATCCTTGCCTACGACCTGTATCCCGACTACAATTTCGCCCGTGAGCATCAGGTGGTATATACCACACTGGATGAATTGTATCACAATTCGGATATCATCTCCCTGCACTGCCCGCTCACAGAGCAGACCAAATACCTGATTAATGACTACTCTATCAGTAAAATGAAAGACGGCGTAATGATTATCAATACCGGCCGAGGACAGCTTATCCACACCAACGCCTTGATAGAAGGGCTGAAAAACAAGAGAATCGGCTCTGCCGGACTGGACGTGTACGAGGAAGAAAGCGAATATTTCTACGAAGACCAGTCGGACAAGATTATCGATGACGATACGCTGGCGCGCCTGCTGTCATTCAATAATGTAATCGTAACTTCCCACCAGGCATTTTTCACCCGTGAAGCCCTTGCCAATATCGCATCCACTACCCTGATGAATATAAAGGACTTCATGGAACACAAGAAACTGGAGAACGAAGTAAAACTGTAAAAAGCCATTTATGGAACATTAATCATCCACGGCTCAAACTTTCCGGCACGATTGCTTGTTACATACAGATAAATCACTAAAAAGAAAGATTATGAAAAAAGTAATAGACAAAGCCGAAAGCCGTGGACGTTCTTTATATGACTGGCTCGACAGCCACCATACATTCAGTTTTGACGAGTATTACAATCCCCGTCGCATGAACTTCGGCGCCCTGCGTGTACTGAACGACGACCGGATAGCTCCGGGCAAAGGCTTTGGCACCCACCCGCATAAGAATATGGAGATTATCTCCATCCCCCTGAAAGGTAAGCTGAAACATGGCGACAGCAAGCAAAACAGCCGTACCATCACCACAGGCGATATTCAGACCATGAGTGCCGGTACAGGTATCTACCACAGCGAAATGAACGGAAGCGATACCGAACCGGTGGAATTTCTCCAAATCTGGGTAATGCCCGAAAAACTGAATACCCCGCCCGCCTATCAAGATTATGACATCCGCCCCTATCTGCACAAGAACGAGCTTGCGCTCATCGTATCTCCCGACGGGAATGCTCCCGCCAAGCTGCTGCAACAGACATGGTTCTCCATCGGAGAAGTCGAGGCCGGAAAGAAGCTGGGCTATCACCTGCACCAGTCGCACGCCGGAGTGTACATCTTCCTCATAGAAGGCGAAATAAAGGTAGACGGCACGATACTGTCCCGTCGCGACGGTATGGGAGTATACGAAACCGGCAGCTTTGAGTTGGAAACTCTGAAAGATTCGCATATCCTGCTGATTGAAGTCCCCATGTAAGACTTTTGCATAAAATAACAGCTAAACCGGAAGTTTGTGTAGCGTTTTTTGTAATATTGCGCTATAATTGAATCCGTACAATGAAACTTGATTATATCTACCATAGCGGCTTTGCGATTGAAGCGGACGGAGTGACGGTCATTATCGATTACTACAAAGACTCCTCGGAAGAGGAGCCGAACCGGGGAATCGTACACGACCGTCTGTTAAAGAAACCGGGGATACTCTACGTACTCTCCTCGCATTTCCACCCCGACCACTTCAACCGCGAAGTTCTTTCATGGAAGGAAGAACGCCCCGATATCCGGTATATCTTCTCCAAAGATATTCTGAAACACCGGCGTGCAACGGCGGAAGACGCCACCTATATCAATAAAGGCGACGTCTGCGAGGACGGGCATATCCGTATCGAAGCCTTCGGCTCCACCGATGTAGGCATCTCCTTCCTGATAGACTTACAGGGCGTCCGCCTGTTCCATGCCGGCGATTTGAACAACTGGCATTGGAGTGAAGAATCCACTCCCCAGGAAATACGCAAAGCCGAAGGCGACTTTCTTGCAGAAGTGAAAACCCTGCGACAAAAGGCTCCTCAGGTAGATGTAGCCATGTTTCCGGTGGACAGCCGCATCGGAAAAGATTATATGCGCGGTGCGGAACAATTCGTGGAACGAATAAAAACCACTATATTTGCACCTATGCACTTCAGTGAAGATTATCAGGGCGGCAACGCATTCCGTACTTTTGCCGAAAGCGAAGGTTGCCGTTTCCTTACAATCTCCCGCCGGGGTGAGAGTTTTGACATTACTAAATAAAACATAGCATTATGAAAAATTTGACACAAGTTCTTGTTGCACTGTTCTGCCTTTGCATGCCCGCCTTGCTGCACGCGCAAAGGGACGACAGCAAATATCTGGCCGGCGCCGTTCCGGAAGTGGACGGCAAAGTGGTATTTACCAAAGATTTCAGCATTCCCGGCATGTCTCAAGATACAATCTATTCCCGTCTGCTGAAATGGATGGACGCGCGTTTGGCGAAGAATGAGAATAACAGCCGCGTGGTTTTTTCCGACAAGGAGAAAGGACAGATTGTGGGCATGGGCGACGAATGGATTGTGTTCAGCTCCACGGCATTGTCACTGGACAGAACAAAAATTCTTTACCAGCTCACCGTTACCTGCCAGCCGGAGAAATGCATCTTTGAGGTGGAGAAGATACGTTTCAACTACCGCGAAGGGAAAGAAAAATATACCGCCGAAGAGTGGATTACCGATAAGTACGCACTGAACAAGTCCAAAACCAAACTGGTGCGCGGCCTTGCCAAATGGCGCAGAAAGACGGTGGATTTTGTAGATGACCTTTGCGTGGGCGTGACCGAGGCTCTAAGCGCCACTGTTGCCAAAGCTCCGGCAGAGGAAAAGAAAGAGGAACAGAAACAGAAAGAGACAAAAGCACTCGTCAACTCCGGCACAACGGTGATTACTCCCAAGACGCAGGTAACGGTAGAGACTCCCCAAACCGCTACGGCACCGGTTACGGTGACCGCACCTCAAACGAATGCGCAGGTTGTGCCGAACGCCTATAAGGAAGTTGCGCCGAACGCCATACCCGCCAACGCCATCCAAACCGGAAACGGCAAACTGGTTATCGTGATTGGCGAGGAACCTTTCAACATGACCATGATGACCGCCAATGCCGGCGGCTCGTTAGGCAAAATAGCAGGCGACAAGCCGGTAATCTTCACCATCCTGTCACCGGAACAGCCTTACGAACAGATGGAAGCAGCCGGGAACTATACCGTACGCTTCTACCCCAACGGGCAGACAGAGCCTTCCGTTATTCTGGAATGTAAGAAAGTTCCGTCACAAGCTCCGATAGAAGGCATGCCGCGCACATACATAGGCGAAATCCTGAAAGCGAAAATTAAATGAACCGATAATGTAAACCTAAATAAGTAACAGCAGTGGAAATAAAAAGCAAATTTGACCATTTTAATATAAACGTCACCAATCTGGAACGCAGTATCGCTTTCTACGAAAAAGCGTTGGGACTGAAAGAACATCACCGGAAAGAGTCGTCGGACGGCTCTTTCACGCTGGTTTATCTCACCGACGGCAGCACAGGCTTCCTTTTGGAACTGACCTGCCTGAAAGAACATCCCCAAGCCTACGAGCTGGGCGAGAATGAAAGCCACCTTTGTTTCCGCGTAGCCGGAGACTACGAGGCGATCCGCCAATACCACAAAGAAAACGGCTGGGTGTGTTTCGAGAATACCGCGATGGGGTTATATTTCATCAATGACCCTGACGATTACTGGATTGAGATACTACCGACCAGGTAAGTATGCGATATACCCCGATTTTACATTAATACTTAATACATCAACAACGTGAGTATAGAAGAAGCAATGATGGGCGGTATTGTTTTCAAAGGCAAGAAAGACAAGCCTAAAGAAGACAACAAGGTCAAGACCAAAGCCAAAAAGAAAACCTATATCACCGGGCTGCATGGTTCCGGTGCGGCGAAAATGAAAGCCGAAATTCGCAAGAAACGCGCAAACAGGCATAAAGGAAAGTAAAAATAATTTTTCAGGTAAGAAGGTGTAAGTTCTCTCAAACAGAATTTACACCTTCTTTTCTTTATATCATACTCACCCGCATCACGAAAAACCATTATAAAATTATGCAATCCAAACGGTTTTTAGGCATATCACACCGGAAAAGCCCCCCGTTAATGAAAGAAAGTTAACAAAAAACTTTGTTTTTACGTTCTTAGTATATATTTTTGATGCCGCAAACAAACAAATAACATTTTAAAAAGAAAGTGATTTTATCACAAGAGCATAAAAAAAAGCGCTACTTTTTTTTATCCAGAAGGATTGTAGTGTGTTTTCTTATATCAATAACTTTGAATAGCACCCATGCTCAGGTACAACGCGGCAAGAAAGACGATGCGAAAGCAGAATTGATATCTTTCAAAGACCGCTGGGGTATCAAGACGAATGCTGTCGACTGGTTATTGACCGTCCCCAATATTGGCGTGGAATTCGACTTAGGCAACACTATCCGAAACAAACACACCATAGGCGCCAATATAAAGTGGAACTGGAATACCTCGCAAAAGTACACCCCATCCCTTATTTTCAATGTATTCGACGCACGGGTAGAGTGGCGGCAGTATTTTCGTACCCGTAAAAGAGGCGGCATCACCAAAGACGCCAATCTGATGACACGCCTCAAGGAAACCGTATTCACCACGCAACGCAAGAATCCCCGTCAGGAACGCGCTTACTACTGGGGCGTATACGTCAACGCCGCCAGCTACAACTTCAAAATCGGCAAGGAAGGCAGGCAGGGTAACGCATACGGAGCCGGTATCAGCGTGGGCTATACCGCTCCGCTCTACGGTTACCGCAATAATTACATCGACCTGGAATTAGGCGGTTCCGCCGGACTGCTTTATACCTCGTACGATGTTTACACCCATGATGCGGAGAGCGGCTGCTACCCTCGCATAGCGGAGAAATGCAAGGGCGGGCACATCGTACCGTTCCCCCTGATAACGGATTTGCGCGTAGCTTTCGTCTACCGGTTCATGTCGGCGGGCAGCAAGTACAAAGAATCGGTCTACCGCCGTGTACAGTTGCGCGACTTCGCCCGTCAGGCGCTCAATGAAAAGATAAATAAGATGCGCGAGCGTATCGACTCCATCAACAACGCGATACGGAAACAGGGTTTCAGCCGTCCGGACAGCCTGCTCGGTAAGGAGGAACTGAAACAATGGAAGCTGATGCAGCAAGAGCGCAAAGAACTTGCCGCAAAGGAGGCCACCGACAAGCTGCGCAAACAGGTGGCCGACTCCCTGGGCATACAACTGAGCGACACGCTTACTTCCGAACAGGAGAAGACCCTGCGCAAGGCGCTGAAAGTACGTGAAGAACAATTGAAGCGGAAAGCCGAAACGCAAGATTCCACCAAGCTCGGCAAACGCGCCGCCAGAGAGGCAAAGCAGTCCGCCCAAGAGAAGAAAGAGAGGAAAAACAAGAAAGACTCCGGAAAAAAGAAGAAAAAGGACGGAAAGCCGGAAGCCGCGGCCGTCAAAGAGGAAAAAGGAGATGCCTCCGGTGAAGCTGCAAGGAAGGAGGATGAAGGATGAAGAACAAGACACTGACATATCTTGTCCTCAGCCTGCTGTGCTGCATGTCCGCCTGCACCTCGGTAGACCTCTGTCCGGAAGCGGAACACCCGCATATCACCGACATGCGGGTACGCCTCAACTGGGGCGACATCAGCAAAGATGAGATTCCGGCAGAGATGCACATCGTGGCAAGCCGTATCATAAACACCTGGCGTACCCACGGCATCGTAGACACATCCGCAGACCCTGCCACAGACAATAATATCACTCTGCAACAAAGCTCTTCCGACAGCGGAACAGCCGTAACCGCCGCTTCCTCTTTTTACCTGCGCGGCGGCGAGTACAACATATTCGTTATCAACGAGCAGTATGCAGACACCCCCGTACAAACGGATGAAACGAAGCCCACTCCCATCATCAGCATAGACAATCTGGACAATTACATCCACGACAACCGGATAAGCGTAAAAGACCTGTATCTGCAAATCAGCAGCATGGGCGACGAGAAGCCCGGTATCGTAGAGGGTAACGACCTGCCCGACTTCAATCCCGACGACGAGTACCTCAAGGAGGTAAAGTCCCCCATCTTCTATGCGGTACAAAAGAATATAAACATCCAAACCGGGCAACCCACCGTTATGGAATTCGATATGCAACGTATCAGCCAGCGCATCAATATCATCTTCAACATCCGCACCGAGGGAAATATCAAAAAGGAAGACCTCTCCGCGCCCATCATCGAACTGTCCGGAACTTGCGGACGCTTCAATATCTCCGACGCCTGTTTGGACACCACCCGCCTATACCGGACGGTACATCAGGTGCAACCGGACGAATTTACGCAAACCGGCGAAGGCACTTACCGATGCGCAGTCCATTTCCATACCCTCGGCATCATCCCCAGCGCGGCCAAAGGACATCTCAACGGGCCGGGCATCTTACAAGTGGCCTTGCAGGTGTCCACTCCCCAGTTGGACGCCGCCGGAGCACCGGTACTGGATGCGGATGGCAATCCCGTCAAGAACAGCCGTTACATCTACGGCGCCATCAATCCTTATGACGAGCTGACCGCGGCACAGCTTATCGAAGTGCGCAACAGCAAGACCTACCTGCGTTACAGCAAAGAAGACGTGAACATCGAGATAACAACTCCTTTGGTGATAAAGGCCGATAAGATAGTACCCAACGACACCGGTATGGGATGGCAGCCCCACGACCCTTCCAATCCGGATGACGACATAATAATAGAGATATAACCATGAAACGCCTGACATATAGTAATAAGATACATAGGCGGAAACGCCGGCATATGCTTGTCCTGCCCCTATGGTGTATGTTGCTGCTTGTTGCCAGTTGCGGTAATCTGTACACCGGTGACGAATCGCTTTACGACCCGAATCATCAGGACAACGAGGGCGACCGGACACAACTGCCCGTCATGGTAGCCTTCAGCGACCCTATATATAATGTACTGACGCGCGGTTCGGGAGTGCTGAACCCCACGGACGAAACGAATTTTGGCCAACGCATATCCGACGGAACATTCTTTGTATACGCTTTCCGGCGCGACAACCCCAACGGCATGACCTATGCCCATCGGCGGGCAGAGGATGCCGACCGCCGTTATTGCCTTATCGACGGCAGCCTGGACGAAATTTCCGCCGAAGAGTGCGCCGCGCTGGGACTTACCGCCGAACAATGCAAGCTGCACGGCAAACGGGCAGCCTATGCCGGAAACGGCTCGTTCATCAATTGGAAAAGCTCCGGCTACATTCCCTATTATAACTTGCAGGAAGAATTCGACGCTTTCAACTTCTTCGCCTATTACTACGACAATGCAAAAACGGGCGAAGTAAAGCGTGAAGCAGACCGTATCTGCTTCGATGTCACGGTAGATGGTTCGCAAGACCTGATGTGCGCCGCGGCTTCCGACCTGAAAACGCTGATAGAGGATGTGGAGAACGGCCAGAAAATCGCCGCCGATTACAGCGAGCAGGCCGACCGGCTGAAACAGCTTGGCGCCGACGAACGTCAACTGATGCGCAGTTGTTACTACGGCACCTACACGGCACGCCGAAATATCTGGCCTATCATCCGCATGAAACATCAACTGTCGTACGTCAAGCTGAAATTCTACCCCGCGAGTAAAAGCACGGAAGACATCGTTTACATTACGGGTGTCTGGATAGAATGCGTCAATAAGGGCGTTTTCACGGTAGCGGCATCAGACCCCGCAAACATAGGCGTCTATTTCCCGGCAGACGGAGAACGGGGCAAGATACCTGCACGCGATGCCGATGGGAAAGAAATTCCCTGGACCGATGCCGACGGGAACTCCCTCTACCCTATGCAGGTGAAAGAAGAAGACGCAAACAAGGAGGTAAACCAGCGTCCGGCGACAGACGGCGGCATATTCCTGCTACCGCCGGGCAACAATGCCAAACTCCTAATCAGCACGGTGTATTATCCCAACGACACTGCAAGCGAACCTTACGCCACTACTTTCAGCTATGATTTAAAGGATGCCGTGTACAACAAAGACGAGAACGGCGCCTACCTCTCCAGTGGATTTATGGGCGGACGCGAATACAGCATCAGCGCCTACATATACGGACCGCAGGATATAAAACTGAACGTACAGGCTGCCTCGTGGGTGAACGGTGGGGATATAGAGATAGGAGAGGATGAATTATAAGAGCAAACAAACAGAGATTTATATATTTTCTTTTATTAATTAAATTTTAAATGATTATGAAAAAGCAATTTTTCTATGCAGCAATGGCTCTTGCAGTAATGAGCAGCTGTTCAAAGGACAATGATCCGGGTAATGGTAATCCGGAAGAAAGTAACGACCGCGCAGTGATTGCATTAGGCGTGGATGCTCCTGCTGTGACAGCCAGTACCAGAGGTACAGGTTCGGTAGGAGATGTAGATGGCGTCAACAACAAGTGGGATAGCCAACGGCTGTATATTCACATGGTAGATAAAGAGACCGGATTAGAGGCTGAAGAAGCTGACGGCACAAAAATCTTTGATAATACGGCGCTTGAGTTCAGAGCACCGAGAAAAGATGCGGCAGATGATAACATCAGAATTTACCAAACCGGCTCAATAACCGATGATAAGGGTACCATTCAATATAAGTATTACCCAACTAACGGAACCTATACATTCTATGGGTATCACGTTGATGATGCAGCTCATGATGATGCAACTATTACAGCAGATACAAAAACCGTAACGGGCGTTACAATTAATGGTACTCAAGACTTGTTATCTGCAAAAACCATTGCATTGCGAACTGAAGATGCAACGGAAACAGACAGTCCGTATTATGACTTCGCTACTCACTTACCAACCAGTGACACATGGGCTAATTTGGTTCAAAACTACCAGTTCGGAGCACGTACTGCCCGCAATAATATTATTCCTGTCCTGAAATTCACTCACCAATTAGCACGCTTAAAGTTTTTTGTAAGAGCCGGCGATGCCAAAGCGGCAGCAAAGAAATGGAATACAGGTACAAGCCAATGGGATGAGAATGCTGACGGCGCTAACAAACTGGGTATGCAAGTTACCAAAATTATGCTGACAGAAATGGTTAGCAAAGTAGATATGGATCTTGAAAACGGTACCTCTGCAAAGAATGGTGATGCAACAGATAATTTTACTGTATGTCAAAAGAATGCGGTAACAGGTCAATTGGAAGCTATCACATCTGTAATTCCTACATATCCTCATGGAAACGCAAATATACCTTCCAGTGATCCGGACAAGAACGGAACACCAATAGGAGAACCCGTATTATTCTTCCCCGACGGAGACGTAACGTTATCTATCGACCTTAAACAATATGTAGTAGATACGGAAGACGAAAATAATGGCGGAACCAAGACCTATAAAGAAGTAACAAAAGAAGGGCAAAAGTTAGTTGTTTATCAAAACAAGATAAACACAGATGCAGCAGACGGAACAGATACATTCAAACCCGGTTATTCTTATAATGTATACATCACTATCTATGGTCTCCAAGACATCAGAGTCAGTGCAGTCCTGACCGCATGGGAAGAAGGCGGTGATATCAATACCGACATCGAGGACGGAAAATAAGAGCCTGCCCCTCTAACGAAGACAGCCCTTGACACAATCCAACTACCAACGGGTGGTACACTAAATACCAACCGTTGGTACTTGCAATACCAAAGCGTGGTACGGGAAGTACCAACTGTTGGTATAACGAATACCCAAGCATGGTACGAGGAATACCATTCGGGGAACATCAGAGAAGAACGATATGTTTAACCAATTACTCACTACAATCATGAAAAAGAACTTATGGATTCTGGCGGCCGCCCTTTGCATGACAGCCTGCTCGCAAAACGAGGATATCATAATAGAGCAACCTGTTACCGACAGCGACTTCGAGTCGCCGGACGGACGCCTCATCATTCAATTAGGGGGAATAGAATCCCGCATAGGAGCCAGCGTAGGCGTAACACGCGCTCCGCTGGACAAACTGTATGATGACACCGACGGCGCTACCACCCAATTAGGAATCTTCGCCCTTGCCACCAATGACGCTACAAACAACACCGTCATTACCGATGCCAACCGAACAGCCGCATGGGGCGACACGGACAATTACGGCATTCTGTTGAACAACGTACAGGCAGCTGTAACCGCCTGGCCTCAACAAGGCGGTACGGACGAAAAGCCGGACGGCTTGGAAAACGACAAGGCGCAGAAGATTACATTATATAAAGATAATGCCGCAAACGGTGTCTACTACTATCCGATGCAAAAGAAATACGACTATACTTTCTACGGCTACGCCCCCTATCAAGCCGACCAAACCATCAGCGCCGCAAAGCCGGAAATAAGTTTTACCGAATTCGACGGCTCGCAAGACATCATCTGGAAAAACGCCGCTGCCGCCCCGATAGCTCCCGGCTCCATCTACCTGAAAGACGGCGTAACAAACGATACCGAGCTGACCGGCTACAATGCCCGGTACATCCGCCAGTTGAAGTATCACTTTGAGCTGAATAAGACGCCCCACGATAAGTCGGACTACCCGTGGATACCCAACATCAACTTCGAGCACCGGCTGGCACAACTGCGTTTCTCCGTGATTCCCGCAAGCGACCAGTCCGAAGCGGACAGAACCGCCGTTCAAAACATGAAAGTGAAAAACATCACCATCAAATACCACGGTACAACCGCCACCCTCAACATTCTGACCGGCAAGCTGACCTTTACCGACAACGGTTCCCTGCTGATGAGGGAAGCCACCGACGACGGCAACGGAAATATCGCTTTCACGAACGAGAATGCCGACGGAACAGCCGAAGTTCCCAAAGACATTTACGTCCAGAAATACGAGAACGGACAATACACGCTTGGCGGCGTATCAAGCCCAGCCCCGTTGGTGCAAGGCTATCTGATGGTGAAACCGGATATGGAACAATTCCTGATGGACGTTACCATCATGGCTCCCGACGCCGGCGGAGTGCCCCAAGACCTGATTGTGCACGACATCCCCGTCAACGCCCCCACTCCCTCTGCCGATTTGAATAAAACCGACAAATTATTCTATGCCGGCTATTACTACAACGTGCGTATCGGCATCTACGCCACCCAGCAAATCAACGCCACCGCCACTTTGGCCACATGGAAACCGGGCGGTGATCCCGTAGACGTACCCATCGAGTAAAAGCGGAACGTACCCGCACGAAAAACAAAAACTGTGTAATGAGTAAAAAGAAAAACATATCGTACCTCTTCAGTCTCGCACTCCTGCTACTGGCAGGATGCGACGCCGATACTGCCACAGTCCCTCTTCCCTGCGAGGAGAAGGCTGTGGAAGTGCGGCTGAAAGCATCGGTATGCACCGTAGAGGCTACTGTCAGCCGGAATGTCATTGAAGGCACCGCCCTGAATACAGGAGATAAAATAGGCATGTTCCTCATGAGAGACAGTAATTTCAGCACCCCATACTTGCAGAATCTTCCATACCTGTATGCAGAGGACGGGCAACTGAATTTGCAGCCGGAAGGGACGAAAGTGTACTACCCCGCCCGGAAAGATACGCTCTACCTGTACGGTTACTATCCTTATACAACGGAAGCCGCCACAGACGGGCATGGCAAAGTATCCATTCCCGTCACCGCCGCTCTGGAAGCGAATGAAGCGACGGACTACCTTTACACCGGCGAAATAAAAGGCAGCAAGAAAGCGGCGGCAACCGCGGCAGGCATTCCCGTCTCCTTGAAACATGCCCTGGCACGGCTATGCCTCAACATATCCACCAATCGCCCCGAATATACCGCCGAATCATATCCCGTATTGCAAAGCATCGGCTTCACCACCCGTGAGGGACAAAAGGGAACCATGGATTTGCAGACAGGCGATATCACGTCCGACAGTCCGGACACAGGGACATCCGTCATCTCCGATTACCAGGACGAAGCAACCCCACCCGCCCTTATACCCGGAACGTCCGTCCTTCAAAAGGATTACCTGTTGCTGCCATACAAGCACGGCTCTACCGGAGCGCTCCGCCGGTTGGCGTTCAGCATAAAGGAACCCAACGGAACCGTGAAGGACATTGTTGTGTTCGACGAAGCCGATGCCGATGCAAACACTCCCCCGTCAATTGTACTGGAAGCAGGCAAAACCACTACGCTCAACATTATATATACGCAAAGCATGGCCGCCAAAGCTTCCGTAAACGATTGGGACAAGGGTACGGAACACACCTTTCAATAATGCGGAACTTACAACCATCAATAACCCAAACGATAAACACCGATATGCCGAAAACCCATCACCATACACTTCTTCCAAGCAGTATCTTCTTTCTGCTGATACTGTGCAGCGCTCCTGCCCTGCATGCCCAGCAACTGGCGGTAAAAACCAACGGACTGATGCTTGCCGCCATGGCTCCCAACATCGGCTGCGAATTCGTTGTAGGCGAACGGAGCAGTATCGACATCTCGGCTTTCGGCGCAATCAACATCTATGGCAACAAAGCCAAAATGATAGGACTTCTGCCCGAATACCGTTACTGGTTCAACGGACGCCCCATGACACGGGAGTTTGTAGGAATAGCCGCCCTCGGCGTTTCCTACGACATCACATGGGGAGAGCGTATCTATCAGGGTGATGCCGCCGGCGCCGGAATCACGTTCGGCTACGCGCTGAATCTGAGCAGACGCCTCAACGTAGAGTTTTACGGCGGATTCGGCGCCGTATACTTCAAGCAAAAACAATACTACAAAAACGACAACATAGCAGACTACACCGACGGAACGGCACAAGCCAACGCCAACGGTTACAAACTATTGCCTATCAAGATAGGTGTCTCTGTGTCCTATATCTTCAAATAAAGAACAACCGCCATGAAACATTTCATCATAACATCAGCCGTTTGTCTTGCTATGGTTTCATTTTCCGCATCAATCATGGCGCAGCAAATCTCCATCGTGTCCGGCAAAGTGCTGAACCTGCCCGAAGGCGAAAAGAAACCGAGGCCTTTCCCCATGGGCGAAACCGTACGTATCTTCGCTTTCAACACCGTAGCCTCCGCGCGCGATGCTCTGAAAGCGCTCGAAACCGGCGGTGGCGGGACACTGCTCTTCGATGCCGACGCCGTGGCAGGCGCCGACGGGTACTACGAAATACGCGTGGCGGAAAACGGCGCGCTTATCTTTAACGTACAAATGAAGAACGAACTGCGCGAGGTAAACTACAAGCAGGAGATTAATGCCAACATCGACGGCGGCATCGCCCTTGAGGAAGTGGAAGTCGTGGCTGAGAACCCGAATCCGCAGCCCCGCCCCGTAGCCGGGAAAATAGTGGGAAACAAGCTGATTGTAAACAACTCGGTAGCTATTCCCAGCAATTACGGCGCTCCCAACCGCCGGCTCATCATGCAGCCTTACATCATGGACTGTACCACCGAAGAGGTGGTGAGCTACATGGACCCCACCGTCATGGATGGCCCCGAATACGGACTGACGCAAGACCGCCGCATGGCCTACGACATAAAGAACGACAAACTGGCGCCCTTCATCAATACCCGCCGCCAGCTGGATGCCACGCGCTTCAATCTGGACATTAACGACTCAGTGCCCGTGCCCGACCCCAGACGCATTTACAGCGTATTGTCCAAAGTTATTATAGCCGATTATACCCACTCCACTTACGAAGCGGAATGGAAAATGACTACCTGCAAAATAAAACGCCCTTTGCAGTTTCTGGAGTTCTCATTCCCCGATTTCGAATTAGACCCCGATAAATACAAAGAAACGCCCCGACGCGAACGCCGGAATACGGCGGGCAATATCTCGCTGACATTCCTCGTAGGCAAGGCCGAACTGGATCCGGCGGACTCTGCCAACGTGGTGCAGATGAATAAATTGCAGGAAGACCTGATGGGCATCGTCAACGGCGAGGGCACCACGCTGAAAGAATTTAAGATTACCGGCGTATCGTCTCCCGAAGGACGCTATGCCGGCAATCTGGCGCTCGCCAAACAACGAACGGCTTTCGCTCTCCAAAAAATCACTTCGGTAATACCTGCCGCCAAATGGAGCCGGGTGTATAAGCATCCCACGGAAACGCGTGTCGCCACCTGGAATGAGGTAGCCTGCTTGCTGGAGCGGGACAGCCTCACCGCGGAAGCGCGGGAGATAAGGGAAATCACCGGGAAATACAAGAACCCCGATGCGCAATTTGCCGCCGTATCACGCCTGCCCTATTACTCCACCGTCATTAAAGAGCGGCTACCCAAGCTACGTACCGTACAGTACGAATACAAACATGAAATATTCCGTGAGCTGAACCCGGACGAAATATTGGACAAATACTTGCACGACCCGCAATATGCCGACGGCAAGAAGTCATTCACACGCTACGAGTACTGGCATTTGTTCCAAATGATAAAAGAGCCGAAAGAAGCGGAAAAGCTCTATCGGCGCGCTTACAGGGAGACAATGGCATACGACGCGAAAGGGAAAGAAAAGCCGTGGATTCTGGCGGCCAACAACCTTGCCATAGCGCTGTTGCGCAGGGATACTTTCGATGTAGAGATACTGAAACCCCTGATTGACCTCAAACGAAAAGTGAACATGGTGGATTCGTTCAACGACGGCATCAGCATAACGAAGACCGAAGTAAACCCCGAAACAATCGTCGCCAACCAGCTCGCGATGTACATACGCGCCTATAACTTTGAAGAGGCCAGCATCCTTGCCGACAAGCTTCCCGACACCGAGCGTTTCCAGATGATAAAGGCGTTTGCCAACTGTCTGGGCGGCTACTACGACTACCGGGGCGCAGCCACCGTGAAAGAGGGTGAGGAACGCAAAAAGGTATTCAAAGCAGTGAAAGAGTCGTCACCGCTCAATAATATCGTAATGTGCATGGCCATGGAAACGGACAATTACAATAAAGAAGCGGAGAAAGCATTGGACGCGCTGCCCGAAACGGCCATGACAAAGTACATGAAGCTGGTGATTTACATCCGGGAAAAGAAACTGTATGAATGGAGCTACGATAACGCCCTGGATTTTGATGAAGCCTGCAAGAAACTGGAAGAAATCGTCAAACTGGATGAGAAATACTACAAAATAGCCGTTAATGACGGCGAAATCAGTAAAGAGTTTATGGAATATTACGACCAGGGTGACTGGAAACTTTATTAAACGGATATAGAGAGAGCTGAAAACCATGAAGAAGCTACCGATAATATTGATTGTATTGAGCATAACGATACCCGCCGCCTTTGCCCAGCAGCAAGGCAGCGACAATTCTCCCCGAACAGCGCATCCTAAAGATACGGTCAGCACAGGATTCGACGCTACCCGGCAGATGTTCCAAAAACGTTACCAGCATCCGGACGCCGTTCCCTTCGATACGTTATGGAAGAACAATGTGTATATCTCCTTATTCGGCGGTATGGATAAAATGATTCCGCGCGGAAACACGGATTTCAATACAGGCCCTGCGGGCGGTATTGCCGCCAGCTGGCAGTTCGCTCCCGCGCATGCCCTGCGGGCTTCATTGCTCGCCGGCAACTTTTCCCGCAAAATAGATAACGAAACCTTAATGCGCTTCGGGTTGCAAGCGGACTATCTGTTAAACGTATCGTCCTACGTCAACGGCTATAATCCCGGACGTATCTTCGAGTTCCTGACCGTAGCGGGAGTCGGTTATCAACTGTCCTCGCTGGCCGGCAGGACGGAGCATGTGGCCGACCTGCACTTAGGTTTTCAGTTGAAGCTGCACCCTACCGCGCATGTGGACTTTTATCTGGAACCGCGCTTCACCATTATGAGTGACGGCATAGACCACTCTTTTCAAAAGAACTGGCATAAATACGATATGA
Source organism: Bacteroides clarus YIT 12056 (assembly GCF_900129655.1). Lineage (GTDB taxonomy): Bacteria > Bacteroidota > Bacteroidia > Bacteroidales > Bacteroidaceae > Bacteroides > Bacteroides clarus. The sequence goes on from NZ_FQWK01000003.1 coordinate 242,006, forward strand.
CCTACGGCGCGACAGTGGGCATGAACTACCGCCTGAAAGCATGGAAGCCTTTCGGCAAAATACGCATATTGGAAGGAAACCGCTTTTTGGACAATACCTTTGTCAGCGTTGCCGCAGGCGGACAGTTACAAGCTTCCCGCCTGACAAGCGAAATAGGATTGGTGAACTCCGTCGGGCCGCACATCAGCCTGTCCGCCGGCAAATGGCTGATACCCGCATTCGGCTTGCGACTATCGGCATTCAAATCCTCCGATACCTGGCACAAAAAAGTAACCGCTTCTTCGGCAAATTCCGCCGGTGAAGAATTCTATGAGATGTCCGCATACGCGGGGGGACGTCTGGAAGGTATGCTGGACGCCACGTATTTCTTTAACGGCCGGCAGATGAATCCCAAGTTTTCCGTCAATGTACTGGCCGGCGGTGAGTTGGGATATATCTTGAAGGAGAACGGTTATCGCCCCGCGAAAGGCGGATATACGGGCTTTACAGGTGGGGTGCAACTTAAATACAAGCTCTTTGGGGATGTCTCTTTGTTTGTGGAACCACGTACCAGCCTGGCATCGTATTCATTAAAGACCAGCGAAAAAGAAGAAGGAAGATATGTGGCCAAAAAGTTCACAGACAATCTGTACAGTATCAATGTAGGTATCGAGATACGGCGTGCCGACGAGGAGAACCGTATGGCACGCTCTTTGAACCGGGAACTGTTTCGACCTTCTTTCTTCGTGAGCGGCGCAATAGGTTTCTCCACTCCCATACAGATGAAGCGGTATGAACTGAAACGCTACTTTGACTATCAGGCCATGATAAACGCGGGACGCATCTTTACTCCGCTATCGTCGCTCCGCTTAGGAGCGGACTACACGCCTCTTTCCACAGACCTGAAAGGGGAAAACGTGAAATATGATATGGCAAGCGGAAGCCTTGACTATATGCTGAATCTTACCAACCTGATGACAGGATACGACCCTGAACGCAAATACGACATACAGCTATTTGCCGGAGTAGTGGCATCCGTGCGGATGCAGCATGAAAGCCGTTTCTTTATCGGTGGAGAAGCGGGACTGCACACCTCTTATCGAGTGAGCCGCCGCTTCAAAGTATTCCTCGAACCCAAAATCCGCATTTACGGAAAGGAACTGTTGATGCAGGATAACGTGCAGGGAAGCGACATCATGATGTCGCTAAATGCCGGCACAAGCTTTTCTTTCTAAAACCGGAAGCCGGAAGAAAGCTATTTCAGAAGTTCATCAATCTTCCTGACCAGAGAGGAGAACTCCTCAGGATTGTAAAGACGGGTAAGCATCACGATGCGCCCTTCTTTATCAATCAGCACATTACGGGTGATACCAGCCTGACGTAACGCATATTTGGCAAAAATATCAGCGCCCGGATCCAGTCCCAAGGGATAGGTAACACCCGTGGACTTGCCAAAAGCGATGACTTTATTCAACGGTTCGTCACGGTCGATCCCCATTAACATGAAGTCCGGATCGGACTTATGCTTCTGCCATATATCTTTTTCGATAAAAGGCATTTCTTTACGGCATACGCCGCACCAACTGGCAGTGAATTGCAACATCACCACCTTGCCACGGAAATCGGAAAGTTTAACGGTTTTGCCGTCCGTCAGCGTTACGGTAAAATCGGGAGCCGTCTGCCCCACTTTCACAATATAACCGGTACTGTCCGCTTTTGCTTCCTGTGCCACAGCCGCTATGCCGCATAATGCAAACAGGCCGAGCAGCCATAATCTGAGTTGCTTCATCTTCTTCGCTTTTTAAGTATTCATAAACAAATTTCCTGTCGCAAAAGAAGCTAATTAGCCATAAGAAAACAAATAGAGCATAAACTCTTTGCGAATATTTAACGCAGGCTGCTCCGGAACCTTATGCTCCGGAGCGCCATCCTTTAAATATTAGGTTTGATATCCAACTTCACAGGCTTAATCATGTTTTCCGGCTTCAGGATGGTATCCAAATCCTCTTTGGAAAGTATGTTGTGTTCCAATACCAGTTCATAAACGCCTTTTCCCGTTTCGAGGGCTTCTTTGGCTATCTTGGTGGAGTTCTTATAACCGATAACCGGATTCAGCGCGGTCACCACGCCGATACTATCGTGTACATAGCTGCGGCATACTTCCTCGTTAGCGGTGATTCCGTCGATACAGAGAGTACGCAAGGTATCGAATCCGTTCATCAGCAAATCAGCCGACTCAAAGCAACATTGCGCCATAACAGGCTCCATCGCATTCAGTTCCATCTGCGCGGCTTCACCGCTCATGGCTACACAAAGGTCATTGCCTATTACTTTGTAATCTATCTGGTTCATCACTTCGGGGATAACGGGGTTTACCTTGCCCGGCATTATAGAGGAACCCGGCTGCATGGCAGGAAGATTGATTTCTCCCAGTCCGCAACGCGGCCCGGATGCGAGCAGACGAAGGTCGTTGCATATCTTGTTCATCTTCACCGCCACTCTCCGCATCGCCGAAGAATAACCTACAAGACAAGAAGTATCCGAAGTAGCCCCCACCAAATCAGCGGATAGCTTAACTTCCCATCCGGTAATCTTCCGCAAAGCCTTTACACACCGCTCCGCATATTCCGGCTCTGCCGTAATGCCCGTACCGATGGCGGTAGCTCCCATATTGACAGTGAGGAATTCTTCTGCCGCAAAGTTCAGGTTCTTTATCTCATCGCGTAAGATACTGGCAAAGCCATTGAACGTTTGTCCGAGTGTCATAGGTACAGCGTCTTCCAACTGCGTACGTCCCATTTTAATGATATGCCTGAACTCTTCTGCCTTGCGCTGGAACGCATCGATTAACTCCTCAAAGTGTTTCACCAGCTTGAGATGTGTATAGTACATTCCTATATGTATAGCGGTAGGATAAGCGTCATTGGTAGACTGTGAGCGATTGACGTGGTCGTTCGGCGAACAATATTGATATTCACCGCGTTTATGCCCCAGGATTTCAAGAGCGCGATTGGCGATTACCTCATTGGCGTTCATGTTGGTAGTGGTTCCGGCTCCGCCCTGAATCATATCTACCGGGAACTGTTCATGATGCTTGCCTTCAAGTATTTCCTTACAAGCTTCAAGAATAGCATCCGCCTGTTGTTCGGTAAGCAAGCCAAGCTCGAAGTTGGCAACAGCCGCTCCCATTTTAGTGATAGCAAGAGCATTGATGAACAAAGGGTATTCATTCAGATGAAATTTACTGATACGAAAGTTTTCGATACCTCTGAGGGTTTGTACTCCATACATGGCAGTTTCCGGTATTTCACGGCTGCCGATCAAATCACTTTCTGTGCGAGTTTTTTTTGATAGTTCTTCTTTCATAATATATATTTATTAACCATTTCTATAAGCGGTTACCAAAGAATAACCAAAGATAGCATAAAATGTTTTGTAAATGCTATGCCTTATTATTAAGTTAACAAACTTTAATCACAAGTGAATATCACACATAATTCTATACTTAATATGACAAATTGTAAACCATAAGAATAAATCAGAAGTTTATCCATGTTTGGTTAATATATGTTTTATTTAGAAAATATAAAGTAATACAGGCAACACATTTACCCCCTTTTCTTGTTATATAAAAGATATTTTCAGAAATTAGCCAATATTAAAGAAACGGAACAGCCTTTATTTAATTTTTAAATAACAAGTATATGATCTTACAATTATTATTTGTACTGACCGCTATTATCATAGGTGCGCGTTTAGGCGGCATAGGTCTTGGAGTAATGGGCGGTGTAGGCTTAGGTATATTGACTTTTGTATTTGGCTTACAACCTACCGCGCCACCAATCGACGTAATGTTGATGATTGCCGCCGTTATTTCCGCGGCTTCCTGTATGCAAGCGGCCGGCGGACTTGACTATATGGTAAAATTGGCGGAAAAGCTGCTACGCAAAAATCCGTCACAGGTTACTATCCTCAGTCCTATCGTAACTTATTTATTTACTTTCGTAGCAGGAACAGGACACGTTGCTTACTCTGTCCTTCCCGTCATAGCCGAAGTTGCGACAGAAACCAAAATCAGACCCGAGCGTCCGTTGGGTATTGCGGTTATCGCTTCACAGCAAGCCATCACGGCAAGTCCTATTTCGGCAGCCACGGTGGCACTGCTTGGCCTGCTCGCCGGATTCGACATCACTTTATTCGATATACTCAAAATAACGATTCCTGCGACGATTCTCGGCGTGCTGGTAGGAGCATTGTGCTCCATGCGTGTGGGAAAAGAACTGATTGACGACCCTGAGTATCAAAAACGCATGGCAGAGGGATACTTCGATGGCAGAAAGGTGAAGATTGATGACGTAAAAAACAAACGCCACGCCATGATTTCGGTACTTATATTCATCCTCGCTACCGCATTCATTGTTCTTTTCGGTTCGTTTGAGGGTATGCGCCCTTCTTTCCTGATTGATGGAAAAACAGTCACTTTAGGCATGTCAGCCATTATCGAAATCATCATGCTTACGGCAGCCGCCCTTATTCTGTTGGTTACCAAAACCGACGGAATAAAAGCGACACAGGGTTCTGTTTTTCCCGCCGGAATGCAGGCCGTAATCGCTATTTTCGGTATTGCCTGGATGGGCGATACTTTCTTGAATGGCAATATGGCGCAACTGACCGCCTCTATTGAAGGAATCGTGCGCCAGATGCCCTGGTTGTTCGGTATCGCTTTATTCGTTATGTCCATCTTGTTGTACAGCCAGGCAGCCACGGTACGCGCTTTAGTACCGCTGGGCATCGCTTTGGGCATATCGCCATATATGCTGATAGCCATGTTCCCTGCCGTAAACGGATATTTCTTCATACCGAACTATCCTACCGTAGTCGCGGCTATCAACTTTGACCGCACAGGAACAACACGCATCGGCAAGTATATACTTAATCACTCCTTTATGATGCCCGGTATTGTCTCTACGGTAGTTGCCATAGCGCTGGGATTGTTATTCATACAAATATTCTGAGATATTATACTTCAACCTATTTTTTAATTTAAACAATGTAAGTTATGAAAAAATTAGCAAGACTTAGTATGGTAGCCGTTATGCTACTGTTTTCTGCAGCAATGGCTTTCGCTCAACAAAAGCCTAATATTCATATCCTTGCCACCGGTGGAACCATCGCCGGAACCGGAGCGTCTGCAACCGCCACCAACTATACTGCCGGACAGGTGGCTATCGGCACTTTGCTTGATGCCGTACCCGAACTGAAGAATATAGCTAACGTAACAGGTGAACAAATCGTCAAGATAGGCTCACAGGATATGAACGATGATGTTTGGCTGATTCTTGCAAAGAAGATTAACCAGCTTTTGAAACGCTCCGATATTGACGGTATCGTCATTACTCACGGAACCGATACAATGGAAGAAACGGCATATTTCCTCAATCTGACGGTCAAGAGCGACAAACCGGTCGTTTTAGTCGGAGCAATGCGCCCATCCACCGCCATCAGCGCCGACGGACCTCTCAACTTATACAATGCCGTTGTTGTGGCCGGAGCTAAAGAATCCAAAGGTAAAGGCGTTTTAGTGGCAATGAACGGAAGCGTACTTGGCGCCGCAAGTGTATTGAAGATGAATACCGTTGACGTACAAACATTCCAAGCTCCCAACGCAGGTGCACTCGGTTATGTTTTGAACGGTAAGGTTACCTATAATATGTCGTCCGTAAAGAAGCATACCACCCACTCCGTATTTGATGTTACCGATTTGAACTCACTTCCCAAAGTAGGAATCGTTTATAGCTATTCGAATATCGAAGCCGATATGGTTACTCCGATGCTGAGCAACGGCTATAAGGGTATCATTCATGCAGGAGTAGGCAATGGAAACATCCATAAGAATATATTCCCCGTATTAATGGATGCACGCAAGAAGGGTATTCTTGTTGTCCGTTCATCAAGAGTACCGACAGGTCCCACTTCTCTTGATGCGGAAGTAAACGATGCGCAGTATCAGTTTGTCGCATCACAGGAGTTAAATCCTCAGAAATCACGTGTTCTGCTAATGCTTGCATTGACCAAGACCAACGACTGGAAACAGATTCAAGAATACTTCAACGAATACTAAAAACAGATGGACATGATAAAGAAACTAACATTTATACTCCTGATAGCGGGCTGCGCACAAGGCATGTACGCTCAGAACACGGAGAAGAGTGAGAAGTTCCTTGAGAATAAAACTCTGTTTGAAGAACTTACCAACGTAAAGAAAAAACAGGATAAGTTCAACTTATTTCTCAATATGCAAGGCAGTTTCGATGCAAACTTCCACGACGGCTTTGAAGAAGGGGCTTTCAAAATGAGGCAACTTCGCATTGAAGCCAAAGGAAACATCAACAACTGGCTTTCATATCGGTACAGACAGCGTCTGAACCGTTCGAATGACAGCAGCGGAAACATCGACAATCTTCCTACCTCCATCGACATTGCCGGAATCGGTGTGAAACTCGGAAAAGGTTTTTCTATCTTTGCCGGTAAACAATGTGCCGCATACGGCGGTATTGAGTTCGACCTGAATCCTATCGAAATATACGAGTATAGCGATATGATTGAGAACATGAGCAACTTCATGACCGGTTTGAATATCGGATATGACATCAACTCCAACCAGCAGTTGAACCTGCAAATCCTGGACAGCCGTAATGGTTCTTTCAGCAAAACATACGGAGTTGAAACCGAAGATGGAGAGCTCCCTACAATAGAATCGGGCAAACTTCCGCTTGTGTATACCCTGAACTGGAACGGTAATTTCAATGACGTATTCAAAACACGTTGGTCTGCTTCCGTTATGAATGAGGCTAAAGACAGGAATATGTATTATTACGCATTCGGTAATGAATTAAACTTGAACAAGTTCAATATGTTTCTCGACTTCATGTATTCAAGAGAAAGTATTGACCGTAAAGGAATCATGACGGGAATTACAGGCAGCATGGAAGGTCACAACGCTTCCGATGCCGGGTATTTTTCAATGGTAACCAAGTTGAACTATCGCTTCCTGCCCAAATGGAATGCTTTTGTAAAAGGAATGTACGAAACAGCATCTCTTACCAAGCAACAAGGAGATTTAGAGAAAGGCAAATACCGTACTGCATGGGGCTACTTTGCCGGTGTGGAGTTCTATCCCATGGATACAAACTTACACTTCTTCCTTACTTACGTAGGACGCTCCTATGATTTCACAGCTCGCGCCAAAGCGCTTGGACAAGAGAATTATTCCACCAACAGGGTATCGGTAGGATTCATCTATCAGTTACCGATGTTCTAAATATCTTCTTATAATATAAAATAGCCGGCATAACTTTATGTCGGCTATTTTATATTATAAGAAAAACTCCGAAATATCACATTCGGATATTTCGGAGTCTTCTTTGAGGTTCCTGGCGGATTCGAACCGCCGTACACGGTTTTGCAGACCGCTGACTAAGCCACTCATCCAAGGAACCAATCTTTCTCGTTTGCGGATGCAAAGGTAGTACATTTTTTGGAACTACCAACTATCCGCAACAATTTTTCTTTATTTCTTTTCTCTCATCACTGCACTCGGAACGTTTCTTCTCGTACAACCGCTTTAATTCACAGCCAGTTGCACAATTCTCACAAGGATTACGTTTTTCCTTCACTTTACGAAAAAAAAGATAAACACTCTGCCCTATACGGACAATGCACAACAACAAGATGAGAGCTACCGCCCAATTCTGCCAATTATTCATCCAAATAATCCTCCTATCTGATAAATGGCAAAGGACACTACCCATGCGAGTGCAGTAGTGTACACTGCCGTAAACAAAGCCCACTTCCAACTGCCCGACTCTCCCTTAATGGCCGCCAACGTAGCAATACATGGAAAATATATCAACACAAACACCATATAGCCAAAGGCTACCAACGGCGTAATCGGAATACGTTCGCCCAAGCTCACAGCATCAGCTTCGGCATCATCCGCATATAGCACTCCCAGCGTACTCACCACCAATTCCTTGGCTCCTACTCCGGAAAGAATACCGATACCTAACTTCCAGTCAAAGCCCAACGGCTCTATCACAGGCTCTACAGCCTTACCTATCCTGCCGATATAAGAATTTTCCTGCTGTTCCGCCACATCCTGATATGCATCATGATTCGGATAATACCCCAATGCCCATATCACAACTGAAGCCACCATAATAATACCGCCCATTTTGCGCAGATACTGCGCGCCTTTTTCCCATGTATGACGGAAAATGGACTTGGACGTCGGTATACGGTAAGGGGGAAGTTCCATTACAAACGGCGTATCGTCTCCTTTCACCAGAAAACGGCAGAAAAGCCGCGCCATAACTACCGCCAGCAAAATTCCGATGGCATAGATTGCTAACAACACCAAACTGGCATTGTTCGGAAAAAACGCCCCTACCAACAGTAAATAAATAGGCAGGCGTGCACTGCACGACATCAGCGGATTAATGAGCATGGTTACCAACCGGCTCTTTCGGTTTTCGATGGTACGCGAGGCCATAATAGCCGGCACATTACAACCGAATCCCATAATCAGAGGAATAAAAGATTTGCCATGCAGCCCCATTTTATGCATTATCTTATCCATAATGAAAGCCGCACGCGCCATATATCCGGAATCCTCCATTAACGATATAAAGAAATATAAAATCAAGATATTAGGCAAGAAGACAATCACCCCGCCTACACCGCCGATAATACCATCGACCAACAAATCTTTCAACGGACCTTCAGACATATTATCACGCACCAAATCTCCCAATGCTCCAACCAGCCATTCAATACCTTGCATGGGATAATCTCCCAGTATGAATGTTCCTTCAAACATCAGATACAAGAACAGGAAAAAGATAGGGTATCCCCATACACGATGTGTCACGATGGAGTCTATCACGCGTGTCGTACGTGCCGTATCCTCATGATTGTCCACATAAGTTTCACGCAGAGCACCGGAGATAAAACCATATTTGGCATCCGTAATGGCTTGCTCGCTATCCTCGTTTATCGCATTGCGCAGACGTTGCTCCTCACGATTGCGGACTTCAAGAATCTCTTTTCCATTAGGAAACTCCTCTACCGTACCCTCTAAGTCATCATCATTTTCCAGCAGTTTGATGGCCAAAAAACGGGTAGAATATTTATAGCGTATGTTCTCGTTGACACTGATAACCCGTTTCACCTCCTCAATACTCCGCTCCAGTTCCGGTCCGTGATTAATGTGGATGTGGCGATAAAAGCCCACCGGATGCTCCTTTTCCTCTTTATGAGTACCAAAGTCATGGTCGGGTACATATTCCTTATGCCAGTTACGCAGGTCATTCAAAATTTCGGCACGCACCTTGCCTTTCTTATCCAGGAAGTCACCGCCTTCATAAATATCGATGATAACATGGAACAGTTGTTCAATCCCTTTTCCGGTACGGCTGATAGTAGGCAGCATCGGCACGCCGAACAGCTGGCCGAGTTTTACATAATCCAACGTATTTCCGCTCGCTTCCAGCTCATCGTACATATTGAGCGCAATAACCATACGTACATTCATGTCAATCAGCTGGGTAGTGAGATACAGGTTACGCTCCAAATTGGAAGAGTCCACTACATTGATAATGATGTCCGGAGTTTCGTTGATAATGTGGTGGCGGACATAAATTTCTTCGGGAGAATAAGCAGAAAGCGAATAAGTGCCCGGCAAGTCTACGATGCGAAAGTGATAACCCTGAAAGTCGAAATAACCTTCTTTGGCATCTACGGTGACACCGCTGTAATTTCCCACGTGCTCATGCGAGCCCGAGGCTATATTGAAAAGAGATGTTTTACCGCAGTTGGGATTTCCTACCAAAGCCACATTGATGGTACGACGCTTTCCCAAAGCAATGCGTTTCAGTTCTTCTTCTCCCAAACGCATATCTTCGCTCAGCCCTTTGTGATAATCGAGTTGCACGGCTTCCCGGCACATTTCCTTTTCACCGACGATTTCAATCATCTCGGCTTCCTGGCGCCGCAAGGAAATTTCGTATCCCATTACCTTATACTTAATAGGATCTTTCAGAGGAGCATTCAGCAACACCTCTACGGTTTTTCCCTTGATAAAACCCATTTCTACAATTCGCTTACGGAAACCGCCGTGTCCCAGCACTTTAACGATTACACCTTTTTCACCGGTTTTTAATTCGGATAAACGCATAGTCTTTCTGCCTTTCTTTATTTTTGCCGCAAAGATAAAAGATAAGTTCATACAGCACAAATAATTTAGAATGTTTTTAAATAAGAGACATAAAGGAAAACAACGTTTCTGCACAGAAATAATAAAATTCAAGAAGAAACATGTATATTTGCCCCTATGGAAAAGGAAAGAGTAGCACGATATATCAGCCAGAAAAAGTTTTTCATGCCTGCGGACAAAATACTCGTCGCCCTAAGCGGCGGTGCAGACTCCGTTGCTCTATTGTGCTTACTGCAAACGTTGGGTTATGAATGCGAAGCCGCACATTGCAATTTCCACCTTCGCGGTGAAGAATCCGACAGAGATGAAACATTTGTCCGCCAATTATGCGCGAAGCGCCAAGTTCCGCTACACATCGTCCACTTCGATACTTTACGTACCGCCGAAGAACGACACATCTCCATCGAAATGGCGGCAAGGGAGCTGCGTTACGAATGGTTCGAGAAAATACGGACAAAAAGTAATGCCAACGTTATCGCCGTAGCTCACCATCAGGACGACAGTGTGGAAACCCTTCTGCTGAATTTAATCCGTGGCACAGGTATCAACGGACTACGGGGAATACGCCCCAAGAACGGACACATCGTACGCCCCTTACTCTGCCTGGACCGTAACGAAATCATCAACTACCTGAACCGTATAGGACAAGATTACGTAACGGACAGCACCAATCTGCAAGACGAATATACCCGCAATAAAATACGCCTAAACCTGCTGCCGATGATGCAGGAAATCAATCCGTCCGTCAAAGAAAGTATTCTCAACACCGCCGAACATCTGAACGAAGCGTCCGCCATATATAAAAAAGGAATAGAAGAAGGAATACAACGGGTACGGACAGCAAAGGGAATACACATCGGTGCCCTGATGCATGAACCCGCCCCCAAAACATTATTGTTTGAAATCTTATATCCGCTCGGCTTCAATGCAACTCAAGTTGAAGATATATGCCGGGCGTTGGAAGGACAACCGGGAAAAGTTTTCACCTCAGGGCATTGGCGTGTAGTGAAAGACCGTGAATATCTGCTGATTGAAACCTGTCAGCAAGCCACACAACCCACTTTAACCATGGAAGAGCGTATTCTTACCCCGGACTTCATCATTCCCCGAGACAAAACAGTCGCCTGCTTCGATGCGGATAAACTCATGCTTCCCCTATCTCTGCGGCTTTGGCAGAAAGGAGACTATTTTATCCCGTTCGGTATGAAAGGCAGAAAAAAAATAAGCGACTACATGACCGACCGCAAATTCTCCCTCCTCCGCAAAGAGCAGCAATGGGTATTATGTTGCGGCAACGACATTATCTGGCTGGTAGGCGAAAGAACAGACAACAGATTCCGGATAGACGAAAACACCCGGAAAGCGTTAATCATAAAAGTGACTGCTTAATCCGCACGCTTAAGAAAACAAATACAATCCGCCTGAAGCTACAAGATAATCCTGTCTTCTTTCTGTCTTTTAAAACAGTCGGCAAGCAAAGCTGCAAACGGCGTATCGAAAGTACGGGCTTTTTGCGGACAGCCCTTTACACAAGCGCAGCAACGAATACACTTTTCCGCATCAGTATTGCACTCATCACCTTTCGCAATAGCACCTGCCGGACAATGTGCCGCACAATACCCGCAGTGATTACAAAGCTCCGCATCGACTGCCGGAATACGGGGCGTAGGCACACCGCTTTTACGCAGCTTCACCACCTTCCGCAAAAAACGGAATAACAGGAAAAACGCCTGACGGGGACGTTGAATACGACTCACATCGACAGCGTATAACTTATCCATATCGACAGCCGCTTCTATTTTAGTCCTTATTTTAGCGCCGAAAGCTTCCGCAAACCGCAAATCATCCGCATCCGGCCGCCCCACAGCTATGGGATTTTGCTCCGTACTATACGAATGTTCGCCTACAAACGTAGCACCGGCAATCACTTTAAATCCCCTTTCCGATGCAAATGCGTCCAGTTCTGCCAATGCTTTTTCATAGGCACGATTACCATATACGACCACCAGCACCGACGGAGCGCCGGAAGTATGAATGTCTTTCATCCGCTCCAATGCCAAAGGCGCCACTTTTCCGCCATATACAGGAACTGTAATCACTGTCAAGGTATTTTCGGGAATTTCAAGCTTACCCACCGGACGCAACGTCAAGTCAGTTTTTGTGATTTCGGAAATGCTTGTACCGCGAACAATTGCCTCGCCTACTTGTTTAGAGGTATGGGTAGGTGAGAAAGTAATCAAATGGACTGCGTATATATTCATAAATCTATTTCTTGATAATAATGAAGCAAAGATAAACTTTTAAAATTAAAAAAAAGACGATTTATTTATGAAACCAAAAATAATTATTACCTTTGCACCGTTGAAACATTCTGTAACTCCTTACTGAGGTGAGGATTGTTAGTCAGATTTCCGGTTCAATAATAAATATCCCTATTAAATCATAATTTACAAGGTAGACTTACCAAATAAGTAAAAACCATTCACACATATACTGTATGTATAATATTATTCAATTAAACGACAAGAATTTGTCGGAATTGCAAGCTATTGCCCAAGAGTTGGGTATCAAAAAAACAGACTCTCTCAAAAAAGAAGAACTCGTTTACAAGATACTTGACGAACAAGCTATTGCAGGAGCAACCAAGAAAGTAGCAGCCGACAAATTAAAAGAAGAACGTAAAGGGGACAAGCAAAAACGTTCTCGCGTAACGGTCAAGAAAGAAGGAGCCGACAAGGTGTTCACAGCCAATAAAAACGGTGATCTTACAAAAGGCAAAGCCGAAGAGACACCTGCCGTACAAACTCCCGTACAAGCGGCAGAGGCAGCTAAAGAACCGGCTGTTGCCACAGCTCCCGCTGCAGAGGCTGAAGCTCCCAAACGCAAACCGGGACGCCCTCGCAAAGTAAAACAAGAGGCCGCTCCCGTAGCGGAAGCACCTAAAAAAGTAGCTCCGGCAGAACCAAAAGCAGAAACTGCAGAACCGAAAAAAGCAGAACCCAAGAAAGCCGTCGCAGCTCCCCAACCTACACCGGATGAAAGCCCTATCTTACCGGAAGTGGAAGACGACTTCATTCCCATCGAGGATTTGCCAACCGAAAAAATAGAATTACCGTCGGAGCTCATCGGCAAATTTGAAGCCACCAAGGCGGAAACTCCCGTTCCTGTAGCAGAGCAACCGCAACAACGCCCCCGTCTTCGTCTCCGTGACAATAATACACCATACAACAACAATCGTAACAATAATAACAACCAGCGTCCTGCACAACAGCAGCAACGTCCTGTACAACAACAGAACAATACCGAAAACTATGTCGCCCCCGAGCGTAAGCCGGCAGCAGAGCGTGAAAAGGCATACGAATTCGACGATATACTCACAGGGACCGGTGTATTGGAAATCATGCAGGACGGCTATGGTTTTCTGCGTTCATCCGATTATAATTACCTTTCTTCCCCTGACGATATTTACGTTTCACAATCACAAATCAAGCTGTTCGGCTTGAAGACCGGTGATGTAGTGGAAGGTGTTATCCGTCCGCCTAAGGAAGGCGAGAAATACTTCCCGCTGGTAAAAGTATCCAAGATTAACGGACGCGACCCGGCTTTTGTACGCGACCGTGTGCCGTTCGAACATCTTACCCCGCTTTTCCCGGACGAAAAATTCAAGCTTTGCAAAGGCGGATATTCCGACTCCATGTCGGCACGCGTAGTAGACCTCTTCGCTCCTATCGGTAAAGGTCAGCGCGCATTAATCGTAGCACAGCCCAAAACAGGTAAGACTATCTTAATGAAAGATATCGCCAACGCTATTGCAGCCAATCATCCGGAAGTGTACATGATTATGCTGTTGATTGACGAACGCCCGGAAGAGGTTACCGACATGGCCCGTACCGTAAACGCAGAAGTTATCGCTTCTACTTTCGACGAACCCGCAGAGCGCCACGTAAAAATCGCAGGTATCGTATTGGAGAAAGCCAAAAGAATGGTAGAATGCGGACATGATGTCGTTATCTTCCTTGACTCTATAACACGTTTGGCACGTGCCTACAACACTGTCTCCCCGGCTTCGGGCAAAGTGCTGTCCGGTGGTGTGGACGCCAATGCACTGCATAAACCGAAACGTTTCTTCGGTGCCGCCCGTAACATTGAAGGCGGCGGTTCGCTGACCATCCTTGCGACGGCGCTGATTGATACCGGCTCTAAAATGGATGAGGTTATCTTTGAAGAGTTCAAGGGTACGGGTAATATGGAGTTACAACTCGACCGCAACCTCTCCAACAAGCGTATCTTCCCGGCTGTCAATATTGTCGCTTCCAGCACTCGCCGCGACGACTTGCTGCAAGATAAGCAAACGCTGGATCGCATGTGGATTCTTCGCAAGTATCTTGCCGACATGAATCCGATAGAGGCAATGGACTTCGTAAAAGACCGTTTGGAAAAGACCAAAGACAACGACGAATTCCTGATGAGTATGAACGGTTAAACTCTTACACGAAAGAGAAAACCTATAAGACATAAAAGCAAACTCTAAAAAAGAGCGGAATAGTACAATCTATTCCGCTCTTTTTTAATGCTATTATAATGAAAAGAATAAAAAAATAAAAGTATAAAGAATCAACATGATTTTAATCTTCCCATTGTTTGAAACGGATATATTTTACGCTTCAGAACAATCTACCGTCAAGCCGTAATAATATTCTGCCCTTAAAAGAAGGCAGTTACAGGTATTTTTTGTACTTTTGCGCCTCAATAAGAGTAAATTGTAATTTAGTAATTGTAATTAGATAATATGTTCGATAATTTAAGCGAGAGACTTGAGAGGTCGTTTAAAATTTTGAAGGGTGAAGGTAAAATCACCGAGATAAATGTGGCAGAAACGCTGAAAGACGTGCGTAAAGCACTTTTGGATGCCGACGTAAACTATAAAGTTGCCAAGAGTTTTACCGATACCGTTAAGGAGAAAGCTTTAGGACAAAACGTGCTGACAGCCGTAAAGCCCAGCCAGTTAATGGTAAAAATCGTACACGATGAGTTGACGCAACTCATGGGTGGCGAAACTGCGGAAATCAATATCGATTCCAAGCCGGCTGTTATTTTGATGTCCGGTCTGCAAGGTTCCGGTAAGACAACTTTCTCCGGAAAGTTGGCACGCATGCTGAAAACCAAAAAGAACCGGAAACCTTTATTGGTAGCCTGTGACGTTTACCGTCCCGCCGCTATCGAACAGTTGCGCGTACTGGCAGAACAAATCGAAGTACCCATGTACTCCGAACCGGACAGCAAAGACCCGGTAGCCATAGCCCAAAACGCCATACAGGAAGCCAAAGCAAAAGGGTATGACCTCGTAATCGTCGATACAGCCGGTCGTCTGGCCGTAGACGAGGAAATGATGAACGAGATCGCTGCAATCAAAGCCGCCATTAACCCGAACGAAATCTTGTTTGTGGTAGACTCCATGACCGGACAGGATGCCGTAAACACCGCCAAAGAATTCAACGAACGTTTGGACTTCAACGGCGTGGTATTGACCAAGCTGGACGGTGATACCCGCGGCGGTGCCGCCCTTTCCATCCGTTCCGTAGTAAACAAGCCTATCAAGTTTGTCGGAACCGGTGAAAAGCTGGACGCTATCGATCAGTTCCACCCTGCCCGTATGGCCGACCGTATTCTCGGTATGGGTGACATTGTGTCACTGGTAGAGCGTGCGCAAGAGCAATATGACGAAGAAGAAGCCAAACGTCTGCAAAAGAAAATCGCGAAGAATCAGTTCGACTTCAACGACTTCCTGAGTCAGATTGCGCAAATCAAGAAAATGGGTAACTTGAAAGAGCTTGCTTCCATGATACCGGGAGTCGGCAAGGCCATCAAGGATATCGACATTGATGACAATGCTTTTAAGAGTATAGAAGCGATTATCTACTCCATGACTCCGGAAGAACGCAGTAATCCTGCCATTCTGAACGGTTCGCGTCGCCAACGCATCGCCAAAGGTAGCGGAACGAACATTCAAGAAGTAAACCGTCTGCTGAAACAGTTCGACCAGACCCGTAAAATGATGAAAATGGTGACCGGCAGCAAAATGGGTAAAATGATGCCGAAACTGAAAAGATAAGAAGAAACTCCCCGCATATACCTCCCGCTGATTTCATATATTAAATGAAATCAGCGGGATTTTTGCTTTATTCGGTTATTTGCTCTACTTTTGCGAATAATGCCATGCAAATAATAACTAATACGATATATTGAATATGACACTAATTGACGGAAAAGCAATTTCCGAACAGGTTAAGCAGGAAATTGCAGCAGAAGTAGCTGATATAGTGGCACGCGGCGGAAAGCGCCCTCACTTGGCAGCTATCCTTGTGGGACACGACGGTGGCAGCGAAACCTATGTAGCAGCCAAAGTAAAAGCTTGTGAAGTATGCGGATTCAAATCCTCGCTAATTCGTTATGAGGCGGACGTAACGGAAGAAGAGTTACTGGCGAAAGTGCGCGAACTGAATGAGGATGCGGATGTAGACGGTTTTATCGTCCAGTTGCCTTTGCCCAAACATATCTCGGAACAAAAAGTGATTGAAACCATCGACTACCGCAAAGATGTGGACGGCTTTCATCCCATCAATGTAGGGCGCATGTCCATAGGACTGCCTTGCTACGTTTCCGCAACTCCCAATGGTATTCTCGAATTACTGAAAAGATACGAAATAGAAACCTCCGGAAAGAAATGCGTTGTACTGGGACGCAGCAACATCGTAGGCAAGCCCATGGCTGCCCTTATGATGCAAAAAGCTTATCCGGGCGACGCCACGGTGACCGTTTGCCACAGCCGCAGTAAAGACCTGGTAAAAGAGTGCCAGGAAGCCGATATCATTATCGCAGCTTTGGGACAACCCAACTTCGTAAAAGCGGAAATGGTAAAGGAAGGCGCAGTCGTTATCGACGTAGGTACCACCCGCGTACCGGACGCAACCAAGAAATCCGGCTTCAAGCTGACCGGTGACGTCAAGTTCGATGAAGTCGCTCCAAAATGCTCATTCATCACCCCCGTACCCGGTGGCGTAGGCCCGATGACCATTGTCTCTTTAATGAAGAACACACTTCTGGCAGGCAAGAAAGCTATTTATCAATAATAAGGATGATGAAAACGCTCATCGCCCTTATCTTTCTACTATATAGCGTAGCCCTTTCCTCACAAGAAAGGATTACGCTATTATTTGTAGGAGACTTAATGCAACACCGGGCGCAAATAGATGCCGCCCGTACTTCCGACGGAACATATGATTACTCCTCTTATTTCTCTCTCGTAAAAGAAGAAATCTCTCGTGCCGATATTGCGATAGGCAATCTCGAAGTAACTCTCGGTGGAAAACCCTATCGAGGCTATCCCGCTTTCAGTGCGCCCGACGAATATCTGCAAGCTATCAAGGATGCCGGATTTGATGTTCTTCTCACAGCAAACAATCATTGTCTGGATCGCGGCAAGACAGGACTGGAACGAACCATCACACAAATCGACTCCCTTTCCATACCCTATGCAGGCACTTACCGGAACGCCGCCGAACGTAAACAACGCTATCCTCTTTTCATCCGGAAAAAAGGTTTCTGTATAGCCATACTCAACTATACTTACGGCACCAATGGAATCAAGCCATCTGCACCCAACATCGTCAATTACATCGACAAAGAAACAATTCTAAAGGACATCCATAGCGCCCGGGCCGTACGCCCGGACGCCATTATAGCCTGTATGCATTGGGGAGAAGAATATCAATCACTCCCCAACCGCGAGCAACGCGAACTTGCCGGCTGGTTACTGGAACAGGGAGTAACCCATATCATCGGTTCGCAT
The DNA here is from genome assembly GCF_900129655.1 of Bacteroides clarus YIT 12056. Lineage (GTDB taxonomy): Bacteria > Bacteroidota > Bacteroidia > Bacteroidales > Bacteroidaceae > Bacteroides > Bacteroides clarus. The sequence continues at coordinate 260,107 of NZ_FQWK01000003.1, forward strand.
CCGCACGTAATCCAGCCTATGGAATTACGCACGAACGGCAATCAACAACATGTCATCGTCTATTCCTTAGGAAACTTCATTTCCAACATGAGCGCTGCCAATACAGACGGCGGCCTCATTTTTACGCTGCAACTTGAGAAATATCCTCTCCCCGAGCCCATCCATCCATTGCAAAACAATTTAAGCTATTCACCGTCGCTCGAACCTTTTGCCCTTTCTTTTCCGTTCGCCCGTGTCGTCCGGTGTGGATACACCTTAGTGTGGACCGGCCGCCCTGCTCTCACCGGAGAAAAAAATTACATTTTATATCCCTCCCATGCACCGGTGGACAGCTTACCGAAATCAGCCCGTAACCGCTTGAATATCTTTATGAAAAACTCCCGAAAGCTCCTATCCCGGCACAATATAGGAATTTATGAGAATAACAAATAGCTGTTTTTTATTGAAAATATTCATCGAAATATTTGTAATATCAAAGATTATCCCTATCTTTGCACCGCATTTAAGAAATGCAACAACATGGTGACTGTAGTTCAGTTGGTTAGAGCGTCAGATTGTGGTTCTGAATGTCGAGGGTTCGAGTCCCTTCAGTCACCCAAAGAAATCCTTAATAATCCATAGATTATTAAGGATTTTCTTTTTTCTCTCACGGAACAAATTAATCCGTCCCATGAAACAAACCAACCCATCTCACGAGATGAATTAATCCGTCCCGCAAGACGTTTTTTTTTATTCTGCGGGACGGATTTACTCAAATACCACAATGATTTTTATCCCTCTCGCTATTCTGCTTCCATACTATAAAGAATAAAAAAAGTCCCGCAAATCTCAACGACTTACGGGACCCCAGAATAAACAGAACTTAGGACACCTTTCGGCATCCCTCAATAAGTTGCGGACAACAGGGCAGATGTACCCAAGACTTGCTTCCTACACCGATTTCAGAATCAACGCCTATGATTCCACCCATACTCTCTACAATAGACTTGCATATCGATAACCCCAAACCAGTCCCCTGTGCAAAAGAGTCGAGCTTTTCAAATCGGTCAAAGATCGTAGAAAGTTTATCTTTAGGTATTCCACACCCTGTGTCAGTTACACTCAATTTCAACTCCTGTTTATTTATTTCATAAGATATATCTATTATATCCTTTGCTTGTACATTTCATGGCATTAGACAAAAGATTATCCAATACTTGTTTTGCACCGCAAAGGAAAGCATTTCCCTATGAAGTATCCTACTTCAATAACCCCTACTATAAAAAATTGTCCTAAAGTTTATAAAGTAAAGTCCTACAATACTGTATAACAACGGTTTATTATTCCATCTCCATTTGAACCTTTTTAAATTCAGAAGGCGTCATACCCGTTTTACTCTTAAACAGATTGTGAAAAGTCGGCATGCTATTAATGCCGGAAGCCTCTGCTATGGCGCGTAAAGTATACTCGGGATGCTCTTTCAACAACTGTATGGCATGATTCAAACGCAGCTCATTGATATAGCCATTCAGATTGGTTCCCGTATTTTCTTTTATCATTTTGGCAAAACGGGTATTATTCATGTGCGCCATTCTCACCAAATCTTCTCTTGACAAATCGGCGGAAAGATAAAGCTCATCTTTCCTTATCAGAGAATCCAATTTCTGAAAGACCAGTTTATTGATTTCATACTCCTGGCCGGCATCGGAAGATTCCGTATCCAGTTCATGATGTGGAAGAAGCGGCTCGGTATCTCCCGATGACTGCTGTTTCTTCTTCTGCGCGGAAAGTTCCTCATTGATATACTTCATCAATGCCCTGTTCTTATCCTTGATATTCCGATTCTGCAACCACACTTTCCATAGGAAAAACAAAGCCAGCAGCACCAAGATACAGATAAAAATCAAAGAGACAGTCCTTATTCTTAATTGGGAAGCCTGCTCCACAATATGCGCTTCTTTCTCATCGACATCGTATAAGGTGTCAAGCTCCAATGCGGCATTCGTCTTTTCACGCTGATGTATACTGTCAGTCACAGCAATAAAAAGGGCGCTTAACTCAGCGGCCTGCTTGTACTCTCCCAAACCGGTATAAGCCATTATTTCTTTGGACAAAATACCACGGTACTGATAATTGATGGTATCCTGTTCCCTGAAAAGCTCTTTCAAGTCACGGCAATTATCCAGTATCTCCCGATACTGTCCTGTGACAAGCAGATAGGGAGTAGCATTATATTTACCTTCGGGAGTTGAAGCGGCTTGTGTGGATTTATATTTTGCAAAGCACTTCTCCGCCTTTTTCTTATCGCCCGAACGATAATACAGATAAGCCAACTTTGAATATAAATATGATTTCTGCAAATCCAGATAAGCTTCCTGCATGCCTTCCGTCCTTTCCATTTTATCCAGTAACTCCTGACGATACAAGCCTACCGCCAAGGCATCATCTATCAAATCATCATCTATCAGAAAGCTCATTTTAACCCCGCAAAAGTAAGAAAGCATACGCAAACCGTACGCATCGTCAGCATCGCTCAAGAGCCGGATAGCTTCATCGAATGTTTCATACGCCTCTTTCTTAAAAGACAAACGGCGTTTGTTCTCTCCCATACAGAATAGCAATTTAGCTTCCGCCTGTTCATCATTCATATTCCTGGCCAACCGAATGCCCTCAACGACATACCGATTACTTACTTCATATTCGCTCAACAAACTTGCCAAGTCCGCCAACTCAATCGTCATCTTTAGTAGATGTTCGGGGGTATTATTCGCCACGGAATCCTGTACATAAGCCCGTCTTGCATAACGAAAAGCCAATTTGCACTGGTACTTATTACGGTAGACCATGCTCCGCAGGTCGTTTATCCGGGCAGGCAGCATTGCCCGCTTTTCTTCGGCTTCATCCAGCAATAGCAATGCACGGTCGGGTTCAGTCATATATATATCCGTGATATACTGCTCTGTATAAGGTGAAGATTGCTCATTATTTTCTTTCTCCTGAGCCATCAGGAAAACATTGTCCACCAAGAATAAAAAGCAGATATAAAGGAAATTTTTCATAGTTTCTGAGCCTATCCGGATTCATTAATAGTCCGCAAATATATACTTTTTTATTTATCCTAACAGTAAAATCACCTATCTTTGCAAGGATGAAACTAAATCAAATATGAAAATTCTCTGGATAGACTTAAATAGTTCTTACGCCCATTCCTCATTGGCGCTTCCCGCACTGCATGCACAAATAGCGGATGATTCCTCGATTGAATGGGCTATCGTTTCCGCCACAATTAACGAAAACACAGGGACCGTTGTGGACGAAGCTTATCGGCACAAGCCCGACATTCTTGCCGCAACCACCTGGCTTTTCAACCACGAACAATTACTGCATATCGTATCAAGGCTGAAAGCTTTACTGCCCGAAACCTGTCTTATATTAGGCGGTCCGGAGTTTCTTGGAGATAATGAATTCTTTCTGCGTAAGAACCCTTTTGTAAACTGTGTATTCAGAGGAGAAGGCGAAGAGGCGTTTCCGCAGTGGCTGGCCTGCTGGAATCATCCGGAACAGTGGAAGGATATTTCCGGTCTGTGTTATCTGGATGCCGATAAACAATATAAAGACAATGGAATAGCCCGTGTCTTAAACTTTTCCGGACTTATCCCACCCGAAAAAAGCCGTTTCTTCAATTGGAGCAAGCCGTTTGTACAACTTGAAACTACGCGCGGATGTTTCAACACATGCGCCTTTTGCGTCAGCGGCGGCGAGAAACCGATTCGCACTCTCTCTATTGACAGCATCCGCCAACGGCTCCTAATCATCCATGAGCATGGTATTAAAAATGTACGCGTACTCGACCGTACATTCAATTACAATGCACGTCGTGCAAAAGAACTGCTCCAACTGTTTTTAGAATATCCCGACATACGTTTTCATTTAGAGATACATCCGGCGCTTCTCTCCGAGGAATTAAAAGAAGAGTTAAAACTGTTACCGCAAGGACTGCTCCACCTTGAAGCCGGGATTCAAAGCTTGCGTGAACCTGTACTTGAACAAAGCCGCCGCATGGGTAAATTATCCGATGCTTTGGCAGGGCTGAAATTTCTCTGTTCGCTTCCGAATATGGAAACGCATGCCGATCTTATAGCCGGACTTCCCCTCTATCATCTCAATGAAATATTCGAAGATGTATATACCCTGGCCCGGTACAATGCGGGAGAGATACAATTAGAATCACTCAAACTGCTTCCCGGTACGGAAATGCGCCGCCGGGCAGAGGAACTCGGAATACGCTATTCCCCTTTCCCACCCTACGAAGTTTTAGAAACAAACGAAATCAGCGTAGGCGAACTGCAGACAGCCCGCCAGCTATCCCGCCTGTTAGACGTTTTTTACAACACTCCCGCCTGGCAGGCACTAACCCGGGAGTTAATCTTAAATGACAGAACTTTCTTGCAGAGGTTCCTTGAACATCTGATACAGATAAATCTTATAGACCAACCCATGAGCTTGGAAAAACGCGGGCTTATACTTTATGAATATTGTAAGTTGGCTTATCCTGAATATCAAATGCAGGCTAGCATTGCCTGGATAGAAGCCGGCATGTCATTAAAGAAAGCTCCTGCAGAAAAGGTAAAGACCAAACATCAAGTTCCACCGGAGAGGTGGGAAGTGATATATGGAGATTATAAAGACAGCCTCAGGCTTTGCTTTCTTCCACAAGACGAAAATACAAAATGCGGTTATTGGTTTGGATTTGAATCTGAAGTACAGAAAACCACTCCTGTATTCAAAGCAAGAACAAGCGGTTAGCAATCTGCCGATATTACCATCGGCACCGACAAACAATGCATCATTCGGCAAAATAGGTGTACCTCTTTACGTTTTTTGCCATTTACCCAAAAATAAAAAGTCCCGTAAATTATTAATTTACAGGACTTTCCTTTAATTCATATTCTATTTCAGCGGAGAGACAGGCTCTCGAACTTATACTTTCACAGAATATCATAAAACTGCAAACGACTGATAATCAAGTGTAAATTACAATATAGAGTAAAAGTAAATGTTTCTAAATGTCTTTTGCTATCTCAATAATTGGGTGTATATTTGGGTGTAGAATTTCAAACGCACCCAATTATGAATATCAAGCGCAACATCATTTTTGCATTGGAGAGCCGGAAAAAGAACGGTGTGCCAATCGTAGAGAACGTACCCATCCGTATGCGTGTCATCTTTGCCAGCCAACGCATCGAGTTTACAACGGGCTACCGGATTGACGTAGCCAAATGGGATGCAGATAAGCAGCGGGTAAAGAACGGATGTACCAACAAGCTAAAGCAAAGTGCAGCCGAAATCAATACGGACTTGCTGAAATACTATGCCGAAATCCAGAATATTTTCAAGGAATTTGAGGTGCAGGAGGTCATGCCAACGACCCAACAGTTGAAGGAAGCTTTCAACATGAGAATGAAAGACACCAGCGAAGAACAGCCGGAAGAAGCCCCTGTCAGCTTTTGGGAGGTGTTCGATGAGTTTGTAAAAGAGTGCGGTAACCAGAATAACTGGACGGCATCCACCTATGAAAAATTTGCAGCAGTGAGGAACCACCTCAAAGAGTTCAAGGAGGATGCAACGTTCAACTATTTCAACGAGTTTGGATTGAACGAATACGTCAACTTCCTGCGTGACACCAAGGATATGAGAAACAGCACCATCGGCAAGCAAATGGGATTCCTCAAATGGTTCCTGCGCTGGAGCTTCAAGAAAGGACATCATCAGAACATTGCATACGATACGTTCAAACCGAAACTGAAAACCACCTCGAAAAAAGTAATCTTCCTGACTTGGGATGAACTGAACAAGCTGAAAGACTACCAGATACCCAAGGATAAGCAATACCTGGAACGTGTGCGTGATGTTTTCCTGTTCTGCTGCTTTACGAGTTTGCGGTATTCGGATGTTCGCAATCTGAAAAGAAGCGATGTGAAGTCCGACCACATCGAAATAACCACAGTCAAGACTGCCGACAGCCTGACGATTGAACTGAACAAATACAGCAAAGCCATACTGGACAAATACAAGGACATCCATTTCGAGAATTACATGGCTCTGCCCGTCATCAGCAACCAGAAGATGAACGATTACCTGAAAGAGCTGGGCGAACTGGCAGAAATCAACGAGCCTGTACGGGAAACCTACTACAAGGGAAATGAACGTATTGATGAAGTCACACCCAAATACGCTTTGCTCAGTACCCATGCAGGAAGAAGGACATTCATCTGCAATGCGCTGGCTCTCGGAATCCCGGCACAGGTGGTCATGAAATGGACGGGACACAGCGACTACAAAGCTATGAAACCCTACATTGACATAGCGGATGATATTAAGGCAAATGCCATGAACAAGTTTAATCAACTATAAAAGTATCAAACAGTTTCATAGATAGTTACCAATGACTATATTTGTAGAAATTATCATCACAATATGAGCAACAAGGAATCCAACATAGAGAAAACGAATTTTGATGCATTCATACAAGCGGTCGGTTCGGAAATAGAACAGGCACAAGTAAGGCTGATTGTTGCAGCCAATGCACAAATGCTGTTCCATTACTGGAAGATAGGCAATTACATCCTTTATCACCAGCAGCTGCACGGATGGGGAAGCAAAATCATCAAGCAGTTGGCAAAGGCTATCCGACTGCATTACCCTGAAAAGAAAGGCTATTCGGAACGTAACCTTACCTATATGTGCCAGTTTGCAAAAGCATATCCTTTAAGAGCGTTGCAAAGTTTCATAGAAACAGATGCAAGCCTGTCTGTCCCAACCATACAGAGTGTGACCAATGAAGTATTAAAACTGAATGACAAGCAATTTACGCAGGAACTTACTGCGCAAATACAATCGATTGATTGTCAATCATTAGCAATTACGCAGGAAGTTCCTGCGCAATTTGAAGATGTGGGAAAAACCGTGTCTGCCATTTACAGGATGGGAATCAGGGAAATAGAAGAAGTTTTCTTGACCTCTCCTATAGCCAAAATAAACTGGACAAGCCAAATGACTATACTTGACAGTTCGCTACCTTTAGGTCTAAGCTACTGGTACATGAAGCAGTCTGTGGAAATGGGATGGAGCAGCAATGTATTGAAAATGCAAATTGACAGTGATTTGTATAGCCGACAAATCAGCAACAACAAGGTAAACAATTTCACGACCACACTTCCGGCTCCACAAAGCGACCTCGCCAATTACCTGTTGAAAGACCCGTACATCTTTGATTTGGCTGGAACTAAAGAGAAAGCAGACGAAAGGGACATAGAAGAACAGTTGGTTAAGCACGTTACCTGTTACTTGCTGGAAATGGGCAATGGTTTTGCTTTCGTTGCACGACAGAAACATTTCCAAGTCGGAAACAGCGATTTCTATGCAGACCTGATACTATATTCTATTCCACTGCACGCATATATCGTGGTAGAATTAAAGGCTACCCCATTCAAACCGGAGTATGCAGGGCAACTGAACTTCTACATCAATGTGGTGGATGATAAACTGAGGGGAGAGAACGACAACAAGACTATCGGGTTGTTGCTGTGCAAGGGAAAAGACGAAGTTGTAGCACAATACGCATTGACAGGCTATGACCAGCCGATAGGCATCAGCGATTACCAACTGAGCAAGGCTATACCTGAAAACTTAAAATCGGCTCTGCCAAGTATAGAAGAAGTGGAAGAAGAACTGGCTTCCTTTCTTGATAAAGACAAAAATCCATAAATCCAAGATATATGGCAGGAGAAATACTGATTATGATTCCCCAATACGGTGAACTCAACCGAATATACAGTGACTTTATTGTAAGCCATACTTTTTCTTTTGACAAGCAGAAATTCATCACGAACTTCTACAAGCAATACAATGACACAAAAGCTTTTGAAGCCGCTATCCTTGAATTGGTACTTGACAAGCAGAAAGAACAGTACACTCTGATTCTCGACAGTCTAAGAGCCGAGATAGAGAAAAACATGATGCTTTACGAAAAATATCCATTGCTTGATGATGAGATAATTTCTCGTGTGTGCTACCATTTCGCTGATAGATATAATATTGATATAGAGGAACAACTGGAGGTTACACAAAAACTAAACAAGCCTTTGAACGAGGCATATAACAGATATGATTCTATTGATTACAGGGAACATACGGCAGAAGAAGAAAAGCAAGCCGAAAAGGAATATGAACGCTGCAAGGCTGAATATGAGAAAGAAAAAGAAGAACTGGACAAGCTTTACGAATTGCAAAAGCAAGCAAGAAAAGAGGCTTTCCAATATATAGAGAACTGCTGCGGAGATATTTATAAATTGAGTTTCCATTTTATGGAAATATTAGCAAAATATATTCCCGTAGCTAAAGATAAACCGGAAGAGCTAACCAAGCCAAGCGAACCCGATATGCAAGAAGAAGCACCCAAAGAGGAACAACACGAATATTTCGACATGGAGTTGCTTTCGCACGTTTACACGACCTGCGTAGGAGAACAATTCGAGAATATTTCCGAATATGATTTCTATGCTTGTATGAATCTGCACCCCGGCAAATGCAAGCTGAAAATAAAAACGAGAGAGAAAATACGTGTCTGCTACCTGATATTCCTGATGGGTGAACAACTGCCCAAACTAGACAGGGAGAATTGGAAAAAGAATATCCTCAAAATGCTGGATATTGAAGAGAACTATTACAAGTCAAAATACAAGGAACCTGTTTCCGATTTCCCAAGTGACAGCAACCAGAAGTTCGCCAAAGAAATGGACGCAATATTCCGATAATCCGTGATATACCCTGACATATTACGAAATAACCACTTTTACCACTCAAATTAATTTTTGAGTGGTATTTTTATTGTCTGATATTCAAAGAAATAATAAAATATTCCATTTACACTAACCACATCCTTACCACTTACAAACCTACCTAATTTTGCATCGTTCGAGAACAGAAATAACAGCCAGTGCGCAGGGCTGATTGTTAAACGACTAAATAGATTGGACGATGACAAATCTTCAAGAGTTATTATCAAAACCCGTCTGGCAGATGACAGGCGAAGAGTTCATATTCTTAAGCAAGCACGCTTCCGGTCAAACGGAAATGCAGCCACAGCCCGTTACGGACACAGAAAGGAAGTATGTGTACGGAATACTGGGCATTGCCAAACTGTTCGGGTGCAGCCTGCCCACCGCCAACCGCATCAAGAAAAGCGGAAAGATTGACAAGGCAATCACCCAGATAGGACGCAAGATTATCGTAGATGTGGAGCTTGCCCTTGAACTGGCCGGGAAGAAAACAGGAGGACGAAAATAACGGGAGGCATGGCTATGGACTATATTAAAGAGACTAAGGACATATCGGCAGAAGAAGCCATTATCCTTTGGCAAGCCTCACGTTTGAGCCTGTCGAAAAGTTATGAGAAAGCACCTGAAATCCTCAAAGTACATGGTTCTGTCATTGGGACATTGGGCAATTTCAGCGCATCCATCGGCAAAGCCAAAAGTAAAAAGACATTCAATGTATCGGCTATCGTAGCCGCCGCATTGAAGAACGGCACAGTGTTGCGATATGTGGCAGAACTGCCGGAAGATAAGCGGAAAGTGCTTTATGTTGATACAGAGCAAAGCCCTTACCATTGCCTGAAAGTCATGACACGCATTTTGCGGATGGCCGGCTTGCCAGATGACAGGGACAATGAAAACCTTGAATTCCTCGCTTTGAGAAAATACACGCCTGAGCAACGTATCAGGATTGTAGAACAGGCTATCTACAACACTCCCGACATTGGTCTTGTAATCATAGACGGCATCCGTGATATGGTGTACGACATCAACAGCCCCGGTGAATCCACACGCATCATATCCAAGCTGATGCAGTGGACGGACGACAGGCAGATACACATCCATACGATACTGCATCAGAACAAGGGGGATGAGAACGCAAGAGGGCACATTGGTACGGAATTGAACAACAAGGCGGAAACCGTATTACTGGTAGAAAAGGACAAGGGCAACGGTGACATCAGCCATGTTTCAGCCATTCACATACGAGCAATGGACTTTGAGCCTTTTGCGTTCCGCATCAACGACAAAGCCCTTCCCGAACTTATAGAGGGTTACAAACCCGAAACAAAGAAACCGGGAAGACCCGAAGAAGAGAAGTTCGACCCTTACAGGCATATCACCGAGCAGCAGCACCGCATCGCGTTGGAAGCCGCATTCGGTCTGAAAGAGGAATATGGTTACAAGGAACTGGAAGATGCTTTAATCAAGACCTATATGTCTGTGGGTGTAAAACTGAACCATAAAAAGGCGGTATCGCTCATCACCATGCTCCGCAACAAGCGGATGATAGTGCAGGAGAACGGCAGGAAATACACCTTCATGCCCAACTTCCACTATTAGCCCTGTATATACAATTAGCCCATTTTCCTGCAATCACTTCACTTTATTCTCGGGGTGTATATATTAGGAATATAGTGAAGTGATTCTGAAATGGGATCAAATCACTTCACTTTATTACCGTATCCTATATATACGAGAATTTAGTGAAGTGATTATAGACCGTACTTCCTAAAAAGGTACGGGCGAAAAGAAAAACAAATCAATTCATCAACTACTAAAACAATCATTTTATGGATATACAGACAGCCAAGCAAATCAAGATAGCGGATTATCTGCACAGTTTGGGTTATTCACCAGTAAAACAACAGGGAATAAACCTTTGGTACAAATCTCCGTTTCGGGAAGAGACTGAAGCATCGTTCAAAGTGAATACCGAACGTGAACAATGGTATGACTTCGGTTTGGGTAAAGGTGGCGGCATCATTGAACTGGCTGCACACTTGTACGCTACTGACCATGTACCTTACATCTTGAAACGGATAGCGAAACAGACACCGTATGTGCGCCCGGTATCTTTCTCTTTTGGCAAGCAAAGCTCTTCCGAGCCGAGCTTCCAACAGTTGGAGATTGTTCCGTTGTCATCTCCTGCCCTGTTTGCCTACTTGCAAGGTAGAGGAATTAACATAGAACTGGCGAAAAGAGAATGTAGCGAAGCACGTTTCACCCACAACGGCAAGCGGTACTTTGCAATCGCCTTTCCCAATATATCGGGAGGATATGAAATCCGCAACCGCTATTTCAAGGGCTGCATCGCTCCAAAGGAAATCTCCCACATCAGACAGTCTGGGAAAGCGAGGAATACCTGTTATGTGTTCGAGGGGTTCATGGACTATCTCTCCTTTCTGACATTGAGACAGGAAAGCTGCCCGAATTATCCGGAGCTGGACGGACAGGACTACATCGTATTGAATTCCGTATCGAATGTGAACAAGGCTCTCTATCCGTTGGGCAACTACGAACGCATCCACTGCTTTTTTGACAACGACCATGCAGGCATGGAAGCCCTCCAACAAATCCGCAAGGAATACGACAGAGACAGATACATCCGTGATGCTTCACAGACGTACAGCGGATGCAAGGACTTGAACGAATACTTACAGAAACAGGTTGAAAGAAAAAGGCAAGTCCAATCCGCCAAAGGGGTGCGCAGCCAATCACCGGAGAAGAAGAACGGCTTCCGGTTATAGCCCACTATAACTACACGCTCCGCTTCCGTAGTTGTGGGCTCTCCCGAGGGGATTAGGGCTTTGCCCTAATAACCCACTCAGGGCGTTCACCCCTGAGAACCCCGAGCAAAGAGTGACCCTCTCTTTGCAATCACCGCTTATGGGTTGCACCCCTAAGAACCCCACTGCGGAAGCGAACAAAGTAATCTAATATAAACAAAAAACTATGGCAACAAAATCAAGCATACATATCAAGCCTTGCAACATCGTATCGAGCGAGGCACACAACCGAAGGACTGCCGAGTACATGCGCAACATCGGAGAGTCCAGAATCTATGTCGTTTCCAAACTTTCCACCGATAACGAGCAGTGGGTAAATCCTGACTTCGGCACTACCGAATTGCGGACACATTACGACAACATCAAACGGATGGTCAAGGAAAAGACCGGACGTGTCATGCAGGAGAAAGAACGTGAACGCAAAGGCAAGAACGGAAAAATCATCAAGGTGGCAGGGTGTTCACCTATCCGTGAGGGGGTGTTGCTCATCAGAGCGGACACCACATTGGCAGATGTGCATAAATTTGGCGAGGAGTGCAAACAACGCTGGGGTATTACTCCGCTGCAAATCTTCCTGCACAAAGATGAAGGACATTGGCTGAGCGGACAACCCGAAGCCGAAGATAGGGAGAGTTTCCAAATTGATGGAAAGTGGTTCAAGCCGAATTATCACGCTCATATCGTTTTCGATTGGATGAACCACGATACAGGAAAGAGCTGTAAACTCAATGACGAAGATATGACCGAAATGCAGAGTTTGGCTTCTGACATTCTCCTGATGGAACGAGGACAATCTAAAACCGAAACAGGCAAGGAACATCTGGAACGTAACGATTTCATCATAAAGAAACAGAAAGCCGAACTGCAACGTATAGAGGAAACCCAAAGGCACAAGAAGCAGCAAGTAACTCTTGCTGAGCAAGAACTCAAACAGGTAAAATCGGAAATACGCACCGACAAACTCAAAAGCGCAGCTACCGATGCAGCCACAGCCATAGCAAGCGGTGTCGGTTCTCTTTTCGGAAGCGGAAAATTGAAAGATTTGGAACAAACCAATGAGAATTTACGTCATGAAATTGCCAAGCGTGACAAGGGTATTGATGAATTAAAAGCCAAGATGCAACAAATGCAGGAACAGCACGGCAAGCAGATTCGTAACCTACAAGGAATACATAATCAAGAGCTTGAAACCAAAGACAAGGAAATATCACGATTGAATACCATTCTTGAAAAAGCGTTCAACTGGTTTCCATTACTCAAAGAAATGTTGAGGATGGAAAGACTATGTTATGCCATCGGATTTACCAAAGATATGATAAACAGTCTTTTGACAAAAAAGGAAGCTATTAGGTGCAATGGTAGGATTTATTCTGAAGAGCATAGGCGAAGATTTGAAATCAAGAATGATATTTTCAAGGTGGAAAAGAATCCAACCGATGATAGCAAACTGATACTTACCATAAACAGACAGCCGATAGGCGAATGGTTCAGGGAACAATGGGAGAAGCTACAGGAAGGATTGCGAAAAACAGAAGAGCCAAGAAAAAATAGAGGATTTAGGTTATAAATTCTGTTCTCTATATCGCAAAACATCAATAAAATAACTAATTTTGTATTCGGATTGGGCTAACCCTCTCCATGACATAAGAAAAAGAAGAAGCGTTATGTTTATCTTGTAGGTGAAAACGTAGGAAACTTTCAAACTGATACAAGAGATAGCATAGTGGTTCTCACGCATATAGCGTGGGCTGCTATTGTTACATCTGTATCAGAGGTTTCCTACGACCTTCACTTAGACGTGGCATAGTTGGCTCACGTTTTTTCAATATAAAATTAATAGCCTAATAGAGCCAATAGGGAATTATACGAATATGAATAAGTTTATTATTCCATTCTTTTTAATCACTGCCTTCCTTGCAGTGGGTTGCAGCGATGATGAGCCAAAAGATGTTGTCAATGAAATCAAGATGTCCGTTTCTGCCGAAACAGGTACGTACATACCATGGGGCAGTGATACTCCTGTAGAGTGTATGCTTGTTATGTCTGAAGACAATCCCGGAGTATGGGAGCCACTTGGCTTTAATAGTATTAAATGGTTTACATACGAAAGAGGACGTGAATATTACCTTTCGGTGGAGAGAACCATTCTCGCTAATACTCCCATGGATGCTCCAGACCGTACCTATTCGCTGTTGAGAATCCTTCAAGACCGTATTGTCACAAAGCCGGAGATACCTGTAGATAAAGAAATCAATTCAGAGGAAGACATTGAGTACTATGATATGTGCCCCTTTAACAAATATGCCATAGAAAAGGAAATCATTGTCAATGAGAATGGAGAAATTTCCTATGCCGACGGTCACAGCCTTCCGTCTTATGATAATGCCCGCATTTGGTTAAAGTGTATTCTTGATAAGGCAGATCCGAATTGGCTAAAATTCAATAAAATACCCTATATGGCAATCTATTCATTTGTATTGTCACCGCTTACGGATGAAATACGGCTGGTGCGCAACGAATCATCCGGTCCGATGTTCAAGGAGGTCATTCCTGAAAGTGAGTTTGCCCATATCACCCAATCCATGAAGCCGGGCGAAGAACTCCGTTACGCCCTCATCCTTGCCAATGTCTATAAGAAAGGACTTCAGAAGCTGGAATTTACGATAAAGAAACAATAACACATAACCATGATGAATAAACTTATCAACCCGATTCTTTTTATCATGTGTCTGCTTGCTATGGCTTGCAGCGATGATAATAATGAAAATGAAACATTTGCTCCGTTCAGTCTTGAGAAAAGATACTATGAAGTACGATTGGAGCGCAATGCTACTTCTATTCCTATAATAAACGGTAGTGGCGATATTAGTTTGGCAATAGAGGATGAAAATATATTGAATGCCATTTACTCAAAATACAACGATAAGGAGGATGACAGAAAAGGACACATCAATTTGTATGGTATGCAGAAGGGAAGTACAACACTGACCATTACCGACAATATTACCAAGGATGTGGAAACCGTTGAAGTGAAAGTGACAGATTGCTATTTGTCATACATGATAGCCGAAAGTAATCATCCTCTATTAAAAGCCAACACAACTCTATTTTTCATAAACAATCCTGCAAAAGAGTCCTATATCTTCGCTAGAGACAATCTCCATGGGACATTATATGACCGACCAACAATGAAAGGCAGTTACGAGTTCTTCATCACCCCCGATTCGAAAGAACAACTGCACGACATACCCGGATTGCGTTTAACATTCCAAACCGATGGAGAAGAAAACGTTACTGACAACAATGACACGACAACATCTTACGACTTTCAAATAATGGGTAATAATCAGATATTCAGTGTTATTCAAGCATTTTTGGGTGTGAAATGGGAGGAACTTTTTGATAACGCCCATACAAAAAGCCCTGCACCAGTAGACTTTACTATGAAGCTGACTGCTCCCAATACAAATTATCAAATTACAGGAGTATTAAGTACTACATCCATTCCGGAACACATATTGGATTGATACATTGCTGCAGTTAGGCAATTAAACTGATATAAAAGCCAACTAAAAGAGCATAACTTGATTGTTCTTTTAGTTGGCTTTGTTTTATTCAGACACTTTTTTCTGAGTAAAGATGCATTTCATCTTAAATAATACAAAAACACCCAATTTTACATTCTTGGGTGTAAAATTGGGTGTTTGTTTTACAACTTACTGATTTTCAGTGTTTATTGCGGAGAGACAGGGATTCGAACCCCGGGTGCCTCGCAGCACAACGGTTTTCAAGACCGCCGCAATCGACCACTCTGCCACCTCTCCAAAACTTCCTTTTCAGAAATGCTTCTCTCTTAAAGCGGTGCAAAGGTACAAATCATTTTTAATTCTGCAAACATACTTCTTATTTTTTCACGAAATAATTGTACTTTTGCATCCATGATATACCCACAGAACTTTGAACAGAAGATAGGCTTCGACCAGATACGCCAACTGCTGAAAGAAAAATGTCTCAGTACGCTTGGCGAAGAACGAGTGACAGACATGGCATTCTCCGACCGCTTTAGTGAAGTGGAAGAGCGTCTGGATCAGGTTACAGAATTCGTACGTATACTCCAAGAAGAAGATAATTTCCCGGCACAATATTTTTTTGATGTACGTCCGTCCCTGAAACGAATACGGGTGGAAGGCATGTACTTGGATGAACAGGAACTTTTCGACCTGCGCCGTTCCCTGGAAACGATACGCGATATTGTACGTTTCCTGCAAAAAAGCGAGGACGAAGAGGAAAGCACATCCCCCTACCCTTGTCTGAAACGACTGGCGGGAGATATAACGGTATTTCCCCAACTTATCGGAAAAATAAACGGTATTCTTTCACCTTACGGAAAAATAAAAGATAACGCATCGGCAGAACTGGCACGCATCCGCCGCGAACTGGCAAGTACGATGGGAAGCATCTCACGTTCACTTAACAGCATCTTACGCAATGCCCAGTCGGAAGGTGTCGTAGATAAAGACGTAGCCCCCACCATGCGCGACGGACGACTGGTGATTCCGGTAGTACCCGCCTTGAAGCGAAAAATAAAAGGTATCGTACACGATGAATCCGCCAGTGGTAAAACCGTGTTCATCGAACCCGCTGAAGTAGTGGAAGCCAACAACCGCATCCGCGAACTCGAGGGTGACGAACGACGGGAGATTATCCGCATCCTTATGGAGTTTTCCAACCTGTTGCGTCCGTCCATCCCCGATGTGTTGCTATCGTACGAATTTCTCGCCGAAATCGACTTTATCCGTGCCAAAGCATTATTCTCCGAACAAATCACCGGGTTGAAACCGGCTTTTGAGAATAAGCAGGTGTTAGACTGGACAATGGCAGTACACCCGCTGTTGCAACTCTCCCTTGCCAAACATGGAAAGAAAGTAGTACCGCTGGATATAGAGTTGAACGAAAAACAACGTATCCTCATCATCTCCGGCCCGAATGCCGGTGGAAAGTCAGTCTGCCTGAAAACCGTAGGACTGCTTCAATACATGTTACAATGCGGCCTGCTCATCCCGATGCATGAACGCAGTCACGCCGGTATATTCAGCAATATATTCATTGACATCGGTGACGAACAGTCTATCGAAGACGACCTGAGCACCTACTCTTCGCATCTTACGAACATGAAGATAATGATGAAGAGCTGTAACGAACGCAGCCTTATCCTTATCGATGAGTTTGGCGGCGGTACGGAACCCCAGATTGGCGGAGCGATAGCCGAGGCCGTTCTGAAACGTTTCAACCAAAAGCAGACATTCGGCGTTATCACCACGCACTACCAGAATCTGAAGCATTTTGCCGAAGACCACGAAGGGGTGGTGAATGGCGCCATGCTATACGACCGCCATTTGATGCAGGCTTTATTCCAACTCCAGATAGGCAATCCGGGCAGTTCGTTCGCCGTAGAGATAGCCCGTAAAATCGGATTGCCGGAAGATGTAATTGCCGATGCCTCGGAGATTGTAGGCAGCGAGTACATCAATGCCGACAAGTATCTGCAAGATATCGTACGTGACAAACGATACTGGGAAGGCAAGCGCCAGACCATCCGGCAACGCGAAAAGCATATGGAAGAAACCATCGCCCGCTATCAGGCGGAGATAGAGGAATTGCAGAAATCACGCAAGGAGATTCTACGGAAAGCCAAAGAAGAAGCGGAACAACTGATGCAGGAAGCCAACGCCCGCATTGAAAATACCATCCGTACCATTAAAGAGGTGCAAGCCGAAAAGGAAAAGACACGTCAGGTACGTCAGGAATTAAGTGACTTCCGCGAATCGATGGAAGCTCTTGCCGCCAAAGAACAGGAAGAAAAGATTGCCCGTAAAATAGAAAAACTGAAAGAAAAACAGAACCGGAAGAAAGAGAAGAAAGCCAATAGAGGCCAGGAAAACGCACTGTCCGCACAAGCATTGGCAGAACAACAGGCGCGGAAAGAGGCCGAACGCCTCGCGGCAATCGTACCCGGAAGCAATGTCAAGATAAAAGGGCAAACTTCGGTAGGCGAAGTGCTGGAGATAAACGGCAAGAACGCCGTCGTTGCATTCGGCAGCATCAAAACCACCGTCAAGCTGGACAGACTGGAACGAACAAACGCGCAGCCCAAGCAAGCGGATGTTTCTACCAAAAGTACTTACATCAGTTCGCAAACCCAAGACAGCATGTACGAAAAGAAGTTGAACTTCAAACAAGACATAGATGTACGCGGCATGCGTGGAGATGAGGCCTTGCAGGCAGTGACCTATTTTATAGACGATGCCATATTGGTAGGAATGTCCCGCATACGGATTCTTCATGGAACAGGTACGGGCATTCTGCGTACTCTTATCCGTCAGTATCTGCAAACCGTACCCGGCGTAAGCCATTTCGCCGACGAACACATCCAGTTCGGCGGGGCGGGAATTACGGTGGTAGACTTGAGTTAATTGAGAATTGAGAATTGTGAAATAGAAATTGAGAAATAGAAATCAAATAAATACTAATTACCCGATAACTAATTGCCAACATGAAATCAATCAAAGAACTCTATCGCATCGGTACAGGCCCTTCAAGCAGCCATACAATGGGCCCCCGCAAAGCCGCCGAAATATTTCTGGAAAGACATCCGGAAGCAACGGCATTCAAAGTAACGCTATACGGCAGTCTGGCGGCAACAGGCAAAGGCCACATGACCAATATCGCCATTACCGAAGTGCTGCAACCGGTAGCGCCGGTAGAGATTATTTGGGAACCTAAGATTTTCCTTCCTTTCCACCCGAACGGAATGAAGTTCGTTTCGGTAGACAAAGAGGGAAAAGAAACCGACCAATGGGTAGTGTTCAGCATCGGCGGCGGCGCTTTGGCGGAAGAGAGCGACGGAGCGTCCTCGGTTAACACCCCCGATGTGTACTCCATGAACAGCATGACGGAAATTCTGCAATGGTGCGAACGCACAGGGAAAAGTTATTGGGAATATGTCAAGGAATGTGAAGACAGCGATATATGGGACTATCTGCAAGAAGTGTGGAAAACCATGCAGAATGCCGTAAAACGGGGTTTGGAACAGGAAGGAGTACTCCCCGGTCCGCTGAACTTACGACGCAAAGCCTCAACCTATTACATACGTGCCAGCGGATATAAACAGTCTCTGCAATCACGCGGACTGGTATTCGCCTACGCATTGGCAGTGAGTGAGGAGAACGCTTCGGGCGGTGTGATTGTTACTGCTCCCACATGCGGTTCGTGCGGCGTGATGCCTGCCGTGCTTTATCATCTGGCCAAGAGCCGTGAGTTTAGCGACACACGTATCCTACGCGCCCTTGCCACAGCCGGATTGGTAGGAAATATAGTAAAGACCAACGCTTCCATTTCGGGTGCGGAAGTAGGATGTCAGGGAGAAGTCGGCGTAGCCTGCGCAATGGCCTCGGCAGCAGCCAATCAGTTGTTTGGCGGTAGCCCCGCACAAATAGAATATGCCGCAGAAATGGGCTTGGAGCATCACTTGGGAATGACCTGCGACCCCGTATGCGGATTGGTGCAAATTCCGTGTATAGAGCGCAATGCCTATGCCGCCGCACGCGCTTTGGATGCCAATCTCTACTCCTCTTTCACCGACGGTATGCACCGCGTATCTTTCGACAAGGTAGTAGAGGTTATGAAAGAAACCGGAAATGACTTGCCGTCACTTTACAAAGAAACAAGCGAGGGCGGTCTGGCTAAAGATTATAAACCGATGTAAAAAAAAGTGGCTCACTCCGCCACTTTTTTATCTATCGGCCAGTGCGTATCGTCTTTATCGCCACTGACATCACGCTGTTGCAATAAAGCGCCGTCCTCAGCATAGAATAACTGATATTCCAGATTACCTTTTTCTACCTCGATAACGTATTGAACGGGCTGTACGGGGTATTCGAGCATATCGATGTCTTCCCGCTTCCAGTTAGCATATTCCCCACTCTCAAAAGCAGTCTGTACCGTAGGGGGCAAACTCCCCCAAAGGATATCAACCTCGGTCAATCGCCAAACGGCCTGAGTATCATACCACACATCCATTTCTTTACCGTCCATCCAGCAGTCGGCCACGAAATAATCACCTTTCCGCTCCCACTCAATATCGGTAGCAGCGGGATATTTATTCTTTAAAGCTTTAGAAACCGCATCCGGAACGGTTATGCCATCGTTCTTGTCATCATCGCCGCACGCGCTGAAAGCCAATGCAGCAATGAACATCATCGCCAATAGTTGAAACTTCATTTTCATATTATGCCATCAAAATTAAAGTGATACATTCCATGTTACAATCAATCGTCCATGCTGACAAACTTACCTTTACTATTGAATTTCAAGGAGTAATCATTGGCGAGTTTAACTTCCACCCCGCTCCGTCCGCGTTCAATCTTGGTGATCATCTCCTGCGGAAAGTTTGTTTTTACGTATTCTCGCACAGATACCGGAATCAATGCTTCGGGTACGGCAGCTTTCTTACAGTCGACTTCGGTCCAGTTACCGTTACTGTCAAAATCAATCTCGGTACGGTCGGTCAACAGTACCTCATACTTTTTAGAGCCCAGCATGCCGGTCTCAATCTTAATATGTGAGATTTGCGGCTTGGTGAAATACTGGTTGATAAAGTTACGGGCGGTCAAAGGCAGCTGCTTGGCATCGCGTGTAATGACATCGCCGGCAAATGCAAACTGAACGGCTATAAGAGCCAATACAAGAATAGACAATACTTTCTTCATAATCGTTATTTTTTAATGTTACTAATTCGTTTCGTATCATTCACACTGCAAATAACGACAGAGAAATAGGAAAGATTTGGGAATAACAGGCGTTAACGGTTATTTTTATTTTCTTTAACAAGCAGGAAGCAATGCATCCCGTCCTGCCATTCGTATGTGAGATTCAAAGCGGAAATCCGAGCGATAGAACGGGCTATGGCAAGCCCTAATCCGGTGGATTCTTTCTTTCCGTCAACGCTGTGATAGAAACGGCGGAACAGCTTTTCACCATCCAAAGGAGTATCGCCCGTATTCTTTATTGTCAATGAAACCGGAGTGGTAAGTATCTGCAACTCTCCCTCCTCTTCATTATGAAGCAATGCGTTCTTCACCAGATTGGAGACCAAAATCTGCGCCAACGAATGATTACAGCGGATAATAAAAGGATGTTCTCCCTGCTTACGCAGCAAGCGTACCTGCTTGTGCTCGTATATATCCATCAAATCAGGCAGAAGATTATCCAGTATCTCGTCTACCGATACATCTTCCGACTCCGTGTACTGTCCGTTCTCTATGCGGGAAAGCAGCAACAAAGACTTATTCAGTTTCACCGCACGCCCCAAAGTGGCGTAGATTTCATCCAGTTCCTTCATCTGTTGTTCTGTCAGACTATCGCTTTCCGCCAGTAATTCCACTTTGCCACGTACAATGGCAAGCGGTGTCTGCAACTCATGCGAAGCGTTTTCTATAAACTGCTTCTGCTCCTCATAGGCTTTATAACTACGGTTTCCCATATCTACCGCCGCCTCACTCAGCTGGCGGAACTCACGTATTTTCGTAGGATTCTCCAACACCGGAACTTCCTTTCCGGGCTGGATGCCATGCAACCAGTCCAGTAGTTTATGCAACGGGCGGAACACTCCTTTCAGCACCAGCTGAATACCGACAGAGGTACAAATCAGGAAAAGCAGGAACAATGCTCCCAGATACCAGAGCATCGCCTCTACCATATCGTCGCGTTCCAAGATGGAAATCATCAGGGTAAGCTCATAAAACTGTCCGTCGGGCATACGAAAAGCCGTGCGCATCACACGTACCGGCTCGTCCTCATCCTCAAGTTCGATATAGACGGTAGAATCATAGAAGACTTCCCGATAATGGCGTCCCTCTTCTTCGGAGATAGGAAGGAATTTATAGAAAGACATCAGAGAGCCTTCCGTTTCAAGAACAGAGGGGTCATGAAGCGCATGTTCCATTAATATCCCGGCATAATTTTCCAGCGTATCATCCGTTTCGTCAACAACCTCATCGATAATGGCATAATAAAACAATACACCCCATACAGTCATCAGGACGAATAGCAATAAGGAGATTTTGCGATATGTGTAATATACCAGTTTCATAACTCGGACAGTTTATAACCAAAGCCATAGACGGCTTTCAGTTCCACGGAAGCGCCGGCCTGCTTCAATTTCTTGCGCAGGTTCTTTACTTGCGAGTAAATGAAATCCAAAGAATCGACCTGGTCTATATTATCACCCCATACCGACTCCGCAAGGCTCATTTTATTAATAACCCGATTGGGATTCACCACAAAGTAATACAGTAAATCGAACTCCTTACGGTTCAGTTGCAAAGGCGCACCGTCCACTTCCGCCTGCCGTTTGTCAGGGTAGAGCAGCAAATTACCTACGGTGACCGTCACATCACCCTGCGTCTGACGGCGGCGGATCAAAGACTTTATGCGGGCATTCAACTCTGCCAAGTGGAAAGGTTTCGTCAGATAATCATCGGCTCCGAGTTCCAGACCGTCCACCTTATCATCCAGCGAATCTTTGGCGGAGATGATAAGCACACTGTCCGTACGGCGCAAGCGCTTTAACTCACGCAACAAATCCAGACCGCTTCCACCCGGCAGCATAATGTCCAGCAGGATGCAGTCGTAATCATAGTCGTTTATCTTATCCAATGCCGAAAAATAATCGGCAGCCGTTTCTACGACAAACTTCTCTTTCAGGAGCGAAGCGCGAATGGTTTCCCGCAAATCTTGCTCATCTTCTACAATCAGGATTTTCATGTCAGCAAAGGAACCTCACAAATCTGGAATCATTCTGGAATTACCCGAACATCAATTGGAAACAGTATCTTCCTCGTACACATCTTCCAACAGTTCTTCTTTCGCCATCGAGATTTTACCGTCGGCGGAAACCGTCAGTCGGAGAGGCACGTAGAGGTCTGTTTGCGGATAGCAGATGCTGGCAGCATACATAATTCCCTGAGGGGTAGTTTTATCATAAACCAACCCTTCCAGAATAGCGTACTTCATAAATCCGGCATCCACCAGCGAGGCGAAACTCTCTTTCGTAAACACCCTGTCTACAATCTGCTTACCGCCACAGGTGATGCGCAAGGTAATGCTGTTATCAACGAACTTCTCGCCTTGTTCATTCTTCACAATGGGCAGGCTGTCATCCGGACGGCGCACCACAGACGAGCGATACTCCTTACCTTTATAAGTAATGGTCACTTTGGTATCGGAAACCTGCATGCGCTGTGGAGCGGAAGTCACGGTGCTGTCCTGCATCAATACCTGCACATCGTCTCCGCCCTTCTGCCGGGATGTACAGGAAACGACTGACAACGCTACCACACAAGTCACTATATAAACAACGGTTTTCATTGATTCGTTTTTTAAATTGACAAGGGCAAAGGAACAAAAAGAGCGGGAGAAATACAAATGAAAGCTATTAAAGCTTTCCGTTTTTTATGAACTTAAAAGCAGCCCGTTAATTAAGGCTCATCCAAATAGTGAACGATAATCCCGACTTGTCTCGGCATAAAAGTCCGTACTCTTACATGATATCCCGTAAGAAGCAGTTCCGCATACAATTCGCGATTGCGTTTAATCCAGCGTGTCAGTGTACGAATGGCGCAGCGTGCCGTAGCATTGGGGCAATACAAACATGCTAATTCTTTTTTCGTATACGTCCTGATACGAAAGTCATTTTCATTTTCCATAGTTTTTTGCAGGTTTATCATTATGTGCCGTTTTTTATTATTGATGTAAAGATACAACATTCGAAAGACGAAGTCAAGTAATCAGAGGAAAGATATGAACCCTTATAAAAAAAGTTCATATCTCCCTCATCTACATCCACTTAGTTTAAACAGATGGAAAGCATATTACCCCAGCGGGTTTTCCTCTTCTCCATTGCCACCGGCATCAGGATTAGAACCGCCTCCCGAAGTTGTTTCCGAGTTTTCCCAATTAGCTCTCGTCACGCTGGCACGTGTCAGCATCTCTTTAAAATACTGCCCCGGAGTAAAAATTATCTTTCGGCGATAAACCGTATCCGATTTCACATCTTCCTGCTTATCCTGACTTTTCGCGTTAATACCCGGACGAAAACAGCCAAAATCACCTAACTGCACAGAAAAGCCCTTGTTTATGTTTATATTCAATGTGTCTATCAACCCATCCAATACCATCTTCACCACACCACGCGGAGCCATGCCTACCTTAGTGACTTCATCGCATAAATCTCCAAACTGTATTATACCCAGCGTCTTCATTTGCGCCACATACTTTTCCGTTTTTGTCTTATCAAAACCGAACACTCTCTTCTTCACTTCATAATTAAATGCCATAATTCTTTTAATTTTAAATGATTAATAAATTTGTTTTCGGCCTTGTTCACTCGTCAGTTTGCAAAACCTGTTTCTCTGTGATCACGATACAAAGATACAACAGGCGCAAACCGGCATGGTGCTTTAACTGTCGTTTCAGTAAGTTTCAGTAAGGATAAAGAAGGATTAATAAGGATAAGTAAGTCTCTGATAAATAAAAAGATATAAATCAATAAAAAATATTTCACTTTTTTCCCGCATACACCACATTCCTGCCCATTCCGTATCTGAACAATACCCCGTTTTCTATGAACAGATTCAAATCGTTAATGGCTTGTTTGTAGCTACGTCCCGTCAGGCGGGCATATTGGGCACGGTTGATACAAGGGTTCCGCTGTAAGTATTCGTCCAGTAATTGAAAACGGCGCTCCATAGATAAAAAGGTATCCGAGGAAGCCGATACCACAGGTCGCGGCTTACGTTCAAGCTTCATCTTACTGCCTAATTCCTCATAGAACCGCTTTCCCAAACGAAAATTCAGTCCGCGCAGAGCCACGGACGCGGCACGCACTTTATCTTTCTCCATTGCACGGCGCTGGCAGCTCAGTGAAGGAGTAAAATAGCCAAGTTCTCCCAACTCTACCGTCCAACCGTTAGCCAGGCAATCGCGTAACTCGTCCATAAAAGCCGCCATTGTCCCCTCAAGCACACTTCGGCTGATACCCGTGAAAAGATGTACGCGGTCTATAAACTCTTTTTTATCAATTGTCCCTTTAGGCACAAAGCGGGCATAAAGAGGCTGTTGTTCTCCGGTCCGACCAATATCCGGCTTTTCAAAAAGGTCATAATAAGCACTCATATTCTTTGATATTAAGCTTCACCATAGTCATACCCGGCATCCTTTCTCACGGTGACAAAGAGAGAAAACCATCCCAATACTAAATCGTTCCACCACGGAGTAAATTTCGTTCCATCATGGTGGAACACAACTTTCTCCATGGCGGAACGAAATTTACTCCGTGGTGGAACGATTTGCTATTAGGAAGTAAAGGTACTACTCTTCCATAGGAAAAGCAATAAAATCACAAAGAAAATGCATCCGATTATCACAGCGCCTTCCAGAACTTCCGGAAGTCCTGATACCGTCCATAACACACCAACTGGTCTCCTGCCTGTATCTGGTCGTTATCCGGCAACTCGTTTACAACATCATGCTCTATGAAAGAGATGCCCAGACAGTTTTTCAGCGTTTCGGCACGTTTCAGCGCAAGCAGCTTCAAGCCGAATTCATTATCGAGCTTCAATTCATTGACACCATAGCCGATGAATCTTTCGGGCACTGTGAACTTCATTACATAATAGTTGGAATCTACACGGAAAGTTTCAATATCCGCGCCAAATTCCAACAGATGAACCAGACCGCGAGCCGCATCTTCTTCGGGAGTAAGAATACGTTCCAACCCGAAAGCTTCAAGCACCGAACGATGAACCCCGTCGATAGCCCTGGCATAAATGCGTTTCACCTTTTTCTGCTTCAACAACGCCACCACGCGGATAGACGCACCAAAATTCTCACCGATGGCCACAATCACGACATCGACACTGTTCAGCGGAAGTACGGACAAAGCCTGTTCGTCAGTCGCATCAATCACAAATGCGGTTGCTATCTTGTCCTTTAAGCTATCCACACGACCGGCACTGATATCCGCACCTATCACTTCATGCCCCAAAGCAGAAAGTTCCTCGGCAAGCACATGGCCGTAATTTCCCAAACCGATAATAATATACTTCATATAAGTCATTAATTAATAATAATCTGTCCACTCGGATACTGATACTTCGTATTTTTTTTCTGCTTGATGATACCAAGCATCAACGTTATCAGCCCTACACGCCCGACAAACATCAAAAGCGCAACCAACAGTTTACTGTCACTGCCCAGCAGAGGCGTGGCGTTTAAACTGGAACCGACCGTACTGATGGCCGAAACACATTCAAAGGTAACCGTGAGCAAAGACAGGTTCGGCTCCAATATGCTGATAATAAATATAAATACAAACAATACTCCGAACGACATCACCACCGTAGCATTAGAACGGCGGATGGAGTCGTAAGACAATTCGCGTCCAAACACCTCTACCCGCTCCGTGCCGCGCAATACAGCCACAAGATTCAATACCACGACAGCAAAAGCATTCACCTTGATACCGCCTGCAGTAGACTGCGAACCGCCTCCAATCCACATAAGAATAAGGTAAATCAATAAGGTCTGCACGCTCAAACCGGCTAAATCCACGCTGGAGAAGCCGGCCGTACGGGGACAAGACGCATTGAAGAACGCCTGCGTCCACTTATCGGCAACCGACATACCCGCAAAAGACGCATTCCACTCAAAAAGAGCGATACCGGCCGTACCGACCACCAGCAACAGGAAGGTAACAATCAGCACGATACGCGTATTCAGATTGTAGAGGTGGTAAAAACGGCGGCCGTCCCACTCCCACGTACGCAGAAATCTCCAGAAACGGCGTATATGGTAAAGGATGATATCCTTGAAATTCACCAATATCGGAAAACCGATACCGCCAAGAATAATCAATAAAGAGATGTATATATAGAACGGATTATGGCCTGACATCAGCAGCGGATTGCCCAAATTGCCCGGTAATGTGGAAAAACCGGCGTTACAGAACGCCGATATGGAGTGGAAAGCCGAGAAAGCCAATTCCTCGTGTATATCCATCCCCATCGTGCCGTGAATATCGCTCCAAATAGCGAGCATGCCCGCCCCCTCTATCGCCAATGTAAAGCCGAGGATATAGACCAGTGTGGACAACAATGAATTCAATGAATTGGAACTGACCATATCACGCACCACCAACTGATTGTACAGCGAAGTATTCCCCATAAAGAACATTGCAAAGAAGCTCGTCAGCGTCATTACTCCCAAACCGCCAATCTGAATCAGCAGGATGATGATTACAAAGCCCGTCGTCGTAAAGGTGGATGCCACATCCACCGAGGTAAGCCCCGTCACACACACCGCACTGGTGGAAATAAACAGCGAATCCACCCACGAGATACCCGCCACCGTAGAACGGGGAAGCATCAGCAATCCCGTCCCGATGAGTATGATAATGAGAAAACTGACTGCCAGAATAAGCGAAGGGTTTGTCCGTCGTCCCAGCAAACGTACCAAGCCATAAGACAGATTCAGGAAAGAAAGCATCAGCAGCAACGCGAGATGATATATCCTGCCGTTCAGAAAATCCCAGACAGCCTGTATGGCCCCTTCCACCTCCGGACGATGAAACACAACCGGAACCAGCGTCAGATAAAGCAGGAAAGTCAATATCCACGTCAGCTTGCTAAAGGTCTGCCTCGTATCTTTATATTCCAATGCGATACGCAAGGATATATCGCTCAGAAAGACAATCCACACTCCATGATACAGACGTTGCAACTGGTGAGCTTCCGCAACCGAAATTGTAAATCCATGTTCATACACCAAACCGACAATCAACAGGATGGATGCCAGGTAGGTCAGGGTCGTCATCACCCCCAACGCCACACGTACATAAGGATGAATCCACTTATTTTGATACAAAAGAAACTTATGATAAATCTTCATAAATATACCGATTGATGAAACGTGGCAAACTTAGACAAATCTACCTTCATAAACAAAAAACAATGGAAAAAAGAAATTGGTTTAAAAATAATAGCTACATTTGGACACTGAATCACTTTTAATTTATAACCACTATGAGCAACAAGACAAAAAGATTCATTCTTCCGGAAGACGAAATTCCACGTTACTGGTATAATATACAAGCCGATATGGTAACCAAACCCATGCCGCCGCTTAATCCCGCTACCAAGCAACCGTTAAAAGCGGAAGATTTGTATCCCATTTTCGCAAAAGAACTTTGCCGCCAGGAGCTCAATCAGGCAGATGCGTGGATTGAAATTCCCGAACAGGTGCGCGAAATGTATAAATACTACCGAAGCACTCCGCTGGTACGCGCCTACGGACTGGAAAAAGCGCTCGGCACACCGGCACATATCTACTTCAAGAACGAAAGTGTCAGCCCTATGGGTTCTCACAAACTGAACTCCGCCATACCGCAGGCTTACTACTGCAAGCAAGAGGGCGTGACGAATGTCACTACCGAAACCGGAGCCGGGCAATGGGGAGCCTCACTGGCCTATGCCGCCCGCCTCTTCGGTCTGGAAGCTGCTGTCTATCAAGTAAAAATCAGCTATGAACAAAAGCCTTACCGTCGCAGCATCATGCAAACATTCGGTGCGCAGGTTACTCCTTCACCGTCCATGTCTACCCGTGCCGGGAAAGATATTCTGACCGCCCATCCCAATCATCAGGGTTCATTGGGTACGGCTATTTCCGAGGCTATCGAACTGGCACGCACCACTCCCAACTGTAAATATACACTCGGCTCCGTATTGAGCCACGTCACCCTGCATCAGACTGTAATCGGACTGGAAGCCGAGAAACAGATGGAAATGGCCGGTGAATATCCCGACACGGTTATCGCGTGCTTTGGCGGCGGTTCCAATTTCGGCGGTATCGCATTCCCATTCATGCGCCATACCATCCTTGAAGGAAAGAAAACACGTTTCGTCGCCGCCGAACCGGCCTCCTGTCCGAAGCTGACACGCGGTAAATTCCAATATGACTTCGGCGATGAAGCCGGGTATACTCCGTTGCTGCCGATGTTTACACTGGGACATAACTTCGCTCCCGCCAACATTCACGCCGGCGGTCTGCGTTATCACGGCGCGGGTGTCATCGTATCACAACTGTTGAAAGACGGATATATGGAAGCAATGGACATCAAGCAACTCGAATCGTTCGAGGCGGGCTGCCTGTTCGCACAAGTGGAGGGTATCATTCCCGCGCCGGAATCTTGCCACGCCATTGCAGCCACCATCCGCGAAGCGAATAAATGCAAGGAAACGGGTGAAGAAAAAGTTATCCTGTTCAACCTGTCCGGTCATGGCCTCATCGATATGGCGTCGTACGACAAATACCTGGCCGGTGACTTGCAAAATTATGAATTGACCGACAACGACATTCAGAAGAATCTGGATGAAATAGGCAATCTGGCCTAATAGATATTCGCCATACTGACGAGCGGTTCATAGAGTTTCTCTATGTCCTGCGAATCCATTTCAATCTGCACCTGGTCTCCCGGAATCAAACTTGTTTCCGCAGGGACCAGGTTTTTTCCGTCCCTATGCACATTGATGATAACGCAGTGTTCGGGCAAGGAAAGCTCGCTTACGGATTTCCCGTCAAAATAGGAACCCGTCATGACCTCTACTGCCAGAGTATATCGTTTTTCTTCCCGGAAATCGGAAGAGTTAATCATATCTTCATACAAAGTGACATTGAAGGACTTCATCTGGAGCAGTTCCGTAAAATAATAGGTCAGCCCGCCTACTACCACCGAAGGGTAGAAAACCTCAAAATGCCCGGTAATCTCTGTTATCAGCACAATAGCCGTAAGCGGAGTACGCTCAATAGCCACCAGGAATGCAGACATGGATATCAGCATGACGTAAGTGATATTTTGAGGCTCGATAATGCCGTGCCTCACAGCAATCAACCCTACAAGCTGCCCCAACAACCCGCCTGTCACCAAAGTAGGAATAAAGCTTCCGCCCGGAAGACCGGAAGAAACGGAGCATACCGAGAAACCGAAATGCAGCAGCATGACGGCAAGTACCCACATTATTTCCGTACTGCCGTTCTGCGCCTGTTCCAGCAAGAATTGTTCGCCGCCGCCCGTCAGGTTTACTTGCATCAATGAGATAATGTAAGCAACCAGCACCAAATAAAACATCTTGATATATACCGGAGACTTGACCGTAGAATATACCCGTTTGAACGAAATCATAAGCGCAGAGTATATTTTACCGGTAATGGAAATAATGACAGCCAGTATGAGAAAATATTTCATCTGGACGAAAAAGGTCAAAACCGGTTCCGACACCTCAATCAGATGATAAGGGTTCACGGGGAAAACCAAACTGGCAATAGCCCCTGCCACCACACCGGCCAACAGCGTAGTAATAGCCGTCTTGGGTGCGTCGAAACGTTCGATAGACTCAATCACAATCAATGAAGAGGCCAGCGGTGCGGCAAAGGCGGCCGCAAGCCCCGCTCCTGCTCCCGCCGCCAATAACTGCTTGCGTTCTCCCTGCAGAATATGCGTCCACCGTGAAACGAGACTGCCTATATAAGAACCTATCTGTACGGACGGCCCTTCGCGCCCCAATGACAATCCGGCAGAAACGGAAAGGATTCCGCCGGTGAATTTGGACACCAGCTCTATGAACGGATGCTTATAAGTGATCCGGCCGTTAATTGCCCCACGTGTCTGCGGAATGCCGCCACCACCGATAAGAGGCATTCTGCCGACCATACGGGATACAAGAA
The DNA here is from genome assembly GCF_900129655.1 of Bacteroides clarus YIT 12056. Classification (GTDB taxonomy): domain Bacteria; phylum Bacteroidota; class Bacteroidia; order Bacteroidales; family Bacteroidaceae; genus Bacteroides; species Bacteroides clarus. The sequence continues at coordinate 290,588 of NZ_FQWK01000003.1, forward strand.
TCAGAATTCCCCAAAACGATAAGAACAATGGGATATGCCAGTACCAGGCCGGACGGGATGCAAAGAAGTCGCTACGGATATGCAGCAAATAATAGAGCAGATAATGATAAGGAACCGCAATGAGGCCTGTCAGCAAGCCTACAATCATGCTGACAAAATAGAGCCGCGCATCCACCAGCTTCAACTTCCAGATATGCCAGCCGCGAACTGTTTTCCAATTCTTTATTTTCTGAAACAACCGCATGGGATATGTTTTGTTATCTGCATTTCCCTACAACAAATTCTCCCCTGCGAAGTTCTGAACCGATATCCTATTATATTTATTTCACCTCTCAGCCTTTCCGGAAATACAAAAAAACCTCCCCTTTGCATGCACAGAGAGGAGATTTTTGGCTATGTCCAAGAAGCAGAACGATACTTTTTATATTATGACACACTTTTATATAAACCGATAAGCTTCTTTAAACAGGCTCTAAGACTTCTGAACAGGACGTACCGGACTTTTCTGCTTTCCTTGCGCAACAGTTTGTTTTTTTCTGCGGTCAAATTCTTTTTTCAGCTTATCGGCATTATTCTGTTCCGTTTGATAAATCTTCATAATCTGTTTGGGAGAAAGTATCTTTCTAAATTCATTATAATACTTCTCACGTACATCCAGAATCCTACGGCTTTGGGCAAAACGTCCTTTTATCTGCTGTTCCACCTCGGCATCTGTCAGCAACGGTTTGGGTTCCGGCTTCACACCCGTTCCTTCCGCTCTTTGTTTTGCACGGTTCATCATTCTGCATTCGCGTAACTCTTTTAAATAATTCTGATAAACCGGAATGAACTTGGCGGTAGTGGCGTCATCCAACATCAACATTTTTACCATTTGATTAGTCTGATGCTCCATGACCTGTTCCGGTGTATGACGTTTCTTCTTATCCTTGTTCACCGAGGTTTGAGCAGAGAGACTGAGTTGACTGCCTATCATAAGGCATGTCAAAAATACGTAAATAAATTTTGCTTTCATAATTCTTTCTTTTTTAAGACAATACTATTAATTTAAAAATATATCGCTTTCGGAGAAGCTGACGAGCTCTTCCAGCTCCTCGTCCGACATTTCACGAATCCATTTATCTGCAGGAACTACCGCCGTACAATTTTTGGTATCCAATATCTGCAAATCGGAAGTTCCTCTTTCGCCTTTCCAAAAATGGGACGGTATAAACAGAAAGCCAACTGATACCGCAGCTATGGCGACACCCGTAGAAACAGTTATCCATAAACGGTGTCCCGGAAACCTGCTGCCATAAGTACATTTCCGCACATTACGCTGCATCTCCTCAAAGAAGCCTTCGGGAACGCGATAGGGTGTTTTTTTTCCTATATCATCAAAATCAAACTCTTTTTTCATAGTCCTAATTATTTAGTATGTACTCTTTAATCTTCTCCTTCGCATAATGATAATTCACTTTAAGCGTGTCTGCCTTACTATCGAGGATATGAGCTATTTCTTCATAATCAAGCTCATCATAGTAGCGAAGGTTGAATATTAATCGCTGCTTTTCCGGCAATCTCAATATTGCTTCCTGAAATTTGACAGCCAACTCATTTTCATAATCCACATAATCGGAAGCCTTTAATTGAGAAATCAGGTTTTCCTGAACATCCTCGGTCGAAACCGTTTCCCGTTTCTTACGGCTGTTCAACAAGCGAAGACTTTCATTCGTCGCAATCCTGTAAATCCATGTGCTCAATGAACTCTCTTGACGAAATTGCTCCCAATGCCTGTATACCTGAATAAAGACTTCCTGCAATACATCCTCCGCATCTTCATGCAACACCACCAAACGCCGTATATAATAATATATCGGTTCTTGAAAGCATTCCACCAACAGTTGGAATCCTTGCTCACGGTTGGATTTATATATTTGCCGAATCTTGTTTTCGTTTATCATCAGTTCATCCGGGTTTTACAGGTTAGAAAGGGAAAAAAGGCCGAAGTTAAATGAGGAGCGGTACATTTGTTGTTTATTAACAAAAAAATCAGGGCTGCATCTTGATAAAGACGCAGCCCTAATCCATCTGTTTATAAGTTCGGAATTACCAGAATCTGTTTCGTGCAGGGTTATACTCAAATCCCACCGTTTTCAGCGTCCGGATAATTTCATCTCTTTCTACGTTCATATCCTCACAGAGTGCATCCAGTGAAGGATAAAAATCACGCAATTTCATGTTGATGAAGCTATACAGCATCATCGGATCTTCAGGTAATTTCATAATCGCAACCTTTGTTTAAATTAAAACTAATACCGGGTGCAAAAGTACTATAAAAAATAATACGAAAGCATCTAATCCTTTGAAATCTGCAAGTTATCCACGCAAACGATTGAAATAACATAAATGCAATGGAGAGCCGCTATTTATGAGCGCTCTAAAAGAAAAAGTCCTATATAGTTGAAGAAAATCAATTGAAATGCTGCGGGGTTCTCTGACTAATGATAACATAGATGATTACCGGCGCCCCGATAATCGGCGTAACCGCATTCAAAGGGATAATCCCCGCCTCACCGGGCAGAACACAAATCAAATTGCAAAGTAAAGCCACCGCCCCGCCACTCAAAATAGTAACGGGCAATAAAGAATTATGATTGGCAGTCCGCAATATCATACGGGCTATATGAGGCACGGCAAGACCGATAAATGCAACCGGTCCGCAAAATGCAGTGGTTATGGCGGTCAGCAAGCCGGTTATAACCAAAAGCCAGTTACGTACATGCCCTATATTTACGCCCAGATTCTCAGCATAGCGCTCTCCCAGCAATAATGCGTTCAGAGGTTTTATCAGTAGTAAGGAACCGAATAATCCGGTTACCGTTACCAATGCGAAAGCGGGCATTTGTTGCAAAGAGACGCCACCGAAGTTACCCAATCCCCATATCATATAAGATTGTACCCCCTCCGCCGTAGCAAAGAAATTCAACAAAGCGATAGCGGAAGAAGCGATATAGCCTATCATAATACCCGTTATCAGCAACATGACATTGCTTTTTAACAGCGTAGAAAAGAAAAGGATAAGCCCCATTATCAACATGGCTCCTACAAACGCCCCTGCCAATACGGAAAAGAAACCGGACAGGCTGAACGTTCCGGCCGATATGCTCCCGCCAAAGAATAACATCACAAAGGCCACTCCCAAACTCGCTCCGGAATTAATGCCCAAAATAGACGGGCCTGCCAACGGATTTTTAAAGGCTGTCTGCAACATCAACCCGCAAACAGCCAATGCGCTTCCGCAAAGCAATGCCGTCAAAGCTTGGGGTAAGCGGGACTCCCATACGATAAAACTCCAGCTTGCTTTTTCCCCTTCGTTTCCCATCAGAATACGGAATACATCGGATACAGGAATCGTAACCGACCCTATCAACAGATTAGCCACAAACAGTAATACTATTACTATTCCTAATCCGACACCATATTTCCATCCTTTACTCATTCAATTTGCAAAAATAACGCAAACCGCCTAAATCTCCTATTTCAGGGTGTAGAATCTGTATCAAATCCGCCAATAAATAATCCGGACGGAAAGGCGTTTCTTCATAGAAAGGTACTTTCGCCGTATTACATCCGTAAATATTCCTCGTCTTGAATGCCTTGAAACCTGTATAACCCATATAATCGGCTTTCAAATCAGCATAAGTCATATCCCGGTCGCGATTGTATTTGATGGTCCAGACATCGGCATCTCCGGCTTTATCAAAAACTGTTTCAAAAGCCAAAGGAATGGAACCGCTATGTTTATCTTCCGAGAAGACATAACGTCCGCAGGCGTCATTAAACAAGCGTCCGATTGTACTGCGACCACCCGGAACGTACCATGCAGAACCGCTTTTCAGTTCGCTAACAATTGATAATGACACTGACGAAAGCGCAGCACGCTTTTTAAGCCGGCCATAACAGCTATCCACTTCGGCAAAAAGGCTGTCAGCCTCGGAAGCAACTCCAAAAAGCAATCCATAGAAACGCATCCATTCGGCGCGGCCTAAAGCGGAAGTTTCCATATAATCGGCACATTCGATAATGGGAATATTCAGTTTTTCAATGCGTCCGTAACCGCCACTATTCTCAAATGGAGAGAGCAGGATGGCATCGGGATGTAACTCAATAATCTTTTCCATATCAGGGTTCATTCCGTCGCCGCAGTCAATAATAGCTCCCTTACTGCATCCGTCCTGTATAGACGGGAGTTTGATATACTTCAAGTCACAAACACCACCGATACTGCCCGTAACTCCCAAACTCTCCATAAGGCTGCAATGAACCGAAGAATAAATTACCGATTTGCGGAGAGGGGTACGGACAATCGTACCTTCGGGTAAATGAGCCGGCAATGATTGGGATGACGGAACCAGTATGTACGTATGCAATGTTTTCAGGGTGTCCCAAGGGTTGCGCAAAGTAGCGACGGTGCAATCGGAATAGGTTATCAATGTGAGATTGTCGGCATAGCGCAGGGGGATGGTGTCACCGGCCGTTAAAGCCAAAGAAGCTTTACTTCTCCCACCGCAAGAAGAGAAAAGCAAAGCTACTAAAAACAAGACTGATAATACAAGTCTCCTCATTGTCTCTGTTAATTAAAGAATACAGCAGAATTTGGGTTTTGACCACCACAATCAAATTTTTCCATATATGTACCGTCATTTCTGAAACGGTAAATATCACCGTTTACATTACTATGTCCTGTAGTACCGATATAAATATCACCATTACTATCGTTGACCGCTATCATGTAGATAACTGCTGTAGAAAGCTCTTCTGGAGCATTTTTCAAGAAAGAACCGGAGCTTTTAGTGCTAAGCTTTACATCATAAGTATAAAACGTATTGACTGCCGCAGTTTCCGGCCAATTGCTGTAATCCACTCTAGAGTCCACACAATACAATTTATCGTTTTCAACGGCCACGTGAGTGGCATATCCCAAATTAGTCACCTTATTATTATTTTTTGAATCTATCATCTGCAATACCCGGCTTTCAGCGCTATAATCCCAAGAAATAAGAAATACCTTGTCATTATCTTCCGTCAAATTATTAGGGTTTGAGGCTACCGTCAAAGTCTCTTTAAAAGAGAATGCATTCAAGTCAAAAACTAAAACTTCCGTATGATAAATATAGTTTCCACCTTCAATCTTATAAGCATTGGCTACATAAAGCATATCATTACAGATGGCAACCCCTTCCAAATTATCACCATATCCTGTTAGCTTCTTTTCTACTTTCAATGTATTGGCATTGATTTTGGCAACCACACCGCCATAGAAAGACGCATAAATATAGCCGTCATGAGCTGCAATATAACGAATACCGGCAGACAAATCTGCATCACCTACAAAAGAAACACGAGCCTGCTCCACACATGCTGCATTCAGTTTGGCCAAATAATTAGAACCATAAACAGAAACATAGATGTAATCTTCATACTCTATCATATCCTGACCGGTATCTCCCAATGAAGCCTTGTTCTGTGCTTTATAAATATCACCGATAACATCATTGTCTTTATTCGGAGCATAAAATGCTATACCGGCATTATTCTGTCCCATAGTTCCTTCATTCAAGAAATAAGCACGGACATAAGGTAATTCAATCTTTGAACCGCTATCGTCCCAACTTTGCCCATCATCATCACTGCAAGATGAAAATGAAACACTCAGTGCCAACATACACAGTACACTCAATAATAAACTTCTTACTTTCATAACACTTTATTAATTAAATTAATTTTAAAATTTAAACGTCCCTGTCACTCTCCACGAACGCCCCGGCATAGGATAATATTTTATCACATCATACTGTTCATCAGTCAGATTGATGATTTCTGCTTGAAGCTGTAATTTACACTTCTTAAAAGCACACTCTTTAGAGATACTGGCCGTATGTTCCATATAACCAGCTATCTCATTTTCAGGAATATTTTGTGACAAGCAATAACGTTTACTTACACCTACGACGGAGTAACCTATGCTAAACCAAGGCATTTCAAACCTCGCAGATACATTGCCGCTATGCTTCGGAGTATAAGGCAACTGTTCCTTATAATTTTTGGCATCCGAATCTGTAAGGTCAATTGCTTTCTGCAAAGTATATCCGCCGGATATAATCAAATCTATATTTTTAGCTAACGGCGCTGATATCGCCAAAGTAGCGTCTACTCCTGTAGCACGGACAGTCCCATAGTTTGCCATACGCCACGCATAAGTAGTGGGAAAAGCTACAATTTTATCAGTCACATCATTGTAATAGGCATCAAATGTCACAGAAATATAGTCTAAAAAAGACAGAGATGAACTGCTCCACGTAATCCCTACATTATATTCATTCGCCTTCTCCGGACGTAAACTTCGATTGCCCAATCTATAATAATACAAGTCGTTAAAAGTAGGTGTACGAAAAGTGCTTTTGTACATAAAACGCAGAAAAAAAGTTTTTTCCATCCAAGGCTGTATACTCACGGAAGCCGAAGGAGCCAAACGACGGAAATTCTCAGGAGCATTCCCAACCTCCACTTTTTCAGTGATAAAAGTATGTACCAATGAACCGGAAGCGGTAATTCTTCCGTATTGGTAACGGATATTGAAAGCTGTCAATGATGCATACCGGGTAGGAAACGGGCAGTCTTTCAGATTACTACGTAATGTATTTACAACCCCATCTTGTGCCAAAGACAAGGATAAAGTCTTAAATGGACGGTATAGAGCCGTTGCAGATAAATAATATTCATCCTGCCTATGTACAGCCTGATAATATCCGTCCGCATATTCCTTCCCTTCATCCTCATACCTATTCCAGCCATAGTTATACTTTGCCTGTGCCTGCAAACTCCATTTCGAAGAGAAGTGTTTTTTATAACGCGCCTGTACAAAGGCATTCTCATCCCAAAGCGTTTCGTCGGAAATCGGGTTATAAAGAGTTACCGCCCCCGGAAGCCCACGACGGGAATTGAAATAATATCCTTTTACGTCCACCTCACCACCATCTTTAAAAGTATGATATAGCGTTGCTTCTCCTTGCCAAGAATAAATATCTGAATTATTACGCTTTTCTTCTGTCACATACTTTCCATTGACCAAAGTAAAAGGATAATTTCCATCGGCACGCATATAATTAGCATTCAAAGCCAGACGCGTACGGTTACCTATTTTTTGCCACCAACGCAACGCGGAGGTAACATACCCAAACGATCCACTACTTATCCTAGCTTGGAAAGCAGCACTGCGCCCTTCATCAAAATGCGGTTTCTCAGTCTCAATGCTCAATACACCTGCCGATGCATATAAACGGGCTGATTGCAACATATTTTCTGTTTGTCCTATTGCTAAAGAAAGGGTTGAGACATTATCAAGCGAAAAACGCCCTATATCAATTTGCCCTGCCTGAGAATTACTCACAACAACCCCATCATAACTGACAGCCGTATGCACCGCCCCTATATTGCGCACAGAAACAGTCTTCAACCCGCCGATACCACCATAATCTTTTACATTGGCACCTGCAAAACGACGTACGGCATCTGCCATATTCTGTATGCCGAGACGGCTTATATCTTGTTGCGACAATGTTTGTATAGGTACAGCCGAAGTTACTTTATTAGGCATTCGCCGTGCCGTAACAGTCACCTTTTCAATTTGGTGCACTTTTCCTGTAATCGTATCCTTTTTCGCCACCTCTTGTGCCGAAAGCAGAGCACCGCCCATACAAAAGAAACCGATACAGGCAAACCGCACCTTCATTCTCCACATCATAAAAGAGTAAAGATTATCTTTAAACGACATACACTGTCCGCTTTCCTCGAACGGACAATTTTTTGACTTTGTTTTGCAGGTCTTCTGACTTATTTCTAATGTATCGCCTTCCCATTTTAATTAAAACAGTGGCTAAAGAATGATACATTCAACGCGAAACTCACAGCAGCGGGACTGTTCGGGATTTACACCCGATTCCCTTTTCATCCGTTTCCCGAATAGGGAACCGGAACAAAACGCGGGCAAAGATAAGAATATAATATAAATATTACTCAGCCCCTTATAACAGTTTCTGCAAAAAAACATTTATTATTCTATAAGGAGCGAAATTCAGAGCCTTCTTGCGGAAAGGCAACCGGTGGAAAGAAAAACAAGCACATACGCAAGAACATAACGACCCCATAAAGAATAAAAAGCCGGTAGACATTCTGATATCTCCCATACCTACCAAAGGCGATACAATCCCGCCAAAAGCAAATCCTATCGCGCCCAAAAGAGCGGAAGCCACTCCGGCGTTTTTACGTTCACAATCCATCGCCAAAGTGTTGGAAGCCGTAAAAGTCATCCCTACCATCGCAAGCAGGCAGAAAATCAGTATCTCGTAAATCCAAAAATTACAATCCAGGAAAAATGCCACAGAAAGTAATATAGAAATAAATAACATGCCATGATTACCTACATGTAAAGCCCGTTCCATTGTGGAGAAACGAACAGCCAAAGCGGAAGATATCACCATGGCAACGGCATTAACTCCGAAACAGAAACTGAACAACATCGGTGAAAGACCATAATATTGCTGCATGATGAAAGGAGCGGAAGCTATATTGGTAAACAAAACTCCCATCGTAAAGCCATACTGCAATATGTAACGTACGTACTGACGGTTATGCAAGACAATACCAAAACGGCGATACATATCTCCCCACCTTATATTCTGCCTCTGTCCGCCCGGTAAAGACTCTCTAAAACGCATACTTCCGATAATCAAAAGAACGCCTACTATAAATAAGAACCAGAAGATACCATGCCAGCCGCCAAAATCAGCCAGTACCCCGCCACCTATCGGAGCAACCACCGTAGCGATCCCATTAATAGCGCCGATAGTGGCAAGCATCCCCGCAAGTTCGTGAGCAGAATATTTATCGGCGGCAATAGACCGGGATATCACAACTCCTCCGGCTCCGGCAATTCCCTGTACAAAACGTAACGCGACGAATTGTGATATATTTTGAGAAAAAATACAGCCGACGGTAGAAATCAAGAACAAGGCCATAGCTATCAATAAAGGAGAACGACGGCCATACTTATCACTTAACGGACCAAAAATCAGCTGGCCTGTCGCTAAGCCTACCATACTTGTAGTAAGCCCCAACTGCACTCTTGAAGATGTGGTTTGGAAGAAATCCGACATTGCCGGTAAAGTAGGCAGGTACATATCCATGACAAACGGGCCAAAAGCGCTCAACATTCCCAGAAATACCAATATAAAACCTTTTGAATTTTGTTTACCTGTCATTACCTATTCCTCTTTTATAAATCGGCGGCAAAATTACCCCATATTTACAAGATAAGCTATGGCTTATCTTGTACAAAACGTTTCATTTTAGGAACAATATACGATATTATCATAGAATATAGCTACATTTGTTGCGTAAAAAAGAACTATATTCACATGTACGAATCGTTATCACCCGATACTTCCAGCATCAGATATGAGGAAACCGATTTATCGTATCTGAAACAGCGTCCATACCGTTTTAAATGCGGTATATACTTAATCTGTACACAGGGGCAAAGTATCATCTCCACAGGAGTACAACAATATACCTTTAATGAACAGACCGAACTGATTTTTCTTACAGGAAGCCTTATCCAGGTAATACAAGCCTCAGCAGATTTTAACGTACGCATGCTCCTATTCCCCAAAGATATTTTCTTAAAAGCCATATTGCCAATTGACACACCCTATTTCAACTATACCCATGAACATCCGCACTATCATCACACGGCAGATGAGAGAAGCCAGAAAACATGGCGGGAAATAGTATTATGGATGGATATAGCGCAAATGCTTTTCAAAGACAATACGCTCCAGTTCAGAAAGCAACAAGAATTTAATTTCCTGCAAAGCTTATTAATGTGGCTGTTCAACACTATTCCGGAGAAGCTGGCCGCCAACAAGCAATACAGCAGAAAACAGATGCTTTGCCACCAATTCATGCAACTGATACGTGAGCACAGCACCTGCGAACATCAGGTTCCGTTTTATACAGAACAACTGTGCATTACTTCTCGCTATCTATACGAAATCACTACTCAATACATGAATGGAAAAACTCCCAAGCAACTGATAGACGAGCAACTGATAGCAGAAGCCAAAGTTCTTTTAAATGAGCCGCAACTATCCGTTACCGAAATCGCGGAACAGTTGCACTTTGCCGATCAGTCTTATCTGAGTCGCTTTTTTAAGAAGAATACCGGTATCTCTCCTAAGGAATTCCGCCTGCAGAAACTGTTACAATAAGTTTCGTCAAAATAAATTAAATCCGTTCATTTTAACCGTCATTTTATTAACTTTGTTAGCATAACCAAAATCGAGTCGCCATGAAATATAAATTATTAGTTCTTGACGTGGACGGAACGCTTCTCAACGACGCAAAAGAAATCAGCAAACGCACTCTTGCATCTTTACTCAAAGCGCAGCAAATGGGAGTACGTATCGCATTGGCTTCCGGCAGACCGACTTATGGCCTCATGCCACTGGCCAAAACTCTTGAGCTGGGGCATTATGGGGGCTTTATTGTTTCCTATAACGGTTGTCAGATTATCAATGCTCAAAACGGAGAAATCCTGTTCGAGAGGCGAATCAACCCGGAAATGCTGCCTTATCTGGAAAAGAAGGCGCGCAAGAATGGCTTCGCCATATTCACTTATCATGATGACACTATCCTGACAGACAGTCCCGACAATGAACATATCCGCGCCGAAGCCGAATTGAATAATCTGAAAGTTATTAAGGAGGAAGAATTCTCCACGGCTGTAGACTTCGCACCATGCAAATGCATGTTGGTCAGCGATGATGAAGAAGCACTGGCCGGACTGGAAGAACATTGGAAAAAACGTCTGGACGGAACTTTGGATGTCTTTCGTTCGGAACCTTATTTTTTGGAAGTCGTACCTTGCGGAATCGATAAAGCCAATACCTTAGGCGCTTTATTGTCGCATCTGGACATAACTCGTGAAGAAGTAATCGCCATCGGAGACGGCGTATGCGATGTCAATATGCTCCAGATTGCCGGTTTAGGCATAGCCATGGGGCATTCACAAGATTCCGTAAAAGTTTGCGCCGACTACGTAACGGCTTCCAATGAAGAAGACGGCGTTGCCCAAGCCGTCGAAAAAATGATTTTAGCCGAAGTTCATGCCGCTGAAATTCCTCTTGACCTGTTAAACGCACGGGCACATCATGCATTAATGGGCAATTTAGGTATCCAATACACTTACGCCTCGGAAGATCGCATAGAAGCAACCATGCCCGTAGACCACCGTACCCGCCAGCCTTTTGGTATTCTGCACGGCGGCGCAACCCTCGCACTTGCCGAAACCGTCGCCGGGCTCGGCTCCATGATAACTTGTCAACCCGATGAGATAGTCGTAGGTATGCAAGTCAGCGGAAACCATATATCTTCCGCACATGAAGGAGATACCGTGCGGGCTGTGGCAACCATCGTACATAAAGGACGCTCATCCCATGTGTGGAATGTAGATGTATTCACTTCCACTAACAAGCTCGTGTCTTCCATCAGGGTGGTGAACAGTGTATTGAAGAAAAGATAAATGAAAAAAAGTTCGATGCAGATACATAACCAATTCAAGTTATAGAACTATTTATTATATTGAACATATGTCAATATGGAGCAAGCTCATAGGAAGCAAGAAAACCGAGGATAGGAATAATATCATCGGCAATAAAACTACCTCTGTACCATGTAGTATCCAAAATTATGCCATAGTAGATGTTGAAGTAGGCTTGAAAGATCATAAAATCCATGATATAGGAGCACTCAAACATGATGACACGACATTCCACAAAACGTCAAAAGAGGAGCTATTTATTTTCTTAAACGACATAGACTATATCTGTGGCCACAATATCATTCACCATGACGCCAAATATCTGTTCACGGATAAGACATGCCGCTGGATTTTAGTCGATACACTTTATATTTCGCCTTTGTTATTCCCGGAACACCCTTACCATAAGCTTGTGAAAGATGACAAGTTGATTAGCGAACAGATGAACAATCCGGTGAATGATTGTAAGAAAGCAAAAGATTTATTACTGGATGAAATAGCACGCTGGAATTCATTGCCAAAGGAAAAGCGTATATTATTCGCATCGCTACTGAAAGACAAGAAAGAATTTACCGGATTTCTCAGCATGGTAAGTGCGGAGTATACCCATGAAGGAATATCCGAACTCATCAAAGAACTTTATACAGGAAAGATTTGCCAACATGCCGACCTTGACATGCTCATCAAACAATACCCATGCGGATTGGCATACGCATTGGCTCTGATTGACACCACGGATTACCGTTCCATCACCCCCGGATGGGTACTTTACAATTATCCGGAAGTGGAATTTATTGTAAAACTCCTACGCCACACCAATTGCCGGGAAGGTTGCGACTACTGCCATACGCAATTGGATGTGCTCCATAATCTAAAAGTCTTTTTCGGATATGAACGTTTCCGAACATACGAAGGCGAGCCGCTGCAAGAACAAGCAGCCCAGGCAGCGGTGAAGGGTAAATCGTTACTGGCGATATTTCCTACCGGTGGCGGCAAATCACTTACCTTCCAATTGCCGGCACTCATGGCAGGACACGCCATGCACGGGCTCACGGTTGTTATCTCCCCTCTGCAATCTTTAATGAAAGACCAGGTAGACAATCTTGCCGACAGAGGTATCACGGACGCCGTAACCATAAATGGAATGTTAGACCCCATCACAAGGTCACTGTCCATACAAAGAGTGCAAGACGGAGAAGCCTCACTGCTGTATATATCCCCCGAAATGCTTCGTTCAAAAACGATTGAGAAAATATTGATAGCCCGGCACGTCGTAAGGTTTGTGATAGACGAAGCGCATTGTTTCTCTTCATGGGGGCAGGATTTCAGAGTTGACTACCTTTACATCGGCAAATTCATCCGGCAATACCAGCAAAAGAAACAATGCAAGAGTCCGATACCCGTATCCTGTTTTACGGCCACAGCAAAGCAGAAAGTAATACAAGACATCTGCGACTATTTCAAACAAACCTTAAATTTGGACTTGGAGTTATTCGCATCAACGGCTTCAAGAACAAATCTACATTATTCCGTCATACATTTAGAAAGCGACAATGATAAATACTTAAAGTTAAGAGAACTCGTAGCTGAATCCGATTGCCCGACAATTGTTTATGTATCACGCACCAAACGAACCAAAGAGCTGGCGGCCAAATTGACTCGCGACGGTTATAAGGCACTCCCTTTCAATGGCAAAATGGAAGCTGATGAAAAAATAGCCAACCAAGACGCCTTCATGAACGATCAGGTACACATCATTGTGGCTACATCCGCATTCGGCATGGGAGTCGATAAAAAAGATGTCGGTCTTGTGGTACATTATGACATTTCCGATTCACTGGAGAATTATGTTCAGGAAGCAGGTAGAGCAGGGCGTGACCCAGGCCTCAGCGCACGTTGTTATGTGCTTTATAGCGACAATGATTTGGACAAGCATTTTATATTGTTAAACCAAACAAAACTAAGCATCAGTGAAATACAACAGGTATGGAAAGCCGTCAAAAACCTTACCAGACAACGCATGAAAGTCAACTGTTCCGCATTGGAAATCGCCCGGCAAGCGGGATGGGATGATTCGGTATCCGACATCGAAACCCGCGTACGAACAGCATTAGCGGCTTTGGAACAAAGCGGATATCTGGTAAGAGGAAACAATGTACCTCATGTATATGCCACGGGAATCACAGTGAAGGATATGGACGAAGCAAGACAACGCATATCAGCCTCACTACTTTTTGGCAGTGACGAAATAGAAAAAGCAGTCCGCATCATCAAGTCGTTGATATCTCAAAAGTACATCGCCAAGGCACAGGATGCGGAAGCGGAATCACGAATCGACTATCTGGCAGATATATTGGGACTAAGTAAAAGAGAGGTTATATCTGTAGTGGAACGCATGCGGCAGGAAGGCATATTGGCAGACAGCAAAGATATATCCGCCTATTTGCAGGATGCAGGTGATTCGGAACGAAAGTCGCAAATGCTTCTCGAACGCTTTGCAAAACTCGAACAATACATCCTCAAACATATTCCCGATGAGTCTTTACGAATCTCATGCAAGCAACTGAATGAAAATGCCGTGAACGACGGAATCAATACATCCAAAGAAAAAGACATCCGGACGCTGCTCTATTTCCTTACCGTCAAGGGATATATACGTAAGAAAGAGGATGCGGCCCATAATATGGAAATAAGGCGCCAAGCAGACTTGGAATCTACCATCAGGCGCTTTGAGAAACGATTGGAAATAAGCCGTTTTACCGTGGAATGGCTATACAAATCAGCTTCAGATGCAGAAAAGGAAAATGTACCGGGCAAAGCTATTCAGTTCTCCGTAGTAGAACTTTTAGACCGGATAAAATCAAGTTCTCAATCCCTATTCGGAGGACTTGACGACATTCAGCTGGAAGACGTGGAAGAAGCGCTTCTGTACTTGTCCAAAATTGGCGCGCTAAAACTTGAAGGTGGTTTCTTGGTACTTTATAATGCCATGAATATCCAAAGAATAAAGGACAACAAATCGCGATATAAGCAAGACGACTACCGGATGCTCAACGAATTCTACAAGTTGAAAATCCAGCAAGTGCATATTGTAGGCGAATATGCCAATCTGATGGTGAGAAATTACCATGCGGCCTTGCAATATGTTCAAGACTATTTCCAAATGGACTACAAGAAGTTTGTCACAAAATACTTCAAAGGAGACAGAGTAAGCGAGATACAACGCAACTTAACGCCACGGAAATACAATCAATTGTTTGGGCGATTATCCAAACGGCAGATGGAAATTATTTCCGATAAGGACTCACGTTGCATTGTGGTGGCAGCCGGTCCCGGTAGTGGAAAAACACGGGTATTGGTCCACAAACTGGCCTCGCTTCTGCTACTTGAAGATGTAAAACACGAACAGCTTCTGATGCTGACGTTTTCAAGAGCAGCCGCAACGGAATTCAAACAAAGGCTCATGGAGTTGATAGGCAACGCCGCCCATTTTGTCGAAATAAAAACATTCCATTCCTATTGTTTCGACCTTCTGGGACGGATAGGAAATCTTGAAGAATCCAAAAATGTCGTTGCAAAAGCAGCCGAGATGATATACCAAGGAGAAGTAGAACCAAATAAAATCGGCAAGACAGTGCTGGTCATAGACGAGGCTCAGGATATGGGAACCGAAGAACACGCACTTGTAAAGGCTCTGATGGCTAACAACGAGGAAATGCGTGTGATAGCGGTGGGAGACGATGACCAAAACATCTATGAATTCCGCGGCTCCGATTCAAGTTATATGTATCGGCTGGCACAAGAAAACGGGAGTACATTTGTCGAAATGACCGAGAATTACCGCAGTGCGCACCACCCGGTGAATTTTGCCAACGAATTTCTAAAAAACATTGACAAACGGATAAAAAGTACGCCCATCATCTCCATGAGAGAAGAGGAAGGCCGGGTGGAAGTGACACGCCATCAATCAAAGTATATGTACCAGCCGCTTGTCGAAAACTTACTCCGACACAAAGACAAAGGCACATCGTGTATACTCACCCAAACAAACGAAGAGGCTGTTATCCTGATGGGGCTCTTACGAAAGCAAGGTGTGAGCAGCAAACTTATACAATCAATGGACGGCCTCCGCTTTTGGAACATGGCCGAAATGAGATTTTTCCTGAGGTATATAAACAAACGGATCAACACACCGCTAATTACAGAAGAACTGTGGGAGGAAGCCAAATGTGCAACCTTCTCCGCTTATGACAGAAGTCAAAGTTTGATGTATGTAAAGCAGTGTGTGGAGCAGTTTGAACAAACCAACAAGACAAAATATTTCAGTGACTTCAAAGAATTTGTATTTGAGTCGTCAGTGGAAGACTTTTGCGACATATCAGGAGCCGATGTCGTGGTATCGACCATTCATAAAGCCAAAGGCAGAGAGTTTGACGACGTGTATATGCTCGTATCCGACGGTTATATAAAGGACTCCCATCTGATGCGTCGATATTATGTAGGAATAACCCGCGCGAAAAACCGGCTGTTTATACATACGAATGGCGATTACTTCAATCATTTAAGTACAGACCGATATTTTATCGACCAACAACAATATGATATGCCTGAAGAAATCGTATTACAGCTCTCTCATAAAGATGTTTATTTGGACTTCTTCAAAGAACGAAAACAAGAGGTCTTGGCATTGAGAGGGGGAGATTCATTGACTTACAGTAATTTCTTTTTGTACAGCTCATTGACCGATAGACCTGTGGCAAAGCTATCATCAAAAATGCAGGGCATATTGTCTGAGTGGGAAGAAAGAGGTTATAAAGTAAAATCCGCATCCGTGCGATTTGTAATGGCATGGAAACCCAAAGACGCAGAAAAGAATGAACCGGAAACAGCTGTCCTTTTAGCAGACTTGGGGCTTTCTTTGTAGAGAATAAAAATAGGGTATAACTCATTGAGCTACACCCTATATTCCTATTTGTAGTTATCGTTGTTTATCGCAACTTACTTCACTTCCTCAAATATAATATATACTGATTATAAGTAATTTATAAATCTATGGTACAAATATGGGTTATTTAATGAGTGTGCATTGAATAGGTAAGCATAGAAAGCATAAAAAGAGCCTTCAACTTGCCGAAAGAAAATTTATATTTATTTAACTATCCATTTCTTATTTGCAGATGTTTTCATTTTCTCATCGGTATTTTCTCTTGTTATGCTCTTGTTTGCACAAACGCCATAAAATGAAGTTGTTGCCTCTTTGCTGCTTATTTTTGCCTTTCGTTTTTTACGGAAATACATTATACCTTTGCAAGACAACCATAGATAAAAATAGTTATGAAGCAAAGGCAACATATATTCCAATCATGGGTAATAGAAGTAATAACGGTACTTCTGGCATCCACAATATCATTTCCTATAAGTGATGCTTTGGGCGTGCGGTTAAGCATTCTCCCTTTTGTCATGGTAGCTTGTTATGTTGCTCTAAAACTCATTTACCATTTATACCTCTCTCTGTCGGCACATATAATATCTCTTGCTTCTTTAGTCCGCCACAAACCTATGCAATCTGACCGACAAAGTAAAGATGATTGCGCTTTTACAACTGCTATATCTATGGTTGGCAATGATAACATTCAAATGAAACGGATGGAGTTGTTTCATTACGAGTATCAGCATGAGGAGTGGCAATATCTCCAACAGAAAGAAAGAGAAGAAGATGAAAAGCTACAAGCCGTATTGCAATATACCCGAAATATATTCAAGCAGTTTGACTTTAGCGAAGAAGAAATCTTCCAAATCTGCGAATGCGTTAGATACTTTGTATCCAATCGGCAAGCTCTTAGTGTAAACATCCACATCAAACGACGCACTACTGTTACTCAAATTTCACTAAAGAACTTCGCTTGGAACATTGCTTTTCAATACAACATCAGCCGGGATGTTACAGCGCAATTTGTTATGCATACATTTCATGAATGGTTTGCCAATTCCACTATTGATACAGTCAGAAAGAACTTGCGTACAACAACGGGAAAACATAAGATTAATATTGATGAGAATATCATTTCTATTGTTCGTAATTCATAACTCGCTAGGCTCTAAATCAGTTATATAACATTAAATATTTGATTACATGATATATTTATCGTGTAAAATCACTATATTTGCATCAAAAGCATTATATTGGCAATATGGAAGATTTGAATCAATTAAAGCTCGTATTGGTTAAAAAGAAAAGAACCAACAAATGGTTGGCAGAACAGTTGGGTGTGAACCAAACAACGGTTTCCAAGTGGTGCACCAATACAACCCAGCCTGACTTGGCAACGCTAAAACGCATATCGGAGTTGTTGGAGGTTAGTGTGAGCGAAATTATCAACTTTGAATAGGATGTACGATTATGGGCAATAACAAATTTAATGAGAATACCAGAGTACAAGTTCCAGCAGCACTCCATCTGTGCAAGTTGGGATATACTTATTTGGATAACATCTGTGCCTATGACACAAAGACAAACATCTTGATTGACGTTTTCTTGAATGCAGTAAAACGCCTTAACCCCGGATTGTCAGGCTCAGAGGCATCACTATTGTATGCCAAAATCGTGAATATTGCCAATAACGATGATTTGGGACGTGAGTTTTACCAGTTGCTTTCAGCAAATAGCGGCATGAAACTTATTGATTTTGAAAATCCCGAAAACAACGATTGGCATGTAACTACGGAATTCACTTGTGAGAATGAAGACACCGAAGATGAATTTCGTCCAGACATTACATGTTTTGTAAATGGTCTTCCACTTGCATTCATTGAGGTCAAGAAGCCGAACAATCGTGAAGGTATTTTGGCGGAAAGGGAGCGCATCAACAAACGAATGAGTAAGTCTTGCTTCCGCCGCTTCTTTAACATCACCCAACTGATGATTTTCTCCAACAACCAAGAGTATGACACTGATAGTCGCGTGCCTATACAAGGGGCATTTTATTGCTGCGCGGCTAAGGAGAAGGCATTTTTCAACGTGTTCCGTGAGGAGGACAAACGGTATGTATCAGATTATCCTTATCGAATTATAACCGATGAAATAGAGAATAGAGTATTGAAGCACCGCAACTGCGTGGTCATTAAAAACTTGCAAGAATACCAAACCAATAAAGCTGTAACCACGCCGACAAATCGCATCATTACTTCCATGTTAAGCAAGGAGAGATTTTTATTCTTGCTACGTTATGGGTTCGCATACGTGGAACGCAAAATCGAATTGGATGACGGCACACAGGGTACTCAATTGCAAAAGCATGTGATGCGCTATCAGCAGTTATTCGCTTCGTATGCCATCCGCAACGCTTTATCAAAAGGCGTGAAAAGCGGCATCATTTGGCATACGCAAGGCAGCGGAAAGACCGCACTCGCCTATTACAGTGTGAAAAGTCTAACTGACTATTTCGCACAACGGAATGTGGTAGCAAAGTTCTATTTCATAGTTGACCGCATCGACTTGATGGAGCAAGCAACGGATGAATTTGCTGCCCGTGGTCTAGTTGTCCACAATGCCAAAAGTCGTAAGGAGTTAATGGATGACATAGCAAGCAGAGAAGTAACAAGCAATGATGAGGGAAAGCCTGAAATTATGGTGGTTAATATCCAAAAGTTCAAAGAAGACAAGGCCAAAGTGACGGTGGATGATAGTTACAGCACCAATCTACAGCGTATCTTCTTCGTTGATGAAGCGCACCGAGGGTATAACCCACAAGGCAGTTTCTTGGCAAATCTTTTGGAAGCAGACCAAAGCGCAGTCAAAATAGCATTAACAGGAACGCCGTTACTAAAAGAGGAACGCGAATCGTGGCGAGTGTTCGGCGACTACATCCATACTTATTATTACGACAAGTCCATTGCCGATGGCTACACTTGCAAACTGATGCGTGAGCCTGTCGAAACTGTCTATAAGGAGAAGATTGAAAACATCCTCGATCAGCTGGCCGGTAATGTGGAAGTTAAGAAGTCCGACATCGACCGTAATCAAATTATGGAACATGAAAGCTACTTGAATGCTCTGTTGGACTATATCATATCTGACTTCCGCCGCTTCCGAAAAGAACAAAATGATGAAACAGTGGGCGCAATGATAGTATGTCGAACAAACCCACAAGCAAGAGAACTATATCGTCTTTGGCAGGAACGCTTCAACATTGCAAGTAAGGTTAGCCAACACCAAGAGCAACAAATGTATATGGCGGCAGAACCGATGCTCCAATATGGGAACTACAAACCACTTACTGCATCACTCATACTACATGACGAGGGTGACAAGCAGGAACGCAAGGAGTATATCGAAGGTTTCAAGAAGTTGCAAGAGATAGATGTCCTCATTGTCAACAAAATGCTTCTTACTGGCTTTGACGCACCACGTTTGAAAAAATTGTATTTGGGTCGCTCTCTCGATGGACATGATTTGCTGCAAGCCCTTACAAGGGTAAACCGCCCTTATCATGATTTCAAGTATGGCTATGTCGTGGACTTTGTAGATATCAAAGAAAATTTTGATGCAACCAATGACCGTTATCTGCGAGAACTTAACCGCACTTCGGATGAGTCGGATAACACACATACCGAAAATATTGCCAACGATATATTGGTCAGCAAAGAGGATGTAGAAACTAAGATAAAAGAAATAAAGAGTGTACTTTTTAATTTCACCATTGATGATGTAGAGGAGTTCCGCAAACAAATAGACGAGATTGAGAATAAGGACAGCTTGTATAAGTTGCGTAACACGCTCACAGATGCCAAAGCTATCATCAATCAAGTACGTTCTTTTGGTGATGAAGAAACCAAAGAAAAACTTGCTTCACTCCCTATGGGAAGAATATCCTCTCTTATCACAGAGGTCACCCACCGCATTGAGCGCATCAATCTTTTTGAAAGCACAGAGCACATGGCTGATGTTTCCGGCATTATCAATGTGGCTCTTTCGGAATTAGAATTTGAATTCAAGAAAGGAATACCCGAAGAGTTGCGGATTGTTGTCAATGACATCCGGGAACGTAGCGAGCGGGTACAGGCAGAGTTTGAGGCGAACTTCGATACTAAAGAAGAAAGGTATGTTATCCTCGCCGATGAGTTCCGTGAGTATTTTCGCAAGAAAGGATTTGTGCCACAAAGCACCGAGGATGCCAAGGCAAGCATTCAATATATGGACGAGGTGATGAAGAAGATACGCGAAATCAACCGCCGCAATAATATCCTCAAACGCAAGTATAAGGGGGATGAGCGTTTTGTCCGCATTCATAAGCGCATTGAGGAACAGAACCAAAAGCGTGAACGTCCCATCATATCGGCACACGAATACGAGATAGCCGAGAACTTGGCCAAGATGAAAGATGAAATAGACAGACAGCTATTCCTTGATATTAATATTCTTGACAACGAGCCAGCATTTGGTCAGGATGTGCTGTCTATCATAGGCAAGGAACTTATAGCGATGAAGATACGGGCAGACATCAAAGACCGCAAGTATCTAAGCAGCTTGATAACAACAGAGTATTTACAACAACGCAATTACGCTTATTAGCATATGGGTAATATCAATATATCAGAGGCTACAATAGCTCTTATCGATTCTCTTAAAAGCACCACTGGAGCTTTCGGATTGGCAGGAACAGGAAGTGAGTACAAGATTGTGACAGAAATGTTCCTCTATAAATTCTTCAATGACAAGTTTGGCTATGAAGCCAAGCGTGACCCGATGTATGGTGAACGCTTGTCAAAAGCAGAGAAATGGGATGCCGAGTATGACACATTTACCGAGGAGGAAGTGGAAGATTTGTTCAGCTATCTGCCACATTCTGTGCCACGTTTGAAGCCTGAACATACGTTATCGCATCTTTATAATTCTGCCACAAAGGGCGATTTCTCCACTTTGCTTGATGCCACATTGGTAGATATTGCCTCGCTCAATGCCGAAACATTCTCTGTTACCACATCGGGAAAGAGCAAAGTCAATATCTTCTTCCCGTTGACAACCTACGTTACTGATACACAAAAACGTGACGAGTTCGCCAAGTCACTGATGCGTAATGTGGCTTCATTCAACTTTGAAGATGTTTTTGACGAAAAATACGATTTCTTCTCGCGCATTTTCGAACATCTATTAAAGGGGTTCAACAACGCAGGAGGCGGAAAATATGCTGAATATTACACGCCACGCGCCATCGCACAAGTGATGGCACGCCTGTTAGTAGGCGAAAACACGGATTTGCGCGGCGTGACCTGCTATGACCCTTCGGCTGGAACAGGCACACTACTTATGGCACTGGCACATCAAATAGGCGAAGAACGCTGTACCATCTTCTCACAGGACATTTCAGAAAAGTCTTCGGAAATGCTTCGCTTGAATTTGATTCTTAATAATTTTGCAGCCTCGCTCCCCAATGTCGTGCAAGGCAATACACTCACAGAACCGTCACACAAGGAAAGCAACGGTGTGTTGCGCAAATTTGATTTCATAGTTTCTAATCCGCCGTTCAAACTTGACTTTCCCGAATATCGCGACACATTGGCATCCGACACTATCCGCTTTTGGGCGGGAGTACCCAATGCAGTGAAAAAGGTTGATCCGATGAAGCCCAAAATGGCCATCTACACCTGTTTCATACAGCATGTGCTTAACTCCTTGAAGACTACAGGCAAGGCTGCCATTGTCATTCCCACCGGTTTCATCACAGCCAAAAGCGGTGTGGAGAAGCGTATCTTACAGCGAATTGTGGACGAGCGATGGGTGTACGGCGTGATTTCCATGCCGAGTAATGTATTCGCTACAACTGGAACCAACGTATCGGTAATTTTCTTCGATAAGTCGGCCAATCACGACAAGGTCATCTTGATTGATGCCAGTAAATTAGGTGAGGAGTATAAAGAGGGAAACAATCAAAAACGCCGCCTTCGCGACTTTGAGATAGACCAGATAGTCAATACATTCCAAAACAAGGAGGCAGTAGATGATTTCTCTGTAGCCGTGACCTACGATGAAATCAAAGAGAAAGGTTACAGTCTTTCAGCCGGGCAGTATTTCGACATCAAGATTGACTATGTGGATATAACAGAGGAGGAATTTTATGCTCGAATGGAAGAGTACAAACGGACGCTCGCTAAACAATTCGCTGAAAGCCGTCGATTAGAGGCAGAGATAATGAGGCAACTTGACAGCCTGCAATTCAATAACATAAATAATCCAGAGCAACATGATACAACAGACTAATAACATACCCGCAATATACACAGAGGCTGCGGAAACCATTAAAACCGCTATACTTCAAGGCCAATATGAGGCTCTGAAAGGTGAGAACCGCATCCAACTGGCCGTGTATTACAGCGTAGGCAAATATGTATCGCAAAATTCACGAAAGGGCAAATGGGGAACTGGTGCGCTTGCAAGCATAAGCAATCACCTCAGAAAGATACTCCCGGGATTGCGAGGATTTTCTGCGGAAAGTTTAAAAAAAATGAGGTTGTTCTATGAGGCATGGGATATTTTGGATAACAGCCTGCACAAATCCGATAATTCGGTAATTGCGATTACCGAATTAGAAGAAACGCCGCAATCGGTAATTACGATTACCGAAACGGGGCAGATAGACATATACCATGCAATGACTATTCCCAATACAGCTGACTTTCCGGCGATGGAGTTCTTGGCTGTGCCGTTTACGCACCATTCAAGAATTATAAGCAAGGTAAAAGAACTGCAAGAACGATACTATTATATTCGGAGGTGTGCGCAAGAACACCTGTCTGTAGAAGTCCTTGTAAAGCTCATTAACAACAACGCCTTTGCCTGCCAACAACAGCTTCCCAACAACTTTTCAAAAACGATGCTTGATGCAAAGGAGGCTCGCAAGGCTGTAATGATGTTCAAGGATGAGTACGCACTTGATTTTATCAATGTGGAAGAAATTGGGGAACGTGACAGTGAGGACGTTGATGAGCGAGTGGTGGAACAGCAGATTGTTCAAAATATCAAACGGTTCATTATGACCTTTGGGCGCGATTTCGCATTCATAGGCAATCAATACCATCTTGAAGTTTATGGTGTAGAGCATTTCCCTGACTTGCTTTTCTTCAATCGCGAACTGAATGCAATGGTATGTGTGGAACTAAAGACGGGCTCTTTCAAGCCCGGCTATCTTGGACAACTTATGGCTTATCTGCGCATTTTGGATGACCACGTGAAAAAGCCGCATGAAAATCCAACCATAGGAATTGTGCTGTGCAAAGAGGCAGACAAGGAATATGTGGAATATGTCATCCAAGATTACAATAAGCCAATGGGCGTGGCTACCTATACGACATCGGCAGATATGCCTGAAAAGTTGCGCAAAGCTTTGCCTGATAGTGAAGAATTAAAGAAATTATTGTGAAATGAGCAATCAAATATCGCCAAAATACCAAATGAATATCATACAAAACATCAATGATAAATTGTATGAATTGTTTAAGTCGTATGATGATGTAGAAGCTTATGTCTGCAAATGGCAAGTATTTTACGATGACTTTGGCAATGCAAATTTTTATATCCAATATAAAGACAATGAACATAAAAAAATTGATTTGAAGAAAACTCTCCATCAGATAGATGGGGAAACTTTGTTAAAGATAGCAATAGATTTAGGGCTTGACACTCCGGACTTTATACCATCAATTCCTATGTTTAAGAATGAATTAAAATCATCCTTTGAAACAGCTGCTCAAACATTTGAGAAAGCGTATTGTAATGTTGAAAAAGACCCTAGCCTTGCTATCGGTCTGGCGAACTCCGCATTAGAAAGTATTATTAAAGCTATTTTAAAGGATAAAAGAGTGTCCATACAATATAACAACAGGGATACATTGTCCACTTTGATAAAAAATATTTGCAAAGCATTTAATATTAACAATGACCAATCATGCCCTAAAGAAATTAGAACCATCGCCAGTTCCTTAATTAGTTGTAGCACAGCAATAGAAGATTTACGTAGCACAAAAACAGAAATGCATGGAAAAACGAAAGATGATTTTATTATAAACGACTCTTTATGCGCTTACTTTGTAGTTAACGCTGTATCTACAATCGGATTATTCTTGTTGAATTACTATCGGAATAAATATCCTGCACAAGCAAGATATGTATCAACCGAAATTGATCCTGATGATTTACCTTTTTAAAATAAGGCTATATGGAACTGAAAAAATATAAACTGGGTGACATAGCTAAGATTGAAATTAGCGGAGTAGATAAGAAATCCGTTGATGGTGAAACCCCTGTAAGGTTATGCAATTTTGTTGACGTATATCGAAACTGGGCAATTACACAGAAGTTATCAGAAAACTTTATGATTGCATCTGCGAAAGAAACAGAAATTGCCAAATGCTCTATTCACAAAGGGCAGGTCGCTATAACGAAAGATAGCGAAACAAGAGATGATATTGGCATTCCAGCTTATATCGCTGACGATTTTGATAACGTACTTCTTGGCTACCACTGTGCCTTGATTACACCTAATGATGATGTTTTAGACGGAAAGTATCTAAACGCTTTTATGCACACACGTTATATCCAAAAGTATTTTGAGAACAATGCTTCTGGAAGCGGGCAAAGATACACTCTTTCTAACGAAACAATATTTCAGATTCCCATTCTGCTCCCATCACTGGAAGTGCAAAAAGCTATTGGAAATCTGTTATCCAATATCGACCGCAAAATAGAACTCAATCGTCAGATAAATGATAATTTAGAGAAGATGGCGAAGCAACTTTACGACTATTGGTTCGTGCAGTTCGATTTTCCCAATGAGAATGGACGACCTTATAAGTCAAGCGGTGGAGCAATGGTGTGGAATGAGAAGTTGAAACGAGAAATTCCTAAAGAATGGGATAATTGCACTTTGGAATATTACCTCATTATCAAAAATGGGCGTGACCATAAACATTTAGGCAATGGAATATACCCTGTTTATGGAAGTGGTGGAGAAATACGTAAGGTTGATAGTTTCATATATTCTGGAGAATCTATCCTAATGCCTCGCAAGGGATCATTAAATAACATTATGTATGTTAACGATGCTTTTTGGTCTGTTGATACGATGTTCTATTCTGAAATGAAGCAACCACATTGTGCAAAATACGTATTTTATTCAATTAAAGATATTGATTTTACACGATGGGATTCTGGAACAGGAGTACCAAGTATGACTTCATCTACATTATACTCAATTTTATTGGTAAAGCCTGATGCAGACAGCCTTGCAAAATTCGATGAAATAATAACACCGTTATTTCTAATGATTAAGAAAAATGAAATGCAGATAGTGGAACTTACTAAGCAGCGTGACGACCTTTTGCCCCTTCTGATGAATGGCCAAGCATCGGTAAATTATCATTTATCGCACGACTAAGTTGAAGTTTCTTTTCTATATCAACAACTATTTTGCCGATATTCTGTTCTTCATCAGAAGAGAATGTCGGCATTTTATATCGCATTATTTGCTCCTTGTCGCCACGTGGCATTTTGCTTCCTTTCACGCCTTTCATTACATAGTCATAAAATGCGTCTTGCATCAATGTCGCATATAAAAAGTTTGGGAAATGTCCTTCTTTAGCTCTAAAAACAAGTACGTCAGACGAACATCCTCCTTCAATATCGGCAAACCAAATCTTTTTCAAATAGGGACGAATATTGGCTATTAAAATATCCTTAGGCTGAAAATGCATAAGGGCACAAGGCATTGGAGGCAAATTCTGCGCACATTCTCTGCCTCTCTTATTTTGTAATAAAGAGTCTGTAGTAACATAGTTGTTTAACGAAACATCGTTACTACTAATTTTATCTGTCACATACTCTGCAATATCAGCCAATATCATACCTAAATCTATTTTTATGCAAAGGTAGTGGATTTGGCTAATATTCAAGAATATTACCCTATATATTTCCTGTGAGCCATTTTCACATTGTTCTGATTGACCATTGCATAGTGCAAGGTAGTGTCAATCTTGACGTGACCGAGCAATCGTTGCACTTGCTCTATGGGCATCCCTTTGTCAATGGCCATAGTTGCCAATGTACGCCTGAACTTATGGGGATGTACCTTGGCTATATTCACTTTACGACCAAGTGTTCGCAAACGCACTTCCACGCCACTAATTGAAAGCCGAGAATGAGGATTTGAGAGCGATACGAACAATGCAGGATTATCATCCGTGCGACTACTCAAGTAGTTCTGTAAGTGTATTTTGGTTCGGGCATTGAAATATACTTCACGCTCCTTGTTTCCTTTTCCAAATACTACACATTGCCGTTCATGAAAATCAATGTCTTCACGATTGAGGTTGACCAATTCGCCTACACGCATACCTGTGCTGGCAAGCAAATCAATCATGGCGATGTCACGGATTTCTTGGCAACTATCACGCAGTACCTCCATGTTTTCATCAGTCAGTACCTCCTTCACGAGACTTTCCGTGCGCACTCGATGGATACGTCTTACAGGGCTTTTCACAATGAAATCTTCATCTTCGAGCCATGCAAAAAACGAAGAGAAGATGCGCCGCATATTGTCGATAGTTACTCGACTGACTTTCCGCTGTTCTTGATAGCCGGATAGATAGTTGCGTATATCGTTAGTTGTAACATCGCACACGGGCTTGCAAACAGCCACAAATAGCGTGTCAATAGTAGATTGATAATAGCCGATTGTCTTTTCTGAGCAACCCTCTATCTTCTTCGCTGATAGATACGCCTGCAATAGTTCTGCATTGGCTTTTGCTTGTTGTTCTTCTTCACTGATGGAAGGTATAACTTCGTAGCTATCTAATGCCTGCGTAAGTATGTTTTCAAGCAAATTAAGCTGCTCTTTGGATAAAATGGTTGCCATTCCATCCACAACGGTGTGTATAACTGTTCTTTTCATTTTCTATATCTTTAGGTTTATGTCTATATAATATAGAAAAGGTTGCAAGTGAATGCGCTAAATGATAATTTAGAGAAGATGGCGAAGCAACTTTACGACTATTGGTTTGTGCAGTTCAACTTTCCAGATGAGAACGGACGGCCTTATAAGTCAAGTGGTGGTAAAATGTCCTACAATAAACGGTTAAAGCGAGAAATCCCTATTGATTGGCAAGTCAAAAACCTAATAGACTTTACTGAAATCAAGAATGGTGCAACGCCTTCAACTGCTGATGAAGCAAATTACGGAGGAGATATCGTGTGGATAACTCCAAAGGATTTATCAGACCAACAATCAAAATTCGTGTACCAAGGTGAACGAAATATAACCAAACAAGGCTTTGATTCTTGCAGTACAAGTATGCTTCCCATAAACTCTGTACTTATGTCAAGCCGTGCTCCAATTGGTCTTGTATCTATTGCAAAGAATGATGTCTGCACAAATCAAGGTTTCAAAAGTTTTATTCCAAAGAAGATGGAAGACTCCATCTATTTGTACTATTACATAAAGCATCATATTAAGCAGATTGAGCAATTAGGTTCTGGTACGACCTTCAAAGAAGTATCAAGGGATGACCTTTGTAAATTTCCAATTCTTGTTGTTGGCGCAAAAGAATCTTATAGGCAATGGGCTGAATTACAAAATGGAATAGCTGATAAGCAATTTGTACTTCAAAAAGAAATCGCAATACTTACTAAGCAGCGCGATGAACTTTTACCATTGTTGATGAACGGCCAAGCATCGGTAAATTATCATTTATCAAAATGGAGTATAGGATTTTTATGTCTTGATATGCACATAGAATATGACAAGGACATTGTACAAAAGGAAGCAGACAAACAGGATTTTAACCCACTTGTCCGAAAGCCATATTCCTTTACTTTTTTCAAGCATACAAGCTATCCGTTTTTCATGTTCCTTTTGCAGTTCAAGTTGTTTGTTACGATGAGCCATAAGTTGCCGACCGACTTCCACAACAAAGTTCATACAAATGTTGTTCAAAGATTTTAGGGTTTGAGGATGTACTTGTGCATCGATTTTCTTCATCTGCATTTCTTGAGCAGATGAGTTGAATTTTGAAACGATGCTTTCCATACGGTCAATAGCGGCATTGAGCACAGCGGTTGTCTGTTTCAGTTCCGCTATGTTTTCAGTAAAGCTGCGTTCTACCTGCAAGATCTTACTCTCATTATTGGTACTTTCTATGAGGCCGTCAATGTTTATCTTGTCGGATTTCCCTTTTCCAATTCCCATACTTCATTGATTTTAAGTGAAACAATTATCTGTGTAGACCTCTCCTGCGCTTGCAAAAGTGATTAGCCATTTGAGCACATCGCCTTGCCCATTCACGTTCGTCCTCATCTTTATCTTTTCCCCATCCGCTCATGTCGGAACCTCCGCCGCCACTGGATGCAGCCATGCTCGTTGCACCGTCAAGGTATTCGGCAAAAAGGAGCAAGGCGGTTTTCTGTACATCTTCAATGGTCGCAAAGGAATTGTCATCCGGCACGGAACATTCCTTGCGGATGATTTCGTCCGCTTCTTCCGATATGGCCACATGGTAATGGTGGTATTCATCTGTGGAAATGTCGTAGTGCTTGATAACTGGGGCCAGATGGTTGGTCTGTGACATCTCAGTCGAAACGATAGCTGGCCGTATTCCCTGTTCGGAATTTGGGATTAGCGAAGATTTCCGCTCTCCATGAAGCCTTGCCCATGTCGCTTCTATCTTTGACGGCATGAGGTGTCGGCCTTTACCGAGAAGGGAGGATTTATAACTGGAGTTGCCCGACAGGACAGAATAGCCTCGTACATTCCCCTTGTCATTCTCTTGCAAGTGTATAACGTAGCCGTGCGCTTTCAGTCCGGCCTCATAGCCTGACCAACTGAATTCCGGCAAGGATCGGAGTACATCCATGCAAGTGTCAGCTATCTCCAGTCTGCGTTTCTCGTAAATATTCTCCGGCTGTACCCATCCACGCCGTTCATTGATGATGTACGCAGCCGACATTGCCCGTTCCGCTATCAGGTGGTCATCATTGACCTTTCCATCCATGTCCACACGGTTTACATCTATGTGTAGATGAGGTATGCCACTTTTCGCATCATGGTGGAGTGCAACTACATACTGACTGTTCTTCACGTTGGTGAACTTCGCACTGGCACGTTTGGCCTTTTTCGAGAGGTCGATGGAATCAAATACTCGGATGTACTCGTTTGCCAACCTTACCCAATCAGCCAGTGTCCAACCTGCGGATTCTTCCTTAGTTGGGGATATTTCCATTCTTATCACATTCCGTTTGAGCGGTCTGCCTTTGTTGATTATACTGGAAAATTCTTTTTGTTTGAGTACCATGCGCTGAAACATGGCTTCAGCCGATATATCATCGGGTAAGAAATTCACTTTCACTATCTCGGCCTTGTCCTTGTTGACCGAATAGCGGACGGCGTTTCCGCCGTGGCTGATGGTGGCCGCTTTTGCTATCATCTGGTTGGGGATTTATTGAGTGATGTATTCCTGAATTTCATTCCAACGGGCTATAAGGGGAACGGCGGCACGCATCCACTGCTCCACGAAACGGGTGTCTGCGAAGTATTGCGCCCGATGGCTGCCCTGTATGGACTTGACGGCTGCCGCTATTCGTATTAGTTCGCCCCGTGCATCAGAGAGACTGCAAAGGGCTTCCACCTCCTTGTCGGTAAGTCGCCGCCTCGGATGCTGCCTCAAAGCACATTTTCGAATATAGTCGCTCAAAGTCAAACCGCAGGTCTCGGCAAGTTCTACGACTTTTGCGTATTCTTTTTCGGTCACTCTGGCCTCCAGCCGCTTTGTGCGCTTTATAGCCTCTTTCTTTTCATCCTTGTTTTCTTCCGTTGTTGCCATATCTAATGATTTATAATAAGGTGATACGATAAAATAAAACTGGTCAGCCCAGTGCGAGCTTGCGAGCGGCTGTAACGGCTTATGTGGCATGGAAGCGCGGAGCGGTTTTGTGCGACATAGGCAATTCTTGTAACAGTCCTGACACGAACTTTGGATATATTACAGCTCACAGAAAGGATGGTTTGTCCGAAGTCTTTATAAACGTCTAAAACAAACGTACTCCGCCACATTCATTTCTGTAGCTAACACTTGAAAAGGGACCCGGAACAACATTTAAAAAGTGCCCCACCCATGGGTATGTTTAACCGAACAAAATTGGTATATTCATAAAAACCAATGGCGTTCATAATATGTACCACATGGAAGAAAGAGATTCCATAATTCTCGCCTATAGGCGTGACGGATTGAGCATCCGTGAGATCGCCCGTCGTAACGGCATGAGCCGCAAGACTGTACGCAAGTATCTCCGGGCTTTCGAACAAGCGGTCGGTGACAACCCCGACGCGGAAGTAATGGACACGTACCTGCAGCAGCCGGTGCGCTATGACAGCAGCAAACGTGTCCGCAGAGTGATGAACCAGCAGGTGATGGAGGCGATAGACGGCTTCATGGCCCGCAACCGGTCTAATGCCGCGGCCGGATTGCGCAAGCAGCAGATGCGCAAGATTGACATGTGGCGCCGGTTGCGCGATCAAGACATAGAGATTGCCTATTCGACGGTATGCCAGTATGTCCGTGCATTGGAAGTGGCGGTGTCCGCTCCGGCCAAGTCCCCGGCGGCGTTCATCCGCCAGGAGTATGAACCGGGGTTCCGGTGCGAGTTTGACTGGGGCGTGCTGACACTTTGGATTGCCGGTGTCAAGACGAAGCTGCACATGGCCGTGTTCACGATGAGCCATAGCAACCTGCGGCGGGCATACCTGTTCTCCCGCGAGGACACGTTGGCCCTGATGGAAGCACACCGCAACTGCTTCCGTGCTTTGGGGGGCACGCCGCAAGTAATGGCCTACGATAACATGCGGGTGGCCGTCAAGAAGTTCCTTGGACAGGAGCGCGAACATACCGATGCCCTGCGCCGCATGGAACTCCACTATTGTTTCACCCCTCATTTCTGTAATCCGCGTTCGGGATGGGAGAAAGGCAAGGTGGAGCGTTCGGTGGAACATATCCGCCGGCGGGCTTTCGCCTATGATGTCCGTTTCGGTTCGCTGGAGCAGGCGCAGTGCCATCTTGACAAGGTCTGTGACAGGCTCAACGGGGAGGCTTCCAACATGTCCGCTCAGGAGAAGAAGGAGCGCGTACAGGCCGATATCGCGGCTTTGCGCCCGCTTGACCACGGTGACATGGGCTGCTTTGAGCAGCGGCATGCCCGTGTCGGGAAGTATTCCACCATTACCGTCGATGGCGTGCATTACTCTGTGCCTGACCGGCTTGTCGGTCGGGAGGTACCCGTAAAGATGTATTCCGAGCGTATTGTCGCGCTTGACGGTCGCGACAAGGTAGCCACGCATGTACGCTCCCGGCGTCCCGGTGACTGGCGTATTGACCTGATGCACTATCTGGGCACGTTCCTGCGCAAGCCTGCGGCGTTGGGACGATCCACGGCCATGCGACAGGTACACCCGGGCGTGGCGGCACTGTTCCGCAAACATTTTGCGGATTCTCCCAGATCGTTTGTCGAACTGCTCGTGTTTACCCGTGACAACCGGCGCACTTATGCCGACATGCTGGCTGCGGCAGACCGTCTGTCCTCCCGGGGACTCAAACGCCTGTCTTCCGAACAATTGGGCGCCGAGATGCTGGCCAGTGACGGCAATGGAGCCGCAAACGTCCGTCAGGAAGCGGCCACCCCGACCCCGTCCCCGTCCGATCCACAACAGAGCGCCATTGAAGAATCGGCCTCACAGACATTGGACACACTTTCGGCGATGATCGGATGTGGCGCCGCACAACAACCTGTAAACAAAATTACCGTCTAACAACATAAGAATTGCATAGCAATGGAACAAAACGAAAATCAAGACTCCATACGCGAACGGATACGTGCGTATGCCTTCGACCTCAAACTCCCGCTGGTACGACGCGACATTGACCTGCTTATACAGCAAGGGCTTGATGAACAATGGAACCTGTGGATGTTCACGGCCGAACTCCTGCGTCGGGAAAAAGAAAACCGCTCGGAGAACCAGCGCCGGCACCGCATCAAAAATGCCGCGTTCCCACAGTTGCGATATCTCAACGAAATAGACACGGACGCGCTTCCGCCTGAAGCACGGAAGGCCTTGCCAAACCTTGAGACGCTCGATTTCATCAAGGAAGGGCGCAACCTTATACTATACGGGAATCCCGGGACCGGAAAGACCCATCTGGCTACAGCCTTGGGGATTGCGGCCTGCAACGCGGGATACTCCGTACTGTTCACTTCCGTGCCCAGGCTGCTTACGCAGATAAGGGAATGCAGGAACGCAATGACACTAAGGGCGCTCGAGAACAAGTTCGAACGATACGACATGGTCATCTGCGACGAGTTCGGATACGTTTCTTGTGACAAGGCGGGAGCGGAGATGTTGTTCAACCATCTCTCACTCAGAACTGACAAGAAAACAACCGTCATTACAACAAATCTCGCATTCAACAGATGGGACGAGATTATTGCGGACAAAGTACTGGTTACAGCAATGGTAGACAGGCTAACGCACAAGGCGATTCTACTGAACATGACGGGAAAATCGTACAGAATGAAAGAAACACAAGATATGATAAATAAACAAGTTTAATTAACTTTGCAAAACCTATCGGGTGGTACACGTTTCAAATGCTACCCGGGTCCCTTTTCAAGTGTTAGCTACATAGGGTTTCTTTGCTAATCCCGAACAAAGCATAGGCTTCGGGAACAGTGATATAGTCTTTGGATTTCGGTATCTTCTTCACAACCTCATCCAATTTCTGCATCCTCAGTTCCTCGTCCTTGTTTCTTTTCCAAGCAATTTTGGAGCATCTTGGAGAACAATACCAAGATTCAATGGTCTTCGCCTTGAACAATTCTCCGCAGACCTTGCATTTGCGTACTATCTCGAACTTTGCTGCTGGCATATCTGTCTTTGAAACATAAATTATTCACTATCAATACCGACAATATATTAAGTGTCACTTTATCTACTTTTAAGTGCCGGCACAAATATGGTACAAATATACGATAAAAATCCGAGAAACAAGCAAATCTATTAGAAAGTGCTAAAAACAAAATAGGGAGTAACTCATTGAGCTACACCCCACTTTTCTATCGTTGGTTATCGTTGTTTACCGATACTTATTTCACTTCCTCAAAGTCAGCATCCTGTACATTATCCCCATGCTTATTGCCATTATCCTGAGCGCCGCCTTGTTGTCCGGCATTCATATCAGGACCGGCTTGTGCACCACCCTGAGCACCGCTCTGAGCATACATTTCAGCGCTTGCGGCCTGAAAAGCAGTATTCAGTTCAGCCATTGCAGAGTCAACAGCAGCCAAATCCTGTGCTTTGTGAGCATCTTTCAGTTTCTGAAGGGCAGCTTCAATCGGAGCTTTCTTGTCGGCAGGCAACTTATCGCCCAGTTCCTTCAGTTGATTTTCAGTAGTGAAAATCATTGAGTCGGCTTGGTTCAGTTTGTCAACTTTCTCACGTTCTTTCTTATCGGCTTCGGCATTTGCTTCGGCTTCGGCTTTCATCTTTTCGATTTCTTCCTTGCTCAAACCGCTGGAAGCCTCGATACGGATAGCCTGTTCCTTACCGGTAGCCTTATCCTTGGCAGATACTTTCAAGATACCGTTGGCATCGATATCGAATGTTACCTCGATCTGAGGAATGCCGCGACGTGCCGGAGCGATACCTGTCAGGTTAAACTGACCGATTGACTTGTTCTGTGCAGCCATCGGACGTTCACCCTGCAATACGTGGATAGTAACTTCCGTCTGGTTATCGGCGGCGGTAGAGAATGTTTCGCTCTTCTTGCAAGGAATAGTCGTATTGGCGTCAATCAGCTTGGTCATTACACCACCCATAGTCTCGATACCCATAGACAGCGGAGTAACATCCAGCAATACAACACCCTTGATTTCGTCTGTCAAAACAGCGCCCTGTACGGCAGCACCTACCGCTACTACCTCATCCGGATTCACGCCTTTGGAAGGAACTTTACCGAAGAAGTCTTCAACCAATTTCTGTACAGCCGGTATACGTGAAGAACCACCTACAAGGATAACTTCATCTATATCGGAGTTGCCCAAACCGGCATCACTCATAGCCTTCTTGCAAGGTTCAAGACAAGCCTGAATCAAATTGTGAGCCAAAGCCTCGAATTTGGCACGCGTCAGAGTCTTAACCAAATGCTTGGGCACACCGCCTACCGGCATAATGTACGGCAGGTTGATTTCCGTACTGGTAGAAGAAGACAATTCGATCTTTGCCTTTTCGGCAGCTTCTTTCAAACGCTGCATAGCCATCGGATCCTGAGTAAGGTCAGCACCTTCGTCGTTCTTGAACTCTTGAACCAGCCAGTCGATGATAACCTGGTCGAAGTCATCACCACCCAGATGAGTATCACCGTTGGTTGACAATACTTCGAACACACCGCCACCGAACTCAAGGATAGAAATATCGAATGTACCGCCACCGAGGTCGAATACGGCAACCTTCATATCCTTATGCGCCTTGTCGATACCGTAAGCCAAAGCTGCGGCAGTCGGCTCGTTCACAATACGCTTTACTTCCAGACCGGCAATCTGGCCGGCTTCTTTGGTAGCCTGACGTTGAGAATCGGAGAAGTAAGCCGGAACGGTAATAACGGCTTCCGTCACTTCTTGTCCCAGATAATCCTCAGCGGTCTTTTTCATTTTCTGCAGAATCATTGCAGAGATTTCCTGCGGAGTATAGAGACGTCCGTCAATATCCACACGCGGAGTATTGTTGTCACCCTTCACTACTTTATAAGGCACGCGGGCTATTTCTTTTTGTACCTGATCCCAGTTCTCACCCATGAAACGTTTGATTGAGAACACTGTTCTCGTCGGGTTTGTGATAGCCTGACGCTTTGCAGGGTCACCCACCTTACGTTCACCACCGTCCACAAACGCCACAACAGAAGGAGTGGTGCGTTTGCCTTCGCTGTTTGCAATTACTACAGGTTCGTTTCCTTCGAATACGGAAACGCAAGAGTTTGTTGTTCCTAAGTCAATACCAATAATTTTTCCCATGATCGTTATTATTTTATTTGTTATTATTCAGTTTCGGTGTCCGCCTCGTTGGCAGACGCCAATAAAAAGACAAACGTCGTGCCAAATTGTTCAAGGAGGCGGCAGATTTATGAATGTGACAGTTTGTCTGTCAGTTTGGCAGAGTTAAATATATTTTTTCTGTCGGAAATTACCATTTGTTAATTTCTATCCCGTTCAAAAGTCCTACTTTTGCCCCCCGAAAAAGAAAAGAAAGTGTTTGAGACAGTTAAGACAAGTATTTTGATTTTCTTTTTTCAGGCTTTCTCAGAGGAAAGCCGAAATAAAATCAAAACACTGTCTAAAAAGAGGCATTGCTACTGTTTATTCGTTCCACCATGGTGGAACAGAAACTTCTCCATGATGGAACACAAGTTTCTCCACGGTGGAACGAAAACTTCCCCACGGTGGAACAAATAAATATTAGCAGCCGGACTTCTTAAACGAAGAAACAGATTACAATAATATATAGAAGACTGAAGATTATGGAAAAGATGAGAGACAGCATTGACTTCAAGAACATGGACATTGCGGCATTATTCCGCAAATTACTGCTCCCTACCGTACTGGGAATGATATTTTCCGCATTATTCGTCATTACCGACGGTATCTTTGTGGGAAAAGGTATAGGCAGCGATGCCCTTGCCGCCGTTAATATCGTGGCGCCGCTATGGTTATTCTCCACCGGCATCGGCCTGATGTTCGGTGTAGGAGCATCTGTAGTGGCTTCCATCCACTTGTCGCACAATAAGCCCAAAGTGGCACGTATCAATATTACACAATCCATAGTGGTATCCTCCTTGTTGCTGATATGCACTTCCACCCTGTTTTGCCTGTTTGCGCCGCAAGTGGTGCATCTGTTAGGCGGTTCGGAACGGCTCGAACCTTTGGCAGTAGAATACATGCGCTGGTTCGTGCCATTCTCCGCTTTTACGGCCCTGCTTAATTCGGGAATGTTTTTCCTGCGACTGGACGGTTCGCCCAACTTCGCCATGTTGTGCAATATAGTTGCCGCCGTTCTGAATATCATACTCGATTATCTGTTTATTTTCCCCTTCGGCTGGGGGATGTTCGGCGCGGCTTTCGCAAGTGCCATAGGAACGACGGTGGGAGCGCTGATGATTATTGTCTATCTCGCACGGCGCAACTGTGCCCTGCGGTTCTATCCGGTGAAGCTCAGCCGCAACAGCATGAAGCTGATGAAACGCAATGTGGGTTATATGTGCCGGCTGGGGTCATCCGCCTTTCTGTGTGAAGTGGCGATTGCCTGCATGATGTTTGTCGGCAACCTTGTATTCATTCATTATTTGAAAGAAGACGGTGTGGCGGCATTCAGCATTGCCTGCTACTTCTTCCCGATTATATTTATGGTATACAATGCCATTGCGCAGTCGGCGCAGCCTATTATCAGCTTCAATTACGGGCTCAACGAGACGCCTCGTGTACGCCAAGCCTACCTGCTCGCCTTAAAGACAGCCATTGGTTGCGGAATATGCTTTGCGCTGATTACAATATTCTGCAGCCGGGAGATTGTCGCCATGTTCATCGACCGGAGTTATCCTGCCTATGACATAGCAGTGAAAGGTTTGCCTCTATATGCATCCGGTTTCGTGTTTTTTGCGGTTAACATAGTTTCCATCGGCTATTTTCAGAGTGTGGAACGTGCCAAATACGCCACTTTCATCACGCTGCTACGTGGATTTATCCTACTGACACTCTGCTTTTACGGACTTCCGCTGTTGCTGGGTAAACCGGGAATTTGGCTGGCTACCCCGCTGGCGGAACTGTTGACCGCTCTTTTCATACTCATTATTTATATAGGCAGGAAAAGAAATGGCAAGGAAAAATCAATATCTTTGCAGCATGGAAATCATGCTAAAGAAATTCTGCAAGAAGTATAAACTGCCCGAGAAAAGTTTATTTGAGCTATTGTCTCATATGGAAGAAGTTGCTTTTTCCAAAGGAGAGCTCATAATAGAGAAAGGAGAACGGAATTCTAATTTCTACCTCATAAAGAAAGGTATATGGCGGGCATACTATCTGGCAGACGGAACGGAAAACTCCTTATGGTTCGTCAGTCCCGGTGATGCCGCATTCTCTTCATGGGGCTATGTGGACGACAAACCGTCTCAGGTCAATATCGAGTCTGTAAACGACAGTACAGCCTATTGCATCAGTAAAGTCAAATTGGAAGCTCTGTTCGCACACTCTATCGAGATGGCAAACTTCGGCAGGAAGATTTTTGAACGTGAAATATTGTCAGTAGACGCTTCGACACTGGCTTATGGGGCGCCGCCTACCGCCAAAGAGCGTTATCTTACATTAATGGAAGAGAACCCGGAACTATTGCAGGATGTACCGCTGAAATACCTGGCTTCATACCTGTATATCACTCCGCAATCATTAAGCCGCATACGTGCCGGACTGAGAAAAAAAGGGAATGTGTAAAAATAAGAAACACTTACTGTTTGTTTCTTTATTAAGCGCAAATTCCACGGATTTCACAGAATAAAGAATAAAATAAATCTGTGAAATCCGTGGAATCTTATATTGAATAACGTACAAAAGTCCGTTATTTCTTTACCAATACCATCACAAGGTTATTATCCGTGTCATAGAAGCCCATACCGCCGCCTGCCAGCTTACCGAAAGACTGAACGGAATTCAACGCTTTCAAGACCCGGCCTTCCACTTCCATATCAGGGCATGCCATCATAGTGCTGATGACTCTCGGGAACGAAATGGCCGCAGGATTTGCATCATCCACATCAAAAGAACCGTTGATGATGTTACATCCGGCATTACCGTGCATGCGTTTTTCCGCAATGTCAAACTCGATAGCCGGCTGTTTCTCCATTCCGGAAGGAATAGCCTGCCCGCCGGCCTCACTGATTATCCATCTGCCATTCAGGTCGGACAACTTGGAAGAAGCTTCCTTCTTCTGCAACACGATAAGGGGACGGTTGGAAGAACCGCACAATGCCATGTTCTCTTTGCCCAGTTGCTTATATTTCTTTACTTGCCCCAAAGCGGCCAACACATTCTTTTCGACTGTCATGTCAGGACACATCATACGGGTACTTCCCAGCGCTCCCAGGTCTATCTGTCCGGGCTTGGCATTCACGTCGAAAGAGCCCATCAGGCGGTTGCAACCGCTGTTTCCATAGACTTTTCCGGTCTTTGTGTCAAAACCGATGAAAGGGAATTCCTGATTCGGAGCGGGCACGACCGCACTGCCGTTTATTTCAATAATATTCCACTCGCCACTCAGAGAAGAGAGAGTTGCGGCATTTTTTGTCGAAGCGCACGATGACAGCCCCACCAGAGTAGCCGCCATACAAAGGGAAACAAATACTTTCTTCATTGCTATTTTTTGTTTAAGTTAATTTTTACGGAACAAAGATATGTAAAATAACCCAAAAGCAAACCTTTTGTTTAGAAATAGCAGTACTTTCCCCAAAGTATTTAGCAGGATTTTAATGTTTATCTGAGAATTAAGCCTTATATTTGCTCTTTGAAAAAATGATAATCATATTTAAAACTTTTGCAAGTAGAAGAAATGGGTAAAGTTCTTATTATCGGTGCAGGCGGTGTAGGTACCGTTGTTGCGCACAAAGTGGCTCAAAATCCGGATGTGTTCACAGAAATCATGATTGCCAGCCGCACCAAATCCAAATGTGACGCCGTTGCGAAAGCAATCGGTAACCCTAACATCAAAACCGCCCGGGTAGATGCAGACAGCGTGGACGAACTGGTGGCGCTCTTCAATAGTTTCAAACCTGAAATCGTCATAAATGTGGCTCTCCCCTATCAAGACCTTACTATCATGGAAGCCTGTCTGAAAAGCGGAGTGAATTATCTGGATACGGCCAATTACGAGCCGAAAGACGTCGCTCACTTTGAATACAGCTGGCAATGGGCATACAAAAAACGCTTTGAAGACGCCGGACTGACAGCTATCCTCGGTTGCGGTTTCGACCCGGGTGTAAGCGGCATATATACCGCCTACGCCGCCAAGCATCACTTCGATGAAATTCAATACCTGGATATAGTGGACTGCAATGCGGGAAATCATCATAAAGCGTTTGCAACCAACTTCAATCCGGAAATCAATATTCGCGAAATCACCCAGAACGGACGTTATTACGAAAACGGCGAGTGGGTAACCACCCGTCCGCTGGAAATCCATAAAGCGCTCACCTACCCGAACATCGGACCGCGTGACTCTTATCTTCTTTATCACGAAGAACTGGAATCTCTGGTAAAGAACTTCCCCACCATCAAGCGTGCACGTTTCTGGATGACGTTCGGACAAGAATACCTTACGCACCTGCGTGTTATCCAAAACATCGGCATGGCACGTATCGACGAGGTGGAATACAACGGTATGAAAATCGTTCCGCTGCAATTCCTGAAAGCCGTACTCCCCAACCCGCAGGATTTGGGCGAGAATTACGAAGGCGAAACCTCCATCGGTTGCCGTATCCGCGGTTTGAAGGACGGCAAGGAACACACCTATTATATATACAACAATTGCAGCCACCAGGAAGCTTACAAGGAAACAGGCATGCAGGGCGTGAGCTACACAACCGGCGTTCCCGCCATGATTGGCGCCATGATGTTCCTCAAAGGCCTGTGGAAGAAACCGGGCGTATGGAACGTGGAGGAATTCGATCCCGATCCGTTCATGGAACAGCTTAACAAGCAAGGATTGCCTTGGCATGAAGTAGTTGACGGAGACCTGGAAATTTAGTTTAATGAAGAATTAAGAATGAAGAATTTGGTTGCACAACACACGCCGCATGGTAATTCTTCATTCTTAATTCTTAATTTTTAATTTATATGAACGTAGGAGATAAAGCGCCCGAAATATTGGGTATCAATGAAAAAGGCGAAGAAATTCGTCTGAGCGATTATAAAGGAAAGAAAATAGTACTTTACTTTTATCCAAAAGACTCAACTTCAGGCTGTACGGCGCAAGCCTGCAACCTGCGCGACAACTATGCCGACTTGCGCAAGGCCGGTTATGAAGTTATCGGAGTCAGCGTAGACAACGAGAAGTCTCACCAAAAATTCATCGAAAAGAACAACCTGCCCTTTACCCTTATTGCAGACACAGACAAGAAACTGGTAGAGCAATTCGGTGTATGGGGTGAAAAGAGCATGTACGGACGTAAATATATGGGCACCTTCCGCACCACCTTTATCATTAATGAAGAAGGAGTGATCGAGCGTATCATCACGCCCAAGGAAGTAAAGACCAAAGACCACGCCGCACAAATCCTGTAATAAAGATTAGTGAGCAACGGTCAGTGATTAATGCCGTGCGATCCCGTTCATTAATCATTCACCACCGATCACTAACCACTAAACACTAATTATTTATTTTATATGGCAAAGAAAGACGAACTTAATTTTGAAAACGGAAATAATATGGCAGCAAGCGAAAAACTAAAGGCACTGCAAGCTGCCATGGATAAGATAGAAAAAAGTTTCGGTAAGGGTTCTATCATGAAAATGGGCGACGAAAGCGTCGAACAAGTAGAAGTAATCCCTACCGGTTCTATCGGACTGAACGTAGCATTGGGTGTAGGCGGTTATCCCCGCGGACGTATCATTGAAATCTACGGTCCGGAATCTTCCGGTAAGACCACGTTGGCGATCCATGCCATCGCCGAAGCGCAAAAGGCGGGCGGCATCGCGGCGTTCATCGATGCGGAGCACGCTTTCGACCGCTTCTATGCGGCCAAACTCGGCGTAGATGTAGATAACCTCTTGATTTCGCAACCGGACAACGGCGAGCAGGCATTGGAAATTGCAGAACAACTGATTCGTTCTTCCGCCATCGACATCATTGTGGTAGACTCCGTAGCCGCCCTGACCCCGAAAGCCGAAATTGAAGGCGATATGGGCGACAACAAGGTAGGCTTGCAGGCACGTCTTATGTCACAAGCGCTGCGTAAGCTGACATCCGCCGTAAGCAAGACCCGTACAACCTGTATCTTCATCAACCAGCTCCGCGAAAAAATCGGTGTAATGTTCGGTAACCCCGAAACAACCACCGGAGGTAACGCGTTGAAGTTCTATGCTTCCGTACGTCTCGACATCCGTGGAAGCCAGGCTATCAAGAACGGAGAAGAGGTAATCGGTAAGCAGACCAAAGTGAAAGTTGTAAAGAACAAAGTAGCTCCTCCTTTCCGTCGTGCAGAATTCGATATCATGTTCGGCGAAGGCATCTCGCGCGCAGGAGAAATCATCGACCTGGGCGCGGAACTGGGTATCGTCAAGAAAAGCGGTTCCTGGTTCAGCTATAACGACACCAAAATCGCACAAGGACGCGACGCCGCCAAGCAAGTTATTCTGGACAACCCGGAACTGGCGGAAGAACTGGAAGGACTTATCTTTGCAGAACTGAGAAAAGACAAATGATTCCTTGATTTATGATTCCGGATTTATGAGTGTATAAGTCTGAAATCAGAAGTCAGGAAATACTCCGGCACGAATTGTACGGCATCTTACGGATAAAGAATAAAATCCGTGGTATTCTGTACGATTCGTGCCTTATTTATGTCATTACACAAGCTACACCATACTCTGATGTGGCTTTCTTTTTATGTACAATTTTATTTTTGTACGAAAATGTACTCTGTCTGTACTATTATAGAAGAATGTTTTTACATATATTTATAACTTTGCCACCGGATTTAAAAAACAGCATAAGATAATCTTATTTTTGATAATATGAAAAGAAACCATTCCGTGAGCTTTAAAAGAGCGAGTTCTCTTTTATTCTTTTTGCTGCTTTCGCTGACTGCGCTGCAAGCACAAATCAAAATTACAGGTACAGTTACCGATGAGACTAAAGAAACAGTTATCGGAGCCAACATTACTGTAAAAGGAACCACAATCGGTACTATCAGCGATATAAACGGCAAATACTCGATTGAAGTACCTAATCAGAAAGCCATTCTTGTTTTCTCCTTTATCGGTTACACCACCCGTGAAATTCCGGTAGGAAAGAATAAAGTAATCGATGTCGTAATGAAAGAAGACGGCGTGATGCTGAATGAAGTAGTAGCCATCGGTTATGGTAGCGCCAAGAAAGGCGACCTTGCCGGTTCTGTGGCGAAAGTAGACATGGAAGAGCTCAATAAAACTCCTGTCGCATCGTTCGACCAGGCATTAGGCGGACGTGTTGCCGGTGTGCAAGTGGTAAGCGGTGACGGACGTCCCGGTTCGGCAGCGAACATCGTTATCCGCGGTAGTAATACGGTTTCCGACAACTCCGATGGTTCTCCGTTGTATGTTATCGACGGTTTTGCGACCGACGACCCCAACGCCGCCGCCTATAACCCGAGTGACATCGAGTCCATGGACATTCTGAAAGATGCTTCCGCAACCGCTATTTATGGCGCGCGCGGCGCCAACGGTGTAATTATCATCACTACCAAACGCGGTAAAGAGAGTGCTCCCCGCATGACATACGACGGTTACTTTACCTGGCAGGAACAGCCTCAATTCCTCGACATCATGAACGGTAAGCAATTTATGAAGTTGCAGACCGAAATGTTGACCGAAAAAGAGCTGAACGATACCTACTTCGGATATAGCGAAGCATTGGGACGTAAACGTACATTGGCCGATTACGATTACATACCTTATTATAACTGGCAAGACGAGGTATATCGGGGCGCTCCCATGACAAGCCACAATGTATCTCTTTCCGGCGGTAGTAAAAACACCCGTTATAGCTCGAGTATTTCTTATTATAACCAGCAAGGCGTTATCATCAACTCCTCTTACGAGAGCTTAAAAGCACGCCTTACTCTCGACCAGAACATCAGCAAATCCGTAAAGTTCGGCGCAACGATGAACTTTGCCAATAACCTGTCCAAAGGTTCGGCACCCTCACAGTCGGGCGGCGGTACATCTCAATATTACCTCTATCAGGTACTCGCTTACCGTCCGGTTACTTATAATGAGAAAGACGACCTGATTAACAACATGGTGGATGAGAGCGGAAACTATCCGTACAACCCCATGAAAACCGTACAGAACTCGTACGACCAGACCCGTACACGCCAACTGAACCTGAATACGTATCTGACTTGGGATATTATCAAGAACCTGACTTTCAAAGCCACGT
The DNA here is from genome assembly GCF_900129655.1 of Bacteroides clarus YIT 12056. Lineage (GTDB taxonomy): Bacteria > Bacteroidota > Bacteroidia > Bacteroidales > Bacteroidaceae > Bacteroides > Bacteroides clarus. Next base: position 334,487 of record NZ_FQWK01000003.1, read on the forward strand.
TCAACTATACGTGGAGACAAGATGTGCGCCGGACGTTCTACAACTCGGATACCTATCAGGGAGACCCCAAATACTCCGCAAGTGGTGTAAACGGTAATTTCTCCGACAAAGACCGTAACAGTTGGTCCAACGAATACACATTGAACTACAAACGCCGTTTCGGCGATCACAATCTGGCAGGACTTCTCGGAGCTTCTCTTTCCAGCGACCGCACTACGGTGATGGGAGCCGGTTCGGGACTTATCACATGGGAAAGCCTCGGTTTCTGGGGATTGGATAGCGGTACTCCCCGCTCCATCACTACCACCAGCGTGGAAAGCAAACTGATGTCTTACTTCGCGCGTTTCAACTACGACTGGAAGTCACGCTACATATTGATCGCTACCATCCGTGCCGACGGTTCGTCACGCTTCCCCTACAACAAATGGGGTTATTTCCCTTCGGCATCATTTGCATGGTGTCTTTCCGACGAGCCGTTCATGAATTTGGAAGACACATTCGTGTCCAACCTGAAACTGCGTGTAGGTTGGGGAGCTACCGGTAACAACAATACTTACAATGACTACGCTTCTTCCGTGCTCTATGCCACCGGCCAGAACTACGCATTCAACAATATGCTCACTTCAGCCATCTACAACAGTCAGATAGGTAACAGAAACCTGAAATGGGAAACTACCTACCAAACGAATATCGGTTTGGACTTCGGTTTCTTCAACAACCGTATCAACGGTGAAATCGATATCTACAACAAAGACACCAAAGACCTGTTGCTCTACGCCGAAGTGCCCGGTTCGCTCGGTTTCTCTTCCGTACAACAAAATATCGGAAGTATCAACAACCGCGGTCTTGAATTTTCTATCAATACCGTAAACTTTGTAGGCGGTAAGGGCAAATTCAAATGGACCACCAACTTCAATATCTCTTTCAACAAGAGTAAAGTCACAGGACTTTCCGACGGACAGGAGAGCCGTTACAGCAGCGTGATAACCACTAACAACTATATCTGTAAGGTGGGACACCCGCTATCCGAGATGTACGGCTATGTATACGACGGTGTCTATCAGTACGAAGATTTCAACGAAGTGGCTCCCGGACAATACGTATTGAAGCCTGAAATACCCAATAATACTGAAGTTCGCAGCAACATCCAGCCCGGTAGCGTAAAATTGAAAGATTTGAACGGCGACGGTAAGGTAACGGCTGAAGACCAAACGATTATCGGTCACGGTCTGCCCATCCACACCGGTGGTTTCACCAATAACTTCGAGTGGAAAGGCTTCGACTTGAGCGTATTCTTCCAATGGTCTTACGGCAACGACGTTATCAACTATAACCGTACCCGTCTGGAATCGCTCAACAGCAAGCACACTAACCAGCTTGTTTCCGCCGCCAACCACTGGACACCGCGTACGGTTAACCCGGACGGCAGCATTACCGAGGGTAACTACACCAATTATCTGTGTGCTCCCAACCGCAGCCTGACCAACATCAATACCGACCGAGAAATAGAAGACGCTTCTTTCTTGCGGTTAAAGAATGTGCAGCTGGGTTACAGCTTCCCCACCAAGATGCTGAAGAACCTGAAGATACGTTCGCTCCGTGTATATGTATCCGCACAGAACATTTGGACGTGGACCAAATATACCGGTTACGATCCCGAAGTATCTACCCGTAACTCGGCAATGACACGCGGTTTCGACTATTCCTCCTACCCTCGCACCCGTTCCTATACATTCGGCGTGAAGTTAGGTTTGTAATATGATATTCAGAAGTAACTAAAAAGATATAAACACCATGAAAAAGTTGATATATATATTGCTAAGTGCCGGACTCTGCACCTCATGCAACTTTCTGGACACTGAAATTTACGACAATCCCGATGCGGAGACCATCTATCAGGATGAAACCTCTTGTATGTCCGGATTAGCCGGTGTATACGACGTATTGGGTTATGCGGGAGCTTACGGACAATACTTGTGGGGCGACCTCGACTCCGGAACAGATATTCTCGTCTACAACCGCAGCTACGGTAAAGATAACCTCCAACCCAATCTTTATACGCACAACAATACGGACGGTTATATCAAGGACTGCTGGCTTGCCCTCTACGACGGCATCAACCGCGCCAACGATTTTATCGACCTCATCAATCAGCGTACAGACGAACAATGCGGAAGCGCAAGAAACAAGAAAATGTATATTGCCGAGGCTCGCGCACTGCGTGCACTCTACTATATGAATCTCGTTGCCTATTGGGGTGAAGTGCCATTGCGCCTGACTCCTACCCGCGACCTCACCACGCAGCTCTTGGAAAAGTCTCCGCAGGAAGCTATATACGCACAAATCATCCGTGACCTGAAAGCGGCGGAAAGTGGCTGTCTCCCCGCTGACGAGCTGAACGCTCCGGGACGCATCTCCCGTACCACGGTACAGGCATTGTTGGCTCGTGCCTATATCTGGCAGTCCGGTTATCCTGTTTATGCCGATACTTGGGAAGAAGCCCGTACCTATGCCAAGAAAGTTATAGACAGCAATCTGCATCACCTTTACGGAGAAACAGACCCTGCTCACCAAGGCTATCGCGACCTTTTCATCAATATGTGTTCCAACCGTTACGACCTCGAAGCCCGCGAAAGCATGTTCGAGGTGGAGTTCTACGGCAATGGCATGGACCGCAGTAACGAATGCGGTAAAGTAGGTTTGTACATCGGTATATCGCAAGGTGTCACCACCGACCCTGATGTACCTTACGCATACGCCTGGTACGATGCTACCAAGATACTATACCGCCTCTACTTGGAAGACGGTCTGGAAAGTGACAGAGATGCGGAAAGAGAATACAAAGTAAATGTAGCCAAAGACAAAGGCGACCAGCGTCGTTGGTGGACTTTCGCCGACTACACTTATAAAGCCAATGCCAAGACCGGAAAAATAGAAAAGAACTACCTGACCGATGCCAACCTGACAAGCGCCAACAACTACGGCCGCACCGGCAACCCCGGCAAATGGCGTGCCGAATACGACCCCGTACGTCCGTGGGCACGTAACAATTCGTCCATCAACTTCCCCATCATGCGTTTTGCCGACGTATTACTGATGTTTGCCGAAGCCGAAAACGAGCTGAACGGCCCCACAGATGAGTGTATAAAAGCCCTCAACCGCGTACGCGAACGTTCCAATGCACGAACTCTCCTACAAGGAGAAGCCGGTAGGACCGACAACAAGGAGAACATGCGGCAATTACTGTTCAGGGAACAGACACGCGAACTCTGCTTTGAAGTGCCCCGGCACATGGAATTGCGCCGCCGCGGCGAACAGTTCTATTTCGACCGCATACGTATGCTCTACGACCAAACCGCTCCCGAGAACCCCAATTGCGGTGCTTCCAGCGCCACAGTGGGCTATGAGCGTAGCGACGTACGTTCCGTTCCGGCCTACAATATATCCGAGCGTAATTTGTATCTGCCCATACCGCAGTGCGAGTTAAGCACCAATACCATCTGTAAGCAGAACGAACGCTGGTAACCCGATTAAAGTATATAATAGAAACGATAAATAACAGTTCATAACGATATGAAAACAAATAATAATCCCACTTCCGGTAAACGCCTTGCGCAACTGCTGGCGTTATGCCTGCTCGCTACTTTTTCCTCATGCGATCGCGATGGAACCGAAAGTGTAGAATTCGGTGTAAACGTCCAAACACCCGATGCAGTGTATGCCGGTCAGCCTGTCACCTTCGAATTCGACGGAAATCCCGACTACATAGCTTTCTACTCCGGCGAGAAAAACGACCGTTATGCCAACAGAGACCGTACCACGCTGCCCGAAGTAGACAGTCTCGGACTTTCATACTCCGCCAAGATGCAATATGCCGAAAATTATGACTATTTGGGCGACCGTATCCTGCGCGTCATGATTTCCGATACTTACGACGGTTCGGGAGAAATCAACCCCGAAGAATGGCACGACCTTACCGACCCGGATCCGGCTGTCAATGAAGAATACCTGAAAAGTGTTATCTTGGAAACCAGTACCACAGCCAAACTGCCGTATGCCGCTGTCAATCTCAGCCAATACAAAGATAAGGATTTCTACCTTGCTTTCCGTTATCTGGCGGAGCCTCACACAGGAATAAAGAGCGAAGGACATACTCTTCCGAACAACCCTACAAAGACATATAGCTACGACAACCGCCCTCGCATCGACGTCACCGAACTTAAACTCGTGAAGCGCGAACCGGACAAAAACCTGATTGTAGTGGAAGACATGGTAAGGGAGTTCGTTTTCACGCCGCACTTTGTCACCTCCAAGGTACAGAACAATTTCACTGTCAGCAACTACAGCATGATGTTCCAACCGCAAGAATATGTCGTAACGGATGGAAAAATAACAGTCAACGAATCCCAGGATTACGACATCGATGTATGGATGGTAAGCCAGAAGCTGTCGCCGCATAGCGTAGAGCCCGACCGTGGTACTCCTATCAAGGGAACAAACGCCCGTCTCGGCATCTATCAGCACACTTACAGCGAACCGGGTACCTATACCGCCACTTTCATCGTTACCAATGCCAACAAATGGAATTCGGAACAGATAGTACGTGAAGTAACCGTTGAAGTGAAACCTGCACAATAATTCAAACAAGCGTTTTATTAACCACTAAAAATAATTATTATCATGAAAAAGATTATTTTAAGCGTTTTCGGTATGCTGGTTATGGCAGCCGGACTGCAAGCACAAGAATTGATAAAGGACAATGAATTCGACAACGCCGACCTCACTACAGAATATGGCAGCAAAGACAACGTGACATTCGGCACTTGGTGCGCCGTAAACGATGAAACCGCAGCTTCTTTCCGCATCATCAACGACAAGCAGCGCGGCAAAGTATTGGAATTTTCCGTAGACCCCAAACTGACTACCTGGTACAAGTCGTTCGTGGCACAACGTTACGAAGGCAGCGTAGAACCGGGTATGTATAAATTGGGTTTCTGGGCTAAGTCCGAAGACATGGGACAAGTAAAAGTATTCATCCGTCTGCGTGATGCCAACGGTAAAGACCTGCAACGTTTCTTTGTGTGCACACAAAGCCAGCCTAAGAAAGCGGATCGCAAATTCTACGGTGGTTTCGGCAAGGCGAACCCTTCGGGCAAGTGGACCTACTACACGCTCGACTTCAACTTCGGTAAAGTGGCCAACAGCATCTACCAGTTCAGCATGAACGATACGGAGGATGCTACTCCCACAGACTTGAAGAACTTCTCTATCTGTTTCCAAAACAGTGCATCCGAACCGTCAAGTGTCCTGATAGACGGCGTATCACTGAAGAAAATAGAAGAATAACACGCAATCAAATAAAGAAACGGTATCCGTTATGATAAAAAACAAACTCATATTTCTTTTCCTTGCAGGGGTTTTACTGACCGCCTGCAGCGATGATGAAGCACCTGCCGCAGACCCTAAGGCATACCCTCTCATTATCGAAGCAAAGGTGTACACCAACTATGACACCCAGCAGGAAGGAACTACCTGGACCAAGCCCGAGGACAAAATCGGCGTATATGTGCTGAAAAGCGGCAGCAGCGAAGTGGTGAGCCCGCACGCTAATCTCAGCTACAGTCCTACACCGACTTCGTATGACGACTATTTCCAGCCCGACCAAGTAGACGCCATTCCCTACTTTCCTACAACAGGTGAGGATGTATGGGATGTAGCCATCTACTATCCGCGTCAGGAAACGTTCGAAACCGAAGGTATGGTGCCTCTGAAGTTGGACAAACAGGGAGACATGAAAGCATCTTCCCTATTGTATGGACGTGCCAGCTCGCTCACTAAAGAGAATACGGTGGCTTCCATGCGCCTTGCTCCCGCCCTGAGCCGTTTGGTATTTTACTTCCGTGCGGAGGGGGATATAACGGCGGAACAGCTCGATAATGTGACAGTAGACCTTAACGGCCTACCTACCATCGGTAGTTTCAATGTTGTCGAGGGACGTTTCAGTGCCGATACAGAAAGTGTAGCCTCGTTCCGTATGCGTACTTCCTCGTCTACCGATGCCACTGTGGCACGTACCACAGAAGCATTCGTTATGCCTCTCGGCGGTACACAGGGATATGTAGCCACTATCAATGCAAACAAGTTGCCTGATGCGCTGAAGAAGAAGACTTATACTATCGGTAGCAGCATAGGTAGTTTTGAGCGTGGAATGCAATATGTATTCGATGTTACTGTCAGCAACACCGGCTATACTATCGAGAGTTCCTCCTCACCTATCGCAGGTTGGGAAGAAGACGATAAAATCAGTGGTGAAGGTGAAGAAGTACAATCTTAGTTAATCAAAAATAATATTTATCAACTATCAAAAACAATTGAAAGATATGAAAACCTTAAAACATTTAGCACTGTGCCTTGCAGCGGCATTCATTGCTACCGGTTGTAGCAATGATGAAAATGAACCGAAGACAGGTACTGTGAAAGAGGGCAAACCCGTGAAATTTGAAATGAATATCGGAAATACCAATACACGTACTGTTACAACTGGTAGCGGTAGTAACCGTAGCGTGTCTTGGCGTGAAGGTGATGCCGTAGGTATCTTTGTATACGAAAGTACCGGTGCACCTACTGAATATAGCAATAAAAAATACGAATATAAAGATGGTGAATGGAAAGCTTCTGGTGCTGACGACGCTATTATTCTGCCGGAAGACGGGGAATATACGTTCTATGCCTACTATCCTTATTCCGAATCTGTAGCTACTCCCGCCGCTGCTACATTAAGCGTTCAGCAAGACCAAACAATTGCTGACGGAAATAACGGAAATACTAACTATGATTTGAGCGACATCTTGACCGCTAAAGCGGAGAAGATTACCAACAACGCAACTATTACCCTACAATACAAACATCTATTTTCAATGGTGGAAGTATTGGTTTCCGGTGATTTGGTATCAGCAGCACCTGCAAGTGTTGTATTGAAAGATGTCAAAACTTCAGCAACTATCGATCTTACAACAGACGATATAAGCGCAACCAGTGATAATGCTGACGTATCTATGTGCCCTGTAGAATCCGAGACTACTCAAACTACTTATTTATACCGTGCCATTGTTCCGGCTCAAACGATTGAAGCAAATAAAACTTTATTAGAAGTGTATGGAGTAGGTGCAGATAAAGATAAGAATTATAGATTTACACACACAGCCGCTGTTTCTTATGAACAAGGCAGATACCGCAGAATTAATGTATTGATAGGTGAAAATAATGCAGGAATCACAATTCCCGGTGGAACTGTTGATGAATGGAAGCCATCAGATAAAATCGATGTAGAGGGAGAAGAAATCATAGCCCCTGTAACTACCTTTGATGTCCTTTTTGAGCAAAACACCCCGGTTGTAGACAGAAAAACATATAAGGAAGATAAAATAACAGATAACACTAATTTCTGGTTTGCCAGAGCCAATGCAACCAAAGTATCATACAACGCTACAGAGAATGCTATGGAAATTAAGTCTGATAATGCTTCAAGATTAACTTGGGATAATTCCAGCTTTGGTTATCATTTCGGAAGCAAGCCTTTGGTAAAAGGTCAATATCGTTTCTCTTTTAAAGCAAAACTCTCTATAGCAGATACTGGTCAAACTTTAGGTATAACTTTCAGAGATGCAACAGACTGTGTTGCATTTAAAGTCATCAGTAGCTTTAGCGGAAAAAGAGTTCAAATCGGACAAAAACTTACAGACGACTGGGCAGAATATTACTTTGATATTGACTTAAGCATGGCTGCCGCTAAAGCGGGTCTTGGCGATGTTCCTACAGAAGAAGAGGATCCTGAAGGATGTTATAAGTCAACAACCGACGAAAATATACAAGGTATAACGATTGTCCTTTGGAAGAATGTGGCAAAAGATTATTCTATATTCTTTAAAGACATGAAATTCGAGAAAATAGAAGAGTAGCAATAAATCATATCGCTAAAGGACTTAAGTGGTTAAGATTATCACAAATTTTCAACCTTAATCAAATCTCTATTCTTAACCAAAATCCCTTGCTCCGCCCCCGCAGCAAGGGATTTTTTATGTAGTTATTTGCAATACTTATATGGAAATTATCCTGTTCACTATATAAAAACAGAGGAGTGATAAATCATACAATATTTTACTCGATAGCATATGTTTCATGCAAAAGCTGTATATGTTTTGATAATTATTATACTATATTTATCATTCTATCCTCACTCCAAAATACATTCCGACGAAAATAAACATAAAGTCTCACTTATTCACGAATTACATCGGACACAAACTAACTCCCCTCCCTACTTGAACAATAATCTCCCCTTTTCTGTATTTTTTTATACCTCACATATCCCTCAAAATGCCGAATTTAGCAACCAAAATTAAAAGACTGATATTATGAAGAATTTTCTTGGCTTATTTTTACTTCTGTCCCTGGCAGGACAACCACATGCCCAGGCATCAGAAGCAACCGACAACAGTATCCCATCCGCCGTTACCCACCAATCCGGCAATACCTCCGATACCTCTATCGAAGACTTGCTGAAATTACGTAAAAAATATCCCTTGAAACCGGCAAAAGCCACCAAGGCAGAAGTACAGCGTGCTATCGACTTCATAAAAAGCTTTGATACCGCCAAAATGGAAACGGTAAAGATTGAAGATACCCGCAAACTCGCCGCCGCCATACGTGCATTGGCATACGCTGCACAAGAGAACCTGCCCGAAGGTTCCGAATTTTCTCCTTACCTGGATAAAGTACTGAACGACGGAGTAATAGAACGCATTCCCGCATTTCCATACAACTCGTACACAGACGTGCGTGTCGTTCCCGTCGATTTTCTTTCCGCCCTGCCGGTTTGTACTCCCGAACAACAGGGACGACTGATTGAATCGGTAAAAGGACTGATGGAGTTTTATAAACTCAACCAGAAAGACGCTATCCTGAAACGTACCGTCAACTCCGACTATCTGTACAACGTGCTTCCGCATCTGTTTGTATGCGCACTCCATAACCCGGACAATGCACAAGCAGCGGAAGACCTGCGTTCATTCTCACGTTATCTCTCGGCATGTACGCAATATGTACCCGGTGAAAAAGACATCCTGAAACCCGACGGTACAGGTTTCCACCACAAAACACATTACAACGGCTATATGTACTCCTACCGCACATGGGTGGAATATATGGGACGGCTGAAAGGCACTGCTTTCCGTATCACCCGCAATGCATACCAACGCATGAGTAAGGCAATCGTAAGCGTATACCTTATGGCTACGTCTTCCGCATCCGATACGGAACATTTCTACGCCAACAGCCTCGCCGGACGTCACCCGCTCTACGGACTGGACGTGAACTTTTCCAAAGCTCTTTTCCGCGAGCTGGTAGAGATTGGCGGAGACATGGACGGCAAAGAATTCGACCCGGAACTTGCCGCCTATTACAACGCCTTCTTCAAAACCGACCATTATAAAGGCGTCACTCCCCGAAAACTGGACGGCTTTTATCAATTCAACTACAGTCCGGCCGGCATCTATCGTCAGGCGAATTGGGTAGCCACCATGCGCTGCCCCACCACCCGTTTCTGGGGTGGCGAAATCTATAACAAGACCAACCGCTTCGGACGTTACCAATCGCACGGTACATTGGAAGTATTGTATGAAGGCTCTTTAGCGGCTTCCGGCTACCCTTACAAGGACAAGAAAAGCGCTGAAAAAGGCGGATGGGACTGGAACGTAATGCCCGGTACCACCACCGTACACTACACCGACTGGAAATCAATGTTGCCCAACGGCAACAACGCCGACCGTTTCGACCAATGGTCGCACACCACCAACTTTGCAGGTGCATTGGCATGGGGTGATTGCGGTCTGTTCGCCGCTGCCTTCGACCAGGACGACAAATGGGGCAGCCAACGTTTCGTTCCCACCCACCTCTCTTTCTGCAAGTCAGTCTTTGCCATCGACGGCATGTTGTTCAGCATGGGCAGCGGCGTAAGCGCACAAGGTGAATATCCTGACAAATGGATTACAGCCACCAACTTGTTCCAAAGCGTTACGGACGGCAAGGCCTCAACGATAGTCAACGGCAAACCGTTGGCAGAGGGCGATTCACTGAGCATCGCCTCTTCCAAAGATACTTGGATTGTAAATCCATGCTCTACCGGATACTTCATCCCTGCCGGAAACGACCCGCTTATCGTTCGCTACGGCAAGCAGACCACTCCATCCTCTTTCGGCCTTACCGAGCAAGGTATGGGAACAATGACAGCCGCCAAAGCATATCTTCTGCACGGCGCGAAGCCCGTACAAAAGAAATATCAGTTCCTTGTAGTACCTGCCACTACGGCCGAACGCATGCGCGCCGACGCCAAACGTTTTGTACGCAAAGGCGGTATCTTCGAAGTAAAACAGCAGCAAGATTCACTGCACATCGTGAAGCACACACCTTCGCACACAACCGCATACGCTTTGTTTGCCCCTGCCACAGGGCTGAATGAAGGTGCGCTGCTCGCCTCGGACACGGAGCTGCTGCTATTGGAACGCATCACAGGCAAGCAGCTTTCAATAGCTGTCTGCAACCCCGACCTGCGTCCGCAGTCCGATAAATACTTCGGTTGGGTATCCACCCCCACCACCGCTACACTGACTTTCCACGGAACATGGACTTTGGATGAGACAAGCGCTGCGGAAGCCCTGTCCGTAACTCACACCGACGGGCAAACCCGTGTAACAGTAGTGCTGGAAGACGGTTTCCCCCGTTACCTCAATTTTATCGAAAAGAAATAAAAAACCAAATCTAACACATAAGTATGAGAAAAATGAACATCAAACAACTTTTGCTTCCCGCCGTTTGCAGCCTGCTGCTACTGCCGCTGCAGTCGTGCGACGACGATGCCGACAAACAGGCACAGGCCGAGTATATGAAAGAGCAGGTAGCCGCCTTTGAAGGTACGGTCGACCGACTGAATGCCTCCATTCTTTGCTACCAAAGTCTGCTGTCCGGCGAGATTCCCGTAGGTATCACTCCCATCGAAACAGGCTATAAAGTAGAACTTTCCGGTGGTAACGCCTACAATATCGGCGCCGGAGAAGAGGTAGACGCTTTCTTCCCCCTTATCACAATCTCCGAAAAGGGTAACTGGGCTTATAGCTTCGACGGCAGTAATTATCTCGACTTCACCGACCCATCCGGCAAAACGCTGAATGCCTACTCGCTGGAAGATATAGAAGCCGCTTACCGTTCTCCTCAATTGCAGATTGACAACGAAGGCTTCTGGAAAATAACCTGTGACGGCGGTACCACTTATGCCTATCTGTCCGATACCTCACGCAGCCGCATCGCTGCATTTGGCGGTAAAGGCGCAGGAGTAAGCTCGCTCTTCAGTGACATCGTTTATAACGAAACTGCCGGTAAGCTATCCCTTACTTTGGGAGCGGACAAAGGATTAAAGGATTTCCCTGTCATCAGTAACTTCTACCTCAAAGTAAAAGGAAGCGAAGCAGAAGACGGGCTGACGTTCTTCCTTAACGAAGAACGCAAGTACGAAGTGGAGACAAGCGATGTAGTGAGAACCAGAATAAAAGCTCCCGACGGCTGGACGGTGACACTGGAAAACGATGAATTATCAATTAAGGCTCCGGCCACAGCATCTGCCACAAAGACACAGAATATTAACATTATCACTACTTCTTCCAAGCAATACCAACGTACAGTGACGCTGGAAGCCAAGTTGCTGAACACGACTTTTGACGCCGACTATTGCAATGCATGGAAAGAGTTTGTGTCCGGTTCGGAGAACAATGTACTGCTCGACTTTTCGTATGCGGGATATATGCATGGAGAAGTAGCGCCACCGGAAATGGAGGAGCTGATAGCTCGCGGATATAAAGTGTTTGATGTAACCCGTTATGGTGCCATACCTGATGATGACAAGTCAGATCGGGAAGCATTCTTAAAGGCTTTGGAAGCAGCAGGGGCAAAACGTGCGCTCAACGGAAACACTACCCGAATGCAAGTAAATGGAGACGCTCCTCTAAATGCCATTATCTACTTCCCGAAAGGAGAATATATTTTACAGACCGAAGAGGAAGTAGACAAGACTATCAGCCTTACTATGGGCGGTTTCCTTATCAAAGGAGCAGGTAGAAATCTTACTACGCTCAAGATGAATGCTAAAAACACAATGGCTACTCCCGGTGATATGTGGACGTGTCCCACGATGATTGAAATAAAGAATTATTCCGGTGTTGACATGAAATCCGACATTACCGAGGTTACCGCCGATACTCCCAAAGGCGGGTTTGAAATAACCGTGGGTAGTGCTTCTAAAATCAAGGCGGGTGACTGGGTATGTCTCTACGTGAAAAACAATGACCCGGAATTTGTTGCCAAAGAAATAGCCCCCCACCCCATCAGCGATTTGAACGCTGCAACTTCAATCGTGAAAGATGGAGCGGAGATATATGATTTACATCAAGTGGCTTCTGTCAATGGTAATAAGGTTACTTTCAAAGAGCCTATCATGCACGAAGTGGAAGCCAAATATAATTGGGTTATCAAAGAATACAAACATTATGAAAATGTAGGGGTGGAAGACATCGCTTTTGAAGGAAAAGCGGAAGAGAGATTCCAGCACCATGAAAGTAGCAGTAACAATGGTTCTTATGACAGCGAATACAAGCTTATAGACTTAGTACGCCTGACCGACTCATGGATGCGTCGTGTTAATTTTGTCAGTGTCAGTGAAGCAGCCTCTTTGGTTAGTTGCGCCAATGTGTCGGCCTATGACATAGAAATCAGTGGCAATCGCGGACATTCAGCCGTACGCTCCAATTCTTCTTCACGCGTATTTATAGGTAAAGTATACGACCATAGTAGCGGTTATCGAATTCCTAAAGCCGGAGAGTTGGCTGAATGGATGGAAAATGCCGGACAGTATCACGGTTGTGGCGTATCCAAACCAAGTATGGGAGCCGTTATCTGGAATGTACAATGGGGAGACGATGCTTGCTACGAAGCTCACGCATCACAACCGCGTGCCACATTGATAGACCGCTGTACAGGCGCTTTCATTCCCAGCCGTCAAGGTGGAGACCGATACGAAGTTCCTAATCATTTAGGTGACTTAATCATTTGGAATATGAATGCTACCCGCACGGGCTATGAAAGCAATTGGAACAATCAGTTTGTATGGTGGGATAAAAATTCTGCATGGAGCAAAACAGTACCGCCCGTTATCGTCGGTTTCCACGGCGCTTCTATCAATTTTGCCGAAACATTCATCAGTGACGTACCACAAAACAAACGTATCGAAAGCCAAGGCAGTCGCGTAGAGCCTTATTCTCTCTATGAGGCGCAACTCCGCCGCCGTTTGGGTTATGTCCCCGCTTGGCTTACGGCATTGAAATAATAAATCCTTTTTAAGGTTATAATATCAGAACAGAAAGGCTGACAATCTTGTCAGCCTTTTCCTGTTATCTATCCTGCTCCAAAAAAGTAATATCCTCATAAGATAAGATACTATCATCGGAAGAAACAACCTCTTTTTTCCTTTTTGCAGATTACCCCTTCACCTTTCACAACTCCCTATTCATACGGGATAACGGGTGAAGGAAGTGAAATACATTTTGTAAATACCCAATGACACCAATCAGTTCGACAACCTTCCCTTAAAAGACAAATCGACTTCACGAGATGAAACTATTTGTCTCACGATATAAAATTATTCATCTCACGAGACGAAATTATTTCCCACACGAAACGAATCTATTCATCTTACGAGACATTTTTTGTTATCAAAAGACCTCACTTTAACACCCCAAACACCACACCTTAGCAACTGAAACACCACAGCATAACACACCAAAGCCCTAAGGTTTGGGGAGCAAACCCCTGCAATTCGAGGAGTTAAGGTGAGGTGTTTGGGTTACTAAGGTGTGGCATTCTTGAACAACAAGCTGTGAGGAAATTGTGAATGGACAAAATCAAAGGGTTCACCCGCTATCCCGCATGAATAGAGAGTTGTGAAAGGTGAAGGGCAAAAGAGATAAAATGTAAACACCCCTTTCGCATCCTGTTTTGCATCAATAAAGAAACAGGAAGAACGAAAGGGGTGAACAAAATACCTAAAGAAAACCCGTTATTTCTTCAATCGGAATTCCACCGGCTGTCCGTGCCGGCAGGTAACGGTTATTTCCGTAACATCTCCTGCCGACTGTACTTTTACCTTTTCATTGGGTACAGCCAAACTCCACGCGCCTCTCAGATGCAAAGTTTTGAAAGACGGCGCACTGGGCTCGGGAGTAGTATATGTTTTTTCCTTGATGTGCAGGTCAGGGTCACAAACGCTGACAATCAGCGTTCCATCCTCTGCCGTACGGCGCATTACCATTGTTTCGGAAGCAATATCCGCAACAACTTCATCTTCCGGCAAACTGACAGCCTCAAAAGCGGCATACCCCGTTACCCCCGAAGCACGGTCGAAAACGATATGCGCCTGCCGGTCACGACGGAGAATGGAATAACCGGGCTCCTTTTGCGCTGCGGCAAGTTCCCCGGCAGTGGGCTGAATGAGAATACTGTAAGCATAGGCAGCGTCTTGGGGAGCCAGACCATGTACTATATAGGCACTGGCAAATGTACCCTTTGTCGGAGATTTATCCGTATCTTTGGCACTCTGTTGTTCGGCTATCTGCACACGTACAAGACCTTCCGGTACAAGATAATGATTGCCGTATCCGTCACGCAACCAGCAATTGGGATTACCCGCCAGTTTTGCGCCGAATGACGGTTTGTCTATCTCCTTTCCCATCACGGAGATGGCCGCCTTGCCCGGACGGTATTCACTCTGAAAAAGGGTGGTCTCCGTAGGATACTGCGCATTACTGTTACTGATGCCCGTACCCAGGCAAACGATACGATTATCGAAGCAGAAAGCGGACTTGCGTGCCACAAAGTCTGGAGTGAAATTCTTATAATCGGCCTCTTTCAACTTCATCGCAAACATACCGTGACGTCCCTCCAAAGAGGAAGTTCCGGCAAAGTTCTCGGTAGAACGCGCCATTAAAGTACCGGTACGGGGATTGTCCAGCAATTCCAAGGGTAGATGGATGGTTGTCGTACCCGGCAGGCGGTTCCAGTCCCACCCCTCTTCCACATACCCGCTCGCCTTACGTGAGGGATAGCCCATTATCTGAACGGAACCGTAGCTTTGGTAGCGTCCGTAACGGTTGTCTTTCGTATAAATCTCCGAACCCCACACATTGGTATTGAATCCTTTGAGTGTCACCATCCAATCGGCACGGCGGTGAATACCGGCAGCGCCATAGTTATAAACAAAGAATCCTTGCGGAGCTTTGGCCGGTTGAATGTCTTTCTCCTTAAAGAAGCGGGCTTCCGGGCTGTTCTTACCATTCATCAAACGAAGATAGTCGGCAGCCAGCGCATGGTCGAACTCACCGCCCTGTCCGGATAAGTCGCCGGAAAGAGCCAGTTGCGCAAACGCTTTGATGTCCGCCCCACCCATCTTGCCGCCGAAAGGATGGCGTCCGCCAAGCCCGGTACTCCACTCTGTAAGATTGGAATAATTGCACATGGCGGTAAAGGCGCCCGCCAAAAGACGACGGGCTTCGAGCGAAGGTACAAATTCCGTTCCACCGGTCATGGCAATATAATCGCTCACCGTAGCAAGTGCTCCGGTAGTATAAGCAGGATAGAAACCGCCATGATGAAAAGTCGTACCGTCCACTTTGATACCGCCAATCGTACCCGGCGTACAATTTACCGAACCGGACACCCAGCGGGACAAACCGCGTAAAGCCTGTACACGTCCGCATTCATCGGGAATCATCATGGCAGCAATCAGCTTGGGCTGCAACAAGGTATTCCAGGAGTCGAGCATTTCATCGCGTATCTCGGCGCAAGGGAGCCTGGTCTCCTGCAGGGCAGACCAAAAAAGCAGTGTTTTGAGAATGTCGTCGCGGCGTGAAGACTTCAGAATGGTTTTACGCATCAACCAAGCCGTGGTATATATCTTACGTATCTGGTAGCCGTAGTGATGGTTGGTACCCATACCGCTGCCATAGGCAAAACCCTGGTCTATCGCATACTCCCATACGGCAAAGTAATTGCTTTCGGCCTCATAGGACTTGTTACAATAAGCATCGTAGGCAAATCCGGCAAGCATGGCTTCAAGGTCATTCCAAGAAAGTTCGCCTTTATCACGATGCAGCTCGTCGGGAGCCAGTAAAGGCGCGCCCGTAAAGCCCGAACCCGACGGATAGATATCAGCCTTTGCATAAGTAGCCACGGCTTTTTTCACTGCGGCAGCCACGGCAGAAGCGGCCGGCGGTGTCAGAGCCTCATTCAGTCGTTCTTCTATCGTTTTAAGGTCCCGGCGTTGTTGTTCCGTAAGCTTGGCCGGACGGGGAATGTCATATTCGTACTGCTCCCACTCCCATACGCGGCACCAGTGCCAAAGGTCGCGCCCTACGGCAAGGCTGTTGTAATCTATCTGCATATCGGGGGTAGTACGCAGGTTCATCGCCTTTTCCGGGAATTTCCAGCGGTCGAAGAACACCCGGCCTTTACGGTTGGGAGCCACTATACGGTAAGAGGTGATTGACTTGTCCGCCTTATCGCCGCGCATGCTCTTGAAGCCAATCCAGCAGGCACGCCATCCGGGCGATTGCAACCGATACGTAAACCAATAGGACACTTTGCCCTCGGCATCGAGAAACTCAAAGCGTAATGAATCCGGCTGTGACTTCTCGTTGTAAATCCACAGCGTAATGCCGTGTGTGGCCTCTGTCTTATTGTTCAAAGCCAGCGGAGCGTCCAACGCAACGTTCATTACCGAGCCGGGACCGAAATTCCATTCAAGACTTTTCTTACCTTCTTTATAATAACGGTTTGATAAAGAAAGGGATTTCCTGTCGGGAGAGGTAAAACCCTCGGGAACCCGGTCTTCAAAGCCAATGACTTGCTGCGCCCCCAAAGGGAACGTACAAAGGAACGCAAGAGAAAGCAGAATAAGTTTCATACGCTATTTATATCGAATTAGGTTAATTTCAGGTGGCTGTCACCTCTTTTACGGATGCAAAAATACACGAAATGATAATAGAGCAAAGAATAAAATGTTCAGGAATTAGCAGAAATCATACATTTACAAAGATTGGCAGTATAAAAGCCGGAAACGTATAATCCGTAACCAATCGTCTGCAGTCAATTGTCTTATATACTTCGCGTTAACGGTAATTTGTATATTTGTTTTTACGATATTGTTGTTTTATCAATTATTTTATAATATTTTTGCCACTGCAACAAACAAAATAATAAATAGTGTATGGCATTAATAACGTACATTCTTATTGCGATACCGGTATGTCTGCTGGCTATCATTCTATGGCTGTGTTTCGATTATTGGAAATATAAACGCAAGAATCATTTTATACTCCTGATACTTCTTTTTTATCCGATATTGTCGTATGCGCAACATACGGACAAAGCACAGTGCAAAATCTCATTTTCATCGTATGCAAACCAGCCGGGTAAACTGGAATATACCCAAGACGGCATAATTTACCGTTTTACCCCGGAAAGCAATGCATGGGAAATAACCATCAAAAACAATACTAATAAGGATATACGGATAAACTGGGAAAAAGCCAGCTTTATCATTAATGGAAAAGCGTCCGGTGTCGGTTTCTGCCCTGTTACAGCCGATAGCCCCCCTACGGATGTTATCAAAGAAAAATCCGAAATAACCCGGACTGTCACTGCATCCAACTTAATAAAAGGGAAAAAAGTCAATAAAATATACAGTAAACGAAATCTGAAGAGAGGCGGACGGACTTCCGTCAATATCGTTTTACCAATCGGTATCGGCAATCAACCGCAGTTTTTTCATATATTCAACTTTGTTGTAACAGCTAACTAACCATGACTTTCCAATATATTATCAACCATTTGAATAAACCGCATTTGTGGTATATCGTACTGACCGCCCCGCACACAGAACTCAGTACCCAAAAGAAACTGGAACGGCAAGGATTTATCACTTATGTTCCGGCGACTTCGGTTCGGCGCACTTGGGACGGACGTATAAAAGAAATACACATCCCGGCAATAGCAAGATGTGTATTTGTATATGCAACCAACGAAGAAATGCAAGAGATGCAAAAGGAATATGCCGTCCTGTCTCCGCAAACCGTTACAACCTTATATCAAAACCAATAAATTCTTTTGAGACAAATTTATAAATATATATCCATGAATCATTTCAACACATCGGAGATTCTTTTTTTCAAATTCAACCTCGCCAAGTCTTCCGGTTTCAATTCCAACTCCACCAGTATTTTAGCGGTAGCAACATTATATACGGATTCTTTCACATCACAATTTGTCTGTCCTTCACGCAAAGAGTATAGCATGGCAAAATCATAATTCAATGCCCTTGAAACATTGTACAACGTATCTGTATCAATACTTTTCCGTGTCAACATATAATCGACACTTTGAGGCCTAACACCCAGTCTTCTTGCTAGTTCAGCCTTAGTAACCTGATTATCAGCCATGACATTCCTGATAATCTCGCCAATATATATATTACTCTTTTCCATTTCTATGAAGATACGAATTAATTAGCCACACGAAAACTACTTGAACAATAATTTATCTGTATATAAGTTCGAATTATCCCATAATTTATTTGTTTTATCAATTAATTTATGATATTTTTGCCACGTATTCATACGAATAAAAAGATAATACATATAATGCTATGACATTGACTGTTTATATTCTCATTGCAATTCCTATCTGTATACTGGCTATCCTTATATGGACTTACTTTGACTACCGGAAATACAAACGGGAACATCATCTCATTATTTTATTGTCACTTTTGTTTCCCACATTATCGCATGCGCAATATATCGATAATGAAAATTGCCGTATCTCATTTAAATCGTATGAAAATCATCAAGATAAATTGGAATATATCAAAGATAATGTGTTTTATCAGTTCATCCCGAACAGCAGTGCATGGAAAGTAATTATCAAAAACAATACTGATGAAGTAGTATGGCTGAACTGGGAAAAAGCCGGTTTCATCGTCAATGGGAAAGCCTCAGGCGTCAGTCTCTTTCCTTTTACAACCGACAAAGTTCCTACGGAAAGCATTCAAAGCAATCATGGAATAAACCGCACAATCACCGCATCCAACCTGATTACTCCAAAAGGGATTAACAAAATATACAATAAAAGAAATATTAGAAAAGGCGGAAGAACTTCCGTCACAATCGTTCTTCCGATAACAATCGGAAACAGGCCGCAATTTTTTCATGCATTCAGTTTTACAGTAACAAAAGCTAACTAACTATGACTTTTCAACATATTATCACTCACTTGGGTAAACCGCATTCGTGGTATATCGTATTAACTGGTCCGCACGCCGAACTGAGTATTAAAAAGAAGCTGGAACGACAAGGTTTTATTACTTACGTTCCGGTGACTTCGGTTCGGCGTTGTTGGGCAGGGTGCATAAAAGAAATACACACCCCGGTAATAACGAGATGTGTATTTATATATGCGACCGATGAAAATATTCAGGGAATACAAAACGAATATACCGTCTTGTCTCCACAAACCGTTACAGCCTTATATCAAAACCAATAGATATAGGCCAGCGTGCTGCAACTGATAACCACCCAAAGCAGTATACCCTGCACCAGCGGTTTGATGCCCACCGCTTTCAATACATCGCGGGAAAGGGAAGCTCCGATAAAGAATAGGGTAATCGTCAATGTCTTACGTGCAATGCTATTGATTCCTGCACCGATCAAAGCGCCCGTTTCGGAAAGATTCAACACATAGGTGTTGACAACCATTGCCAGAACGAAGAAGAAGATAAACCAGGGGATACTGATTTTCTGTCCCTTACTCTTAAAGATAAACGAAGTGGCGATTGCCAACGGGATAATCCAAAGCGCACGGGTCAGCTTGATAGTGGTGGCAACTCTTAGCGCTTCTTCGCCATAAGCAGCACCCGCACCAACCACCGAACTTGTATCATGGATGGCAATGGCAGCCCACGTACCAAATTCATGCTGACTCATATTCAGCGCATGACCTATCATCGGGAATATAAACAATGCTATCGCATTCAATATAAAAATCGTACCCAAAGCCACGGACATCTCACTATCTTTTGCTTTCAATACAGGGCCTACCGCCGCGATAGCGCTACCACCGCAAATAGCCGTACCGGAGCTAATCAGATAAGAAGTGTCCCGGTCTACCTTCAGGAACTTACGACCGATAACCCAACCGATAAGCAATGTGCCTACCACAGAGATAATCGTAAATTCCATGCCCTCCCTACCGGAAGCAAGTGACGCCTGCAAATTCATGCCGAATCCCAAACCTACCACAGAATACTGCAACAGATATTTGGATGTCTTTTTATTAAACTTAGGATGCGCCTGCCCGCAAAGCAAGGCAAATGCCAAACCAAGAAATAAAGCTACCGGCGGAGTAACCCATGCAGCATAAGCGTGCATTCCCGGAATATAATCGAGAAATAAAAAGACAGAAAGAATGATAAGAAGTGAAACGTAAATAATTTTGTTGTTGTTCTGCAAGAAAGGCATATTAATGCTTTTCGCCAATGCTCGAGTTGAAGCCATACTTTTTTATTTTTATTAATTTGTTTTCGGCCGCAAAGGTAGGCTTCTTTTCCCAATCACGCCAATTGTTTCTACTTATATACTATAACTTATTGTTATTGTGCATGGCAAACTGCATGAATACTTGCGCCAAACCGCTTTCTTGTCCCTGAGGTTGTGCAAAGCTAAAATCGCGCAACATAGGCATTCCCTTAATTTCAACGACACGCAACTGTCCTGAATATAATTCACGTGTAATGGAACGAATAGAAACAATGCCCAGACAATCCGTGTGCTCCAAAAAGAGCTTGATGCTTTCCGTACTTCCCAAATACATCAAAACCTGTAAAGAGGATAACTTTATATTATGTTGCTGTAAGGCACGCTCAAAAACGTCCAATGTTCCCGAACCTCTTTCGCGAAGCACCAGAGGCAGATGCAACAGCTCTTCGGGGGTTATCTCCTCTCCCACCGTAAGTCTACTGCCCGTACGAACCACCGCTACCAGTTCGTCTTCCAGAAAAGTGGTATATTTAATGTTAGGCAATCGGAATACCCCTTCGACAAAACCCAAATCAATGCGATGCTCCTGCAAAGCGGCTTCTATCTCTCTGGAATTACCGTTCAGCAACGATAAATTAACTTGTGGAAACTTACCGATGAAACTGGCAAGCAGAGGCGGTAACACATATTGGGCAATGGTGGTACTGGCGCCCAGCTTCAAACCGCCTGTATATTCATTATGCAACAAGTGCATTTCGTATTCCAACCGTTTGTAATCTTCCAGAATCCGTTCGCAATGTTCCAAGAGCAACTTACCCGAATCCGTTAATGAGATTCTGCTACCCTGGCGGTCAAACAAACGCGTCTGATAAGCAGCCTCCAACTCTTGTATATGCTTGGTTATGGCAGGCTGGCTGACAAACAATTCTTGCGAAGCTTTCGTAAAACTCAGGTTTTTCGCGACAGACTGGAACACTTTTAAACGAAAATCACTCACGGCACAATGAATTAGTATGATTAATTATTCTGCAAATCTTCGCTTCTGATACCCAATACCGACATCAGCGGATATCCCAACATTTCCCAATGACATACCGCCGGAGCCTCAGGCTCTTCCATACGGAAATAAACAATATCTTTTGCATTCTCTTTGCGCCCGGAGCTTCCTGCCGTAAATTCCTTCAATACGTCTTCCACCTCTTTGCCATACTCCTCATTAAAAGGAACTGCAACCAGTTTCTTCACCTCGGCGGAATTTAAGACTATCTGCAACAAATCAAGATATAAGTCTCCGCGGGACACAAAACCCTCTGAAGGCACAGCCATAAAACTGAATTCACCCAAAGAGGCTTTGAAGGCCACTCCGTCCAATTCGCTTTTCAGGTCGGACGGCAGGCAATGCTCCAATTTTCCGGACTGTTCATCATACACCAGCAGTATCTGCACATCGTTATCACTTCCTTTTACTCCGGCATCCATAGCCAGATACATGGTAAAAAGCGCCAAATCCACCGTCTGTAAAGAACGTCCCAACAGAGGTTCAAAATACTTCTTCAAATCATTTATAACAAAGTTCAGGTAGGCAACGTCTATCACCATTACCGTTTCGGAAAGTTTTATTCGGGCATTTTCCATAATCGCATATTTATTGAGGGAGTAAAGGTACAAAAAGTTTCTCAGATAAAAGCCATTTGTCGCAAATCAGCCATTTTGACATTCATTTTCTTCTATTAACTGAAATTTTGTCTCATTTCTGCAGCTGGCAAATCTTTTGCGCCCTTTGAGGTGTTATGAATCTGATAAAAATAGAAAGGAGAACAAGATATGAACTTTAACAATTTTACCATCAAAGCGCAGGAAGCCGTACAAGAGGCCGTAAACCTGACGCAGGCACGGGGGCAACAAGCCATCGAACCCGTACACTTGCTTCAGAGCGTGATGAAGGTAGGTGAAAATGTCACCAACTTCATCTTCCAAAAGTTGGGCATGAACGGGCAACAAATCGCGCTCGTACTGGACAAGCAGGTCGACTCACTGCCGAAAGTATCGGGTGGAGAGCCTTATCTGAGCCGTGAAACTAATGAAGTGTTTCAAAAAGCCACCCAGTATTCCAAAGAAATGGGTGATGAATTCGTTTCGCTGGAACCGATTCTGCTGGCTTTACTGAACGTAAAAAGTACCGCCTCCACTATCCTCAAGGATGCCGGGATGACGGAAAAAGAATTGCGTAATGCAATCAATGAATTGCGGAAAGGTGAAAAGGTTACTTCGCAATCCAGCGAAGATACGTATCAGTCATTAGAGAAGTATGCCATCAATTTGAACGAAGCGGCACGAAGCGGCAAGCTGGATCCTGTAATCGGCCGTGATGAAGAAATCCGCCGGGTATTGCAAATCCTGAGTCGCCGCACCAAGAACAACCCTATATTAATAGGTGAACCGGGTACCGGTAAAACAGCGATTGTGGAGGGGCTTGCACACCGTATTCTAAGAGGTGACGTACCCGAAAACCTGAAAAACAAACAGGTTTATTCACTGGATATGGGCGCACTGGTTGCAGGAGCCAAATATAAGGGTGAATTCGAGGAACGTTTGAAGGCCGTTATCAATGAAGTGAAGAAGTCGGAAGGAGATATTATTCTGTTTATCGATGAAATCCACACACTGGTAGGCGCCGGCAAAGGCGAGGGAGCGATGGATGCCGCCAATATCCTGAAGCCTGCCCTGGCGCGTGGCGAACTGAGAAGCATCGGCGCTACCACTCTTGACGAGTATCAAAAGTATTTTGAAAAGGACAAGGCTTTGGAACGCCGTTTCCAAATCGTCATGGTGAACGAGCCGGATACGTTGAGTACAATTTCCATTCTCCGCGGTTTGAAAGAGCGTTATGAAAATCACCACCACGTACGGATTAAAGATGACGCCATCATTGCCGCCGTAGAGCTGAGCAACCGTTATATCACCGACCGTTTCTTACCGGATAAGGCTATCGACCTAATGGATGAAGCAGCCGCCAAACTCCGTATGGAAGTAGACTCCGTACCGGAAGAACTGGATGAGATTTCACGTAAAATCAAACAACTGGAGATTGAGCGGGAAGCCATTAAACGTGAAAACGACCAACCCAAACTCGAGCAAATCGGTAAGGAACTTGCCGAACTGAAAGAGCAGGAAAAGTCGTACAAGGCGAAGTGGCAAAGCGAAAAGACGCTGGTCAACAAGATTCAACAGAACAAGGTCGAAATAGAGAATTTGAAGTTTGAGGCCGACAAGGCGGAACGTGAAGGCGATTACGGAAAGGTTGCCGAAATACGTTACGGCAAACTGCAAGCGTTGAATCAGGAAATTGAAGAAACGCAGCAGAAACTGCACGAGATGCAGGGTGACAAGGCAATGATTAAAGAAGAAGTCGATGCCGAGGACATCGCCGATGTGGTTTCCCGCTGGACGGGCATACCGGTAAGCAAGATGCTGCAAAGTGAAAAGGACAAGCTGCTGCATCTGGAAGACGAACTGCATCAACGCGTAATAGGTCAGGATGAAGCCATTGAGGCGGTAGCCGATGCCGTGCGTCGCAGCCGTGCAGGATTGCAGGATCCGAAACGCCCTATCGGCTCGTTCCTCTTTCTCGGTACGACCGGCGTAGGTAAGACGGAACTTGCCAAGGCACTCGCCGAGTTCCTGTTTGACGATGAAACGATGATGACGCGTATCGACATGAGTGAATATCAGGAGAAGCACAGTGTTTCCCGTCTGGTAGGAGCGCCTCCGGGATATGTAGGATACGATGAAGGCGGTCAGCTGACGGAAGCCGTACGCCGTAAGCCCTACTCCGTCGTACTGTTCGATGAAATCGAGAAAGCGCACCCGGATGTATTCAACATCCTGTTGCAGGTACTGGACGACGGACGTTTGACGGATAATAAGGGACGTACCGTAAACTTCAAGAATACCATTATCATCATGACCTCCAATATGGGTAGCGGATACATTCAAAGCCAGATGGAGAAACTGAACGGCTCCAACAAGGAAGAGATTGTAGAAGAAACCAAGAAGGAAGTGATGAATATGCTGAAGAAGACGATTCGTCCGGAGTTCCTGAACCGTATCGACGAGACAATCATGTTCTTGCCGTTGACAGAAAAGGAAATCAAACAGATTGTTGTACTCCAAATCAAGAGCGTACAAAAAATGTTGTCCGCAAACGGTGTGGAACTGGTATTGACCGATGCCGCCATAGACTTCCTTGCCAATGCGGGATACGATCCTGAATTCGGCGCCCGTCCGGTGAAACGTGCTATCCAGCATTATTTACTGAACGACTTGTCCAAAAAGCTGTTGTCGCAAGAGGTTGACCGCAACAAACCGATTACGGTGGATGCCGATAGGACGAAAGACGGATTGGTGTTCAGAAACTAACAACTAATCGGACTTAAAAAGAAAGGTGTATGAGAAGCGGCCTCTCATACACCTTTCTTTTTTAAACCTCAAAATGGAGTATAATTATTCTGCGGTTGCCTCTTTAGTCTCTTCGGCAGCAGCTTCAGATGCTTCTTCAAAGTCGGTCATGCCACTTGCCACCAGCAGGTTATACCAGGAAATCAGTTTTTTAATATCCGATACATATACGCGGTCGCGGTCAAAATTAGGCAACACTTCCGCCAAATAAGCCTGAAGTTCTTTCACGGAAGCCTTTTTCACATCCAACGCCACAGCGGCGCCGTTCTCTTTTTTCTTCATTGAAAGAAGTACGTCTTTCAAAGGCACTTCCTCTGCATCCGTATACATGGCAATATCGCCTAAAGAGATAATCTTTTCATTGCCGTAAGCCGGAAAACGTTTCTTATCAACCAACGACTCGACAATCAACATATTCTTTCCCTGAGAAATGAGCTTATACAATCCCGGCTTACCGGAAATAGACAAAATAGTCTTCAACATAGTATATTCTGTTTTTGTAATTAGTAGTTATTTTTTCGGTGGGCAAAGATAGGTATTATTTTGAGACAAGAAAGTGATTAAAGCTAAAACCTGCGGAATTAACGGTGTTTCACCATCATTCACTATCACAAAATCCGCTCGCATACGTTTTTCTTCATCGCTCATCTGGCTACGGATGCGCCTTTCTATCAGTTCACGCGAGGAAGCATCCCGTTTCATGGCACGTTGTACCCGCACTTCTTCGGGGGCATACACCATAACGACCGCATCTACCTCACCTGCAAACCCCGCTTCTATCAAAATAGCGGACTCGATACCCGCCATCGAACAACCCGCATGCTGCCGGACCCACTGTCTGAAATCCTCTTTTACACGCGGATGAACAATGCCGTTAACTTGCCGGGCATGTTCGGGGCTACCGAAAAGGTAAGAAGCAAGCAAAGTTTTATTCAATATTCCACCGACATATACCTCCTCACCCAACAGAGCGATCAACTCGCCGCGGATACGATTATCCGCCACCATAAGTTGTTTGGTTTCCATATCGGAGATATAGACAGGTATCCCCATCACTTCCAGCAATCGGGATACAACACTTTTACCGCTGCCAATACCACCGGTTATACCTATCCTGACGGTCATAATGAAGGGGAAATTTGCTCTATGAGAAAATCGACCTGTTCCGGATTAAAGCGCACCTGATTCACTCCTTCCGGAACATTCTTCAACTTTACAGTATATTTGTCCGAGCCCAAACGTAGCAGCTCCTCATAGGAGACATTGATATGAAAATCATCTGCGGTTATTTGACGAAAGCGACTGAGGCCTACCTGAAAAGTCACTTGAACCTTAGACGGGAAAGCGCGCAACACTTTATCCGCAGGGAAATTTACACCATGCAGCGGCACTTCCACCGTTTTTTCCGTATAAATATCCACAGGAAGCATCATTTCAATAGAAGCGGGTACAAACTTCACTCCCCGCAAGGTAAGCAAAGACACCTGCTGCCGTAATGTATCGGAGATATTCTCCAGCTTAACCTGTTGCGTATAGGCAGCGGTTATCGTATCCAATACTCCTTCCGGCGCATATGCCAAAACCGAATCCGGTTTAAACACCGTATCCGATAAATAATACTGGCGACCGGCGCTGACCGTTCCCGATAATTTGACAGGTACCAACTTTGACATCCCCGTTGCATAAATATACTCCAATGTATCCGGCTTCATGGAAAGCAGACGCGTAGAAACATTCAACTGACTTAGTATCTTCTTTTCAAATTGAGAGGCATAAACGCGTACATGATTATCCGTACCTTTATAATCGGAGAAATCGAGCGTAACCGGATAGAAACTCTTTCCCAACATGTAATTGAGCAGAACGGTTCCCTTATCTTTCACTTTAATACGAAGTTCGGAAGCCGGTTCCGAAGTAATCATCGTATTATTGGATACACCACGCAGACGCACCGGAATGGAAAACTCCGCTTCGTAATCATTGTTCAATGTCTGCAACAACCAAAAACCACCGGCTATAAAGAAGAAAAATAAAAAAACAAAGAACTCTCTGCTCTTATCACTGAGCAGAAAGTCCTTTGTTTTTCCGGTTATATTTAAATAAATACGTTTTATGTTCCTACGCTCAAACATAGGCTCACATCTATTTATTTAGAAGCCTGACTGCTGTTTGCATCAGCAGCTGCGGCAAAAATAGAATTCTTGTCAATATGGATTTTAACGTTAGAAGCAATCTCAAGTACTACGTCATTATCGTTAATTTCCTTGATGATACCGTGAATACCGCCGGCAGTAATAACCTTTTGGTTCACTTGCAGTGATTTACGAAAGTTCGCGATTTCTTTTTGCTTTTTATTTTGCGGGCGAATCATAAAGAAATACATGATAACAAACATAGCTATCAGTAAAATCCACATCATGCTTCCGTCCGGGCCTGCAGCAGGAGCTTGCAGGAAGAATACAGTCATTAAATTCATAAATATTCCGTTTTAGTTTTTATTATTCAACAAAGGTATCAGTTTTTCGATAACTTCCCTTCTTTTTTCAATTCCTTAACTATTCCATCTAAGGTTCCATTGACAAAACTACCGCTCTTAGTAGTACTGTATACTTTGGCAATGTCTACATACTCATTTAACGAAACACTAACGGGAATGTTCGGGAAACTCAATATTTCCGCCAATGCGCACTGCATGATAACCACGTCCATGAAAGCTACGCGATCCAAATCCCAGTTGCGCGTATTTTCACTGATAAGATGGCGGTAATAGTCGCAATTCAAAATAGTGCGACGGAACAGGCGACGGGCGAACTCCTGGTCTTCATCATCCTTAAATTCGGGAAGCAAAGCCTGATTCGCACCATTCTTCTCATCAAAACGTTTGATTGTTTTCAGAACGAATGTATCAACAATTTCTTTATCATCATTCCAGTAAAGACTTTGATCTTCGAGCAAAACATCGAGTTCCTCATTATTGAAAATAAAGGTCTTATAAAGCTTTCTCCACAATTCGCGATCGTCCTCGTACGTATTTTCAGAAGAAGCCATATATTCCTTATATATATCGGAAGCTACAATCTTTTCGAATAATCCTTTGACAAAATCTTCATCATTCGCCCAAGTACGTTTCTGATTGGAGATAAAATCCATCAACTGGTTGTTTACTTCCAACTGGGAAATGAATTTGTTTTCTACGAACTTCATGTTCGGATACAACTCGTCGGCCGTGGGAGCCAATTTTGCTTTTGCCGCATCAATGCGCTTTTGTGCGTAGTTCGTCAGGGCTATCATCAACATAAGCAGGTAGTTGTAGAGGTCATAGGCTTTGGAAAGGCTAAAGAACAACTCTTTTTCCGCGGCATCTAAATTTTTGCTGCCATTCTGATAATAAGCATATACAATTTGTATAATCTTAAGACGAATAAGAACTCTGTTTATCATAACTAAAGTAAATACTGGTGTTTTAACGAGGGGCAAAAGTAGATATTTTTAATGAGTTTACATAAATAAATCACATTTTTTAATGCAGATAATCATTATCCGGGCTTTTTCTTTTGACAGTTTAAAAAAAATCGTCAATTTTGAACCCGATTACAACAAGATAGCTAAAATATGGAAGACTTTAAAAAGAAAAGTGGGCTGGACGTGAACGATAAAGAGATAGTATTCTCCCAATCCATTAAAGCAGGTAAGCGCATCTACTATTTAGACGTTAAGAAAAACAGAAAGGATGAAATGTTCCTTGCCATCACCGAAAGCAAAAAAGTGGTAATGGGTGAAGGCGATGATTCTCAAGTAAGTTTTGAGAAACATAAAATCTTTTTGTACAAAGAAGATTTCGAGAAATTCATGAACGGCCTGCAACAAGCTATTGGCTTTATCCAGGAGCAGCAAGGGTGTTATGCGCGTCACAACGACAATGAAGAGTTGCCGGCCAATGAACAGCCGGCTGCAAAACAGGAGGAAAAAGAGTCCCAGCTTGACGGAGAAATTAAAATAGATATTGATTTTTAAGGGGCAACCTTTTGATAATTCAAAAAGAAGCTGTACTTTTGCACCGCTTTTTTGCAACATCGTGTGGTGAACCACATCGTGTGATGGTGAATTAAGCAATAATCTACTTAATTTAGAGTAACACAAAAAATTTAAGAAAATGAGATCTATTGAAGTAAAAGGAACTGCAAGAACTATTGCAGAACGTTCTTCGGAACAAGCAAGAGCTTTGAAAGCTATTCGTAAAGACAACGGCGTACCTTGCGTACTCTACGGAGCGGGCGAAAACGTTCATTTCACCGTACCGGCAGAAGGTCTGCGCAACTTGGTTTACACTCCACACATCTACGTGGTTGACCTGATCATCGATGGCAAGAAAGTAAACGCTATCTTGAAAGATATCCAATTCCACCCGGTAAAAGATACTATTCTGCACGTTGACTTCTATCAGATTGACGAAGCTAAACCTATCGTTATGGAAGTTCCCGTACAGATGGAAGGTCTGGCAGAAGGTGTGAAAGCCGGTGGTAAGCTGACTCTGCAAATGCGTAAACTGAAAGTAAAAGCCTTGTACAACGCTATCCCTGAAAAACTGATTATCAACGTATCTCACCTGGGATTGGGTAAGACAGTGAAAGTAGGCGAGCTGAGCTACGAAGGTCTGGAACTGTTGAATGCTAAAGAAGCCGTTGTATGTGCTGTTAAGCTGACTCGTGCTGCAAGAGGTGCTGCGGCAGCTGCTGCCAACAACTAATTAGCGCTTTCTTAGCAAGAAAACAAGATATTCCGGAACGCGGATTAACGCAGACGACGCAGATTTCATATCCGCGGACAGCTGCGATAATCCGCGTTCCTCTTTTATCTAAATTATCATCAAAGTAAGAATAGAAAGAATGAAATATCTAATTGTCGGATTAGGTAATATCGGCCCCGAATACCACGAAACCCGCCATAACATAGGTTTCATGGCAGTAGATGCTTTAGCCAAAACAGCCGGAGCGACCTTTAACGACGGACGTTACGGGTTCACGGCTACAATATCCGTCAAAGGACGGCAACTGGTATTACTGAAACCGTCCACCTTTATGAACCTGAGCGGAAACGCCGTACGTTACTGGATGCAAAAAGAAAACATTCCATTGGAAAACGTACTAATAGTGGTAGACGATTTGGCGTTGCCTTTTGGAACTCTACGGCTGAAAGGAAAGGGAAGCGATGCGGGACATAATGGTCTGAAGCATATCGCAGCAACACTGGGAACTCAAAACTACGCCCGCCTGCGCTTTGGCATCGGTAACGATTTTCCCCGTGGCGGACAGATAGACTTCGTATTGGGACATTTCACGGACGAGGATTGGAAAACAATGGACGAACGCCTGAAAACAGCCGGCGAAATCATCAAAAGTTTCTGCCTTGCCGGCATCGACATTACAATGAATCAGTTTAATAAAAAATGAGCGAAGCAAGAATAGACAAATGGATGTGGGCCGTACGTATCTTCAAAACACGTACCATTGCGGCCGAAGCCTGCAAGAAAGGACGCATCAGCATTAACGGCGCGCTTGCAAAGGCAGCCCGTATGGTGAAGCCGGGAGATGTAATACAAGTACGCAAGCCGCCGGTTACCTATTCCTTTAAAGTATTACAATCCATTGAAAAGCGTGTAGGCGCCAAGCTCGTTCCCGAAATGATGGAAAACGTAACCACTCCCGACCAATACGAATTATTGGAAATGAGTAAGGTCAGCGGCTTTATCAACCGCGCCAAAGGAACAGGACGCCCCACCAAAAAGGATCGCCGCGAACTGGAAGATTTTACCGCGCCGGAATTTATGGATGACTTTGATTTTGATTTCGACTTTGAAGAATAATATTATAAGTATATGAGCGAGAAAATAATAAAATGGGGATTTATTGGCTGTGGAGAAGTAACCAAATACAAAAGCGGACCTGCCTTTCAGAAGATTGAGCACTCCGAAGTAGTGGCCGTAATGAGCCGGGATATTTCCAAAGCCAAAACTTACGCCAAAGAGAGAGGTATTGCCAAATGGTACAACGACGCGCAGGAGTTGATTAATGACGAGGAGGTAAATGCCGTATACATCGCTACCCCACCCTCTTCTCACGCTACGTATGCCATCATGTCCATGAAGGCCGGCAAGCCCGTATACATAGAAAAGCCTATGGCAGTGACCTATGAAGAGTGTTGCCGCATCAACCGCATCTCCAAAGAAACCGGCATACCCTGTTTTGTAGCTTATTACCGCCGTTATCTCCCTTACTTCCTGAAAGTGAAGTCATTGGTGGAAGAAGGCGCAATAGGAAATATCATCAACATACAAATCCGCTTTGCACAGCCGCCCCGCGACCTGGACTATAATAAGGAGAATCTGCCGTGGCGCGTACAACCGGATATTGCCGGCGGCGGTTATTTTTATGATTTAGCTCCGCACCAGATAGATATACTGCAAGATATGTTCGGCTACATCCTTGAAGCCAACGGATACAAAAGTAATCGCGGCGGACTATATCCCGCCGAAGACACCCTCAGCGCTTGTTTCCAATTTGACAGCGGACTGGTGGGTAGCGGCTCGTGGTGCTTCGTTGCCCACGAATCGGCACGAGAAGACCGTATCGAGATTATCGGAGACAAAGGAATGATATGTTTCTCCGTATTTACCTATGATCCCATAGCTTTACATACCGAGAGAGGAAGAGAAGAAATCCCGGTTGAGAACCCTGTTTACGTACAGCAACCACTTATTCAAGCTGTTGTAGACCATCTGCTTGGCAAATCAATCTGTAGTTGCGATGGCGAAAGCGCAACACTGACAAACTGGGTAATGGACAAGATTTTAAATAAAATATGAAGTATAAAATAAAGTATAAGGTATAAACGGCTGCGCCGTGATATTACATACCCATTCGTAATTCATAAATCAGATTCATCGCAAGTTTATACCTTATACTTCATTATTTTTTAAAGTTTACTTCTCACCGCCTCAATCAACTCCTGATATTCGGCATCCGTCAGATACACTTTTCCCGGATTCATTTGGAAAGTACCGCCATAATCGGGACCGTCTACATATTTCGGTGCCAAATGGAAGTGGAGATGAGACAATTTGTCCGAGTATGCACCGTAATTAATCTTCTCCGGATTAAACGCTTTCTGCATGGCACGAGTTACACGGGCTACATCAGCCATAAAAGCATTACGTTCCTCATCACTTAACTCATTCAAATCGTTAACATGGTCTTTATAGGCCACGAGGCAACGCCCACGATAAGTTTGTTCCTTAAAGAGGAAAACACGTGATACACTAAGCTGCGCAATCTCAATCATCAGATTATGCAACGTTTCATTATTCTGACAATACAGACATTCTTTCGGATCGCTTTTCATGATATACTTTTTTTAGTTTATATTTACAGGACAAAGATAATCGTTCTCTTAATATTACAGGTCTACATTTTCATCATTTTCGCCGACTAATTTATACACATCAACATTTTCGCCGACAATCCACACTACATCCCCTGCTACAAAAGGCTCGTGCACGTCGGGAGCGTGCAAAGTCTCCTCTCCCCGCTCCACACCTACAATCAGACAGTGGTACTTTTCACGTATGCCCGCGTCTTTCAATGTTTTACCCAGAAAAGGAGAATTAGCGTCGATGCGCAACTGACGTAATATCATCTCGCTTTTTTCCACAACGTCCGTAGCTACCGTTGAAAGTCTATCCATCTCTTCGCCAAATACATTCAACTCCTCATCGGTAGCTATAACCTGTATCTTATCCAGAGGGAAAAGACGTACCGAAGCTCCGGGAATATTTATCCGCTTACGTCCGCGAAGAATAGAAACCACATGCACTCCATAGCGTTTACCGAAGTTCAACTCCGCCAACGTCTTACCCGCCCATGCCGATTCGCCGGGTATTTCATAATCCGTCAGATGTAAATCACGGGAAAGCAAACGGCCTGCATATTCCGGTTTCTTCTCACCCAAATATTCCGCCCGCATATCCCGCGAGCGCAGATTCTGGAAGAAAGTACGCTCAATCATGATAGACTGCCGCTTCAACTGCCGGGAAAGTATCATCACTGTAACCAGCAGCACCGCAACGCCAAAAACAAGGCCGACCGACAACTTAAACAGTCCGGCAATGACAAACATCACGAAAGAAACCGCCAACAGGATTCGCAGCACAATAGTAGCCACCAACGGAGCACGGTTTCCCCGACTGTCGCGCCACAAAGTAACAAATTCCACCGAATGATTTTTCTTAATCATAATGGCCCGCAGAAAAGGAGCGATAAACAGAATAATAACCAGAGCGGACAGCAAAGGTCCCCAAACGCCCGGCAAGCTTTCCTTGAAAAACGGTACAAGAAAACGGAATGCAATAGCTATCACCGCCACGCTTACAATGGAATAAACCACCGTAATACGCAACAAAGCGAGTATCAGTTTCTTCCATAAGCTTTCATGGTTCACCGTTTGCGAGCCGGAAGCGTAATGCAACAAAAACTTCTGCCACCTTTCCGGCAGATGCGTATCGACAAAATTGGAAGCCGGCTCGGCAAAACGAATCATATAAGGAGTAAGAAAAGTAGTGATAACCGATACGGCTACTACGATAGGATACAGAAAATGGCTTGTCACGTGCAAAGACACTCCCAAAGAAGCGATGATAAAGGCAAACTCGCCAATCTGCGTCAAACTAAAGCCGCATTGCATAGCCGTCTTCAGCGGCTGTCCGGCAAGCAATACCCCCAACGTTCCGAACAAGGACTGTCCGGCAATAACCGCCAACGTAATGACAACAATAGGTCCGGCATACTCCACTATCATCAAAGGGTCTACCATCATACCTACGGATACGAAAAATATGGCGCCGAACAAATCCTTCACCGGTTTAACCAGACGCTCGATACTCTCCGCTTCTACCGTTTCAGCCAGAATAGACCCCATAATAAAAGCGCCGAATGCCGCTGAAAATCCCGTATGGGCAGCCAGCACAACCATACCGAAACAAAGGCCGAGCGATACAATCAACAACGTTTCCTCACTCATCAGTTTACGGCATTTTTTCAGCAGGACAGGAATCAAGTAGATACCGACCACAAACCACAATATAAGGAAGAACAGCAGCTTCGCTATGCTGCCCAGCATTTCCGTACCCTCAAAATTATGGCTGACTGCCATGGTGGACAGCATAACCATCAGGACGATAGCCAGAATATCTTCCAGAATCAGAACACTGAGCACCAACCCCGTAAACTGTTTCTTGCGTATGCCCAAATCATCAAAAGCCTTATATATAATAGTAGTAGACGACATGGCGATCATACCGCCCAGAAAGATGCAGTCCATCCGCTTCCATCCGAACGCCGTGCCTACCGCTACACCCAATAATATCATACAAAATATAATCGTGCAAGCAGCAATAATGGCGGCACCGCCCACCTTCACTATTTTCTTAAAGCTAAACTCCAGCCCCAAAGCAAACAGTAGGAAAATAACGCCGATATCCGCCCAAGTCTGTATATTCGCCGTATCCATTACCGAAGGCGTATAGGTCATGTGGGGACTGGCTAAAAAGCCCGCCACAACATATCCTAAAACCAACGGTTGTTTCAACTTCTTAAATAGCAGCGTCATTACTCCGGCGCAAATCAGTATCAATGCCAAATCGGCAATCAAGGGAGCTAAATGTGACATAATATTTGTCCGATTGTATTTCTACTGACAAAGATATAACAAAAAAAGCTTTTGAATCTCTTTTTCACAAAAAACCGAACGCTATAAATTGATAAAATAACAGTTGGCAACCTCAATTATAAAATCAATTTAAGAAGAAATACCTTTATAATTAATTGGCGAAAAATTTCTTTATTCAAGTAGAAATATCTTTCTTTGTACTGCTTATTGTAAAAATTAGGAATTGAATACCAACATTAATAAAAACTGTTATGAAGATTTCACACATTGAACATTTGGGTATTGCCGTAAAAAGCATTGAAGAAGCCCTTCCGTACTACGAAAATGTATTAGGTTTAAAATGCTACAACATTGAAACCGTAGAGGACCAAAAGGTAAGAACCGCCTTCTTGAAAGTAGGTGACGTGAAAATTGAGTTACTGGAACCGACTTCCCCCGAAAGCACTATTGCCAAATTCATCGAAAAGAATAACGGTAACGGAGGTATGCACCATTTAGCATTTGCTGTGGAAGACGGAGTAACCGATGCGCTCGCCGAAGTTGAAGAAAAAGGCATCCGCCTTATCGACAAAGCTCCCCGCAAAGGTGCGGAAGGTTTGAACATCGCATTCCTGCACCCGAAATCCACCCTCGGCGTATTGACGGAACTCTGCGAAAAAGGAGAATAAACAATTATGAATTATAAATTAGAATTATGAATTGTAGTCATGTAACGTCTCAATTCATAATTTATAATTCACAATTCATACAACATAATTCATAATTCACCATTCATAATTTATAAATATATGAGTAATCAACTTGAGAAAATTAAAGAGCTTATTGACCGCCGTGCAGCTGCGCGCCTTGGTGGTGGTGAAAAAGCAATTGCAAAGCAACATGAGAAAGGTAAATATACAGCTCGCGAGCGTATAGCTATGTTACTTGACGAAGGAAGTTTCGAAGAAATGGATATGTTCGTTGAGCACAGATGCACAAACTTCGGTATGGACAAGAAACACTATCCCGGTGACGGTGTGGTTACCGGTTGCGGTACCATCGAAGGCCGTTTGGTGTACATCTTTGCGCAAGATTTCACTGTTTCCGCCGGTTCCTTGTCGGAAACCATGTCTTTGAAGATTTGCAAAATCATGGATCAGGCAATGAAGATGGGTGCTCCTTGTATCGGTATCAACGACTCAGGCGGTGCCCGTATTCAGGAAGGTATCAACGCTTTGGCGGGTTATGCCGAGATTTTCCAACGCAATATTCTTGCTTCCGGCGTTATTCCTCAGATTTCCGGTATCTTCGGTCCTTGTGCTGGCGGTGCCGTTTACTCTCCCGCCCTTACCGACTTTACGCTGATGATGGAAGGTACTTCCTATATGTTCCTCACCGGTCCGAAAGTTGTAAAGACCGTAACAGGTGAAGATGTCAGCCAGGAAAACCTGGGTGGCGCAAGCGTACACTCCACCAAATCGGGTGTAACTCATTTCACCGCGCAGACCGAAGAGGAAGGTTTGGCTTTAATCCGCAAGCTCTTGGGTTATATTCCTCAGAACAACCTCGAAGAAGCTCCCTACATAGACTGTACAGACCCTATCGACCGTCTGGAAGATTCTTTGAACGACATTATTCCCGACAATCCGAACAAGCCTTACGATATGTATGAAGTTATCGGCGCTATCGTCGATAACGGCGAGTTCCTCGAAATCCAGAAAGATTACTCCAAGAATATCATTATCGGTTTTGCCCGTTTCAACGGACAATCAGTCGGTATCGTAGCCAACCAGCCGAAATATCTGGCGGGCGTACTCGACAGTAATGCATCCCGCAAGGGCGCGCGTTTCGTTCGTTTCTGCGACGCTTTCAATATTCCTATCGTATCTTTGGTAGACGTACCGGGCTTCCTTCCCGGAACAGGTCAGGAGTACAACGGCGTTATCCTGCACGGTGCCAAGTTGTTGTATGCCTACGGTGAAGCCACCGTACCTAAGGTTACTATCACGCTGCGTAAGTCTTACGGCGGTTCGCACATCGTGATGAGCTGTAAGCAACTCCGCGGTGACATGAACTACGCATGGCCTACCGCCGAAATCGCCGTAATGGGTGGTGCAGGCGCCGTAGAAGTTCTGTATGCACGCGAAGCCAAAGAGCAAGAAAACCCGGCCCAGTTCCTGGCAGAGAAAGAAGCGGAATACACCAAGTTATTTGCCAATCCTTACAATGCAGCCAAGTATGGCTATATCGACGATGTTATCGAACCGCGTAATACGCGTTTCCGCATTATCCGCGCCCTGCAGCAGCTGCAAACCAAGAAGTTGAGCAACCCGGCCAAGAAGCATGGTAATATTCCTCTTTAAAGATTGAGAATTGAAAGTTGAGAATTGAAAAATAAAAACTCAAATTTATGAATAAAACAAAAATCGGAATATTCCTTTCATTGATGCTGGTGCTGGGTTTCTGTTCTTCTTGTGGTGAGAAGAAGGCAAACTCCAAACTGTTGCTGAATGAAGTGCTTATCAACAACGAAAGCAACTTCCAGGATGACTACGGTGTACACAGCGCATGGATTGAAATATTCAATAAATCATACGGCAGCGCCGACCTTGCAGGTTGCTATCTGAAGTTTAGCAGCCAGCCGGGCGATACCGCCACTTATTTTATCCCGAAAGGTGATGTCCTGACTTTGGTAAAACCCCGTCAGCACGCATTATTCTGGGCGGATGGAGAACCTAATCGCGGTACATTCCACACCAACTTTAAACTGGACAGCCTAAATGCCAACTGGATCGGTCTGTACGATTCCGGCAAGAAACTGTTGGATCAGATCGTAGTTCCTGCCGGCGTATTAAAGGCCAACCAATCCTATGCGCGCGTCAGCGACGCTACTCCGGAATGGGAGGTCAAAGGAGAAACTTCCGATAAGTACGTTACTCCGAGCACCAACAACCAAACCATCGACAGCAATGCCAAGATGGAGAAGTTCGAGCAGCACGACAGCGTAGGTATAGGTATGTCTATTTCCGCCATGAGTGTAGTATTCTTTGGTTTGATTCTGCTTTATATTTCTTTCAAGATTGTAGGCAAGATTTCCGTCAACCTCAGCAAGCGCAACGCAATGCGCGCCAAGGGTATTACCGACAAGAAAGAAGCTAAAGAAAAACTATTGGGAGAAGCCCCCGGTGAAGTATTCGCCGCCATTTCCCTGGCTTTGCACGAAATGCAGAGCGATGTACACGATGTGGAAGACACAGTGCTCACCATTACCCGTGTAAAACGCAGCTATTCACCATGGAGCTCCAAGATTTATACACTGCGTGAAACTCCTCAGAGAAAGTAAAGTCACCTTTAATAAAGATAAAACGATGAAAGAATATAAATACAAAATCAACGGTAACGTATATAAGGTTACCATTGGAGATATTGAAGATAATATCGCCCACGTAGAAGTGAACGGTACTCCCTATAAGGTTGAAATGGAGAAAACTCCGAAAGCAGCTGTCAAACCGGTAGTGCGTCCTGTAAGTACGGCTCCGGCCGCTCCGGCCACTCCGGTCGTTAAGCCGGCCGCCGCATCAACCGGCAAGTCAGGCGTGAAGTCTCCGCTGCCCGGCGTTATCCTTGACATCAAGGTCAATGTGGGCGATACAGTGAAGAAAGGCCAGGTTATCATCATCCTGGAAGCCATGAAAATGGAGAACAACATCAATGCCGACAAAGACGGTAAGATTACCGCTATTAATGTTAGTAAAGGAGAATCCGTACTCGAAGGTACTGACCTTGTAATTATTGAATAATATGGGAGAATTTATCACATTTTTAGGAAATAACCTTGCCGACTTCTGGACATATACGGGTTTTGCCAATGCAACGGCAGGCCACGTAGTAATGATTCTGGTAGGTTTGTTCTTCATATACTTGGCGGTAGCCAAGGAATTTGAGCCGATGCTTCTGATACCTATCGGTTTCGGTATGCTGATCGGTAATATCCCTTTCAACATGGAAGCCGGATTGAAAGTCGGCATCTATGAAGAAGGGTCTGTGCTCAACATTCTGTATCAAGGAGTGACTTCCGGATGGTATCCGCCGCTCATCTTCCTGGGTATCGGAGCCATGACGGACTTCTCCGCCCTGATTTCGAACCCGAAGCTGATGCTGGTCGGCGCAGCCGCGCAATTCGGTATCTTCGGCGCATACATGACAGCCTTAGCCATCGGATTCGATCCGATGCAAGCCGGGGCTATCGGCATCATCGGTGGTGCAGACGGCCCGACGGCTATCTTCCTCTCGTCCAAGCTGGCTCCCAACCTGATGGGTGCAATCGCGGTGTCCGCCTATTCCTACATGGCGTTGGTACCGGTAATACAGCCGCCTATCATGCGTCTGCTTACCAGCAAGAACGAACGCCTTATCCGCATGAAACCGCCGCGCGTTGTTTCTCATACGGAAAAAGTGATGTTCCCGATTATCGGTCTGTTACTCACTTGTTTCCTCGTTCCGTCCGGCCTGCCTTTGCTGGGTATGCTGTTCTTCGGTAACCTGTTGAAGGAAAGCGGTGTAACCCGTCGTCTGGCCAACACTGCCAGCGGTCCGCTGATTGATACAATCACCATCCTGCTGGGTCTGACCGTAGGTGCTTCCACGCAAGCATCCGAGTTCCTGACCACAGACTCATTATGGATTTTCGGTCTGGGCGCATTCTCATTCATCGTCGCAACCTCTTCCGGCGTAATCTTCGTGAAGATATTCAATCTCTTCCTGAAGAAAGGCAATAAAATTAATCCGCTGATTGGTAATGCAGGCGTATCTGCAGTACCCGACTCTGCGCGTATCTCTCAAATAGTAGGTTTGGAATACGACCCGACCAACTATCTGCTGATGCATGCCATGGGTCCGAATGTAGCGGGTGTTATCGGTTCGGCGGTAGCCGCCGGTATCCTGTTGGGATTCCTGATGTAAGCAGTGAAAACGTTTGCATAACCTGCATAAAGGATAATAGCGGAGAGGCGACAGCCTTCTCCGCTATTTTTTTTAATTTAGCGCAGAAAACAACGAAAAGCTAATATCATGAAAAAAGTATTCTTCATTTTGGGAACGCTCCTACTTTCCCTCAGTACGTATGCAGCCATGAACGTAAACAAAATCGACCCTCCGTTTTGGTACACCGGCATGCAAAACCCCGAACTTCAGCTAATGGTATATGGTGAAGGCATCGGCAATACGGCGGTATCCGTCAACTATCCCGGCGTCTCGCTGAGTAGTACAGTCAAGTTGGAA
This sequence comes from Bacteroides clarus YIT 12056, assembly GCF_900129655.1. GTDB lineage: Bacteria > Bacteroidota > Bacteroidia > Bacteroidales > Bacteroidaceae > Bacteroides > Bacteroides clarus. The sequence continues at coordinate 374,611 of NZ_FQWK01000003.1, forward strand.
AGCAACAATTACCTGCTGGTCTATCTCAAGCTGGACAAAGACGTGAAACCCGGTAAAATGACACTCACCTTTACGCAAGGCAAGAAAAAGCTCGTCAAAGAGTATGAGCTAAAGGCACGTGCCAAAAAGGGCTGCGAGCACAAAGGTTTCGACGCGTCCGACGCGCTCTACCTGCTGATGCCCGACCGTTTCGCCAACGGTAATCCCGACAACGACCAGATAGCAGGCATGGCAGAGTACAAGATAGACCGCAACGACCCGAATGCCCGTCATGGCGGCGACCTCGCGGGTATCGAACAGCACCTCGACTATTTTTCCGATTTGGGCGTGACCGCCTTGTGGTTTACTCCGGTATTGGAAAACAACATGACCGGCGGTTCTTACCACGGCTATGCCACCACCGATTACTACAAGGTAGACCCCCGCTTCGGCACCAACGAAGAATATAAGCGACTCATCGAAAAGTCTCATGCACGCGGCATTAAAATCGTAATGGATATGATTTTCAACCACTGCGGCGTAGAGCACGTATGGATAAAGGACATGCCCTGCAAAGACTGGTTCAACAATCCCGACCATGAAAACAGCTTTGTGCAGACATCCTTCAAGCTGACTCCCCACGTAGACCCGTACGCATCGAAATACGATTTCAGCCAGATGAACGACGGCTGGTTCGTAACCGCCATGCCCGACCTCAACCAAAAGAACCCGCATGTATACCGCTATCTCGTTCAGAACAGTTTCTGGTGGATTGAATATGCCGACATAGACGGTATCCGCATGGATACTTACCCGTACGCCGACTATGACGCCATGAGCAACTGGATGAAAGAACTGAATGAAGAATACCCCAACTACAATACCGTAGGCGAAACATGGGTAACCGAACCGGCATACACCGCATGGTGGCAAAAAGACTCCAAACTGTCCGCCCCGAAGAACAGCAATCTGAAGACAGTAATGGATTTCAGTTTCTACGACAAAATCAATATCGCCAAAACGGAAGAGACGGAAACCTGGTTTAAAGGATTAGACCGGGTGTACAACAGTTTCGTATATGACTTCCTTTACCCGAATCCGGCATCGGTGCTCGCTTTCATCGAGAACCACGATACCGACCGCTTCCTGGGCGAGGGCGACAATCTTCCGATGCTGAAGCAAGCCTCTACCCTGCTGCTCACCACCCGCCGTATTCCGCAATTGTACTACGGAACGGAAATTATGATGAACGGCGTAAAGAACAAGAGTGACGGTTATGTCCGCAAGGACTTCCCCGGCGGCTGGGTAGACGACAAAGAGACCGCACTGACAGCCGAAGGCCGCAGCAAAATTCAAAACGATTGCTACAACTTCTACAAAACAATACTGAACTGGCGTAAAGGAAACGATGTGATTGCCAAAGGCAGCATGACCCAGTTCATGGTACAGAACGGCGTATATGCCTATGCCCGTCAGCACGAAGGCAAGACCGTTTTCGTAATGCTGAACGGTACCGACTCTGCAACCGCCGTTCCTTTGAAGTTCTACAAGGAAATACTGAAAGGCGCCAAACAAGGTAAAGACATTCTAAGCGGCAGAACGATCGCCTTCGGAGAAGAGTTGAAGATGGGAGCGCGTGAATCACTGGTTATCGAGTTGTAAACAGACCCGGATTTGATATGAGCCAGGCACGGATTGTACGGAAAACCACGGAAATCCAAAGAGTACCGTAAAGCTCCGTTCAATCCGTACCTAAAAGTAAAAAGGGGAGTGCATTGAAATGCACTCCCCTTTTTTATAATCAGATTAACCCTATCAGTCCAATTGAGCCAATTTGTTTTCCGAACCAAGCACGTTGATGATTTTGTGCTTGTAAAGTTTCTCCATGTTGTCACGAGCCGGGCCCAGGTATTTACGCGGGTCGAATTCAGCCGGTTTCTCAGCGAATACCTTACGAACAGCAGCGGTCATAGCCAGACGAGAGTCTGAGTCGATGTTGATTTTGCAAACAGCGGACTTGGCAGCTTTACGCAGTTGGTCTTCAGGAATACCGATAGCCGCTTCCAGCTTACCGCCAAATTTATTGATAGTATCAACTTCTTCCTGAGGAACTGAAGAAGAACCGTGGAGTACGATAGGGAATCCCGGAAGTTTCTCCATTACGGCATCCAATACCGCAAATTCCAGAGGAGGAGGAACCAGGCGACCTGTCGCGGGATCTACGTGGCATTGTTCGGGTTTGAACTTGTATGCACCGTGAGAAGTACCGATAGAGATAGCCAAAGAGTCGCAACCTGTGCGAGTAGCGAAGTCAATAACTTCTTCAGGGTTAGTATATGTGTGGTGTTCAGCAGACACTTCATCTTCTACACCTGCCAATACGCCGAGTTCGCCCTCTACTGTAACATCGAATTGGTGAGCGTAGTCAACAACCTTCTTTGTCAGAGCTACATTTTCTTCGTATGGAAGATGTGAACCGTCAATCATTACTGAGGAGAAACCTGAATCGATACAGCTTTTGCAAGTCTCGAAAGTATCTCCGTGGTCAAGGTGAAGAACAATTTCAGGATGTTTGCAGCCCAGTTCCTTGGCATATTCCACAGCGCCCTGAGCCATGTAACGCAGCAAAGTAGCGTTAGCATACTGGCGAGCACCCTTGGATACCTGAAGGATAACCGGAGACTTAGTCTCTACTGCAGCCTTGATGATAGCCTGCATCTGTTCCATGTTATTGAAGTTGAATGCAGGGATTGCATATCCACCTTTGATAGCGCGAGCAAACATTTCTCTTGTGTTTACAAGGCCTAAATCTTTGTAATTAACCATTTTGTTTAAAGTTTATTGTTAGTGAATTAAAATTCTACGCAAAAGTAAGCATTATCCTTTAAAAAGAAGAACGGGAGAAGAATAAAATATCTCTATTTATCTGTCAAATCTGTTCTATTTTAAAGCCATTGGCTTGAATTAACAGAATATTGTAATCTCCATATTACAAAGTTCTTGCATCTGTCTGTTCATTCAGCCTTTTGCATTCTCACCTCTATAAACAAAAAAGCCGGAAAGCAAGTTTACGTTCCGGCCGATTATTTACACATTATTATATATAAAGTAAATACACGTAATCAGCTTGTACGCTCTGAATGACAGTTGCTCCTGATATAAACCAAGAGCTTGTGTAACATCCGGCGCCCGCTTACTTTTTCAGATAAACAATCGTAGGCAGATGGTCGCTGTAACCGTTCAGCCATACACGCCCGCCATGGGTACGCAGAGGCGCACCTTTGTACTTGCCGTCCTGCTGAATCAGATAGTCGCGGATAAAGACCTCGCTATGGTCGTAGCGTAATCCTTTCTTCGCTTTCACCACCGGCCTGGACAGTACAATCTGGTCGAACAGGTTCCACTTGCCGCGATACAGCAGAGTTCCCACGCCCTTATCCTCCAGTATCTCCCACCAGGGATTGTAGAACTGACTCGCTTTCATGCCCGACACATATTTACGGGCTCCCAGAGTCTGCATGCTTTCGTCCATCGGGTCATCGTTCATATCTCCCATGACAAAGAGTTTCAGTTTTTTATCCTCACGCAGCAAGGAGTCCGTCAGCGCCCTTACCTGCTTGGCGGCATGCACACGCACCGGTGATTTCGCTCCGCGGGAAGGCCAATGATTCACGATGAAGCACACACGCTCACCTGCCATTCGGCCGTCCACAATGAGGAAACCGCGTGTCAGATGCACCGTATCCCCTTCAAACGGAGTGGAGAGCACCAGTTTGGAGTTCGTCACGGTAAACTGCTGCGGGTCATACAGGAGCGCGCAGTCGATACCGCGTCTGTCGGGTCCTTCATAATGCACAAACTTGTAGTTGGATATGGCCGGCCGGCTGACAAGGTCTGTCAACGCCCTTCGATTCTCGACTTCCGCCACGCCGATTACCGCCGGCCCCTCTGGAACCAGATCCCGTGACAGGGAGCTCAGTACTTTCGAGAGATTATGCAGTTTGGCTTCGTACTTCCGCACACTCCACCGATAACTGCCATCGGGCAAAAACTCATGGTCGTTCTTGCCTGCGTCATGAATGGTGTCAAACAGATTCTCAAGATTATAAAACGCTATGCTGTACAGCTTGCGCTCCGTATTCTGTGCCGTGACTATTGTAACGCCGAACCAGAAAGAAAAGAATACAATCAGTTTTCTCATAGGTGATATGGTATTAATCTCCTGCAAAAATCTAAAATAAAAAGCTATAAACCTATCAATTTCCGGCTTTTTTTTGCAAAAAACCTTTTTTCATTTCATAGAAAAGCATTATCTTTGCGCACTGAAAAAGACCATTACACTATTTATTACCAAAATAGTAACAGAATATAAATTAAAAAACAAATATTGAAATGAAAAAAGGTATTCATCCTGAAAATTACCGTCCGGTAGTATTTAAAGATATGTCAAACGGCGACGTGTTCTTGTCTCGTTCTACTGTAAATACTAAAGAGACTATCGAGTTCGAAGGCGAAACTTATCCATTGGTAAAGCTGGAAATCTCCAGCACTTCTCACCCGTTCTACACCGGTAAGTCTAAGTTGGTTGACACAGCCGGTCGTGTTGATAAGTTCATGAGCCGTTACGGTAACCGTAAGAAATAATCTGTTTTTTAAAGAAGCAGAAAAAGGGAGTCTGATACAGATTCCCTTTTTTTATTATACCGCGCATACTCAGGTTCAGCCAAACGACAGGATGTACATCAAAAAAAGTTTTCAAGCCTATCAAACAGACTTTTCAAGCGCACCAAAGACGATTATCACCGTACACAAAAGCGTCCCGCAAGATGAAATTATTTATCCCGCAAGGCGGATTATTTTGTCTTGCGGGATGGATAAATCCGTCTTGCGGGATGGTCCTTTTCGTCTCGCAAGACGGATTTACTTACACAATTACCTCCGTGCACATTTGCCGGCGCCCTTCAAACATTTCAAAGCCGAAAACAAGGTTTCACCCGCTATCCCGCATAAACAGGCGTGTGGAAGGTGAAGGTAAATATCATCAAACTGAAAACGGAGAGAGCTTATGCCTAAAAGAAACAAAATAAAAAGTGGACAATCCATTCTCTCTTAACAAAAAACTACTTATCTTTGCGAAAGTTCCATTGAGCGCAACGAAACTAATTATTTTTTAAGAAGCGTTATTGAAATTATCTTCTACAATCAAACTTCGCAACTTTGAAACCCATGAAGATGATAACAACAACGCTCACGTCTGTGTTATATACCTACTTTTCCATCGGTGTATCCGGTAGAGGAGTATCTATATACAAAATGGCGTGAGTGGCTGTTGTTTATCCATGGGTGGGGCAATGCGAAGGCCTGATTGTAGGATAAACAAATACAGCAACTCACGTTTTTTGTATGTTTAACTTAACAATATAACACATGGCTCAAAGCAAACAAACTCTCCAAGACACCTCCTGCACTTCTCACCTTGTTCTCCAAGAAGAAGCAACACCCCACACGTCTTACACAGACAACGGCAGACGCCGGCATATCGGCAGAAAAGCAAACAACAATACTTACGGATATATTATGAAAAAGAACTTAGTTTTACTGCTCACGGTCATAGCGGCTCTGAGCGGTTGTATGCAAAATGATTTAGCCGAGATACGCAGAGAACAGGCAACTCTTGCCGCACGCATATCGGCTATTGAGAAATGGCAAGCATTGGTAAACGACAACATCGCCGGCTTGCAGTCCATCATCAATGCACAAAGCGACAACGACTATGTGACGAGCGTAACTCCCCTCACCGATGGCTCGGGCTACGTAATAAACTTTGTGAAAAGCGGAGCCGTCACCATCAGAAACGGCGAGCAGGGTATTGCCGGAGCCACTCCCCAAATCAGCGCAAAAGAGGATAACGGTATCTACTACTGGACTTTAAACGGCGATTATCTCCGTGTCGACGGCAAACGGCTGCGTGTCACCGGCGAACCGGGAGCTACCGCCCCCACTCCCCGGCTGAAAACAGGCAGCACGCTCAATTCGGAAAGCGGCGGTTCCGCTTATGAGGCGGATGCGACCTATCTCAGTGTGGACAACGGCGCCAATTGGACAAAAGTAACGGGACCTCAAGGCGACGCCATCTTCACAACGGACGGTATCGATACCGACAACGACGACTATATAGAGCTGACGCTGGCCGACGGCACAACCAAAATCCGGCTTCCCCGCTACAAGACTTTCCAAATAGGTACGGATACGGAACACACCAATGCCGCCATCTCCCTCACCGAGCTTGCTACCGACATTCCTCTCAGTCTGCCCAGCGACCTCAAGGCAGACAGCTATACCGCTATCATGGCTCAAATCACCAGCGACCGGGGTACAAGCACGGATATCAAAACCCGCGCCGCCGCTCTCCCCTGGACAGTGAGTGTGGAACATCCTACATTTGACCCGGCTACCGGCAACTGCAAGAATGACGCCAAAGTAACGGTTACCGCTCCCGAGGACATTGCTGACGGCGAAACCGCCATGCTCGAAGTAAGCATTATAGGCGCAGACGGCCGGAAAACAATAGCCACCCGCGCTTTGAAATACACCGCAATAGTCAACACAGGTGACTATTATTACAGCGACGGCACTTTCTCCGCCTCTCTTATCTCTTCCAAAACATGCATAGGCGTAATCTTTCATGTGGGCGATGTAGCAAAAGACGACGCTGTATTAAGAGCAAAGATAGGCGACACGTCTACCGGTAACCACGGACTTGTGGTAGCATTGAAAGATGCCGGCAAAGGAGTAATTTGGCAGACAGCCGATGCAGCTATCGGCGATGCCGGCCTTTCCGAGCCTTATGTCAGCATCCTTATCGCAAAGACCAGAGATGAAGACCCTGACGGCAATCTGAATATGATGTTAGGATATAACAATACGGAAGTTATCAAAAAATACAACAAAAGCAATAGCGGCAGTAAAGCCACCATCCTGCAATCCATAGATACTTATGCGGCAAGCAATACGGCTCCCGATAAGAGTAGCGGGTGGTATCTTCCCTCCATCAAGGAACTTTCCCTTATATACTCGGGGATTATCAACGGAAGTATCTGGGATCTTGGGTATGATATTCCTGCAAACACATCCAACAAAACCTTAATCGAGAAAAAGTTCAGTACATTAAACACCCAAGCAGCCGGTAGTGCCGAGAACTTTTCAATACGCAGGAACAATGACCCTTCCAATAACTACTTAGGCTATTGGTCGAGTTCGGAAGCTCCGGAGAAACACACTGCAAATCCTAATCAAGATTATTTCAATCGCGCATGGTACGGTGATTTTCTTGACAGCTACATTAATCAAACCTACAAAAACGATGACGGGCGTCTTTGTGTCAGAGCAATTTTAGCATTTTAACTCCCGATATGTAATAATATTGAGTTTTAGAAATTCAGGCCTACCGCTATCAAACAATCAAGGCTGAATTAAAATTCAGCCTTGATTGTTTTAAATAAAATAAGGTATCTTTATTTCACAATCCTATACTTTGCCCCGGAACGGCGGACGTACCACCACCGCTTTCAGCTTGCGCCCGCGCATATCGATACAGATTTCCGTACCAACCTTGCTATATTCGGGCTTCACATATCCCATACCGATACCGATTTTACGGGTAGGCGACATGGTACCCGACGTAACCACGCCAATGGGAGCGCCTTCCGGGCTCTGCAATTCATAACCGTGACGGGGAATACCGCGATCCACCATTTCAAAGCCAACCAATTTACGCGCCGTACCCTCCGCTTTCTGTTTCTCCAGCATCGGACGGTTGGTAAAGTTCTTACCCTCCGCAAACTTGGTAATCCATCCCAGCCCGGCTTCGATGGGCGACGTGGTATCATCCAGGTCATTTCCATACAGGCAGAACCCCATCTCAAGACGAAGCGTATCACGGGCACCTAAGCCGATAGGCTTGATACTGAACTCCGCACCTGCCTCGAACACGGCATTCCATATCTTCATCGCCGCTTCGGGATAGAAATAAAGTTCAAAACCTCCGGCTCCGGTATAGCCGGTATTGGAGATTATGACATCCGGCTCGCCTGCAAACTCCCCATGCGTAAAAGTGTAATATGGAAGCTCAGAAAGATTGACAGGCGTCAGCTTCTGCAATGCCTCGACGGCTTTCGGTCCTTGTACCGCAAGCTGCGCCATACGGTCGGAAGCATTCTCCAATTCAGCCCCCTCCGTATTATGAGACACACACCAGTTCCAGTCCTTCTCGATATTGGAAGCGTTGACAACCAGCAGATACTTCTCCTGTTCGTACTGATAGACCAGCAAATCGTCTACAATACCGCCATCCTCATTGGGAAAGCAAGTGTACTGTACTTTACCGGGCGTAAGGGCGGCCACATTGTTAGAAGTGACTTTCTGCAAAAAGTCCAAAGCATGCGGGCCTTTCACCCAAAACTCTCCCATGTGGGAGACATCGAATACGCCGACGCCCTTGCAAACGGTGAGATGTTCGTCAATGATACCGGAATATTCGATAGGCATATTGTATCCCGCAAATTCGTGCATCTTAGCGCCCAGCGAGATGTGTGTTTCTGTAAACGGAGTGGTTTTCATGGTATGAGGAATGAGTTATGAGTTATAAGTTGTGAGTTATTGGGCGGCAACGAGTTCGGCGATCTTGACGATAACATTCATGGCCTTCTCCATGTTCTGAATGGGAACGAACTCGTAACGTCCGTGGAAATTCAGACCGCCGGCAAAGATGTTGGGACAAGGCAACCCTTTGAACGAAAGTTGCGCACCGTCCGTACCGCCGCGAATAGCTTTTACGTGAGGCTCTACGCCGACAGCTTCCATAGCCTTGAAAGCAGTATCGATGATGTGCATCACCGGTTCAATCTTCTCGCGCATATTATAATATTGGTCGTGCAGCTCCAGTACGGCCGTACCCTCGCCATATTCGGCGTTAATCTTGCGGACAAGGTGTTCAAACTCTTTCTTGCGGTTCTCAAAACGAACACGGTCGTGGTCGCGAATGATGTAGGAAACCGTAGTCCGCTCCACTTCACCCGTAATGCCGATGAGGTGATAGAATCCTTCATAACCTTCGGTATGTTCCGGCGTTTCGTGGCCGGGAAGCATGGAAATAAAACGGTTGGCTACGCGGATAGAGTTTATCATCTTGTTTTTGGCGTATCCCGGATGTACATTGCGTCCCTTGAACACAATCTTGGCGGAAGCCGCATTGAAGTTCTCGAACTCCAACTCGCCCACTTCACCACCATCCATGGTATAGGCCCATTCGCAGCCGAACTGCTCGACATTGAACTTATGCGCTCCCAAACCTATTTCCTCGTCGGGATTGAAACCGATACGGATTTTACCGTGTTTGATTTCAGGATGCTCTTTCAGATAGGCTATCGCCGAAACAATCTCCGCGATACCCGCTTTGTCATCGGCGCCCAGCAAAGTCTTTCCGTCGGTGACAATCAAATCTTCTCCCTTATGGTCGAGCAGTTCCGGGAACTGGGCGGGAGAAAGAACCACTTTCCCTTCTGCGCAAAGAACAATATCCTTGCCGTCGTAATTCTCTACAATGCGCGGAGAAACATCTTTTCCGCTCATATCGGGACTTGTATCCATGTGCGCGATGAAGCCGACAACAGGCACAGGCTTATCTGTATTGGCAGGAAGGGTGGCAAACAGATAACCGTTTTCATCCAACGTAATATCTTCCAAACCCAAAGATTCCAATTCTTCTTTCAAAAACCTGGCAAATACCATTTGCCCCGGAGTACTCGGAGTTACTCCACTCTCCTCATTCGATTGCGTATCGAAACTTACATACTTTAAAAAACGTTCTACTAAAGTCATAATGATTAGTGATTAGGGTTTAGTGATTAGTGATTAGCGATGAACGATTAACGGTCGGTAGGCTGCAACCGCGCCCTCCCTCTTTATCCGAACGGCATTAATCACTAATCACTAAACCCTAATCGCTATTTTACTGTTTTCCTGCCGTAAAGTTAAAAAAAGGGTCGTGAACTGCCAAGCAATTCACGACCCTTTTTTATTCCTTGATAACTATTTTGTCAATCAAAAGTGGCTGCTACCGTCAAAGCAGTGGGTACAAAGTTTACATTTAGGCAGGCCGATAGCCTCAACCAGTGTCTCCAGCGTATTGAATTTTAATGAAGACAGACCGAAACGCTCGCGGATAACTTCTACCATTTTCTCGTACTCCGGCGAACCGGTAGTGGCGTATTTCTCAAGATTTTTGTTTTCATCGCCTTCCAGCTCCTTAATGACACGACGGGTAATCAACTCCAAATCGCCTTTGGATGCCGTGAAGCCGACAAACGGGCAACTATATATCAACGGCGGACAGGCGATACGGATGTGTACCTCTTTCGCTCCATACTCATAAAGCACCTTTACATTATCGCGCAACTGGGTTCCGCGGACTATGGAGTCGTCACAGAACAACAGGCGCTTGCCTTCCAGCATGGCGCGGTTGGGAATGAGTTTCATCTTCGCCACCAGCGAACGCATTTCCTGTCTGCTGGGCGTGAAGCTGCGCGGCCATGTCGGAGTGTATTTTGAAATGGCGCGATGATAAGGCACTCCCTTTCCTTCGGCGTACCCCAACGCCATGCCTACGCCGGAATCAGGAATACCGCAAGTGCAATCCACTTCCGAAGTATCGGTTTGTCCCATCTTCAATCCGGAAGAGAAACGTACGTCTTCCACATTCTTTCCCTCATAACAGGAAGTGGGGAAACCGTAATAAACCCACAGGAAAGAGCATATCTGCATCTCCTCATCGGGCTTGCGCATCTGCTCTACTCCATCGGCATGCAGGCGGACAATTTCGCCCGGACCCAAATAGCGGTCTACCTCGTAACCCAGATTCGGGAAACTGCTCGACTCGCTGGTGGCCGCATAAGCGCCGTCTTTCTTGCCGATGACAACAGGAGTACGCCCCCAACGGTCGCGTGCGGCGATAATGCCGTCTTCAGTGAGCAGAAGCATGGAGCATGAGCCTTTAATATGCTTATATACATTCTCAATGCCGTCTACAAAATTCTTGCCCTGTATCAGCAGCAAAGCGATAAGTTCTGTTTGGTTGGTTTTGCCGGAGCTTAATTCGGCAAAGTGCATGTTTTGCTCCAGAAGTTCGGCTTCCAGTTCTTCCAGATTCACAATCTTGGCAACTGTGACGATGGCAAAACGACCGAGATGGGAATTTAAGATAAGAGGTTGAGGGTCTGTGTCGCTGATGATGCCGATGCCGGAATTTCCTTTGAATTTATCCAGCTCATCTTCAAACTTCGTACGAAAATAGGTACTTTCCAAATTGTGGATAGAGCGCTTGAAAGTCGCTTCTTCCTGATCGTAAGTAGCCATACCGCCACGTTTTGTCCCTAAGTGCGAATTATAATCTGTGCCGTAAAACAAATCTGCCACGCAACTTGCTTTGGCGACTGTTCCGAAAAAACCTCCCATAAGTTCCTTGTGTTATTAGTTATTTTATTAACGGCCGCAAAGGTACAAAGAAGTTTCCTTGTTAGCGCCATTTTCCACCTCTAAAAAAATAATAAAAAGACTCCCCGCCGAACGAAAATCCGGCGGGGAGCCAACCAATACCTAATCGGAAACTCTTTTTACCCTGATTATTTCCACTTCTTCACAGCTTTCTTGTCGGCCGGAGTAGCTTCAATCAAGCTCAGCGCAAAGCCACCGCTACGCGCTTCTTTAACGGACATTTTGGTTTTGGCGGTTACGATGCCTTTCTTTATCCGGTAGGAAGTGGGGTTCTCTTTGTAGTCGGCATCCTTACCGTCGGCATACAGGGTAGCCACATATTGCTTGCCCGGTGTCAAGAAATCGAGCGTAAAGTCGGCCGTACGGGCGTTTTCATCTGTGATACCGCCTACAAACCAGTTATCGGTACCTTTCGCCTTACGGGCTACGGTAATGTAATCTCCCGGTTCAACCTCGATATATTTGCTATCATCCCAATCTACGGCTACATCCTTGATGAACTGGAACGCATCCATGTGCTTCTCGTAATTCTCCACCAGGTCGGCAGCCATTTGCAGCGGACTGTAAAGGGTTACGTAAAGAGCCAATTGCTTGGCAAGCGTGGTTTGCACCTGTCCGTGAGGTAGGTCGCCCATGAAATCCAGTTTTGTATCGAAAATACCCGGAGTATAGTCCATCGGACCGCCGATAAGGCGGTTGAACGGAAGCAGTGTAGTGTGGAACGGCTTGCTACCGCCAAATGCCTCGTATTCGGTACCGCGGGCGGACTCGTTACCAATCAGGTTCGGATAAGTACGGCACAGCCCGGTAGGACGTACGGCTTCGTGTCCGTTGACACAGATTTTATAGTCGGCGGCTTTCTTTACGGCATGGAGATAGTGATTGTTCATCCACTGTCCGTAGTGATGTTCGCCGCGGGGAATGATATCGCCTACGTAGCCGCTCTTCACGGCGTTATAACCGTTGTCCACCATAAACTGATAGGCTTTATCCATATGGCGTTCGTAATTGCGGACGGAAGAAGAGGTTTCATGATGCATCATCAGCTTAACGCCTTTGCTCTTGGCGTATGCATTCAGCATCTTTACATCGAAATCGGGATACGGAGTTACAAAATCGAAAACATAATCCTTGGAATGCCCGAACCAGTCTTCCCAACCTTCGTTCCAGCCCTCTACCAGCACCTGGTCGAAACCGTTGGCGGCCGCAAAGTCTATGTATCTCTTCACATTCTCATTATTGGCGCCATGACGTCCGTTGGGTTTTGTTTTGGAATAGTCCGTTTCGCCCAACTTAACGGAAGGAAGATCGTCCGTATATGCCCATGTGCTCTTACCGGCAATCATTTCCCACCATACGCCTACATACTTCACCGGTTTAATCCAGGAAACATCTTCATAAGCGCAAGGCTCGTTCAGATTCAAAGTCAGCTTGGAAGCGAGGATATCGCGCGCATCGTCACTTACAATCACCGTACGCCACGGCGACTTGCAGGGAGCCTGCATATAACCTTTATCACCTACCGCATCGGGTGTCAGCCAAGATTCAAAAATCAGGTTCTTATCATCCAGGTTCAGGTGCATGCAAGAGTAGTCTACCAAAGCGGCTTCGTGCAGATTGATATACAGGCCGTCGGCCGTTTTCATTTGAAGAGAAGTCTGTACGCCTGTCGGAGAGAACTGCGTCTGCGACGCATTACCGGTAATGGCTCCTTTCATCAGGCCGCGGATTTCGGAGAGTTTGGACTCTGTAAAGTCATACTCCTGCGTATCGTAGTCACCCGGAATCCAGAATGCCTTATGGTCACCCGCCATGGCAAACTGGGTACGTTCTTCTTTGATAACGAAGTAATTCAGATTCTTCTGCAAGGGGAACTCATAACGGAACCCGAGACCATCGTTGAAAAGACGGAAACGGATAATGATATTACGGTCTTGCGCTTTCTGGTTCAGCGTTACGGCCATTTCATTATAGTGATTGCGGATTTGTTTCACTTCACCCCACACCGGTTCCCATGTTTCATCGAATGTGGAAGTTTGGGTATCGGTCAGAGTGAATCCGTTCATCAGTCCCGGATCGTTCTTCAGTTCCAAACCGAGCTTTGAAGGTTTAATAACGGCCTTTCCTTTATAGAAAAGTTCATAGACAGGTTCACCTTGAGGATTGACGGAGAAGTTTAATTGAAGTTGGCCGTTGGGCGAGGTTATGCTCCCGGCCATTGCTGCGCTGCCCATAAAAAGGGCAAGCAGGAAGCAGGTTAGTTTAGTGCAAATTGCTTTCATGTTTCTCATGCTATGGTTTATAATTTATTTGATGCAAATATAAGCAGGAAAGTCTCCTGATTTAAAGTTATCAAATGAAAATAGATATGAAATAAAAGCAAACGTTTGCATAAGTGATTATAAACCTGTTTTTTAAAGAAAAGACGCCCAGTCGAAAATACAAATGGGATGAAAACATTATCTTTGCCAACCAAATACCAGACTTCGATTATTATGACTAAAATACTGATAGCCATATTTCTTGGCGGCGGCACCGGCAGCGTATTGCGCTATTGCACGCAAATGGCGCTCCACGAACGGATAGTACCCTACTCCTTTCCCTGGGCCACATTTGCCGTAAACATCATCGGAAGTTTCCTGATAGGATTGTTCTATGCCTTGTCCGCGCGCTTCAACTTATCCACGGAAGTAAGAATGCTGCTGACTACCGGCTTGTGCGGCGGCTTCACCACCTTTTCCACATTCTCCAACGACGGATTGATGCTGATAAAACAAGGATTCTACGGGTTATTCGCCCTATATACCTTATTAAGTATTTTATTGGGATTTTTTGCGGTATTGGGCGGAAGTATTTTAGGAAAGACCTTTTAAAATGGCAGCCATGAAACCGAGCAAACTTTTCAGCATGCCGCCCGTACGGATTGTCTCGCCCACTCTTGAAGGACAGGCCGAGAGCTCCAAATCACTCAAGGAATGGTTCGTGACAGAAGAAACCGTCAGAGGGCTGCGCTTCAACAGACAGACGGAAGAGTCTATCGATTGCTCTTATAAGAGTATCACCAATTGTACTTTCAGTCATGTACAGTTCAACAACTGCAAACTGAAGGCAACCCACTTTACGGATGTCCGTTTCGAGCATTGCGATTTGTCCAATATATCGTTTGCGGAGAGCTCCCTTTTCCGGGTAGAATTCATTTCCTGCAAGCTGGTCGGGACAAACCTGCCCGAAACGATTCTGAATCATTGCAGGATGCGGGATTGCAATGCAAGATATCTCAATCTGTCCATGAGTAAAATCAACCAGGCGGAATTCGCCACCTGTGATTTGCGCAACAGCGACCTCAACGACTGCAAACTGACTTCCGTCGCCTTTACAGATTGCGAACTGGTGGAAGCGGAATTTTCGCATACTCCGCTAAGAGGCATCGATTTGAGTGATTCGCATATCGAGGGCATACATGTCAATCTGCCGGACATACGGGGAGCTATCGTCAGTACCCACCAAGCCATGGACCTGACCAGCCTGTTGGGACTCGTAATAAAAGACTGAAAACCCGAACAATTTTCCGTTTTCGCTTGTTATAGTCATAGAATTTACATTTAAAATAAAATAAGATGAAAATAGAAAAGATTATCGGACGTGAGATTCTCGATTCAAGAGGAAACCCTACTGTAGAAGTTGATGTAATATTGGAGTCAGGCTTTATCGGCCGCGCTTCCGTACCCTCCGGCGCATCCACCGGCGAACATGAGGCTCTGGAATTGCGCGACGGCGATAAGAAACGTTACGGCGGCAAAGGCGTGCTGAAAGCCGTTGACAATATTAATAATATCATCGCTCCCAAACTGATTGGCATGTCTGCTCTCGAACAGATGAGCATCGACCATGCCATGCTGGCGCTGGACGGCACAAAGACCAAATCCAATCTGGGCGCCAATGCCATTCTGGGTGTTTCACTTGCCGTAGCCAAAGCGGCGGCGGCCTACCTCGACGTTCCCCTTTACCGCTATATCGGTGGAACAAATACGTATGTAATGCCGGTTCCGATGATGAATATCATCAATGGCGGTTCGCACAGTGATGCCCCTATCGCTTTTCAGGAATTTATGATACGCCCGGTAGGCGCCAATTCTTTCCGCGAAGGCCTGCGCATGGGTGCAGAAGTGTTCCACGCCCTGAAGAAAGTATTGCACGACCGCGGCCTCAGTACCGCCGTTGGCGATGAGGGCGGTTTCGCTCCCGGTCTGGCAGGAACGGAAGACGCTTTGGACTCGATTATTGCCGCCATTAAGGCTGCCGGCTACGAACCGGGTAAGGACGTAATGATTGCTATGGACTGCGCCTCTTCCGAATTCTATCACGACGGCATTTACGATTACAGTAAATTCGAAGGCGAGAAAGGCAAGAAACGCACAGCCAACGAGCAAGTTGATTATCTGGAAGAACTGATTAACAAATATCCTATCGATTCTATCGAAGACGGAATGAGCGAAAACGACTGGGAAGGCTGGAAGAAACTGACCGACCGCATCGGAAATCGCTGCCAACTGGTAGGTGACGACTTGTTTGTCACCAATGTGGACTTCCTCGCCATGGGTATCGAAAAAGGTTGCGCAAACTCCATACTGATAAAGGTAAACCAAATCGGCTCCTTGACAGAAACGCTGAATGCCATCGAAATGGCGCACCGTCATGGCTACACAACCGTTACTTCCCACCGTTCCGGTGAAACGGAAGATGCTACGATTGCGGACATTGCCGTAGCGACCAACAGCGGTCAAATCAAAACCGGTTCTTTAAGCCGCTCAGACCGTATGGCCAAATACAATCAGCTGTTACGCATCGAAGAAGAGCTAGGAAACAACGCCGTATACGGATACAGAAGAATAAAATAAGTACACGTAAAAGTCAGTAAATGACAGGTATTAAAAAGTTAAAGGGAGTACACCATAACAGTGTGCTCCCTCATCTTTTATAGCAATATTATAAAGAAAAAAAAGATGCGTCTATATTATGATGCATCTCTTTTTTGAGCCTCTTGTCGGATTCGAACCAACGACCCCGAGATTACAAATCACGTGCTCTGGCCAACTGAGCTAAAGAGGCAGGCGGGTAAGCTTTCTATATCGCGCCGCTACAACCAACTACCTTTGCTGCGATCAAGCCCTGGAGGATTTGAAGGGAGCTGGCCGTATAGGACTTACCCATGTTTGCGGGTGCAAAGGTAGATAAAAATTTTAAATCCGCAATACCTTACCCTAACTTTTTTCAACTTTAACAAGAATACAGGGTCTACAACCAATATTATTTATAACTTTGCGCCATATTTCTAAGAAAAATGGCAGAAAATAAAGGTTACATGCAATACGCGATGTTGTTCGGCACCTATTTGGGCGGATATTGGATTTTAAAATTCATTCTCTTTCCTCTGGGGCTGACAATTCCGTTTTTATCTTTCCTTTTCGTAGGGCTCACGTTATGTGTTCCTTTCATGGGGTATTATTATGTACGAATATATCGTAATACTGTATGCGGTGGCGGTATCAGCTTCCTGCATGCATGGATATTCACAGTATTTATGTATATGTTTGCCGCATTGCTGACGGCTGTGGCACATTACATTTATTTCCGTTTCATCGATCATGGTTTCGTTATCAATGCCTACGAGTCGCAAATCGATATTTTAAATCAAAGTGGCGTACCGGGCATAGAAGCCTACGCAAACATGTTTCAAGAAACACTGGAAACTGTGAAATCGCTCACTCCCATAGACATCACCATGCAATTGGTGTCATGGAATGTATTTTGCGGCTCATTACTTGCTCTTCCCACCGCCTTATTTGTAATGAGACGTAAGAAGGAATGACAAGCAAAGACGGATTTCAGATAAATTCAGGTATAGTGTAAATAGTAAAATCGTAAATAAGCAAATGGATATTTCAGTTGTCGTTCCTTTATATAATGAAGAGGAGTCTCTTCCGGAATTGTTTGCATGGATTGAGCGGGTAATGAAAACCCATAACTTTTCTTATGAAGTTATTTTCGTCAACGACGGAAGTACCGACCGTTCCTGGCAAATAATCGAGCAATTACAAGCAGAGTCCGATAAAGTGCGCGGAATAAAATTCCGTCGCAATTACGGTAAATCACCGGCGCTCTATTGCGGTTTTGAACAGGCCCAAGGCAATGTCGTGATTACAATGGATGCCGACCTGCAAGACAGTCCTGACGAAATACCGGAACTATACCGCATGATTACGGAAGATGGTTACGACCTGGTATCCGGCTGGAAACAAAAGAGATATGATCCGCTGTCAAAGACCATACCGACAAAGCTGTTCAACGCCACGGCACGCAAGGTGTCCGGCATAAATAACCTGCATGATTTTAACTGCGGCCTGAAAGCCTACCGCAGAGACGTTATAAAAAACATAGAAGTGTACGGTGAAATGCACCGTTATATCCCCTATCTCGCGAAAAATGCCGGATTCAAGAAAATTGGCGAGAAAATCGTACATCATCAGGCACGGAAATTCGGCAAAACAAAATTCGGCGGGTGGAATCGTTTCTTCAACGGATATCTGGACTTAATATCGCTTTGGTTCCTTTCCACGTTCGGCATCAAACCTATGCACTTCTTCGGCATATTGGGTTCGCTGATGTTCTTTATCGGATTCGTCGCTGTCATTATAGTCGGCGCCAGCAAGCTGTATTACATGAATCAGGGTATGCCATACCGCCTTGTGACAGACTCCCCTTACTTCTACCTGTCACTAACATCCATGATTATCGGTACGCAGTTATTTGTGGCCGGTTTCCTCGGAGAACTGATATCCCGCAATGCGCCGGAGCGCAACAAGTACCAAATTGAGAAAATGATTTAACCATGAAAGCATTAGTCAAGTTCATAATATTCGGGGCTATTCTTTTCCCTGTTTTCAGCGTAGTAATATCCTGTTCGGAAGAAGCAGACTGCTCAATGGCGACACGAGCCATGATGCAATGTTACCTATATACATTAGATCCTGAGACTAAAGTGGTATCTAATGATACACTGGATTCGTTAACGGTTACTGCCTTTGGTACGGATTCCATTATCATCAACAACCAAAAGAAAGTGCACGACCTATCATTGCCATTGAGATATACCGCCGACTCCACTGTACTGGTATTTCGTTACAGCGAAACATTGACAGACACACTTGTCGTCCACCAGACCAATACACCTTACTTCCTGTCAATGGATTGCGGTTATCAAATGAAACAAGCCATAACAGGTGTCCGTTATAGTCGTCACAGCCTTGATTCTATTCGCATTGCAAATAAAGAAGCCGGAATTTATGGAGCAGAAAATCTTAAGTTATTCTATTAGTCTGGCACTCTGTTTACTGTTGTCTCTTCCCTTGCAGGCGCAAAACAGCAGCCTTTCTTCCCCACCGGCAAACAACCCGCCCAAAAAGGAGAAAAAGGAAGCCAAAGAGGAAGTGTACTATCCGCTATACAATGGTATTTCTGTCAGCGTAGATTTATGGGGTCCCGGAAGCAAACTGCTTGGAAGCGACTTCTTCAGCAGCGAAGTGGCTGTCGATGTAAATCTTAAAAACCGTTTTTTCCCCATTGTAGAATTAGGATACGGCAATACCGATACCTGGAGTGACAAAGGAGTGCATTATAAAACCGGCGCTCCCTATTTCCGCATCGGCATGGACTATAACGCACTTTATAACAAGAAACACGGGCATATGATTCTCGTCGGCCTGCGCTATGCGGCAACCGGTTTTAAATATGATGTAGAAGCGTTAGCAGTCAACGATCCTGAATACGGCGGTAGCTTGGGTAATCCGAATTTAGTAGACGGCATTTGGGGAAACAGCCTGCCTTTTAATTATAAAGGAATGAAAGGCTCGATGCAGTGGGCTGAATTTTGCGTCGGCATACGGGCGCACGTATGGAAAGACCTGTATATGGGTTGGGCCCTACGATTTAAATTCCGTCTGAGTTCTTCCGTTGCCGGGCACGGAGATCCGTGGTATGTACCGGGCTACGGCAAATACAACGGAAACACGACCGGGGTTACCTATACAATAACTTATAAACTACCATTCTGAGACAATGACAGGATTAGAAATCTGGCTGCTTGCTATAGGGCTTGCGATGGACTGTTTCGCCGTATCTATAGCCAGTGGGATTATATTAAAACGTGTTCAGCTGCGTCCGATGCTGATAATGGCGTTGGCTTTCGGCTTTTTTCAGGCGCTCATGCCATTGCTTGGCTGGATAGGAGCCAGTTTTTTCAGCCATCTCATTGAAAGTATAGACCATTGGGTAGCTTTTGCCATTTTAGCTTTTCTTGGTGGACGCATGGTCATGGAATCTTTTAAAGATGAAGGCTGCAGGCATGAATTCGACCCAACCAGTCTGAAAGTAGTCTCCGCATTAGCAGTAGCCACCAGTATCGACGCTTTGGCGGTAGGCATTTCGTTTGCATTTCTGGGTGTCCGTAATTTTGCAGCCATTCTGCCGCCTATCGGCATCATAGGGTTTGTGTCTTTTGCTTTATCATTTATCGGACTGATGTTCGGTATCCGATTCGGATGTGGTATTGCCCGCAAGCTGCGTGCAGAACTTTGGGGAGGTATTATCCTTATCATTATCGGTACAAAGATATTGATAGAGCACTTATTCTTGAGTTAAGAGTTGCAAACCGGAGAAAGAAAAATTTGATTCATTTATTTTAGTATCAGACATTATGGATAAGAAAGTACAACGGAACTTTTTATGGATTGCCTTACTCGTATTAGGTACTATCGGAATACTTGCGCGTCACAATCGCACGGCTCCTTATCAGACTGCCAGCGGACTGATTTTTGGAACCGTCTACAATATAACTTACCAGTACGACGGTGATTTAAAAGCAGAAATAGAAACCGAGCTCAAACGATTTGACGGTTCGCTGTCGCCATTCAATGACACAGCTACCATTACTCGTATCAACCGGAACGAAAATATTATTCCCGACACATTCTTTGTCAACGTATTCCGCCGCAGTATGGAAATATCCCAGGAGACCGAAGGAGCTTTTGACATCACAGTAGCCCCATTAGCCAATGCTTGGGGATTCGGATTCAAGAAAGGGGCATTTCCCGACTCCACCATGATAGACAGCCTATTGGATATTACAGGCTACACAAAAGTTTCATTATCCGCCGACGGAAAGGTAATCAAACAAGCCCCTCGTATCATGCTTTCGTGCAGTGCCGTAGCCAAAGGGTATGCAGTAGATGTCGTTGCACAGTTGTTGGAAAAGAAAGGTATCAGGAATTTTATGGTAGATATAGGCGGAGAAGTAGTAGTTCGCGGAGAAAACCCGAAAAAAAGTTTATGGCGAATCGGTATCAACAAACCGATAGATGATTCGCTTGCCGTAAATCAGGAATTGCAAGCGGTATTACAGGTCACCGATGTGGGTATAGCGACTTCAGGCAACTATCGAAACTATTATTATAAAGACGGCAAGAAATATGCCCATACCATCGACCCGCGTACAGGATATCCGGTACAGCATAACATTCTGTCGGCCACCGTAGTGGCCCGCGATTGTATGAGCGCAGATGCTTACGCCACCGCCTTCATGGTGATGGGATTGGAGGAAGCCGAACGTTTTGCCGACGCCCATCCCGACCTTGACGCATGTTTTATATATACTGATGAAAACGGAGAATTCCAGATGTTCTATACGAAAGGAATGGAAAAGTATATGACAGGAAAATAATAAATTAGCGGGTCTTACCCGCTAATTTATTATTTATAGAAAACGAAATATACTGCCAAGACCAGGCATACGAATGCCGCAAAATGGTTCCAATGCAAAGATTCCCCTTTAAACAGCACAGTGGTAAATATCGTAAAAATAATAAGCGTTACCACTTCCTGAATAACCTTTAACTGCATTAATGAGAAAGGACCGCCGTTACCGATAAAACCGATACGATTTGCCGGAATTTGAAAAGCATACTCTGCCAGCGCTATCATCCATGAAAACAAGATAACGGCATAAAGCGGCCAATTAGAGATAACTTTCATTTCTTGCAGTTTCAAATGTCCGTACCAGGCAAATGTCATAAAGACATTGGATACAATTAAAAGTAAAATGGTATAAAAAGCTTTCATATAATAATTGAATATTTAGAAATTACTTATTAATGGTCTATCCTATCTCTGTTCTTTTTGGCAACAATTCATCTTGTACATTACTCATGCTCCCCCATAAACTATACCGGGCTTCAGGATTCATCTCTTCCAACTGATGTAAAATACCTTTCATCGTGCTTCGGCTCGACTGCGATTCATAAGGACAGTTCTTCATTTGTTTCCGATAATCCCTTATCCTCGCCAATTCTATCAAGTCCGCTTCGTGTACAAGACACATCGGCCGTATAATCGTCATATCGAACTTCTTCATTACCAACCGCGGTGGCATTGAACTGAATGCCCCCTGATAAGTAATATTCATCAGCAGAGTCTCCAAAATATCATCCATATGATGTCCCAATGCAATTTTGTTGCATCCCTGCTCTTTAGCTATAGTAAATAAAGCCTTTCGCCGATTCCAAGAACATAAAAAACAAGGGGATTTACGAGTATCAGTACTCGCATCAAACTCTGTTTCATACAGAACAAAAGGTACGCCCCATGATTCTGCAAAATTTCTAAGATACTCCGCATCGCTCTGATAAGGAATATTCTTCATGACTACGTGCACGGCAACCACCGAAAACTTCGGTTTAAAAACCCGGGCGCGACGAGCCAGCAGTTCAACCAACGCCAAAGAATCTTTCCCACCGGAAAGCCCGATGAGAATCCTGTCGCCGCCTTCAATCAGTCCGTATTCCACCACACCCTTACCGAACCGTTTTTCAATACGTCGCAATGTCTTTTCTTCCTCCGTAAACCGTGCCATAAAAATCAGTTAAAAGTCGGTTGCAAAAGTAACTGAAAAGAATCATTTAAAGAAGAATTAACATAATAGAATCACGGAAAACAGCTTTATTCCCGATTAATTTGTATTTTTGAACTCATTAAAAAGATTTTTAGTATGAAGAATAAATATATACTGCTTTTACTTTTTGTTTTTTGGGGAATACATGCTTCAGCGCAAACCCTTGCCCAGGCTAAAGCGCTCTATGAAAAAGGCCAATATGAAAAAGCAAAGCCCGCTTTTAAGAAATTTGTGAAATCACAGCCCAATAACGGAAATTACAATTTGTGGTATGGAGTATGTTGTCTGAATACGGGAGAAGCGGAAGAAGCCATAAAGTATTTGGAAACAGCCGTAAAGCGCCGGGCTACCAGCGGGCAGCTTTTTCTGGCACAAGCTTATAATGCCACTTACCGATTTGAAAACGCCGTTAACACTTATGAAGATTATATTGCCGAACTGGCAAAAAGGAAACGTTCTACCACCGAAGCCGAAAAACTTCTGGAAAAGAGCAAAGCAAATCTTCGTCTGCTGAAAGGCGTAGAAGAAGTGTGCTTCATCGACAGTTTTGTTGTAGATAAGAAAGATTTTCTCGAAGCATATAAAATCAGTCCCGAATCCGGGAAATTGTTTATGTACGATGCCTACTTTGAGAATTCCAATGGTACAGGCGGTACCGTATACGAAACGGAGTTGGGAAATAAGATTTATTATAGCGAGTTACAGAAAGATAGTACGCTCAATATCCTGTCGCGCAACAAGATGATGGACGAATGGGGGAAAGGCAGTATGCTCCCCGGCAGTATCAACGAGTCCGTGAATGCCAGTTATCCATACGTATTGGCAGACGGCATCACGATCTATTACGCAGCAGACGGTCCTTCATCAATGGGCGGATACGATATTTTCGTAACACGCTACAACACGAATGCAGACACTTACTTAACTCCGGAGAACGTAGGCATGCCGTTCAACTCGCCTTACAACGATTATATGTACGTTATAGATGAGTTCAACAATCTCGGTTGGTTTGCATCTGACCGCTATCAGCCGGATGGTAAAGTCTGTGTATATGTATTCATTCCTGCCTCATCCAAACAGGTATACAATTACGAAAGCATGGATAAAAACAAGCTTATAAAGCTTGCCCAGCTCCATTCCATTAGAGATACTTGGACAGATGAAAGTTTGGTAACTGATGCAAGAAAACGCCTGTGGGAAATAATGCAGGAAAAGCCGGAAACAAAAAAACACCATGAATTCGAGTTCGTGATTGATGATCGAAATACTTATCATTATGCTGCCGATTTCCGCTCTCCGCAGGCAAAAGCGCAATTTAAAAAATATCTGCAACTGGAAGAAAGCTATAATCTGCAACTGGGTAAACTGGAAAATATGCGTACCCAATATTCACGTGTCAATCAAAACGAAAAAAATAAAATGGCTCCGGCCATACTTGATTTAGAAAAACGAGTACAACAGTTGGTAACCGAAATAGACCGTGCCGCTATCCAAGTACGGAAGTTAGAAAAGCAAATCATTAAATAGAACAGCCATGGACATATTCATCATCGCAGTTTTAATCGTTGCAGCAGTTATACTGTTCCTCGTAGAACTATTCATAATACCGGGTATCAGCATTGCCGGCTTTTTAGCGGGCGGTTGTATCATTTACGCCAATTACTATGCTTTTGCCAATTTAGGAACAACAGCAGGATTTATCACACTCGCCATATCCGCTATAACCTGCGTTGGTTCATTAGTGTGGTTCATGCGCTCCAAAACCCTGGATAAGATAGCTTTGAAAAAAAACATCACTTCAAAAGTAGACCGTAGTGCCGAAGAGAAGGTAAAAATAGGTGATACCGGTACTACCACTACCCGTCTTGCTCTCATCGGATATGCCGAGATTAACGGTGACATCGTAGAAGTAAAATCCACAGACGGTTTTCTGAATGAAAAAACTCCCGTTATAGTAAATCGCATTACAGACGGAGTAATACTTGTGGAGAAGAACAAATCGTAAATTACAAATCACTAATAAGTAATCATTAATAACTAAAATCATGGATCCAAGCACGATGTATCTCACCGCCTTTATTATCATAGGCGGTATCATTTTTCTGGTACTGTTTTTCCACTATGTTCCATTCTTCCTATGGCTGTCTGCCAAAGTTTCAGGGGTTAACATATCACTGGTTCAACTATTCCTAATGCGTATTCGTAATGTACCGCCTTATATCATTGTGCCGGGCCTGATTGAAGCACATAAAGCCGGTTTGAGTAACATCACCCGCGATGAACTGGAAGCACACTATCTGGCCGGCGGACACGTCGAGAAAGTAGTGCATGCCTTAGTATCGGCTTCTAAGGCCAACATCGAATTACCTTTCCAAATGGCAACTGCCATCGACCTTGCCGGACGTGATGTGTTTGAAGCTGTTCAAATGTCGGTAAATCCAAAGGTTATTGACACCCCGCCTGTTACAGCTGTGGCAAAAGACGGTATCCAGCTGATTGCCAAAGCCCGCGTAACAGTACGTGCCAACATCCGTCAGCTGGTAGGTGGTGCCGGAGAAGATACTATTCTTGCTCGTGTAGGCGAAGGCATCGTATCATCCATCGGTTCTTCTGAAAACCATAAATCGGTTTTGGAAAATCCCGATTCCATTTCCAAGTTAGTGCTTCGTAAAGGATTGGATGCCGGTACGGCTTTTGAAATCCTGTCTATTGATATTGCCGACATCGACATAGGTAAGAATATCGGTGCTGCCTTACAGATAGACCAGGCTAATGCGGACAAAAATATCGCTCAAGCAAAAGCTGAAGAGCGTCGTGCTATGGCCGTTGCCAGTGAACAGGAAATGAAAGCAAAAGCACAAGAGGCGCGTGCTAAAGTTATCGAAGCCGAGGCTGAAGTACCTAAGGCTATGGCAGAAGCATTCCGTAGCGGTAATCTGGGTATAATGGATTATTACCGGATGAAAAACATTGAGGCCGACACTTCAATGCGCGAGAACATTGCCAAGCCGACAACCGGTACATCCAACCAGCCATTGAGCA
Source organism: Bacteroides clarus YIT 12056 (assembly GCF_900129655.1). Classification (GTDB taxonomy): domain Bacteria; phylum Bacteroidota; class Bacteroidia; order Bacteroidales; family Bacteroidaceae; genus Bacteroides; species Bacteroides clarus. Next base: position 400,184 of record NZ_FQWK01000003.1, read on the forward strand.
AATAACCCGGTAAAGCTGCCGATATAAACGTCGGAACCGGTGAACAGAAATCGGTTACCGGCGTTTTCTCTTTATAAACGAACTTATAATACCCCGTAACATGAAAAAGTATTTTGCATCTTCCGAACTTATTATCAATGAAGACGGTTCCGTTTTTCATTTACACGTAAAGCCTGAATGGCTGGCAGATAAAGTAATCCTCGTAGGCGACCCCGGCCGGGTAGCATTGGTCGCTTCCCATTTTGAGACTAAAGAATGTGAAGTAGAAAGCCGCGAATTTAAGACGATTACAGGTACTTACAAAGGCAAACGTATCACTGTTGTTTCTACCGGTATCGGTTGTGATAACATTGATATTGTTATGAATGAGTTGGATGCCCTTGCCAACATCGACTTTCAGACGAGAGAGGAAAAGCCTCAGCTACGCCAATTGGAATTGGTTCGTATCGGTACGTGCGGCGGTCTGCAGCCTTACACTCCCGTAGGAACTTTTGTCTGCTCTGCCAAATCCATCGGTTTCGACGGCTTACTGAACTTCTATGCCGGACGTAATACTGTTTGTGATTTGCCTTTCGAACGTACTTTCCTTAATCACATGGGATGGTCGGGAAATATGTGTGCTCCTGCTCCTTACGTAATTGATGCAGATACAGAATTGATAGATCGTATAGCCGAAGATGATATGGTACGAGGCGTCACTATTGCCGCCGGAGGATTCTTCGGCCCGCAAGGGCGGGAACTGCGTGTCCCCCTGGCAGACCCACATCAAAATGATAAAATTGAGAAATTCGAATACAACGGTTATAGGATTACTAATTTTGAAATGGAAAGTTCAGCATTAGCCGGTTTAAGCCGTTTAATGGGGCATAAAGCTATGACCGTTTGCATGGTAATTGCCAACCGCTTAATTAAAGAAGCCAATACCGGATATAAGAATACAATAGACCAGCTTATTCTTAAAGTACTCGAACGTATTTAAGTATCTTATAACAAAGTCTTAATCATTTCTATCAGATAGTACAATGAATAAGACTTTGTTATATTTATTACATCCTGCATGATATGCCTGCTGTTGTTTTGCATGCGTGGGCGTCTTGTCACAGTAGCAGCAGGCATAGCTATGGAGGGCTATTATTTGTATACTATTTGTTGGGGATGGTTTCAGATTAGCCAATACTAAATCAGAGAGAAGCATAAAGATTATATTTACATTTCCTCGTTATTCTTTACCCATAGCTACTCACATTTTTTACAGCAAGACATCTATTTGTAATACTGCGATTTCTGATTCATCTGGTGCTAAGTTCTTCTACTCTACCATTACGTATTTCCTTCAAATAATCCTTCCCAATGTAATACGTCCTTTTTGAAGTATTTTTAATAGCATTAAACATTAAATTAAGAGAAACCACTATCTTTGCCAAATAAAATAAACTGGAAATAATGAACCAAGATACTATTTGCGCCATAGCGACCGCCCAAGGAGGGGCTATTGGATGTATTCGTGTTTCCGGACCGGAAGCTATTGAGATCACATCTCGCATTTTTATCCCCGCCGCTACCAATAAAAAATTAGAGAACGGCAAACCCTATACACTTACTTTTGGGCGCATTTATGACGGTCCTGAAATTATAGATGAAGTACTTGTCAGTTTATTTCGCGCACCTCACTCCTATACCGGTGAAAATAGCACAGAAATCACTTGCCATGGTTCAGCCTATATTCTTCAAAAAGTATTACAACTACTTATCAAGAGCGGTTGTCGTATGGCCACCCCGGGTGAGTATACTCAACGTGCGTTCCTAAATGGGAAAATGGACTTAAGTCAGGCTGAGGCAGTTGCCGATCTAATCGCCTCATCTTCTGCAGCAACCCATCGTCTTGCCATGAGCCAAATGCGGGGCGGTTTCAGTAAAGAACTTACTGCTTTACGCGATCAATTGCTTCATTTTACCTCACTTATCGAATTGGAATTAGACTTTAGTGATCATGAGGAGCTGGAACTTGCCGACCGTTCCGAGCTTTGCCAACTAGCGAATAACATTGAAAAAGTCATAGCTCGTTTGGTAAATTCATTCAGTGTAGGTAATGCCATTAAAAACGGTGTTCCTGTAGCTATCGTTGGTGAAACGAATGCAGGAAAATCTACGTTACTCAATGTCTTGCTTAATGAAGAGAAAGCCATTGTCAGTGATATTCATGGTACTACACGAGATATCATCGAAGATACTGTTAATATAGGTGGAATCACTTTCAGATTTATTGATACGGCAGGTATCCGTGAAACCAACGATACGATTGAAAGTATCGGTATTGAACGTACCTTTCAAAAATTAGATCAAGCAGAAATCGTTCTTTGGATAATTGACGCTACGGATGCCCAAACTCAAATTACCCAATTAGCCGGTCAACTTCTTCCTCGTTGTGAAAGAAAGCAGCTTATCCTCGTTTACAACAAAGCCGATTTGGTGGATAATATACAAAATAGTATTCCTAATGATTTTCCTGACAATGTAAAATCAATCATCCTATCCGCAAAAAATAGAGAACATATTGAAGAACTTCAACAAATGTTGATAACATCTGCTCATCTTCCTACTGTTACTCAAAATGATGTTATAGTTACCAATGTTCGCCATTATGAAGCGTTAAACAATGCATTGGAATCTATCCACCGAGTGCAGAAAGGTTTGGCGAATAATATTTCTGGGGATTTCGTATCACAAGATATTCGGGAATGTATTTTCCATTTGAGTGATATTGCAGGAGAAGTAACGAATGATATGATATTACAGAATATATTTCAGCATTTCTGCATCGGCAAGTAACTATCTGATTATCAATGAGTTAAATTGACTATAATCGATTGATATGGCGCTCTTTACGGGGCGCCTTTTTTGTTGCTCTACTGTCAATATTAGTCATTTATAAGCTTTGTACATCATCTTTTTGTACCGTTTTTGTACCACGAAGCAAAATTCCGGCATTTTACGCTGGACAGATTGTGGAGTGAGTTTACGCCATTTTACAGAATTTTACGGGATTATACAGATTATTGGGTGAAATAAAGCGAAATAAAATGAAAAGTAGAATTGAAATTAAAAGAATTTGTGCCTGGTGCGGTAAAGAATTTATTGCCTACAAAACGACGACAAATTGTTGTTCCCATAAGTGTGGAAACGCATTATATAAGAAACGTAAGCGTGATGCAGCAATAATTGTCAATAATAATTTAACTGAAAAAATTGTTACAGAAAAACCTATTGAGAAGATTAAAGACAAACCTTTTCTGACTATTACAGAAACTGCAATTTATCTTGGAGTAACAAGACCAACAATATATGGTTACCTTAAACGAGGCGATCTAAAAGCAACACGTATAGGAACTAAATTTCTTTTAAGCAAAGATGACATAAACAATATGTTTAATCATCCTGCAGATTTTAAGTTGCCACCTAAGGAAAAACAAGCAATCACAGAATTTTATACTACAGCTGAAATTATAGAAAAATTCAATGTTAGCGAATCATGGATATTTGTGATGGCTAAGAAAAATAAAATTCCCAAAACGTTCAACCGTGGTAAGACTTACTGGAGTAAAAAGCATGTTGATGCTTATTTTTCCTCGAAGGCTCCAGACGCAGACATTACAGAATGGTACAGTGTGCAAGAAGTACAGGACAAATTTCAAATGAGCCTTAATGCTATATACTCTTTTGTTTATAAAAATGCTATTCCGAAAAAGAAAGTTGGTATTACCGTATATTATTCAAAAAAGCACTTCGATATAGCAAAGGGAATACGTCAGGCTGAAGAACCCAAATACTATACAGTTCGAGAGGCTATGGAAAAATTCAAAATAACAAGAGACCAGCTATACCATTATACCAAGTATCATCAAATTCCCAAGATTAAGAAGGGAAAGTATACTCTTATATCCAAACCTGAGCTCGATAATTTGTTCGAAGATCCTATCATTGAATAATCCTGGTATAAGTTATTTTCCGGTGTGAGTATTCACCAAGAAAACACCAGTTTAATTTGTACCGATAATAATAATTTATCAACCAAAAACATTAATCTTATGGCACTTACATGTACTAACGTAACATTGAGACAAAGAGTTATCAGTAACGGCAGAATTTCTCTCTACCTGGACTATTATCCGGCTATTCGCAATCCGTACACAATGAAAATGAGTCGCAGGGAATATCTTGGCATTTATATCTATGCCCGTCCTAAAAATGAGATTGAACGTGATTTCAACAATGAGATGCTGAGTAAGGCTGAAGCCATTCGTTGTATCAGAGTACAGGCAATCGTCAATGAAGAATTTGGATTTCTTGACAAGCACAAAATGAAAGCTGACTTCCTTACCTATTTTCGTGAGAAAGCAAAACTGAAGTATCACAAATGGGACTGCGTTTACCAGCATTTTGAAAAGTTTGTAAACGGCTATTGCACTTTCGGTGATGTAACGGTAGAGCTTTGTCAGAAGTTCAGACAGTATCTACTGAACTGTAAACAGATCCGTCACCCTAATATCAGTGTTTCGAGGAATTCGGCAGCTGGCTATTTTTCAACTTTCCGTGCATTACTGAAAATAGCTTATCAAGAGAAGATGCTACGTGAAAATCTGAATGACTTCATAGACAAGATTGAATGGAAAGAAGTCAAAAAGCAGTATCTCACATTAGCAGAAGTTAAGAAACTGGCCGCTACACCATGCAAGATTCCTGTACTGAAACAAGCTTCATTATTCTCCTGTATGACCGGTCTTCGTATCAGCGATATTTTACAGCTTACATGGGATAATATTGAAGTCGGTCCTGACAATGGTTATTACATCAGAATTTGTACAGAAAAGACAGAAACTGAAGCGACTCTCCCCATTAGTAACGAAGCGTTGGAACTATGTGGTATTCCTGGTTCAGGCCGCGTATTTAAAGGACTGACCAGAGCTATGACGAATCAGCCTCTCAAGCAATGGATTTCGGAAGCCGGAATCAAAAAACACATAACCTTCCACTGCTTCCGTCATTCGTACGCCGTCATACAAATCTCTTTGGGCACAGATATTTATACAGTATCGAAAATGCTTACTCACAAAAATGTTTCGACCACACAGATTTATGCTGATTTGGTCAATTCCAAGAAGCGAGAGACGGCTAATAAGATTTCGTTGAAATAATATAGCTCTTATCTTACCTACTAACAGGTTATATCTGATAAATCTATCGGATATGACCTGTTTTTATGTTTGCTTTATCTGACAGAATCGCTATCTTTGAAGAAAATTGAGTCTTTAAATGAATAACTACAGCTATGATAAAAATATATGGAATGGAAACTTGTCCGGATTGTACGTATGTAGAAGAGCAAGTAAAAGGTAATAACCAATATGAAGTCATCGATATTGGTCAACACGTAAGAGATTTGAAAGCATTCTTGAGACTAAGAGATTATCATCCGGCCTTTAATGAAGCCAAAAGTGTTGGAGCCGTTGGAATTCCTTGCTTTGTACTGGAAAACGGTACGGTTACTTTGAATCCAGAAGATGCCGGATTACGTTCACGTCCTATCAATGAAGGAGCAACATGTAATATTGACGGAAGCGGTTGTTGATTATGGCACAGAAAATTCTTTTCCTTCATGGTTTCTTTGCATCAGGTACATGTATCCCAGCTCTTGCCTTGAAAGAATATTTCAGCGGTAAGGCAACAGTCTTGAGTCCAGACTTACCCCTGCATCCACAGGAAGCTATCGACTTTATCCAAAGATTGTGCAACCAAGAACAACCTGATATATTGGTAGGAAACAGTAATGGCTCGTTTTTGGCACAGATAGTAGCATCTAAAAACAATATCCCAGCTTTACTCGGAAATCCTCATTTCGAAATGACACGTTTCTTGATAGAACGTATTGGTTCGCATGAATACAAATCTCCACGAGCTAACGGAAACCAGCAGCTTGTCATTAACCAAACATTGATTGATGAATTCGCAGAACTTCAACAGCATCAATGGGACAATTGTCAGGTAGCTAACCAAGAAAATATATGGGGGATATTTGGTGAGAATGACCATCTAGCACACTTTGAGCCTTTATTTTTAATGCATTATAAATATTCATACCACTTTCCTGGCGGTCATACTCCAACAGCTGAAGAAGTACAAAAATATTATGCGCCATTAGCGGAACGATTATTGGAATTATAGCATAACTTATCATATAATATAGAAAGAATACCACTTTTGTTTATTATATGATAAGTTATAAATCCATGTCTTATATTCAATCCCATAAATTAATCCGCCCCTATTCCATCTGAACACTTCTTACTTTCCAATAATAATCAAACTATTTATGACAATTAGTGACGTTTGATGAAGTCTGATGTCACTCTTGTCATTTTCTGATAATACATAATCAGTAAACATTACCTTTGCTTACGAACAGTTAAACATATGGCTTATGTATTTGAAGAAATTTGAATATTTTATTTTAGATTCTAGTGTAGCTGGAACATTACTTCTTATAGCACTTGCTATACGCATTGAAGCAGTCAATGCAGGCTTTGATCAATTCAGCTCAAATATTATTTTTATATCGGTCTTTATAATATCTACAGGATTATATATATCAATGCAAATTGCATTATACGAGATAATTATATATTTATGTCATCATAGCAAATCTTTGTTCATCCATGAACATCTTAATGATTCTGTGATTGCACCAGAACAAGCATTTATGGAATATGAAAAACTCCGTTCGAATACTATTACAGAACAGAAACGTACGAACGATAAAAAGCTAGAGTTAGTACATATATACATCCATCAAACGATGGCTGCTTATACAAGCCAAGAAAATCTGCAGCGCCTCTGTGCTTATATTTCAGATTTCTTTCAGGATAAAACTGCTATCGATATTATTCCTATAAAAGTAGATTCAAAATTGAAAGCTATAGATGTTATGCATTTGGGTTGGAACATAGGTAAAGCATTAGGTAAACGACGTTCATATACAGCAAAATTCATTAAAAAAGTATTTGCTGATACCATGAAAGAAAATGAAATCAACACGATAATCAAAAAGATGTCTCACTCAGAAACAGAGTGCCTGATTAAATTAAATCCAGATATAATTCAATAAATCAGACTTTATATTCATAAATACTGCATCAACAAGTATTAATCCTCAAAAGTAAAAACAGATAGTATGACAAAAGAACCTATCACATTCGACAAGCTTCCGCAGGCTGTAAGCTATTTAACAGAACAAGTAGAGAAAATTTACCAATTAGTTGAAACACTACAGCCACAGAAACTTGATCATCAGCATCAACTAATTGACATAGATAAGGCTAGCATACTTATCCAAAAATCAAAACCGACAATCTATAGACTTGCTCGTACAGGTCTCATCCCAGCCTATAAACGTGGTAAAAAATTATATTTCTATGAGGACGAACTCTTTAAATGGATAGAGGCTGGCAAAAAACAAAGCCAACCTCTATTCTATCAGGAACAATCCGCACAAATACTTAAGGGGATGAAACGCAAACCTAGAAATGGAGTTAATATTTGTCTCTGACAATGGAAATTACAAAAATTAATATTCTTTATCAAACCATAATTTATAAAAGCTCATTTCTTTTTCTTCATCATATCCTCGTATTAATTCGGCTTGACTATTTAAAATTTTCACTTCAAAATTATTGTCTAAACGAATTGAATTCATTCGACTAATGGATTTACGCTTGATTGCCTCAGGTTTAGGCATAAAAGTTTTAGGAATAGTATCATTCATGCACTCATAGTTTTGTAAGAAATCATTAAAATCTTGTTTATATTTACTGCTAGAAAATAATAAATCTGGTAGTTTCTTTACATCAATTGTAGATTTTTGATTCATCAATTCATTATTTCGACTAGCGGCTAAAGCAAGTTCCAAGTAATCAACTTTTTCACTTTTTTGCATCTTAGAAATAAAGGAACTGCATAGATTGGCTACAGATAGTGTAGTATGGTAGTCGTCACAACGATCTGCTATGTGTAAAAAGCTCTCCGTCCAATAACGAGCATCATTACCATTATTGGTGTTATCTACAACAAATACTATATAACCATCTTCAGACTTTTGATTTAAAATCAAACATCCCTTATCCATATTTTTGATACTGGCACCATAAACTGTTTTAACAGAGATAACCTTCCCATCATTATCTGTCGTCAAAAATGCATCTTTATGTTCTGACTTTAACAAAAGTAATGCTTCTATCATTTCATTATCAACTATACAATCTAGAAGAATTGTATAAAACTCACCACTTTTAATATTCGGGTGTAAACTTTGCTCATAAAGATATGTTGCTAAATTTACAGACTGCTTTATAAATAGTTCATTGTTAGAAAAAATTTTAGACACAAAATTATATACTGGATTCAATTCCAAATTATCTATATATGTAAATTGCTTTTGATCAACTGTTTTAAAGGAATTCTCAACAAATTGCTTTATAAATTCTTCAGAAGAACTTAAATCTGTTAATCGAGTAGCAAAAGAAACTCCTTCTTCTCTTGTTTTATTACCTATAACTTGAATCGTTGAGGCTTTTATTCTTTTTATATTAATCTTATTCATTCACCAACAATATAATAAGGGATTAATCCGAAGTCTTTATCTTGTGTAAAAACATAACGCGTATCAAAACTGGAAAAATCTTTCCAATATACTGGATCTGCATGCTCTATTAAAATAATTTGAAAATTGTCAGTTCCATCTGATTTCACATTTTGCTTCATAAATTGATCTATTAATTTAAAAGCAGATTTTAGTTTGCTTTCATCATCTCTTTTCCTTAATCGAAGATTTCCCAGTTCATTAGAAATTTCACCTCTATGTCGATTAGTTCCATAATATGGAATGCTAGGCTGATCAATAAAAAGAAAATTTGCTACACGCTGGGGATATATTTCTTTAATATATTCCTGTAAACCTAGAAAAAAACATAGATGCAAGAACATATAGTTTGATTTGCTCCCTATATTTCTAATTGGATAATAACTATCACTGTTATTATATAAATTCAATGTTAATGTTGTTTCGTCAAATCCAATCCTTTTATTCCTATAATTATCAGACATACCGTCTTGTTGTTCATAGTAACTTTGTACATAATCCAACATCTTATTAATACACTTCTGATTATCACTAATTAATTTGTTATATTGTTTCGTCAAACTACATAACAAATCTTCTTTGTTCGTTAGTTCTATATCACCAATATATTTACATGACACAGGTTTAATTCCTTTTAATTCATTCTCTAGTTTTACTGTTTTAGCTAGCCAATTATAATCAAAACAACGTTTAATGTATTCTTTATATGCCTCCTGTTTGACATTAATTGCCATTAGTTTTTGCTTTAATTCTGACACACGCAACTCCATATCAGCTGGTAAATAATCATCTGGAATCTGTATCTGTGTTACACTTTGATAGGCGTCCTCTAATGAATGTAGTAGCTCTATTGTCTCAACTCCCATAACTACACTATCTAAATTTTGCCTCAAATATTCAACTGGAGATAAGCTATCTTTCACCTCCTCAGCATATCGTTTGGCTTTATTATAAGATCGACGCAGACCTTTATAACAACGTAATTGTTCTTTGATTTCCTCTGCTTCTAATTCGAGTTTTTTTATTTCTTGACCTTTGCGATGGCTATCTGTAAACTTTTGAAATTCTAGAATTTCAGATTTTATTTTTGTAACAAATTCTTTTGAATTAATATCCATCCCTTCATCATCTAAAAGGCCCAAACTCTTTGCGAGCTCTTTTAATGATTCAATTTTCTTTTTATATCTAATATTATTTTCTTTATCAATATTTTTATATTTATATTGATTGGAAATTTCTCTTTCAAGAGATTTTATTTGATGAGATAAAATTTGTTCTTGAGACTCATCAATACCAATCCCCAATTTAAAAATTTCTGAAACGACACCATCTAACTTTTCATCCCTAAAAAATCTATAATCAAAATAAGTATTAAAGGTAGCAATAATATCTTCTGTTAAGAAGTTGAATAACAAAAAATTCCGGAATGAAATATTTATTTCTTTCTTATCTTGTTTAACAATTAGCCCATCACATGCAAATTTCTGATTAAAAAAAGATAATAAAAAAGCACGTGTTACACCAACTGTTGGTTTTGGTATAATATCAGGCATATCATTAGAATCTTCACCCCAGTAAAAATCCCTATCAGCAAATCCACTTTCTGAAGGAGCTTTACGAGCTATTACATAATCATGCCCATTTAAATGGAAATTCAACCCATACCAAGCTACATTCTCATTAATGACATCTTCAACTATTGTAGATTCTGGTGCCAAAAGACAATAATCAATAACTCGCAAAATAGATGACTTTCCTGTTGAGGAATCTCCTGTAATAACATTAACCTTATTAGGTTCAAATGTATATGTAACAGGTTGTGGATGGGTTTTAAACCACAATCTCATTTTTTTTATATAGAAATTCATAGAATAATTTTTAATTTTTGATATAATTCAATAGTAGAAAACTTTTGAGCCTCTTCCAAACAAGTATCAATTTCACTTATAATAGTCCGTAATCTATAACTACATGAATAATTTAACATACCATTACAAAACTCATTCCCTTTATCAGTCAGTGAAATTATTCCAGCCCTATTTTTAACAATATTTCCTTGAACCAATATTATAATGCTATTAACAACAATAGGCAGATACTCTTTATAAACTAACGTCAACTCAGTATTATTAACTGTTTTATTTTCCATAAGTAACGGAACCAATAAAGAAAGTCGTAGTGAATCACATGATTCTCGTTTAAGTACTTGAGCAATTACACATGAAATAATTGCTTCATTATTTATTCTGTAATCCATTCAATCCCATTATATTTATTTTTCCAATCATATCTCCATCCTAATTTAGGTCTTTCTCCATCTGAAAAATAGAAAAAACAACCATTGGATTGTGTTCTAGTAAGCTGATCTTCTTCAAATTTAAGATCTTCTTTCATCACCCCCAATACTACATTTCTCCCAGCATATAATATATTCTTTTCTGATGAATCTTCTTCTATATCAATATTTTCTTTATTAAAATGATATCTCCATCTTTGTTTTACTTCGTTTTCAAAATACTTACGTCCTTGTTCACCTGTAAATTTTAATGCATGATTATAACTATTCCCAAAATCAATACGATATTTTGCATAGTCTCTCACAGTATCAATATCAGAAGCCCTTAAATATTTAACCTCTAGTAATTGTTTCATGAATGTTAACTTTAAAGGCTCTTTGGGTATATCAATGTTTCTATTGATTGGAACAAATTTTCTTCTTTTATAAATATTAAAATAACTTCCAAATCTTTCATCAAATGATTCCTCATCAAATTCCAATGCTTTACCCTTTTGAATAGAATCTTTATAAGAATATCTTAATTCTCCTAGTAATGTTATCATACACTCATGAACATTTATTTCTGGCGTATTATGCTGAAACATAATATTATGCTTTATATCATCAATAATATCGTCATCTGTTTTAAATTCAAAACTAACATTTTGCAGAAATTCTTTCTTTAATGGATATTCCATTAACATCCTTATTTTCTTTTTCTTGTCACTCTCTACAATTTCTTTTCCATCTTGATATACAGAGTCGGATGTATTATTATACAATTCATTAATAAACGATTCTAGTTCATCATACTTTGTTTCATTCATCTGGAATTCCTGAATTTTTTTCCAAAGAGTATTATTACAAGCATCTTTATTCGACAGTAAAATAAACCTACTACTTGCAATCCAATCACGTTGTTGTTGTTCTGTTCCTTTTTTAGTGAGAATATCAATCCATACAGAAAATGTTTTCCAGAGATCATTATCTCTTTCAGCCATTTTAATAGGTTTATCTATACTTCCTTTTATGGTGTGCTTCTGTTGATAATAAATTTTCTTTTCATTTTCTTCCACACCAACATCTTCAAACATCTCAAAAGAAACTTTTTCTCCTGGTTGTAATGTTAACAATTTAAACAAGAAAAAATAATCTTGATATACGAAACCTGCTATAGAACCAATACCACTATGATTATTATGTTCATTCTGCTCCATATGTAATTATTTATATATTTAATTATAAGTTTATTTAACCGACTAATTTCATGCACAGAGTTATTATCATACTAATCAGAACATCATTATTCGGTATATCATATTCTTAGTACCACAAAGATAAAAGATTAACCACATTATTCAAACATATTTTATATAAACAGAAGCAGCAAATGCTCTTTAAAACAAAATATGAAACTAAATCAATCTATTAACTTACCTTATTTTAAGTTTGCAACACAACCGGGTATAGAAAAAACAACTTCAACAGTGATAGAAGTAAGCAAATATTTTTTTATGAATCAATAATTTATAAAGATTTTGAAGTATATTATCATATAGTCCATGTTTCATCATCCCCCTTCGCCATTTTACGCCATAAAACTTATCTTTTCCCCATCAAGAAAACTATCTTTGGAATATGAAGACAACATAAGAAATTCTAAAAAATGGTCTGACAAATATTGACGAACTCATGGACGTCCAATTTGGAAAAATCTGTAACGTTAGCACATAAAAGTTTCTGGAAAGGAACCAAAACTGTTACTTCACCGGTTTGGCTTTCACAGACGTAAATAATCTGAAAAAGGAACACCTTGTACAGGCTGATAATGGTGAATGGTGGATAAGAAAAGCAAGGGAAAAGACCGATAATATGTGCGACATTCCATTGTTGGATATACCAAGACTTATTTTAGAGAAATATCAATCAAATCCAATCTGCAATGAAAAAGGATTATTACTTCCTGTTCCCAGCAACCAACGAATGAACAGTTATTGTGCGCCCGTAAAGGTAGCGTAATGAATGTCTCTTTAGCAAGAGACTAGACTAGATTCTAAGTCTACTTCCAACCGACTTATCCGGCGGGGAAACCCAATGGGGAGTGTCGCATGTCGGTTGCAGCATGGCCGCCCTAATTGCCAAGGGCGAGTGCATCGCTGGGGAGAAAGACAGACACGAGGATGAAGCCTATACTGGTTGAACGATAGTTCAGTGAGGCATGTTGGACTTGTGACGAAAGGCAGTTGTATTGTCACACCGTGGCTCTCTCATTTGTCAGGTAGCCTTTGAGAGCATAGAATATAGCTACGGCACAACCGCAATAAGCGGAGAAAAGAACGAAAGTCGCATCCGACAGTCTGTCGCGCTAATAGTCATTACGAAACTAAACGGGGATTTCCTAAATCGGGATGCCTATGGAAACAGGGGCTATGTATAAAGATACTGAATACCCGATATGGAAACGGAGCTTCCGTAGTAGTCCGAGCAAGATAACGCCTTGCACATGGCGAAGGGAAGCAGTTGTCAACTTAATACAAACTAAGGAAAACGTGTGAGACGTATGAGAGATCCACAGCAAGTATTAAACGCTTTATGCGAACATAGTAAAGATTCGGATTACCGATACGAAAGGCTCTACCGAATTCTGTTTAATGAGGAAATGTTCTTCATAGCCTATCAGCGTACATATGCCAATCAAGGTAATATGACGCCCGGCAGCGATGGTAGAACCATCGACCGAATGAGCATTGACCGCATACGGAAAATAGTGGCAAGTCTGAGGGATGAATCTTATCAGCCCTATCCTGCCCGTCGAGTATACATTCCTAAAAAGAATGGAAAGAAACGCCCGTTGGGTATTCCCTCTTTTGAGGATAAACTCGTGCAGGAAGTGGTACATATGATTCTGGAAGCCATTTACGAAGGACACTTTGAGGATACCTCACATGGATTCCGCCCCAATAGAAGTTGTCACACAGCATTAAGAGATATAAGGGTGACATTCAAAGGAACACGATGGTTTATTGAAGGTGACATCAAAGGCTTCTTTGATAATATTGACCATAATATTATGATCGATATCCTCAGAGAACGCATCTCCGATGAACGGTTCCTGCGTTTAATCCGCAAATTCTTAAATGCAGGCTATATGGAGAAATGGACATACAACAATACTTACTCGGGAACACCACAAGGTGGTATCATCAGCCCTATATTGGCTAATATCTACCTTGATAAGTTCGACAAGTACATAAAGGAGTATGCCGAAAATTTCAATAAAGGCAAAGGACGGAGGCTAACCTGTGAATATCAACGTAATCGGAATCAGAGAAATGCATTACGATGGAAACTGGAAGACGAAACGGATGAAAACCGTAAAGCTGAACTGAAATCAAAAATTGCCCGGCTGCGCAAGCAGATGTTGGATATTCCTGCAACAAGGGACATGGATGATACATTCAAAAGATTGAAGTATGTAAGGTATGCTGATGACTTCCTTATTGGAATGATTGGCAGCAAGGAGGAATGCAAGATTGTCAAAGCCGACATTACGACTTTCATGAGAGAAAAGCTCAAACTGGAGATGTCGCAGGAGAAGACTTTAATCACCAATGCACAAGAGCCTGCAAAATTCCTTGGATATGAAATCATGGCACGTCGTTCTATGGATCATACACGCACACGGAGTGGGTTACAACGCCGTCCGTGGCTGGGAACAATTGTGTTGAATGTATCTTACGAAACCGTACTTAAGCGCCTTCAATCCTATGATGCTGTGCGTATCACACAAGTTAATAGGAAAGAGACTCTTAAGCCTTCGTCTCGTAAGTATATGGTAAATAGACAAGACGCAGATATTCTGGCGCAATACAATCTTGAATTGCGGGGATTCTACAACTACTATTCCATTGCGGACAATATCAGTTATTGGGGGTGGAAGTTCAATTATTTCATGAAGTACAGCATGCTTAAAACGCTCGGTCGAAAACACAAAAGAACTGTCGGACAAATACTCGAAAAGTATAGGGACGGGACGGATGTGGTTATCCCTTATAAGGATAATAAAGGAAACGAGAAACAAAGAGTATGGTATAACGGTGGGTTCAGATGCAAACGTTTCACAGACATCTATGAGGATAACCATTACGACAATATACCGAACACGATGTATCTTCCTGCCCCCACACTTGTGGAAAGGCTTAAAGAGAGAAGATGTGAACTATGTGGAAAAATGGGAGACCTTGTGATGCATCATGTACGTAACATCAATCAACTGAAAGCTGATACAAGATGGAATACCATGATGATTAAACGACATCGTAAAACACTCGCGGTCTGTCACGACTGTGATGCATTAATCCACAAAAGCTATGATTAATAAAGTTATGTTGACAATGGAGAGCCGTATACATGGAGACATGTACGTACGGTTCGGGGGCAGGTTAGTGGAAACTTACCACCGCAAGGTGGAAAAGCGCTGTTGGCCTAGCCTACTGAAAGAAATAGCTGATGTATGTGGTATTCAGAAGAATCTTTCCACACATATTGCAAGACATACATTTGCATCACTGGCTATTGCAAATAAGGTTTCCTTGGAATCCATTGCCAAAATGTTAGGACACACGGACATTCGTACAACTCGTATTTATGCCAAAATAATGAATTCTACCATTGCCAATGAAATGAAAGTACTGCAAAACAAGTTCGCAATATAATTTTCAACCATTATTTCATTTCTTACAGCAAATATCGCACTTTGCCACTGACTGTGCAAGGCGGCCCTGTCGGGCTGGTTGGCGGAAAAAAATCATCCTCGCTTCGCTCCGGTATTTTTTTCCGCCAAGCCTTGCACCGGTCATTGGCAAAGAACAGCCGGGCCAGTAAGAAATTGAAATACTGGCTCCACGGAGCCGGTCATGTCTAATTTAAATAAAAGAATATGACTGAAGAAGTTGAAAAGAAGGTATGTGAAGGTACAGTAGCAGACCTCATGAAAGACAAGACCGGAAAACAGACGGTTGTCACGTTGACAAGAAAGAATGCTTACCGAGTGAAGAAAATCAGAGAACAAGGGACGGATAACGAAGCCGTCCTTTTTCATTTCCGTAAACGCTGTACGGGAATGGGCTCCTATGTACACACCATCGAAACGGCAGACGGGGAAACAGAACTGCATCCAAATGAATTTGAAAAATGGGAAGCTGTGGAATTCCTGTATCCCGGCTATCTGGAAGACCTGCTTGATGCTGCATACAACGCATACAGATGGAGTTCCTTCGAACCTGAAGCAAGGGCGGAAACAGACATCATGCAATATGAAAAACAACTTGTAGAGGATCTGAAACAGATTCCGGAAGAAAAACAGAACGAGTATACCAGTGCATACCACAGTAAGCTTTCAGCCCTATTGGGCAGTCTCTCACGATGTGCCAGTCCGATGGTGACCGGGCCTGCAAAGTTCAACTGTCAGCGTAACAACAAGGCACTGGATGCATACCAGAACAGATTTGATGAATTCCACGACTGGCGCAACCGTTTCAAGTCTGTCATGGAAAGGATGAAAGAAGCATCCAAACCGGAAGAACAGAAACAGGAGGAGGCATGGAAGCGTCTGAAGCGTGACATTGCAAGCAGCGCACAGACAATCCGTGATATTGATACAGGTAAGGCAAGAGGATACAGCCGGGCCCTGTTTGTCAGCAGCATCCTGAGTAAAGTAAGCACCTATGCAGGAAAAGGAGAAGTGGGAATCGTACAGAAAGCCGTGGACTTCATTACAGACTTCAATGCACAATGCAAAAAACCAGTAATCACCCCACGGAACCGTTTCTTCCAACTGCCGGAAATGGCACGCCAGGCCAGACTGAAACTTCAGGAAATCAGAGAACGGGAAAACCGTGAACTGAAATTTGAAGGCGGAACGCTGGTATGGAACTATGAGGCAGACCGCCTGCAAATCCTGTTTGACAATATTCCGGATGACCAGAGGCGCAAGGAACTGAAATCATACGGTTTCAAATGGTCGCCGAGATACCAGGCATGGCAACGGCAACTTACACAGAATGCCGTATATGCAGTCAAAAGAGTGTTGAACCTTCAAAACCTATAAGACATGAAAGACCGATTGAAATATGTAATCGATTCCCGCTACTTCGACGGAACATGCCTGACAAGTATGAGTGACGGATTCCATAATGACTATGGTGGGGAAACAATCGAAGAACTGCGCATACGGGAAAACAATCCCTATCTGAAAGCAGTAACACCTTCTGATATAGACAAGAAGCTGCGGCTATACAATCAGTCCCTGTCCGAACCGTTCAAGGAAATCACCGAAGAAGACTACTATGACCTGCTGGATGTACTGCCACCCTTACGCATGAGACAAAACTCGTTCTTTGTGGGAGAACCGTATTACGGAAATATGTACTCTTTCTGCTTCACCCGTCAAGGAAGATATTTCAAGGGCCTACGCTCTGTACTTACCTCGCAATCCGAACTGGACAGTCAGATAGACCGTCACATGGAAATCATCAACCGGAAAGCCGTGATCTCAAAAGAGGAAACAAGCAAAACAATCAGCGGAACCAGACTCATTCCCTATTATTTTTCACTGGACGGAAAACAGCCCGTATTCATCTGCAACCTTGTCATCCAATCAGATTCCAGTCAAGCAAGGACGGACATGGCGAATACCCTGAAAAGTCTTCGCTGGAACCATTATCAGTTCTATAAAGGAAAAGGGCATTACGAAACTCCGGACGAACTGATAGACCATGTATCAGGAAAGAAGCTCACCCTTGTTTCCGACGGACATTTCTTTCAATATCCTCCCGGCAGGGAATCCGCAACTTTCATCGGACACATCAAGGAGACATCAGAGGAATTTCTTTTCCGGATCTATGACCGTGAATATTTCCTGTATCTTCTTAAAAGACTGAGGACCGTGAAAAAGGAATCGGCACAGGAACAAATAAATATCAAATCATAACATTCGGGGGAATGCGGTAGAATGACTGCCGTATTCCCTCATAAAAACAATACAAGTATGAACAAATCAAACACTCTATACTGGAAAACAGCCACAGATCCGGCTGAGCGCATTGAGGTCAGACTCGTCCTTAACAGTTATATCGACAATGACAATCTGTATGTAGGACTTGAATCCCGGTCTAAGGAGAATCCGGAATGCTGGGAATCCTACACGGACATCACCGTCAACCTCAATTCCCTTCCCCCGTTCCATGCTTATGTGGACAGCCGGGACTGCAACAGACATGTACATGATTTCTTGTCCAGTAACAGAATAGCGGAGCCTGCCGGATTTGAATATCAGGGATTCAGAATGTTCCGCTTCAATCCTGACAGGTTGAAGGAACTCGCACCCGAACAGTTCAAGACAATCAGCGCCAAACTGCCACCACAGGATGACATGATAAAGGACATCATCTATCAGGAAAGACAATTCCCTTTGAGAACTGTTCAAGACATTCACGGAATATATCTTGTTTCAAGCAAGGAACTGGAAGAATCTCTGATCGAAGGAGTACGGAACCTGGATGCTGCGGCAAATGAACTGCTGGATGGCATCTGCCTGTTCTGTTCCACACAGGAACTGCGCTATCTTACGGATGCAGAACTGATAGAAACAATCTACGCACAATAAAAAGGAGGAACAAATATGAAAACCGGAGACATTGTATTTCTGAGACGTCCCTATAAGGGATACCGTGCCGTCGAACTGATGGAAAGACTGGAATGCCGCTGGCTGGTCAGGATTGTTGAGAGCGGTCTTGAACTGGAGGTATATGAAGATGAACTTATATCAGAATTTTAATACGAATAAAGTGTTATGGAAAAATATCAGTTTGCATTCCATTCGGAAATAATCGGCTATACCTCTCCCCATATCGGCGAGGTCAGAAAAGCCATACACAGAAAAGTGGAAAAGGAAAAGTCTGCCGCCATAAAGAATGATATTGAGCTGCACATGTACAAGGTGCATGACGGCATACCGGTTCTCCTTAACACCTGCTACCTGTATGATGAAAAAGGATGTATGGTACACGGAAGTATCAAGGGAACCAAGGATTATCTGCTTGAGACATGGAGATACCATACAAACAGACATTCCAAAGGTTTCAGTTCCACAAGAATCAGGCCCTGCACGACAAGCAGGGCTTTTTCGTTTGTATAACTCTTAAAATCAGGAATCATGAACCAGACATTACAACTTACAGACTATATTCCACAGTATGTAAGCCTCTACTACGTGGACTACCGGGATGATCTTGATGAGCATGAAGACATCCAGGAGGAATGTATCCGTTCCAACAATATGGAAAAACTCTATGAAAAGGCATACGAATGGTATGAGGAACAGGAAAGCTCAAACATGCACGACTATCTGGAGGAGACAAGAAAGAATATGGAAACGGACAATTTAGCCGGAGAGTTTGAAGAGCATGAAGATGAAATCAGGGAACTTATCTACGACCGGAACGATTCCGACCCGGTAAAGGATCTGATACGCAACTCGTCCGTCACTAATTTCTTCTATTCGCTCGGAGTGGAAATCAGCGGATATCTGACCGGTTGTTCACTGCGGGGAGAATCAGTCGCCATGGCCTGCCATAAGGTACGCCGCGCACTGCATCTGAAAAAGGGGCAGTTTGACGAGAAGATTGAAGAACTGGTAGAGAATGCCACATACGGCGGAGAACTGCGCATCTACTTCAACGCCATGTTTGACAGGCTCATCAGCAAAGACCCTGAGAACGATTTCAAAAGCATCCGTTTCCACGGGAATGTAATGGTGGCCATTGCCGACAGCCGGAACGGTTCCGGACATCATGTACGGATTCCGCTGGATATCACTTTCCCTTTCCGAAGGGAGAACCTGTTTGTCGATTCACAGGTACACTATTCCTATGCCAATGAAGTCTGCGGCATGACCAATGACTGGTGTGATTCCACAAAATGGGAAACGGGCATGATACCTTTTACCGGATCTGTCCGAAAAAGCCGGATGGCTGAATACAAGAAACAGGAAGCCGCTTATGAGCAGACATTCCGAGACGGGAAATGCACCTTCGGTGACATGAACTACAAACGTCACCGTGACGTGCGGTATTCGAATGAATATCCTGCCGGATGCAGGTGCCCTCATTGCGGTACTTTCTGGATTGACTGAAAAAACATTTACCAACCAATAAATTCAAACGATATGAAAATCTGCTGTTCACAAGAGCATTACGACAAGGTCGTACAGTATGCAAAATCAATCAATGACAAGACACTGGAAAACTGTCTTGAACGTCTAAAACAATGGGAGAAGAACGAGAACCGTCCATGCGAAATCGAACTCTATTACGACCATGCACCGTATTCGTTCGGATTCTGCGAACGTTATCCGGACGGAAATACAGGCATTGTCGGAGGACTGCTGTATCATGGAAATCCGGACGAGTCCTTTGCCGTCACCATGGAACGTTTCCACGGATGGAGCATACATACCTGACATATATGCGACAGTCTGTATTGGGGAGCCTCATGCAATATGGGGTTCCCTTTTTTTATGCCGCAGACATGATGACAGCATCCTCATTTCTTGCTGCAAAAATAGCTGTTTGCCGCGCAACTCCCGCAAGGCGGCCCTGCCGGGCTGGTTGTCTGGAAAAAAATCATCCTCGCTTCGCTCCGGTATTTTTTTCCGCCAAGCCTTGCAGGGATGCGGGCAAACAGACAACAGGGACAACAAGAAATAAGAATGCCTGTACCTTACAGGCAGACAATGTATAACAATAAATATCAGAAGTCATGATTACAGACCAGAAGACACAGAACAGGCTTCACGCGGATACCGGAACAGAACTGTTCTCCATCAGACAAAGGAAGGAAGCCGTCACAAGGATGCTGGACATTCTAAAAGAAACTCCGGAATACCTGCAGGTTATGAACCATATACCGGCTTATGCCATGGATGACGATACGTCAGAATGGTGGAATTCGGAAGAATCGGAAAATTTCATGAACTCACTCCTGGAAGTGATGGAAAGCTATACTCCGGACGGATACAGGTTCGGACCTAAATCCGGCACGGCCGACCTTTACGGCTACTGGGAAAGCAAGACCGGGCGGACAACCCTCTTCCATCTGCTTTTCAGTCTGGAAAGCGGATATGAATGGGGAAAAGGTCTTTCCCATGAGAAAACGGACGCATTCTACAAGGAAATAAAAGAGAAATTTCATGGAGAGGGATTCGAAACGGACAGAACAGGCTGTACATCACAGGCCATGTATCTTGTAAAAGGAAAGACACGCCTGTACGTGCATCCGATGGAAATAAGCGGCTACTGTGAAACACTGCATATTCCACAGATTACAGCCATACTGAAAAAAGGAGGCCGTACATTCCGTCTCGTAAAGGATACGATAGCGGAAGAGGTGTATTCCTTCACCGATGAAGAAGAAATGGAATATTACCGTGCCAGATACGGAACGTGCATCCACAGGAATATACTGGATGCCTTCAATAACCGCCGGGCAGGGAAAGAAGACATCCTTTCCATGATGGCATCACGGATAAATGTGGCGACGACATCACATCTGCACGGTATCGGATATGATTCACCGGCATACAGGTTCGTGCATGAGGCATACGACAGACTGGTAAACAACGGAAAGCTGAAGGAGAATATCAGGAAGACAGGTCGCTGCAACATCATAATGGCCATTTCAAATACCAACGCAATATGAGACTGAATTACAATGATATGCTGCTTCTGGCAATATGGGAATACAACAGAAGACAGGACGAGGATCTGACCCTGGAACTGTTTCAGGAAACATTCGGACAGGTTCCCGGCGCACATTTCCATGACAAATGGGTGCATTATTACAACAAGAACCTGCTGATGATGGCCGCCTATTTCAGGGGTGAGGAAGAAAACGGCCAAAAATTCTGTGATATGATCACCCGACAGGTTGAACGCTATACACAAAACAGGAGGAGAACAGGATGAATACAAAGATACGATATGACCTTGACAGTCTTGAACTGGCAAACGGTGACTTCGGATATCCCATTACAGAAAAGGAAGTACGGAAAGTGAACCGTATGCTGGAACTGATGGAGAATGTCCGAAGCAGGCAGATGTGCCCGACAGAAGGAGACTGCGTGGAATTTGTCTCACGTTCTGGTGACTATTTCGGAAAAGCTCATATAGAACGGATAACAGGCAAATATGCGGATATATGCCTGATACCGGAAACGGTATTCTGTTTCGATGACATGGGAAAAGCCGCCTATGATACCACCGGAAGTCCCTGGACGCAGGTCAATATCCGGAACATGAAACCCGCAGGTTCTGAAATCCGCATATTCAGGACATGGGGATTCGGGAAACGCAGCAATACGGGCAGTCTCAGGTTCGATGCTCCGGTCAGGAAATGGGAATACAGAGAACCGAATCCGTTGTATGACGGTTACACCACCCGTAACTGGTGCCGCTATCATATCATGAAACACCGGGACAGGGAAAGGACAGGCGAATACACCTTCCGCAGCGATTTATTTACGCTGTACAGCCGGAGCGAGCTGGACGAGCTGGCCGCAATCCTGAAAGGCAGACTCTACAAGGGAATCCTGCCTGACTCTCTTGTACTTTGGGGATACCGCATGGATATTAAGGAAATATCACGTGAGCAGTGGAACAGTATGGGACAGCACGGACAAATCCGCATGAAATTCATGGGATACGGTCCGGTCAGAATCCACACGGACAATGAAAACCATACCGTAACAGTATACAGAATCAACGACAGTCTATAACCAATTATAAAATAAAGGAATATGGCACAAAATGAAATCTCCAACGAAGTCAGGCCGCTCGACAGGCTCATTACAGGCTTTGCCTCCTCATGCGGCTATGAAATACAGACCGTATTCAACGACCTGCTGCGTTTTATCATCCACGGCTTCTCTCCGGGAGCACCGCCAATAAGCAACTGGAAATACAAGCGTCAGCAAAACGCCTCGTTCATGGAAATGACAGCCGAATGGACACGTATCATGCAGAAACAAATCGGCAGGTCGGGCTGGTTCGACGCTTTCGGTGAACTCCACATGGCTTACTGCTCAAAACCGGGACAGCAGGCAAACGGACAGTTCTTCACGCCGTCACATATCTGTGAACTCATGGTCATGTGCGCGGCAGGTAAAAAAGAGACCGGACAGAGGATGGGAGATCCCACATGCGGAAGCGGAAGACTCCTGCTGGCATACCATGCGCACAATCCGGGAAACTATCTGGTCGGAGAAGACATCAGCCGGACCTGCTGCATGATGACCGTATGCAACATGCTCGTCCACGGATGTGTCGGGGAAGTGATCTGTCATGACAGTCTCCAGCCGAAGGCATTCACCGACGGATGGAAAGTCAACCAGGCTCTGCCCTTAACGGGAATACCTTCTATAAGACGCATGAAGGAAGAGGAATACAGGAATCCCCTTCCGGAAAATATCGGACGCTTCAAAGAGGCAGTCCGTATCATCAACCTATTGGCCAAATAATTACCAACCATTTAAAAAATATAATTATGGAAGCTTTAGCAACATTGAACAATCAGAGACAGTTTGATTTCCAGAACAACGGAATCGAAGTAATGGACCTTGAAACACTCCAGCGTACCTACAAGGAGAACGACATCTACGGCAATCCGGTAAGGGGAATCTACCACTACCAGGTCATCCAGCGCATGACGGACATCTGCCGCCGTCACAACCTGAACTATGAGGTGGAGGAAATCTTCGCCGCCCAGAACAAGAACCGGACACAGCCCGGAGTGGTCATCCTGCCGCAGGTGGAACAGACCTATGGAGAGAAGGCGGTAGAGGCACATGTACTGCGAAGAATCTTCACGACCATCCGCATTCTGAACGGGGATACCGACGAACTGACAACCACACTCGTGGTAGCCTACCATCAGGACGGTATCCAGGCGGCAATAGGTCCCTGCGTACGTATCTGCCACAATCAGTGTATCCTTTCACCCGAACGAAGCGTTGCCAACTACGGTAAGGACAAGGTGACTACCGAGGAACTGTTCAAGAAAGTAGATGACTGGATGCGGAATTTTGAGCGTGACATGGATGCGGACAGAAGCCGAATCCAAAGGCTAAAGGAAAAGGTGTTGACACCCAGTGAATTATACATGATCATCGGTATGCTGACGGCTCTGCGTGTATCCCATGACAGTGCAGACAAAAGACTGGCATCACAGGTGGACACCTATCCGCTTAACCAGGGACAGATTTCCGTGTTTACGGAAGAACTGCTCAAACTCTCACTTGAACAGCCACGCATTACAGCGTGGGATGTCTACAATGTAGCGACAGAAATCTACAAGCCTGGAAAGACTGATTTTCCTGCCATGATTCCACAGAACGGAGCAATGGCCGATTTCCTGCTTTCATATAACCAGAATTAGAGCCTGAAACCGAATACGACAGGCCCGGTTCCGTCACCAGCGGAATCGGGCTTTGTCGTTTATCAACCGTAATAATAAGATAAGGTATGACAGCAAACAACAGAAAAAAGGCTGAAATGTATATCCTTTTCAGCTGCAACGCATGGCACGAATACAGTTCATTCGAGCCAAAGGCGGTTTTCTCTTCCATAGAAAAGGCAACAGACTTCCTGCAAAAGAACAGAAGAAAACTGAAACTGGAGGAAGATGACATCGAATGTTTCAGACAGCACAGTCAGACTCAGGGCAGAAATACCAATTACCTGGTACAATCCTGTCCCTACAACCCAGTCCGTGCAAGAGACTTGGAATGACAAAGAATCCATTCATAAACAATCATATAAAAATATACGACTATGACAAATGATGAAAACACTTACATCGGAATGTCCCTGCCGGAAGGAATACGGTACATCACCGTTTTTGAAAAAGGGGATTTTGAAAACTGCGGAAGAATACTCAGGACATTCTATCGTACGGAAGACAGGGTGAGAAAATTGCTCGCTTTGGGAAACCTGCTCCATCTGGGAGGCAGTCTCTCATCAAATGAAAACAAGACAAGCTGTTGGCCTTTGAATAATGGGAATCCCATTCACGAAGCAAAGGAAATATCAGGCAAGGAAAAGTTCTTCCTGCTCGGTGACTGGACTTACCTGTATGAAAATGGCAGATGGTTTCTGGGCTATGAAGGAAAAATCTATGAAATCAGCAATCCTGAATTTTCTGTCTTTGTTCCCGACAAGGACCATACACCTTCCCCTCTGGACAAAGGACTTTCCTTTGCCGTAATCGGCGAAACGGGAAAACTGGAATTCACTCCGGAAATTGTCAACGGATGGGATACCTGGAAAAGACTTCCCAAAAGAGTCAGTGAAAAAGGAAAAACGGTATATATATTCCGCAAAACACAACTTATAAAAGTCATCAAACCTAAAAAACTGGAATCATGAAAGAAATCAATATGACAAAGGCTATATCATATATGCCGGACAAATTCATCACAATGGAAATGGTTGAACTGGCCGCGACCGAACACCGTCCGGAACTGGTCAACTATCTGCCGGAGAAATATATTACTTCTGAAATACTTGACAGTATATTCAAAACAGATGATTACGGATGGCGTTCCTGGCAGCTTTCGAAGATACCTGAAGAAAAACGTAACCGCCAGATTTGTCTAAGGGCAATAAAGGCCGAAAAGAGTAATTTTCCTGACATACCGGAAAAATACAGGAACAGTGACATACTTGAATCGCTGTTCGCACACAGGAATTTCATGCACTACCTGCATCTGATACCTTCATCCTCATGGAACAACGGAACAGTCCGTGATGCAATATACTCCCTTTACCGTGACGTACAGCAAAACGGAGGTTACCGGTACTGTTCAGAGAGGTATGAACAGCAGTTCTTATATGAAACAAGCGTCATGCTTTCTTTCGTTCCTCGACAAGCCAAGGATTTCAGACTTTGGAAAGAACTGATCCATGACGGACGTATCGCAACCATGACTATCGACAAAATGATGCCTAAATGTTTCAAACAGGCAGCATACTACAAGGAATGGGCCATACGCTGTATCAAGGAAGTGGATATACGCTGGCTTGACTATGACACCGTATGGAAGGCCATCTGTCACAAGACAGGCAACCTGCATGGCATTTTCGATTCATACGGACATTACGAGTGGTTCTCCAAACATGCGGATGATGCCATGGCTGACAAAGCAATGAAGCTGGAACCTAACCTGTTTAACAAACTTCCCAGACGGTTCCGGACACCGGAAAGACTTATTCATACACTTGAAGTAAAAAGAGAAATCAACAGTTACAACTTCATTCTTGAACCGAACCTGATGACGAAAGAGGTTTGTATGGCACTGGCCAGAAGGGATTCGTTCTACCCTGATATTCCATCGGAACGCTGGACCAGGGAACTTGTGGAATATTTCACCGAATACGGCCATAGTCTGCGCTGGCTCCCTCAACTGCCGAAGAAACTACAGACCAGAAAACTTGCCGAGAAGGTTCTGAAGGAGAAGCCTCAATACTTCCATTATCTGCGGATGGAATTCATCACACCTGAAATGTCCAGGTTGTTATGTCAAAAAGACCAGGATAATATCCGGTATTTCAAGGAACGGGTCATGGAATTCCAAAAATATACAGGGCTTCCAGCCGAATTCTATGGATGTGAAACGGATTTCGAGCATATCAGGGACCGTGATGACAGCCGCCGATACTGCCGTATAGGACTCGCTTACATCGCCTTACAAAAATGTAAACGCGGATGGCATGAAAGTGAATATTATCTTATCATGACACGCCATCCCAACCGATATATGCCTGCCAAGACAGTGTTCAGAAAACAGATTACTACATTCCACCGGACATGGCTGGAAAAGACAATATGTGACAACGACCCGCAATTCCGGATTCCGAAGATTCAAAAGGATTTGAAAGATGTACAAGCCATGCGGTATTATGAGGTGGAACATATCCGTACTATACTGGGTTGCGAAATATTCCGCAACTCTTTCATGGGGCAGACAGTGGAATACTGTATCCGCAAGGACGGGCTGACCTACCATGACAGGAACATGGAAAGGCTCGCCTCCGGCCTGCAATACAAGATCCGTCAATTGAAGGAGCAGGCTGTACTCCCCAAAGGAACAGATGACTCTATGGAAATCAATGCAGAAACGGTACACCGCAATATGGGGTATTGTCTGATTGGAATAGAAGCCTTTGCGGAAGACTACGGACTGGACATAGCCCGGACCTATACCCTGAAAGAGCTGAAGGACGTTATCCATGAACAGGGATACAAGCCTTCACTGGAGAAATACAAAAAAGAAGTCCAACATCTAAATCTTATCTGAATATGAATATTTTCCAAAAAAGAATTGAAAACCTGTGCGATGAAATCGTCGGCAGGATACTTGCACTGATGCAGGCAAACTCGGTTTCCGAAGTAATACTTAAAGACAATGACAATCCGGTTTACGTAATCTGGTTTGACAAGACCGGTGATCCGTGCGAATGCTCCGTACACAAGGTAACTGCCGTCGGAGAAGGAATCACACTTGAAGTCCGTGATAAAATAACCGGAGAAAATTACAAGGTCACAAGCCGCCATGAGGCGGCTTTGGCCAATCCGGTATGGCTTAACGAGATACTGGAAGCCATAAATGACATTTTCCTAGAAAAGAATACAGAAGCGGAATAAAAAGTAAATGTAAAAATAATTTAATTACAAAAAATCCGACAATCATATTATTTTCATTCTTAATCACAAAAGATGATGTAGGTTAGTCTAATTGTTAAATAAGTTGGAAGATATAATTATTATACCTATTGAGTTTGTATTCAATAAAAGGGTTCTATTATAAATTTACTTATATATACAGCTCATAATTTATAAACGAGTTTTGAATTGCATTTTAAGCTTCTTAAGCATGGCATTGCATAAAACATATATTTCTTTACTTAAGTTTCTGATTTTATATTTCTCTGATAATCAAGCAGTTAAGAAGATAAGGGATTAAGTCGATGCATTGTGGGCTGTTTGCTTCACTATTGGCTTTTAACTCCTAAGCCCACCTTGGTGGGGTCCTCCCCTTCGGGGGGGGGAGTTGGAGGGGCTTCCTTTTAACTCCTTTAACCCCTGTAAGTTTGGCTTCGCCGATTTTTCAATTCGGTATAACCGAAAGTTCAGTTTCTTTATTAAAACACAAAATTATTAGTAATCTTGAATAATGTTTTCACAGAAATGGTTATTTTTACTATCAAATCACATAAAAAATACAATTAATATGAATAACATGATTCAATTAAAGTCTATACATATACCTCTAACATATCAAAAGTTATATAATAAGAAAAATCCTAATTTGGATAAACTCAAGTCCTCTTTGGCGAAATTTGACAAACAAATATTATTAAAATGTGCATTAACATTGTTGCATAATGCAGACTCTTGGTCAAATATTAATGACTTTATAACGCACTTTTTCTCAACAGAAAATGAGGCTTTTGCATATAGAGTCCTTTATAGACACGATGAAATAATTTCTGAATTATATGCAAATTCTAACGAGGTTATGCCAGAAGTAAAAGTATTGACAAAACATTCTTGTTTAGAACTATTACGTATAATTTTTTCTGTTAATTATACTGGAGAAAACATAAGTGATAATGCATCATTACAATTGATTATTTTCGATTGTTTATTGACTATTAATGATATGACAACCCCTACTCCCGATTGTCCTGAAGATATAGATGAAAAATTGAAATTGGCATACGTCGCTTTGTTGAACATCTCATCATATAATGATTTTACGAATATAGATACGACAACCAATTTTATTTTGCAATGTCATAAATCAAGGCTATTATTTAATTTTTTAGATAGCCAAGATAATCTAAAAAAAATGAAGGATATGTACTTGAAAGAAATGGGATGTAGATATTGGGAAGAGTATATATTTGTTCTATCTAAATTATTTATTTTGAATTATCAAGACGAATCACCAACAACACGCATTGTTTTAGATGAAAATCATCCTTCCTTTCAACACGACAAAGTAATATTAGACAAATTTGCTTTAATGAGCAATGAAATTATACCATTTGAAGAAAATGTTGATTTCATATCTTTTAGAAATCAGCCACTAATCCGGTTAGAAAAAAATACATATTGGGTTATTGATGAAAATTTTCTCGCCAATCGTCTTTACAGAAGTCTCTTTTTTGGAATAAAAAAACAAAATGATTCCATCCAGGAAAAATATAAGATAGCTAACTTCTTCCAATTTTTTACAACTAATTTTTCAGAAGAGACCCTTTTTTACGATGTTATGAAACACATAATAGGAAGAAAATCATATATACATCATTCAGGTGCAGAAATGAGATGTATGGAGATTTCAGGCGAGCCAGACTATTATATTCGAAATGGTAATGATATATTTTTATTTGAATTTAAAGATCCATTGTTCCGTAAAGAAGATAAGGTTGAATGTAACTATGAAAATGTAAAATCATCCATTGAGGAAAAATTAGTACACAAAAAGAAAGGAAAACCATCTGCGATAGAACAATTATGCAACAATATCGAATTAATATTAAACGATGAATTTCAAATTGATTTAGGAATTCATTCAAAGAAAGTGAAAATTTATCCAATATTGGTTGTTGGAGATACAACTTTTACAAATGTAGGAACTAGTTTTATCCTTAATGATTATTTTCAGAATGAAATTTCTAATAGAAATATAGAAAATAAGAACATTCGACCATTAATATTAGTAAGTATAGACAGTTTAATATTGTATCAATTTGAATTTGAAAATAAGAACTTGAAACTACGAAATGTTTTAGATAGTTATCTGAAATTTCAGAATATGGAACATCCTTACGGCAAGAACGACATAATTCGAAATGTAATGCATTGCTACTTTTCATTAGATCAATATCTGCAAGACAAAATTCTTAGAAAATCTAATACATATCATCTTGAACCATTAATTAAGTCTTTTAGAGAAAAAGGATTAACATAAATTGGACAGGGACACGATGACTTTATATACATGACACTGTCCAAAATTTTGTGTAAATGGAAACAGGATTCAGTTATAAGCTTCTACTTATATCTGGATTCTGTTTTCAAATATAGTGATAAACTGGTTCATATTCCACGTATCGTCATTCTATGGCATAAATAGTAACCTGTATTCCTCTTTTCTTCTCCTTTCTATTGACGGAATTTTCTTTCCCTTATAGTGACAATATCGTATGAAATCCGCATAAATGTTCCGGTTACCGGCTTCCAGTTTCCTTATCAACGTGCTTTTGGGCATCCTGCCATAACCGAGCAATTTATATGGTCCCACCTGGTATGCCAGACATGCAACCAAAAGCGAATCCTTTCCCAGATGACGGAACAATGCACACATTTCCTTCAAGTCTTTTCTCAGAATACTGTCTCCCTCACTTTCTGTCAGTCTGGCGGGAAACTTTTCCCCTTTTCTGATACAGTGACCGTATGCAACATACGGATGATGTTCCGGACCATGCCATCCTTCATATTTCTTGATACACCTGACAGCCGTTTCCCAACGTGAGTCTTCCACATTCCCCTGTGCACGCAAAGAAGTTACCGTCATGGCCAGTACCACCAATGGCAGTACTGACCTTAGAAGTCTTACGGTTATTATAAGGCACCTCCTTCCTGAACTGACAATGAATCTTCCACAGTACCTGTTTCTTCATCACCTGCATCGTTGAAGTCAAATTCCATTTCCGTCATGTTTCCCCAGTTGTCCTCGACAACGACAATGAAGTTCTGTGCCTCGTCACATAGTGAAGTATAATACAACCTGAACTTCCGGTTCTCCAGCAGATAACGGTCATTCGGCTTGAATTCAAGACCGTTGTCCAGTTTCAGGGAACCTTCCCCGTCATACTGGAAATAACGGATTGTATAGACCGTACCGTCAAAATCGCCCTCACTTTTGAGTTCACACCGTATTTCCGCCGTCTCATTCTTATTCAATTCCTTGGGAACCGGCATTGTTTCCACGGTAAACGGATAACTCTGCTGGATTTCCAGCTCGGATTCGCACGAGGTCAGTACAAGACTGACCAGACCTATGCATAACATGGCAATCTTGCCTGCCAGCCCAAATCCTTTTCTCATATTCTTTTCTGTCTTCATTTGTTTTCCTTTGTTTTTGTCAGATATTCATTCAAGTCCTTAAATCCATCATACAGACCGGAACAGTCCGTAACCTTATTCCCGAAATGTATGTTCAAAGTCTCCAGTGCGGTAATCCCGGCTCGGTCACGGTCAAGAAAGCACCGGATTTTACCGTAACCCTCCAGAACGGCATACGACCGTTCCAGATTGGATACAGAGTTCAGCACCAGGCAGTCCTCATCCTTCACAGTCCGCAATACCAATGCCGAAAGGAAATCTACAAATCCTTCAAACACGCAGCACATATCCTGTTTTTTTCCGGACAGGGACACACAGGAAATGTCTTTGGGAGAGATGCATCCCTTGAACATCGGGTTACGGAGTTCATAACCGCCGCTCCGGTTCATGAAGCCTATGGCAAAATATCGTTTGCCCCGTATTCCATATGCCACTTCCTTGCAGAACCTCCCGGCTATGGCCGGATCAATGCCTCTCTCTTTCAGGTAGCTTTTCAATGCCTCATGACTCAGTTCCGTCACTTTCACGTCCTCGAATCCGGAAACGCGGGGTATCTTCTTACGTTCCTGTAAAGGCCGGAGGGGAAGGATGCCGGATTTCCCTGAAAGGAACTCTAGCTGTTCCATGAAACCGGTGCTTCCGGTCAGTTCTCCGGCAAGATGGAAGATGTCACCTCCCTTTCCGAGGCCAAAATCAAACCAGACATTCCGCTGCGTATCCACCTTGAAGGATGCGGTTCTCTCATTTCTGAAAGGGGATCTGAACCAGACATCATTTCCTTTACGGGATACAGGCATATGCCCCAGATCTTCAAGAAAACCGACAAGAGAAATCCGTCTAACCTGTTCCAGTTCCATAACCCGCTAATTTATCATAAAACGAATGCCGATTCCATATTGGGTATGGCAATGTCCGAGACTTCCGTCCCACAGGAAACGCTCACGCAAGGAAGCCGTCAATGCCACACGATCGGCAAGGTACAGTTCCATCTCCAGCGTCAGGGCACAGCCGTACACAAAGGCATCGCCGTTTTTCAGGGTGGCCCCGTCATAGAGTTTTTTATCGGACCAGTTTACCGTCTCATATCCGGCCAGTGCCGATCCTCCAAGATTGAGGAAGAACACTTTTCCCGCATCGGAAAGGAAATTCAGGTAATATCCGCCTTCTGCCGTAAACTGCGCCGAAGGGATGGTCACATGACGGTAACCGTGTTTCCTATGCAGGTATTCCGCTCCATATACCCATTTGTTCCCGCCTTTGGCATAGTTTGAAAGAATCATTCCCATATAGTATCCGTTATCGGAAGCCATACCTCCACGCATTTCCACGCCCTGCATCCTTGGCAGAATCCGCTGGGCGTCTGCCTGCCCTACGGAAAGGACAAGCATCAATGCCAGCATATACAATACTTTCGTTCTCATCGCACCTTCAGTTCATTGATGGTTTCCGCACGCACCAGGTCTTCGTTGACCACCTCAAAACTCTGGTGACGGCCGCCCTGTTTCTCATACATCTCCACAACCAGTTTCTTGTCGTCCGGTATCGTAAACTTGGGAAGGGCGAATACCGTACATTCCGAATCCCTGCCGTTTACACGTGTCACATAATTATAGGCACGCAGCGGATAAATCACCTGCTCCTGCATGGCCGTACGCTTCATCACCTTTTTGTCCACCACCTTGAACGTAATGAAATCCACGTCAAAGGGCACATTCGAGGAGTTCTTTACCTGGGTATGGAAATAAAGCAGGTCATTATGGGTGTACAGCCCTTTGAGCAGATACTGGATACCGAAACGCTTGCAGCCGATATGACGGATACGGCGTTTGTCATTCTCATACACGGATTTCATGATAAGACGTACCAGACGGGGTGACTCGTTATCCAGCTCGGTCAGATAGATTTCCATGGCATTGTTGGGACGGTTCACCGATTCTCCGTCATGGATGAAATCACACATCTCCACATTCAGCAGTAACGGCTCATCGGCATACTTCACGTTGAAGGTATAGAAGTTCCCGTCTTCGGTTATTACAGACATATTGGTCTCCTCCCTGAAATTGCGTGTCGTGGCCTTTACTCGGATTACATTCTCGGCACCGTCGGCCTTGCCGGCTATCAGGTTTGTAGAACCAAGATCCACATACTTGACCGGAGCAGGGAAAATGACATGGACAGTCTTGTCATACGTTATTTCCAGTCCGTGCGGCGGAATCATCTGGCTGAAACCGATCTTGCGGGTCAGCCCCTCATAATAATCACCGCTACTCTGCTGCGCCCAGGCAGCCGATACGCCCAGTAAAAGGGCAAACATCATCAGAATCTTCTTCATGTGCTTTTGTTTAATGGTTGTCTTTTCTTTCATAGTTTCCTGTATTTCATTTCTCCGGTGAATGGAGCAGTACCCGGTGTCCGGCCTTCAAAGTAATCTTTACCGTACGCATCCGTTTGGATATGTACTGGGAAACGCCCTGTATTACACCTTTTCCCAGATCGGAGGCAATCTGCGCCCCGGCATCGGTGGAAATGTTGATGCTGCTGTTCATCGAGGTTCCCATGTTGGCGGCAATCTCCCTGGCAGCGTCATATTCCAGTGAACCCGGCACCAGGATTCCCTGCTGTCCGTCCAGATCATAGACTTCCAGCTCCACAGGCAGGATAGTTCCCTTGTATTCCACGGCATTGACCATGATTTCCAGCCGTTCACCCTGTATGCGTGTGCCACCTACCAGTACGGTCCCTTTCGGTATGAAACGTCCGGCAACAGACATGGGCTCGGTAAGCCGCAGGCGCAAGACCTGTCCGTCGGATACGGTCTGCGTACCGTGTACACAGGCAGCAATGGTATTGCCTTCCGTTACTGTCTTCCGGCCGACAGCCGTATTGAAACCGGCATTGCGTTCTCCCGAAAAGGCGGATATGAACTCTTCGTCGCTCATAGGTCTGGAAAGCGAGGATACCACCTCATTGTGAACCTGTTTCACCGGTATGGCTTTTTTGTCCTCCGCTTTTCTGACGGGAGAAGGAGTCTCCACTGCCTGACGGTTATTGTATTTGGCGGCCAGTTCGTAGGATTTTTCCATCAGGGCCATCTTTTCCTCCATGCCTGACAGTGGTTCCTGTTTCTGCTGCTGTTGCTGCATACGCTCCAGTTCCTCAATCCTTTCCAGAAGCCTTTCCTTTTCCGGATCGGTCCGCGGTTCATAGATGCTTCCCAGCGTACGGTTCATCTCACGGTAGGCTCCGGCCGAGGAACTAACCGGTCCGGCATTTCCTTTTTCTGTTTCCGTTTCCGTGTTTGTTTGCCTCTCCGGTGGAATGTTATCGGGAAGACGGACACTGTCTTTCCGTTCCTCTTTGGCAAACATGGACTCCGCAGCTTCAAAGAATGTCTTCCTTTTCCTGCTTTCCTGTTCCATCAGAGCCTTTTCATAGGCATCCTTCTTGTTCCCTTCCAGGCGCCTGTCCTCGGGAGAAGGGATTTCCGTATTGAATCCCTGTCCTTTATCCTGCCGCTCCCGTTCCTGCCCGGAAGGTGAGAATATCAGATAGAAACTTCCCAGACACAGCAGGAACATCAGAGGATACACAACAAATCCGGCGCGTTTGCGTTTCTGTTCCTCACTCAGCGGCTTCCTGTCCTTTGAGGACCGGAG
Source organism: Bacteroides clarus YIT 12056 (assembly GCF_900129655.1). Taxonomy (GTDB): domain Bacteria; phylum Bacteroidota; class Bacteroidia; order Bacteroidales; family Bacteroidaceae; genus Bacteroides; species Bacteroides clarus. Next base: position 435,057 of record NZ_FQWK01000003.1, read on the forward strand.
CCTGAACGGTTTCATCAGCCGTTCCATTACTTTCTTGACTTTTTCTTTCTCCATTTCTTACAATAGATTGAATGAACTCCATACGGAGTGAATCCTTTTCCATAAATTCCATTCCGGACTCCTGGTTCTTACTGCCTATAAACGGTCTGCATGCCGTATAGACACATGCGGCGGCAAACGGGACAAACAGTATCCAGAGAACGGCCTTGCGCTGTTTAACGGTAAGTCTGTGGCAGAACCTCCTGAGTTGAAGGTCCGCCTGTCTCGTCAGGTTCCTTTTCATCGCTCTACGCTCCTTATGTCCTTGTTTTCCAGTATGGTCAGATGTTCGATGATAAAGCCGTTGGGGTTGTCATCGGAACGGGACGTATTCTGAAGCTGGCAGTCAGTCACCAGCGAACGTTCCGTCACATTACTCTCACGGATAATCATCTGGCGGGCATACGTCCTGGCCCTGTAGGGGTATCCGGAAAAGTCGCAGACCACGCTGTCCACCCGTACCACCTGATTGATATTACCGGAAATGAGACGGTTATAATATCCTTTCTCAGCAAAATCCACATAGTAATGATAGGCGCTTTTGTCCGCCAGCTGCAAGGCACGGTTGATATTGTGCTCAATGGCATCCTTCTGTGGCGACAGCCCGAAAAAGAGCTCATGGAACCTTCTTACATGCTCCCTGGCTTCAGCCGGACGGTTCTGTGAAAGATCCTGCGAAAGGGCAAGCATCAGTGACTTGCCGCCATCGAGTACATAAATTTTCTCACGCTGTTTCTCCGCAAAGCGGTATGAGTTCCACAGGGCAAAGACGGTCACAAGCGTGCAGCATCCGACAAAGACCGCAAGCATCAGGCGTATCCGTCTGAAACTGCTTTCAATATTGGTCAGTGATTTGAATTCCATCTGTTTTCATGATTTTTATGTTCCTGTTCTGTTTATTTTCCACGCAGACGCCCTCCGATATTTCCCAGTCCGGAACCTGCGGCACCGGCTGCAAATCCTCCGGCCTTGGTCGCGGTACGGTTGATGTTGCGGTTGTAGTTTCCGGCACCGCCTGCCTGCACAATCCATCCGGCCACGGTCGGCACGGTAAAATATCCGATGATACCTATCAGCATGAAGATCACATATACCGAATTGGAGTTGTCCAGCGAATAGTTCGGATTGTTCTGGAGCTCCAGGATGTCGTTCTGCAGCATAAGTACCTGAATCTTGGCCAGCATACAGCTGAAAAGGTCACTCACGGGAAGCCACAGATAGACGGAAATGTAACGTGTGAACCACTGGCTGAGCGTGGACTGGAAACCGTCCCACACGCTGAAGGCAAAGGCAATGGGACCGAGGATGGACAATACCACCAGAAAAAAGGTCCTTACCGTATCTATCAGCAGGGATGCCGCGGAAAAAAGCAGTTCCAGCAGACTGCGGAAGGCATCACGGATATTCTTTTCCAGATTGTACATGCCCACTTCCATATACATGCCCATGCGGGTTGCCATGGCATCGGGCGACCATCCAAGCTCGTCCAGCTGACGGTCAAACTCCTCGTCGCTGACCAGATAGGCCGTTTCCGGATTACGGAGCATGGCTTCATGTTCCAGCCTGTCCTTCTGCTCACGGTACTGCTGCATGTCCATCGTCTGCCCCTCAAGCATCCTGTGGGTTCCCTGCACAATCGGACTCAGCACCGTATTCATCGTTCCGAGTACCAGGGTCGGGAAAAGCATGATGCAGATGCCTATCGCAAACGGACGCAGAAGCGGATACACGTCTATCGGTTCGGCACGGGCAAGCGACTGCCAGACACGGACGGCCACATAGAACAGGGCACCGAGTCCGGCAAGTCCCTTGGCCACATCCAGCATATCCTCACAAAGTGGCATCATTTCATTGTAAAGGCTCTCCAAAATGGTATGGAGATTCGAGAAATCCACGGATAACAATACCATAGGCTACCAGTATTTGGAGGTGTCATTGCCATAGAGCTTCAGGACACGGTCAAGGTCATTCTTCTTGCGGGCACGCAGAAAACTCACGGCTATATTCCTGTTCGTATAGTAATTCACGAGATTGCGGTAACGGCGCATACTGGCATAACAGTCATCCACCACGTCCATACGGTCCTTGTCGGTCATGGAAAGGGTGCTGACGTTGATTACCTGCTTGAGGTCCTGCAACACCCCGTTGCTCTCTTCCAGAAGTTTGGTATAACCGAAAGCGATGGCATCCAGCTCTTCGGGAGAAAAGTTCTCGTCACCCAGCATCTTTTGGAAATTGGTCACGTAGATTTCCGACACGTCACCGACCATCAGGATAATCTCACTGACCTTACGGGCATCCTTCACCAGATTGTTGACGGACTTCAGGGCATCATAGTATTTCTTGTACTGCTGGTATATCTTCACCGTCTCCGCAAAATTCTGGGCGGTACTTGTCGCAGTTGAAGAGGTATGCACGATATTGTCCGACATGTTGATGATACTCTGGGCAAGGTTTCCCGGATCGGTCACCACCCACTGTGCCCGTATCTGTCCGGCAAGAAAAAAGGTTCCTGCACAAAGCAGCAGCAGTCTTTTTCTCATGGACGTACCTCCTTCCTTACATAGTCACCGTTCGGAGAAAAGGTCAATACGTCAGCCGCCTCATTGTAGGCGATGTCTATGCGGTAGCCGGTATTAATGAACAGGTTACCGTTTTCTTCCACCAGCAGATAGGTTTCCGGCTTCAGCTTCCGTGTCTTTCCGCTACGGGCGAAGACCGTCACCTTGTAGGCGTCCTCTTCCTTATATATAAGAACATCGGGCTTGCCTTCCACACTGCTCCATGAACCGCACAGGCGGTCACAGTCCTTGAACCTGCTCTCACTGCAGCTCTGCAGCAGCAGTGATGCCGCCCCGATCAGGCAGGCGGCCAGTCTGTACAACTGTCTGTTTTTCATGTCTTGTTTTTTTAATGATGTTGTTCTTGTTTTACTGAATCTCTCAAAGTCCCATCTTGCGTCTCTTTGGCTTCGGACTGACCGGGATGCTGACTCTTCCGGCCAGCCTGTCTTTGCAGACAGGCTTCCGGCATTCCTTGCGGATAGCATTGTCGTCCTTTTTGTTTGGGGGCTTCAGACCAACCATGGTTTCAAACCTGGCATAAAGTTCCTTATAGGCCTTTTCTGCCTGTTGCCGTCTGATTTCATCCGGGGAATTCCGGTCAATGCCGTATTTCATGAGAAAACCGGAATTAATGAAAGGGCTGTCAATATTCTTCGGGTTGGCTATGAAACCTCCCAGCTTTTCCAGTTCCCCGTACAGTTTGTCGAGATACTGTACGGGAGGAGGGGAACAAAGCCGCTCGAAAACCTTCTCCACAGTATGTGTCAGTCTTACATCGACCTCTACGGCATCAGGTATCTCGCCTCTGAGCCTTCTTTCCCTGTAATCTTCCGGTTCCATACTTTCAAGCCGGTGATACAGCTCATAGTCTTCTGAGAATCCGTAATGTTCACGGATATCCTTCGGTATGTCCCATCCGTTCATCAGGGACCAGTAGAGACATTCGATTGTCTCCTTACGCTTTCTTTCATCCGATTCAAAACTGTCATTCATAACCGTTATGCTTTACCGTTTGACCTTTTCCTTTCCCTTCTCATTTCCGCAATGCGTTTCACGGCCAGTTCCAGATTTCCGCCCAGTTCCTTGGCCAGCTTCTGCAATTCCAGCTTTTCCGACTCTTCCGTGGTATATACGGCATATTCCTCATCGCTGACTTCCGTGGCATACACGGCCGAGTGGGTACCGCCAAGACCGATCCAGACCTCACGGTAGAAACGTCCGGGATGGTTGGCCTGGTTAATGGACAGGATCTGTCCGCGTTCCTTGTCGGTCAGTCCGAGAAGCCGCTGGATATGGTCGAACTTGTTCATGTATTTCCGCTGGTCAAGGAGAATCTTGCAGTCACTGTTGTTGATGATAGCTTCCTTTACGACAGGGGAACTGATGATGTCATCCACTTCCTGGGTGACCACCACAGCCTCCCCGAAATATTTTCTGACGGTCTTAAAGAGATACTTTATGTACTCACTCATATTGGCGGACATCAGGGCTTTCCAGCATTCCTCAATGAGTATCATCTTGCGGATGCCTTTCAAACGGCGCATCTTGGCGATGAAGGTTTCCATGATTATCAGCGTGACCACGGGCAGAAGCACCTTGTTTCCGCTGATATTGTCCAGCTCAAATACGATAAAGCGCTTGTTGGTAAGATCCAGTTCCTTGTCCGAATTAAGCAGGAAATCATAATCACCGCCACGGTAGAACGGTTCCAGCACGTTCAGGAAACCGTCGATGTCAAAATCCTTCTCACGGACTTTCTTCTCCTCAATCATCCGGCGGTAGTCATCACGCACAAACTCGTAGAATCCGTTGAAATCGGGTCTGACATCCCTGTTTTCCGTTATCCTGCGGATGTATGCGTTCACCGCTCCAGAAAGGGCCACTTCTTCCGAACGCCTTGGGGCTTCATCCTCACGTTTCCAGAGTGTGAGTATCAGTGTCTTGATGCTTTCACGCTTTTCCACGTCAAATTCCCCAGAATCCGTATAGAACGGATTGAAGGCGATGGGATTGTCCTCCTCATAGGTGATATAGATACCGTCCTCGCCATGTGTCCGGTCATGAATCAGGCTGCAAAGTCCCTGATAGCTGTTTCCGGTATCCACCAGCAGGATATGGGTACCCTGTTCATAATACTGGCGGACAAGGTGGTTCGTAAAGAAGGATTTACCGCTGCCGGAGGGACCGAGTATGAACTTGTTGCGGTTGGTGATGATCCCTTTGCGCATGGGCAGGTCACTGATGTCCAGATGAAGCGGTACGCCGCTCTGCCTGTCCGTCATACGGATACCGAACGGGCTGGGCGAACTGCGGTAATTCGTTTCCGAAGCAAACAGGCAGACAGCCTGTTCCAGAAAGGTATAGAAACTTTCCTCAGCCGGAAAATCGCCCGCATTGCCGGGAATACCAGACCAGTACAGCACCGGGGTATCTATCGTGTTGTAATGGGGTACGCATCCCATCAGGGCAAGCTGGCTGCCGGTATCGTTCTTGATACGCCTGAGCTCTTCCTCGTCTTCCGCCCAGGCCAGTACGTTACAGTGGCACCGTACCGGAACAAGCCCTTTCGTATGCGCCTCGTCAAGATACATTTCTGCCCATTCATAGTTCACGGCATTGCTGCGGCTGTATTTCGACAGGGACAGCATGTTGCGTGAAGTCTTTTCCATGCGTTGCAGGATTTCCTGAGCGTCATCGATAAACACGTACTGCGAATAGACATGGTTGCATGAGAGCAAAAGTCCTACCGGAGCCGCAAACGAAAGACGGCAGTCGCTACGGTCCGTGGACAAGCGCTCATAGCGCATGTCCGTGCCCACACTGCCGGGAAGGTCTTCCGTATCGGAAAGCACATGCAGGCAAAGACGTTTGTCACCGATGCGCATACGTTCCGGATCAAGGCAGATGTCCTGTAATACGGGGTGTGTGTCCTCCATACCGAGAGTCAGGTATCTTTCAATCAGCCCGGGACATTCTTCCGTTCCGACCACCTCTTCAGTTCTAAGACGCTTCATCCTGACATGCCCCGAATCGTTCATGATACGCTCGAACTGCTCCACAGCCTCCAGAAATTTCACGACCGAATCCCAGTCCGTGACTTCCTTGGGAAGGATATAGCCACGGCACAGGGTACTGAAATCACTGCGGCGGCTGGCACGTTCGCGTGTAGTCTTTGTCAGATACAGGAAGCAGCGGTGCCTGAGATACGGGCGTTCGTTGAAATGGCGCTCATAGCTGCGGGACAGGAAACTTTCCGTCCCGTCTCCTTCGCTCCGGTAATTTTCCTTGACGAACCAGTCCTGCTTGTACACGACAGAATAATTGGGAAGCACCTTCATGGCCTTCACCCAGGTACCGTGAATGGCTTCATATTCCGCCGCCGTCACCGTGTACAGTTCAGGCAGCTCGACCTCGAAGGCTACCGTAATGTCCGCATCCTTGCTTACGATGCAGTTGTTTTCCACGGCCAGAATCGGGAATCTGTCTTCCAGATCACAGGCCTTCAATACACTTCTCATTTCTTTCTCTTCTTTTTGGTTAATGCTCTGAATATTCTGCGACGGGCTGACAAATAGCGCGGATGGCGTTTTTCGGCCAGCATCTTCATCAGCCCGTGCTCACCGTAGCGGGCATTCATGCGGAAGGTCAGCCATACGGCCAGGGTACCGGATACCGCCCCGAAAGACAGGCATACCAGCTGGCTGACACCGGCCATATACAGGACAACCACCGCAAGAAAGACCGACACAAGGCCTCCGGCAAAAAAGAACAGGTACTGTGATTTCAAGCCCTTGAACTCAATCGGACGGCCTGCTCCTTTGTTGATACGGTAATCCATGGCTTACAGGAAGAAGGAACGGAGAATGGTGGCGGCCACAATCAGGAAGATACAGGCGAAGAACCAGCTTGCCGCAGTCTTGGACGTATCCGGGTCACCGCTGCTGAACTTGCCATACGTCTTGATACCGCCGACCAGACCGAGTACGGCTCCGATGGCATAACACAATTTGGTGGCCGGATCGAAATACGAAGTCATAAGGCTGGTAGCCTCATTGATGCCGGCAAGACCCTGTCCCTGTGCGAAGGCACCTGCCGCTGCCAGCACACACAATACTGAAAATAGGATTCTTCTCTTCATTGTCGAATCATTTTGGGGTTTGACATAAATGTTGAATTCGACTGCAAATATATAAGGCTTAAACCGCTGTGAAACAACACCGTCATCAGGTGTCACCAGATGTCATCAGATGTCATTCAGGAAGCCTTACAGACATAAAAAAAGCATCCCGAAAAGATTTCCGGGATGCCTGAATATATCGGTGTCAGATATATTTCCGCCAGTTGTCAGACGGTTCATTCCCATCCTTTACTTTAAGCGGTTTGGGATTGCCGTCCTCATCAAGATACCTGTCTATCAGTTCCTCTACAATCGCAGAATTCTCCATATTGGAAAGGAACACGTCAATCAGGCTGGTCTGCCTGATGGAGAACAGGACACGAGCTGCCTGCATGGCCTTCTCATGGTCGGCTTCATCCTGATGTGTCAGATATTCGCCGAGTACTTCCATGTCCCTGCTGGACAGAACAGGTGATACGGATTCCACTTCTGGAGACTCCGCATCAAGGTCTTCCTGGACTTCCTGCAGAAGTTTCATCTTATCCAGCTGAAGGTTGCATTCCACATCTTCCTGCTGCACGTCCTCCTCTTCACCGATAAAATTCCTTTCAAGTGGCTGGCTCATGAAGGGAGCGGCAGTCTTTCCGGCATTCTCGTCCAGATAGACATAACGGGTACTTCCCATCACTTCTGCATCTGAAACCGCAGATTCCATTCCAGCAGCTTCTTCCCTCTCCTTTTGTGAAACAGGTTTCGCATAAAGCAAAGTACAAATAATTTCAATATGTTTTCTCCAGCCATACACGCTGTACAACAAATAACTTATACAGACAATTCGTACACAGAGGTATATTAGTTCTTCCATATCAGAATGGTTCTTGGGTTTTACGGCGAAACAGCTCGCCGAGCTCTTTACTGTAAGTCTCAAGATGGTGTGCCAGCACATTATCTAAAAAAGCGGGCACACTCATGTCATCACTCAGAAGGGGAAGGATACGAGCCAGCCTGCAATACATGTCATAGCTGATATAGGTCTGCTTTCTGTGTACGGACTTCTTTCTGTCCAGAAACAGTTCCTTATACATTTCCACCTTCTCTTCCAGTCCGGGGTCAGCGCGAATCGTCTTGCGGGACTTTTCCTGTCCCTGTGTCTTTACTTCCGGCACATTTTTTTCCTTTTCTGTGACAGGAAGAACATTCTCGCCGACATTTGCTCCAGATTTACCACAGGAAATGGATTCACTGGCCATCATGTCCTTCAAGGCATCCTCATCCACCTTGAATATCTCTCTTTTCTTTGCCATAGTTCTTATCCCGGAAATATGATACGTTCCATCTCCTGGGCAAAAGCCTCAAGACGGCTGTCTTTCAGTAGTGATTCGGAAGGAGGAAGAAGGGTGCAGCGGAAATGCTGTCTGGAAGAAGGTGTCATTTCCTTGTTGAAGCGTTCAAGATCCGGAAGTACGGTTTCAAAGACCTTCAACCCCATACGGAGCACTATTGCATTATACATTACATACAGTTCTTTTGAAGTACGGCTGTCCATACGGTTCCAGAATAAACGTATGTCCTTCAGGGGAGCTTCCGGATGCTGTCCGATAAAATCCTGAACGGTCGATACAAAGGAAAGGCTGCTCTGCATGACCATACGGTCCTTTACAATGGGAGTAAAGATAAAATCCATGTTCATGACGGACTCGAATACACCACGGGAATTCACCGTTCCGGGAAGATCGAAAAATATCAGGTCATAGTCGCCTTCCAGTTTGCCGGGAATCTCTGCGGCTGCCTCCGGCGTGGAAGTGACGATCGGATAGGCCTTACGGGAACCGTCTTTAAACTGACGGCAGAAAAGTCGCTGGTGATACTCGCTTTTCTCAAGGTTCTTCAAATCCCTTCCCCTTAGTTTTTCCAGACTGAACTGTGGATAGTCACAGTCAACGACAGCAACTTTCAGACCTTTTACATAATTAAAATAACTGGCAAGAACCGCTGTTACCGTGGACTTGCCCACACCGCCTTTCTGATTGCTGAAGGCGACAAGAATCGGACGTTTGTTCATACCTTTTGTTTTTGGGGTTAATATTCATTTTTTCTTTCACTAATCTTACAATGGCATTACGCTATTGTAATACTATGTTGCCATGTTATTATGTCCTTATATTATTGCAATACTATGTTGTTATGTTATTATGTCATTATGTTATTGCAATACTATGTTGCCATGTTATTATGTCCTTATATTATTGCAATACTATGTTGTTACGTTATTATGTCATTATGTTATTGCAATATTGCACGCTTAAATCGCGTCAAAAATAAGGTCTTTCAAGCATACAGGTAATATGTAGCCTGCACCATAACATCAGATGTCATCAGACGTCTTTATATGTCATACAATCCACTATTTCACAACTGTTTACACGGTCATAATTTTGCAAAGTCAGAACTAAAAAATGGCTTGGAACATCTTCCGACGGACAGCAGCACGCCGCTCACGTCGCGCAGCAATCCGCCGGAGGTGGATTCTCTGTTCAAACGAACAGAGCAAGTTGTGTTTTTGTACGACAGAAATTATTCTGCCATACAAAAACCAACTTGCCCTCCCTAACGGTCGGGGGATTTTCCTCCAAAGTCGGAAAATCTGACGGAGAAAGCAAAACAACCCAAAAGCAAAAAAGCATGGAGAAAAAACAGGCTAAAAGGACAGGCAGAAAGCCGAAAACTGATCCGGCGGACTACAAGTACAGCTTCCGTCTGAACGCGCAGGAAAAAAGCAAATTTGAGAAACTGTTTCTGGAATCCGGAGCAAGGGACAGGACAATCTTTATCAAGAAATCAATCTTTTCAGAACAACTGAAGGTAATCAAGGTGGATAAGGTTTCCATGGACTATTACATCCGGCTCGGGGAATTTTACAGACAGTTCCAGGCAATAGGCAACAATTACAATCAGGTCGTAAGGGCCGTACAGAAAAATTTCGGGGACAAAAGGGCGATGTCCTTGCTTTACAAACTTGAAAAGGCTACCCTGGAACTGATATTGCTCAACAAGCAGATTATGGCATTAACCAAAGAATATGAAAAGGAATGGTTGCAAAGATAAGTCATGGGGCAAGCCTTTACGGAGCGCTGGTCTATAATCATGAAAAGGTATTTCAGGGGACAGCGGAAATCCTGTCCGGACACCGGATGATTTCCGACCGCCCGGGACTGCCGAGCGAGGACATGCGTCTGGCTCTCCTTTCATTTGAAAACCATCTGACGGTAAACAGGAGGACAGACAAGCCGGTCCTGCATATCGCCCTCAGTCCGGCACCGGAAGACAGGCTGGACAATGACAGGCTGGCGGAACTGGCAGAAAAATACATGCAGAAAATGGGTTATGGTGACCAGCCGTTCATCGTGTACAGACATGGCGATACCTGCAACACGCACGTACATATCGTGAGTGTATGCATTGACGATGAAGGAAGGAAAATCAATGACTCCTATGAGCACCGCCGTTCCATGGCCGCCTGCCGGGAACTGGAACATGAATTCGGACTGCGTAACAGTGCAGATGCGGAAAGACGGAATCCGAAAGCGGAACTGAAAAAGGTGAATGCCTCACAGGGGGATATACGCCATCAGATAGGAAACACACTGAAGGCCGTACTGGAAAGCTACCGTTTCCAGACTTTCGGAGAGTATTACGCACTGCTTTCCACACTGAACATTGAAGCTCGACAGGTTCGGGGCGATTACATGGGAACACCCTATACGGGCATCATCTATTCGGCTACAGATGATAGTGGGAAAGTTGTCAGCCCTCCGATAAAAAGTGCAAGGTTCGGCAAGCGTTTCGGAAATACGGGACTGTCCGAACGTATGTTACGGCATACACAGGACTTCAAGGAAGGCAGATGGGCTCCTGCCATATCCGGCAAGGTCGTATGGGCCATGCGTAACGCAAAATCGGAACAGGAATTCAGGGAACTGCTGAAACAGGAGCACATTGATGTGGTATTCCGAAGGAACGATACCGGACGTACCTACGGTGTCACATTCATAGACCATGAACGGCGCGAGGTGTTCAACGGTTCACGTATGGGAAAGGAGTTTTCCGCCAACGTATTCAACGGCCTTGTCAACTGGTGGGAAGGAATACCCTGGCAGGACAGACAACAGTCAGGTCCGGAGGAACTTTGGAAACGGTACGGTCACCGTATGGAAGAAAACAATGCGCTTGAACAGGCGGCAGGCATCTTCTCCTTTGAGGCAAATCTGGCAGTCGATTACGAGGAAGAAGCGTTCCGTCGCCGCATGAAACGGAAAAAGAAACCGCAGAAGCGCAAATCACGCGGTATCTGATCAATCAAAATGAGTCAACAACAGGGGGAATAACGGATTCCCCCACAATCATCTACATCATTATGCAACAGGAAGACGATTTGAGAGCCCTTGCCAAGATTATGGAATTCGGCAGGGCAGTCAGTATTTTTATTCTGGTAGTCCACGTTTATGTGTACTGCTATCCCAGTATGAGTGCCTGGCATCTGAATCTGGATGTCATAGACCGGATACTGATGAACTTTGACAAGACAACCGGTATATTCGGCTGTATCCTTTGGACAAAACTGATGGCAGTTCTTCTGCTGGCCATATCCTGTATGGGTACTATCGGAGTCAAGGGTGAGAAAATAACCTGGCAGCGTATATGGGCGGTACTTACTGCCGGGGCGGTTCTGTTTTTCATGAACTGGTGGCTGCTTGACCTGCCTTTTCCACACGAAGCGATTACTGCCCTGTATGTGGTTACACTTGCAGCCGGTTATCTATGCCTGCTCATGGCGGGACTGTGGATCAGCAGGCTTTACAGGCATAACCTGATGGAGGATGTGTTCAATATGGAAAACGAATCCTTCATGCAGGAGACAAGGCTGATGGAGAATGAATATTCGGTCAATCTGCCTACCAGATTCCAGTATGGCGGCAAACTCAACGACGGATGGATCAACGTGGTCAATCCTTTCCGTGCGACCATCGTATTGGGGACACCGGGTTCCGGTAAATCATACGCAGTGGTAAACAACTACATTAAACAGATGATTTCCAAAGGTTTCAGTGTCTATATCTATGATTATAAATTTGATGACCTTTCCACCATTGCCTACAATACCTTATTGCACAATATGGACAAATACAAGGTAAAGCCACATTTCTACGTCATCAACTTCGATGATCCGCACCGTTCACACCGCTGCAATCCCATCAACCCGGAGTTCATGACGGACATCTCTGACGCATACGAAGCAAGCTATACCATCATGTTAAATTTGAATAAGACCTGGATTGAAAAACAGGGTGACTTCTTTGTAGAGTCTCCGATTATCCTACTGGCAGCTATAATCTGGTATTTGAAAATATACAAAAACGGTATCTATTGCAGCTTCCCTCATGCCGTGGAACTGTTGAACAAACCTTACTCTGATTTGTTTACCATACTGACTTCCTATCCGGAACTGGAGAACTACCTTTCTCCTTTCATGGATGCATGGAAAGGTGGGGCACAGGATCAGCTCCAGGGCCAGATAGCTTCTGCGAAAATTCCGCTTACCAGAATGATTTCTCCACAGCTGTACTGGGTCATGACAGGCAATGATTTTTCTCTGGACATCAATAATCCGAAAGAGCCTAAAATCCTTTGTGTAGGTAATAATCCGGACCGACAGAACATCTATTCCGCTGCGCTCGGACTGTATAATTCCAGAATCGTCAAACTGATAAACAAGAAAGGACAGCTTAAAAGCACGGTCATTATAGACGAGCTTCCAACCATCTATTTCCGAGGGCTGGACAACCTGATAGCAACGGCACGTTCCAACAAGGTGGCGGTCTGTCTGGGATTTCAGGATTTCAGCCAGCTTAACCGTGACTATGGCGAAAAGGAGAGCAAGGTGATTCAAAATACGGTCGGCAACATATTCAGTGGTCAGGTAGTCGGCGAAACGGCCAAGACACTTTCCGAACGCTTCGGTAAGATTTTACAAAAACGTCAGTCCATATCCATCAACCGTCAGGATGTTTCTACATCGATTAATACCCAGCTGGATTACCTGATTCCTGCATCCAAGATTTCCAACCTATCACAGGGTACGTTTGTCGGTTCCGTGTCGGACAATTTCGGTGAGAAAATCGACCAGAAGATTTTCCATGCGGAAATTATCGTGGACCATGCCAAAGTAAGTGCGGAAGAAAAGGCTTATAAAAAAATCCCGGTTATCAACACGTTCAAGGACAGTGAAGGGAATGACATCATGCTCCAGCAGATACAGCGAAATTATGACCAGATAAAGGCGGATGCCCAGGCTATCATCAACGATGAAATGGAACGTATAAAGAACGACCCGGAACTATGTGAACGGCTGGGAATAGAAAGTGCAGAAGAGGAGAAAAGAAAAGCTGAATAGATACAGAATGACAAATAAATCCTGAATCAGTTTGATTTTCAGGGAACATTCCTTATCTTTGAACTTGAAATAGAACATAACGGCGGATTACGGGATGTTTTCCGTCGATTATATACATAAGTCGCAAGACGTCTCGAACAGGAATCTGACAAATTCATAAACACAGAGGCTATTGCGTGAGGCTTATGCTATACCTTATAGCGTGAGCCCATGCGAGTTTCTGTGTTGGGCTTTGTCAGAGCCTCTGTTCGAAATAAGCATGGGTTTCATGCTTTTATTTTTAATAGCAGAGGTATGGCAAAAGTACAGATTATTATGCCCGTCACATTGGACGGTTTCCTGCCGGACAAAAATGAGATACTGATGGAATGGCTCAGAACAGACCGGAACGGCTTCCATTATTGGGAAGAGCGGGCTACATTCAACATGTATCCGCATTACGGTATGCTTGACTTGATGGATGCAAAAGAGAGACGAGACAATAACTGTACCTTCTTTATGAAAGTACAGGACGAAAAAAGTGCCGAATATGCTGGTGGAGTATTTCTCTTCCGACTCGCAGATGAACTGGTCATTTACTTGCTTCCAATATCATACAAAAGCGGGAAAAACATAACCGGAAAGATTCAATTCGGACAATGGACTTTGCGTGAGTCCAAAACATTCCGAAACAATATATGCAGACTGGTATACCGCCTTAAAGAATAAAGATTACTTCAGATCAAGTTTCTTCATTTTCTTGTACAGGGCTGTACGACTGCAACCGAGTTCCGCTGCTGTCTTGCTGACATTACCATGATTTTTATCAAGCAGATTTCGTATCCTTTCCTTTTCCTGAATGATACGAATATCCGGATTGTCATTACAATCTACATTTTCCAGTCCCAAATCACAGACATCCAATAATGCATTATCTGCAACAATTACTGCACGTTTGATTTTTGCGTTTAATTCCCGTACATTACCCGGCCAGTCATACTCCAACATACATGCTTTCGCTTCTTCGGTAAATCCCTCATTCTTGATACGTATTCTACCGGAATGTTCTTTTCTGAAGAACTCGGCAAGCGGGAGAATATCGTCTTTACATTCTTTAAGTGGTGGCTGCAAAATTTCCAATTCAGCAAGACGATAATACAAGTCCTCGCGAAAGCGACCTTCCTCTACCGCTTTTTTCATATCCTCATTGGTAGCAGAAATAATACGTACATCCGTACGTTTCACCTTATCACTTCCTACCGGGTTAAACTCTTTCTCCTGAAGAACACGCAGAAGAAGAATCTGCATGGAATACGGCATATTACCGATTTCATCCAGAAATAAAGTTCCTCCATTGGCTGTTTCAAAATGTCCCTTCCTATCCGCAACAGCTCCGGTAAATGCGCCTTTGACCGCACCAAAAAATTCAGAAGCCTGCAAATCGTTAGGTATACTTCCACAATTGACGGCAACGAATGGCTTGTCACGCCTGTCACTATAACGGTGAATCATCTGGGCTATCACCTCTTTACCGCTTCCACTAGGACCAAGTATCATAACAGAAAGATCCGAAGGAGCCACTCGACGGGCAAGTGAAGCGGCTTTTCTGGCAGCTTCGCTGGTACGTTCTACAAAAGAACGCTCTTTACGTACAATAACAGGCTGCTTAAGCATACTATGCACTAATTCTATCAATTGCTCTTGATGAACAGGCTTTTGCAAATAATCCTTAGCGCCGAGTTTGATCGCACGGACTGCATCCGTGATACAGGCATAATCTGTCATGACAATAAATGGAACTTCCATCTTAGAACGCATCATCCATTCCAGAAGGCTGATACCGTCACCTTCCGGCAGACGTACGTCTCCCAATACCATATTTACTTCATTTCTTTTTAGGATACAACGTGCGCCAGGTTCATCTATAGCCGTCAATACATCATAACCAGCCTTCTGCAGCCATTTTTCAATCAAGCCACAGAGTATCATATTGTCTTCAACTATCAGTATTTTCATATTTCTTCAGTTCATTCTCTGTTTCTTTAATTAATTTTTCAATCCACTCTATAATTTGAATGCCTTGCTCACAAATAGTTTCATCACTAGTATTCATATCGTGCAACCTTTCTTGAAAATCACGCAACATATACTCTTTCCCTAGTATCTCCCATACAGGCATCATTCGATGTATTGTTTTTCTCATGGATTCACGATTGGTTGTCTTTATGGCTGTTTTAAGTTCCTCAATTTCTTTTCTTGATTCCATGATAACAAGAGACATAATATGTTCATAATCATCTGTACTATCCAACAAGCTGGAAAAGTCAAAATCTCCAGTTTGAGAGATTTTTATTTGAGACATAATGGTTGATAAAAAAGTAAGTAATGCATGGATGTTGAACGGCTTATGAATGCAACCTGCAAATCCTTCTTTTTCATAGATTCCGGAATTTCCGTCACCACGGGCAGTCATGACTGCAACAGGAATGGTTCTTGAATTTCCTATGTCTGAATTTCTGAGTAGTTTTAATAGAGCGAACCCATCGGTATCCGGCATTTGTACATCAGTAAGTATCATATCATAATCTGATTGTCTAATAGCTGTTACTACATCCCGTACATTCATACAGGTCGTACAAGTTATACCATTACGCCCAAGCATGTCTTCTGCTATTTTTAGCAATATAGGATCATCATCCACAACAAGTACATTTTTCGGCAAAATGGTTATAGACTCACTATAAGAATTACATTTGTGCACAAACTCATCCGTTTCTGGTAAAAGAAATTCAAGTTTGAACACGCTCCCCTTACCAAGCTGACTTTCTACATTTATTGTTCCATCAAGGACTTTAACTAATCCTTTAGTCAGAAAAAGGCCTAAACCGAAACCTTCAGAATTAACATTCTGCGCAGCACGTTCAAAGGGAGAAAATATTTTTTTAAGCGTCTCTTCATCCATTCCGATACCTGTATCCCTTATTTCAATCAACAGTTTCCCTTCTAAATATTCAGTATGAAAACAGATATTTCCTTTGGATGTAAACTTGATGGCGTTTGTAAGCAGATTGTCTAGTACTTGTTCAAGTTTGTCCGCATCTCCATTTACAGTTACATTTGAACCATTATGTTCCGAATATAGAATCAGACCTTTTGAAACCGATTTACGGGAGAATTCATCTGAAATGCGCAGCAAAAAACGATTTAGATGAAAAGGTGCATCATTACGTAAGCTACCGACGTCATTAATTCGGTAAGCATCCATCAGGTCGTTAACTAAATGTAGGATGTGTTGGCAAGAATGACGGATGTCATCTAAATAGATTTCGCGCTTTTTCTTTTCTCGCGTTTCCGAAACCAAATCGGCACAGTTATGTATATTACCAAGTGGGCCTCGTACATCATGAGAAATAGTTAAAATAATTTGCTTGCGCATTTCAAGTAAATCTACATTCTCTTTAATAGCCTGTTTTAATTTTCGTTTAATCGTTTCTTCTTTATTAAAATCCGAACGTATAATAAAAAAGGAGAGCAATAATAAAATAATAGCTATGATTATAATTATAGAGAATAAGCGAAAAGCCGTTTTTTGAGCATTTATAATTTCTTTATTATATTCAATAAAATTCTTTTGAATATCATCATCTAAAACATATAAAAGTTCGCTCAATTGATTATTTATCAATTTATTTTTCATGATTAAACTATCTGATTCCATCTCTATCTGAATCAGATAATTTTTATGATCTATATTTGTTTTTTTCTTTAATTCTGAATATTCTATCACATAATATGGTTCTTGAACCGTTTCAGTTTTGCCAAAAAATCCAGCTAAACCTTTCTTCTTTCTCGTTACTGTTCGTGTTTTTAAACTCTTTTTAGGAATTTGTGATTCAAAAAATAAACTGTCTGACTTCTCTTTGGACTTAATTGTTCTCATGATATGCAAAAGAGAATATTCTTTTTGCTCTAACATATTACATAAAGAATCAACTTGCTCAATCTGGATAAAACCATTACAATGTATTTTTATATCTTGTAAAATACTATCTGTAAACAAACGATTCCTTTGATATTCTAAATAGTCTCTATAATTCCATGTAAATACAGACTCGCTTAAAGATGATAATTTATTGACATATAAAGGTAAAACAGATATTTTGCTATGAACTAGATTTATTTGATATTGCTTATTATTTATGTCCTCTAGCTTAATCTTCTGATATATAAAAATTAAAGACATACATGCTATAATAAAAAAAACAATGATGTACCCCAATATAACTCTTCCATATAATTTTGAATCATTGATTTTCATATTTATATCATGAATTTAATTGTCTGTATAGCAAATTAATAATATAAAGAATCATATCAATAAAATGATATGATTCTTTAATACATTACATCATAGGATGTGAATACTAACAACATCCGCATCCGCAAGAGTTGTCATTATTTTCTTCCTTATCTTCTTCCGTTTTAGATTTTTCTTCTTTCTTTTCCTCTTTTATTTCTTCAATCTGAGGTCCACAACAACAACATGATTTTGGCGCGAATAAAGAAGCCCAAAATCCTTTCTTTTCTTCTTTTTTATCCATAAGTTCTTTATAATAAAATGTTAAACAAATATCCTGATACAACAGCTGTCAGGAATATGACCAGCACAATCATGGCAACAAGTTTCTTCTTGAATATACTTGCCAGCATAGTCATTTCCGGTATGGCCATTCCTGCACCTCCGATAACGAGTGCGATAACTGCTCCTATGCTCATACCCTTACCCATTAATGCAACTCCGATAGGTATGGCAGTTTCAGCACGTATATAAAGAGGAATACCCAATACGGCAGCTACCGGTATGGCAAACGGATTGTCCGGACCTGCAATATTCATTACAAAATCCTGTGGCATATAACCGTATATACCAGCTCCGAGAGCAACACCGATCAATAGATAACCCATTATTGGACGAAGACTGTCCCAAGCACTAGCAAAGGCTATTTTCAACTTTCCTTTAAATGGAAGAGTTCTTTTGTCAACGGTATTGCCACTTCCTGAACAGCAGGAAGACGGTTTCAGACGTACATTTTTGACATACTTCTGCATTCCCATTTTCTCCATTACAAAACCAAAAATAACCGAACAGAGGAATGCTATGACAAAGTAGGCTACCATTGCCTTTATTCCAACCATTGCACCGAGCATTCCTATGATTATCGGGTTAAGTAATGGCGAAGCTATCAGGAATGACATGGTTGATCCGAAAGAAACACCAGCATTTAAGAATCCTACTGTCATAGGGATTGTAGAACAGGCACAGAAGGGGGTCAAAGCACCGAATCCGGCTGCTATTACATTACCGAACATCCCGGCACCGGACAGCCTTTTACGTATTTTCTCTTCCGGTACATACATGAGAATTATTTCAACCAATGCACTGATAAACATAAACAATGCAATCAGCTCTAAGGTTATCAGTACGAAATACTGAAGTGTTTCAATTAATGTATTCATAATGCAAATTTATTTTATACTAATCATTAGTTACCGCAACATCCCTCTTTAATGGCTGGTGCCTGTGACGGACAGCATGAAGACTGGCTGTTATCCTTTGACACTGAAGAACAGCAATTACCGTTACCCTGTGCAGAGCATCCGCCCGAAGCACATCCTCCGGCTGTGCACCCTTCGCCACAGCCGCCCGTATTCTCAACCGGACAACAACCGGATGTTTGCGAAGCGTTGCTTTCAGGTGTTCCCATAAATAAAGCCAGGACTGTGATTACAGTACCAATCCATAAAAAGACTTTGGGCATAATACTATTGCCTTTTTTCTGCTGGGCAGAAGAAGTTTCAGAACAGCAACAGCTCTTTTTCCTGAAATATGCCTGATAAAATCCGTATATCAGAGATATGATGGCAAAGGCTATAAACCATCCTCTGTATTCTGCAAAAAAGCTCAGCTGTGATGCACCTATTCCCACCGTTGCCAATATTCCAGCTATGATTGGCATACCACAGCAGCTTACTACTCCTAAAAAAACCAAAACAGATGCTACTACACCCGTTATGCCTGACCAAATTGTTTTTTTCTTGTCCATAGTTTTTATTATTGTTTATTGTATATATACGATATTAAAAGATATAATAAAGGCCTATTTGTAATGAATTGCCGCTTATATCAACGCCCCATCCGCTATCGCCTAATGTATTGGTCTCGCCGTTTGTACCCCTATACCCTAAGAATCCGAATCCGGCTGCAAGGCAGAACCGTTCCGTTAAGCCAAAGATTACACCAGGCTTAAACCCGGCTTGCCATGATGAAGACATCTGCTCTGAATCACTCTTGTCTAGTGAAATACCTGCTGTACTGTCCACAAATAACTTCAGTTTTCCAGATACATAATAGAAATATCGTGCGTATGGCATTAGTGATACAGAATTGGTTCTGATTTCTTCTTTTTTTAAATACGAATATCCTAAAGCTGTGCCTATATACCATTTGTCTGATAAAGTATATCCGATATCGGGCGCTACAGAGAATGATGTGATTCCATCCTGATGGTTATGCCAGGCTTTTACAGATCCTCCGACAGCATAATTCTGAGCTTGCAAAACTGTACAGGTTGATAATACAAGACTTGACAATAGTAAGAACTTCTTTTTCATTGTTTATTGTATATATACGATGTATAAAGGTAAATTTTTTATTTGAACAATTCCTTGAAATAAATTTTGGCTAATTCATAGTTCTGTCTGTTTATGCAGTATTTCACTTTGGGTGGTGTTATCTCTCCATCAATAAGTCCGGAATCTTTCAGCTCCTTCAGATGTTGTGATACGGTCGCCTGAGCTATCGGCAGTTCATTTACAAGATCACCACAATAGCAGGCCTCCTGCTTTGACAGAAGACGTATAATAGCAACTCTTGCCGGATGGCTCAAAGCCTTGGCAAAACGGGCTATTACAATGTCCTTTTCCTCAAAATGTTCTGCTTTACTGTATGCCATAGTTCATGCGTTTTAAAAATCAATCGCAAATATACGATAAATATTCGTTTCTACAAAAATATCAGTCAATTCTTTTATTTATATTTTCAAATTAAAAATCTGCATGTATTGTTGTATATGATTAACGAATGCATTACATTTGCGCAACGTATGCGAATATGCGCATATATACATATATGATATAAATATGGATGAACAATATACCAATACATTTAAGGCTTTGTCCGATACAACAAGGTTAAAGATAGTCTGGCTTCTGAGTAACATTGACTCTAAAGTCTGTGTAAGTGAAATTATGGAAGTCTTGTGTGAACAGCAGTATAATGTGTCAAGACACCTGAATATCCTGAAAAAGGCTAATATTATATCCGAAAAAAAGGAAGGCCGCTGGGTTTATTATTATCTTAATATCAAGGATGATTCCTTTTATGCTTTCATAATAGATGCTATCAAGAGTATTCCTGAAAAAGAAATGGAAGCGGAAAAAGAAAAATGCAAGGCATTGCTTAATCTTCGTAATGAAAATAAAACAATATAATCATGAGTTCAATTAAAAGATTTATCAGTCAGATATTTATGTCATGCCCCTATACGATGGCAGGCAAGAAGTGCGTCAATGCCGTTACCGGTAAAAAAGAAGAAAGAAAAGTTTCGTCATGCAAGGCTGAAGAGTATAAGGCTGGCATCAAACTTGGCAGGAATATTGCTCTTATTGGTTTTTTCTGTCCTATCTTCTGGGGTTCTGTCATCATGGGTGCTCCCGCTTCTGTTATTCTTTTCAATCTTACTCATTCAGGTATCATAATTGCCCTTGGTGCTCTGATAGCACTCCTGAATTATGTAAAATACAGAAGGGCTTAGTAGGTGGTTCTCAGATATTGTTCATAAAAACTCAGAACTAAAAGTTTAAGGGTTGAATACAGATTGACGCTGCATTCTCCTTTACATGCTTCTGTTACAGTACATGATTTTACCTGTAAAATAACACTGTAACCGTCTAAACGGTCCAAATCACCTGTTCTATTCCGATAGAAGGATATGTACAGAACATAGTCCCAACATTTCTGCTCCGCTTCCGTCAGATCCATGTCACTTTCAGTATATACTTCGAAATTGTTTCCAAGATTCCGAAGTATGTCCGCAGCTATATCTGCCATATCTTCCCTGTCTGAAATAATAAAAATCTTCATATCATCGTGTGTTTATATTATTAAAGTGACATCCGACAGTCAGCATATATGCCAACGGCCGGATGTCTCTTGTTTTTCCGGTTGTAACGTCTTAGCCACCACAACCACAACTGCATTTGATGTGTTCCTTATATTCACCCGAATAGATAATTGCACCTTCCGGGCATAAGTTCCCGCAGCCGTGACAGCCGTCAATACACCCTTCACGGTACACGACTACCGGACGGCCGTTTTCAACATCATAAACACTATGCTTGCATTTATTGTAGCAGGCAAGACAACCGATACATTTGTCCTCGTCAATAAGAGGAAACCATTCTTTACTCATATATAACCCAATTTTTATTTATCCGATTAAAACCCTGTCTTGTCCCGAAAATATTTCCGGAATCAGAACAGGGTCAGAACACACAAGTATTACCGTTATTTAAAAGAATCAGTTACAGGTCGGTCCGCATCCTCCCGGAGCACATCCTGTCTGGACAATTTTCTGTGCAGCTTCCACAAGCTCGACCACATCAGGTACATTCTCAAATCTGCCAGACATGATGCCCTGTGCGTTGATTGCCACGATGTAGCTGTCTTTCAGCTTTCCCTTAATATTAAGCATGGTGATGAGTTTGCTTTCAGCTGAATCCTCTGTGTCGATTCTGATAACTTCCACCTTGCCAGACATGCTGTCTTTTGCTGACTTACATATATTTTCAGCCTTAGCATCACTTTCAAACTTGCTGTTTGACACAAGGGCTATGACGGGAGTTCCTTTACTGAGTGCATAACTTATATCACTGAACTTCGGGGTTGGTATGGCTTCTTCAAGGCTTTCCCTGCTTACCTGGTTTTCAAGCATCCCGCCCATCAGCAGTCCTCTGTCTGACATGACAAGTACCAGCGGCGTGGGAGCACCGTTCAGACGGTATTCTTTCACAAGTTCTGCATTTGCCTTCTCATCCATATTCATGGTAACAGCCGTCACGTTACTCTTTTCTGTGATGACAGAGCCTACGATGCTGTCAAGCCTTGACGCATTCGTGGCACTGTCTGTCACAATCATAAAAACAGTTTTTCTTTCGTCTTTTGCCTTTTCAAGCTGATCCTTTACACTTGATGTTACAGTCTTTTCATTAGCTCCGTTGCCGCTTGCCGTACAAGATGTGGCAGCCAATAGCATTGTAACGGCAACCAGCATTAAATTCCTTTTCATGTTGCTGTAGATTGTTTATAGGTTTTTATTGTTTAAAATATTTCCTGGTGTTGTTGGCTATCTTAACAAGCGAGAGCATGACAGGCACTTCTACCAACACACCGACTACTGTCGCAAGTGCCGCTCCGGACTGAAGACCGAAAAGCGAAATTGCAACCGCCACGGCAAGTTCAAAGAAATTGCTCGCGCCAATCATTCCTGCCGGGGCAGCTACATTATGAGGCAATCCTGAAGCCTTTGACCATCCGTATGCAAGGAAGAATATGAAGAATGTCTGTATGATCAAAGGTACGGCAATCAACAGAATATGCAACGGATTGGCAAGGATGGTCTCTCCCTGAAATGAAAACAGGATAACCAGTGTCAGAAGCAGCCCTATGATAGTCGCATTGTCGAACTTCTTCACGAATACATTGTTGAAATAGTCTTCTCCCTTTTTCGATATTACAGTGCGGCGTGTGATTACACCACCTGTAAGAGGGATGACTACAAACAGAACCACAGAAAGCGTAAGCGTGTCCCAGGGTATGGTTATTCCGCCAACACCGAGAAGAAATGCCACTATCGGAGCAAAAGCCACCAGAATAAGCAAGTCATTCACCGCTACCTGTACCAGCGTATAAGCAGCATCGCCTTTGGTAAGGTAACTCCATACAAACACCATCGCCGTACAGGGTGCGGCACCCAACAGAACTGCTCCGGCCAGATATTCTCCTGCAAGTGCTTCTGGTATCCATTGTTTGAATATCACATAAAAGAATATCCACGCTATACCGAACATTGTAAAAGGCTTAATCAGCCAGTTGACCACACAGGTTATGAATACGCCTTTCGGCTTTCTGCCCACATTCTTGATACTCTGAAAATCCACCTTCATCATCATGGGATAAATCATCAGCCATATAAGAATTGCTACCGGTATGGATACATTCGCATATTCAAACTTACCGAGTGTTTCGGGTATGGCAGGAAACCATTGCCCTATGACTATTCCCACAACAATGCAGATAGCCACCCACACTGTCAGATATCGCTCAAAAAAACCTATTCCTTTTTTTTCTTTCTCCATATTCCTATTTCTTAGCAGTTACCGCCGCAAGAGCATTTCGGCAATTCTTCCTTTCTGATTTCTGTAATGTAGAAACGGGCAAAAGCATTTCTGATTTCGTCACGAACACGGCGGAACTCCGAATCGATGAATTCCGGTGTACCTGTAGCATGTGACGGATCATCAAAGCCGATGTGCATACGTTTGCCGACCTTTCCTATAAAGGCAGGACAGCTTTCATTGGCACCACCGCAAACGGTTATTACATAATCCCATTCCTGATCGAGGTAAGTGTTTACGTGTGTAGGTACATGAGAACTGATGTCTATTCCTGCTTCCTTCATCACTTCCACCGCCTTGGCATTTACCTGGGCTGCCGGTTCGGTTCCACCTGAATATACTTCTAAATTTTTGTCGAATGACTGTAAGAAGCCGTGAGCCATCTGACTTCGGCAGCTGTTTCCTGTACAAAGAATCAATACTTTCATTTATTCTGTTTTTTTATTGGTTTGACTTAATATTTTACTTGAATACCTTTTTCAATTCGTCAGCAGGTATATATCCGACATGCCGGTATATTTCCTTTCCCTGACTGTTGAGAATGACCTGTGTCGGTATGGTGTGTATCTCAAAATGTTCGGCCCAGTCTTTGTTCCATTTCTTTGAAAGGTTGATGAAACGTACATTTACCTTTCCTTCGAAATCTTTCCGAATGGTTTCCATTTCCTTTTCCATCTTCTTGCAGGGCGCACATCCGACGGCTCCGAACTCCAGGAATGTATAACCGTATTCCGTTCCGTCAGGCAGAGGATAAGTGAAATAAAGCCGTATGCTGTCTGCTATGTTGGCCACAGAATCATTCTTTATTTCCTGACCTGCCCTTGTCATGTCCGTTTCACAGACCTCCTCCCGGTTTTTCCCATTTCCTGGCTTGCATCCTGTAACAAGCAGCAGCATTGCTGCGGACATCAACAAATATTTCATAAGCGTTTCCATTTTATCATATCTTACATTCCACACTCAGGAGAAGATAATTCTCGCGTCTTCCGTTCCTGGCTTTCCAGCTCTGATAGTTCGGTGAGATTCTTACCTGTCTGATGGGAGAATATTCAAAACCACCGATAATCGTGTGTCCTTCAATGACATTACCTATCTTTGCACCTGCTGCATCCAGAAGGTCAAAACGTCCGAACAGATGCATTTTGCGTGCTATATTTACGGTCGTGTAAACTGAATAACCGTTCACGTCTGTTCCGGATGAGAACTTATAGTTGAATGCCCGGTTATATTCAGCTCCAAGTGAAAACCTACTGTTGCTGTATCCGGCAAAAGCCGCTACCGAATACTGGTCTTTCTGAACGCCTGCATCCGTTTTCAGATACTCCGGTGTGTTGTATATGTCACCGTATATCCTGAACATGAATCCTTTTGCCGGTTCCAATGTGATGCCGGCACCGTACTTGTACTTGTTGTCCATGTTCTTGAACTTTCGTCCTTCACCATTTGTCAATGCCAGATCTGCCGATATAAGCGGCGAGAACTCATAGCCTGCCACAATACCTATATCTTCACAGAAGACTATACCGTATTCTTCCTGAAAGGACTTGAATATGTATCTGTGGCCCCAGAAGTTCTCCTGCTCTGAAAACTGCTTCAGGTTTACCAGTCCGGCAGACACGAAAAATCCGTTTCCTTTCCAGTCTATCTGTGCGTTCTTCAGATATCCGTTGAACTTTGTATTCCCGTTTTCATCAGCCACCGTTTCCACATTCATGAGAATCTTTGCGGAAAAACCTTTGGCAAAGAACCCTTCATAACCGACAAACGCACGGTCAAGGTTGAATCCGCTGTTTTCATTCTTGTGTCCCAGCCCGGCCTTGTAATTGGAGAAAAGCGTAAGCACTGGTTTCCCTGAAAATGCCTTTTCACTTTCCTGTGCCACTGCGGGCTGGAGAGAAATGGCAGCCAGCATAACCGCAGGCCACCATTTCTTTAATTGATATCCAATCATCATCAGTCCTTTACAGTATATAATTAAACAGATAGCCGGACAAAATGATGAAAAATGCAACCGTTCCGAAGAATATGCCAATCAGTCTCCATGTCATTACTTTCTTCAGCAAGGTTGCTTCCGGCAATGAAAGGCCGACTACAGCCATCATGAAGGCTATCGCGGTTCCCATAGGAATACCTTTTGCCACAAATACCTCAATTATCGGCACGATACCTGCTGCATTGGCATACATCGGTACGGCAAGTATAACAGATAGAGGTACCGCATACCAGTTGTCCTTAGACATATATTGTTCAAAGAATCCTTCAGGTACAAATCCGTGCATGAAAGCACCGATACCGATACCAATCAGAATGTATATAAGCACACCGCTGACAATCTTCCATGCATCACGTACAATGGTCGGAAGTCGTTTGATAAAAGTGGTATGATCTTTTTCCCATTCACCGGCCTGGGCAGACGAATTGGCCTGTATCTGCTTTACCCAGTCACTCAGATAAGGAGCCAGACGCATACGTCCGAGTACAAAACCTCCTATCACTCCCAACAGAATACCGCTGATTACGTAGATAAGTGTCACTTTCAGACCGAAAGAACCGAGGAACATGGCCACAGCTACCTCATTCACCAAAGGCGATGTAATAAGGAAAGCGAAGGTGACACCCAAAGGAATGCCGCCTTTGACAAATCCGATGAACAAAGGTATGGATGAACATGAGCAGAACGGAGTGATAGCTCCGAAAAGTGATGCCAATAAGTACTGCAAACCGTACATCTTGTGTGTAACCAGATAGTTTCTCAGACGCTCTATCGGGAAATAGGCATTGATAATTCCCATCAATACACTGATGAAGAACAAAAGGATTAAAATCTTTATGGTATCATAAAAGAAGAAGTTTACGGCAACTCCTATCGGAGTGTCGGCACTCAGTCCGAAAAGGCCGTAAACAAGCCAGTCTGCAAATTCCTGAATCATAATGTATATTTTTTATTCGTCTAAATACGAACATTGTTCCTGTTAAAAAAGCGGCAGATGCCATAACGGTTGTATCTGCCGCTTATGGTTAAATAATTCTCCCTATCAGATACCAAGAAGTTTCTTTACATCACTTTCTGTCGGCACCTGTCCTTTCATCTTCACTACTTCGTCAATGACAACGGCAGGCGTAGTCATGATGTTGTAGTTCATCATTTCCATGATGTCGTCCACCTTGGTCAGTTTTGCATCGATGTTATTTTCTTTCAAAACCTTCTCAATTACATTATAGGTTGATTTACATTTGGCACAACCCGGACCTAATACTTTAATTTCCATATTCGTAAATATTTTATTTGTTATCAAATCTGTTTTACAGATACATTATCCAGCAATAATAGATGCCGATGATGATGAATACCACACCTACAATAAGGTTCATCCATTTCTGCACCTTCTGCATCTTGCCGTAGAAACTTCCCATCTGCTGTACACTGAAAGCAAGAATCCATGCAACGGCAAGTACAGGCAAAGCTGTGGCAATAGCGAATACCACCGGCAGCAGATAACCGGCTGTAGCCGTTGCAGACATCGGTATAAGCATACCGAAATAGAAAACTCCGCTTGTCGGACAGAAAGCCAGGGCAAAGAGTATTCCAATCATCAGGGCACCCCATCCGCCTTTTCTGGCGAGACCTTCCGCATTTCCGTTAAACCCGAATTTCGGAAGATTAAGTTTGTCACCAAAGAGCATGAACAGGCCTATTACAAGCAGAAGCGGACCAAGAACGAGTTCACCCCATGTCCCGATAGTCTTCTGAATACCGAACATGCTGGAACCTTCTTTCAGAATCATAATCAGTACCACTCCGAGCAGGGTGTATGAAAGGACACGTCCCAACGTATAAAGCAGACCGTTCCGGAAAATGCGTTTCCTGTTTTCAATGTCTTTTCCGATAAATCCGATGGCCGCTATATTTGTTGCAAGCGGACAAGGTGATAGTGCGGTCAGCAGTCCGAGTAAGAATGCCGTAAGAACGGGAGTAGAGCTGTTATCCAGCAATGTCTGTAACCAATCCATAGCCCTATATATTATTTCAACATTTCATTTACAGATTTCACTACACCTGCCTTGAATACATCCGGTGACTTACGGGCGTTTCCGAAAGCAAATTCTGTCATATTCTCGTATGTCTCCTGTCCGTTCTTATACTTAACGATAAACAGTGATGACCAGGTAACCTCATACTTTTCAGCTATCTTCTCATTTTCTTTCTTGCTGATGTCTATTACCTTAAAAACAACCTCACCTTTTTTAATCTGCTCGGCAAAACTTTCTTCCATCGCAGCTTTTGTGTTGCTTTCGATAGCCATACAGGTTGCGCAACGCTGCTTTCCATGAAAATACAATACTTCTACATGGTCTTTTACTGTCACTTCTTTTTGAGTCTGTGCTTCAGTTCCGTTCTTTGCGTTCATGTTGCAAGAGATAAAGGCGAAACATACAGCAATTAAGAATAAAATCTTTTTCATGTCTTTCTATTTTTATTGTTAGTTATTCGCAAAACGACGAACTTTCTTGTCAAAAAAAAGAGCTTACTTGCAGCAGCCCTCTTTCTTACATATAGGTTGGCCAAGAAAATCTGCAAACATCTTTTTTGCTGTTTCCCAGTTTTCCTTGTTGATACAGTATTTTACTTTCGGTGTTTCTATCTCCCCTTGGATAAGTCCGGCTTCTTTCAACTCCTTCAGATGCTGAGATACCGTAGCCTTTGCAATGGGAAGTTCCTCATGAATATCACCGAAAAAGCAACATTCCTGAGATGCCAGGAACTGGAGTATGGCTATACGTGCCGGATGTCCCATCGCTTTTGCAAAACGGGCTAACTTCTCCTGCTCCTCTGTATACTTCTTTTTTATCATTTCTATCCCTCTTTCTGTTTGTTGTTCGCAAAAGTACGAATATGTTTCAATAAATCAAATGAATTATCATATTTTAATCTTTTAAACACTTGTTATCCCTTCCATCAAATATAAATCCCAATCCTGATTTGCCAGCCGCATTTATTCCTTTTTTCAGGAGAATTTTCCTTATGGCTTACGCCATGAAAATTCACCTGAAAAAGAATGCGGCGGCAAACGGATTAGAATTAAAGAAAAGATTACAGGGATTAACTGCGACCGACGTGACGCATAGCCGTAAATCAAAGGCGGCTATCCTTATATTCCATATATGGCCTCATAAATACTGTGAAAATGCATCTTCCCAAATAACAAAACATAGTCTGCTTATCAAATTCCGAAATAAGACAGGGATTTCAACTCCCTCCGATCTGCATAGTCCGGTGGCTTTGCTATGCTTTTATTCCAACTCTTCCTACTTCTTTTCATTCTTTTTTCTACTGTTTCTACATTCTTTCCTATCTCAGGTATGACATCTGATGACATCTAATGCCATCTATTTATAAATCAATCATTTATTCAATTTATCACTTTACATTTGGACTGTGAAACAAATCAAGTAATCACTCAAAACAAAAGATTATGGCACAAGAAAACAGTCCTGACAAGGAAAAAAGGCAAGGCCGGACAAAGAAACCGGAAAAGCCTTATGTGGAACAAATTGACGAGCTTTTGCTGGTACATAACAAGAACGACCCCAAGGAGGGTTTGGGAGTGGTCAGCAAGGCAGACGAGAAAGGTAATTATCAGACGGTTACACCGGAGGAGAAGAATGAGAACTCATTCCTGAAATTCGACAAGAATTCGAGTATTCTCGAAAACTTTATCAAGAATTTTTGGAGCCAGCTGAAGGAGCCTACGCATTTCAGGCTTATCCGTATGACCTTCAATGATTACAAGCAGAACAAACAGGCTCTCAAGGATTTGGCCGAAGGTAAGAATACAGACGCGGTAAAGGAGTTTCTGAAACGCTATGAAATCGTACCGAAGGCAAACAATCAGAAAAACAGTCAAACAAAAGAGGAGGAAACAACAATGGCAAAGAAGCAGGAACAGACAACGCAGGCTCAGCCTGAACAGGTATCACAGGTGGAAGCTGCCACACAGGGGCGCGAACAGCAGGAACCGCAACGCCAGCAGACACCCACGTACCGCTACAACGAGAATATGATTAACTGGGAGGAACTGGGTAAGTTCGGCATATCCAAGGAAATGCTGGAGCAGTCCGGACAGCTTGACGGCATGCTGAAAGGATACAAGACCAACAGGACAATGCCGCTGACACTCAACATTCCTGGGGTACTGACTGCCAAGCTGGACGCACGCCTTTCATTCATATCCAACGGCGGGCAGGTCATGCTGGGCATCCACGGTATCAGAAAGGAACCGGAACTGGACCGTCCTTATTTCGGACATATCTTCACGGAAGAGGACAAGAAGAACCTGCGTGAAAGTGGAAACATGGGACGCGTGGCTGACCTTAACCTGCGTGGTAACACAACTGAGCCGTGTTTGATTTCCATCGACAAGAATACCAACGAACTGGTAGCCGTCCGACAGGAGCATGTCTATATCCCGAATGAAATCAAAGGGGTAACCCTGACTCCGGACGAAATTCAGAAACTGAAAAACGGAGAACAGATATTCGTAGAGGGAATGAAATCCAATCAGGGTAAAGAGTTTAATGCCAATCTGCAATACAGTGCAGAAAGAAGAGGCATCGAATTTATCTTCCCGAAAGACCAGGCCTTCAATCAGCAGACGCTCGGCGGGGTACCGCTTTCCCCCATGCAGCTCAAAGCGTTGAATGAAGGACATACCATCCTTGTAGAGGATATGAAGCGAAAGAACGGCGAACTGTTTTCCTCCTTCGTTACCATGGATAAGGTAACAGGCGGGCTCCAATATACACGCCACAATCCGGAAACGGGAGAAATCTACATACCGAAGGAAATCTGTTCGGTACAGCTCACACCGGAAGATAAAGAAGCTTTACGCAAAGGGCAGCCCATCTATCTTGAGAACATGATCAACCGTAAAGGTGAGGAATTCTCGTCATTCGTCAAGCTGGACCTGGCAAGTGGAAGACCACAGTATTCCAGAACTCCGGACGGTTTCAACGAACGACAGGCACCTACCATCCCGGCTGAGGTTTACGGACACCTGCTTTCGGCACAGGAAAGAGCAAATCTTCAGGACGGAAAGGCCATCCTTGTAACGGGTATGAAAGGTCCCAACGGCAAACCGTTTGATTCCTATCTGAAAGTAAACGCAAACACCGGACAGCTGCAATATTTCCAGGAAAATCCGGATGTGCGCCGCAATACCTCACAGCGTGCTTCACAGACTGACAATACCCAGCAGCAGGAACAGAAGAAGGGAGCAAAACAGGCTGTCTGACCTGAACGGGATTCAAATCATTCAAATCATCAATTACTAAAAAAGGAAAGAACATGAACAAGACCAATCATCATATCTACAAGGCTGAACAAATCGACTGGGAGAAACTGGAATCGGTAGGTATCAGCAGATCGCAAATTGAAAAGGACGGAAACATGGACCTGCTCCTTCAGGGAGAGGAAACCAATGTCATGTCCATTAAAATCAAGACTCCTGTATTTTCACTTACAATGGATGCCACACTCAGTCTGATTGAAGACGAGAATGGAAATCCGGTCATCAGCATAAACGGTATCAACCCTTCAGGTGAATAAATAAGAATCCATAATGTATCATCTCTCTTTCCATACGGACTTACCGTATGGAAAGATATAAAAAACAGAATTTATCATGATTGCCATATTAACAGACAAACCAAGTGTAGGAAAAGAAATCGGAAGAATCATCGGTGCAACCAGAGTAAGAAACGGATATGTGGAAGGAAACGGCTACATGGTTACGTGGACTTTCGGGAACATGCTGTCACTGGCCATGCCGAAGGACTACGGAACCCAGAAGCTGGAACGGAATGACTTTCCTTTCATCCCGTCCGAATTTGAGCTGATGGTACGTCATACACGCACCGAGAACGGATGGATACCGGACATTGATGCCGTGCTCCAGCTTAAAGTAATCGAGAGAGTGTTTCAGGCATGTGACACCATCATTGCGGCTACCGATGCCAGCCGTGACGGGGAAATGACATTCCGCTATGTATATCAATACCTGAACTGTACACAGCCCTGTTTCCGTCTGTGGATTTCATCCCTTACCGACGAGTCTGTGCGTAAAGGCATGGAAAACCTGAAGCCGGACAGTTGCTACAACAGCCTGTTCCTTGCTGCCGACAGCCGCAACAAGGCGGACTGGATTCTCGGAATCAACGCCAGCTATGCCATGTGCAAGGCGACGGGCCTCGGCAACAATTCCCTTGGACGGGTGCAGACACCGGTACTGGCTGCCATCAGCAGACGCTACCGTGAAAGGGAAAACCATATTTCATCGGACAGCTGGCCCATCTACATCAGCCTGCAAAAGGACGGCATCCTCTTCAAGATGCGCCGCACACAGGATCTTCCCGACAAAGAATCCGCAACAATGTTTTTCCAGGACTGCAAACTGGCACATCAGGCACAGATCACAGGTATCAGTCACAGCGTTAAGGAAATACTTCCACCGGATCTGCTTGACCTGACACAACTTCAGAAGGAAGCGAACATCCGCTATGGTTATACCGCATCAGAGGTGTATGACATCGCACAGTCCCTTTATGAAAAGAAACTGATTTCCTACCCAAGGACTTCCAGCCGTTATCTGACGGAGGATGTGTTTGACTCGCTTTCACCAATCATGGCACGTCTGCTATCATGGGAGCTGTTCCCTGCCGCTAAAGGAACTGGAGGTATTGACATATCCAGTTTGTCCCGCCACGTAATAAGTGCAGAAAAAGCCAATGTACATCATGCCATCATCATTACAGGTATCCGTCCCGGAAATATGTCCGAAAAGGAAATGCAGGTTTACAGACTTGTAGCCGGAAGGATGCTCGAAGCATTCATGGCTCCATGCCGCATAGAAACGACAAATGTTGAAGCGGTCTGTGCCGCACAGCATTTCAAGGTCGAACAAACAAGAATCATTGAAGCCGGCTGGCATGATGTGTTCATGTGTTCCGACATGATCCCGACATCGGGGTATTCCGTCAAAGAACTCCCAAAAATGGAGAAAGGTGATACCCTGAATGTATGCGGATGCAACATGGTACACAAGAAACAGCTGCCGGTAAATCCGTTCACGGATGCAGAACTGGTGGAATACATGGAACAGAACAGACTGGGTACGGTATCCTCACGTACCAATATCATCCGTACACTGGTTAACCGTAAGTATATCCGTTATTCAGGGAAATATATCGTTCCGACCCCGAAAGGCATGTTCACCTACGAAACCATCCGTGGAAAGAAAATTGCGGATACTTCACTCACCGCAGACTGGGAAAAACAGCTGGCCGGACTTGAAAGCGGAATGATAACCGGACAGGACTTCCTGAACAAGATCAGGACTCTCGCCAAGGAAATGACTGATGACATTTTCAACACCTATTCCACAAAAGAAGAATAACATCTATACCTAATCAACCAAGAGAATGCAGGCCGGAAGGTCTGCATTTTTTGTATCCGTACAGAAAAGATTCTGTTTTTCCGCTTTTAAGCGGCAAAGGTCTTGGATTGCCTGCCTTTTGCCGCAAGGCTGCCCTGAAGGGCTTGGCTGGACAGGAAAAAATCATCCTCGCTACGCTCCGGTATTTTTTCCTGCCAGGCCTTGCGCAAAAAGGCAATTCAAGAGGCCGGAGGCCTATAAAATCGGGAAAACACATCCCGATGGGATTATTCATTCATAAAATTAAGGATTATGAAACTACAGATTATCGAAAGTATCAGCAAGCATGCGATAACCCTGGTACTGGTTATCGGAATACTTATGCTGACAGACAAAGGTATCATGCCTACAGGTATTATTGCAATGCTCCTGCTCACCGGAGGAATCATAGGATTTCTTTTCAGAGCTCTTCTACTGATTGTCAGGATAGCATTTATCTTTTTCATTGTCGGACTCCTGTTTTTCTAACCAATAAAACCTACAGATATGAAAACAAGTACATGTATATCTTCCGCTCCTGTCATGCCGGCTGTATGGCCACAGAGTGAACATATCAGACCGGTCAAAAGACGTCTGCCCAATACAGTTGATGAGCCTAAAAACATCGGCTACTATCTGGAATCGCTGCGTGATATTGCAAGCAGACCGGACAGGGAGGATGTCCTGAAAGAATTCTTCAAGGAAACTTATGTATAACCATAAAATTTTTCAATTATGTTTTTTCAATCAATTTATCAGATGATTACAGCAGGTACGGATCTGAATATCAATATCCGTAAAGTGGACAACAGCCTGAGCGTAGCAGTCATGCCAAGGCGGAACAGCCTGAAAGAGGATACGCGGCAAAACATGGTGCCACTGGTCGTAAACGGAACACCGGCAGAACTGGATATGGGCTTCCTGCAGACGATACTACAACCAATACAGAAGGTACAGGGGCTGCTTGTCAATGCGGAAAATTTCGAGAAACAGGCAGAAAAGGCTACATCACAGGCCAAATCATCCAAGGCTCCAACAATACCGGCCGAATCAAAGGAAGCCAAGGAAAAACGGGAAAAGATGGAAAAACTCCTCAAGAAGGCTGATGAAGCAACTGCCGCAAAAAGGTTCTCCGAAGCAATGACATGGCTGAAACAGGCACGGGTGCTTGCTCCTTCAGAAAAACAGAAGGAGATTGACGAAAAGATGCAGGAAGTACAGAAACAGGCCTGCGAAGGAAGTCTGTTCGGTATGACAGAGGAACCGGCGCCGGTAATTCCCCAACCACAAGGCAGCATGAACGGTCAGCCACAGCCCGGTATGCAAACAAGCATATTCCCGGAGCAGCAGACCCATACTATGAATCCTGAACCTGTCATGCAGTCTGCTCCACAACAGATTCCACAGGGAATGCCTCAACCGGTATATGGAATGAACGGAGCATATATCCAACCTGCTCCAAACCGCCCCGTAATGCAAGGAACAGGTATGCCACAAGGAGCTACAATGCAGCCCTATCCGCAGCAGCCGGCTTACCAGCCTGAGACGGCTCCTTATCCACAACAACAGGTACGGCAGCCGACAAACGACCATATACCGAACGGAACAGCACAGGTACAGAACGGAAACGGACGGGAATACCAGACTGCACCGGCAGCCCATGATACATTCTGCTTCGATCCGGAAGACGAGAATGACAGGGAGCTTCTAAGAGAGGACCCGTATGCGGAATATCCTGATTTTCCGGCAGAGTATCGGATGAAGGACGAGGCACAGGTAGAAATGGTATACTGCTGATATACACAATAAACGATTTGTAAAACCAATAAACTATAAACAATATGGCACTGGAAATTAAAGGAATGAAAAGAGTATTCAAGATGAAGAAGAACAGTCAGGAAATTGTACTGGACGATCCGAACGTAAACATGTCTCCGGCTGAAGTGATGGACTTCTATTCAATGAACTATCCGGAACTGACCACCGCGACCGTACACGGACCGGAAATCGAAGACGACCGGGCGGTATATGAATTCAAGACCACTATCGGAGTAAAAGGGTAAGAACATGAAAAAAGGACAACGTAAAGACAAGAAACCATGTACACAACTTACGGAACGGGCTTTGGAAAATTTGGCCAGACTCATCATATCGGAACTCGAAAATACGGACATAAGCCGGGGCATCAGGAACAGAAAGAAAAGAAGACTCCCTCCCGCAGAAAGCCTCATGGTTTTCTGAACACGAGAATACCTTCCATTGCTCCCGACCTGTATGTGGAGAATGACAGGGATGTAACGGTAAATGTCACCACCAAAGAGAATCTTGATTTCCTGTACCGTTCAGCCATGAAGTATGCGCAGCTCCTGGATGTGGAGCTGCCATACCATCCTACAGGCAGGACTTCCATAAGAGAAAAAATATGCCTGCTATATAATGCGCTGGATTCCATAGTATCTCATCATGTAAATCTGGAACTTGTCGGTGACAGGCTCCAGTTCTGTATCTATCATTTCCATGAATGGCCTGATTACACCCTGTTCCTGATACCGATAGATTTTACAGAAAGGCTGAAAGGTGAAATCAAAAGGATTACACTGGAGTTCATCAGACAGTTCATCAAATATCACAGGGTGATGGATATAACCGATACCCCTTATTTTGAGATGTCGGAAGTCTGTATCGATTATGTGGACTTTGAACAGCTCGATGAGGAAGAGAAAAAGGATTTGTACAGAAAGGAAAAGCTTTTCAGGTCATATGAGAAAGGGAGAATCCACAGGAAACTGTGCCGGATGCACTCCAAGGCTTTCTGTAGGAATCTGGAAGAACATATCCGCAACTGTAATCCTTCCAGCAATAAGGAAAAAAGACTTTTGGAACTGATTACTGAAGGGATGTCCCTGATTGCAAAAAACAGTCCTCATATCTTGAATTATGATTATGACTATGCAAGCGAAAAGGAAAGGGATTTCGAACCGCCACCGCTCGAATATCAGATTCTGCTTACCTATTCCATTACGGATACGGTTACCAAAGACATGGAAAGCTGTTTCAGTACTGACTGTCAGGAAACATATAACCAGACTCCCGTATCATTTACCTTCATCACACCGGAAACTGAAAAACTGTTCAGACCAGAGAATTATCCGGAACGGTTCTCAAAATGGTTTGAGAAATTTGTAGAACATGTTACCTATAATTTATAAACATCATGAATGAACTAACCCAAAACATACAGAAAATGATGGTGCCGAAAGCTGCTATCATAGCCTACAAGTATGAAGACAGAAGAAATTCTGACACCAGGTACTTCATAGAATTGCGTCCCATCGGGAAAAGCGGACAGATGGGGGCAGGTATCCCCGTCACATACGAATTCATGAATACCCTGCTGGAATCCTATACGGAGGAAATGAGCGGGATACCGGCAGGCAGAATCCCCGAAAACATGCTGGCCTGCAATCCGAGAAAAGGACAGGAAGAATATATCTGGTACAATCCGCCCGGAAAGAGACAGATGTTCTTTCACAAGGATCTCAATATACAGGACGGCATGTTCAATTTGCCGGGAATTGTCTACCATGTAAAAAACGGAAGCATGGACGTATTCGCCTTCAAGGGAAAACGTCCGGTGGAGACGACTCCGCTGTTCCGTGCCCCGTTCTTCAACGTGACCGGATCAAGTGTCTGCCTTGGCAGCAGTTTTCTGGAAAAGCCACAGAACCCGACTTTCCTTTCCCTGCTGGATTACTGGGAAAAACGGTTCTGGCTGACTGAATTCTCTCATCTGGGAGGAAATGTGAATCCTACCGTTTCAAATCTTGTCATCGTCACCGAGAACATAAGAAACAATCCGTTCGACATGAACGAACTCAAGCCCATGAATAAAAAACTTAAAGACATACTTCCATGAAAAAGATACATTTTACCGACCGCTACCTGCTCAATCCGCGTCATCCGGTAACGGTGTTTGTCATCGGAGCCGGAGGTACCGGCTCACAAGTGATAACCAATCTGGCACGTATGAGCATGGCACTTCAGGCATTGGGGCATCCCGGACTGCATGTCACCGTATTCGATCCCGACACAGTAAACCAGGCCAATATAGGACGTCAGCTTTTCAGTGAGACGGAACTGGGACAGAACAAAGCCGTATCACTAGTCACACGCATCAACCGTTTCTTCGGATACGCATGGACTGCCGAACCGCAATGTTTTCCTACCAGGAATTTTTCTGAAGATAGCACAGCAAATATCATCATAACCTGTACGGACAATATACGTTCACGTCTTACGCTTTGGAAGTTCCTGAAGAAAGTCCGCAAAGAAAACTTCAGTGACCATTCGGCTCCCATATACTGGATGGATTTCGGGAACAGCCAGACAAAAGGACAGGTCATCATCGGGACGGTACGTGAGAAAGTTCTCCAACCTTCTTCACAAGAATATATTCCCATGCCTAAAATGAATGTCATCACCGAGGAAGTGGACTATGCGAAAATCAAGGAAAAAGAATCAGGACCAAGCTGTTCTCTGGCGGAAGCCCTGGAAAAACAGGATTTGTTCATTAACTCCACACTGGCACATATCGGATGTGATTTGCTCTGGAAAATGTTCAAGGAAGGAAAGACACTGTATCGCGGTGCCTATGTCAATCTGGAGACATTGAAAGTGACCGCAATCCCGGTATAATGCATAAGTGACCGTATCATCTTTCCATCAGAATACGGTCACTTATTCTATTTGCTACTTATTATTTACTACGTTCTTACCTCGCTGGAGCAGGAAACTCTGTATCTCTGAGGCGAGATAGAATGATTTCCCGTTCTTTTCAACCGAATAATATTTAATCTTGCCCTCTTGCCTGTAACGTGCCAGAGTTCTTTGTGACACACCAAGGAGTTCTGCCAGATCCACATTATCAAGCAGTTTATCCCCATTCATACATTCTTTCAGACGGTTCATCTGATCCAGTTTCTTTTCAATGCGGGCAAATCCCTCTACCATGGTTCCTATCAGTCTTTCGAGTATCTCATTATCTATATATGACATAATTCCAATATTATAAGTGAATAAATCGATACTCTTTTCGTGCGCACTCTAAGAGTATATACTCATAATAGTGAGAATAACATGCCAAACAGAAAAAGAAGGGCAGAGCATTTTGTATATAGCTGTTAATCAGTTATATAAATTAACATCTTGATTTCCTGCTGTAAACCGATAGTGTAAACTATTTAAAGCATGTCTATTACCAAGTTTACATTTCTATAACGACTACTTATTATACTTTAGAACTAATCTTATAAAAGAGGTTTACTAATAGCTTTATATACCCCTCCTATTCATTTAGCTTTAATATACTTTACAAAATAGGCTTTATATTTCATGCATCAAAGTATGAAATATAAAGCCTGACTTTTTACTGAAAACAGTTTAATAATGGATTAGTAGTTAAATTTTCATCCTATTTCAATATATTTACCAGAATCAAATCCATTCTCTAAATGCTCGTTTTGGAAAATATATCCCATCTGATTGGACAGTAATTTAGTACCTCCAATCTTAGAGTCTATATTAGTATGTAGGGCATTCTGCTTCAAATGCCTAACTCTATATAAAAAAGTGAAACCAAAATTGTCTTAACAATATCACTTTTTCTACTTCTTAAAGTATGTATATTATACTAATAGCTTAAATTTGTATGTAAGATTATTATCCATAGCTGAAAAAATACTGCGATACAAATGAGTAAGATTTATTTTCTTCCTGTAAGACATGGTGATGCATTCATTATTGAGTGCACCCAAGGAGATGCACATGGACTTGTTGTTATTGATGGTGGACCTATGGGGTGCGGACATATACTTCAAAAAAAGTTAAAAGAATTAGGTACTCCTGATCTTATGGTGTTGACTCATTATGATGATGACCATATTGGAGGAATTCTACAATTGGTTGGCACTTGTTTAGATGATAATGTTGCTCTAGCAAAAGAGGTATGGGCAAACTGTGCTGGTTACGTGGAAATGGCAGAGAATAAGAGCACAAATGCTAAGCAAGGTGTGACGCTATCGGTTAAGTTGAATGAATTGAAAGAAAAACATGAAATAATATGGCGTGATGATCTGTCTGAAGGATTCAAAACGAATCTGCCTTTCGCCAGCATAGAAGTTGTATCTCCACCAGAGACCATAAGGAGAATGGTTATAAAAAAACAAGAAGAAGAGGGACAACAGTTATTGAAGGCATCTCAAATGAATATAGACAACCTAAAGAAATCTATTACTGAACTAACTGAATATATACCCAAAGAGCCAGATTTGAATAAAGATGCTGAACTTGCCAATGCATCTAGTATAGCCTTAATCCTAAAGTGTGACGATTTGAGTATATTGATGTTAGGGGATTGCTATCCTCAAAACGTAGAAAGATACCTTAGAGAAAAAGGTTATTCCGAAGATAACCCACTGGTTGTTGACTTTGTTAAGGTATCACATCATGGAAGTAGAAATAATACGAGTAACAGCTTACTAGACATTATTCGATGTGATAAATTTATTATATCAACCAATGGAGGTAATTGCCGTTCCAATCATCCAGACAGGATAACCATAGCTCATATTTTATGCCATGAGAAAAGGAACAAAGATAGAAAGGTACATTTATATTTTAATCATAAAAAGGAACTAATAGAAGCAAATGGAGCTCCTTTTTTAAACGCCGGTGAATGTAAGGAATGGAATTTTGAAATACATGATAATATCACAGAACTATGAATCTAACAAAAGCAAATATAAAAGATTTGAAAAAGGTGACAGTAAAGATAGTGTGTTCTAATGGTAACGAAGGTTCAGGTACTATCGTTTCTGTCGGAGAAAACATCTATGTTCTTACAGCTGCACATGTAGTAGAGAATGAGACACATGATAGTCATTTTGCCAAAGACAAGATAGCAATCTCATTTATGAGAAATAGCAGAACAATAAAATTGTCTGTAGATAAAGTGAGTTACTACAACAGAAAAGATGATGCCGCTATATTACATGTCGTAAATCCTGGCAATATGCCAACTTCAGGACTTGATCAGGTTCGGTTGTTGACAACAAACGTCAGTGGTCCTGCAGAACTTTGTGGCTTTCATAAAAACGAAGATAGTCCTAAACACTATACTTTTGAAAACCGAGGAGCAGAAATTTGGGCGATAGACAATATTCAACTTAGGGTTCAGAGTCTTGAGCCGGCAAGAAATTTTGAAGGAGTTTCAGGTGGAGGCATATTCTATCAAGATACGAATAAAGTATTATATATGGCTGCCTATATGTTGGAAGTGGGAAGATATGATGGTAATAACAATGAGTTCGTTTGTAAACCTTCATCCAATTTTATCTCAAGCGGACTTCTAAATTCCATTGTTGATGAACGTTGTTATGAGTTCGTTGCCGATCCGGCTGTAGCCTGTGGCATCGATAGCAGACAAATGTTGAATTCCTTAGATAGATCTGGTTATGAACTTAATCAGACTGGATTTTTTATAGAGAACGATAGAACTAAGGAAATTATAGACCAACTTAGGGACGACGATACTCCAACACTAATATTAACGGCATTATCTGGGATGGGTAAGTCAAAACTTATTTATGAAGCTTTTAAGGGGACAGAACGTGAACAGAACAGATACTATGCAAAGTATAATGCCCACCGAGAACAGCTGACAGGAGAGTTAAAGCTAATATTTAAACAGAATCTAGGAAATGACGGAATCGTCATTGTGGATGACTGTCCGATGGATCTTATAACAGAAGTTATCAGTATTAGGGATCAATACAATGACCTTTTTCGATTAATTTTAGTCCATCATGACTATTTCAATGAAGAACTTGAACGCATGTCTTTTCCTGTAATTAGGCTTAAACCTCAAGAAATGGAGGAAAGAATAGGACTATATATTAGTGAGGAACTTGAAGAAAACGAGC
Organism: Bacteroides clarus YIT 12056; assembly: GCF_900129655.1. GTDB lineage: Bacteria > Bacteroidota > Bacteroidia > Bacteroidales > Bacteroidaceae > Bacteroides > Bacteroides clarus. Next base: position 476,171 of record NZ_FQWK01000003.1, read on the forward strand.
AAAATAAGAATGATATTCTGGTGATCAAGAAGTTAGCAAGTGGATATCCCCAGATGGCAATAGAGCTAGTTAAGGCATATAAAAAAAACAAGATTGCTGGCCCAGAGGCTGTTACACATCTGATGCCCAAACTGCTAAACCTGACAACTGGTTCAGAAAAGGAGGAGAAAAAAGTTTGGCAAACATTGTCACTCTGTCTGCCATTTCCTTATAAAGAAGCAACACATGAAGGGTTTGAATACTTGCTAAAGAACAATCATGTAACACCGCTTAATGGAATGGAGTATGAAGAACGTAGAAGTATCGCAGCAGGATTAGTACGAAAATATTGCCCGACATTAATAGATGTACAAGGTATGTGGCTTTATGTAAGGCCTTTCCCTCTGGCTGTCTGGCTGACAGCGGAATGGTTTAAAAATGTATGCAACACTCAGGTACATTTTAAGGAACTTATTGAAGATATCAAGAAACAGCCACCTTTGGTACAGATTGCTATCAGTGAAGGTTTCTGTAAACATATACAACAGATGTCTGGAAACAAGGAAGCTTTTATGATGGTTGAGCAACTAGTCAATTCCGATATCAATCACCCTTTTTTCGACGAGGAGAATCTATGTTCTGGACTGGGTTCTAAGCTTTTCCTCGCAATGAGCACTGTGAACCCAGCTGCAATAGCTTCAAACTTTAGGAAGGTTTTTGAACATAAGGAGATAACTTGGTTAAGAGAGCATGTCAATGGAACAGAAAGACGGAATCTAGTTTGGGCTCTTGAACGTCTATGTTTTGCCCACGAAAGTTACCATGATGGTGTAGTGATGATGGCCCAGTTAGCTGTTGCTGAAAATGAGGATATTGGCAATAGTGCTACCGAACAATTGATACAACTCTTCCATATAAATCTTGCTGGGACAGAGGTGGATTTGAGAGAACGTTTGAATACTTTGAAAGAACTCGTAAATAAAGGAGGAGAATATATACCGTTGGTAATACGATGTTTTGAAGCTGCATTACAAAACGGTGGATTTCTCAGGGTTGGTGGAGCAGAAAAGTTTGGTTTTGAAAACAGAAAAGACTATACACCAAAAACTTGGTCTGATATATTTGAATATTGGTACGGATGCAGAGATTTATTGCTGGAATGGCTAAACAAAAAGCCCCAATTAGCAGACCTTCTAGCAGAAATAGTAGAGAAGAATATTTACAACTGGATACGAGGAGGACAAAAGAATGTCCTTGTGCCGCTTTTGGAGAAAATAGCCGAAATAAAGAATTACCACTGGGATAAAGGTTATAAAGCCTTATCTGAAACAGTATATGCCTTTGGAATAGATGGAGAAGCATTAGGGCTTTCGGAACTTATGACGAAAATGAGAAGTGAGACTTTTAAGACTCAGCTTGACGAGGCTAGATATAAAATGCGGGGACAATACCATTTAGGGGACAAAGAACAAATGGAATTATCAGAGAAACTATTTGCTCAGTTGGCTTCAGAGTTTATTGACAAGAAAACTTATGCCAATGAGGAAGAAGTAAATACACTTCTTGAAGATAATGAGTATATTCCAATAGGTTTTGTAAGAACATTAGTAACAACAGTATCAGATGAACAATTAGAAATTCTTTTTGATACCATTTTTAGAATATTAACAACAAAGTCTATTGAATTTTATAGCCCATTCTTAGGTAATCTGTCTTCATATTCAAAGTATAGGAAACCTCTGTTGAAGTTTTTGGAAAGATTGAGAAATAAAAGACAAGAGCTCTTATATGTATCTTTAATGGCAGTTACAGAAAATGAAGAACTAAGTCATTTTTACAAACTTTTCTCAGAACAAAAAAAACAAGTTCTAGAAATGGACTATTTACCAGTTTATCTTAATTTCTTCAAGTCGGATAGATATGAACATTATTTATTGATGTTAAAGACACTGAAAGATAGTTTCCCTGATCGTCCTAATAATTTGATTGCATATGTAGTAGCAGAACGTTTTACAATGAGGAAAGACGAGCACCCTGAAGCTATCGCCATTGTGAAAGATGCGTTGCTTAAGTATCAAATCAATGGTGATACTGGATATGTATTACATGATTATAGTCGTATTCTTATAGAGACTTTGCGATTATGGCATGATTCTGAATTTGCCAAGCAGGTGAACAGCAAGTTCATTGAAGTGTATAGTACTCAAATGGTACATCTAAGCACAAAAGGTATTTTTACAGAATTATTAAAGAGTTATTTTGATGATGTATGGCCAGAATTCGTTAAAGCATTCTTGGGAGCTGATACCTTTTTATTCTATTATCAGGTGAAGGATGAATTGGGTTCAGGATTTAGTTTTGGAAAAGGCCCACTGTTTGATGCAGAAGAAGGATTGATTAAGCAGCTTTGTTTAGATAATCCAGAATCTGCTCCTGCAAGGATTGCGTCCATGGTTCCTTGTTTTGACAATGAAGTAAATATGTTTAACAAGTGGATTATATGGCTTTTGGATAATTTTGGAGAACAGAGAGATGTGAGAGATAATATCTCGTCCAATTTAGGTTCGTTTTCATGGACTGGTAACATATCACCATATTATGAGAGAAATATCAAGTGCTTTGAATATCTGTTGAATCATTCAAAGCAAGAGGTACGAGAATGGGCACAAAAATGTATTAATGACGAAAAGAAATTGCTTGACATAGAGAAAAATAAAGAAGATTTTATGCATATAAGATACGAAATATAAAACTAACCAAACAATAATACCATGCAGTCTGTATCTAATTCATTACTGTTGTGCAGTTGGACAAGCATGATCATTAAACCTCAATTAACTTGGCGCTCTTTATGAGCGCTTTTTCATTGCTCAAATATGCTCTAAGAACATAGTTGTAACATTGGAACTACCACATTTAAAGCGTGATTATTGTGTAAACAACTTCAAATGATATCAGTGAGAAAAACTGAATAGCTTTGCTAATTTCTTTGAGAAGTATTCCAGCTATGGAAACAAATACCCCAGCATCGAATATAACGACTACAAACATATCAGTTCCTTGATTTAAAACTTATCCATAAAATAACTTTCAGATAAATAATAATGGGTATCATTGAAGTGATTTAAGTATAATGTATTTCTTTATTAAAGTGAGTATTTTCCTCTCCTTTCTATCTTTTTATTATACCATGTTTTATATCTTTGTAAAACAACAAAGAGTCTAACAATAAATAAGCCCATGAACCGAAGAAAATATATGTTTGAAGAAAAAGGTATCAAGCAGGCATATCTTGCTGAAAAACTTGATGAGAAACTTCTATATTGTAAACTCTTATGTATGTAATCGAAGGTAACCAAATTTTAAAGTTCCATCTGAAACAGCTAAGATACTTAAGTAAAAAATCGGTAAAGTATGGAAAATAGGAAACAAATAACAAATATATGTCTTTTAAGAAAAGAGGGATTAACCCTCTTTTTAGAGAAAGAAGGAGATGTATTTACTGATATAAAAAATGAAAATACATCTATACTTCCAGAAGAGCTTATTGCAGAACGTGAACGAGAGAAAAATATTTCTGAAAGAATAAAAGATTATGCACAAAAGTTAAAGCGCAAAGAATACTATAAAAAACTAAATTATCAAATTGAGAATCTTTTATTTCTTACCGGTGCTGGTTCTTCTTACAACTTTGGAGATGGTGACAAAAAAGGTAAGCTTATGTTCAATTTATGGGATGATGCAATTGAGTTGGTTGGAGGTAAAGAAAATATGGACACCTTTTGCGAGGCAGTAAAATATGCAGACAAAGATGTAAATGGAGAATATCTTAAGAATCTTGAGAAACTTCTTTCTTTAGCGGAAAAAGCAAAAGACTATATTACGGTAAAAATTTTTATAACTAAAGAAGATGTTAAAAAAGAATGGGATATTTCATGTGTTATCAATGAAATTAAAAAAATGATAAAGGAAGAATGCAATTTAAAGATCGTATCTACTGAATCTTCTGCTACTCATGAAAAGTTTCTTAATAAAATTACCAAACGTAAAAGTTCTATAGCTAGAGTAAAATTGTTCACTCTAAATTACGATACATTATTTGAACAAGCCGCCCGTAAAGGTAATTACACTATCATAGATGGTTTTTCTTTTTCACAACCAAGAATATTCAGTGGACGATATTTTGATTATGATGTTGTAATTCGTGATGGCAGTAGAATTAAAAATGAAGATAATTTTGTCCCTAGAGTATTTCATTTATACAAGCCTCATGGTTCTGTTGATTGGGAAAAAACGGAGAACAATGTTTTTCAGAATAAAGCCGAAAATATTCCAGTAGAAAATTCATTAATGATTTTTCCACAAGAAAATAAATACGAGCATTCTTATGAACAACCTTTTTTTGAAATGATGACACGCTTTCAAACTGCATTACGTTTGAAAAATACAACTCTTGTTGTCATTGGATTCAGTTTTGGAGACAAACATATATTATCTATGATAAATGAAGCCTTAGAACAGAACCCTAGTTTTCAGCTTATTATTATCAATTATAGAAATGCAGGTATTTATGAGAATGACACATTTTACAAAGAAGCAGAAAAAAGAGGTAACATAATAATAGTTAATGAAACATTTGCAGATTTTGTAGATGCTTATCCTGATATCAAAATTTATGACCAGTCAGATGAATATCGTTTAGTAAAAATTGTCAATGATGGAAACTAATAGAAATCCTTTTATAAACGAATACTTTATTGGTTTTGTAAATCAAGTAAGTCCACAAGGAGTAAAGATACATTTCCCTTCATCTGGATTGCTGCAACCTTTTTTTAGATTTGGGGAACTTTATCATGGAGGATTGGTAGGCAACTATGTAGTTATAGAAGGGCATCAAATAGGATTTTTAGGGAAGATACAAGGTCTTGAATTACCAGAAAAAGAACGTTTGGAACTCAGTGAAAAATCTTTTGAAACAAATGATATGCATCCCATAGGATATATTGAAATTCTATTGTCCTTTAACTTTGAAAATCCAGAAGAAATTCAACGTGGACTAAACACTCTTCCCCCTATTGGTGCTAAAGTTTTTGTTTGTTCCTCTGAGTTTATTCAAAATTTCTTTAGGCGGTTTGGGGTAAAAAAAGAAAATACCAACCCTTGTCTTATGAAGCTTGGAGTCCTAACTCAAAACAACGAGACACCTGTTGAAATTTCTTTAGATGCATTATTTGGTAGACATTGCGCTATTGTTGGCACAACAGGAGGAGGTAAAAGTTATACCACAAGTAAATTACTTGAAGGTATTTCCAATGCTGGTGCAAAAGCGATTATCATTGATCCTACTGGAGAATATATTGGCTTTGACTCCAAAGATGATGCTGAAAGCACTATCATTAATAAAAATAGTTATTTTCACTATTCACGTTTGTCTGTAGGAGATTGGTTTGCATTATTCAGGCCTGCAGGACAAGTTCAGCAACCTAAATTATTAGATGCTATTAAATCACTCAAATTGGCAAAGTGTTTAATAAAACATGAAGAACCCAATACCAAAGGAGTGTATAATAACCCCAAAGCAAAAGACACATTTGTAAAATGTATTAATGGAGTTATTATAAAATCAGGAAGTTATAAAGATGCATATCGTCATTTTGCAACTAAATACAATAATGAAATCGATAATAATGAAATTTCTCTTTTTGATATTTCAAAACTGATAACACAACTTAAAGAGGAATCTGTTTATGAGAACTTTGGAGAAAATATAAATATTTGGGGGAATGTAGACAATAGAACAAGAGATAACATTGCTAGCTTAATTATCCGTATATATAATAAAATATCAAATACATCATTTAAACATATTTTCGGTTTAGAACAAAATCCAGATAATGACTTATGTGCTAAGATAGAATCTTTTACGAATGATAAATCAAAGCATATACTTCGCATTGGGTTTGAAGATGTGCCTTATGACTTTCAAACTAGAGAGATTTTAGCCAATGCAATAGCAAAATTTCTATTAAATAAAGCACGAAAAGGAGATTTTAAGGTACAGCCTATTGTGTTTTTTTGTGGATGAAGCGCACCAGTTTCTAAATAAAGAAGTTAAGGATGAGTATTTCCAATCAATGAGTTTAGATTCTTTTGATTCCATTGCCAAAGAATGTAGAAAATATGGTTTATTTCTATGCTTGGCTACGCAAATGCCTAGAGATATTCCATTGGGTACTTTAAGTCAAATGGGTACTTTTTTAGTACATAGATTGATAAATTATAAGGACAAGGAAACTATAGAAAGTGCTTGTTCTTCGGCTAACAAATCAACTTTGGCATATTTGCCTATATTAGGAGCAGGAGAAGCTATATTAATGGGAGTAGATTTTCCAATGCCTGTAATGTTAAAAGTAGATTTACCTCAAATCGAACCTAATTCACATACGCCCCAATTCTCTATAAAATAAAACATTAGTGTTCCTTTTTAACGGGACACTAATGAAATCGGGGTATAATACATTCCGAAGATACTTTATTTCTCCTTTAAGCCAAAAGAGTATTACCTATTAACTCAACAAATAGGAAACAGGCATTAGAAGAAGTTTACCCTGACTTTATATTTTGACAGGTAACCTTACCCCCAACTTGTAAAAATTTCTAAATCCATTAATTTTCCGTGCCTTCTGCAACAAGCTTTCTTCATGATTAAATCGCGTAACTTCCAAATCATCAGAGGCTTGTTTCTCCGGATAAATTATCAGGCAGGGATATTCTCCCATGTAAGGCTGGGCATCAATCAAATGGCTTATGATTTTCTCATCTCTTGCATAAGCACTGACTTGCCTAATATCATCAATAATACCCTTGTTGCCATTTTCGTATCTTGGTTTGTACTTGGTGTCAATAATCAAGTTTTCGTCGAGTTTAATAAAATCGGCAGAACACTGGTGATATCCTTTGACCTGAAATAAAATCTGTTTGCCGTAAGCCCTGTTCAAAAGACTATAGACATATACCTCATAAAGGCGTGACATATCAATCCAGAATACAGGAGTACCACCCTCAGTCCTATTAACTTTCTCAATAGAGTACCCGAACCTCCTGAGAATCTTTTTTGCCAGAATGACTGCCTCATTGTAATCTTTAAACAGTCCATTAGCGGCTACACGCCTGATTTGGTATATTTCAATCTCATCACCTACATTTTCAAACTGTGCCAAAAGGGAGTTCGTTAGAGCCGAAAGCTTCGCAAAAGAATCATGCGAACCAAACTTCCTGATGAACCGGGCAGTGAAAAGTAAAGCTTTCTTAAGCAACCTGTTTTCCTGACTATCGACGGTATATTCATGAAAACTACAGTAACATCTGTCCAACCGACGGCCAATTACGTTCATACGCAAGTTTTCGCCGGTTAAAACACGTCCCTTCGCCTTACACTGAAGATTCTCCTCCTGTAATACATAATCCTTTCTGAGACCGCGCTTCGTTAATCTTTTAAGAACAGTCAAGTAATGGATAAGCAAGAGAGGAGTAATCTGATCCTGTAGCCTTGCACAATTTATATATTTTTTTTCACACTCAATGCCATAAATCAGGGAAAAATAGTCAGAACTCAGTTCGTTTTCTAGACAGGCCATGAACATCTTAAAATAATCGACATTCTCCATTTCTTTTTTAGGATGCACTACAACAGACAATCCTTCCTTTTCATCAAGCCAATCGGCTCCAATAAAATAACTGGCTTTCATATCAGGTCCTATCCCGAGATACACAGGCTTTTCCATTATCCCTGTTTCACGAAAACAGATACCCTTGTCAAGGATACATTGGATATCTTCGTTACATAGTTTCCCATGCTCCTCCAGAAAAATGGTTCTATATGTCAATCCAGCAGACTTTCCCATTCGTTTATCTTATCTTTAAGTTCATCAGAAGGCTGTAACAGCCCGTCTTTTTCATACTCTTTAATCAAAGGAATAATCTCATAATCCAGCTTCAGTCTGAGTTCCTCGGCAGAGGAAGCCATGAAGTAACTATGGCCAACCATCAATTCATCCATTTCCAGATCCTCAGTCTTATTATCGCTGATAAATTCCTTAACGGCATTGAAAAGTTGATTTGCCTTTTCACCAAGTTCCACCTTCTCTTTGTAGTGAGAGACAATAGCTTCAGTATCAGCCTCAAGTGTATAAAAGGCGAAACGTCTTCTCACTGCATAATCAATACGTCCGGTACTTCTGTCAGTAGTATTCATTGTGCCTATAATATAGATGTTCGAAGGAACAGAAAACTCTTTCTTTGAGTATGGAAGTATCACAGAAACAGGATGTTCTCCATTCTGTCTTTTGTCTGCTTCTAGCAATGTAATAAGTTCACCGAATATCTTGGAGATATTTCCTCTATTTATTTCGTCAATAATAAGTACACAAGGTTTTGAGACCTGCAGCTCCTTGTTCATGTAATCACGTATCACCTCTATATAGCAGGAATTTTTGTCACCAGGATCTCTTTTTTCCAATTTCTCTTTAGTGATACTGGTCGCAGAACTACCATTTTCCAAATATTTGCCTGAACTTATAGATAGATTACCACTTGAGTTGAGTATTACCGTAAAAGGTGAATGATCTGTTTTTGTCTCAAATTTTAATTCGCCTTTTTTCAATAGATTCTGTAACAGTTGGTACTGTTGTTCAAAATCCGGTTTTTCCTCCTGACTACAGATTTTCTTAAATATTCCATCTTCGACCCTATAAAGTACATCTTTACCGTTCTCTGCGACTTCAGGCTTCAGTCCTTCTACAAAATCCTCATATCCCATTGATTGGTGAAAGGTTGTAAAAAATATACAATTATTTTTTCTTTGCTCATCATACAATTTCATGATTTCATTATGATCATTCGGGTTAAACTGTATGCCAAGTATGGACAAAGCCAAAGCTGCCGTATTGTATGTCTTGCCAGTACCCGGTGCTCCTTGAAGAATTATCTGTTTCTTCTGCAGGAGAATTTGCTTTAATAATTCTAATCTGTCTGCCATGATATTAATTTCTATTTGTTCTATATCTGAGAATGCTCCTAAATGTGCTCTGACTGGTAACCCCTTATCCTTATAAATTTTGAAAAGTTCAATCGGTATCGGGATCTGAAGGCGTTCAAAACGTGATGACAGAAAAAGTATTTTAGCGCTTTTATTGTCATCTACATATTCGTCCAACGATTCACTGAACCATATAGGATCTTTTTTTTTCCATTCTTCCATCTTCAGCGAATAATCCGAAGCCTCAACAAAGTCATTAACGGTAGCCTTGTATACAGCCTCATTGTTTTCTACATAATAAAAATCAAAATAGCCATCATTCTCGATTGTTTTTCTTAAACGCGGTAAAATTTTATTTTTTGGCTGAGGCAATTCATGCCACCAAGTTACGCTGTATTTCGCACCATTCTTAAAATCTATTTCCAACTGATTTTTCCATTCGGTCCTGTCACGGGCAACTAGTCCCTTGACAATATCACACCAAATATCAGCTAAGTTATAAATCAGTCTGGAATAAAGATGCGTCTTATTGAGCGGATTACTGACCTGTATATCTAGTTCCTTAAAAAAATCACATATATCACTCACAAAGTGATCATGTACATAATCCTTCTTCAACAGTAATTGAGATATAATAAAACGGTGCTCTTCACTCAGTATATTTATGTTAGTTTCAGGCTTAAGGATATAATTGACAGTGTTATGTATTGCTGGTGTGCATTTGTTTCTGTCTAATTTGTACAGTAACAATTGCTTTATCCATGCATTCTGCCGGATATTAGATCTTGCCAATACCCTTTTGTCATCATATTCGTTAAGTTTCGCCTTGTTAAAAGCATGTACATCACAATAGGCAACTAAATTGTCTATCAATCCTAATAGCTCCTGTACATCATTTCGGTCGGAATAACGCTGTTTATTGTAAGTCCAATCAATAATCTCTTCTATCAGCCGCCTATTATCATACTCCATGAATTTATAAAAAGCATCTCTGGCTTTCTGAAAATAGAAATCCGTTGATACCATAATCTTCTGCATTCCTTCCGTCTGTAGAAATTCCTGACTCTTTTTATATACTTCTGTATCCATAATATTATCTTATTTATACTGCAGAACCTCTGAAAATACTTAAATGATAGCGAGTTAACATTATAAGTTGTCAAAAGGTCAAGTCATTCAAAAAATGATATGTTGATGTTATGTTTAAAAGACGTAATGAGTATTATTCGGACAATTCACCTCTACGATATTTTCCAACAAGGAAGTTAAAAATACAAGTATGAACATTTCCTAGGAAATTGCTCACAGCCATCAATGCATTAAAAAGTTTCATGGAATCCATCATTACTTTACTTTCAACAATCTCTTCCTGTCGTGATTTATATAATTTCTCAATGTCAAGATGGGTCTCAAAGTTACGTTCGTCTTTCCACCATGAAGAGGTATGGGATTGTTTTTCAAGGAGATATGTTAAATCCTGATATTGACGGTTAATTACTTCCGGAAAGTACTTCATTATGGATAGAAGTCTGTTCCATTCTGAATTCTTGTGAGATTTATCATTAAAGCCATAGAGTTTTTTGAAGCCCTCATTGAGGATTACAAACAACTTTCCACGCATAAATCTTCGGTCATAGTCACGGTCAGCAAGAATGAAGTATTTTCCGGCAACCATACTGTCAATCATTGTAATAAGGACAAATAAGTAGACAGAGGCAACTATTCGGTTTATTTCGTGGTATTCATCATGCTGTTCTTTCGCATCTTCCAGAATACTTATCATCAACGGAAGCCCCTCGGAGTGTTGTGCTATAATACCATCTACAACAGAAATAAATTCTTTACGTTCTGATTCCGAAAGTATTTTTCCGTTGTATTGTTCCTCATTAAACCATTGTGTATAATTATACTCTTTAATCTGCGCGTATTGTATATCTGCAAATTCTTCTTTCATAATGATATGTCTTTAATAAAACTGTTATGGATCATTTTTAAATGCAATGACAATTCCACTAATTATGATTTCCACAATAGGCATTAAATCTTTTTTTCATCAATCCATATTTAATATAACGATTCACTAACTTTTTTAATCGCCTTATAAATCTCACTATAAGAATCTCTACCTTTATATTTTTCAGCTAGTTCACATGCCTTATCCATTTTTGAATCAGCAAGCATTTCTTTAACCCATTTATCCTTCTCAAGGTATTTTCGAGTTTTATCGTATGTTGGCAGATATTGCTTTAATGCTCTTTCTGTAGCTGCTGAATCTTGAAAATATCGACACGTATCTTCAAAATGTAATAAAAACCAATATTCTATTGACTGTAAACTATCACAGAGAATCACATTGGGATTATTCTCATATTTCTTTTTGAGCGACAGCATTTTTTTATTTTCTGCATCAGAACGCCTGCTAACATCTGCATCAAAAACACATATTACAAAGACATCTTCATCTAGAAGTTCTTTTATCTTCTTTTCTATTTTCTCAATACTATTGTTTTCAAATAAACGAGGAGAAATAGAATATCTATAACCAAGTATTTTTTTCAAATGACTGAAATAGAATAATTCAGTCAAGCCCTCACCAACGATATGAATAACCTGTCTGGTCGCTGTATTTTTTCTTGCTTTTCTCATAAAAGTACATGATTATAGATTAGGAACTGCACCGAATTTACCAAATTTATATGCCTTTTGGAGAGAACTGATCCTATTCAATCCCTTGAAATCTGTTAGAGGATACAGCACACTTGATCCATCCGGATTCTTTTCAGAAAACCAGACATTATCTTTTCTAAGCAAATCTTCCTCTCCTAACAGTCCATCATAATGTGTAGTGAGCAACAACTGGGCTTGCCCTGATTCTTTTAGAAAACGTTCAATGATGTATTCTATCAATTTCGGATGAAGAGAGGATTCAATCTCGTCAACCGCAAGAAAAGCATCTCTTTCAAGAATCTTCTGCACTTGAGCAGCCAAGCCAAACGTACGGATAGTACCGTCCGATTCAAACAGTTCCGGGAACTCATAATAATCATTGTTACCATCATCAGATGAAACTTTATGCTGATACATAGTATAATTAATCGACCCCTTATGTGTTTCCTGCTCTTTGGAAGTAATATTTGAAATATTGAAATCAGCTTCCTGTAGATATCTCAAAATATAATCTTTTGCAGACTCATTTTTGATTGATTCTTCGGCATAACGACTTAAAGATGATGCAGGCACAATTGCCGGCATAACCTGATTGGTTAGATACTGAAGAACTGCCTCTAATTCTACAATATGTGTATTTACCTGCATATAAGCAGCAAAAACTGACATGTTATGCAAACACTTCAATGTTATTTCCTCTTTGACAGATTGCGACATTTTGATCTTTTGTCCAAATTTAATAACTGATACGTTATTCTCAGTATTTCTTTCAAATATAGTAGCAGGCTGTTGACTTGGATAATAGATCAGACTTTCCTTTGCTACGTGCCACCTGTCTAAAGCTACAGAATAGACATAACGAACTGCTTTTTCCTCATTCTTCAAGTAGAACGAAATCAAATATTCAGATAACTGCCTCGAACTTGTTTTATTCAGGAGAAACGGGACTATTTGAATTTGTTCTGCCTTATTAAGTGGGGTATAAGTAATGAATGATTTGATAAAATCACAAACTTTAATAATATTACTCTTACCCGAAGCATTTGCTCCATAAATGACAGCCACTTTCAATAGTCTCACATCACCCCCCAATTCGACAACATGATATGACTCCATATCCTTACTTCTATCAGCTTCAAAACTTAATATAGCCTCGTCTCTGAATGAGAACATATTCTTAAATCTAATTTCTGCTATCATATAATCTGTTTTTCCACAAATATATAACTAAATATCTAAATTTGCAAATTAGATTTCAATATTTACATCATTTATGCAAAAATCAAAAACTGATATTCTTTTATCGAATTTATTGTACCCGTAGTCAATATAATCATTAAATCAAAACATCAGTCCATCCATTAATATAAAAAATCGATACAAATTAACATCAGTCTTCATATTATCTCACTTCCAAAGATTAAAGGACAACTCAAAAATACGTATTCTATTTGCATAATATTGAACACCATTGATGAATATGCTACATCACTAAAAAAGGGGTAAAAAATACCTCGTTCTTGTAACTTATTTGCTGGAAAACTTTGAAATTCAACAAAATACAATTATCTTTGTCTTACAAAAAGAATGTGACGACATATAACTTATTGATAATCAATGAGTTATAATGACTAAAAATGACAAAAAATTAGACTTCTGTACCTTTTAGAGTTCCAAATATTTGATAATCAAAAACTTGCAATTACTGCATCGGAAAATAATAAAAACCTAGCGTAAAAGTCTCCAAAACATATAACACCATCAAGAAATAGCAATATGCCCATCATCGAAATATCATCACTATCCTACCCAGGAGTAGAAATCTTCAGTACTCTCACCGAAGCACAGTTACGCAATCGTATCGAACCATCCAAAGGTATTTTTATCACAGAAAGTCCTAAAGTTATTTCTGTGGCTATCAATGCAGGCTATGAACCTTTAGCTCTCTTATGTGAGCGAAAGCATATCACAGGTGATGCTGCAACTATCATTGAACGTTGTGGAAATATTCCGGTCTATACAGGTAAAAGAGAATTGCTTGCTACCTTGACCGGATACACTCTGACCCGTGGTGTTCTTTGCGCTATGCGTCGCCCTAAACCACATAGCATCGAAGAAATATGTCGGGAAGCCCGCCGCATCGTGGTAATAGACGGCGTAGTTGATGCAACCAATATCGGAGCCATTTTCCGTTCTGCTGCTGCTCTTGGCATAGATGCTGTATTGCTCACTCCTACTTCCTGTGATCCGCTCAACCGCCGTGCAGTAAGAGTATCTATGGGGTCAGTCTTTCTGGTACCATGGACTTGGCTGGATACCACCCTTAGCAAACTTCACGATTTAGGATTCCGTACAGCAGCTATGGCACTAACGGATGATTCCATCTCCATCGATAACCCTCTTTTGGCAACCGAGCCTAAATTAGCTATTATAATGGGAACTGAAGGAGACGGACTATCATACGAAACGATTGCCGAAGCCGACTATGTAGTACGCATCCCCATGTCACATGATGTCGACTCACTCAATGTGGCAGCAGCCGCTGCCGTAGCTTTTTGGCAACTCCGTGCACCGGATTCCAACAAGTAATAGTATAATTCTCATTTTCCTTCTATCGCAATCTTAATCACCCCTTCCAATCTATTTTCGAAAATATGATATGCCTCTTCAATCTTCCCCAAAGGAAACCGATGTGTAATAAGCGGCGTAGTATCTATCTTTCCTTCCTCAATCAAACGGAGTATTTCGGCGCAGTCGCATCCGTCAACCCCACCTGTTTTGATAGTCAGATTCTTACCATACATATCCGGTAAGGGAAGGAGCTGAGGTTTGTCATAAAGGGCTACTACAGTGACGACCGCATTAGGACGGGCACATTCCCATGCCATACGGAAAGTATCTTCAACCCCAGCCACTTCCAACACAACATCAGCACCGCCATGCTCACTGTTTCGAAGCACAAAATCTCTACAATTCTCCGGTATTGTCACCAGCACATCAGGATAATGCTCACGAATAAACCGAATCCTTTCAGAAGACTTTTCACAAACAATAATGCGTTTCGGTTTCTTCAACATCACACAAAGCAAAGTGCATATTCCGGTAGGTCCCGCCCCTATAATAAGTACAGTATCATCTTCAGAAATCTCCGAGATACGAGTCGCCCAAAAACCAGTTGCAAGCACATCGCCTACAAAAAGCGCCTGCTCATCACTCACCGAATCAGGAATACGGTTCAATCCCTGATCGGCATAAGGGACTCTGACATACTCCGCCTGTCCGCCATCAATACGGCATCCTAATGCCCAACCACCATTCACATCCGTACAGTTATTCACATATCCGTGTTGACAGAAAAAGCATTCGCCGCAAAAAGTCTCAACATTTACAGTAACCCTGTCACCCGGTTTGACCGAAATTACACTGCTCCCAACCTGTTCAACAACACCCACCATTTCGTGTCCGACCGTTATTCCGGGGACAGCACGCGGCACGCTACCATGTTTAATATGCAAATCACTGGTACAGATACTGCCAAGTGTTACACGAACAATAGCGTCGCGCGAATCTCTCAAATCGGGTGTTGGTTTGTCCAACAGCCCGAATCTTCCATGTTCGATATATGTATATGCAAGCATAGCATCCCTCCTTTATTATCAGTTCCTAATTTTTTTTGCGAATATAATCATAACGCACATAATAAAAGAACGATAACACAAAAAACACTACTCTTTATTGCTTGCATTCCACACCAGCAACGCCAATAACACGGACAGCAATGCCGCACCTATCCAGAACCAATTGATATAGGTAAAATCATAGACCTCCACACCATTAACAAACCGCTTATTACCTTCAATCAAGACACCACTCATCACATCCTGCAAACCGGCACCGATATAACTCGCAATACCCACTACACCCAAAGCCGCACCGGAAGCGTTACGGGGAGCAATATCCACGGCCATCAAGCCACCCAGAAAGCAAATCAGCACACCGATACCCAGACCGAAAAGAATCATAGACAAGGCATCCAACCAGAAATGCACTCCCGGAACAAGCAGGAAAAGACAAAGGGAAAAAACATTCATCAATCCGAAAATCAAGGCCGGAATATTACGACGCCCGCAGAAAAAACGGTCAGAGATAACTCCGGAAAACATCGTCCCCACAATGCCCCACACCGAACTGATGGAAATGATAAAGCTCGCGTCCAATGTGGAATAACCTTTCTCAGCCTGAAGATAGAAAACACCCCAGCTGTTAACCGCATAGCGGCTGATATACATGAAAGCACTGCTGAAAGCAAGTATCCAGATGGCAGGATTTCTCAAAACAGACTTCTGGGCACGGTTGAACTCGTCCGTTTCCACAGAATCCATCGCCTTTTTAGCCGCAGGAGCATTGACAGCCGGAAGACCCTTGCTCTGGGGAGTGTCATGAAAGAAACGCCAGACAATCAAAGCGCCAATCAGACCCACAAGGCCGGCACCGAGAAAACCGTAACGCCATCCGAGTGCGCTGACAATGGAAGCGACGATGATAAAGGTCATTGCCTCACCGATATTATGGCTGGCACTCCAGAAGCCATAGAAAGAGCCACGCTCCTTGTCGGTAAACCAGCGGGACAGACCGACCACACAGGAAGCAGCTCCCATAGACTGAAACCAACCGCTGATACCCCAAAGTACGGCAAACAGGATGAAAGAGTGTACAAAGCCCAAACAAAGGTTCACCAATGCGGTCACCAGCAGACCGGTTGACATGAAGCGGTTGATATTGCTACGGTCCGCAAGGAAACCGTTCGTAAACTTACCGACAGCATAGGTAAAGAACAGGACGGCGCCAATGATACCCAGTTCGGTTTCCGAAAAGACACCTTCATCCACTATCGGTTTCTTCACGACATTAAGGCTCAGACGGCAAACGTAATATATGCCATAACCCAATGTGGCGGCAAGAAAAGTAGACCATTGCAAACGCTTCAAGCGCCGTCTATCCTCAGGCCGGAAATCACTAGAAAGCGAGTTGGAGGACAAAGCTCCGCCGCTACAGGGTTTCGCTTGCGATACCCTGTAAAAATCAATAATAGACTTAAACATAACACTCAATCTTTATTCATGCAAATTCCTGCCTCTTAGATATTCCAGTAACAGGGCGGGACGGTCAGTCTGAATCAGGCGGGCTCCCTGACCGATTATCCATCCCCAGCTCTCATCCGGTTGACACAGTTCCACGGCACGGTCATCATCATGTCCGCCACAGAGTTCGGGCCAGAGGCTGTTGATAAAGATTTTTGCACCACTATCACGCACTTTCTTTATCAACCGCTGTACTTCGGGACCATCATTATTAAACACCAGTTCAAAGGCTTTAGGGTTCATGTGAGTAAGATAGCTGTCAATAACGGCTTCCGCATCCGCCTTATGTAAATTCACCACAGGCATGAAAATCATTTTATTCAGTACATCGCCATTCTCCGCCTTGACCTGTTCGTAAGGCAAACCGGCTTTCACGACGCACTGGTCCACCGTACCTGTTTTTTCAAGGATGGCGTAAGCATCTTTAAAATAATCATAACCCTTGTCCACGTTCACCATTATCTTACCTTTGCACAATGTCATTACCTCTTCAAAGGTAGGAATCTGATGACGAGTTTTACAACCGGCACCGTTCTTCAGTCTCAACATTTGTAATTCTGCCAATGTATAATCCTCAGGACGCCCTTTCCCGTTCATGGTACGATTAATCAGCTTATCATGCATCAAGACAAGATACCCGTCCTTTGTTTTTTTCAAATCAATTTCTACCATATCCACTCCCATATCAATGCAGTTCTGAATTCCTTGCAAAGAGTTTTCAGGAGCATTACGCCAATCCCCACGATGAGCAACAACTAAAAGTTGAGATAGATTGTCATTCAAAAAAGTATTTCTAATTTCATCAGCTTTGTTCTGTCCCCAACATAACTGGGTGAAAACAAACAATAAGAAAAACCAATATAATCTTTTCATAATATGTTTCTTTTTAATAAGTTTACTGTACACCGCTTATTATCTTTTCAAAAGTTTCACGAATACGGGATGGAACAGGGCGTATTTTGTTATAATCGCAATCTTTCATTGCCTCATACATAAACACTCCTTGATATCCGTTACTCCGCAAATCTCTCATAAAGTTTTGCCAATCTATTTTCCCTTGAGTAGGAAGCCAATGACACTCATTCACCAAATCAAAATCCGAAGCATGAATTGTTCCTACATATTGACCTAATACCTCCATAAAATGCCTTGTGGAACCCTTCGTATAATGATTTGTATCAAAACATACTTTTACACCGGGAATATCATGAATGAGTTTTAACAATTCTTCAGGCGTATTTCCTAAACAAGTACGTGGCAAGTTTTCAATACACAACTGTGCTCCTATACGGTCGGCATATGGTTTAAGATAAATAATAGAATGCCGTGCATTTTTTATACGTTGTGCACGAATACTATCCGCTATCGGTTCTGAACTGGGATGTAAAACTAATCGTGCAGGTTTAAAATGCCTGCATTGTTCTATCATCCGTGCCATAAAACGAACATTCTCTTCACGGAGCGAATCATCCAAAACCGAAATATCCAATACCCGTGAAAAAGGTAAGTGAACGGACCACACCTGCATACCTGCGCTATCAATTTTACTCTTCATCATTTTAATACGAGGTATTACTTCTTCCACCGGAACACCCCGATAACACTGATTAAAAGCTACTTCTACATAATGAACACCCTGTTCTTTTGCTTTCTTGAAGTCTGCTGCCACCGGATTTTTCCAAATGGCAGTGGTTGTCCCCACCTCATACTGTTGCGCATGGCAAATGAATGAGAATGTAGACAACACTGTCATAAGTATATACTTTCTCATTAGTTCAATTTTCCGTTCTTCCAAACCAGTTTTTCGCCCCACATAGGCACATACGTCTGTTCACAGTTTATCTTTGAGGCACGTTCCAAAGCCATTTCAACAGACCATCTGGACGAATCGGTATCTGCATGGGCAAGTTCCAGTATATGAGACAATAATACATAATCAGGAAGCGTCTGTCCCAAACCTGTACCAATAATATTATTTTCGGTCAAGGCATTCGGTGCATAACGTGGAATCAGGACATTCACATGAGATGCAATATTAGTAAATTGTTCCGGTTTAAAATTTGAATCCCCCGTATGTATCAAAGTAAAGTTACCGGTGTCTTCACCGCAATCTATATAAAAGACTGTTACGAAATTGGATAAACCGGAATTATTATGATCGGTTATGCTGGTGTGAATAGCAAAATTACCGATTGTATAATCTGTCGGAGTTTTAGAGGTATATTCATACGACTCATCTTGCAGATAGTTCGAAAGAACCGGTTTGCCAAGGTCAAACATCGCTTGAATCAGTTCCTTATTATAATGATCGGCATGATTATGAGTCACACATAAAAAATCAATATAAGGAGCCAACTCTTTTGCCCAACGATGAGAAATATCTATGGCGAAACAACCCGATGACGTTTTTATCACATATCCCATATTGTACAGTTGCCACAATTCAACGGTGCCTTCTTCTACTGAAGAATTTTTAATATCCTCCAAAACACGATCAAATGCACTACGATAATATATTAATATAGGGTCTGCTTTCTCCATATTTTCACTAGTCTGATCATATCCGCTCAGAAAAGTTGAAAAGTAATCACTTAAACAATTATCTGCATATCCTTGTATTTTAGTTAAAGCTCCGGTTCGTTTTGCGTCAAGAGTAAGTGGAGACGTGCTCCACAATTCTTGTACTGTAACATTGACTTCTTCCGAGAGGTCATCAAGAATTCCTTCATATCCTGTCGTTATGTCATCATTATCATTACTGCAACTCATGAGCCCTACCGCTAATAAGCAGGTAAGGAAATATTTTATTTTTCTTATATTGTCCATAAACTTTCTATATCTTTAAAATTCATATTTACTTCTGACGGTTGGTACCTTGCAGGTCGCCGCCACGCATACTCCAGGAGGATGCTTCAAAGACCTTATCAATAGCCAAAGCCTTAATAGATCCGATGTTTCCTTTGATAGTACCACAATAAAGACGTTTATCCGGCCCAATCGTAACACCTGCCATGACTTGTCCAACATTAGGTATCATACTATTGACTTCTCCATCAATAGTATTCAATCCAAATACAGCAAATCCTTTTTGAGTTCCCATATAAAGTACACCATCATCACTTAAAGCAAGGCCATTATAAATTAAATTATAAGTTGTTGTTAATCCCTTCGTCCATTTTTTATTTCCATTAGTCGGATCTACTGCATATACATTAGCAGATTTTTTTTCTGTAAAATATATAACCCCATCTTTGTCCACTACAGGAAAGTAACTATCATCGGTAGAAACAGGACAACTCCATTCTCTTGCTCCTGTATCCATATTGATCGATATCAATCCACCTTTACTTTTCAATGCTGCATACAAATGTTTTCCATTCAAAGCAAACGCACCAGTTTCCGTAACTTTCGTTTCTTCTGATGTTTCCCAACGCTTTTCTCCCTCCGAAGTATAAGAGTAAATTTTCGCATTGGTACCCGCATAAATATTCCCAGCTTTATCGACAGCAACTGCACTTCCTATCCCGCTTTTATCTAATTCCTCGGCCCATTCTATCTCTCCATTTGCTGCATTAAGAGCATATAATGTAGCCTTATTAGTGAGACAATAAAGTTTACTCCCATCTATTGATAATGCAGGAAAAGCATCAATTCCGGCATCTAATTTTACAGACCAAAGTTTAGTACCATCAGGTTTAATGGCATATACATTATCTTTAGAATTGTTGCCTACACATTGATAGATAATCCCATCATCTCCAACCAATGCGCCACCACCACCTTTATTATTGGAATAATCAATTGCAAATACCCATTTAATAACTCCACTGGCAACATCGATGGCAAATAGATGTCCGGACAAATCTTTCACAGTAGTTGGGATATACATTGTTTTACCATCTAATGAAAATACCGGATTAGACGCTTTTACATCACCATTATAATTTGCAAATTTCAAGTCTACCGAATTCCATTTATAATCTACTATTATAACTTTCAGGCTTCCTGTATCAACAGTACCGTTCGTGTAAGTCACTGTCACGGAAACGACATACTCATCAATAGCTCCATACGCATGCTTTGGACTTAGTTCCACAGATGTCGTTCCATCACCAAAATCCCAATTTACAGACTGTACATCACCTCCCATAAAAAACATGTCATTCAATGTAAATGTCACAGGCTCCCAAAGTGTCAGTTCCGTCTTTTCAGACTGATCAACCAAAATAGGAGAAACCTTTCCCGGAGTAGCCGAAACCTCAACAGGTTCAGAGTTTCCCGTAGGATAAGAAGCTACCATACTAAAAGTATATTCCATATCATTAGTCAATCCTTCAATGATATAAGACTCCAATGAAGTATCATCCAATGTTATTACCTTACCATTCGGGCTCACAGTTATCTGATAGTTCGTAAAACGTTCACTATTAGGCTTTATCCAATTCAACCGCACCCGCTCATTACCAGCAGTAGCCGTTAAGTCCGTAACAGGATAACGTGCATTCTTGGGAGTACAATTTACAGACGTTTTACCGGCCAGCCCACCTGCATAACGAGGTTGTACGGAAAAACCATAAGTCATGTCATTCACCAAATTCTCTACAACTACACTTTTCTTGTCAGCTCCTACTGTCATCTGTCCGCCATCATCCTCAGCGGCTCCGGTAGTCCAGATAACCAGATATTCGGATGGGTGAGCGTTTTCATAGTCTTCCCAGGTCAGAGTTACATTCATATCTCCGGCGCTTGCCTCTAAAGATTTCAATTCATACAAATCAAAATTAGCCTTCGGCAGCTCTTCTTCACATGCAGTAAAAACTGCCGCAAAGACAAAAAATAAACTATATATTACTTTTTTCATTGTCTGTTTCTTTAAGTTTAACAAGGAATCAATATCCGGGATTTTGCCATAGAAGTTTCTCATTATTGATACGTTCCAGTTCCGTTTTGGGAATAGGATACAGGAATTGGTAATCTTGAATTTCATGTCCTTCCGCTTTCATGGCCTCTTTAGCGCCCCCCATTCGTACAAGGTCAAACCATCGATGTCCTTCGTAGGGGAACTCGCGCTGACGCTCCAACATAATCGCCTTGCGGAAACTATCCTTATCAGGAAGCTCTGCAATCTGTATGGCAGAGCTGCATGAACGTGTATGAACCGCATTCAAAGCATTCATGGCAACAGAGGTCTGCGAGTTGCTATACTCTATTTCGTTTAGAGCCTCGGCATACATAAGCAGTACATCGGCATAGCGCAAAACAATCTGGTCATTACCCACCGTATTATAAGTGGCGCTCTTGACATCCTTGAATTTTTTCAACACAAAGACCTTGCTTTCCACTTGTGTATATTCTATCAGTTCCTTGCGTTTATCATCAGCGTCCGAATAACACTTTTTCAATGCTTCCGTCTGGTTGGTATCATCGCTCAAATTGGTTATGGAGAACCAATAGCCATGCCCCTCACCCTCTATATCCTTATTGAAACGAACTGCAAAAATGACCTCATTATTCATTTCATTATCCACATCGAATACTTTGTCCGGAGAAGACATCAAACTATATTTACCTATAATCTGAGACAGAACATCCCTTGCTTCCTCCCACTTATGGAAAGTTAGATACACCTTACCCAACAGCGCTTTGGCAGCTCCCGAAGTTATACGCCCTACTTCGGTACCTGTGTACGACTGAGGCAACATATTATTTTCTATTATCTGCTTCAAATCACCTGTCAGAAAATCATAAACCTGTTGTTCCGAACTGCGTCCGATCGCCAGCGCTTCAGAAACGGTTACGACTTTATCAGTCATAGGTACTCCTCCCCATAAACGGTACATATTAAAATACGTCAAGGCACGGATAAACAAGGCTTCAGCTTTATACTGCTTTTTCAACGCTTCATCGAAATCCGCTCCATCTATTTTATCCAGCACCAGATTACAACGGTACACACCATTATTAAAATTAGCCCATGCATCCTGCAAGATACCATTCGACGGTTTATCGGAAAACTGGTCTATATCATACCGATCTTGCGTTCCGGTAGTGGGAGCGCTCAAATACAGATTATCACTCCGATATTCACAGCACTCGGTAAAATAGCTTACCTGTGTCTGCAACTTTGAATAACAACCTATAACCGCTACATTAAAATCCTCGGCCGTCTTATATATCTTATCCGTAGGTACACTACTGCTCGGTTCCAAATCGAAAAAATTATCTGTACAGGACACCGACAGAAAAGCGGCTGATGCTATTAGAAGAAGTTTATATTTTTTCATATTTCATATCTATTAAAGGGGTAATTAAAGAGTTATATTCAGGCCGAATAAAAACGTTCTGGCCAGTGGATACGTTCCATAATCCTCACCCGGAGAGAGTGAGTTCCCGGGACGTGCATTAACTTCCGGATTATATCCGCTGTAATCGGTAGATGTCCAAAGATTTTGTCCCGACACATACACTCTCAGCTTCTCGACAAAGAAGTGGCGAGTCAAGCTTTGAGGCAAAGTATATCCTAAAGTCACATTTTGCAATCTCAGGTAAGAACCGTCCTCCAAATGCCAGGTTGAAGTTCTGCCGTTGTAGCCTTTTGACTTACGATTGGCACGATTCACCTGACCGTTACCCGGATTATCAGCATTCTTCCAACGCCCCAGAGCAATCGTCGTTCCATTGACGTTACCTTCCATATTATCAATATATCTTCTATTCAGGTTCAATATTTCATTTCCATAAACACCCTGGAAGTTAAAATCCAAGTCTATCCCTTTATACCATACTTTACCACCGAAACCATAAGTAAAGTCAGGCATATAATTACCTACAATCGTACGGTCTTTATCCAAATCCATCACGCCGTCACCGTCTACATCTACAAAACGGAAATCACCCGGCTGAGTATTGCTGAAATGAGGATACTTCTTCAGCTCTTCTTCATTGGAAAAGATACCGTCTTGCACCAGCAGATAGTAACTGCCGATAGGCTCACCCACTTTAGTGATATAATAAGCATGGTCTACACTGCCGGTAGAGATAATAGGAGCGTTGCCGGGACCAAGAGCCTTCACCTCATTCGTATTGGTCGCATAATTGGCATTGAACGAATATCCGAAATCTTTCGTAAAATTCTTCTGAGAAGTCAAAGCTATCTCCCATCCTCTGTTATTCACTTTACCGATATTCATCAACGCAGTACTATAACCTGTCAGATGAGGAACAGGAACATTCAGAAGCATATTGGAAGTGTTCGTATTGTAATAATCTACCGTAACTCCCAGCAGCCCCTTAAACATCTGTATATCAATACCGGCATTAATCATCGCATTCTTTTCCCAGCTCAAATCCTCATTTTTAATCGTATTGGGCTTATAGCCATAAATGAGCTGGCCGCTGTTTGTTCCAAGTATATAATTATCGATTGCCATAAGCGACAGATGGTCATAGTTGCCTATTTGAAAATTACCGGTAACACCGTAACTTGCCCTTATCTTTAAATCATCTATAAAAGAAAGTGCCTGAGTGTTTTGGAAGAAATCCTCACCGCTGACTCTCCATGCTGCCGAAGCTGACGGGAAGTACCCCCAACGATTATTCTTTCCGAAACGTGAAGAACCATCGGCACGTATGGCGGCAGAAGCCATATATTTACCTTTATAGCTATACTGAGCGCGTGCCAGATAAGAGGCTATGGTCCATTGCGTCTTATCGGAGTTACCTTTCGTCACCGTACCGCCCGAGATGGTCTGGATATAATCATTCGGAAAGTCTGTGGCCGTTACATTATCTCCTTTATAGGTTTCTTTCTGCGCAGACTGAACCAACACTACATTTAAAGAATGGTCTTCATTGATAGTAGTATTATAATTTATCTTATTCTCTATCAACCAATTAAAATAAAAGCCGGAAGAGCTGTAAGCAACAGGATTGGATTTGGTATCATAATACTTCTGTCCCAGCAACGGTAATTCCGAGGAACGGTACGTATCATTATGCGAGCCGTAATAATCACCACCGAAAGAAATATTGTAAGTCAGCCCTTTAAAAAACTCTATTTCAGCAAACACTTTTCCTACAATGGCCATACGGTCTACAACGTCGGATTGCAAATTGGCCATCGCGACGGGGTTCAATATGGCATTGTGTTGATAATCGTTCCCGATTCTCCAATAACCGTTTCCCTGATAATTATAACTTCCGTCCGCATTATATACAGGCCATACAGGCGGCATCATCAACGCAGACTGTACAACACCGCCTGAACCTGATGCGTCCACACGATTGGAAGTCGAGTAGGACGGAGAGAAATTAACCCCGAACTTGAATCTTTTGTACTGGCCGTCAAGATTCATACGCATACTGTATTTCTTAAAATCGGAATTGATAACGACACCTTCTTTATCGTAATAATTGGCCGAAACAAAATAGCCGACCGTTTTCCCACGCCCCGAAACAGAGATATTATGACTCTGTGTACCGGCAGTCCGAAAAATGGCATCCTGCCAATCGGTGTCCGTCAATCCGCGATCGCCATTCAGGTAAGGGAACAGTTCGGTGGGAATACGTTCCCACGAGTTGGGACGCATGCCGTTCGGGTCGTCGGGCGAAACTCCCGGATTGGCATCCAGATAGGCGTTGTCATGACCGTCCTTGGCAAACTCCGCAAACTGGTAGGCATTCATCATATCCAGTTTCTTCGATACATTCTGTATGCCATAATAACCGTCATACTGTATCTTCACTTTTTCCGTCTGCCCCTGTTTGGTAGTAATAATAATAACACCATTGGAACCGCGGCTGCCATAAATAGCTGCCGACGAAGCATCCTTCAACACTTCCACCGATTCTATATCATTATTATTAAGATTGGCGAAGCCACGTTCTACCGGTACACCGTCAATGATATAAAGCGGATCGCTACCGGCATTGACAGTGCTGATACCACGCACGCGGATACTGACATTGCCTTCCGGATCACCGCTTGGAGTAGTCACCTGCACTCCCGGCATTTTTCCCGCCAATGCCTGACGAAAATCTGAAGCGGATGTTTTGGCAATATCTTCCGCCTTCACAGAAGATATGGAAGTAGATACGTCGCTCTTCTTCTGCACGCCATATCCCACAACCACTACTTCCTCCAACAATTCACTGTCCTCTTTCAGAATTATATTGGCAAGCGCTTTGTCCCCTGCCGAAAAAGTCCGTGTCTTGTAGCCTATAAACGAGATGACAACTTCCGCTTTCTCGGGAACGCCAGCCAATGTATATTCTCCGTCAACATTCGTAATCGTTCCCAAAGAAGTACCTTTCACGGCAATGCTCGCACCAATTACCGGTTCGCCTTTTTCGTCAACGATGATACCGGAAATCCTTTTCATCTTTCCACCCTGCCCTGCAGCTTCCGAACTGTTTTTCGCTTTCAGATAGACTTTCTTTCCGCTTATCTCATAAGCAACGTTCATGCCGGACAGCAATCTGTTCAGTACATCAGACAGTTCTTCTTTATCCGCCCGGACAGTAACGAGTTTATCGGGATTGACCGTAGGACGGCTGTATGCAACCGTCAGTCCGGTCTGTTGAGTAATGGCATCAAAGACTTTCGCCAGTTTCACCTGCCGGAAATCCATTGAAACCTTTTGAGCAGTGGCCGTAATACAAGCCATAGAGCTAAAAAGCAGTACAAGCAGAATCTTGTGTTTCATAACTTTAATTTTAGATTAGCAATAGTATAAAATTCTCTTTATACTAAGTAGACACACAAGAGTCCGGAACGGGTGAGAGAAAATCTCTTTTTTTTGCTGAATTTTATTTTGTAGTGACAATTATCTCTTTTTCAGCCTCATCATACCGAAAGTATAAGGGGGCGATCTTCTCCAAATCACGCAATACTTTTTCAAGAAGTGTATTTTCGGAAGTCAGCGTGAAATAAACATTCCAAGCGTCCTGGTTCTCCACTTTAAAATCAACATTATACCAGCGATGCAGCACCTTGATAACTTCCGCCAAAGGAGCATCCCTGAAAGCGATTACATTTGTTTTCCACAAAGAAGAAAAGCGGGTGTCACTGTTTCGTGAAATGGTACAGCGGTCGTCCTCCCGGTTGTACACCAGCCGTTCACCGGGCTGCACCGGATATTTCTTATCCGAGGGGAGCGTAAGGTCGATACGCCCTTCATCCAGACATACGGTAATATCTTTATTATCCGGATAGGCATTGACATCGAACGAAGTTCCCAGTACATGAATGGCAGGTCCGTTCAGATTAACGATGAAAGGGCGGTCCGGATTTTTAGATACCACAAAATAAGCTTCACCTTCCAGATAGACTTCGCGGCTGGAAAGCGCGAACTTCCTGGGGTACTTCAAGCGGGAATCGGAATTGATATATATGCGTGTGCCATCCTGAAACATCATTTGCAGGCGCTCACCCTTTGCCACATAGATTTCTTCGTAACCGGAACCGCCAAACAAATCCACCCGCTTGTCCAACTGTACAAACAGGCCTGCCAGCACAATAAACGGAATCAATACCGCAGCCGCACGGAAAGCTATCCTGCGGATACGCTTCCGGCGGATATTCCTGCGAATACGGGCAAACAATTCATCAGACGCTATTTCATGGTTCACATAAAGTTCTTCATAACCAAGCTTCACCTGTTCCACCTCACAATCCATGCTTCGGGACAAATAGGCCGTTCCTTCATCCGTAGCGAACCATTGCGCGACAAGACGGGCTGTTTCAGGAGTAGATGTTCCGGCAAGTACTTCCTGTATCTGTTCTTCGGTGGGTTTATTCATCATCTTATTATCCATAGTATAAAAAAGACACTTAAATGCTTCAGCAGGGTGAGGTATGTAACAAATATTAGCAATTTATGCAGATGCGCGCGCAACAACTTCAACGCTTCCGAATAATGGGTCTTGATGGTATTGACCGACAAATGCATGCGCTCCGCTATTTCCTGATTGGTAAGTTCATCACGCACTTTCATCATACAGATTTCACGTTTCTGAGACGGCAGCTTGTCCAGCGCTTGATAAAACAATGACATCAGTTCCTTCTTCTCCAGATTCTCTACCAGCGTATCTTCATATTCGGGCGTGCTTTGCGCCATCTCATAATTCTTTGCGACGGCAGTATTCTCATTGCGGATTACATTAAGAATATGGTTCTTCGTCATCGTCACCAGATAGTTCTTCAGACTGACACCTACGCGAAGTTCCGAACGGAACTCCCAGAAACGGGTAAAGACATGCTGCACCGCATCCTCTGCCATGGTCTTGTTCATCAGGTAGCGATAAGCCAGTACATAAAGCAGCTTATGGTACTTTTTATAGACCACGGTAAACGCCTCCACGTCTCCCCGCTCTACCCGCGCGAAAAGTGTTTCATCATCCATATCCGGTGTTAGTGGTATAAACAAAGACATCCTACAGTTGCTCTAAGGTTACAAAAACAGGCCAAATATAGGTATTTATAGATTGAGTAGAATAGAAAAGGATAAAAAATAGCAGAAAACTTTTCATTTGTTTCCTTTCCTTCCCGGGAAAAAAGGCCTTACCTTTGTCTGCTATATCATTATACCTGTAAATATGAAACATCAATCAGAAAAGCCATTGGCACCTTATAGTTTCTCACGTTGCTTCAACGCCCAATGCGCAAAAGCCGAAACCTGCCTGCACCGCCTTGCCGCTGTCCGCGACACGCCCGAATATCCGTCCATCCGCGTCATCAACCCACTGTGCATACCGGCAGACAGCAGCAAATGTCCTTACTTCCAGTCGGCACAAAAGGCGCATGTGGCGTGGGGCATCAGCCATTTGCTCGATGATGTTCCGTACAAATATCTGCATACGCTGAAAAACCGGCTCATCGCCCACTTCGGTCGCGGAAAATACTACCGCTTCTACCGGGAAGAGTCTTACCTCTCTCCCGACGACCAAGCATATATTCGCAGCATATTCCGTCAGTATAACATCCAGGGAGAACCGGCCTTCGATTCTTACAGCGAGGAATATAGCTGGTAGAGTACCGCAGGGATGACGGGGAATACGCGATCCTATTTTATCCGACAAGTAAGCTAACAGATTAGTTCACAGTGGTGAACACTTTGTTCTATCGTATAAAAACATTTTGTTTCCATACGATAAAACGAAATGTTCCGTGCGTTGAAACAAAGTGTTCCAACATACCGAACAAAGTGTTCTCCATAAGGAAACAGTTTGTTTCGCGCATCCAAACAAACAGTCGGCCATATCAACGCCGTCCGTTCACCCTACGCAAACGGGAAACAACACACGAGACAGGAAAAAAAGAAGCATATAAGGAGCTGAAATGACAAGGATAAAAATTCTTTTTCTATCTTTGCGATACGAATACGCGATAACAGCGAGCATGACATCACCTTTTCAAGTCCGAGTACTGCTGCCGACTTCTGCACCGGCAGCTGCAATAACGGGTGGCGCGTTTGGAAAGACAAAGACGGAAACACATTGGACGCTGTTTACAGAAAGCAATTAGAGTAGATATTATAAAGATACTGAATAAAAAAGTAAAAAGTAAGAAAACAGAATAACCTTCCAATACTTTCCCTACCTTTGTATATCATAAAACAAAATTGAATGATATGAAGAAGTGTTTCGTTGGATTTCTGGCGTTAGTCGCTGTGTGCAGCGGTTGCGGCACAAGCCAAATGGCGTCGGGCGACCCCGGCGCAATATTTGCGGGTGCAGCCATCGGCGGAAATGTCGGTGGTGCCATCGGCGGTCTGATAGGTGACAATAACGGCGGCTGGCGAGGCGGTTATCGGGGCTCGGCCATCGGCACAATTATCGGAACCATTGCCGGAGCAGCCATTGGGAATGCCGTCTCCGCCCCGAAACAGGAAGAATACAGCTATCGGATAGAAAGAACGGAAACCTGCAAACCGAAGCCCGAAGCCTATCCCGCTCCCTCCGTTTTCGACAATCTGAGAATACGAAACATACGTTTCATCGACGATGACCGCGACCATATAATCACTTCCGGCGAAAGCAGCAAAGTGATTTTTGAAATCATGAACGAGGGGAATCAGACGATATATAATGTAGTCCCTATGGTGACGGAAATTACAGGCATGAAGCGCATCTATATTTCTCCGCCCGTCATGGTGGAACAGATAGCTCCGCGCAACGGCGTGAAGTATACCGCCAACATCAGCGCAGGAGACCGGATAAAGACGGGCGATATCACCATACGCGTGGCCGTAGCCGACGGAAACGGGCAACAATACGACTGGCAGGAATTCTCACTGTCCACCAGGCGGTAAAAGAGTTACCGGAGTTTCCATACGAACCGAACAACCTATAAACAACAGATTATGGCCGACAACTATCTGGAAAATCAATACGAACGATACCTGGCACGCAAGGCCGCCTGGGAAAGAGAACGTAAATACGGAAAGAAAAAGAAATCTGTACACCCGCGCCCTCTGCCGCAACAAGCCGAAGATGATGTTGTGACCGATTCGGAAGAAGTTATGCTGCATCCCTTCCATACGTCCGTAACAGACATTCCGCTGCCGGAAAAGTTTACTTACCCCTTTTGCTACACTCCGCATCCACTCTGCATCGCGGCGGTGAAAGAGGTGCAGGACTATCTTGGCCGACAAGACCGATGGAAAGAAGAGTTGGCGCAAGGCAAAATGTTCGGCGTATTGGTGGTGAAAACGGACAAAGGCGAAATAGGATATCTCGCGGCTTTCTCGGGCATCCTGGCAGGCAAAAACGTGCATCCTTTCTTTGTACCGCCCGTGTACGACCTGTTGCAACCGCAAGGATTCTTCAAAACAGAAGAAGAGCAAATCTCACAAATCAACGTACGTATCAGACAGTTGGAAGAGGATGAAGCATACAGACGGCGGATTGAGCAACTGACCGCCTTGCAACAAACCGCCCGAGCGTCTTTGGAAGAAGCCAGGCTGCAAATGAAAGCCGCCAAAGAGAGGCGGGAAGAACGGAGACGGCAGGCCGCCTTATCTCCCGACTGCCGAATCACTCCCGAAGAAGAAAGCACTCTGATACGTGAAAGCCAGTTTCAGAAAGCGGAATACAAACGTATGGAACGTGCCTGGAAAGAGCGTATCGCCCCTTTACAACAAACCGTCTCCACCCACGAGGCCGGCATACAGGCATTGAAAGCCGAACGGAAGGTGCGCTCCGCCGCCCTGCAACAAAAACTGTTCGGACAATTCAAAATGCTGAATCACCGGGGAGAAGTCAAGACGCTTTGCGACATCTTTGAGCAGACCGTACACAAAACCCCACCCGCAGGAGCCGGTGAGTGCGCCGCCCCCAAACTGTTGCAACAAGCCTATCTGCATGGTTGGAAGCCTATTGCAATGGCAGAGTTCTGGTGGGGAGAGTCTCCCAAAACAGAGATACGGCATCACGGACATTACTATCCGGCTTGCAAAGGCAAGTGCGAACCGATTTTGAGACATATGCTGCAAGGTCTTGAAGTGGACGAGAATCCGATGCTGAAGGAATTGCAGTCCAACAAGAAAGAATTGGAAATCATCTATGAAGATGAATGGTTGGCGGTGGTTAATAAACCGGCAGGCATGTTGTCCGTTCCCGGCAAAGAAGATGCGGCTTCCGTTTACAGCGTGGTACGTGAACGGTATCCTGACGCGGACGGTCCGTTGATTGTGCATCGCCTGGACATGGCGACATCGGGTCTGTTGGTGGTGGCAAAGACCAAGCAAGTTCACCAAAACCTGCAGGCGCAATTTAAAAACCGCAGTATCCAAAAGCGCTATATAGCATTGCTTCAAGGAATGGTTTCGCAAGATACGGGAACGGTTGAGCTGCCGCTATGCCCGAATCCGCTTGACCGTCCCCGGCAAATGGTACATGCCGAATATGGCAAACCCGCCGTAACAGACTTTGAGGTATTGAAACGCGGGGATAACCGCACCCGCATCGCTTTTTATCCACGTACCGGACGCACACATCAGCTTCGGGTACACGCCGCCCACCCGCTCGGACTGCACTGCCCCATTATCGGCGACGAGCTCTACGGAAAGAAAGCCGAACGGCTGTATCTGCATGCCGAGACGCTGGAATTCACCCATCCCATAACCGGGAAGCAAGTGAGAATCAGCCGAAAAGCAGACTTTTAATCAAATGTTCAGGAATAAACAACAATACATATCAGAATGACTATTCTCCGCCCCACCCCGCAAGACTATGACGAGCTGCTCGCCGTATGGGAAGCCTCCGTACGAAGCACCCACCATTTCCTGACGGAAGAGAACATACAGTTCTATAAGCCATTGGTACGAAACCGATACTTTCAAGCCGTAGAGCTTTACATCATCCGGAACCGGGAAGGAAAAATCGCCGCCTTCATGGGACTGAGCGATGAGCTCATCGAAATGCTTTTTGTACATCCCGCGGAGCAAGGAAAAGGCTGCGGCAAGCAGTTGATACAATACGCGCTCCACGAAAAGCATATATATAAGGTAGACGTCAACGAGCAAAACGAATCAGCTCACCGATTCTACCTGCACACGGGCTTCCGGCTTATCGGAAGAGATGAAACCGACCCTGCGGGAAATCCTTTTCCCATATTGCACCTGCAATGGAAGCCGTAAACAAACCCATATCGCATAACACAAAAACAGATTGACTTATGAGAATACACCACATCGCCATCTGGACTTTTCGTCTGGAAGAAATGAAAGAGTTTTATATCCGTTACTTCAAAGGTACAGGCAATGAAAAGTACGTCAATCCCCAAAAAGGATTTGAATCCTACTTTATCCGTTTCGACAGCGGAGCCGACCTGGAGCTGATGAGCCGTACCGATGTACGGGATACTCCCATTGAAGAAAACAGACTCGGCCTGACCCACTTCGCCTTTGCACTCAACAGCAAAGAGGAAGTTCTCGGCCTGACGGAACAACTGCGCAGCGCCGGATATACCATCGCCGGGGAGCCCCGTACCTCGGGAGACGGATATTTTGAAAGTGTAGTACTCGACCCCGACGGCAACCGGGTGGAATGCGTGTTCAAGGCAGTCTAAAAAGTCATTTTACACAGAATTTAAATCAACGCCTTTCGCCCGGCATTGCACTAAGTTTCTTATGTTTGCAGCGTAATTCATAAGTTGATTTTAAATTTATCGGAAACCATGAAAATCATTGCATTCCTATTTACAGCATTTATCAGTCTGCAAACGTTCGGACAAGAGAAATTCCCCGACGGTACGCCTATCCCCGACTGGTTCAGACAAAACGAAATCGTAAACATCGAAACACTGGGACAGAAATATACCATAACCGATTATGGTGTAGTAAACGACAGTACAATCCTCCAAACAGAAAAGATACAGGCGGTAATAGACCGGGCAGCCCGAAACGGCGGCGGTGTCATTGTTGTCCCCAAAGGAACTTTCCTCAGCGGTTCAATCTTCTTCAAACCCCGGACACATCTATATATGGAAGAAGGTTCCGTATTGAAAGGAAGTGATGACATCAGCAATTTCGCCATTGTCAACACCCGCATAGAAGGACAAAGCCTGAAGTATTTCGCCGCTCTGGTCAATGCCGACAAAGTAAACGGATTTACAATCTCCGGCAAAGGCACAATCAACGGTAACGGACATAGATACTGGAAATCATTCTGGCTGCGCCGGCAGGTTATCCCGAAATGCACCAACATGGACGAGTTGCGTCCCCGTCTGCTCTACATCTCCAACAGCAACGATGTGCAAATCTCCGGAGTACGTCTCATGAACTCTCCGTTCTGGACTACGCATATCTACCGCTGCAATAACATCAAGTTGCTGAATCTCCATATTTTCGCTCCCGCCGCTCCGGTAAAAGCGCCGAGCAGTGACGCCATCGATATCGATGTATGCAGCAACGTACTGGTTAAGAACTGCTATATGTCCGTCAATGACGATGCCGTAGCCCTGAAAGGCGGTAAAGGCCCGTGGGCGGATAAAGACGCCAATAACGGCAGCAATACCAATATCATCATAGAAGACTGTACATATGGTTTTTGCCACAGCGGCCTGACGTGCGGCAGTGAATCGATACACAACCGCAACATCATACTCCGCCGTTGCAAAATCAGCAACGCTACCCGTCTGCTGTGGCTGAAGATGCGTCCCGACACGCCGCAACACTACGAATACATCCTGGTGGAAGACATCACAGGCGATGCCAAGAGCATGCTGCTCATCAAACCGTGGACACAGTTCTTCGACCTCAAAGGCCGTAAGGATATTCCCCTCTCACGTGCCAACAACGTAACTTTGCGCAATATCAACCTGAGTTGCGACATATTCTTCAACGTCAGCAAGTCCGACCAGTACGAATTGAAGGATTTCACTTTCGAGAATCTGAATATCAAGGCAAAGGACGCCAAATGCGATAAAGAGATTATCTCTAATTTTGAATGGAAGAACGTTAAGGTCAATCAATAACGTTCGCCTCAAAACCACGCAACATATTGATTTCTTCCGCCCAAAGTGATTCATCGGGAGTTTCAAGCACAATCGGCATGTCGTTGAACCGTTCATCTTTCATGAAACGTTCAAAGAAACCCATGCCGATAAGTCCTTTCCCGATGCTATCATGGCGGTCTACGCGAGTTCCCAACGCCTTTTTGGAATCATTCAGGTGGATAGCGCGAAGAAAGCCGAAACCGACGGTCTTATCGAAATCCTCAAACACCTTATCGTACTCGTTTACAATATCATATCCCGCCGTATAGGTATGACAGGTATCAAGGCAAACGCCTACGCGGGACTTATCTTCCACCCGGTCGATGATATGCTTCAAGTGCCAGAATTCATTGCCGACATTACTGCCTTGCCCGGCGGTGTTCTCAATAACCGCCGTAACGCCCTGCGTCTTGCCCAATGTCATATTGATGGATTCGGCCACCCTATCCAGACAAGCCTTAACGGAAATCTTGTTCAAGTGACTGCCCGGATGAAAATTCAGTAACTTCAATCCTAACTCTTCACAACGCTGCATCTCATCCAGAAAAGCCGCACGGCTTTTCGCCAGTCCTTCCTCTTCGGGATGTCCCAGATTTATCAGATAACTGTCGTGCGGAAGAATATAGCGTGCATCCAAAGCATACTTTCCGCAATTCTCCTTAAATAAAGCAATGCTTTCCCGCGTCAGAGGTTTCGCCACCCACTGGCGCTGGTTCTTGGTAAACAGGGCAAAAGCGTTCGCCCCTATTTCATGGGCATTGACGGGAGCGAATTCCACACCGCCGCCGGCGGATACATGCGCGCCTATAAATTTCATATTCCGATTGTTATTCATTTGTTTATTGTTCTTTCATAAATTCCCATTGAGACTTTTTCATATCTACAAAACCGTTTGCCCTGAACCGGACACCTTCACTTTCCAGCAACGCTCTTTGCTCCGTCCAGCCCGGTACCAGTCTGCCTTGACTGTTCACCACCCTATGGCAAGGCAGGTGCAAATCTTCCGGCACGTTGTGCATCGCCTGTCCCACCATACGCGAACACTGAGGTCTGCCTACCAGATAGGCAATCTGTCCGTAAGTCACCACGCGTCCCGCAGGAATAGCGGCAACAACGCTGTAAACATCTTGCAGAAAAGCATCGTGATTCATAAGATACAGTCTTTCTTTCCGGCAAAGATAAGGCAAACGGAGAGCATACAAAACAAGTCCGCTCATTTTTTACACCGAATGACGGGATGAGATGCCCGCCTGTCGGGACAGGAACACCTCTTTCCGTTTATAGGAAGGTGCTTGCTCCAAGCGTGTTATAGGCGTAAGTGATATTCTGCTGGCGAAGGACCTCGCCTTTCGGAGTAAACAATATCTGATATTTTATCTGCACATTCGGTTTGCCCACTTGTATGGCCACGATGGGTTGCCATTTGGGAAACTGTACCCAAACAACGTTCTGTACCACCCCGTCCGAAAACTGGCTGGCGGCAAAAGCATTGAACACGGCGGCGGGCACTTCATCCAGCGTTTCCCAGTCCGTTTGCTTCATTACCCACTCCGCATCCGAGTTGAACCAGACTTTGGTATCGAAGCCATTCATCATAAAATCCGCCACATAATACGCCTTGTCCTGCGACCAGGCTATGCCGACGGCTGTGGGATACATCTTTTTAAGAGCTATTTGCACGCTGTCGGGAGCATAACCGGCAGAGGCGGATATAGATGCCAGAAGCATCAGAATCAATAAAGAAGTTTTCAATTTATTCATAATCGTTCAGGTATTAATGGTTCACCGCAAATGATGCGCGGCAAGCACGGATTATACTTATTATACGAATTATCACTGATTAATCAACAGTATCACTTCGTTTTTTGTTTGGTAGTATCCCTGCAAAGATTAATTTTGCAACGTAAATCCATGAAAGCGATATGATAAGTATATATCCTGTTCTTCATAACAAGAAACAATACCTCGACCTCCTACTCCTGGCCGACGAACAAGAGTCCATGATAGACCGTTATCTGGAACGTGGCGAAATGTTCGTCCTGACGGATGCAGGTAACATAAAAGCCGCCTGTGTCGTTACTCGTGAAGCGGAAGATGTTTTCGAGATAAAGAACATTGCCACCTACCCGCAATTCCAACGGCAGGGATATGGCAGGATACTGATAGAATATCTTTTCAAGCGGTATGCAGACAGATGCCGAACTATGCTCGTGGGTACGGGCGACAGTCCTCTGACCGTTCCCTTTTATGAAAGCTGCGGATTCACATATTCGCACCGCATCCCCGACTTCTTTACGGACAACTACGACCATCCCATATACGAAGCGGGCAAGCAACTGAAAGATATGATTTACCTAAAACGCAGCATGCATGAGTAAAAAGAACGTCCGCCCATCACGCATCGCCCAAGAGCAACGCACCGTAGAGCAGATGATCCGTCTCTACTGCCGCAAGAAAGAGGGCAACAAAGAACTTTGCCCGCAATGCCTCGAATTACTGGAGTATGCCCGCGTGCGCCTGTCCCGCTGCCCGTTTGGCGAGAAGAAGAACACTTGCAGGCTCTGCCCCATTCATTGCTACAAGCCTGCCATGAAAGAACGGATGCGTGAGGTGATGCGGTATGCCGGGCCGCGAATGCTGCTCTATCACCCTGCGGCGGCACTCCGGCATTTATGGAAGGAGTATATACATCAATATTTCAGCAAACGCTTCGGACTGCCATGCCAGGAACAGCACAAACAGTAGACTTCCGTCAAATTATACCCTTCCAAAGAAGCTTCGGGATCTTTGGGCACAATCTCTCCCTCACGGGAAACATATACGGGCAGACGCTCTCCGCTGCCGTTCAGGACAAAAAAAGCCCCCACTTTACATTGGGGGCATACCATTTTACGCATCATCAGTTGAAGTAATATAAGAAGATGGCGATACCTTCGAGCGCTTTCTTCTTTTCGCCCTCTATTTCGATAGCAAACTTGATTTCCGCCTTTGCCACACCGCGCAGGTTTGCCAGCGAGTGCAGGGAAGCCACCAAACGGATGCTCTGCCCGGACAGTACAGCCTGGCCGAACTTCATCTTGTCCATACCATAGTTAATCATCATCTTCAGGTTGTTCACCTCAATAATCTGGTTCCACAGATGCGGCAGCATGGAGAGGGTAAGATAACCGTGCGCAATAGTACTCTTAAAAGGACTTTCGGTCTTGGCACGCTCGGTATCAACGTGAATCCACTGGTGGTCCAGCGTTGCGTCGGCAAAGAGGTTGATACGTTCCTGCGTAAGCTCCACATATTCCGAAACACCGATTTGCTGACCTATCAGCTTTTCAAAATCCTCATACGAGTTGATAATAACTTTTTCCATATATTCTTTGTTTTGTTGGGTAAATAGCGTTGTAAACGGTAACAAAGATACCGCTTATCTCCGAATAAATTACAAACAGACTGCTAAAAAGCCATATATTCCGGCTGTTTTTACCATAGTCTACCTTATTATGAGCCGCACATTCCACAAAGAACGCGTAAGTTTATACTTGTCTGCAAACAGATAATGTCATGGCTCCGCATAACAAAACAAACATACGGTTGGTAATAACTGTTATTGTATTGTATTGTATTTTTATTATATCTCTTCCCCATTTCTTTTCATTTCTGCGAATTATATCTATTTTTGTAAGCATATACAAGTATATAATAAGAATATCAATCACTCTAAATATTCCTGTATGGACGCTAAAAAGGATTATAACCTGTTATCAGACATAATGCGCAATGCCAACATGGGCTGGTGGGAAGCCGACGTGCAGGATGCGAGTTATATCTGTTCCGAATACATCGCCAACCTGCTGGGTTTGAAAGAAGACGGTTACATCAGCTTTGAAGACTTCAACAAACGCATCTTGAAAGAGGAGCAACCGCATACCACCACACATTCCTTTTACAATATGCAGCAGATGAATGAAGCCGTCTATCTGCTCGATAGCGTAAAAGGCCCCGTATGGGTGCGCAGTAAAGCCTGTATGCAGAAAACCGATGAAAAAGGACATACCAAGATTTACGGCATAGCCGAAATACAGGACGGCCCTTATATGTCATCCGCCTCGCAGGTGCTGCAACAACGCGAACGGCTTTTGCACAACATCTACAAGAACCTTCCGGTGGGCATCGAACTCTACAACATAGACGGAGTTCTGATAGACCTCAACGACAAGGAACTGGAAATGTTCCACTTGCGACGGAAAGAAGACCTGCTGGGTGTCAATATCTTCGACAATCCCGTATTTCCGCAAGAGATGAAAGAGAAACTGAGAAAATATGAAAACGCCGATTTCACGTTCCGCTACGACTTCGCGCAAGTAGGCTCTTACTACGACCCGCAGACCAAAACGGGTACGATAGACCTCGTGACCAAAGTAACCACGCTGTACGACGAAAAGCACGTCCCTACCAACTATCTGCTGATAAATGCCGATAAGACCGAGACTACCGTAGCCTACAACAAAATACAGGAATTCGAGAGTTTCTTCGAACTGATAGGTAACTATGCCAAAGTAGGGTATGCCCATTACAATCTGCTCACCCGGCAGGGATATGCCCAACACAGCTGGTATATCAATGTCGGTGAGCAGGAGGACACACCGTTGTCCGAAATCATCGGAGTGTACAACCACATCCACCCCGACGACCGTCACGATATGCTCCGCTTTCTGGATAACGCCCTAAAAGGTACAGAGAACAAGTTCAACAAGGAGATACGCATTCTCAGACAAGACGGCAACTGTTCTTGGACGCACGTCAACCTGATAGTGAAAGTGTACGCTCCCGAACAGAACTGTATCGAACTCATCTGTATCAACTACGATATCACCCGGCTCAAAGATACGGAAGCCATGCTGATACTGGCCAAAGAGAAAGCCGAAGAATCAGACCGCCTGAAATCCGCTTTCCTCGCCAACATGAGTCACGAAATACGCACGCCGCTGAATGCCATTATCGGTTTCTCCGGTCTTTTGCCCTACATAGAGGATGCCGAGGAGCGCGACCGCTATATAGCCCTGATAAACCACAACAATGAGTTATTGCTGAATATCATCAATGATGTATTAGACTTGTCGAAAATAGAAGCCGGACACATAGAGCTGTCTCCCGTCTGGCTCAATCTCTCGGACCTGATAGACGAGAGCTGCACCGAATGTCAACGTAATGTTCCCGAAGGCGTAACGCTCAAAACCCGCTATCCGGCAATTCCCCGCCTGATAGAGCAGGACCCGATGCGCATCAAGCAGGTATTAAGCAACCTCGTATCGAACGCGTTGAAGAATACAACGCAGGGATATGTCGAGATTTCATACGAAACGGGACAGTCCGAAGCGAGGATAAGCGTTTCCGATACCGGGTGCGGCATACCTCAAGAAAAGCTCGGCGTGATATTCGAACGGTTCGAAAAAACGGATTCTTTCGTACAAGGAGCCGGACTGGGCTTATCCATCTGCAAGTCCATCGTGGAACACATGAACGGGAGAATCGAGGTGATATCCGCCGTAGGCGAAGGCAGTACGTTTACCGTAACGTTTCCCTGCCAAGTACAGCCGGCGACATAACGGAATAGAAATAAAGAACAGGAAAGAAATATGATAATACAAAAAGAGTTTACCCTCACCCCTCACAAGCGTGGCTTTCATCTGGTTACGGAAGAAATATCCCGCAACCTGCCGCCGTTGCCACCAACCGGATTATTACATTTGTTCATCAAGCACACAAGCGCCGCACTCACCATCAACGAGAATGCCGACCCGGATGTACAGACAGATATGGAAGCCATCTTCAACCGCCTTGTCAGGGAACGTGAACCTTATTACGAACATACCTGCGAGGGGGACGACGATATGCCGGCGCATGCCAAGTCCACCATTGTGGGAGCGGAACTGACCATCCCCATTACCAACGGACGGATGAACATGGGCATTTGGCAAGGTATCTATCTGTGTGAATTCCGCAATCGTGGCGGCGGAAGAAAAATCATCGCAACCGTTATTGGATAATCTCTGCCCATGAAAAAAGCCATTATCATAGGAGCCACCTCAGGCATCGGCCAGGAAGTAGCCCGTTTACTCGTGCGGCAAGGTTGGCGCATAGGTATTGCCGGCAGGCGCGAAGAAGCCCTGCGGAGCATGCAGCAAACCAACCCCGAACAGATAGAGATACAATGTCTTGATGTGACAGAGGATAATGCCATCCTGCATCTCAACCGATTGGTAGACCGCCTAGGCGGTATGGACTTGTTTTTCCTAAGTTCCGGTGTGGGTTATCAGAACAGAAACCTGGAACCGGAAATAGAATTGAACACCGCACGTACCAATGTCGAAGGATTTACCCGAATGGTAACCGCCGCTTTCGACTATTTCAAAAAAACGGGTGGCGGGCATATCGCTGTAATCAGTTCCATAGCGGGCACCAAGGGGCTGGGTGTAGCACCCGCCTACTCCGCCACCAAGCGGTTTCAGAATACGTACATCGACGCTTTGGCGCAACTTTCACGGATGCAGCGCCTCAACATCCGCTTCACCGATATCCGTCCGGGCTTCGTAGCAACGGACTTGCTGCGGAACGGCAAGTACCCGATGCTGATGCATGCCGACGAAGTAGCCCGACACATCGTCCGGGCATTAAAACATAAAAAACGGGTGGCGGTAATTGACGGACGTTACAGCCTATTGGTATTCTTTTGGCGAATGATTCCACGTTGGCTGTGGGAACGGTTGCCTATAAAGAATTGATTTCGTATCTTCACGCCAATAAACCAAAAACAACCAAGATGAAAAAAAAAGCCGGATATATGATACTTACAGCCACCGTTGCCCTGTGTACAGGCGCTTCGTTGCCTTTTCTCCTCGGCAACAGTGTGCTGAATCCTGAACAACAATCCGTTAAATCGGAAGTGCCCTACTGCGTCACCTCTCCTACCGTACCCGCCAAGATTACCTTTGCCGGACAGGAAGTGGACTTGCTGCGCTACGATCACCGGGAACGTATGGACCGCGAACTGATGTCGTTCACCTATATGCATTCCACCACGATGCTCACCGTAAAGCGTGCAAACCGCTATTTTCCTATTATAGAACCTATATTAAAAGCAAACGGCATACCGGATGATTTTAAATATCTGGCCGTAATAGAAAGCGCGCTTAACCCGCTTGCCAAATCACCCGCCGGTGCCGCCGGCATGTGGCAGTTCATGCCCGGTACAGGACGTGAGTTCGGTTTGGAAGTAAACAATAACATCGACGAACGTTATCACGTGGAAAAAGAAACGAAAGCCGCCTGTAAATATCTGAAAGAGGCCTATGCCAAATATGGCAACTGGCTCTGCGTAGCCGCTGCCTACAATGCCGGACAAGGACGCATCTCCGCACAGTTACAGAAACAAATGGTGAGCCGAGCGGCAGACCTTTGGCTGGTAGAGGAAACCTCACGCTATATGTTCCGTTTGCTGGCGGCAAAGGCTGTTATCAGCAATCCGCAACAATACGGTTTCTTACTGAAACGTGAACATCTTTATCCGTCCATCCCATACACTGAAGTGAAAGTCACTACTGGAATAACCAATCTGGCGCAATTCGCCAAAAGCAAAGGTATCACCTATGCTCAGCTAAAAGATGCCAATCCCTGGCTGCGTGACATTTCTTTGATGAACAAAAGCGGACGTACATACATCCTAAAGATACCGACGCAAGCCGGAATGCACTACGATCCGCATAAGACCGTTCCTTATAACAAGCACTGGGTAATAAATTAAGAGTCAAGTCTGTTTCTCCGTCAAATACTTCCAATAACGCACAGGCATATCTTGTCTGTGCTTGCGGGGATTCAGCCTCTCTCTGATGCAGATTGCCTTGAAATAGGTTTTCCAAAGTCGCTGAAAGAGTTTTTCATCTTTATCCATAAGGCTTTCGTCCAGCATACCCGTCACAAGATGTCCTTCATGACTATCTTCGCCGAAAGTAACTTCCCGTATTTCTTTTAAATCGTAATAATAGCCATAAGCGCGCTTAATGTCATATATCAACCAACGTTGGTCGGCAAAGCGGTCTTTAAAATGCCCGGTTATCAGGGGAAGTGCATTCTTCTCCGGCTCCACCGCTGCAAAATAAGTACCGTCCGCAGCCTTTTGAAAACGGATGAACTGCAACATCCGTATGCGTTCCCAATCTACCCGTTTCCACATACGTGAGAATTCCAAAACATCAGGGTCGGCAAAATTGGTTTCAATGGAACGGGGAGCATCTATTGCTTTACGGATATAACGAAACAGGAGCGATGCCGTTTCCGGCTCTTCCGCCAGCCAGCATTGGGTAAGGCAGGACAAGGCGGATGCAGACAGTTTTTTCTGTAAGCCGCGCCAAACCCTACCCGCTTTCTCTTCATCGGAAACCACCGTAAAAGCCTCATCATGGAATAAGGGTAGCGGCTCTCCCTCTGCCAACAAAGCATCCGGAAAAGTACGGCGGGAATAGGCCTCGAAAACAGAAGTCAGCAATCCCTCGAAAGTATTATCGAATATAAACAGGTTCATTCTCTTTCTTCTCCAAAATCAAGTGTCAACTGCCTGTCATCGTATTTCTTTTTAGGCTTTCGCACCAACAGATTGCGCACCCCTTGCGGAGTCATTTCATTGACCGTACGCATAGGCAGTTCACTGCACATAATAAAATACTGCGCTTTCTTCATTACCACGCCGATTTTTTTCAGCTGATAAAATCCCAATTTGGAAAAACGGCGGGAAGCGATTATCAGGCGCGCCGATTTCACGCCGATACCCGGTATGCGGAGTATCATCTCATAATCCGCTTTATTGATATCAACGGGAAACAGCTCGGGATGACGCAAGGCCCACGACAGTTTCGGATCTATCTCCAAATCCAAATCCGGATAAGCGTCATCTACGATTTCATCTACCTTGAACTGATAGAAACGCAGCAGCCAGTCAGCCTGATAGAGGCGGTTCTCGCGTACCAAGGGCGGCTGTTTCAAAGCCGGCAGGCGCTTGTCGTACGTATTCACCGAGACATATCCGGAATAATAGACGCGCCGCATCGTAGGACGCTGATAAAGAGCCGATGAAAGGAAAAGAATATCCTTGTCCGTTTCAGCGGTAGCCCCCACAATCATCTGTGTACTCTGTCCCGCCGGAGCAAAACGGGGCGCATAACGATACTTCTTACGTTCTTCCGCACTCTCCAAAACACCTTGCTGGATATATCGCATCGGAGCAAACACACTCTTATGGTCTTTCTCCGGAGCAAGCAGCTTGAGGTTTTCTTCTTTGGGGATTTCCACATTTACACTGAGACGGTCGGCATATAACCCGGCTTCATTCACCAACTCCCGACTGGCTCCGGGAATACTCTTCAAATGGATATAGCCGTTGAAGCGATGGATGGTACGAAGGTCTTTGGCCACACGCACCAACCGTTCCATTGTATAATCGGGGTTGCGCACCACACCGCTACTCAGAAAAAGCCCTTCGATGTAGTTGCGGCGATAAAATTCCATTGTCAAATCCACCAGTTCGCCGACGGAAAGGGTGGCACGAGGCAAGTCGTTGCTACGACGGTTGATACAATAGGCGCAATCGTATATGCAGTAATTCGTCAGCATCACTTTCAACAACGAAATACAGCGTCCGTCCTCTGCAAAGCTATGACAGATACCCCACCCGCCCACAGTATTACCCACCATGCCCGCTTTATTGGAACGCACAGTACCGCTGGATGAGCAAGATACATCGTACTTTGCCGACTCCGCCAATATCTTCAACTTATTTAATACATTCTCGTCCATAACCCGTGCCAAAAGTAGCAATAAAACTTCGATTTCAAGGACGAAGGCCAAGCAATTAATATATTAAAAATCGTTGAGGGATAGGATAGAAAAACGACTTATCCGTACAAAGGAACTACTATATATAAAATAAAAAAGACCGCCGGACGGCAGTCTTTCACAGCATTAAATCTGCTTTTTTCTTACTTCTTAGAAGCTTCCAAAGATGCTTTGCGGAATTCTTTCATTGTCTTTTCGATTTCCAAAGAAGCCTTACGTGCACGAGTACCGG
The DNA here is from genome assembly GCF_900129655.1 of Bacteroides clarus YIT 12056. GTDB lineage: Bacteria > Bacteroidota > Bacteroidia > Bacteroidales > Bacteroidaceae > Bacteroides > Bacteroides clarus. The sequence continues at coordinate 520,603 of NZ_FQWK01000003.1, forward strand.
CTGCCTTGTTACCGTTTTCCAACTGAGCTTTTGCATCTTTTTCGAATGCTGCATACAATTCTGCAACTTTTTCAACTAATTCTTTCATAATCCTTTTTTAATTACTTCGTTAATAATGTCCGACAAAAATACATTCTTTCTTGAAATAAATGCAGAAAAACGATATTTTTTTTGAAATAATACGCAAAATCGGCATAAAAAAGGGCTCATACGTGTTTTTTATCTACTTTTGCAGGCATGAAAACGCTTACTGATGCCCAATATATACATGCTCTCATAGCCGAAGGAGAGCACCAGCAGCAAGATTTCAAGTTCGAAATATCCGATGCGCGAAAAATTGCCAAGACGCTTTCGGCCTTTTCAAATACGGACGGCGGACGTCTCCTTATCGGCGTAAAAGACAATGGAAAAATAGCCGGAGTACGCTCCGACGAGGAACAATATATGATAGAAGCGGCAGCCCGATTATACTGTCGCCCGGAAGTGAGTTACAGCACGCAGACTTATCAGGTGGAAGGCCGTAGCGTGCTACTCGTACAAATTGATGAAAGCGACCGGAAACCGGTATATGCCAAAGACGAAACCGGCAGGTATCTCGCCTACCTGCGCATTAAAGACGAAAACATTCTTGCCACCCCGGTACACCTGCGTATCTGGCAGCAAAGCGAAAGTCCCAAAGGAGAACTGATGGAATACACCGAACGGGAACAACTGCTTCTTGATTTGCTGGAACAAAACGACCGATTGTCACTGAACCGTTATTGCCGTCTGGCACATCTGTCACGCCGTTCCGCGGAACATTTGCTGGCTAAACTCATTCGCTATGACATTGTGGAACCCATATTCGAAGGACATAAGTTTCACTTCAAGCTGAAATGAAGTAGAAAAAGAGTTGGAGTGCTGGTAAAAAGCAAGTTATTTACTACCTTTGCACCCGTAAATTTAGAAAAACTATCATCATGGGTATATTTGCCAAACTATTCAACAAGAATTCGGAAGAGGTTTCTTCCAAAAATGTGGAAGACTTTGTCTCACTGACACGTGTCTACTTCCAATCTGTGATAGCCGCAAACCTGGGTATCACCAACATCCGTTTTGTACCGGATGTAGCCAACTTCAAACGTTTATTCAAAATTCCTACACAGGGCGGTCGTCTGGGACAAGCGGAAAAAGCGGTTTCCCGCAAGATGCTGATGCAGGACTACGGAATAAGCGAGAACTTCTTTAAAGAGATCGACGCTTCCGTAAAAAAACACTGCCGTACGCAGAATGACGTACAAGGTTATCTTTTCATGTATCAGGGCTTCTCTAACGATCTGATGATGTTGATGGGTAACCTGATGCAATGGAAATTCCGTATGCCGTCTATTTTTAAAGGCGCATTACGCAGCATGACCGAAAAAACGGTACATGAGGTTTGTACCAAGGCCGTTTGGAAAAAGGATGACGTACACAAAACAGCCATGACAGTCCGTCAGTACAAAGAACGTTTGGGATACTCGGAACAATGGATGACCGAGTATGTGTACAATATCGTTATGCTGGCAAAGAAAGAACCGAAAAAGAAAGCCGACGAACAAGAGAAAGCATAAGCCGAAGTCTCGGCCAATAAGCGCAAACGCTTTTTTCTATGGAAATAGAACAGCATCCCTTAGAACCTTTTCTCCCCGGCAATGCACGTTTACTGATGCTGGGGAGCTTCCCGCCGCAAAAGAAGCGGTGGTCAATGGAGTTTTATTATCCGAATTGGAATAACGACATGTGGCGCATAGCAGGTCTCTTATTCTTTAATGATAAAGACCATTTCGTAGATAAATCCCGAAAGGCCTTTTGTAAAGAGTGTATTATCAGTTTCCTGAACAAAAAGGGAATAGCCCTGTTCGATACGGCCACCGCCGTACGGCGATTACAGGATAATGCATCCGATAAGTTTCTTGAGGTAGTCCAACCTACCGATATAGCCGCATTGCTGCAACAACTGCCGCAATGCGAAGCGATTGTCACCACGGGGCAAAAGGCGACGGACACACTTTGCGCGCTGTTCTCATTGAAAGAGCCCAAGGTCGGGGATTTTACAGAGTTCATTTTCGAGGATCGCCCCATACGTCTCTATCGCATGCCTTCTTCATCAAGAGCTTATCCGCTGGCTTTAGAAAAAAAAGCGGCAGCCTATCGCGTTATGTATCAGGACTTACAAATGCTATAAGCGATTTTCCCTTTAAAATAAAGGGACAAAGGGCTTGCAGATTTGAAAGTTTCCATTACCTTTGCAGCCGCAAACACGGGAGTAGCTCAGTTGGTAGAGCACCGGTCTCCAAAACCGGGTGTCGGGAGTTCGAGCCTCTCCTCCCGTGCAACCGCCTTATCAGGCAAAGTCACCGTTCAAGAAATATTAATCAACTTATGCGTCTGTAAACTCAGTCTCCATTTCGGATGCTGCATCACGCGCACCACAGTTTCTACCGTATTACTACAAGAACAAGGTTGCAGAAAAAAATGCTTGGCAGGCAGTTGTTCATACACGGTAATGTCCTGACTTTCATACACCACTTTCACCTCATCCATGCGGGAAATGCTCAGTTTTGCCCCTCGTTTGGGCGAGCAAGTCACCCAATCTATATTATCCGGTAGCTCGTGTGTCCCGTTAGTCTCGATACACACATACTTTCCCAGCTGGTGCAGACGGTCTACAAATTCCCGATCAATCCAAAGCGAAGGTTCTCCACCCGTCAGTATCACCATCATTGCAGGATATTTCCCCACCTCCGCCATGATTTCTTCATCTGTCATCAAAACACCCTCTTCATGCTGCGTATCACAAAACGGGCACTTCAGGTTACAACCGGAAAGACGGATAAAAACAGCAGGAGTACCCGTATGAAATCCCTCTCCCTGCAGACTGTAAAATATTTCGTTAATCTTTCTCATAAGCGGTCGTGTCAATCTTCTTCATATACGGCTATATTCGACTCGGATTCCTGCACCTCTACTTTAAAACAAGTAGGTATTTGGTCGCATATCCAACGCGCAATATTCTCGGCTGTAGGATTAAAAGGAAGAACTTCATTGATATTCCGGTGGTCCAACTGCTCTTTCACCACCTGTTTGATATGGCTGAAATCAACTACCATACCATCGGCATTCAACTCTTTGGAACGGCAATAAACTGTGATTATCCAATTGTGACCATGCAGATTTTCACATTTACTCTGATAGGAAAGCTTCAGACTGTGGGCAGCCGAAACTTCCATTCGTTTAATGACTGTATACATACTGTTAATACGCTAATTAAAATATCATTTATAGTACTGTGCATCTAATGTCACCTCGATGCGACAGCAAAAGTACAAAAAACTTGGAATTTACACATCAGATTACCACTTATTCATACACACAGATAGAATTGGCAACCCGGCGTTCCACTCCACCCGAAGGCGTATTAATGATACCCGTATCGGAATATTCCCCGCTCCATAAAGTAGAAGAACCGCCGCCGTCAAGATTCAACGCGTCTTTTCCACCCAATACGCGGATCATGTGTGTCAGTTCAGGTATATTGACACCATCCGCCTTTCCTTTCATACGTCCGTCCACAACAACAAACAAAATCTTTTTATCTTTCGTAAGCACTATGGCGCTACGCGGATGTTTGGTATTCACAAAACTTTGGTTACAAGCGGAAATATCACACTCTTTTCCATTCATCAGCATCAAAGGACCGGAAACAAGCACCGTCCCATGCTTCAAGCGACAAGCCTTTTCTTCTTGTTTGCTCCAGGGCAACAATTTCATCCGTCCTTTCTTTATGAATACAGCTCCATTGGAAACCGTACCCAATGCGCCGTTGGCAGTTGTATCCACCACCACTCCGTTTTTCCGCAAATAACAAACCGAATTACCTGCTTTCATATTAAAATAAGAACCATTAACGGCAGCTATTGCTCCCGAACGGTGTGCAGCCACACTGGTTTCCTCTTTAGGCTGATGAATCAGTACATCCAGATTGTAATACTTCGGAGTTATTTCGAGTACGGAAACTTCCTGTGGAACACCATATAAAGAATTGAAAAAAGCCTTTCGGCAAAGTACGCCTTTCTTTAAAGACGTCACCTGCCAATGCGCGGCAACCAAAGCCAAAGAATCCGCAACCGTCTGGGCCGTAGCGGTCCATGCGCAACAAACAATAAACAATAGCAAAACGACTTTATTCTTCATATTTTTTCTATTTTTGCGGCATGAAAGCCCTTTATATCCTATTCGGTACACTTTCTTTAATACTCGGCATCATCGGAGTTTTTCTTCCATTGCTGCCTACAACTCCATTTCTGTTACTTACAGCAGCTCTTTACGTCCGCAGTTCTCCCCGCCTCTACCATTGGCTGTTGCACCAAAAATATTTGGGAAACTATATCCGTAATTTCCGTGAGAATAAAGCTATTCCGTTAAGAGCTAAAATCATTTCCATATCACTTATATGGATAACAATTCTCAACTGCATCTTTTTCATAGCCCCCTATTGGTGGCTGAAAATATTATTGTTACTGATTGCAATAGGAACAAGTTACCATATCCTCTCTTTCAAAACACTGAAATAAAGTAAAGCCTTGCTTCTCAATTACGAATTACCCTGCTCCTCCAAGCGCCTCAAAGAATTCTCCCAATCCCTTACGGGCATCCGCAAGTTTATCCTCCCAATGCTTCACCGAATTCTGCCCGATGATATCGGTTACATACTTCACCGCGATGAACGGTGTATTTTTGGTACGGCACACCCATGCCTGGGCATAAGCTTCCATATCCACAACATCTCCTTTTACATCCGACAGTTCCGTCAGAAAAGTATCCCCCGTATTACATATTCCTTCGCCCTGCCAATGCAGGCAATAGCCTTTCCGAGCCAACAGTTCCGCCGAGTTTATCTCACATTCCATATCAAAATCAGTCAACTTCTGCATATCGCGGTCTATGAAATGACGGCATACGAAAATATCCCCCACCTGATGACGGACAGTACCTGCCGTACCCATATTGACAACTAAATCGGGCTGTGCGCGATTGATAGCTTCCGTAAGATAAAAAGCCGATTTCACCTTTCCTATTCCGGTGCGAAGATAGCCCACCTGCACTTCTTCTTCCCCTGTCAAACCGGGAAACTTCAATTCCGTAAATTCACCCTGAACGGCGTAAGTAACTAAAATTCTCATATTCTTTGATTCTTGTTTTATAATATACAAATTCAACACCTCCACGTACTCCGTCTTACCCGGTTTATCCAACTGCACAGATATGGTACACAAAGGTATACAATTAGTTCAGTATATAAATTAAATTATCCCACAAATTATTTTATGAAGATTTCAATACACACACAGAAAACCAATCTAAAGTTATTAAGGCAGTAATCTCCGATATTGCTACGGATTAATATCGGCCATACTATCACTTAAATAGTCCAAAGTTCCCTTTATCCCACATGACATAACCTCTTTTTCCCCTTATTTCAGTACATACGGAACATTTTTCTTTGAAAAGCTTTTGTAATCTCCAAGTTAATTGTATTTTTGTGTACAATTTTGGTGTAGTAATGACAGACGAAGAAAAGAAGCTATTAAGTACTTTTGAAGCCAGACTGCGGCATTTAATCTATCTGCATGATGAATTAAAACGCGAAAATGCTGAACTTAAGCAACTTCTCGAAGCTAAAGAGGAAGAATGCGAGAAAGTACGTGCCGATTACAAAGAGCTGGAAACAAACTACACAAACCTAAAAACAGCTACGACAATCAGCCTTAACGGCAGTGACGTAAAAGAGACGAAACTGCGATTGTCCAAATTAGTGCGTGAAGTCGATAAATGCATCGCTTTATTGAATGAATAAAAAAGAGGATGTATGAACGATAAGATAAAGATAAACCTGCAAATGGCAGGGGCCACCTATCCTCTCACCATCAATCGTGAGGACGAGGAAATAGTAAGGGAAGCTGCCAAACAGGTCAATATCCGGATCAATGCGTATCGGGAACACTATCAGAACATCTCTTCAGAGAGGATTATAGCCATGGTGGCTTATCAATTTGCTTTGGAGACCCTTCAGTTGAAAGACCGTAATGATACTGAGCCCTATACAGCCAAGATAAAAGAACTGACAGAAGTATTGGAATCCTATTTCAAGGAAGGATAAGGAAACAATTTTCTGTTCCGTTTTTACGAGAGAGATAATATCGCGCACTGTACAAAAGCCCCGTCCGGTAACGGACAGGCTTTTATGCAGTGCTTTTTATTTATATACTTAAAAACAAATTAATAAAATGACAGTAGTTACAATAGTAGTATCCATTGCCTGTTTCATCGTCGGCGGATTTGCTTCGTATATGTTCTTCAAGCATGGATTGAAGTCCAAATACGACAGCATCCTTAAAGAAGCCGAGGCTGAAGCGGAAGTGATTAAAAAGAATAAGTTGCTGGAAGTAAAGGAAAAATTCCTGAACAAGAAAGCGGATTTGGAGAAAGAGGTATCACTCCGTAACCAAAAGATACAGCAGGCAGAGAATAAGTTGAAACAACGCGAACTGGTACTGAACCAGCGTCAGGAAGAAATTCAGCGTAAGAAGATGGAAGCCGAGGCGGTGAAAGAGAATCTGGAAGCCCAATTGGTAATCGTTGACAAAAAGAAAGAGGAACTGGAACATATGCAACGCCAGGAAATCGAAAAGCTGGAAGCAATTTCAGGCCTTTCCGCCGAAGAAGCCAAAGAGCGTATGGTAGAATCCTTGAAGGAAGAAGCCAAGACGCAGGCGCAATCCTATATCAATGATATCATGGACGATGCCAAACTGACAGCAAGCAAAGAAGCCAAACGTATCGTTATACAGTCCATCCAACGTGTAGCGACAGAGACCGCTATCGAAAACTCCGTTACTGTATTCCACATCGAATCGGATGAAATCAAAGGACGCATCATCGGTCGTGAAGGACGTAACATCCGTGCGTTGGAAGCTGCCACCGGTGTGGAAATCGTTGTGGACGATACTCCGGAAGCCATCGTATTATCAGCCTTCGACCCGGTTCGCCGCGAAATTGCCCGTCTGGCATTGCACCAGCTGGTAACAGACGGACGTATCCATCCTGCACGTATCGAGGAAGTAGTAGCCAAAGTACGCAAGCAGGTGGAAGAGGAAATTATAGAAACCGGTAAACGTACTACCATAGACTTAGGTATTCATGGTCTGCATCCCGAGCTTATCCGTATCATCGGTAAGATGAAATACCGTTCGTCTTACGGTCAGAACCTGTTGCAACATGCCCGTGAAACAGCCAATTTATGTGCTGTAATGGCATCTGAGCTCGGTTTGAACCCCAAAAAGGCAAAACGTGCCGGATTGCTGCATGATATCGGTAAAGTGCCCGATGAAGAGCCGGAATTGCCGCACGCACTCTACGGTATGAAACTGGCAGAGAAATTCAAGGAAAAGCCGGATATTTGCAACGCTATCGGCGCTCACCACGATGAAGTGGAAATGACCAGTCTGCTGGCTCCTATCGTACAGGTATGCGACGCCATCTCAGGAGCGCGTCCGGGAGCCCGCCGCGAAATTGTAGAGGCCTATATCAAGCGTCTCAACGACCTTGAGCAACTGGCGATGTCTTATCCGGGCGTAACAAAGACCTACGCTATCCAGGCAGGCCGTGAATTGCGCGTCATCGTCGGTGCAGACAAGATTGACGATAAGGCGACAGAAAACCTTTCCGGTGAAATAGCCAAGAAGATACAGGATGAGATGACTTATCCGGGACAGGTGAAAATTACCGTTATCCGTGAGACACGTGCGGTAAGCTACGCTAAGTAAACAAAAGAATTAAAACCATGAGAGGAGCGTTGGCAACAGGCCATTCGCTCCTTTTTTATTTTATCCGCTTCCGGAGTTCACGGAGTTTTCTTATTTTTGTGACTATAAAAAGAGATAAAAGTCATGAAGGAATATTTATTTGAGGTTTGCGCAAACTCGGTAGAGAGCTGCATTGCCGCCCAAGCGGGTGGAACCGATCGGGTAGAGCTGTGCGCCGGAATACCCGAAGGGGGAACTACCCCTTCGTACGGTGATATTGTCATTGCAAGAGAAGTCCTGCAAAAAAACAAACTACATGTTATTATCCGTCCGCGCGGCGGTGATTTTCTATACTCTCCTATCGAACAACGCATCATGCTAAAGGACATAGACAATGCCCGCCGCTTAGGAGCAGACGGTGTTGTTTTAGGCTGTCTGACGGATGACGGAGAAATCGATATTCCGCTAATGAAGCAATTCATGGAAGCCGCTCAAGATATATCGGTCACTTTTCACCGGGCTTTCGATGTTTGCCGCAATCCGCAAAAAGCGCTGGAAGACATTATCAGTCTCGGATGCGACCGTATCCTGACCTCGGGACAGCAAGCCACAGCCGAACTGGGCATTCCCCTGTTGAAAGAACTGCAACAGCAGGCGGCAGGACGTATCACCTTGCTTGCCGGTTGTGGAGTAAATGAAACAAATATCGCACGTATAGCCCAAGAGACAGGTATCAACGAGTTTCATTTCTCGGCCAGAGAAACAGTAGCAAGCCGTATGCAATACCGCAAAGAACGGGTGCCGATGGGCGCAACCGTACAAATCAATGAATTTGAACGCAACGTGACAACTAAAGAACGGGTGAAAAAAACAATTGGAAAATTGAGAGCCGGGAGTTAAATCCCTCACCTACTTACAACTTACCAATCGTTTTCGTCAACTGCTCGCCCAATCCTATTGTATAACCTTGCGAGATAAAGACTACCCTGTTAAATGTATCCGCAATGATAAATACAGGTAAGGTTTCTTTATGTCTTAACTTCATCGTCTCCGCAATCTGAGATTGAATACCGTCCGTATCTATACCATAGATAACGGTAGAAGGTAAATCGGGAAAAGATTCTTGAACGAATTTCCCGGGCTGCGCCTCATTCGGGAAAAGCAATACCATCTTCCGTCCCCACTTTTCCAAATCTGTTTTGCAAGCGGCTATATCACGCAACGCATGGTTGGTAGGTTCCTGGTTAACTCCCAAGATTCCGACAACAAAGTACCCCCGTCCGCAGGCTTCCAACAGGCTTTGCTTGGAACTGGCCGCTTGCAGCGGAGTAAAGAGAGACTCCGAATTGAAATTACCTATCACCTGCACTTCATCCTTACTTTCACGTACCGCCAACTCGAGATGAGTCGTCTGCCCGGGTTTGATACTGAATTCCGTGATACGGGAAAGCACGCCGCCTTTTGCCAAACGGGTTCCGGTCACTAAAAGGTAATCTCCGCTATCCAATGATGTCCCTTTCCTCAACAGGCTGCTCCAAGTAGTGCCGCCGCCCATATCAAGGTCACCTTCATCGTAAGCCAACAACCGCAATTTCCCCTGCGGAGTTACTTTGGAAAGGGTGAAATGAGAATAATATTTGGGATCGTCCAAAGACTTGATAGGCGGATATTCAGCGACAAGCTTACCCTTCAGAGGAATAGTTTCCTCCATAGATACAAGGTCTTGCGGATTGCAGTCCAAATCGACATCTGTTGCGCCTTCCGCCCTTATCAGCTGTACCTTGCCCGTCACCTCGTCTATACGTGCAGGTATACCCATGCTACGCGCCATGGATACAAAGAAAATATCCCGGCTATGCGCATCCGCCAACCGCGCTCTCCACACGCCTTCGGGAGAAACAGGGTCGCCGCCTAAATTACAATTCTTATCCACACGGATGTTTTCCGCCACCCACTTCACCAATTTCATCGGCTGTGCCGCATAGGCTTCCATATCTGCTTTTGAAACGACTTTCTTGAAGAAACCTTTGTAGGGAGTCAGCATTTCGTTACTTACACGCGGGTTACGTACATAGTTACGGAAAGTCTCCGCATCGGTACGCACGCTGGAGAGCATATGGTCTATCAGTACTTCCAGACCGACATCCCGAAGGTCTTTAGCCGAAATCCGTTGCAAGAGGTCGATGCCGCCTTTCTTTGACTTATCAGAGCGCAAACGGGTCATAAAGTCACAAATTACCTTATGATTGCCGCGGGAAGCAACCAATATCTTCGCGACGGCCTCCTCATCCAGCTTATATTTACGGGCAAAGGCGCGCGCCGAATCCTCGGTCATAAATGTCGCCGTATAGGCATTACGGATAGAATCTTCCTGCGCCAGCCGCCAATCATTCCCAGCGCGTTGCTCCGGTGTCACTTCGGGCAGATTGGCTGTTTCCGGTGGCGGTACGATATCTATATCCATGGCAAAAGCATCGCCCTTCTTTTTATCAAGTTTCACCGTCAGTTCCGATTGCCTGCCGAAAGAGAGTTTGGCAAAACCGAAGCATCCGTCCTTCGATGCCCACACCAACATATCTCCCTTTCCTGCGGTCAATCCACAAGTGCCGCCGGCAGAGGTATATTTGGTAGCCACCGTATAGAATTCCGCATAATTGTAAAGTTTGAATTCCACACAGGCGCTATCCACGGGCGTACCGTCCGCATTCACTACGGTTACGGAAGCTTTTGCAGCAGGTGCATAATTGTCAATCACATTGATTTCGGTGTAAGTGGGAGTAACGGACATTATCTCTTCCTCCCCCTCATAGCGTCCAAAAACTTTTGTATGCATCAGCATCCCCCGACTGGCAGGCGCATTGAACCACCCGAGATTAAGAACCGGTTCGGGCTCGCAAGCTCCCAAGAAATGCCATTTACCGTCTGCCCATGCCTCCACCCACGCATGATTATCATCGGTATGAGCCCAACGGGGCGTATATACCTGACGTGCCGGAATACCTACCGAACGGAGTGCGGCAACCAAAAATGTTGATTCCTCCCCGCAACGGCCGTAAGCCGTACGTACCGTTGCCAGAGGCGAACTCGTACGCGCATCGGAAGGCATATAAATGGCTTTCTCATGGCACCAGTGGTTCACTTCCAAAATGGCATCCCGCAAAGAAAGAGATTTCACCCGGTCTTTCAGCTCCTTATAGAATACGACGCGGGCGCTGTCCAAATGCTCATTATTCACCCTCACCGGAAGAACAAAATGCCTGAATACATCTTCAGGGATAATCTTTCCCCAAGGCATTTCATCGGCAGCCCGCCGAGAAGCACGTACATTCATCAAGTGAAACTCTCCGGAGTAATCCGCAATATCCGCCAAGGGCATATAAGCATAAAGAAACTCCAAAGCCTCACGCTCGTAAGCAGTGAGAGAAGCATCGAATACGGCAAACAAGTCTCCTTGCGGCATCAAAGTCTTTTTCTTTTGAAAATCTTGCTCCACACGCGAGCGATAAGCGGCATCCGTCATGAAATGAGAATCGCCGCAAGCAGCCAGCAAACACAGCAAGCCGATTATGCCGGAAAGAAGAGTGGTACGTTTCATAAGGTACATATCATTAAGGTTGAGCTGCAAAAGTAACATAAATCACGTGCAAAAGAAAATTTATTTATCCCGAATGTATTATCGAGGCGGCATCTTCCCTAAACCATCCTTCGTATTGCCGGAGAAACCGAACGCTCCGGGAAGATATCGTTTCCCTCCTAAGAAATCCCCTTATCCTCCGAAGATATGTTCCCGTAAAGGGAGGGACTCATCCCTGCCACCTCTTTCCGATCACGTACCAACCGCACGTTCCGCCATATATTTGTAATACCCGGATAGCAAAACGATGTGTTTTTTAAGAAAATGAAAGGGTAGACGCAAATTTTTATGTTATAAAACATACTTCTCGCGAACATTTTGTATCTTTGCAGCGTTAATAAGAGAGAAAACAATAAAAGATGTTTAATCGCTTTCCGAAACGCGGAAGGCAAAAAAGAAGACGATTATGAAAAAGAATGCAAATGAAATTTTTATGTTACAGTACCGTATCAAACGCTATCAAGCAATGGGTAACGGAGCTATGTGCCAAACCTTAAACGGCAAACTACAAAAACTGCTGGCAAAGCAAGCCACCATGACCATGTAAATCACACCTTTAAATAAAATGAACGAGGGCGGGAAATTTTTCAGTTTCCCGCCCTCTTCTTTTATCGGTCTTCTGCCTATGCAAGGCAGCATGCTTACGCCTCCACAATATCTTTTCCAAAAGGAGCCAATGCCAAAGCGGCAAGTTTGAAATGCTGCATACCGAAAGGAATGCCTATGACAGTGATGCACAGCAATATGCCAAACCCCAAATGTGAAAGGCAAATCCATATTCCACCCAGAAAAATCCACAGCACATTCATCAGTATATACAGACACCCGCCGGAGCGTACTCCGCTACGCACATCCTTGCCGAAAGGCCACAAAGCAAGGCCTGCCATTTTCATTGTCTGCATGCCGAAAGGAATACCGACGATTGTAATCATCATTAACAAACTGGCTATCATATACTCCACCGCGGTAAAAATACCGCCGAATACCAGCCACAAAATATTCATCAGACATCCCATTGTATTACGTTTTTATGTTCGACATTGCAAAGATAATATTCTTTCTTCCTTATTCATTGGATTCCCAGTCACTAAATTCAAAACTCAGCTGCTCCCAGACACCTTTTTCATCACTTTCTTCACGAGGATTGGAAACGGAAAGCCCTATCAGGCGGATGGGATGATGTTCGTAATCGACTTCCTTCAAAAGTTGCTTTGCCAAAGGCAGAATCACATCAAGGGCAATCAACTCTTTGGACTGCGTGATGCTGCGGGTGATTTGGCTGAAGTCATGAAACTTGATTTTCAGCGTCAATGTATTTCCCCGGAAGTTCTTATGTTCCAAACGGCCTGCCAGTTCCACCGCGGTATGATACAATTCGATAATCACCGACGCCTGCCGGTTGATATCTTTTTCCAAAGTATGTTCGCACCCGATGGACTTGCGAACGCGTACCGCCTCTACCGGACGAAGGTCTATCCCACGGGCAAAATCATAATAGATACTTCCTACTTTCCCGAACTCGCGCAGCAGCATTGCTTGCGAACAGGCGCGCAGCTGTTCTCCATTGTGTATCCCCAAAGCATGCATTTTCCTTGCCGTCACCGGTCCTACTCCCCAGAAACTTTCTATCGGCAAACGTGCTATAAACCCCAAAGCCTGGTCGGGATGAATGGTGCACAAGCCATCCGGCTTACGGTAATCGGATGCTATTTTGGCAAGGAATTTATTATAGGAAATTCCCGCAGACGCCACCAAGCTCAGCCTTTCACGTACTTTCCGTTTTATTTCTTTGGCTATATCCACAGCCAGGGGCATACCCGGCTTGTTTTCCGTCACATCCAGAAAAGCCTCATCCAAAGAGATAGGCTCTATGATATCCGTATACTCATGGAAAATCTCATGTATCCGGCGGGATACCGATTTATACATATCCATGCGTCCCGGAATGAAAATAAGCTGCGGACACAACCGCTTCGCTTTCTGTGACGACATGGCCGAACGCACCCCGAACCGGCGGGCTTCATAGCTGGCGGCAGCCACCACGCCCCGTTCCTCGGCATGCCCCACTGCCACAGGCTTGCCACGCAGTTCCGGATTATCGCGCTGTTCCACAGATGCGTAAAAAGCGTCCATATCGATATGTATAATCTTCCGTTCGGCCATCATCGTACCAACTACCGGTACAAAGATACACTATTTTTTGTTCATCCGAAGTATACGTCGGTAGACATAAATAAAAGCGGGAATGAGGAACAAATCCGCGAAAATCCAAGCGGTCGGGTCACCGAAGCAAACGGCGATGTAGCCGAATGCCGGCACCGCCAGCAAGCTGACCAGAATACGGGCTATCATTTCGGAAACGCCCGAAAGCATAGCCAGATTGGTGTAGCCCGCTCCTTGAATCGTGTAGCGCAGGATACAAAGCAACCCCAGTATCGGGAAGAAAGAGACAGATATATGCAGAAAAAGTTCCGCATCTCTCAGTATTTCCACTTCCGAAGCCTCTACAAACAGCAGAGCGAACGTTCTGGCTCCGAGCATCAGCACCGCGAAAGTGAACGCCCAGTAGACAATCATCATCAGAGCGCTTGCCTTGACACCCTGCCATATACGTTCGGGCTTGCCCGCACCGTAGTTCTGTCCGCTATAAGTGGCCATCGCCATACCCAGGCTTTCGAAGGGACACATAAAGAACATCTTGATACGCATGGCAGCCGTAAAAGCCGCTACACACGCCGTACCCAACGCGTTGTTGGCGCTCTGCAGCATGATACTGCCGATAGCGGTGATGGAAAACTGCAACCCCATAGGCACTCCGATATACATCAGCGTACGCGCCAGCGCGCCGTCGAATTTACGTTCGGCAGGAGTAGTTCTCAGAATTTCAAAACGCTTCATCATATAGATGTAACACAGCGCCGCCGAAACTCCCTGGGAAAAGACCGTAGCGATCGCCGCTCCCGCCACGCCCCAGTCCAAAACAAGGATACAAAACAAGTCGAGCAGAATATTCAGGACGGTGGAAAAAAGCAGAAACCAAAACGGCGTCTTGCTATCCCCCAAAGCACGTATAATGCTGGACAACAAATTATAGAAGAAAGTACAGGGAACACCTATAAAAGTGACAAGCAGATAATAATAAGCTCCGGTAAAGATATTCTCCGGTGTACGCATCATGCGCAGAATATCCGCGCAATAAACGCTTGTGACCACGGCAAGCACCACCGACATTACCACGGCCAATTGCAGACTGACCGCCACATAACGGCGCATCGTAACATAATCCCTCGCCCCGAACTTCTGCGCCACCGGAATGCCGAACCCGCCGCAACATCCGTTGCAAAAACCGAGTATCAGGAATATGACCGATGTACTCGCCCCGACAGAAGCCAGCGCATTTATCCCCAAAAACTTACCGACAATCGCAGCATCCACCAAAGAATAGGTCTGTTGCAGCAAATTACCCAGCAATAAAGGCAAAGTGAAATTGAATATCAGCGGAAGAGCCCGTCCTTCCGTCATTTCTCTTGATGTCGCCATACAATCTAATCCCCCGAAAGTCGGTGCAAAATTAGTAAAAGAAATGCTGGCGGAAATTGATGCATATCAAAAGATGCGGAAAATCCCGAGAGTGATTCGACATGTTTATTCAGACAGAAAACAGTCGCTTACAAGCCGGTCGTTTTCTTCAGTACGGAGCTATGAGCCAGATAGTCGGGAGCCCCGGCGTAGATATACATCACGCTCCCTCCTTTAATGGCGTCGATGATAGGACGGCTGAGTTTTTGCGGGACAGCCGGACAGCCGAAACTCCGTCCCAAACGTCCTCCCCTGCTTGCCACCGAAGGATCGGCATAGGCAGCTCCGTGCATCACAATGGCGCGCTCACGGGCACGGTCGTTGATACCCTTTTCCAACCCGTTCAGGATAAGGGAATATCCGTTCCTCCCCTGATAGGTCGTCTCCGTCAGGTAGAAGCCCAAGGAGCTTTTGTAAGAACCGTATTCGTTGGAAAATGAGGTGGCATACTTGTCACCGCTGTTTTTGCCATGCGCAACGACCGAGGAAAAAAGCAGCTTCCGCCGCCCCATATCGAATACAAACAGACGTTGCTCGGTAGAAGGACGGGAGAAATCAATCAGAGTGAGCACATCCCGTTTACGGCCTGCTATTTTATGATACCCCGTTACCGCCTGACGGAAAGCGTTCCAACTCACCACTCCTTCCAGTTGCATGGAACGGTACAGCTCTGCGCATGCCGCCGATTCCACCGCCGGCGCAACATCAGGCTTATCCGGCACACCGGTGGCAGGCTTGCTTCCCAAAAACAGGAAACAAGGAAAAAACAGGAATAAAAAAGACAAGCAAACTCGCAACATAAATATCCGACCTGAGAAAATATCGGCGGCAAAGTTAGCACTTTCCGTCCATACACCTATCACACAGATAGTTAAAAAGAGAGGTATTATTCGATAACAACCACTAAAGATCGTTCCGCCGGCGCCCAGTCGAACACAAACTTTGCATGCGAAGTAGCATTGCGCACGCACATATGCGAACGCGGCGTAGTGCCCAACGACCAGCTATACTCAATCATCGCCGTACGCGGCACATTCACCGGCACTCCATGAATATAGGCACCGTTGGTAAAGCGGCTGGCATAGGGTGCATACCCGCCCGTTGCCGTAGAGCCGTCTTTCAGAAAAACCATACGCGACTTTTTTTGCTGAAGCAAATACATCCCCAGCGGCGTTTCCTGCGCATAGGGCGGCGCATGCCGTCCCGTGGTGGCAGGATTCATGCTGCGGATTTTCCATTCGCCTTTATCCATGCGCTCCAGCGTGGCGATATTCTGGTCAAGCCGGTCTACGAAAATGACATGATGAAAGACGGTACTGTCCGCCAGCTCTCTCAGATAACGATGAGGTACCAGCCATTCATCTTCCAGCGTAATAGGAAGAATACGGTCGAAACCGCCTTCCGTACCCAGCAGATAAGCCAATGTCCCATCCCTGCCATAGCGTTCGGGGACCAACGTATCTCCCGGCAGATACAAGGGAACGGACTGATAACGTTCCACTCCGAGTGTGTCCGCCACGCGGCGATAGGCATTACGCACAAACTTGCGGACTAAAGGGGCTTCCCGATTCAGATTCTTATAATTCTGCAATACCGCCCACTTCACGCCGTCCCGTTGCATGTTCTCTATATAAGCCAGACAATTACGGATTACATCCCATTTGAACGAACGCACGGTATCCTTGTACGGATAGGTATCTTCCAGCGTATACGTATCGTAAAGCAAGTCTTTGGTCAGCGCTATATCGGCTGCCGTCAGCAACTTCTCCCTGAAAGGCGTTTCCACCACAGGCACAACGGTATCAACAGGTTCCGATACCCGCGCGACAGGAGATGAAGCGTGGTCTTGACGCCCGTTACATCCTGCAAGCACCATGTATGCAGCCACAGCGGCAAAGAGGAAGAATCGTTTCATAAAGATGAATTTAAGTTCGTAATCGGGTTCAGAATCTTCATGAATACCTGACTCTACGAACAAAGATATAATTTTTTCTTACGTCTACAACGATTTTCCCCCGATAATTGTTGTGCCCCGCAGCGCATTTCAGGCAGGGGGATACCTAAGTATATGACCGAGGTACCCTGAAGGTACGGCTGAGACACCCTGAAGGTACGACTGAGATACCCCTAAGGGTACGACTGAGGTACCCTGAAGGTACAGTCGAGATACCCTGTGAATACGACCGAGATACCCCGAGGATATGCCCCGGAGTATCTCGGTATGCGACCGGGAAACCGCAGTTTACCCGAAACGCTCATTAATACTTACATTCTTTGATTACCTCAATCAGCTTGCCGAAGTCTTCCGGATACACATCGCCGATATTACCGATACGGAACGTGTCCGCCTGGGAAATCTTGCCCGGATAAATCACAAAGCCCCTTTCCTTGAGCTGCGCATAAAACGATGTGAAATCGAAGTCCGCATTCGGATAGAGGAAAGAGGTAATAACCGGAGACTGTATTTCATCAGGAAGCAAAGTCTTGAAGCCGAGTGAGCGCATTCCTTTTACCAGTACGTCATGATTCGCACAATATCTTTCGTGGCGTGCCTCTACCCCGCCCTCTTCCAGCAATTCATCCATGGCCTGTTTAAAAGCTCTCACCACATGGGTAGGCGATGTAAAGCGCCACTTTCCATGCCCTTTTTCCATTGTTTCCCACTGATCGTAAATATCGAGCGACAGAGATTTGGAAACGCCTTTACAGTGCGCCAACTCCGACTTGCGGGCAATAATAAAGCCGAAGCCCGGTACTCCCTGAATACACTTATTGGAACTGCTGATAAGGAAATCGATACCCAGCTCCTGCACATCCAAAGGTACACCGCCAAAGCTGCTCATGGCATCTACAATCAGTTTCTTGCCGTGCATCTTTACAATATGGGCAATCTCCTTCAACGGATTCAGCACCCCGGTAGTGGTTTCACAATGCACTACCGACACATGCGTAATCTCCGCATTATGCGCCAAATAATCATCCACATAGTCGACAGATACCTGCTCCGTCTCATCAAAGGCCAGCATATCGTAGTCGATGCCGTGATATTCGGCTATATTTCCCATACGGTCACCGTAGGCTCCGTTACTTAAAATAAGAAGCTTGTCACCCGGCTTAACAGTACTTCCGATAACGGCTTCCACACAATAGGTTCCGCTGCCTTGCAAAAGAATGGAAGTATATTCATCAGTCCGCTTTGTGGCAAGCGCAACGAGGGATTTGCGGATTTCTTCCACGATATGCACGTTATAATCCGCATCCCATGTACACCAATCGGTGAGCATGGCTTCTTTTACGGTTTCGGAAGTAGTGAGAGGCCCGGGGGTCAATAAAATGTAAGGTTTCATATTCTTGGTATTTTAAAGTTATTAATATCATCTATCACGGCGGGAAGTTCTTCAACGGAGTCTATTACATAATGGGCTCCGGCAGCCAGCATACGGCGGCGGACATCCTGCTTGCGGATTGTCAATTCGGCGGCGGGCAAAGCATTCACTTCTTCCAGGGTCAGCCCCAGTTCGTTGCTGCCAAGTATGACGCCTACCGTCCAGACTTTGGCATTCACTCCCTCTTTGATGTCGGCAATCGTATCGCCTACTTTCACTACACAGTCTGCCGAAGGCACGGCAAGCTCCGTCATGTTCTTATAAATCATATAAGGAGCGGGACGGCCGGCAGGCAGTCCGTCGGGAGTGACACAATTGTCAACCACATATCCGCGGGCTGCGGCGGCAGGCAATACGACATCCATCATTGCACGGTTATAACCGGTAGTAGAGCCTATCTTAATCCCTTGCGCACGCAATCCCGATATTGTTTCGACCACACCGGGAACGGGTGTCGTATAGTCTTCCAGGGATGCAAACAACACACGCTGAAAATCCGCATAGCGCGCCAATATATCTTCCTCGGTATACGGACGGCCGTATTTCTTTTCAAACTCGTTTCTTACACGGTCGATATGGAACAAAGCGCGTATTTCCTCTACTTTGGTCAGCCCCATGTGGGCACGTGTCTCAGCAGCCGTTACCGGAGTGCCTATCACATTAAAACTCTCAATGAAAGCGGCGACCGGAGCGAAACAGCCGTAATCGACTGCCGTGCCTGCCCAATCCATGATAATACATTCAATTTTCTTCATAATTTATATCTTACTGTTATTTTTCCTGTCTGCTTATTTTGCCATATCCGGAAGAAGTTCCAATGAAACACGCTTACCGGATAAACCACCCGCCGGATGAGGTGTATCGAATTCCTCGCCGGAAGTTTCCGCATATTTCTCACGGCGATAACGCTGTACCAGATAAATTGCCGAACCGATAAACGCAACGCCGCACGCTATACCTACATAACCGGACATCAGATTGTAAAAGTCCAGCCAATTGACGGCAGGATTAAAGAATTCCTTGAATACCAGTACCACCACCGTACCCGTATAACCAATGAAATCCAGTGTAATAATGAAAAAGCCCACATTCCCTTTTATCTTGAAGCAAGCGATGAAGCGCTCGAAAAAGAGTGTCTGGAAACTAAGGTAGACTGTGTAGAGCGACAAGCTTTGGAGAAACAGCCACATCATAGGCGGCAACCGCAAAGCCGAATAATTGAAAGCCATGAAACTTAACGCGGCCGTGCCGCAAGTAACCAGTCCCAATAGCAGGCACAGTACCTTTATGTTGCTCCTTACCATTGACATCAACCCGAACATGCACAGAATGATTAATGTAACCGTCGCGTCTACCCGGGCAAACGCCCACGAAGAAAGTCCCGCAGCATTGATATCGAGTATCTTCACCAGAAAATCCTCTTTGATGTCCTGCAATACCGTAATGAACAGGTTGGCGAAGAACAGCATTATCAGTACAGGCATAAAGCTCTTGAACAGATTCAGGCGGGCTTTGCTGTCCAACGTAACCCTTTCCGTGCGCAGTTCCTTGTCAGCCTGCGTAGGCTGGGGCATCCGCGTCATCAGCCACCCCAAAAAGGATAAAAGCGGAAAAGCGAACGCTCCGATAAAAGCAGGCATCCAGAATTCACTGATATGCAAGTTATCCATCACAAAAAGTCCGGTCGACTTTGCGGTGCCCGAGCTGATAGCGATGCTCAGTCCCATAAGGCTGGCCAGCAAATCCGTTACCCGCCTCCCTTCCAGAAAACTGAAAATCACTCCCCACATGCATCCCAAAGAAAGCCCGTTGAAGAACAGGGCGAATACATTGAAAGGCTGCGGAAGCGCTCCGAAAAGAACGAGGGACAGTTCGGCGACCGCGACCGAAAGGATAATAAACTTCAGCCGGTTTTCTTTCTTCAGCTCAGAAATCACTTTGATGCCTATCAGTTTGGAAATAAAATAACCGGATATCTGTATAATACTGGTCGCAGTCTTATAGTCCATCCCGAAAAAGTCGAGTCCGTCGAAAGTTGCGGCGGTAAACGGCTTGCGCAATGCATATACCAAAGAATAAGAAAGCAGTGCCGCCCCGCCCGCCCAAAGAATAAACAGGGCATCAGACAATTTCTTGTTGGAAGCAACGGCTTCTTTTTTACCGGTTATCGTATTCATAATATCTATCTTGTTTTTGATTCCGGCAGCAAAAGTAAGGCAGCTTTTCAACAGCAAAAATGAATTTCCATTATTAATAATATTCATGAAACCAGCATTTTATAATGTAACATTAATGCAATATTAATGTAATGAAAGCATAACACCACGTGATTTTCTTTGCAGACATTTTAAGTAAACAGCCAGTAACCCGCAACGATATGAACGAACTGCCGGAAATATACAAACGCATTGAGTACCTGCGCAACAAAGGTGTAAAGATGAAAGAGATAGCCGACCATACCAATATGGCGGCAAGCGTATTGTCCTCGCTCTACTCAAGCGTATTGCCCACCTATATCGGGTGCATTAAAAAAGGTAATAATGAAGAAGAAGCACTGGACTATGCGCTGTCGCAAGTGAACAATGTGTCGAAAAAACGCCTTCTCGGTAATCTGAAAGAATTAAAAGAGCGACTGTACGAACTGGAACCCGCCGCTGCCACCGGACAGAAAGAGAATCCCTTTCTGGACATGATATCGGAAGAAATGCTCCGCTCAGTGCAAGACGCGTACAATTATAGCGGCATATACATCAGTTACAGCCTTTCTTCCTCAACCAACGCCCTGAAAGTGGAGCCTTACCTTATCACGACATCCGAAAACAACGATTATGTCAAGGTCATACACATGAGCGCCTACAACACTACCCACTTCGGCACAGGTATCTTCAGCAATCATCAGAATTCCTACATTATGTTCAACGAACGGGAATCTCCGCAAATGGCCTTATTCACAATCTATCTGCAACTGCCCATGTACGATTTCCCGCACATGCTCAAAGGCCTCTACCTCTGTCTGGATTATAACCGCAACCCGATAGCCCGAAGAATCATCTTCATCAAATACTCGGACAGCACCAACATGGATGACTTTCTGGAGCTGAAGGGCGCTATCATCCCTAAAGAAGAACTGACGGAAGAGCAAATACCTTATTATAATTATACCTGCCAACCGGGCGATTATATCAAAACCTGCTCTGTCCCCTCTCCCCTTCTCAATGAAAAGGATTTGGAAAGAGAAAAGAAAATGCTTGAAATCTGAATATTATCCAGAGTAACGTAACTTTGCAACTTGGTTGCATTTCCCATTGCCTATCTTTGCATCAAAAATAAAGATAATATGGGACATCATAGTTGTACATGTTGCTGTGCGCATGACAATGCACAGCCAAAGAATACACCGGGAAATACCGGTTTCTTAAAGGAGTACCGGAGAATCCTGCTTTCAGCCCTTCTGCTCTTTGGCGGAATAGCCATGAAAGCGATGAATATAAGCTTCTTCTCGGACGATACCGTCGTACTTGTCTGGTATCTGCTGGCATATCTGCCCGTAGGGTTACCCGTACTGAAAGAGGCATGGGAAAGTATTCTGCGGAAAGATGTTTTCAGTGAATTTACACTGATGTCTATCGCTACGTTAGGGGCTTTCTATATTAAGGAATACCCGGAAGGCGTGGCAGTAATGCTGTTCTATTCATTGGGGGAATTATTTCAGGACAAAGCGGTAAGCAGAGCCAAGCGGAATATCAGCGCATTGCTTGATGTACGCCCGGAAAAGGCAACGGTTATCAGGGATAATGAGGCCGTTACCGAATCTCCCCGCAATGTACAGGTGGGTGACATTATCGAAGTGAAACCCGGGGAACGTGTTCCGCTGGACGGAACAATGCTGGGCGAATCGGCCGCATTCAACACCTCCGCCCTTACGGGCGAAAGCGTGCCCCGCACGATACGAAAAGGCGAAGAAGTACTCGCCGGAATGATTGCCACAGATAAGGTTATCAGGGTGGAAGTGACGAAGCCCTTTGAGAAGAGCGCTTTGTCGCGCATACTGGAGCTGGTGCAGAACGCGTCCGAACGCAAAGCGCCCGCCGAGCTGTTCATACGCAAGTTCGCCCGCATCTATACGCCGATTGTAACCGGGCTGGCGGTGTTGATAGTGCTGCTGCCTTTCCTCTATTCATTGGCAAACATGCAGTTCATATTCACCTTTGACGACTGGCTGTACCGGGCACTTGTATTTCTGGTCATTTCATGTCCTTGCGCTCTGGTAGTCAGCATTCCTTTGGGATACTTCGGCGGTATCGGCGCCACATCCCGCTTGGGTGTATTGTTCAAAGGCGGTAATTACCTGGATGCCATTACCAAAGTCAATACGGTAGTCTTCGACAAGACGGGCACGCTGACCAAAGGAACGTTTGAAGTACAGTCCTGCCGCACACAACACGGCGTATCCGAAGAAAAGCTGATACAAATCATCGCTTCCGCGGAGCGCAACAGCACACACCCCATAGCCAAGGCTATTACCGGCTACACGGAGCAAAGGCGGATATCCTTTGTTCCCACTGCGGAAGTCACGGAAATTGCAGGTCACGGTCTTGAAACAAAGATAGACGGACAGCGCATACTGGTAGGTAACGCCCGCCTATTATCCAAATATAACGTGGAATATCCGCAGGAATTATCCAAGATTGCCGATACGGTGGTAGTCTGCGCCATCGATTCTGCCTATGCGGGTTACCTGCTGTTATCCGATACGCTGAAAGAAGACGCCCGCAAAGCCATAGAGGATTTGAAAGCTTTAAATATCAATAATATTCAGATATTATCGGGAGATAAACAAGCGATTGTCACTAACTTTGCAGAAAAGCTGGGAGTAACACAGGCTTATGGCGACTTACTGCCCGACGGCAAAGTGGAGCACATAGAGGAACTTCGGCAGAATGACGGTAATCGGATAGCTTTTGTAGGCGACGGCATCAATGACGCTCCCGTCCTCGCCTTCAGCCATGTGGGAATCGCAATGGGCGGATTGGGCAGCGACGCCGCCATTGAAACGGCCGATGTCGTAATCCAGACCGACCAGCCCTCCAAAGTAGCTACTGCGATTCGTGCCGGTAAGCAGACGCGCCGGATTGTCTGGCAGAACATTTCGCTGGCTTTCGGGGTTAAACTGTTAGTACTGATTTTAGGTGCCGGCGGATTGGCTACACTGTGGGAAGCCGTTTTTGCAGATGTCGGCGTGGCTCTTATCGCCATAGTAAACGCTATCCGCATACAGAAACTGATAAAATAGAAAGGCAGAATCTTATGAAAGAAAAGGATTATTTAGACCTGTTGGAAAAGAGAGAGATACAACCTACCGCCATACGCATATTAGTGTTGCAGGCCATGCTAAAGGCAGGCCGCTCCGTCTCTTTACTCGATTTGGAAAATATGCTGGATACGGTTGATAAATCTTCTATCTTCCGCACCATCACTCTTTTCCTTTCTCATCACCTGATACACAGCATTGACGACGGGTCGGGGTCGTTTAAATATGCGGTATGCAGCGCCGGCTGTTCTTGCGAAGTCAATGATTTGCACACTCATTTTCATTGCGAAGAATGCAACAAAACATTCTGCTTCCAGAATATCCCTACGCCGGTAGTACAGGTGCCGAAAGGATTTACGCTGAGCAGTATCAACTATGTATTGAAAGGGCTTTGCCCGGAATGCGCGGCAAAGGCAACTCCCAAAGAATAAAGAACTCCCCCAATTAGTTTTATGAAACTAATTGGGGGAGTCGTTTTTCCAATCTCCTGTCTTTCAACATCAAGAGTGGAGCTGGAGGGAATCGAACCCTCGTCCAAACGAGGAAATCATAAGCTTTCTACATGCTTATCTTTGCCTAAGTTTTCGTGCAACGGCAGAACCAAAGCCATCAACCGTTGCCTTATCCTCTAAAGTTTCATCCATGCCGCGAGGCCGACACGAACTATCCCCGATTTGACTGCACCACTTGACCGGAATGCTTCGGAGCAACAGCTTCCGAGTGATGTCCCGTCCCGACACCTTGTATCGGGATTAAGCTAATCTACTATACTTCGATTAAGCAGCAAGAGCAAATTGTCTTTCGCCAGATAAAATTTTGAAGACTGAGATTTAAGTGCAAATCAACGACGCACTGCATGCTTACTTACCATTTCTGCCCGCTGTCAAATCCAGTCAACCCCGGATATTTATAACTTGCAGAAGTTATGTGGGCGCAAAGATACAAATTATTTTCCTTATTATGATTCTTATCCGGCAAATTTATACCTTAGTTAACAGCTTACTCAAACCGGAAAGCTGCCGCACACGCATATCCCTCTTCATAAAGAGCAGTCAGTTTGTTTATATCTCTTTCGATGCGGTCTACCACTATCGGCTTTTGCGGGCGTATAACGGTAATCTCCCCCGCATCTTCCAGCCGTTCCACCAATTCCAGCTGCTCATTGTAGACACTGCTGCGCCGATTGATTGCCTCACGCAAATGAGGATATTTCTTATAAATAAAAGGCGGAACTTTAGTCCCTTGAATATCCTTACGGTAGCCCCGGTTACGTGTCAGCACCACTACATTGCGGTCGTAACCGTCCCGGCGGGCGCGCATCAAAGGAATACTGTCCACAATGCCGCCATCCAGCATCGGGATATCATCCACATAGGTAATGGGGCAAACAAAAGGCAGACTGCTCGAAGCGCGGACAATATCAATGACCCGTTCCTTATTCCGTTTTTCCTCAAAGTAATTGGCTTCCCCCGTCAGGCAGTTGGTCGTTACCATGACAAAACGTTCCGGGCGACGGAAATACGCATCATAATCGTACGGCAGGATATGTTCGGGAAACTCCCTGAACAGCAAGTCGAAATCCATGATATTGCGCTTTTTCAGCAGATACTTCAGTCCGATATAATTATATTTCTCCAACAGGTCTATATTGCTATACTTGGCACGTCCCCGCTGCCCCGACATATACGACAGTCCATTACATGCGCCTGCACTGACGCCAATCGTATAAGGAAAGCGGATACCCCGGTCCATAAAATTATCCAACACGCCGCAAGTAAAGACGCCGCGCATGCCGCCACCCTCAAGAACCAGGCCGCTTTGATTGTCCATACGTACTATTTTCTCCATAAGTGTCAGAATTAACGTGCCAAAGATAGCTTTTGTTTACGATATTCTACCTATATTTGCGGCTACAACTATAAATTAATAACAATTTAATCATGATGAAAAAGTCTATACTGATCGCTGCCTTAGGACTGTTCAGTCTGAATACAATGGCACAGGACACCCCGAAAGAAGAGGGATTCGTCTTTACTACCGTAAAAGAAAACCCGATTACATCCATCAAGAACCAGAACCGTGCCGGCACATGCTGGTGCTATTCCGGACTGGCGTTCATCGAATCCGAGTTGCTCCGTATGGGCAAGGGCGAGTACGACCTGTCAGAAATGTTTATCGTGCACAACACTTACTTAGACCGTGCCGACAAAGCAGTACGCACACACGGCGATATATCTTTCTCGCAAGGCGGTTCGTTCTACGATGTGATATACGGTATGAAAACATTCGGCCTGGTGCCCGAAGAAGAAATGCGTCCGGGAGTGATGTACGGCGATACGCTGAGCAATCATAACGAGCTGACAGCCGTATCCGATGCCGTAGTGGCAGCCATCGCCAAAGGAAATCACCGCAAATTGCAGGCCGACAAAGACAACAACCTGCTTTGGAAGAAAGCCATCGCTTCCATACACGACATCTATTTGGGCGAACGTCCCGAAAAGTTCACCTACAAAGGCAAGGAGTATACCCCGAAGTCCTTTTACGAATCCACGGGCTTGAATGCTGATGATTACATCTCACTCACTTCCTATACTCACCACCCGTTCTACCAGCCGTTCGTTCTGGAAATCCAAGACAACTGGCGCTGGGCTTCTTCCTACAACTTGCCTATCGACGAGCTGATGCAAGTATTCGACAATGCCATCAACAAGGGTTACACCATCGCTTGGGGCAGCGACGTAAGCGAACAGGGTTTCACACGCGACGGTGTGGCCGTTATGCCTGATGCTGAAAAAGTTCAAGAGTTAAGCGGTTCCGACATGGCGCACTGGCTGAAGATGAAACCCGAGGAAAAGAAACTGAACAGCAAGCCGCAACCGCAAAAATGGTGCACGCAGGAAGAACGTCAGTTGGCATACGACAACTGGGAAACGACCGATGACCACGGTATGCTGATTTACGGTATCGCCAAAGACCAAGAGGGCAACGAATATTATATGGTAAAGAATTCTTGGGGACAAGCCGGCACATACAAAGGTTTGTGGTATGCTTCCAAAGCGTTCGTGCGCTACAAAACGATGAACATCATCGTTCATAAGGATGCACTGCCCAAAGACATTGCCAAGAAGCTGGGTATCAAGTAACCTGAAGACCGACAATCGAGACACGTATAGTTTACTATCGTTTACCCAAAACAAATTAAGAGTTTAATAGCAATAAACAGGCAGTTTATTGCTATTAAACTCTTAATTTATCCCCATTAAACCGGGAGTTTATTTCGCCAAAGCTTATCTCCGCTTTTTCTCATCTTACCCTCTTTATATCATCCGCTATCTGCGACGCTGTCAAACGGTTATCCCGCAACAACTCGCTTATGTCATAGCGGTCTGCAAACTCTTTCTTGATACCATAATTCAAGACTTTCATATCCGACGAAGCATAGTAACGGGCAATCTTCTCTCCAAAGCCGCCATCGAGCACACCGTCTTCCAGAGTAACCACCAATGTATGATCGCACTTCAAGTCCTCGAGCAGTTCTTCGTCCACACCCGTAATGAAACGAGGGTTGACAAGCGTTGCATCGATTCCGGTGTCCTCTTTCAGCTTCCTGACTACTTCCTCACCCAATTGATAGAAAGAACCAAGTCCGAGAACGGCAACCTTTTCGCCACGGCGCGACACTTCATAGCGGTTCAGCAGCTTGCCATAATCCTTTTCCGGCTCGATGCCGCGTGAAATAACCCCGTTGGCGGGAACACGGACGGCCACCGGATGCTTCGTCTGGTGAATGCCCCACTCCAACATAGCCAGATACTCCTCACGGCAGGTTGGAGCCAGATAGACCATATTCGGAATATTGCCGATGACCGGAATATCAAAAAGACAAAGGTGAGTGACATCGTTCATGCTCGACGCGCCGCCCCAAAAGACGAGAATCAATGCCGGATTGTTATTAATACACAGGTCTTGCGACAGCTGGTCGTAGGCACGCTGGATGAAAGTACTGTATACACCGAAGACAGGTTTTCCACCACCGGCAGCAATGGCGGAAGCCATGGCAACGGCATGTTCCTCGGCAATGCCCACATCAACAAACTGACGTCCCGCCTCTTCGCGACGCTCCGCCGTAAAGCCGAAAACAGTGGGTGTACCCGCTGTGATACCGACAATGGTACGGTCTCGCTTCATCTCTTGCAGCAGGTAACGTGCCGTAAGGTCGCCATAATCTTCTTCATTACCGAAGTCAACCGACGGGTTACCCGTTTCCAAACTAAACGGAATACTGTAATGGAAACGTTCTTGCTGCTGCTCGGCAAGACGGTAGCCTTTACCTTTAAGGGTATTGATGTGCACCACAACCGGATGGTCGATATCTTTCACTTTTTGGAAAGCGCTTATCAATGCCTGCACATCATTACCGTCTTTTACGTACAGATAGTCCAATCCCATAGCGGTAAAGAAATTGCAAGGCGCCTGCCCGTCGGTATCACGCAACAGTTGCAGGTTACGATACAGTCCGCCATGGTTTTCGGCAATGGACATTTGGTTATCGTTCACAATCACGATGAAGTTCGTACCTAATTCGGCGGCATTGTTCAATCCTTCGAAAGCCTCGCCGCCGCTTAAAGAGCCGTCACCGATTACGGCTATCACATTGCCCGTATCACCTTTCAAATCACGCGCTTTGGCCAGTCCGGTGGCAAGGCTGACGGAAGTCGACGTATGTCCGATGACGAAGAAGTCGTGTTCGCTTTCCGACGGTTCGGTGTAGCCCGACACTTCATCATACTCGGCAGCGTTCATAAATGCCGCCTTACGCCCCGTCAATATCTTGTGCGTATAGCTTTGGTGGGAAACGTCGTAAACAATCTTGTCTATCGGTGAATTGAATACGTAATGCAAGGCAATGGTAGCCTCTACCATACCCAGGTTCGGCCCTACATGACCGCCATGTTCGCTCAGCTTTTTCAGCAATACGCTGCGCACTTCTTCACTCAATGTTTCCAGTTCGCCCGCCGAAAGCCGTTTCACGTCGGCAGGCCCGTTAATCTTTTCTATATACATAGCTTTTATTAAAATATATTGATTTAAAATTATTCTTGATTATCAGGTATCAGAAATATTTCCTGATATATTCAACGCTGCAAAAATACAACGGAAGAAACATTCGGGAAGTAGACGAATTACGGTTTGAATTACCATTTTTACGTTTTGCGTTTTTGCTCAAAATCTTCTCGGATGTGCATTTTTTACTTTGTTTTCTTGTCAAACCCAACTCTTTGCGTAAATTTGCACGCTGATAGTTAACCGGATAATTTCAGTAGCAGGACTCTACTACTCCTATTCCCGGCACTGACATGTAGAAATACTAATACTAATTATTAATAGCATGAGTTTGAAAATTGTTGTATTGGCAAAACAAGTTCCCGACACGCGTAACGTTGGGAAAGATGCCATGAAAGCCGACGGAACCATTAACCGCGCGGCACTCCCTGCCATCTTCAACCCCGAAGACCTGAATGCCCTTGAGCAAGCTCTCCGTTTGAAAGATGAACATCCGGGCTCCACCGTAACCATCCTGACTATGGGACCGGGACGCGCAGCCGAAGTTATTCGTGAAGGACTTTACCGTGGCGCTGACAACGGTTATCTGCTGACCGACCGCGCTTTTGCCGGAGCTGATACACTGGCTACTTCCTATGCCCTTGCCACCGCCATCAAGAAGATTGGCGATTGCGACATCATCATCGGCGGCCGCCAAGCCATCGACGGTGATACGGCTCAAGTAGGTCCGCAGGTAGCGGAAAAATTGGGATTGACGCAGGTGACTTATGCAGAAGAGATTCTGAATGTAGACAAGGCCGCCAAGAAGATTACCGTAAAACGTCATATCGACGGTGGTGTGGAGACGGTAGAAGGTCCGTTGCCCATCGTTATCACCGTCAACGGAAGTGCCGCTCCCTGCCGTCCGCACAATGCCAAACTGGTACAGAAATACAAACGCGCTCTCGGCGCACAGGAGAAAGCCGCCATTGAAAAAGAAGGCGCAGAACTGCCGTACGCAGCCCTTTATGAGAAATATCCTTATCTGAACATCACCGAGTGGAGTGTAGCCGACGTAAACGGCGACCTCGTACAATGCGGTCTGAGCGGTTCTCCTACAAAGGTGAAAACCATTCAGAACATTTCATTCCAAGCCAAAGAAAGCAAGACACTGACAGGCAGCGACCAGGATGTAGAAGATTTGATTGTTGAACTGTTAGCTAACCACACGATAGGATAAGATTATGAATAATGTATTTGTATATTTAGAGATAGAAGGCACTACGGTTGCCGATGTCAGTCTCGAACTCCTGACCAAAGGTCGTAAACTGGCTAATCAGTTGGGCTGCCAGCTGGAAGCTGTTGCCGCCGGAAACAATTTGGCAGGCATTGAAAAGCAAGTATTGCCCTTCGGCGTTGACAAACTACACGTATTCGACGCTCCGGGCTTGTTCCCATACACTTCCCTTCCCCACTCTTCCGTCCTCATCAACCTGTTCAAAGAAGAACAACCGCAAATCTGCCTGATGGGAGCAACCGTTATCGGCCGTGACCTCGGTCCCCGCGTGTCTTCCGCACTGACCAGCGGACTGACCGCCGACTGTACTTCACTCGAAATCGGCAACCATGAAGACAAGAAAGAGGGTAAGACCTACGAAAATCTGTTGTACCAAATCCGTCCCGCATTCGGCGGTAACATCGTAGCAACGATTGTGAACCCCGAACACCGCCCGCAAATGGCGACCGTACGCGAGGGCGTGATGAAGAAAGAGATTCTGGATGCCAACTACAAGGGTGAAATTATCCGTCACGACGTTGCCAAGTATGTCCCCGAAACGGACTATGTAGTGAAGGTTATCGACCGCCACGTAGAAAAAGCCAAACACAATCTGAAAGGCGCCCCCATCGTTATAGCCGGCGGTTACGGCATGGGCAGCCGCGAGAACTTCGATATGCTGTTTGAACTGGCTAAGGAACTTCACGCCGAAGTAGGCGCCAGCCGCGCCGCCGTCGATGCAGGCTATGCCGACCATGACCGTCAGATTGGTCAGACCGGTGTTACCGTCCGTCCGAAACTCTACATCGCTTGCGGCATCAGCGGACAAATCCAGCACATCGCCGGAATGCAAGAGAGCGGTATCATCATCTCCGTCAACAACGACGAAAACGCTCCTATCAACACCATTGCCGATTATGTAATCAACGGTACGGTAGAAGAGGTTATCCCGAAGATGATTAAGTATTACAAACAGAATAGTAAGTAAGAAAACCATGGCTAATTTTTATACAGATATTCCGGAACTCAAGTATCACTTGAACAATCCGATGATGCAGCGTATCTGCGAACTGAAAGAACGCGGCTACGAAGATAAAGACAAGTTCGATTATGCCCCGCAGGACTATGCGGACGCCATCGACTCATACGACAAGGTACTCGAAATCACCGGTGAGATTACGGGTGAGATTATCGCTCCCAATGCCGAAGGCGTGGACGAAGAAGGTCCTCATTGCGCCAACGGCCGTGTGGAGTATGCCAGCGGTACCAAACAGAACCTCGACGCTATGGTGAAAGCCGGCCTCAACGGCATGACCATGCCGCGTCGTTTCGGCGGGCTGAACTTCCCGATTACCCCGTACACCATGTGCGCGGAAATCGTAGCTGCCGCCGATGCCGGTTTCGGCAACATCTGGTCTTTGCAAGACTGTATCGAAACTCTTTACGAGTTCGGTAACGAAGACCAGCACAGCCGTTTCATCCCCCGCATCTGCGCCGGCGAAACCATGTCAATGGACCTGACCGAACCGGATGCCGGTTCCGACCTCCAAAGCGTAATGCTGAAAGCTACTTATGACGAGGCAAACAACTGCTGGCGTCTGAACGGCGTGAAGCGTTTCATCACTAACGGTGATGCCGACCTGCACCTCGTGCTGGCACGTTCGGAAGAGGGAACAAAAGACGGCCGCGGCCTGTCCATGTTCATCTACGACAAGCGCGACGGCGGCGTAAACGTTCGCCGCATCGAAAACAAGTTGGGTATTCACGGTTCTCCTACCTGCGAACTGGTCTATAAGAATGCGAAGTGCGAACTCTGCGGCGACCGCAAACTCGGTTTGATTAAATACGTAATGGCATTGATGAACGGCGCCCGCCTGGGTATCGCCGCCCAGTCCGTAGGTTTGTCACAAGCCGCCTACAACGAAGGTCTGGCTTATGCCAAAGACCGTAAACAATTCGGTAAAGCTATCATCGAGTTCCCCGCCGTATACGATATGCTGGCTATCATGAAAGCCAAATTGGATGCAGGCCGCGCTTTGTTGTACCAAACTTCACGCTACGTAGACATCTACAAGGCATTGGACGATATCGCCCGCGAACGCAAACTGACCCCGGAAGAACGTCAGGAACAAAAGAAATATGCCAAATTGGCCGATTCTTTCACTCCGCTGGCCAAAGGTATGAACTCCGAATATGCCAACCAGAACGCTTACGACAGCATCCAAATTCACGGCGGTTCCGGTTTCATGCTGGAATATGCTTGTCAGCGCATTTATCGTGACGCACGTATCACCAGCATCTACGAAGGTACTACGCAGTTGCAGACGGTAGCCGCTATCCGCTACGTCACCAACGGTTCCTATGCCGCCACCCTGCGCGACTATGAACTGATTCCGTGTAGCGAAGACATGCAACCGCTGTTGGATCGCGTTAAAGAAATGACGAACAAACTCGAGGCTTGTACCAATGCCGTTAAGGAAAGCGGTGACCAGGAATTGCTTGATTTCGTGGCCCGTCGTCTTTACGAAATGGCTGCCGTATGCGTAATGTCCCACTTGCTGATTCAGGATGCTACAAAAGCTCCCGAATTGTTCGCCAAGTCGGCACTGGTATACGTAAACTATGCTGAGTCTGAAATAGAGAAGCATTTCAACTTTATCCGCAAGTTTAAGGCTGAAGAGTTGGAAAGCTATCGCAAGTAAGCGTTTTAACCCTTATATAAAGAACGTTCCACCCCGTTGATACAGGATGGAACGTTTTTTTGTACCGCTGCCGCAGGCGTCAGTCCAAACCTCCCAACAGCCTCAGCTTATTGTGCAATGAATAAATCTCCTGCTGCATACTTTCCATACGTTCCAATAAATGATGAATGGCATCAATACCTTCGATGTTGATAGACAAGTCGTAATACATACGGCTGTAACGCTCTACATCAGGCAGTTGGGAAAACTGCAGACAACGTTCCCCGCCTTCCGTCAAAATATCTATCAAACCGCCTTCCTGCAACATCTCAATGAACGAGGGTTCTATGTGACACTTGTCGCAATACTCACTGATTATAATTAATTCGTTCTGCATAACTCGTTCTCCTTTTTAGTTCATACTTTGAATTTTACGGAACATTTCTTTCTGCTGCTCCGTCAGATTCGTCGGTAACTTTACGGAATAAGTCACAATCAAGTCACCGAACTGACCTTCTTTCTTGTATACCGGAAAGCCCTTTCCTTTCAGACGGACTTTCGTTCCGTTCTGCGTTTCGGGCTTGACTTTCAGTTTCACCTGACCTTCCAATGTATCTACCAACTTTTCACCACCCAGGAGCGCCGTATAGAGGTCGATATCCACATCTACATACAAGTCATCACCCAAGCGTTTGAATGCAGAGTCGTCCGCTATCACGAAAGTAATGTACAGGTCGCCCGCCGGTCCACCGTTGATGCCCTCACCGCCATAGCCTTTCAGTTTAATGACTTGCCCGTTCGCCACACCGGCAGGAATGGTGATACGGACATTCTTGCCGTTCACCGTCAATATCTGCTTATGGGTTTGGGCGGCATCCCGAAGCGACAGATTTAAATCGGCATGGAAGTCCTGCCCGCGAAAGCCGGCATTTGCTCCGCCTCCACCACGTGTACGGTGTCCGAACATCTGTTCAAAGAAGTCTGAAAAGCCGTCTGCACTACTCCCGGAAAACTCCTGTCCATCGGAAGAGTACCAGTATGTACCGCCCCCGTCCGTACCGAAACCGGCACCGCCTTGACCACCGAAGCCCGTACCGCCGAAACCTCCTGCACCGGCCTGCTGCCGTGCCCGCTTCTGAGCTTCAAATTCATCGGCGTGCTTCCAATGTTCACCATATTCATCATATTTCTTTCTTTTCTCAGGATCACTAAGCACTTCATTGGCCTCGTTGATAGCCTGGAACTTGTCTTTGGCAGTAGCGTCATTCGGATTCAAGTCGGGATGATACTTGCGCGCCAACTTACGGAACGCTTTCTTGATGTCATCCTGAGATGCCGTTTTGTCTACTCCAAGGACTTGATAATAATCAATATAAGCCATAGTTTATAAGTTTTGTATTCTAAAATGGATAGAACAAATAACACACCAACATTGTTTTTTAGAAACTAAAATGCGTAAACGAAAATTAAAAATCATTTCATATACATATAAGTAAATGATAAACAATAATTTATTATTACTTACCTACTCCCTTCACACTTTATTTATTCTGAAATTTTGTAAATGACACATAATATCACCTAATTATTTATTCTAAATCTTCCTAAAATTGATAGAAACTGCTTTATTTGTATTGGGATAAAATCTGTTTTTACACAATTCCCCCAACCTTAAATAAAATAAAACCCCTTATGAAAACTTATTATTGGCTCTTAACACTAATTTTTGCAATTGCCGCACTTCCGTGCAAGGCAGACGAGTGGATCAGGATTAACCAACTTGGCTATCTGCCGCAATCTATTAAAGTAGCGGTATTTATGAGTGAAGCGGATACCGACGTAAAAGAATACGCATTGGTTGACGCTTTTACCGGAAAGACAGTACGTACTTTTACTTCACCCAAAGCTACCGGAAAATTAGGTGGCATGAACAGTACCTACCGATTGGATTTCAGCAATTTTCAAGAACCGGGTACCTACTATCTGAAAGCGGGAAAAGCCGTTTCTCCACGCTTTCCTATCAATGCGCAAGTATATAACGGTACGGCCGACTTCCTGCTGAACTACATGCGCCAACAACGCTGCGGTTACAATCCGTTCCTAAAAGACAGTTGCCACGTGCACGACGGTTATATAGTGTACCATCCCACAAAAACCGGACAACACATTGATGTCCGCGGCGGCTGGCATGACGCAACCGATTATCTGCAATATACTACAACCTCTGCCAACGCCATATATCAAATGATGTTTGCCTATCAGGAAAACCCCGAAGCATTTGGCGACGCTTACAATGCAGACGGACTGCCGGGTACAAATGGTATTCCCGATATAGTGGATGAGATAAAATGGGGGCTGGACTGGCTGAATCGCATGAATCCTGCTCCGGGTGAACTGTACAACCAAATAGCCGACGATCGCGACCATGCCGGTATGCGCCTACCCAATAAAGACGAGGTAGACTATGGATACGGACCGGGCAAAGGCCGTCCTGTTTATTTCTGCAGCGGCGAGCCTCAAGTGCGCGGACAATTTATAAATGCCACCACAGGCGTAGCCAGCACAGCCGGTAAATTTGCTTCTTGCTTTGCCCTGGGAGCCAAGATACTGAAAGACTTCTATCCTGAATTTGCCGCCGAAATCGGTGGAAAAGCCGACGCTGCTTATCAAGAAGGCGTAAAGAAGCCCGGAGCATGTCAGACCGCTTCCGTAAAATCACCCTACATCTACGAAGAAGACAACTGGGTAGACGACATGGAGCTCGGAGCCATGGAGCTATACAAAGCTACCGGTAATCCCAAATATCTGTCGCAAGCCCTCGAATACGGACGCCGCGAGCCTGTCACTCCGTGGATGGGCGCCGACAGCGCCCGCCATTATCAATGGTATCCGTTTATGAATATGGGACACTACCATCTGGCTACCGTGGATAATCAGCGTATCAGCAAAGAATTCACCCGCAATATACGTACCGGCATTGAGCGTACATACGAAAAAGCTGTTGAGAACCCTTTCCTGCACGGCATTCCCTACATTTGGTGTTCCAACAACCTGACTACCGCCATGTTGACACAATGCCGTCTGTATCGTGAGACAACCGGTGACGAGACTTATGCCGAAATGGAAGCCGCTCTCCGCGACTGGCTTTTCGGGTGTAATCCGTGGGGAACAAGTATGATTGTAGAATTACCGCTTTACGGTGATTATCCTTCACAGCCCCACTCTTCCCTGCTCAATGCAGGCGTAGGCAATACGACAGGCGGACTGGTAGACGGCCCTGTATACCGCAGTATATTCGAGAGCCTGCGTGGAGTTAACATGACCGGCATTCCCGGTACGCCCGGTCAAGATTACGAACGCTTTCAACCGGACTTGATGGTATATCACGATGCAATCCATGATTATTCCACCAACGAACCTACCATGGACGGAACCGCCTGCCTCACCTATTATCTCTCCGCCATGCAGAAAGAAGGAATGAAGCAAGCCAATATATCGGCAGACAAGAATGTATACGTCAATGGCGGTATCGTGCGTACCGACCCCTCTAAAAAACAAATCAGCCTCGTATTCACAGCAGCCGACAAGGCAGACGGCGCCGACGCCATTATCAGCACTTTGAAAAGACACGGCATCAAAGGCGGTTTCTTCTTTACCGGTGAATTTTACGAGCTTTACCCCGAAGTTGTAAAACGCCTGCTCAACGAAGGGCATCTGGTGGGCAGCCACAGTTACGGACATTTGCTCTATATGCCCTGGGAAAAGCGAGATTCCCTATTGGTGACCCGTGAGGAATTTGAAAAAGATATGATGCAAAGCTATGAAACCATGCGTAAGGCAGGTATCGAATATAAAGATGCCCCTATATATATCCCGCCTTATGAATATTATAACAAGGAAATAGCCGCTTGGGCAAAAAGCATGGGAATACAGGTTATTAACTATACTACCGGTACTATGAGTAATGCAGATTATACTACCCCGGACATGGGGCAGAAGTACCGGAGCAGCAAATTCATCTACAACAAAATAATGGAAGTAGAAAAGAAAGAAGGGCTGAACGGACATTTAATGCTGATACATTTCGGAACAGACGACCGTCGTACCGATAAATTCTACAATGGTTATTTGGATAAACTGATAAAAACGCTGAAACATAAAGGTTATACTTTTGCGCCTGTACTCGAGGCAATTGGCACTAAAACAGATTCAACATTATAAAAAAAGGTTAGTTAAAAGGTTATCAAACAAAGGTATTTAAGGTAAAGTCTAATCGCATTGTTTTCAGCAAACTTTCTCCTCGCCCCCAAGAGAGAGAAAGTTTCAAGTTAAGCCCCTTGCCTGAGAAGGCTCAGGGGCTTTTTACATGACAAAAGATGAATACCGGTTAATGGCAATAACTTCTAATGGCTCGCAACAATTCTTCTATATCCTGTTCCGTAGTATCAAAAGAAGTGACAAAACGTATCTCATTCTCTTCTTCATTCCAGAAATAAAAAAAGTAGTCCTTCAACAAGCTATCAATTACCGGACGAGGCATTGTCAAGAACAATTGGTTACTTTCCATTTTCTGCGTAAAACGCACTTCAGGCAACTCTTTCAATCCGGTATATAAAAGCTCCGCCATTCGATTGGCATGTGAAGCATTCTTCAGCCAAAGGTCATCGGTCAGGTAAGCAGTAAACTGGCAAGACAAATAACGGAGTTTCGATGCAAGCTGCGCCGACTGCTTACGTACAAAATAAGCTTCTTTCTTCAAAGCTGGATTAAAGATAATTACGCTTTCTCCAAGCATCAGCCCGTTCTTCGTTCCACCAAAGCTCAGAATATCGATACCACAATCCGCCGTCAGTTCCTTAAAGCTAAGATTAAGAGCCGCACACGCATTTGCCAGGCGGGCGCCATCCATATGAACGTACATACCGTACCGATGCGCCAACTCCGTTAACGCACGGATTTCATCGGGTTGATAGATAGTACCCAGTTCCGTACATTGTGAGATATAGAAAGCTCCCGGCTGCGAATGATGCTGCTCGCCAAAATGACAAAGATAAGGACGTACCAACTCCGGAGTCAGCTTTCCGTCGGGAGTGGCAACCGGACGTATCTGACAGCCTGTCATGCGGGCCGGAGAACCACACTCGTCTACATAAATATGCGCAGTTTCCGCACATATATCGAATTATAGGAACGTGTACACAACTGCAGGGCAACAGCATTACTACCGGTTCCATTGAATACAAACAGCGGTTCGCAATCGGGAGTAAAGGCCTCTCTGATTTTCCGAACAGCTTCTTCTGTCCAGGCATCATCACCATAACCTACTGCGTGGTCTTGATTAGCCTGGTTCAAGGCTTCCATCACCAAAGGATGCACACCCGAATTATTATCTGAAGCAAAACTTCTCATAGTCGTTTCTATTATCAGTATTAAAAGAATATGCAAAGGAAACAATATTTCCCCAACATGAAAAAACAAAGAGGTGCAGATTTCACAATCCACGGTAATCTTTCCGTTTTGCGAAACCGCACCTCAAAAAAGCTTGATTCAATCGGCTTTCTATTTATCCGATATACACGTTTACTCCCAATGAAATGTAGAGCTCATCTTCTTCTTGGGAAAGTACAATCTTGTCTTCACGGGCAAGCCAACCGATAGCCGCCCCCAATTCCTTGTCTTTCAATCCGGACTTTCTTTTCAGCGCGCCATAACTCCATTTAGCGTAATCACTTAACAACTGCCAAACTTTACCGGCATTCAGTCCAATTTCACTTTTGTTCATTTTACTTTTTCAATTAAAGAGGTTAATAGTTTGTTGTTGGGTTATCTTTATCGGGTATAAAGATATTATTTTCAATTAAAACAACACAGAAAACAAACAAAAGATATGGAAATTAATCACTTTTGTAACAGTTTCGTAATTTTACACGTTTTTGTCGATATAAGTAAAAACAAACGGGTAAAAAAAAGACCGCAATGTCTATCAAAAAGACATCACGGTCAATCTATATGATTAAGAAATCAAGGGAAAACGATATTACATCATTCCGCCCATACCGCCCATTCCGGGAGCGCCCATCGGCATTTCAGGCTTATCTTCTTTCTTTTCAACGATTACACATTCGGTAGTCAGGAACATACCTGCGATAGAAGCTGCGTTTTCAAGAGCTACACGAGTTACCTTAGCAGGGTCTACCACACCGGCAGCATGCAGATTTTCGTAAACATCTGTACGTGCATTGTAACCGAAGTCAGCTTTACCCTCACGAACTTTCTGTACCACAACGGCGCCTTCCTTACCAGCATTGGCAACAATCTGACGCAAAGGCTCTTCGATAGCACGCTTGATGATGTCGATACCTGTTGTTTCGTCAGCATTATCTCCTTGCAGACCTTCCAAAGCGTCCAAAGCACGGATATAAGCTACACCGCCACCGGCAACGATACCTTCTTCGATAGCGGCACGAGTAGCACGAAGAGCATCATCTACACGGTCTTTCTTCTCTTTCATTTCCACTTCGGAAGCAGCGCCTACGTAAAGAACAGCTACACCACCAGACAACTTAGCCAGACGTTCCTGCAACTTTTCTTTGTCATAGTCTGACTTAGTAGAGGCAATCTGAGCTTTGATCTGCTCACAACGTTCTTGGATGTTTTCTTTTGCACCGGCACCGTTTACGATAGTCGTATTATCTTTAGAAACAGTCACCTTGTCGGCAGTACCCAACATTTCGATAGTAGCCTGTTCCAGCTTCAAACCTTTTTCTTCACTGATTACAACACCACCCGTCAATACGGCAATGTCTTCCAACATTTCCTTGCGACGGTCACCGAAGCCCGGA
The DNA here is from genome assembly GCF_900129655.1 of Bacteroides clarus YIT 12056. Lineage (GTDB taxonomy): Bacteria > Bacteroidota > Bacteroidia > Bacteroidales > Bacteroidaceae > Bacteroides > Bacteroides clarus. The sequence goes on from NZ_FQWK01000003.1 coordinate 560,181, forward strand.
GCCTTCACGGCGCATATCTTCAACTGAGAACGCAGACGGTTAACAACCAGTGTAGTCAACGCTTCGCTATCTACATCTTCTGCAATTACCAACAGCGGACGGCCAGTTTGTACAGCAGGTTCAAGGATAGGTAAGAAATCTTTCAGGTTAGAAATCTTCTTATCATAAATCAGGATGTACGGTTTTTCCATTTCGCATTCCATCTTTTCAGTATTGGTAACGAAATAAGCAGAAAGATAACCGCGATCGAACTGCATACCTTCTACTACACCGATAGTAGTATCCGTACCCTTAGCCTCTTCGATAGTGATAACACCATCTTTAGAAACCTTGCGCATAGCATCTGCGATCAATTTACCGATAACCGGGTCATTGTTGGCAGATACAGAAGCGACTTGTTCGATTTTATCATAGTTGTCACCGACTTTCTCTGACTGACTCTTGATAGATTCTACCACTTTGGCAACAGCCTTGTCAATACCGCGTTTAATATCCATCGGGCTTGCACCGGCAGTTACGTTCTTCAAGCCTTCGGCTACAATGGCCTGAGCCAACACAGTAGCAGTAGTCGTACCGTCACCTGCGTCATCACCTGTCTTAGAAGCGACTTCCTTAACCAATTGCGCACCGGTATTCTGATAAGCATCAGCCAATTCCACTTCTTTGGCAACCGTTACACCGTCTTTTGTGATGTGGGGAGCACCGAATTTCTTTTCGATGATTACATTACGACCTTTGGGGCCGAGAGTTACTTTTACTGCATTTGCCAGTGTATCGATACCTTTCTTTAATTGGTCACGGGCATCGATATTGAATAATATTTCTTTTGCCATAATGTCTTTACTTTTTTCAGGTTTACTATTTTATAAATTTATTATCCCAATACAGCGAGTACGTCACTTTGACGCATGATGAGGTATTTGGTTCCTTCAACTTCCAGTTCCGTACCGGCATACTTGCCATACAGCACTGTATCACCAACCTTCAACACCATTTCTTCGTCCTTTGTTCCGTTGCCTACTGCTATAACTTCACCTTTCAAAGGTTTTTCTTTTGCCGTATCAGGAATAATGATACCGCCAATTGTCTTTTCTTCTGCAGGTGCAGGGAGTATCAGCACTCTGTCTGCTAATGGTTTAATGTTCATAGTTCTTTTGTTTTATATGTTATACATTTATTATAATAGTAATATTGCTTTATATAAGCGATAAAGGACTTACGAAAACCGTGCCAAAAGGCAAAGCTGTTCGTTTGGCAGATTAAGGCTGACAAAATGGCAAAGAATAAAGCAGGAATTGCTATATTTGCAGCCTCAAAAAGAAATAATTCCTTATGAACGCAATATGGATTGTCCTGCCCATTCTGACACTATTAATGTTCGAACTGGGGCTTACATTACGCATAGAAGACTTTAAGCTGTTCCGCCAACGTCCCCGCCCCATCATCGCCGGACTGATAGGGCAAATACTGTTCTTGCCGGTACTGGCATTCATGTTAGGGTACGCATTCCGGTTGGAACCTTTATTCTTCATAGGAATTATGCTGATTGCCTGTTCTCCCGGCGGAAGCTCATCCAATATATTTTCAATGATAGCTAAAGGAGATGTAGCCTTATCCGTATCGCTGACTGCGCTCAGCAGCATTATTACGCTGTTTACAATTCCCGTCGTCATGGAATTTTCCACTCACCTCATCGGAAACCATCTGAATATCGATATAAACTTACCGGTCGGAAGCCTCATCGTGCAAAACCTTCTGTTGATGCTTCTCCCTATTATTACAGGTGTTTTGGTAAAAAGATATTGTCCGCAAAAAGCCGAAAGCATTCATAAAGTTCTTTCTAGAACCGCCTTTCCCGCATTAATCCTGCTGGCTACGATTTTCTTCATACAACATCACGCCACTATCATGACCCAATTCGGTAAATTGGGATTGTGCATCTCGGTGCTCATTTTGCTTGCAATGGGTGGCGGCGTTTTACTGTCTAAATCCATGCGCCTGAACCAAAAAGAACAACGCACCCTCATCATCGAAATAGGCATGCAGAATGCCGCCCAAGCTATTGCCGTAGCAAGCAGCCCCTTTGTTTTCAATAACGGCATAATAGCCATACCGGCCATTATTTACGCATTGATGATGAATGTTATTTTACTGGGATATGTAGGGATAGTAAAGCGGAAATAGCGATTGTTCCGAGTTACTATCCCTATAATTATAATCAATCATTCAGCCATTTTATCCATTATCCGCAATGGAAATATTTCTCCACCAGCTTCAGCATCTCTTCCGGACTATTCTGAACTTCACTACGCAAAGTCTTGTCCTCATAAGAGCGTAACTTAGTAATGATTCCGTCAATCATAGCGGGACTGAAAACATTGTATTTCTCGAAAGCCGCACGCTGTCTTTCCAGACAGTCGGCAGAAGCGGCGCAACTATCGGGTAGCTGAGCCAGTTGCTTCAGTTTATCTTCATTTTCTTTCTTGTGTATATTTACATTCACATAAGTCCTATCCGCAACTTCCAAAGCATCCGGCATTTCAAAACCGCGACGGCAAGCTACCGCCAAGCCTGCAATCAGTTGATACAAATCGGCTGAGCCGTCCGGTGAACGCATCTCCACCGTCTGTTTTTGGGTGGTATCATAATTACTCGGCGCTTCCAGCGGATTGGCAAGCATGCACATATCAGTCTTAGCCGACCAGCCCAATGGGACACGCACCAATACGGAACGGTTGCGGTCGCCCCAGCAAATATTGGTAGGCGCTTCCTGATGAGGTACAAGACGGAAATAGGAAGTAGGGTTCGTATTACCGAATGCAGTAATGGAAGGAGCCAATTCCATCATGCCTGCGATGGCCTTGCGAGCCGTTTCGGAAAGTACGCCGTCTTTCAACATCTGGTTCTTTCCGTCTTTCATGATACGCATGTGGATATGTAATCCGGAACCGGCCTTTCCGGCCGTTATTTTCGGAGCAAAAGTAAGGTCGAATCCATATTGATAAGCAAGGTTGCGGATAATCCATTTCGCAATCATCAGTTGATCGGCCGCCTGATCGGCACGTACCGGCAGAAATTCGATTTCGTTCTGCTCGTATATCTTACCGTCAAGGGTGAAATTACCCACTTCGGAATGTCCGTACTTAATCTGTCCGCCGGCTTGTGCGATATAAGCCATGCATTCGGTACGGAATTCGTTGAATTTGGCATAAGGAGCCGACTCGTGATAACCACGTTGGTCGGTAGCCGGGAACATCCCGCTGTCTTCCGAAATAACATAATATTCCAACTCGCCCATAGCCTGAAACTCCATGCCCGTTACTTCCGTAAATGCCCGGCAAGCCTTGCGCAAGGTATGTTCCGGTGAGCTCTCCAACGGCTCGCCGTCTTTATTGAAGAACGAACAAAGCATGGAAAGCGTAGGCTGCTCGGCAAAAGGATCCGCAAACGCCGTACAGAAACGGGGTACCACATATAAATCACTGCTGCCTGCTTCAATGAAAGGAAACAAACTGGAGCCGTCTACACGTTCCCCGCACGTAAGTATCGCATCGAGATAAGCGGCATCATTAATAACAAAATTCAGAGTTTTCAGCCGTCCGTCGGCAGCAGGATACATGAAGTTCACCATTGTGATTTCATTCTCCTTTATATAAGATACTATGTCGGCTTTTGTAAATTCGGAAGCCGGCTTTTGAAGTTTAGCCACCAACGGATTGGCATGCATTGAGAAATCTTGATTCATGATTTTGGTTGTTTTTTAATTTATGATATGGTTAACAAACTCCGTTCGTGCTGAAATTTTGAGACATTAATTTACAAATATACAAAAAGACAACCAACCGCAATGGGATTAGCTGCCTTTATTTATTCTCAATATGGGTAAATACCGCAAAAAGGTAATAACGTCTCAACAAAACTATAAGTTAATATCATAACCCATACGATATTAACATCATACATATCATGATGTTAACTTGTCACATCGCACTTGGTTAACATCATCGGTACAATCAAGTTAACTTCCTATAAGACTTATCGATGAAGTATCATTCCAATAAATTCTCAATGGAATAGTTTTCCCAAAAAGTCCTGGTAGAGTGCACCAGCGAACTTCCCATATAAAGCAAAAACAACACCGCTATGACAATCATCAAAAAACTGACGAGAGCATTGTGCTTTTCTTGTTTAAATTGAACGGAAACCATACAAACCTCCTATTTTATTGTCACTGCAAAGGTAAAAGCCCGATATTACATTTCTGCAACACCTTCTTTACAAATATACAAAAAAGGAGCGCATTTGTGCTCCTTTTTAATAGTATTTCAGTTTTTATTAACTCAGTTCGCTTACCAATTCTTCGGGAGTAACCGACTTCTGTTCGCCGGTTTCCATATTCTTCAGGGTTACTTTGCCTTCGTTCATTTCATTTTCTCCAACCAAAGCAACAAACGGTATCATCTTTGAATTGGCATAACTCATCTGTTTCTTCATCTTACTGGAATCGGGGAAGATTTCGGCACGGATACCTGCCGCACGTACTTGGGCAAGTACATTCATAGAGAAAGCCGCCTCTTTCTCGCCAAAGTTGATAAACAGAAGTTGCGTACCGTTCACCGCTTCTTTCGGATAGAGTTCAAGTTGATTCAACACATCGAATATACGGTCTGCACCGAACGAAATGCCTACTCCCGAAACACCTGCCATACCGAATACTCCGGTCAAGTTGTCATAGCGACCGCCACCGGTAATACTTCCGATTTGTACATCCAGCGCCTTTACTTCAAAAATAGCGCCCGTATAATAATTTAAGCCACGAGCCAAAGTCAGGTCAAGCTCGATTTCATTCTTCAGTCCGAGCGTTGACAACGTCTTCAAGATAAATTCGCTCTCTTCCACACCTCTCAATCCGGTTTCGCTGGCAGACAATACCTGTTTCAAAGTAGCAAGTTTTTCTTCATTGCTGCCGCTCAACAAGATAATGGGCTGCAATTTGGCAATAGCCTCATCACCGATGCCTTTCTCCTTCAATTCTGCATTGACATTGTCCAATCCTATTTTGTCCAGTTTATCAATAGCTACGGTAATATCCACTATCTTGTCGGCCTCACCGATAATCTCGGCAATGCCGCTCAAAATCTTGCGGTTGTTGATTTTAATACAAACACGAATACCGAAACGTGTAAATACGGTATCGACAATCTGCATCAGCTCTACCTCGTTCAACAAAGAGTCGCTACCCACTACATCGGCATCACACTGATAGAACTCGCGATAACGTCCCTTCTGCGGGCGGTCTGCACGCCACACCGGTTGAATCTGATAACGCTTGAAAGGAAAAGTTATTTCATCCCTGTGCATCACGACATAACGAGCGAAAGGTACGGTAAGGTCATAGCGCAAACCTTTTTCACAAAACTTGCAGGCCAGTCGCGGAGCGTTACGGCTCAACAGTTCTTCGTCCGTCAGACCGGAAAAATAATCACCGGAATTCTGTATCTTGAACAACAGCTTATCACCTTCTTCACCATACTTCCCCATCAAAGTGGAAAGCATTTCCATGGAAGGAGTTTCTATCTGCTGGAAACCATAAAGATGATAAACATCACGAATCGTATTGAATATATAGTTACGTTTCGCCATTTCCACAGGCGAAAAGTCGCGGGTTCCTTTTGGAATACTTGGTTTTGCTGCCATAATCGTATCAATCATTTATAAAATCAGACGACAAAGTTACGGTATTTTATTGATTAAGAAAAAAAATGCTTTCTCCATTTAGCATGAAGAAAGCATTTTTCTATTTCTGCGGAACGGAATGCTCTTATTCTCTACGTCCCAGGAATATCATAATATAGTAAACAAGAGTTGCCAATGAACCAAGCGCGGCTACCACATAAGTATAAGCAGCCGAACGAAGCGCATCTTCAGCCTGTGTATGATTGCGGGCATTCGTAATACCGGAACTGCTCAACCATACCAACGCACGCTTACTTGCATTGATTTCCACCGGAAGCGTAATAAAGCTGAACAGGGTAGTCATGGCAAAAAGGATGATACCGGCCAGCAACAATTGCGGGAAAGTATTCAACATCAGAATACCGCCCAGCAATACCCATGTCATGATATTGGAAGCAAATGACACCACAGGCACCAACTTGCTGCGCATTGTCAACGGGGCATAAGCACGTGCATGCTGCACGGCGTGTCCGCACTCATGGGCGGCAACGGCTGCCGCCATAATACTGCTGCCGCTATAAACATCCTCACTCAGGTTCACGGTCTTATTGGCGGGGTTGTAGTGATCTGTCAGATGTCCCGGAGTATGAGTAACGGTAACATCATAGATTCCATTATCGTGCAGCATCTTCAAAGCCACATCGGCTCCCGTCATTCCGTTACCGGTAGGGATTTTAGAATATTTCTTGAATTTACTTTGCAGATTCATCTGTACCAGCCAGCTGACCACGGCTATACCGATAAAGATAATCCATTGCATACCTATCATTCCAGTTGTCATAATCTTCTTCTTTTAAAAATAAGTGAATAATGTGTCGTTTCTATTTATATAACAAATTGTTTGCCAAAAATAAAGGGAAACCGTGAGCAATCTCACAGTTTCCCTTATCTTTTAGGAAGAATTAGCTAAAATCTATTATTCTTCCGTATAGCGTTCAATGGTTTGCCCGCGGTCAGGACCCACAGATACAATCTTCACAGGCACACCGAGTTGTTCTTCCAAGAAAGACAGATATGCATTGAACTCCTCGGGGAATTCATCTTCACTCTGCATCTTTGTCATATCCGTCTGCCAACCGGGCAATTCTACATATACCGGTTCAACACCTTCGATATCGAACGGGAAGTAATCGATTTCCTCACCGTTCACCTTATATGCCACACACGCCTTGATTGTTTCAAAAGTATCAAGCACATCGCTCTTCATCATGATAAGCTTAGTAACACCGTCCACCATGATGGCATATTTCAAGGCCACCAGGTCAATCCAGCCGCAACGACGCTTGCGTCCTGTTACCGAGCCGAACTCGTGTCCCAACGTACAAATCTGGTCACCCGTCTTATCGAACAGTTCCGTAGGGAACGGACCTGCACCCACACGCGTACAGTATGCTTTGAAGATACCGTATACTTCACCAATCTTATTAGGAGCTATACCCAGACCCGTACAAGCGCCTGCACAGATTGTATTGGAAGAAGTCACGAACGGATAAGAACCGAAATCGACATCCAGCATCGTACCTTGCGCACCTTCGCACAAAACAGACTTGCCGTCTGACAACAAACCGTTTATTTCGTGTTCGCTATCCACAAACTTAAACTGTTTCAGGTAGTCGATACCCTCAAGCCATGCCTTTTCCAATTCGGTCAAATCATATTCATAGTTCAGACTTTTCAGAATTTGTTCATGACGAGCTTTGGCGGCAGCATATTTCTTATCAAAATCATGCAGAATATCACCTACACGCACACCGTTGCGGCTTACTTTATCCGTATACGTCGGACCGATACCCTTACCGGTAGTACCCACTTTGGCATCTCCCTTCGCAGCCTCGTAGGCAGCGTCCAGAATGCGGTGCGTAGGCAGGATGAGATGCGCCTTTTTAGAAATATGCAAGCGTTCCTTCAAATTGTGGCCGGATGCCTCCAATGCTTCAGCTTCCGCTTTAAACAGCGCCGGGTCGAGCACCACGCCATTACCGATGATATTTACTTTATCACCTTGGAAAATTCCCGAAGGAATGGAACGGAGCACATATTTCTGACCTTCAAACTCCAATGTATGACCGGCGTTCGGGCCACCTTGAAAACGTGCCACCACATCGTATCTCGGAGTTAATACATCAACGACTTTGCCTTTGCCTTCGTCGCCCCATTGTAATCCTAATAGAATGTCTACTTTCATTTCTCTTTCTTATGGTTATTATTTTTCTTCTTTCTTTTGTTCGCACGGTCGCACTTGCTGCACAGTCCGTACATATACAACGAGTAATGCGTCAAGTTAAAACGACTCAGCTTTGTATTCTCGATAGCCTGCTGCAATTCCTCATTCTGGAACTCGACAACCTTACCGCACTGCGTACAGATTTGGTGGTGATGCGTATCACGGTTATAGCTTTTTTCGTATTGGGAAGAGTTCCCGAACTGATGTTTGATAACCAGACGGGCATTGATAAGTAATATAATCGTATTGTAAAGTGTCGCGCGGCTGACCCTGAAGTTTTCCTGATCCGCCATTAGCGAATAAAGCGTATCGATGTCGAAATGGCCGTCTATGGAATAAATAGTCTCGAGTATGGCATAGCGTTCGGGAGTCTTGCGATGCCCGTTCGTATTGAGATATTCGGTGAATATCTGCCTAACCGTATCTTTCACGTTCTGACTTTCCATTTAAAGGCGCAGTTTTTTAACAGCCAACAAAGTTAAGTCTTTTTTGCGGAAAGCAAACAAAAAAAGAAAAATTAATAACGAGAATAGTAAAGTAGGGAAAGAAAGTGACAAGGTGAATACCTTATCACCCTATCACATTTCCACCTCTTCCCTTACCAGGGTATAAAGAAGCTGTTCGGGTTGGGAAGAAGACTCTTTCATGCCCTCTACTCTCCGGCAAACTTGAAAAGCGTTTTCTTCGCTGTGTTGCATAAAGCGGCGGATGGCGGTCAGCGCGGCATTACGCACATGGTAAGAACCCGACAGGAATGCTGATATTGCCTGGTCAAGGAATTCATTCTCCACGCGCTCATTCATATCCCCTTTTTTCATCAACAGGCGGGCAATGGTAAGAAAACCGCAAACCTGCGTATATTCATCTTCAGCCGCAATCCAATGGAAAGACTTGGCAGGAGCATACGGAAGATACTGAAAAAGGTTCATACAGGTAAGTTCCGCAATCTCGATGTTCCGGATATTCTCCACCCATATATCCGCAATCTCAGGCAAGAAACTGTCGACCGGCTGGAGCAATCCCGCCAGTATTTTACATTCACGGATATCCTCTTTCCAAAGAGCCTGCGCCAAGGCATGGTCTTTTTCGTAAGCGGCGGCAATACTTTTGATACGGGGCAGTTCCACGCCGAAGTTGAGTTTGTAAACCAACCCCTTCTCCCGCATACTTTGAGATACAGCTCCGTTCATGGAGAGACGGAGCTGCGTTTTTATTTCTTTGAGTTGTTCTTTTAGTTCCATAAAATGAGAGTTCTGTAAAATGAAAGTCCTGCTCATCACGTAAGGCTGAAAGCCCTTTTATCTTCAAGCCTGGGGTAGCCACCCCGAGAATATGATATGATTAGCATTACACCCTGCAAGGGCAAAAGATTCACGTGCAAGGCTCTTGCCCTTACAGGGCGTAAAAAGACAGAGGTTTTTTTTACACCCGGGGAGTTACCCCGGGATATATGTCCCAAGCCTTTCAGGCTTTAGACCGAAAAATGCTGTGCCTCTGTATCTTTGTACCTCTTAGCCTCTGCGTCTCTGTATCCATTTAATTGTTTACCGAAGGCAATACCGAATAATCCTTGCCATAACGCAGCATCTGTTCGGCATAACCCTCATCATAAGTCACTGTCACATCGGTTATATTGCCGTCAGCATCCGTCACAGCCTCATACTTCGGATTGATAAAGCCTTTATACGGAGCCAGGTTCAGCTTCTTATAGCGTTCCAATACTTCCGCATGCAGTTCAGGGTCTACCTTTACGGCATAAGCCTCTACCAGCTTATGGGCTGCTTCATAGTCACCCGTAGACTTGATACGCTGTATTTCGGCAAGTAACTCGCCAAACAGTTCGCGTACTTTTCCGTAATCGTTAATTACGACATAAGTCTTTCCGTCTTTCTTCACCAACTCCACCACTTTATCGGCAGCGCCCTTTTCATATACCCAACGGGCGATGAGCTGACGGTTACGCATGTGAGCCTCTTCCACATTATTACCCGGTTCGATACGCACGAGCTGCGTCATCAATCCGTTCATCAGGTAAGTATAATACTGAGCCTTATAAGCATCCGCATTCGGAGTCAATCCCAGTTCAACCAATTTCGGATCGGCCACATAATAAAGTCCGAACAAGTCGGCACGCGCCTCCTCAATAGTCGAGCCGTAAGCTTTCAACGCGTCGGGGTCTACACCCGGAAGCAGCTTACCTGAGCCATGTCCCAAACATTCGTGCAGGTCGGTATGCAGTTCATCGGTGGTATCGGCATATTTATCTATCAGCTGCAACTCGGCATCACTATACACAAACTCTTCATTGAAGCCGTTGCCATGAGCCGCCTTATTGTAGGCATCCGTAATATTACCAATCGTGACGGATTTGGAACCATGATGGCTACGAATCCAGTTGGCATTGGGCAGGTTGATGCCGATAGCCGTTGCCGGATAAAGGTCGCCCGCCAGAATAGCGGCGGTGATAACCTTGGCGGAAACACCTTTCACTTTTTCTTTCTTGAACTGCTTTTCCACCGGAGAATGGTCTTCGAACCATTGCGCATTACTACTGATAATCTCCGTACGACGGGTAGCTTCCAAATCCTTGAAATTCACCAAAGACTCCCAACTTGCCTTCATCCCCAACGGGTCTCCGTAGCTTTCGGTAAATCCGTTTACGAAATCGATGCGGGAATCCAAGTCTTTCACCCAAAGGATGGCATAATCGTCAAAGGTCTTCAGGTCTCCCGTTTCATAGAACTCTATCAGTTTGGCTATAACCGCTTTCTGTTCAGGATTCTCGGCAACGCCTTCCGCTTTCTTCAACCAATATACTATCTTTTCGATGGCCTGACCGTACAAGCCCCCCACTTTCCACACTTTCTCCTGAATCTTGCCGTTCTCTTTCACCAGGCGGCTGTTCAATCCGTAAGAAACCGGTGTTTCATCTTTAGGATCTTTCATCGCGTTGTAAAAAGCCTCGGCTTCCTTCTGCGTCACTCCGTCATAATAATTACATGCCGAAGTCAGCACCAAATCCTCACCGGCAGCCTGGTTCACACGCTTCGGCATTACCTGAGGGTCGAAGATAACGGGAGCGATTTCTTCATAAAGTTGTTCCACCGTCTGTCCTTCCGCCAGCGGAAGCGTGGATGCATCTACGCTCAAAAGGGCTTGTTTGAAGAATTCGGGAGTAAAGCCCGGCACAAACTTCTCGCTGCCATAATGATGATGAATACCGTTGGAGAACCATACCCGTTTCAGATACACTTCCATGGCCTTGAAATCTGCCGCAGTCTTGTCACCGGTATAGCCCGTATAGACAGCTTCCAGCATCCGGCGGATCCTGAGGTTATACTTCCCGTTCTGGTCAAACAAGATGTCACGTCCCTGCAAAGCGGCTTCCGTGAGGTAATAAACTAATTCTTTCTGTTTGAGAGACAAGCTCTCAAATTCCGGTACGCGGTAGCGTAAAATCTGTAAGTCTGCAAACTGTTCCACTGTGTAATCAAATTTTTCTGCCTCGGCAGTCGTTTTCGGTGCTCCGCCGCAAGCTGCCAGCAAAGACATGGCGGCCACCGCGGTAATTAGTTGTTTTTTCATGTGTGTCGGGAAGAAATAGTTAGTATTAAAATGACAAAAGGAAGTATTCCGGAGCAAACGTCTCAGAATATTTCCTTTTATAAATTCAGCTTCACTGCATTATTTGCTTTTCACTGCATTTTTCTTACGATAACCGTTAGGAGTTTCTCCTACATTCTTGTAAAACGCAGCATAAAAAGACTGACGATTAGCGAAACCAACCATCGTGCTGATTTCTTCTACATTTTTGTCAGCATATCTCTTATCTGTCAATAAATGCAAAGCATCTTTCACTCTGTATTCATTCAACAAACATGAGTAGTTCATGCCAAAGCGAGAGTTTACAACCGCCGACAAATAGCGGGTATTGGTTTGTAACTCTTTTGCCAAATCTTTTGCAGAATAATTGGGGTCTCTGTACTTCTTCTGCACGACAATGATATTCAGTATCCTGTCATACAGCTCGTCTGCCAGTTCCGGGCGTATCAAGGAACGGTAGGCGGCCTTCTTTTCTTTTTTTTCGCGCAGGTTGTAGGGACGCTTCTTTGTAGCCTCCTCCTGTGCTTTTTTTTCTAAATCACTCATTGAATTAACTGGTTAGGGTTGTTTAAAAATGGAAATCCAAAGGAGTTTCCCTTAGATTACACAAAAGTCTAACATTTTTTTTTAATACGCAACTTTTCCCGCACATATTTTTGATATATAAACAACGAAAAAGGTTGAAAAGAAGCGGAGTACGCTCAATAATAAGATTATTTAACTTTACTGTCAATTTCACAAGTTATTTAATTGAGTTACACTTCCTTTTGCGTTTTATGCAAGAATTAATGTAACTTTGCCCCCGAAAAAGATACCGGCACCGCTTATGCTACAAACGCTTAAAACATACTTCGGATACGACAGTTTCCGCCCCTTGCAAGAAGAGATTATCCGTCACATTCTGGATGGAAACGACGCACTTGTGTTAATGCCCACCGGCGGTGGAAAATCAATATGCTACCAGCTTCCCGCCCTACTGCGCGAAGGAACCGCCGTAGTGGTCTCACCGCTCATCTCACTGATGAAAGACCAGGTAGAAGCGTTGTGCGCCAACGGCATCAGTGCCGGTGCGCTGAACAGCAGCAATGACGAAACGGAGAATGCCGCCCTTCGCCGTGCCTGCACGGAGGGTAAACTGAAACTGCTATACATCTCTCCCGAAAAGCTGCTTGCAGAGGCCAACTATCTCCTGCGGGATATGCACATCTCACTTTTCGCCATCGACGAGGCGCATTGCATTTCGCAATGGGGGCATGATTTCCGTCCGGAATATACACAAATGGGGATTCTGCACCGGCAGTTTCCGCAGGTGCCCATCATCGCCCTGACCGCCACCGCCGACAAAATCACGCGCGAAGATATCATCAGGCAACTCCATCTGAACCACCCCCGGATATTCATTTCCTCTTTCGACCGCCCCAACCTGAGCCTCACCGTAAAGCGGGGCTACCGGCAGAAGGAAAAATCCAAGACAATTCTTGACTTCATAGCCCGTCATCCCGGAGAAAGCGGCATCATCTATTGCATGAGTCGAAGCAAGACGGAGTCCGTGGCGCAAATGCTCCAAAAGCAAGGCATCCGCACCGCCGTCTACCACGCCGGCCTCTCCCCCGCCCGCAGGGACGAAGCGCAAGATGATTTCATCAATGACCGTGTGCAAGTGGTATGCGCCACCATTGCTTTCGGTATGGGTATAGACAAGAGCAACGTACGATGGGTTATTCATTATAATTTACCAAAGAGCATCGAGAGTTTCTATCAGGAAATCGGACGTGCCGGAAGAGACGGGCTGCCAAGCGACACATTACTGTTTTACTCGCTGGCTGACTTGATTTTACTGACCAAATTCGCCACCGACAGCGGGCAAGAAGGCATTAACTTAGAGAAACTGCAACGCATGCAGCAATACGCCGAATCCGACATCTGCCGGCGCCGCATATTGTTAAGCTATTTCGGAGAGACGGCAGACCATGATTGCGGTAATTGCGATGTCTGCAAGAACCCGCCGGAACGCTTCGACGGAACTATTATCGTACAGAAAGCCTTAAGCGCCATTGCCCGTACGGAACAGCAAATAAGCACGGGCGTTTTAGTGGATATTCTAAGAGGAACCATGTCTCCCGAAGTCGTGAGCAAAGGCTATCAGCAACTGAAAACATTTGCCGCCGGACGTGAAGTTCCGGCCCGCGACTGGCATGATTATTTATTACAAATGCTGCAGCTCGGCTACTTTGAAATCGCCTACAACGAAAACAATCATCTGAAAATAACTTCCACAGGAAGCGATGTTCTTTTCGGTAGAGCCACCGCCCGATTAGTAGTAATACGCCGGGAAGAAACGAACGAAACCAAGCAGGGAAGAAAACGCAAGGTGCCCGCTCCCGGCAAAGAGCTGCCTTTGGGACTTCCCGATACAGAGAGCGAGGCTCTCTTTGAAGCGTTGCGCAAGTTGAGAAAACATCTTGCGGACGAAGAAGCCTTGCCCGCATACATCGTCCTGTCCGACAAAGTGCTTCACCTGCTCAGTACCTCACGCCCCGCCACCATTGAGGAATTCGGCAACATCAGCGGCATCGGAGAATACAAAAAGAAGAAATACGGAAAAGAATTCGTTGCCCTAATACGTAAGTTTAGTGATTAGTGATTAGCGTTTAGTGATTAGTGATTAAGTTGTGATGCTATAAACTGTTAACAGCTAACCGCTAATCACTAATCGTTAATCACTAATCACTAAACGCTCCCTCCCTATTTCCTCGTCTGTTGCAGCAGGTCACGCAAATCGGCTTGCGGCACTCCTAATGATACAGCCTTCTCAAAATCGCGTTTGGCTAAGTCTTTTTTCTTTTGGGCGAGGTAGATTTCACCGCGCATCAGGTATATTTCCGGTTGCGAGCTATCCAGTCTTATTGCCTCTTCCAGGTCTACCAAGGCCATATCCATGTGGTTCAAGTCTTTCTCTACTCCGGCACGAGCTACATACAGCATGGCATATTGGGAAGAAGACAACTGAGAAGTTTCTCCCGTGGTTGCAATCATATTGTTCAAGACGCTCAGCGCTTCTTCGTATTTCCCCTCTTTCTGTTCCAAAGTGGCCAAACCGAGGCGACCGTTATAGCTGGCTGGATTCACTTTCAACAAGCGTTCATAATCAGCCTTTGCCATTTTATACTCACGCTGCTGCATATAAATATAAGCGCGCATCAGCAAAGCTTCCTCATTGTTCTTCTCTAAATCCAACACCAGCGAATAATCGGCCTGCGCCAGATTATTACGCCCCAGTTCCATATAAACAGCCGCACGGTTCAGCAAGATAGGAACTGCGCGCGGAGCGATATTCAAGGCAAAGTTATAAGACTCCAAAGCCTGCTCGTACTGCCTTTGACGACGCTGTATCGTACCGAGATTGGAAAACAGAAGGGCATTGTGAGGATTTGCCGGTTCCAGCTTTAAGGCTTGGCGGATATACTCTTCCGCTTGCGGCAAACTATCCTGTTCCGTGTAAGTTATGGCACGGTCACAAAGTTCCTGATAAGTCTGCGAAAATACAGGCATACCGCCTGCCAATAAACACACAACGAGAAAAATCAGCTTCTTCATACTTATGATTCTATATTTATAAGATAAGTAAACAAGCAAGTGTTGATACAAACCGAATTTCAACATTTACTTAAACCGGTTCCAACCGCCGGTATCGGAGATACCAAGCATTGGTACGAAGAATACCAACCGTTGGCACAGACAATACCAAGCCTTGGTACAAGCAATACCGGCCGGTGGTACGAAAGGTACCAAGCGTTGGAACGGGAGTTTTTCCCCGGCATTTATTCCAAAGGATAAGTGTCAAAAGCGAACAACTCCGTCGAGAGATACCTCTCCCCCGTATCAGGCAACAAGGTAACTATCATCTTGTTTGCAAATTCGGGACGTTTTGCCAATAAACGGGCTGCATAAACAGCCGCGCCGGAAGATATTCCCGCCAACAGTCCCTCGGTAGACGCCAGCTCGCGTCCGGCACGAATGGCTTCATCGTCCGGCACAGGAATCACCTCATCCACTACCGAAGCGTCATAAAGAGCCGGAATAAAGTTTGCCCCGATGCCCTGTATACGGTGTGGAGCATCCTCTCCCCCCTCAAGTACGGGAGACGACGCAGGCTCGACAGCCACGATATAAACATTCGGATTATGCTTCTTCAACGTGCGGGCTACACCACAAATCGTACCGCCCGTACCTACTCCAGCCACAAATACGTCCACCTGTCCGTCCGTGTCCGTCCAGATTTCCTCTCCCGTAGTAAGCTCGTGTATCCGGGCGTTGGAAGGATTCTCAAACTGTTGCAGAATTACGGCGCCGGGAATCTTATCCCTCAGTTCCTGCGCCTTGGCGATAGAGCCCGCCATACCCGCCAACCCATCCGTCAGCACGATTTCCGCTCCGAGGGCTTTCAACAGGTTACGGCGTTCAATGCTCATTGTTTCGGGCATGGTCAGTATCAGATGATAACCTTTGATGGTAGCTACCATTGCCAGTCCCACCCCCGTATTGCCGCTGGTAGGTTCTATAATAGTGGCGCCGGGCTTCAACGCTCCGCGCGCTTCGGCATCCTCAATCATTGCCAGCCCTACGCGGTCTTTTACACTGCCTGCCGGATTAAACGACTCCAGTTTGGCAACTATATCCCGTTGCAATCCGTACTTCCCGCTATATCCGGCCAACTTCATCAACGGTGTGCCGCCGATAAGTTCCGTCAAGTTCTTTGCTATTTTTGCCATAATCATTACTTATAAAACGAGGAGATACATCAAAAGTAAAATCATTATCACAGATAAATGTATCATACTTTTGAGGCATCTCCTCGCAAAGGTAGGAAAAAAACGTTTGTCCCTTTCTTTCCTTAATAAAGATTAGTGTTTGATGTAGTCTGCAATCCACGCGCCTACTTCTTTCGTGCCGTATTTGTCGCCGCCTTCCACCTGAATTTCCGGGGTACGGACGTTGGCGTCGAGAGAAGCGTCTACCGCCTTGCGGATAAGCGCGCCTTCTTCTTTCAGGTCGAAATACTCAAACAACATGGCTACGGAAAGAATCTGCGCCAGCGGATTGGCAATGTTCAAGCCCTTAGCCTGCGGCCATGAACCGTGAATAGGCTCGAATACCGGGGTGCTTTCGCCGGTGGAAGCGGAAGGAAGCAGGCCCATAGAGCCACTGATGCAAGAGCCTTCATCGGTCAGAATATCGCCGAAGGTATTCTCCGTCACCATCACGTCGAAGAACTTCGGTTCCTGAATCATACGCATGGCGGCGTTGTCCACATACATATAGTCGGTGGTGACTTCCGGATAGTTCGGAGCCATTTCCTGGGCAATCTGTCTCCACAGACGCGAAGAGGCAAGCACATTCGCCTTGTCCACTACCGTAAGGTGCTTGTTGCGCTTCATGGCATACTCAAAGCCTACTTTCAGGATGCGTTCAATCTCCGGACGGGTGTACATATTGGTGTCGTAAGCCTTGTCGTTGTCCTGGTATTTCTCGCCGAAGTACATACCGCCCGTCAGTTCGCGGATGCAGAGAAAATCGGCTCCATCCACCAATTCTGCACGAAGCGGAGACTTGTGCAAGAGGCACTTAAAGGTCTGCACGGGACGGATGTTGGCAAACAATCCTAACTTCTTGCGCATAGCCAGCAACCCTTGTTCCGGGCGTACCTTTGCGGTGGGGTCATTGTCGAATTTCGGGTCGCCTACTGCCGAGAACAACACTGCATCGGCATTCTTGCAAGCCTGATAGGTAGCTTCGGGAAACGGGTCTCCCACTTTGTCGATGGCGTCCGCACCGCAGACAGCATACTCATAGTTCACTTTGTGACCGAACTTCTCGCAAACGGCGGTCATTACGTCCACACCTACTGCGGATATTTCGGGGCCGATACCGTCACCGGCCAATACTGCAATTTTAAAATCCATAATTATTTATTTCTTTTTCAATTCATTTTCTACTTTATCTTTCATCACCTTATTCTTGCGGCGAATACGGTCACCCGTCACAAATATCTTATTTATCGTATTCTCCCTCGATGATATTGAGCATCTTCACCGTGGCCTTGATGGCGGCTTCCGTCTGGTCGGCATCCAATCCGCGGGTGCGGAACACCTTGTCTTCAAACGTCCAGGTGATTACCGTCTGCACAAAAGCGTCGGTACGTCCGCCGGGGGGAATAGTCACCGCATAATTCGTCAGCATCGGGAATTTGCGCCCCAAAGTCACCTTGTATATTTTGCGCAGCGCACGCACAAAGGCATCGTACTGACCGTCACCGCTGGAACTCTCCTCATACTCCTTGCCGTTGATTTCTATTTTCAACGTAGCCATTGGCTTCAGCCCGTAGGCAAGGTTCACGATGTAGCTTTTCAGGTTTACACGCTCGTCCACAATTCCGTGCTTCAAGACGTCGGAAACGATGTACGGCAAATCTTCCTGCGTCACCAGCTCCTTTTTATCGCCCAGTTCGATGATGCGTTCGGTAACCTTGCGCATGGAGTCCTCGTCCAAGTCCAGTCCCAGGTCTTCCAGATTCTTGCGGATATTCGCCTTGCCACTGTTCTTGCCCAAGGCATACTCCCGCTTGCGGCCGAAACGTTCGGGCAAGAGGTCGTTGCAGTATAAGTTACTCTTATTATCTCCGTCGGCATGCACGCCCGCCACCTGCGTAAACACGTTTTCGCCCACAATCGGCTTGTTGGCAGGGATAACGATGCCCGAATAAGACTCTACCACACGGCTCACATCATTGAGGCGGCTCTCGTCGATATTGGTGATAGCGCTGAAATGGTCTTTCAAGATGGCCTGCACGCTGGCAAGAGGGGCATTCCCGGCACGCTCGCCCAAACCGTTAATGGTGGTGTGCAAGCCCTTGCAGCCACTCAACACGGCGGCCAGCACATTGCTCACCGCGAGGTCGTAATCATTGTGCGCATGGAAGTCGAAATGCGCGTGCGGATAGCGTTTCACCATTTTCCGCATGAATTCAATGACTTGCAGCGGGTTCAGCACACCCAATGTATCGGGCAGCATATACCGCTTTATATTGGTCTGAATCAATGCGTCCATCAACTGAAAGACGTATTCGGGCGAGTCTTTCATGCCGTTGCTCCAATCTTCCAGGTAGATGTTCACTTCCATGTCCTGCACATTCGCGTAGTTCACCACTGCCAGAATATCCTCGATATGCTCTTCGGGCGATTTCTTCAACTGGCAGGAGCAGTGCTTCAAGGAGCCTTTGCACAACAGGTTGATGACGCGGCAACCGGTAGCGTGTATCCAGTCCACCGACGTATGCCCGTCTACGAAGCCGAGCACTTCCACTCTCGGCAACATATTGCGGCGGGCCGCCCAGTCGCATATCATTTTCACCGCATCAAACTCTCCTTCGGACACCCGCGCGGAAGCGACTTCCACCCGGTCTACTTTCAGGTCTTCAAGCAACAAACGGGCTATCATCAGCTTCTCATGGGGCACGAAAGATACTCCGCTGGTCTGTTCGCCGTCGCGAAGCGTGGTGTCCATGATTTCTATTTTCGGATGATTATGCTTCATGTTTCTTCTCCCAGGATTCTATCTTGTCTTTATTCTCCACAAGGAAATCTATATCGTCCAAACCGTTCATCAGGCAATGTTTCTTGTAGGCATTGATTTCAAAATGCTCGCTTTTGCCTGTCGCCTTGTTGGTGATGGTCTGTTCGGGCAGGTTCACTTCCACTTCCGTCTTGGGGTCGGCAAAAACCGAATCGAAAAGTTCCTTCAGAAACGGTTCGCTCACCACTACGGGAAGCACGAAATTATTCAGTTCGTTATTCTTATGGATATCCGCAAAAAAGCTGCTTACCACCACACGGAAACCATAGTCGGCAATGGCCCAGGCTGCGTGCTCGCGGCTGCTTCCCGAACCGAAGTTCTTGCCGGCTACAAGGATTTGTCCGCCGTAAGTAGGGTCATTCAGTACGAAAGATTCTATTTTATTGCCTTGCTTGTCATACCGCCAATCGCGAAACAGGTTCTCGCCAAAGCCTTCTTTGGTAGTGGCTTTCAGGAAACGCGCAGGGATTATCTGGTCGGTATCTACATTCTCCAACGGAAGAGGTACGCAAGTACTGTTGATGATATTGAATTTCTGTTTCATTGTTTCTTCATTCTTCGTTCTTCATTCTTCATTTAACAACTCTCTCGGGTCTGTAATCACCCCTGTCACCGCAGCCGCGGCAGCCACCAGCGGACTGGCAAGCAAAGTGCGTGCGCCCGGGCCCTGACGTCCTTCAAAGTTACGGTTACTGGTGGACACCGCATACTTTCCGGCAGGCACTTTATCATCATTCATCGCCAGGCAAGCCGAACATCCCGGCTGACGGATAGCGAACCCCGCCTCTTCCAGCACCTTGTCCAACCCTTCTTCACGTATCTGCGCATCTACCATCCACGAACCGGGAACCAGCCATGCCACGACATCCGCCGCTTTCTTACGGCCTTTCACGATAGAGGCAAATGCACGGAAGTCCTCGATACGGCCGTTGGTACAAGCACCCAGGAACACATAATCTATCTTTTTGCCCAGCAATGGTTCACCCGGCCGGAAACCCATATAGTCCATAGACTTCATAAAAGACGTTTTGGCAGCCTCGCCCATCCCCTCGGTAGCGGGAATATGCTGCGTAATGCCCATGCCCATGCCCGGATTGGTTCCGTAGGTAATCATCGGCTCGATATCAGCGGCATCAAAGCGTACTTCCTTATCGAATACTGCATCCGCATCGCTTTTCAGCGTCTTCCAATATGCCAGCGCCTTATCCCACTCTTCACCTTTCGGAGCGTATTCACGTCCTTTGATATACTCGAAAGTCGTTTCATCCGGGGCAACCATACCGCCGCGCGCGCCCATCTCTATACTGAGGTTGCACAGAGTGAGGCGTCCTTCCATGGACAGACTGCGCACAGCCTCTCCGGCATACTCCACAAAGTAGCCCGTAGCACCGCTGGTAGTCATCTTAGACATCATATAGAGCGCCACATCTTTGGCTGTCACCCCCTTACCCAGTTTACCGTCTACCGTAATGCGCATCGTTTTGGGACGGGTTTGAAGAATACATTGCGAAGCCATCACCATTTCCACTTCACTCGTACCGATACCGAAAGCCACCGCACCCATTGCGCCATGGGTAGAAGTATGCGAGTCGCCGCATACGATTGTCATGCCCGGCAAGGTCAGTCCGCGTTCCGGACCTACCACATGGATAATGCCGTTCTTCTTGTCCATCATGCCGAAATGCTCCAGCCCGAAGTCTTCCGCGTTCCTGGCAAGCGTATCCACCTGCGTCTTCGAAACAGGGTCTTCAATAGGCTTGTCCTGATCGTGCGTCGGCGTATTATGGTCGGGCATACAGAATATCTTTTCCGGACGGAAACACTTAATCCCTCTTGCACGCAATCCGGCAAAAGCCTGCGGACTGGTTACTTCATGGCAATAAAGCCTGTCTATGTAAAGCTGTGTAGGGCCGTCTTCAACCTTCTGCACAACGTGGGCATCCCAAATTTTATCAAATAATGTATTCATCGGAAACGAGTTGTAATTTACAGTTTATGAATTATGATTTATGTATTTATAAAGTATGTATAAGATACGGATTTTACATCTTGAATTTATTGATACAGTCTATATACGCTTCCACCGATGCGGCTATAATGTCCGTATTGGCGCCGAAGCCATAGTAGATACAGTTATCATATTCCACCTGCATATGTACCTTACCCATATCATCACTGCCTTTGCTGATGGCCTGAATCGTAAACTCTTTCAGCGTCATGTGGCGGTCTATTATCTTCTTCAAAGCCTTGATCGCGGCATCTACCGGACCGTTTCCGCTGGCAGCCGCCTCGAACTTCTCACCCGAAATGTTCAA
This sequence comes from Bacteroides clarus YIT 12056, assembly GCF_900129655.1. Lineage (GTDB taxonomy): Bacteria > Bacteroidota > Bacteroidia > Bacteroidales > Bacteroidaceae > Bacteroides > Bacteroides clarus. The sequence continues at coordinate 581,691 of NZ_FQWK01000003.1, forward strand.
TCCCAGGCTGGCAACGGAACGAACACCTACACCGCTTGTCACCTGCAAGTATTCCAGCTTGATACGATGATTCTGAGCACGATCCGCACCTGCCAGTACCAAAATATCATCATCGTTAATGTCCTTCTTCTTATCGGCAAGTTTCAGGAATTCCTCGTAAATCTTATCCAGCTTCTGCTGATCCAAAGACACGCCCAACACCTGCAAACGGTTCTTCAAAGCGGCACGTCCGCTACGGGCGGTCAGTACGATGGAGTTATCGTCGATACCCACATCATGCGGATCGATAATCTCATAAGTCTGCACATTCTTCAATACGCCGTCCTGATGAATACCCGATGAATGGGCAAAGGCATTGCGGCCTACAATCGCCTTGTTAGGCTGCACCGGCATATTCATCAAGCTCGATACCATACGGCTGGTAGGATAAATTTTCTGCGTATTGATGTTGGTTTCAATGTTGATATCCTTATGGCATTTAATAATCATCGCCACTTCTTCGAGCGAAGTATTTCCGGCACGTTCACCGATACCATTGATAGTAACTTCCACCTGACGGGCTCCATTCAGCACACCTGCCATTGTGTTGGCGGTAGCCATACCCAAATCATTGTGGCAATGGGTGGAAATGATAGCATTATGAATGCCGTCCACATGTTCCATCAGATACTTTATCTTCGCCCCATACTCGGCAGGCAGACAGTATCCTGTGGTATCGGGAATATTAACCACCGTAGCACCCGCCTTGATAACAGCTTCCACCACACGTGCCAGATATTCGTTATCCGTACGTCCGGCATCTTCGGCATAGAACTCAACATCCTCTACATAACGGCGGGCATACTTCACGGCCGCTACCGCACGCTCAATAATCTCCTCGCGATTGGAATTGAATTTATATTTGATGTGCGAGTCGGAAGTTCCGATACCCGTATGAATACGCTTATGCTTGGCAAATTGCAGGGCTTCCGCTGCAACATCGATATCTTTCTGTACGGCACGTGTCAAGGCGCAAATCGTAGGCCACGTCACTGCTTTGGAAATTTCAATCACCGAATTAAAATCACCCGGACTTGAAATAGGAAATCCCGCTTCAATTACATCCACACCCAGTGCTTCCAGTTGCTTGGCTACCTGAATCTTTTCCACTGTATTCAACTGGCATCCCGGAACCTGCTCACCATCGCGGAGCGTTGTGTCGAAAATAAATAATTTATCACTCATCGCTTTATTATATTTATAAATTCATATTCCATAAAAAAAGCCTTTCGCACAGGGAAGTGAGAAAGGCTTTAGTATATTGTTATATCTTACATATATTTATGCACAGCACTCACTTCCACTAAACTTTGCCAGTAGAATAATAATACCACACAGTAGAATATATGTAAAGTTCTGAATCATCTTATCTTTTTTGTTTTAACGATGCAAAGGTATAGATTATTTCGTACCGTACAAACAAATCCGTAACTTTTTTATTAGAAATAATATCATTTTATAAGTTAACATTCATTTATCACTCTAATATATCACAAAAAAGGCGCACCTTTGAGGCACGCCTTTTCCTTATGTTTCAGTTCAATACAAGTCCTGAATTACTTCTTTTCGCAAGGTTTGTCACACTTGGCGCTATCGCAAGCAGCTTTCGGACAAACAGCAGAATCAGCCTGGCAGCAAGCCTTTGCAGAATCACATACTTGTTCGGTTTGTGCAGCGCAGCAAGAATCCGCTCCGGTTGCATTGGCATCAGCCTTTTTGTTACCACATGATGTTACGGCGAAAGAAAATGCTACTGCCATAGCAGCGAATAAAACTTTAGTTTTCATACTTCAATTTGCTTTAAATATTAATTAAAAAATCAGTTCACCGGCAAATATACGGAAAACAGCTCAATTTTCCAAAACAGGATACAGCTCACCCGATTCCGATCGGTAATATCCTTCTGAAAACAATAAAGCCCCCGTATCTTCCTATCGATACGGGGGCTTCTCTAAAAAAACGGCGACTACCTACTCTCCCACTGTTACGCAGTACCATCGGCGTGACTGAGCTTAACTTCTCTGTT
>NZ_FQWK01000005.1 GCF_900129655.1 Bacteroides clarus YIT 12056
AAAACCAATCCGGGCTACTCCTGCATCGGTCGTCTGAGAGGACTGGCGGAACTGAGAGGACTGGAAATGGGAATTGCCAAATCATTGTTTGAATAAGGACACTCTTAAAGGACACTTGTCCAAAGAGGAAGTACCAACACTCTAATTGACATATCATTCTGTCATTCTGAAGAGAGTGAAGAATCTCTTCTCCTTAACATATAAGAGAGGAGATTCTTCATCGCAAGCTCCTCTGAATGGCAGAATTCTTTTTTTACAGCCTGATATTCCCATATTGAAAAATTCTTTCCTATATTTGTGCCCTAACCCCCAAAACAGATTTGTTATGAAAAACTTAGCACTCCAACGAGTTGCCGCAGTAGATGTATTCCGCGCACTCACCATGTTCCTCATGCTCTTTGTAAACGACATTCCCGGATTGAAGAATGTCCCCCACTGGCTGATGCACGCCGATATCAATGAAGACATGCTGGGATTTTCCGATACCATCTTCCCGGCTTTCCTATTCTGCATGGGCATGTCGGTATCTTTTGCCATACAGAACCGTTATAAAAAGGGTGATACTACCACACAGGTCATCGCGCATATATTCTGGCGTACGGTAGCGCTCATCGCCATGGGACTGTTTTCGCTTAACAGCGGCGGCATCGAAGGCGGCCTTTCCCATTCCTGGTTTACTATCCTTATGGTAATCGGTTTCTTCCTGACATGGGGAGTATATCCCAAAGCCGAAGGCACAAAAAAAGCCCTTTTCACCGTAATGAAAGTGGCAGGCGTGGTATTGCTCGCAGCTTTGGTTATTTATAAAGACCTCAACGGAAAACCGTTCCATACGGGCTGGTGGGGAATCCTCGGTCTTATCGGTTGGACGTATGCCGTATGTGCCGGCATCTACCTGTTTACCCGCGAGAGCCTGCGTAAAAACGCGATTGCATGGTTTGCAGTGATAGCACTCGCCGTAATCAGCCATTCCGGCCTTATCCCGGAAGAGTACGGCAGCCGTATCCTGCTGCTTCCTTTCATTCCCAGTGACTGGACGCTGCATGCATTCGGAATGTCGGGATTACTGACCTCCTTACTCATGCAACGCTACGCCGATCGCGAACACCCCGGCAAATTCATCGGTATGCTCTGCATTCTCGGCGTCGGCATGCTCATCCTTGCACTGGTTTCGCATCCATACTGGATTATCTCCAAGATACAGGCTACCCCGTCCTGGCTGTTTTATTGCCTTACCGCTTTCTTCCCGTTATTCGGCTTCTTCTATTGGCTGACCGACGTAAAGGGCAATACAAGCCGGTTCGATATAATCAAACCCGCAGGAACGGCAACGCTCACTTGCTACATTCTTCCCTATATATGGTACTCCGTTCAGCAATTAGCAGGCTGGACTTATCCGGAAGTATTGGGAAGCGGCGTACCGGGACTGCTCAAATCGCTTGTCTTCTCCATCGTCATCGTACAGTTGACCGGACTGCTGGTGAAAGGCAAGATAAAACTGAAAGTTTAAAGTACTCATCGCTATGCTGAAAATTCAAACTCCCAACGGTGAAAACAGAGTTTTGCTACACTCCTGTTGCGCTCCCTGTTCCTCTGCCATCATAGAATGCATGTTGGCAAACGGCATCCGCCCGACTGTGTTTTACTGTAATCCCAACATCTATCCGCAAGAGGAGTATGAAATAAGAAAACAGGAAGCCATTCGCTTTGTAACGTCTCAAAACCTCGATTTCATCGATGCAGATTACGACTACACCCATTGGCGGAACACAATGCTGGGACTGGAAGACGAACCGGAACGCGGCGGCCGTTGCCTGAAATGCTTTACATTACGCCTGACGGAAACGGCACGCTATGCTTCCGAACACGGCTTCTCTGTCTTTACCACTACCCTCGCGTCTTCGCGCTGGAAGAGCCTCGACCAGATAAACGAAGCGGGAAAACGGGCAGCCGCCCTTTATCCCGGTACAATCTTTTGGGAGCAGAACTGGCGGAAAGGCGGATTGCAAGACCGCCGCAACCAGCTCCTCAAAGAGTATGATTTCTATAACCAACTGTACTGCGGTTGCGAATTCAGCAGGAAGCGGTTGGAACAACCTGAAGAGAATAAGCGGGAATAAGGCATTTTTAGCAAAGGAGCATTCCAAAAACAAGTAGCCGAACCACCAATCCTAATTCGTTAGACAGTTGTCATCCTTTCGTTAGACGGCTGTCTAACGAAAGGGAAACATCCGTCTGACGAATTAAATTCAATAAGGGCCCGGCATAACAATCCCCGCCTCAATACCTAAGTTCAGCGGCTGAGAAGGCTGTCAATCGTAAACAAGGGTCGATAAGTAATCTTCTGCAAACATCTCGTTCGCCACTTCCAACAGAATCTCGGGAGTAAGTTGCTCGATACGCCGGAACACAGCTCCGGCTGTTTCATATTTATTGTAGTGCAGGAAGGTCTTCGCCATACCGAGGGCATTATTCTCGTTATTGTCCGAAGCCACGCCTATCTGGCCGATAAGCTGCTTTTTGGCGGCGGCAAGCTGGGAAGAAGTCATCCGGGTATCACGCAGGCGTTTCAGTTCTTTATACACAAGGCGGGTACAGAGCGCCGCGTCCTCAGGATCGCAGCCGAAATAAATGCAGAAAGTTCCGGTATCGGTGTAGGAAGTCAGGTTGGACTCTACATTATAGACCAAACCGCGCCGTTCGCGCAAGGCCACATTCAACCGGCTGTTCATGCCCGGACCGCCGAGAATGTTGTTCAGCAGGTAGAGCGCCGTACGCTTGTCTTCGTAGGCATTGTATCCCCGGCTGCCTATCATGACGTGCGCCTGGTGGGTATCTTTATGCAAAACCAGATTTTTCGGAACATACAAAGGCGGAGGCGTACGACGGGTATCGACAGCCACAGCCGGAATATCAGCCAACAGTTTCTCCGCCCAGCGCACCACTTGCCTGAAATCCATATTACCCAACACAAAGAACACCATATTGCCAGGATGATAAAAGCGGGAAGTAAAGGCGGCCGCATCTTCGCTGCGGAATTTCTTCAGCTGCTCCGGATTACCGAGAATATTGCGTCCCAGAGGGTGTCCGCGAAAGATTAAATCTTCAAAATCATCAAAAATCAGTTCCGAAGGATTATCCTCATACGACTGGATTTCGTCTATAATGACCTCTGTCTCCTTCTCAATCTCCCGTTGCGGAAACGTGGAGTGGAACACGATATCCGTCAGCAGCTCGAAAGCGCGTCCGAAGTGTTCGGTAAGGAACGCGGAATAAATTACGGTTTCTTCCTTATTGGTATAAGCGTTCAAATCGCCGCCCACATTCTCCATGCGGTTCAGAATATGCCACGCTTTACGCTTCTTGGTGCCTTTAAAAATAAGATGCTCCACAAAATGCGCCATGCCCTGCTCGTTTTCGAGTTCATCGCGCGTTCCGGCATCTACCGCAAAACCACAATAAGCCACCTTCGACAAAGACGGTTCGTGGATGATGCGCAGGCCATTCGGCAATGTATGCAGATGATAGCGAGGCTGTATTTCTTCTGTTAAATTCTTCATTCTTACGTTACAAACAATTTGCGGGCACAAAAATACAATAAAACTTATTGCCGTTTATGGAAAATTACGGATATTTGCGGACTTATAATTCATAAATCAAAATTGAAACAATGATAGCATCCATTCAAGAGCTTTTGCAGAAAGAAGCGCAAGCCGTATTGAATATCCCCGTAACGGACGCATACGAAAAAGCGGTAGAACTCATCGTAGAACAAGTACACCGCAAAAAAGGGAAACTGGTAACTTCCGGCATGGGCAAGGCAGGGCAAATAGCTATGAATATTGCTACTACCTTTTGTTCGACCGGCATTCCCTCCGTCTTTCTGCATCCCAGCGAGGCACAACACGGAGACTTGGGTATTCTGCAGGAAAACGACCTGTTGCTGCTCATTTCCAATTCGGGCAAGACGCGCGAAATTGTCGAGTTGACACAATTGGCGCACAACCTGAATCCCCGGCTGAAGTTTATCGTTATTACGGGCAATCCGGACAGTCCGCTGGCGCAGGAATCGGATGTATGCCTCAGCACGGGAAGCCCCAAGGAGGTCTGCACACTGGGCATGACTCCTACCACTTCCACAACGGTAATGACCGTTATAGGCGATATTCTGGTCGTGCAGACCATGCAGAGAACCGGATTTACCATTGAAGACTACTCCAAGCGCCATCACGGCGGTTACCTCGGAGAAAAATCAAGATCATTATGCGTAAAGTAATCGGCATCGGAGAAACGATATTGGACGTCATTTTCCGTAATGAGCAACCTTCGGCTGCCGTTCCGGGCGGTTCCGTATTCAATGGAATCGTTTCATTGAGCCGTACCGGCGTTCCCGTCTGTTTCATCAGTGAGACAGGCAACGACCATGTGGGCGATATCATTCTCCGGTTCATGCGCGACAATCATATTTCCACAGACCACGTCAACGTATTTCCCGACGGGAAATCTCCCGTATCGCTCGCTTTCCTGAATGATAACAGCGACGCTGAATATATTTTCTATAAGAATTATCCCAAACAACGGCTGGATGTCATCTACCCCGAACTGGAAGAAGACGATATCGTCGTCATCGGTTCTTACTACGCGTTGAATCCGGTGCTGCGCGAGAAAGTGTTGGAGTTGCTCGACCGGGCACGCGAAAAGAAAGCCATCGTTTATTACGATCCCAATTTCCGTTCTTCCCACAAGGAAGAAGCTATAAAGCTGGCGCCGACCATCATTGAAAATCTGGAATACGCCGACATTGTACGCGGTTCGCAGGAAGATTTCTTCTATATGTACAATTTGCGCGACGCGGACAAAATATACAGGGACAAGATAAAATTCTATTGTCCCAATTTTCTGTGTACGGCAGGAGCGGAAAAGATAACGCTCCGCACCGCTTCCGTCTCCAAAGAATACGACATACCGCCGCTGAAAGCCGTGAGTACCATCGGAGCGGGTGACAACTTCAATGCGGGCATCATCTACGGCTTGCTGAAATATGACGTCCGTTACGACGACTTGAACACGGTCAGCGAAACCGGATGGGACAAGATTATCCGTTACGGTATGGAATTCGCCGCGGAAGTCTGCAAAAGTTACAGTAATTCGGTGTCGCGCGAGTTTGCGGAGAGATATAAGTATTGACGGTTCTCTCCGATCCGTACCTAAAAATAAATTATCATTTAAAAATTATAAAAGCTTCCTGCACGCTGTATAATCTGCGGCGAAAAACTATATATTTGCTGTAAACGACATTTAGAGAGTTTACGAATTATGTACAAGAATCTGTTGAACTTGCTTGCGCTGGCAGTGTTGCTCCCTTCTTGCGGCGGCACAGCTCCACATATATCCGTTGTATGCGAAGAAAACAACGTAGGGAACTGTATCGTTAAGTGGGAAATGGCTCCCCTCATCAAAGGAAATGTGAAAGTATATGCTTCGACCGATCCTGATTTCATACCGGAAGACACTCCCGTGGCCGTAGCCGATATCTCGGACTTGAAAATGACCATCATCACAAACGACCCTACCAAACGTTACTATTACACCCTTTTGTTCGGAGATAAATATCGTGTAAAGATTGCCACGCGCAACGTCAATATCCCCGGCATACAGAACTTCCGCGATTTAGGCGGTTATCCTTCCTACCCCGGCAAAAAACAGATGCGCTGGGGAATGATTTACCGCTCGGCGGAGATAGACAGCCTTGAATATTGCTCACGCAGGGAACTCAAGAATCTCGGAATCAAAACACTTATCGACCTGCGGACTCCTTCGGAGATAGGCAGACAGTCCCCGCTGCAGAAAGGATTCAATGTCGTGCATATTCCGCTTGCTACCGGAGACATGGAAGATATACTGCAAGGAATACGGGAAGAAAAGATAAAATGCGATACCGTCTATCGTATGGTGGAACGGATGAACCGTACATTGATAGACAAATATACCAAAGAATACCGGCAGATATTCGATATTTTATTGGATAAAACCAACTATCCGGTAGTTATCCACTGCTCTTCGGGTAAAGGACGTACAGGTATCGTCTCCGCACTGGTACTCGCCGCACTGGGTGTCAACGAGGACATAATCATGGAAGATTACCGGCTGAGCAATGACTATTTCAACATTCCGAGAGCCTCGAAATACGCCTATCGACTGCCTACGCGCTCGCAGGAAGCCATCACCACCCTGTTCTCGGCGCGTGAAGACTTCCTGAATGCCGCCAAAGACGAAGCGGAGCGGAAATACGGCGACATGGATACTTATCTGCAAAAAGGCATCGGACTGAGCAAGGACGAAATAAAGAGACTACGGAGTATTTTGCTCAGTGATTAGTGATTAATCGCCAAAAAACTCTTATCTTTGCACCGAATGCGAAGATAAGCTGCGCCTCGGCATAAAAAATAAACAAGTTTATTTTATTCTGCTCCCGGCTTGCATTATCTTTGCACCGAAATATAAAGATATACAAAGATTTAATGAAGACATTTGAAGAGCTCGGTGTGTCGCCGGAGATACGCCGCGCCATTGAAGAAATGGGATATGCGTGTCCCATGCCGGTACAAGAGGAAGTAATCCCTTACCTTTTGGGAGAAAATAATGATGTAGTAGCACTGGCACAAACAGGAACAGGAAAGACCGCGGCGTTCGGTCTGCCGCTTATACAGCAAATTAACGTTAACAACAGAATTCCCCAATCACTCATTCTTTGCCCTACCCGCGAACTTTGTTTGCAGATTGCGGGCGACTTGAATGATTATTCCAAATACATCGACGGCCTGCGGGTACTGCCCGTATACGGAGGCTCATCCATCGAGAGCCAGATACGCGCCCTGAAACGGGGAGTACATATCATCGTAGCCACTCCCGGACGCCTGCTCGACCTTATGGAGCGCAAAACCGTCTCCCTCTCCACCATACAGAATGTAGTTATGGACGAAGCGGACGAGATGCTGAACATGGGATTCACGGACAGCATCAACGCCATTCTGGCAGACGTGCCCCAAGAGCGCAACACGCTGCTGTTTTCCGCTACCATGAGCCCTGAAATAGCACGTATCTCCAAAAAATACCTGCACAACGCCAAGGAAATCACCATCGGACGCAAGAATGAAGGCACAAACAACGTGAAACACGTGGTTTTCACCGTTCATGCCAAAGATAAATACGCCGCTCTGAAACGTATCGTGGATTATTACCCGCAGATATACGGTATCATTTTCTGCCGTACCCGTAAGGAAACACAGGAAATCGCCGACAAACTGATGCAGGAAGGTTACAACGCCGACGCTTTGCACGGCGAACTGAGCCAGGCGCAGCGCGATGCCGTCATGCAGAAGTTCCGCATACGCAACCTGCAGCTGTTGGTAGCCACCGATGTAGCCGCACGCGGCTTGGACGTTGACGACCTTACCCATGTCATCAATTACGGCCTGCCCGATGATACGGAAAGCTACACGCACCGCAGCGGACGTACGGGACGCGCCGGAAAAACAGGTACATCCATCGCCATCATCAACCTGCGTGAAAAAGGCAAGATGCGTGAAATAGAACGCATTATCGGCAAGAAATTCATTCAGGGAGAAATGCCTACCGGCAAGCAAATCTGTGAGAAGCAGCTTTTGAAGGTTATTGACGAACTTGAGAAAGTAAAAGTAAATGAGGATGAAATCTGTGATTTCATGCCCGACATTTACCGCAAGCTGGACTGGTTGAGTAAAGAAGACCTGATTAAACGCATGGTTTCTCTCGAATTCAATCGTTTTTTGGACTACTATCGCGACCGTGAGGAAATAGAGATCGCCACCGGCAGCGAACGCAGCGTAAAAAGCGGCGAACGCGGTAGCAGCGCCCGTCAGGCAGCGCCGGGCTTTAAACGCCTGTTCATCAATCTCGGCAAAATGGACAATTTCTTCCCGAATGAGCTGATCAGCCTTCTAAACAGCAATACCCGCGGACGCGTCGAACTGGGGCGTATCGACCTGATGCAAAAGTTCTCTTTCTTCGAGGTGGAAGAAAAAGAAGCCAACAACGTCGTGAAAGCCTTGAACCGTGCCAACTGGAACGGCCGTAAGGTTTCCGTAGAAATTGCGGGAGAGGAAGGAAAGGACGCTCCCAAGGGAAAACGCAGAGCCGAAGGCGGCAACTATGGCAAAAAAGAGTTTGACAGCAAAAAACGCGGCTATAAGGATGACCGCCGCAGCGAACCTGCCGGCAAGCGCAAGGACAAAGCCGAATATGCAGCTACCGACAAGAAGAAAAAGGACAAGCCCAGTCGCGAAGAGCGCGGGTACACCAAGGCGCGCGGCAAAAAAGACGATTGGAAACAGTTCTTCCAGGGCAATAACGAGTTTAAGGATTCAGAACCCGACTTCAGCGAAGAAGGCTGGGCAAGGCGGACACCCAAAAAGAAATAGATAAGCGGCGTGAATAAGGTCAACGGTTTTTTATACGGGCTGTTATCTTCCGCGAGCTTCGGATTGATTCCGTTGTTCACGATTCCTGCCATGCAGCAAGGAATGGGTTTCTGGTCTATCCTGCTATACCGCTTTCTTTTCGCCATGCTGGCATTGGCGGGCATATTGCTGCTCGACAAGCAATCTTTCCGCATCCGCCGTAAAGAGATATTACCGCTTCTGTTGCTGGCGTGCCTTTACGACAGTTCCGCCGTTTTCCTCTTTTGGGGATATCAGTTCATGTCAAGCGGTGTGGCTACCACCCTTCATTTCATGTATCCGGTGCTGACCACGCTCATCATGATGATTTTCTTCCATGAGAAAAAGTCTTTGTGGCGCATGGCGGCTATCGCGCTTGCGGTAGCCGGTGTATTCTTCCTGTCCGGCGGAGATAGTACAGGAAGTGTCACCGGGCTCGGCATATTCATTGTTTTGCTTTCTGCGCTGGGATATGCGCTGTACCTGGTAACGGTAAGCCAACTGAAAAATCTTGAAATGAAAGGGCTTAAAATGACGTTTTACGTCTTTTTATTCGGCGGTATCCTGCTGTTCATAGGGACAGAAGCTTCCGGCATAGGATTGCAGGCCATTCCGGACCGCACCACATTAGGCAATCTGGTGATGCTGGCATTGGTACCTACCGTAATATCCAATCTCGCACTGGTACGCGCCATCAAAAACATAGGCTCCACACTGACATCCGTATTGGGGGCCATGGAGCCTGTAACGGCGGTATGCGTCGGCATTACCATTTTCGGAGAGCCGCTTACCCGAAGCATAGCACTGGGTATTCTGCTCATTATCTCAGCCGTAACCGTCATTATTCTGAAAAGGTGATAAGTGACAGAGCGATAAAATGGTAAAATTATAGGGTGATAAAGCAATGTGTCATCACCTTATCACCCTATCGTCTTATTACTTTTTATCTCTTATTTCGCACAGCTCTTAGTGCTGAAAGCAACGAGCATCCAAACCATTTTTTCCTGCTCTTTCAAGTAACCGGTCATTAAGTCGGCAGTGGCATCATCACCGGCTTCATTGGCCAGTTCAATCACTTTTCTTTCTTCACCGATAAGATAGCCGTAAGTTTCGAGGATATGGTCAACAGCCTCACCGCCACAAGTAATACCGGAGATTTCCTTCACCTTGGCAACCTTGAGATATTCGCTGAATTTGTTTTCGGGCGTACCTCCTAACATCAGGATACGTTCTGCGATTTCGTCCACTTTCTCCGCGGCATCATTGTACATATCTTCAAATTTGCCGTGCAACACGAAGAATCCATGTCCTTTAATATCCCAATGGAAACCGCGTAAGTTGGTGTAATGTACCTGGAAGTCCGCCAATAACCGATGTAATGCCGATACTACGTCAGCAACCTTATTTTCATTCAAATGTAAGTAATCTAAAGTCTTCATAATCTTTCTATTTTAAAAGTTCATACTATTTTTCTTTGTTTCCGTTGCAAAGATAAGCGGCAAATAAATGCTTGTCAAACAGATAATTTCTATCTTTGCATAGAACGATTCTATATATAACATTCAAAAGCCCTGTTTACCATGACTTTACAACAACTGGAATATATACTCGCCGTCAATCAGTTCCGTCATTTCGCCAAAGCCGCCGAATATTGCCGGGTTACACAACCCACCTTGAGCGCCATGATTCAAAAGCTGGAAGAAGAGCTGGACACTAAGATTTTTGACCGCAGCCAGCAACCTGTATGCCCTACTCCCATCGGCGTTCACATCATAGAACAAGCTCAGAATGTGTTAGTTCAGACAAATCGCATAAAAAACATCATAGAAGAAGAAAAACATTCACTCTGCGGAGTTTTCAAACTGGGCATCCTTCCCACCATAGCTCCCTACCTATTGCCGCGCTTCTTTCCACAACTAATGAAAAAATATCCGCAGCTCGACATCAGAGTGGTCGAGATGAAGACAAACGATATTAAAAAGGCGCTGCAAACGGGAGATATAGATGCCGGAATCGTAGCCGGCCTGGCGGGAATGGAAGAATTCCAACAAACACCGCTATTCTACGAGCAGTTCTACACTTATATTGCGCGGGAGAACCGCCTTTTCAGCAATGAAGTAATACGGACTTCCGACTTAACGGGAGAACAGCTTTGGCTGCTGGATGAGGGACACTGCTTTCGCGACCAGTTGGAGCGTTTCTGCCAGCTGAAGGCAGCCCGTGCCAGTCAGTTAGCCTATCATCTGGGCAGCATGGAAACCTTTATGCGCATGGTAGAAAGCGGTAAGGGCATCACTTTCATTCCCGAACTGGCTGTCTTGCAACTGGACGGCACGCAAAAAGAGCTGGTACGCCCTTTTGCCATTCCCTGTCCTACCCGGCAAATTATCATGCTGACCAACCGTAGTTTTATCCGTAACACGCTTTTAAAAACAATTACCCAAGAGATAACAGCCGCAGTACCTAAAGAAATGCTCTCCCTGAAAGCCACCCAGGTACTCGTATAGATTTTGTCTATCGGCTCATAAAACTTTTCAATCGGATTTTTTGTTCTACCGGAGAAAAATGCTATATTTTTGCATCTATAAAACAAAAAACCAAACCTTTTAAAAAGTATGATTATGGAACCGATTATCAACTCCCAACTCCCTGAATTCAAAGTTCAGGCTTTCCAAAACGGAAGTTTCAAAACAGTGACTAACGAAGATGTAAAAGGCAAATGGGCCATTTTCTTCTTCTATCCGGCAGACTTTACGTTTGTATGTCCTACCGAACTGGTAGATATTGCAGAAAAATACGACCAATTCCAAGCCATGGGTGTAGAGGTTTATTCTGTAAGCACAGACTCTCACTTTGTACATAAAGCGTGGCACGATGCTTCCGAAAGCATCCGCAAGATTAAATATCCGATGTTGGCAGACCCGACAGGTACATTGAGCCGTGCATTCGGTGTGATGATTGAAGAAGAAGGTATGGCTTATCGCGGTACATTCCTCGTAAATCCCGAAGGAAAAATCAAGATTGCCGAAATTCAGGACAACAACATCGGACGTAATGCGGATGAACTGCTTCGTAAAGTGGAAGCTGCGCAATTCGTAGCCACTCACGACGGTGAAGTCTGTCCGGCCAAATGGAAGAAAGGCGGTGCAACGCTGAAGCCAAGCATCGATTTAGTCGGTAAGATTTAATCGTACCCCCATACGATAGACATTGCCATATAAAGACTATCTCTATTTCTTCCTTGCAAAAGTAAAAGAAATGAGATAGTCTTTTTTATACTCCAACATTTAAAACCCGCATTATCATGTTAGAAGCAAATATATTAGACCAAGTGCGGAGCATTTTCCAGCCATTGGAAGCCCGCTATACTTTTCACATCACTTGTAACCCGGAACATGAGCAGGCCGGTGAAATGATTGATTTTCTGAATGACATAGCGAGTTGTTCCGACAAGCTGTCCTGTGAGGTGACCGAAACCGACGAGCCCAAACTGGAGTTTACGCTCCTGAAAGAGGAAAAGGAAACCGGGATAAAATTCCGTGCTATTCCGGGTGGACATGAGTTCAGCTCTCTTCTTCTTGCCGTACTAAACGCCGATGGAAAGGGCAAAAATCTTCCGGATGAAGGTATCAGCCGACGCATCAAGGCCTTGCAGGGACCAATCCGTCTGCAAACCTATGTATCGCTGACCTGTACCAACTGTCCGGACATCGTGCAGGCACTCAATGTCGTAGCGCTGCTGAATCCCCATATCACCCATGATACAATAGACGGAGCCGTCTTTCAGGAAGAAGCGGATACGCTGAAAATACAAGCCGTACCGTCCGTTTACGCCAATGGGAAACCGTTTCATGTGGGACGCGGCTCTTTAGGGGAACTACTGAAAAAGCTGGAAGATACTTTCGGAAGCCTGCCGCAAGATAATGCAGCGCCCACCTTAAGGGAGTTCGATACGCTGGTCTTGGGCGGAGGTCCCGCCGGAGTTTCAGCAGCCATTTATTCCGCCCGCAAAGGATTGCGCGTAGCCATTATCGCCGAGAGAATAGGCGGACAGATAAAAGAAACCGTAGGTATCGAGAATCTTATCTCCGTACCTCAGACAACAGGTTCACAGCTTGCCGATGCACTCAGGACACATATGGGACATTATCCGATAGAGATTTTTGAAGACCGGAAAATTGAGAAAGCAGAACTTCAAGGTAAAAAGAAAAAGGTTTTCTCCGGTGGCGGAGAAACGTTCACAGCTCCTGCGGTAATCATTGCCACAGGCGCAAGCTGGCGCAAACTGAATGTAGAGGGGGAAGCCGAATACATCGGACGCGGTGTAGCCTTTTGTCCGCATTGTGACGGTCCTTTCTACCAAGGTAAGCATGTAGCCGTCATAGGTGGCGGAAACTCCGGCATAGAGGCCGCTATCGACCTGGCGGGAATCTGCAGGAAAGTTACCGTTTTCGAGTTTGCCGATACGCTAAAAGCCGACCAGGTGTTGCAGGAAAAAGCCGGAGGTCTTCCCAACGTGGAGATATTCACTTCTTCACAGACTACCCAGGTATTAGGCGACGGAGAGAAAGTAACCGGTATCCGCGTTAAAGACCGCGTCACCGACGAAGAACGAGACTATCCTTTGGACGGCATCTTCGTACAAATCGGTCTGGCAGCCAACAGCGCACCTTTCCGGGACGCATTGGAAACGACGCCGATCGGTGAAATCAAGACAGACTCGTTCTGCCGTACTGCACTCCCGGGTGTTTATGCAGCCGGAGACGTGTCCGACGTACCCTACAAACAGATTGTCATAGCCATGGGTGAAGGAGCCAAAGCGGCATTGTCCGCCTTTGACGACCGCATCAGGGGGATAGCATAACCGGCTATTTCCCGGAAGCTATTTTCAGCTCCCGTATCAAATTTCCGGCTTTACCGTATTTCTCTATCATGAACAAGATGTAGCGTACATCGACTCCGATGCAACGCTGCATCTTCGGTTCATAGAGTATATCACTGCTCATCGCTTCCCAATTGCCGTCAAAAGCCAGTCCGAGAAGTTCGCCTTTCGCATTGAACATGGCGCTTCCCGAATTTCCGCCGGTTATATCGTTATTGGAGATAAAGCAAACATTCATTTCTCCTTTTTCATCGGCATATCTGCCAAAATCACGATTGGAGAGCAAAGAAAGAAGTTCCGGCTGCACCTCAAAATCCACATCGCCCGCATGGGCCTTCGCCTTTTCAAGAATACCTTTGGTCGTTGTATAATAATCGTATTCAGCACCGTCAAACGGAGTATATCCGCATACCGTACCGAAGCTTAAACGCATGGTAGAATTGGCGTCCGGATAGAAATTACGGGACGAATACATTCTACGTACGGCGGCATTCAGCAAACGTTCATTACGGGCAATATTCATGGATGGCTCTCTCGTCTGCATGTTGATTTCAAACATCTTGCCAATCAAGTCGATACCCAGGCTTATGGCAGGGTCGTCATAGATGTGATACGTGGTATCCCGCTCCAAAAAGCGTTTTAATCCGCGAGGGGTAGTCAATTCCGAAGCGGCGTACAGACTATCTACATAAGCCTTGTCATTACCGCCGTACCGGGTGGCAATCGTACCGTAAAACTCCGGTAAATAGGTGGAATCTACTTTGGAACGATATTCTTTCAGCATAGCCGTAAAAACCTCCTTGTCTATTTCCAAATCCAGATTGGCATATTTTTCCACAATCGCTTTCAGATTGGCTACAACTGTTTTCTGTTCCCCTTCGAAATCAAAATTCAAAATGGATAACGCCAATTGTACCAGCTCGGGACCATTCAGGAAAGATTCGGCAAAATAAGCCAGTGCATGATTGGCTTCACGGGCATTTTTATAGTCCAGTTCCAAATCAGGAAACAACCGCAACAGTTTCTCACGCTCTTCAGGCGTCTGTTGTATCCAACGGCGCAGTTCCTGCTCCATTGCACGTTTCTTTTCCAAAATATGCAGTTTCCGGATAGCCCGGTTCACTCCGATGCTGTTCTTCCAATAATTGGAACTCTCGTCATATTTGGAAGCATACTTTATGCGGATACTGTCTCTCCTATCCATTTCGCGTTTCCAAATAGCCTGCTTGATGCCCCGGACATCTATTTGCGCCTGATTATCATTATTCATCATCTCTTCGATACCAAACGAAGAGAGATAACGCTCCGTTCTGCCCGGATAGCCCAATGTCATGCAGAAAGAACCTTCTTTATATCCGTCCAGAGAAATCGGTGCTACGTATTCGGGATGATAAGGGACATTTTCCGGCGAATAATCCGCCGGGCGGTTATTCTTATCGGCATAGATACGAAATACGCAGAAATCGCCCGTATGACGGGGCCATACCCAATTATCCGTGTCCCAACCGAATTTACCTACCGAAGAAGGCGGCGCAAACACCAGCCGGACATCGTTATAGTCGCGATAAGTGGATAACCAGAATTCGTTGCCGCCATAGTACGCATCTACGATTCCTACCAGAGTAGAGTCTTTATGCGCCACTTCTTCACTGATGGCAAACATCACCGAATCCACCGCACCAGCACGTTCCGATTCGGTCATCTCAGGCTTTACCGCACCAAGCACCCGCTTCGTAACATCTTCCGTCCGCAACAAAAAACGAACATAAAGTTCCGGATTCGGCAATTCCTCGCTGCGGTTATGCGCAACAAAGCCGTCTTTCAGATAATCATGCTCCACAGAAGAATGTTGCTGGACACAGCTGAAACCGCAATGATGATTCGTAAATACCAATCCGTCTTCCGACACGACCACTCCCGAACAAAAACCGCCGAAACTGACTACGGCATCCTTCAACGAGGGACGTTTGGAACTGTACAGCTTATCCGCCGGCATTTGCAAACCGAGCTCTTTCATCGTACGGCGTGTCTGCTTATTCAGATTACCCAACATCCACATGCCCTCATCTGCCTGTACAGCCAATGTGAGAAAGCAACAAACGGTTATAATTACGAATCTCAATCTCATTTTATTCTTTACTTTATTATTTTTGCAGTCTGTCATTCAGTTATCCGGATATTATTCGGCAATCAGCCTCAACTGCTTGGAACCGGTGCGCGCTTTCAGCCATTCGGTTATTTTCTCCTTTTCATGAGTATCCGGATGCCTGCCGAATCTCAAGACAGCAAGTGTAACGGTATCTATCCGTACCGAATCGACCGTCAGTTCAAGCGCATGAGAAATAGAAACCGACTTAACGGAAGGATAAAGCACCTTCAACTCAGGGATAATCTTCTTACCCAATTCATCGTATTTCCGGTACTGTTCCAGATTTTTTTCCAGCGAAGATATTTGTTGTTTCTGCTCCACCAGACGTTGTTCGCTGTTCTTATAGAAATCTTCCATCACCATGGCGCGGATAGAAGAAATGTCTACCGCCTCGTTATTCATACCTTGAAGCACAACCAGTTTGGTGTTTTCCAACTTATACTCTTTCATTTTACTACGGGCTATGGCAATAGAAGCTTCCGGCACTTCCTGACCTATCAAGACCACGCGTATCTCATGATGCTTACCTTCATGGTGGATTTTCTTATCCAATACCTGTGTATTCTCAAAGGCAAGCTGTTCGTTGACAAAACGGTTGGCTGCGCTTTCAAAGAAAGTGTCCTGAATAATCCCTACCGTAAGGTACACAGCGGGACACATCGTAAGAACGGCTATCAGCACAATATATTTCCGTACCTTCTTTTCACGGTTCTTGTCTACAAACTCTTTGCGCTGGAAGTGCATTACCCGTACGCCGATAAAAGTAGCCAAACTGATAAATACGGAGTTAATGAAATAAAGGTAGAATGCACCGAGGAAATAAATCAGGTTACCCGTTGCCAGCCCATAACCTGCCGTACACAGCGGCGGCATCAACGCCGTAGCAATGGCAACACCCGGAATTACATTGCCCTTCTCTTTTGTGGAGAGCGCCACTACCCCCGCAAGACCACCCATTAATGCGATGAATACGTCATAAATCGTAGGTGAAGTACGCGCCAGCAACTCCGACTGCCCTTCGGCAACAGGGCTGACCAAGAAGAAGACGGTAGCTGTGGTGACACTGAACAGCGTAGTTATCAAGAAGCTTTTCAGTGAGCGTTTCATCAGTTCGAAGTCATTCAGACCGACTGAAAGTCCCACACCCATGATAGGTCCCATCAACGGCGAGATAAGCATCGCACCGATAATTACAGCGGTAGAATTGACATTCAGACCGAGTGAAGCCATAAAGATGGCAAATATCAGAATCCACAAATTGGCTCCCTTAAATTCAACACCCTTACGGATGGAATCCACCGTTTCGAGTTCGTTGTCTTTATCTTTGCGTAAATCGAGATACTCTTTCAGAAAGTTCTTGATGGCGAATGTGTTTCTGTTAGGATTGACCGGCCGTTCCATAAGATAAATTTATTTTCGGATAAAACGATTGATAACAGGTATTTGATTAAGCGGTAAATCACGCTTTACAATATAAGCTATAAACACACATAATAACAGCGTACGGAACGCCATACGCAGGTAAATATTTTCAATAGCCACATATTCCGCAGCTACATAAAGCGCCGCAGCCAACAACACGTAACGCCCTATCGACTTTAAATCATATTGAATAGGGTACTTCTTCTGACCGACAAAATAAGAGAGCAGCATTGCGACACCGTAGCCCGTAAACCCTGCCCATGCACAAGCCATATAACTGAACCTCGGAATTAAAAGGATATTCATCACCACCAAAATCGTGCAACCTATCAAGGAGAAATAAGCCCCCCAACGCGTTTCATCAATCAGCTTATACCAGAAAGAGAGATTAAAATAAATTCCCATAAAGATTTCCGCAGCCATTACGATAGGCACAACACGTAAACCGGGCCAATAGTCACGCCCGATAATGTGCCGGAGAATATCCAGATAGAACATCACCGACAGAAAAGCGACCAGCGTAAAGATAATAAAGAACTTCATGGCTTGCGCATACACCTGCTTATTATCCTTATCACGACTTTTACCGAACACAAAAGGCTCGTAGGCATAACGGAAAGCCTGTGTCAGCATCGCCATCACCATTGCAATCTTACTGGCGGCTCCATAAATACCGAGCTGTACGGTGGCTTCCGCCTCGTCAGGATACACAAAAGGAAAGATAATCTTGTCCGCCACCTGATTCAGAATACCCGCAATGCCCAACACCAGCAGCGGCAAGCTGTAAGCAAGCATCCGCCGCAACAGCTTTTTGTCCAGCACATAAGCGAAGCCACGCAATTCGGGTATCATGCAAAGCATAATGGTAGAGGTGCATACAAGGTTGAAAAGGAAAGCATATGCTACATCATCGCCTTTCATCCAGACATAATAAATCAAGTTCAAGGCTATGTTCAGGAAAATGAACAACAGCTTGAGCGCCGCAAACTTAATGGGACGTTTCTTATAACGCAAATAAGCGAAAGGAATACTTTGAATGGCATCCATTGCCACTACAATCATCATCATTCCCACATACCAGGGATGTTCTCCGTACTCCAGCCAGTTGGCGATAGGTTGGAGAAACAACAGCCCCAGAGCAAGGAATGTCAGCGCACCGATACCCACACTGAGTAAGGTAGTGGAATACACGCGCATCGGGTCATCTTCTCCTTTATTGGCAAAGCGGAAAAAGCCCGTTTCCATACCGCACGTCAGCAGCACCAGCAACAAAGCCACCCATGCATAAATATTCGTCACGACTCCATAGCCTCCCGACTGCGCAGACAAGGCCATAGTATATACGGGTACTAACAAGTAGTTAAGGAAACGCCCCACAATACTGCTCAACCCATAAATGGCAGTTTCTTTTGCCAATGATTTTAATCCAGCCACGTTATTCTTTATTTTATGGCAAGCAGTACATTACGGAAAAACCCGGATGAACTACTTGTCATTTATAAACAACTTTAAACGGAAGTACCTGAAATACCGCTCCGGCAGCATTCACCAATTCCAGTTTATATTCTATCGCATGTCCTTCACCCGCCTCTGCCAGCTCATCAAGTACTGTTGGTGGAAGCAGCTCGTTCAGGTAGATTTCACCCCTATTCAACCGAAAAAAGCGTACCTGTTTGTCGGTATCCACCACTGCCAGCCCGGAAGGATTGTACTTACTCAATATACTGCCATAATATTCTTCACGAGCCTTTGTTTCCATACGTGCAGACTTGTAATTCAGCACGTATCCGTCGGGAGCCACAAGTTCTTTGCTCTTATCGAGTATCAGCTCTGTATAAGTAAAGTCGTAGATATCTGTTCCTGTCGGCTCCAATTCTTCATCTGTGGAAAAAAGCCAGAATCTTCTATGTTTCAATATATCGGATACGGTTATCGTAGCGCTGCTTTTCAGCAGCTTCACTTTTACGTGGTTATCATCATATGTAATACTGCATGTCCCCTCATTTAAGGCTTTGACAATATACGCTCCGTTACTTTCCAATACATCAAATTCAAACTCTTTGCCATTGACAAATACATTTTCTTCGGTTACCGAAATTACCAAATCTTTCAAGTTCGATAAATCTACCGGATAAGACTCCCGGCACTCTGCCAACTCTTGTTCCGTCATTCTCTTGTAAGTGACATATCCGTAAACCTTGATTCCATCTGCACGTACACCCAGATACTCCACAGCTTTCAGTAAACCCTTGTCCACAGACAATATCTGCCATATCATGTGCTGATTATTAACAACCACGCGATTCGCATCGATATACTTATATGCGGAAGTTCTGAATCCGTTGACAGGATAGGCGTCCACATGCATGAAAGTCTTAAGCGAGGCCGCACTCTCGAAATAATAATAAGAAGGGCCTGCCCCGTCCAAACCGGCATAGTATTCCTCTTTCAGGCATTCGCCATTTTCCTTTATTTCATGAGTACTTACATGCTTCCAACCGTAACCTACCACAGTTTCCTCAAAACTCTCTTGGGAAATGGCGCTTACGGACGGGTAATAGCATGTCCCGTCTTCACCGAACTTAAATACAGGATATTCATTATCGTCCCCACAGGATGAACAGACAACCAGCCCCAAAAGTATCCCCAATACTCTCCAAATCCTAACGTTCGCCATATATAATATATCAATTACCTAAGAAACGTAAATATCTTAGCTTTCTTTCTCACTCATTATCAAATAACGTCTTTTGGCTGCTGTAAAGGCTGCGCCCCAAATGTTTATAGGCCAGTTCCGTTACTTCACGGCCACGAGGAGTACGCTTCAGGAAACCTTCCTTTATCAGGAACGGTTCATAAACCTCTTCGATGGTGCCTGCATCTTCACCCAAAGCCGTAGCAATAGTCGTCAGGCCTACCGGACCGCCTTTGAATTTATCGATAATCGTACAAAGTATCTTATTGTCTATCTCATCCAAACCGTACTTGTCAATGTTGAGCGCCTCGAGCGCAAAATTAGCGATTTCCGTATCGATACTGCCCGAACCTTTCACTTGCGCAAAGTCTCTTACACGACGCAGCAAAGCATTGGCAATACGCGGCGTACCCCGGCTTCGGCCTGCGATTTCCGAAGCAGCCCTTGTGGAGCAGGGTACGTCCAATATGTTTGCCGAACGGCGGATGATGCCGCCCAACACATCATCGTCATAATATTCCAAATGAAGATTGATACCGAAACGGGCACGTAGCGGAGCTGTCAGCAAACCGCTACGAGTGGTAGCGCCCACCAAAGTAAACGGATTCAAATCAATCTGTATGCTTCGTGCCGACGGACCTTTATCTATCATGATATCAATACGGTAATCTTCCATAGCCGAGTACAGATACTCTTCCACTACGGGGCTCAGCCGATGTATTTCATCAATGAAAAGCACATCGTTCGGTTCCAGACTGGTGAGGACACCCGCCAAATCGCCCGGCTTGTCGAGTACCGGACCGGAAGTAATCTTGAAACCCACCCCCAATTCGTTGGCTATAATGTTGGAAAGCGTAGTTTTTCCCAATCCGGGAGGGCCATGCAGCAATACATGATCCAAGGCTTCTCCTCTGAGACGGGCGGCCTTCACGAAAATACGCAAATTATCAACGACCTTATCCTGTCCGCTGAAATCCTCAAAGTTCAGAGGGCGGAGAGCATTCTCAAAGTCACGCTCTTTGCTGGTCAGCTGATGCTCGCGTATGTTAAAATCTTCTTGTTCCATTCAAAATCAGTATATATAGCGACAAAGATAAAGAAATCTTTCAACGTTTCATAAACTCCTTCCTTTCTTCTTCCGGGAATTTCTCTATGGCATAGCGCAACATCGTACGTGGCATCACCTTACAATGTTTCTCGAGAAACTGCACCAGCAAGTCCTTATCTCTCTTTCCCATTTCACGCAGCATCCAACCTACCGCTTTCCGCATCAAATCGTGCGAATGATGCAGCAACCGCTCCGAAAGGGCCAGAATATCGGCGAAATCACCGTTCTTGATAAGCGTGTAAGTAGAAACCACCGCAATACGTTGCTCCCAAAGCAATCCACTGTCCGCCAAGCGATAAAGGTCTTCTCGGGATTTATCTTTCAGATATTCCCCCACAATGCCCGGGGCAGACAAGTCTACCAAATCCCAATTATTGATACGGTCCGTCTGCGACAGATAGAAATCATAAATAAGTTTTCTGTCCTTGTCATCGCCTTTCCTGAAGCGCTCTACCAACATCAGCAAAGCGCAAAGCCGACACTCGTGCCACTGACTTTGCAACAGCTCCGCCATCACATCAAAAGGAGCGTCCTTGTATTGTTTTGCCACCGTACGGGTATTCGGAACCACTACACCCAGAAATTTATCCCCCTCACCGTACTGCCCCTTTCCCGTCTTAAAAAAACGGGGAAGATATTCTCTTTTCACCGGATCGGCATACGCCTCCAATTCTCTCCGGATATCTGCAACAGTAACCGCTACTTCTTCCGTTGAAATCGGATTATTTTGCAATGCATCTTCCGATAGGATTTTCCTTTTTCTCATTACTCTACCTTTGATTTACATGTACTTGAATTGCTTTGCCAACGGACAAAAATACGACAAATCTATAGAAACTATGAAAAGTTATCTTTAATTTTGCAACAGATATGCTTAGTTATTAAAAACGGAACAATATGCATAAAGTGTCTTTAGGAACCGCCTGCCTCCTTTTTTCCATACTGTCTTTGCATGCGCAATCCCCGCTTGAAAAAGGATTGCAAAGCATCAACCGTACTTCCGCAGAAGCAATCGTGGAATTTCTGGCCGATGATGAACTGCAAGGACGTGAAGCAGGTATGCACGGTTCGCGAGTGGCGGCCCGCTATATCGTATCCCGTCTGAAACAAGACGGCATCCGCCCTTTGGATGAAAACGGCTATTACCAGTCTTTTGAGGCATGCAGCAAAGAAAGACAACAACGCGGGCGCTGGCAGGTACACCTTGACTCCGTTGCAATCCTCAAGCAAGGCACACACCGTTCGCTGAAAATGAATAATGTGCTGGCATACATTCCCGGCAGACGCAGCGATGAATATGTCATTATAGGCGCTCACTTCGACCACTTAGGTGTGGACGAAACGTTGGCTAATGACAAGATATATAACGGTGCAGACGATAATGCCTCCGGAGTTTCCGCCGTATTACAGATAGCACATGCGTTTATCCTCAGCGGACAAAAGCCACTGAGAAACGTCATCTTCGCTTTTTGGGACGGAGAAGAAAAGGGATTACTCGGCTCAAAATATTTCGTACAGCATTGTCCGTTCCTTAAACAGGTAAAGAGTTATCTCAACTTTGACATGATAGGACGTAACAACAAGCCTGAACAACCGCAGCATGTGGTCTACTTCTACACAGCCGCCCATCCCACTTTCGGCGATTGGCTTAAACAGGATATCGCCCGTTACAACTTGCAACTGCAGCCCGACTACCGTTCTTGGGACAATCCTGTGAGCGGAAGTGACAATGCCTCGTTCGCCCTGTCCGGCATTCCTATTATCTGGTATCATACCGACGGTCATCCCGACTATCATCAGCCATCGGACCATGCCGCATCGCTAAACTGGGAGAAAATTGTAGAAATAACCAAGGCATCCTTCCTCAATGCATGGAATCTTGCCAACGAAAGTAACTATTAACATTTAAGAAAAAAGGGTAAGGACACATGGTTTTAAATTACATCTGGGTAGCATTTTTCGTAGTCGCTTTCATTGTAGCACTCTGCAAGCTCCTGTTCATGGGAGATACGGATATATTTACGGAACTTGTCAACTCTACATTCGACTCCTCCAAGACAGCATTCGAAATATCGTTAGGACTGACCGGTATTCTGTCCTTATGGCTGGGTATCATGAAAATCGGTGAAAACAGCGGTATGATAAACGCGCTTTCACGCTGGTTGAGCCCTGTGTTCTGCCGTCTTTTTCCGGAAATACCCAAAGGGCACCCTGCCATGGGTTCTATCTTCATGAATCTTTCCGCCAACATGCTGGGATTGGACAACGCCGCCACTCCCATGGGATTGAAAGCCATGAAAGAACTTCAAGAACTGAATCCGAAGAAAGACACCGCTACCAACCCGATGATTATGTTTCTTGTAATGAACACGTCCGGACTGATACTGATACCCGTCAGCATCATGATGTACCGCTCGCAAATGGGCGCCGCACAGCCTACGGACATTTTCATTCCCACACTGATTACGACCGCTATCTCTACTATTGTCGGTGTAGCCGCCGTCAGCATTGCACAACGGATAAACCTACTGAACAAACCTATTCTTATTCTGATCGGTTGCATCAGTCTGTTCTTTTCCGGACTTATTTACTTATTTACCCAAATAAGCCGCGAAGAAATGGGGATTTACTCCACGCTGGTTGCCAACATCATACTCTTTTCCATCATCCTTCTTTTTATCTTGTGGGGATTATGGAAGAAGATTAATGTGTACGACGCTTTTATAGAAGGAGCCAAAGAAGGATTTACAACCGCCATACGTATCATCCCCTATCTGGTAGCTTTCCTCGTTGGAATCGCCGTTTTCCGTACTTCGGGGGCAATGGATATAATAGTAAACGGCATCGGTTACGTCGTCGGATTATTCGGAGCGGATACCAGCTTTGTAGGTGCGCTGCCTACCGCATTGATGAAATCATTAAGCGGCAGCGGAGCCAACGGATTGATGATCGACACAATGAAACAATACGGCGCCGATTCTTTTGTCGGCCGTATGAGTTGCGTGGCACGCGGCGCTTCGGATACTACTTTCTACATCCTTGCCGTTTATTTCGGCAGTGTAGGTATCACAAAAACCCGTAATGCTGTTACCTGCGGCCTGATAGCGGACTTTTCCGGTATCATTGCCGCTATTATCATCAGTTATATGTTCTTCTTTTAAAAACAGGAAATTGAAAAGGGGCACAAAGATACAGGGAAGAAAATTGAAAAAAGCGAAGGAGTTTTTCCGTATCTCGATATCTTTGCAGTTCTGTATTCAATATAAATAAATGCAACAATATGATAAGTTATCAGACAGACGGTGTTGAAATGCCCGCAATCAAGAAACGTGAAACTACGGAATGGATTAAAGCCGTGGCCGCCACTTATGAAAAAAGAGTCGGTGAAATCGCCTATATCTTCTGCTCGGACGAGAAAATCCTTGAAGTAAACCGCCGGTATCTCCAACACGATTATTACACGGACATCATCACCTTTGACTATTGCGAAGGTAATCGCCTGAGCGGTGATCTTTTTATCAGCCTCGACACGGTACGTACCAATGCCGAACAGTTTGCCGGTAATGATTATGAACGGGAACTATATCGTGTCATCATTCACGGCATCCTGCACCTATGCGGCATCAATGATAAAGGTCCGGGAGAGCGGGAGATTATGGAAGCAGCCGAAAACAAAGCGCTCGCTATGCGATAAAGGATAAGAAGCAAAACATAACATATTATTAATCAATATATTAAACCTAATACAAATAATATATTTCTAACACCTTTCGAGTAAAAAGTATTAGAAATACAACCAGTATATTAGCATTAATAAGTAAAAATGCACTACTATCTTACAAAAAGCTCCATACTTCCTTAATATTACATCCAAAATAAACATAATACCCCTTCTTTCAATTCATTGTTTTATCCTATACATAATCCTCCTTTATTATATTCTTTAGAAGGAAGAGAGGTTCTATAAGCTGCGAGTCTGCATTACACACAAGGAATACGGAAGGTTTCAAAGGAAGTATTTCCTAAGAATTCACAAGGAAAAGAGGGAAATTGCGGCTATAAAATAACTTTTTAGTACCTTTGCAAGGTTTTAAAAGAGATTGAACGAATGGAGTTTAAGTATGACGTTATTGTAATCGGCGCCGGGCATGCCGGCTGTGAAGCCGCTGCCGCTGCCGCAAATCTGGGCTCAAAGACCTGTCTTATCACAATGGACATGAATAAGATAGGTCAAATGAGTTGTAACCCTGCCGTCGGCGGCATTGCCAAAGGACAGATTGTACGCGAAATAGACGCTTTAGGCGGATATATGGGATTGGTTACCGATAAAACAGCTATCCAGTTCCGCATATTAAACCGTTCCAAAGGCCCTGCCATGTGGAGCCCGCGTGCTCAATGCGACCGTAACAAATTCATTTGGGCATGGCGTGAAATCCTGGAGAATACTCCCAACCTGCACATCTGGCAAGACACCATATGCGAAATTCTCGTTGAAAACGGTGAGGTAGTTGGGCTCACCACCCTTTGGGGAGTAACTTTCCGCTCCAAATGCGTTGTACTGACTGCCGGAACTTTCCTGAACGGATTGATGCACGTAGGACACACCATGCTTCCGGGTGGGCGTATGGCAGAACCCGCATCATATCAACTGACCGAATCCATCGCCCGACATGGCATCACATACGGACGAATGAAAACGGGAACTCCCGTACGCATCGACGGACGGAGCGTACACTACGAAGATATGGACATTCAAGACGGGGAAAACGACTTCCACAAGTTCTCCTTTATGAACAACGGCGTACGCCATTTGAAGCAACTCCCATGCTGGACTTGTTTTACCAACGAGGAAGCGCATCGTATCCTTCGTGAAGGATTGCCGGACTCTCCCCTTTTCAACGGACAGATTCAAAGTATAGGCCCCCGTTATTGCCCCAGCATAGAAACCAAAATCGTAACCTTCCCCGACAAAGAACAGCACCAGCTTTTCCTGGAACCGGAAGGTGAAACGACACAGGAACTTTACCTGAACGGCTTTTCTTCTTCCTTGCCGATGAACATACAGATTGAAGCGCTGAAAAAGATTCCCGCATTCCGCGATCTCGTTATTTACCGTCCCGGCTACGCCATAGAATATGACTTCTTCGACCCTACACAACTAAAACACACGTTGGAAACGAAGAAAATCAAAAACCTTTTCTTTGCCGGACAAGTAAACGGAACGACCGGTTATGAAGAAGCAGCCGGACAAGGAATCATTGCGGGTATCAACGCACATATCAACTGTCATGGCGGCGAACCTTTTACACTTGCACGCGACGAAGCATATATAGGCGTATTAATCGACGATTTGGTAACCAAAGGCGTTGATGAACCTTACCGCATGTTTACTTCACGTGCGGAATATCGCATCCTTCTCCGTATGGATGATGCCGATATGAGACTTACCGAAAGAGCCTGGAAACTGGGGCTTGCCCAAAAAGACCGCTACGAATTATTAAGAAGTAAACGTGAAGCCGTTACAAACATTATAGAGTTTACCCGGAATTATTCGATGAAACCGACACTAATAAACCCGGTATTGGAACAACTCGGTACTACTCCACTCCGTCAGGGATGCAAATTGATAGACCTAATAAATCGTCCGCAAGTAACTTTGGAAAATATGGCAGAGCATGTCAGCGCTTTCCGTCGGGAACTGGATAAAATTACGGACAGAAAAGATGAAATTATCGAAGCGGCAGAAATACTTATAAAGTACGAGGGCTACATCGGACGTGAACGAATCATAGCAGATAAGCTGGCACGATTGGAAAGTATAAAAATTAAAGGGAAGTTTGATTATAATTCCATTCAATCCCTTTCTACCGAAGCCCGACAGAAGTTAGTTAAGATCGACCCGGAGACAATAGCCCAAGCAAGCCGAATTCCGGGAGTATCGCCGAGTGACATCAACGTATTACTGGTACTTTGCGGGAGATAAGCGCTAACGTTCCACGTGAAACAAAGAATTCAATAAACGTATTAAATAAATTGATTATGAGCAAAGAAACACTTGCCAAGAACATTCGGGAAATTCCTGACTTTCCAATCCCCGGAATTTTATTCTACGACGTAACTACACTGTTTAAAAACCCGTCTGCACTGCAAGAACTTTCGGATACCTTGTATGAAATGTACAAGGATAAAGGAATAACCAAAGTAGTAGGTATAGAATCCAGAGGTTTTATCATGGGGCCCATTCTTGCTACCCGTTTAGGTGCCGGATTCGTTCCCATGCGTAAACCCGGAAAGCTACCGGCAGAAACAATCGAGGAAAGCTACGATAAA
This sequence comes from Bacteroides clarus YIT 12056, assembly GCF_900129655.1. Taxonomy (GTDB): domain Bacteria; phylum Bacteroidota; class Bacteroidia; order Bacteroidales; family Bacteroidaceae; genus Bacteroides; species Bacteroides clarus. The sequence goes on from NZ_FQWK01000005.1 coordinate 27,064, forward strand.
GAATACGGCAAAGATACGGTACAGATACACAAAGATGCTATCGAACCGGATGATGTCGTATTATTGCATGACGACCTCCTGGCTACAGGTGGAACCATGGAAGCAGCCTGCAAATTGGTGAAAAAGATGAATCCTCAAAAGATATACGTAAACTTCATTATTGAATTGAAAGACTTACATGGAAAAGACTTATTCAGTAAAGATGTAAATGTAGAATCCGTATTGACTCTGTAAAAGGATAGGGTGATAAAGAGGTAAAATGGCAACCACCGCGTCGCTGCATCCGCCCCCTTTATCACCTTACCACTTTATCACCTTATCATCTTTTGTTATCAATGGAAGAGCTAAAAACAAATAATTATCTGAAAGGCATCGTTCTGAACCTTCCCGAAAGCCCCGGTATTTATCAATATCTGAACGCCGAGGGCACGATTATATATGTAGGGAAAGCGAAAAACTTAAAACGCCGGGTATCTTCCTATTTCAACAGAGAACATGAACCGGGAAAAACGCGTGTATTGGTTAGCAAGATTGCAGATATCCGGTATATCGTGGTCAATACGGAAGAGGATGCTTTGCTCCTGGAAAACAATCTTATCAAGAAATACAAACCTCGCTATAATGTATTGCTGAAAGATGATAAGACCTATCCGTCTATCTGCGTGCAGAACGAGTACTTCCCCCGCGTATTCAAAACACGAAGAATTATACGTAACGGTTCTTCCTACTATGGCCCATACAGCCATATACCATCCATGTATGCAGTACTCGATCTTATTAAACATTTGTACCCGTTACGCACCTGCAACCTGAATCTTTCTCCCGAAAACATTCGGGCCGGGAAATTCAATGTATGTCTGGAATACCACATCAAAAACTGTGCAGGACCATGTATAGGCAAGCAAAATCAGGAAGAGTACCTTAAAAACATCGCTGAAATAAAAGAAATACTCAAAGGCAACACTCAAGAAATAGAGCGAATGCTATATCAGCAGATGCAGGAACTTGCTGCGGAAATGAAGTTTGAGGAGGCACAGAAAATCAAAGAGAAATACCTGTTATTAGAGAACTACCGCTCTAAGTCAGAGGTGGTAAGCAACGTATTGCACAATATTGACGTATTCTCCATTGAAGAAGACAATGACGAAAAATCCGCATTCATCAACTATCTGCATATTACAAACGGAGCGATCAACCAAGCTTTCACTTTCGAATACAAGAAACGGCTGAACGAAACAAAAGAGGAGCTTCTTTCATTGGGTATTATTGAGATGCGCGAACGGTATAAGAGCCTTTCCCGCGAAATCATCGTACCTTTTGAGTTGGATATGGAACTTAAAGATGTCACATTTACCATCCCGCAACGCGGCGACAAGAAAAAGCTGCTCGAGCTTTCCATCCTTAATGTAAAACAATACAAAGCCGACCGTTTGAAACAAGCGGAAAAGCTGAATCCGGAACAACGCACAATACGCCTTTTAAAAGAAATTCAGCAGGAATTGCACCTCGACAGGTTGCCTATGCAGATAGAGTGCTTTGACAACTCCAACATTCAAGGTTCTGATCCTGTTGCGGCATGCGTTGTCTTTATTAAAGGAAAGCCGTCTAAAAAAGACTATCGGAAGTATAATATCAAGACTGTGGAAGGGCCCGACGACTATGCGTCCATGAAAGAGGTTGTCAAACGGCGTTATCAGCGCGCTATCGAAGAGAACTCCCCTCTACCCGACCTTCTTATCACCGACGGAGGAAAAGGGCAAATGAGCGCCGTAAAAGAGATTATTGATGAGTTGAACCTCGATATCCCTATTGCCGGGCTTGCCAAAGACGGGAAACATCGCACATCAGAACTGCTGTACGGTTTCCCGCCGCAGACAATCGGACTCAAACAAAACTCCCCCCTTTTCCGCCTGCTGACGCAGATACAGGACGAAGTACACAGATTTGCCATTACCTTCCATCGCGACAAGCGCAGCAAACGGCAGGTAGCTTCGGCCTTAGACGAGATAAAAGGGATCGGAGACAAAACCAAGAATGCCCTGCTAAAGGAATTCAAGAGTGTAAAACGCATCAAAGAAGCACCGGCGGAGGCGATTATCAAGGTAGTTGGCGAAACAAAAGCAAAAATCATAAAGGAGTATTTCACAGGTAAATAGTCTTTCAACACAAATTCCGGTCTTATACCGTGACAATCACGAATTTATTCGTAACTTTGCAACCCGCAAAATTAATTTTTTAGAACTAAAACATGAGAGTAGTTATACAACGTACCGGACATGCGTCTGTCACTATCAACGGAACTTGTAAGTCTGCCATTCAAAAAGGATTTATGATACTGGTAGGCATAGAAGAAACGGACGACAAGGAGGATATCGACTGGTTGTGTAAAAAGATTGTCAACCTGCGTGTCTTTGACGACGAGAATGGCGTTATGAATAAATCCATACTCGACATCAACGGTGACATACTGGTAATCAGCCAGTTCACGCTGCATGCATCAACCAAGAAAGGTAATCGTCCCTCTTATATCCGGGCAGCGAAACCGGAAATTTCTGTTCCGTTGTACGAACAATTTTGCAAAGAATTGAGTTTAGCATTAGGTAAAGAAATAGGTACCGGTGAATTTGGAGCCGATATGAAAGTAGAATTATTGAACGATGGCCCTGTGACCATCTGTATGGATACAAAAAATAAGGAATAATGACATTAAAAGAAGCACAACAAGAGGTAGATTTCTGGATCAAGAAATATGGAGTACGTTACTTTAGCGAGCTCACCAATATGGCCATATTGACCGAAGAAGTAGGTGAATTGGCACGAGTTATGGCACGCAAATATGGCGACCAGTCTTTCAAGAAAGGAGAAGAAGACAACGTTGAGGAAGAAATTGCAGACGTCCTTTGGGTACTTCTCTGCATTGCAAATCAGACCGGGGTTGATATCACCGAGGCCTTTGCACGCAGCATAGAGAAGAAGACCAAACGCGACCAAACAAGACATATCAATAACCCTAAATTATCTGACCATGGAGAATAATGAATCCACCCAGAGCAAGTATGATGCCGCCTTGGCGAAGTACAACACCAATCTGAACGATGCGGAAATAGCTGCGGAAGTAGCTAAAATAATCGCAGAGAAAGTGCCTGCCAACAACACTCCGGAAGTAAAGAAATTCCTGTTCAACTGCATCGACCTTACCACTCTCAACAGTACGGACAGCGATGAAAGCGTCATGAAGTTTACTCAGAAAGTAAACCAGTTTGACGAAGAATTTCCCGATTTGAAGAACGTGGCGGCTATTTGTGTATATCCCAACTTTGCGGAAGTAGTAAAAGATACGCTGGAAGTGGAGGATGTAAAGATAGCCTGCGTATCGGCAGGGTTCCCCTCTTCACAGACTTTTATAGAAGTAAAGGTAGCCGAAACAGCCATGGCAATCATGGAAGGAGCCGATGAAATAGATATCGTAATTTCCATAGGAAAGTTCCTCAGCGGAGATTATGAAACCATGTGTGATGAAATACAAGAGCTGAAAGCTACCTGTAAGGAGCATCACTTGAAAGTAATCCTGGAAACCGGAGCTTTGAAAACGGCAGCCAACATCAAGAAAGCCTCTATCCTATCCATGTATGCAGGAGCCGATTTCATCAAAACTTCTACCGGAAAACAGCAGCCTGCCGCCACTCCGGAAGCAGCATACGTAATGTGTCAGGCTATCAAGGAATACCATGCGCTGACGGGTAATAAGATAGGTTTCAAACCGGCAGGTGGTATCAACTGCGTAAACGACGCATTAATTTATTATACCATTGTAAAAGAAGTGCTGGGTGAGGAATGGCTGAATAACGAACTGTTCCGCCTGGGTACAAGCCGTTTGGCAAATCTTCTACTTTCGGAAATCAAAGGCGAGGAAATGAAGTTCTTTTAAGAACCGCCACCAAATAAAAAGATAAGTTTCTCATCCTGTCATTCTTCGCTCCGCTTTGAATGGCAGGATGAAATTATTTTTCACGTTCCACTACATAATCCAGATAACAGACAAGCGCTTTCTTGACATCCGTATCCTCCATGGAAGCCAATAACGAAAGTGCCTTTTCTTTGAATTCCACCATGACTTTCGTAGCGTATTCAATGCCGCCATGCTCTTTGGTAAACTCAATCAATCGGGCTATTTCACCAGTTGTCGCCGTTCCGTTCTTCACTTTTACGGCAATCTCTTTTGCTTGTTTATCATGCGTTGAATTAAGGGCATACAATGCAGGCAAGGTCAGCTTTCCTTCCAGCATATCATTACCGGTAGGCTTACCTATTTCCTTACTTTCATAATAATCGAATATATCGTCTTTAATCTGAAAGCAAAGACCGATATATTCGCCAAAGAGACGTGCATATTCCGCCTTTTCATCGCTGGCTCCCACCGAAAGCGCACCTGCCTTCATACAGGCTGCAAACAGTACAGCCGTCTTCTTGCGAATGACGTCAAAGTAAATATCTTCGGAATATTCGGGATTACTGACATTGGAAAGCTGCAACAGCTCCCCTTCCGCCAAGTCCTGCCCCAAGTTTGAAACAACATCTATAATGGCGTAATTACGTGTCATCCCTACTTCCACCAAAGCCGTTGCCAGCAAATAATCCCCCGTAAGCACAGCCACCTTATTATTAAAGATAGCATTTACAGAGAGCTGTCCCCGACGTTCGGTGCTTTCATCCACTACATCATCATGCACCAGACTTGCCGTATGCAGGAGTTCCAAGGCAACCGCGGCATGGAGCGTTGCCGGACAAATCTCATTATACAGCTTCGCGGCAAGCAAAACCAGAATCGGACGCATCATCTTCCCATTCTTCTGCCGTATATGCGCAATTACGCTATTCAGCAAAAGATTAGAACTGGAAAGGCAACTGTCAAAATGCTTTTTGAAGTCTTCCAACTCCGCAGAAATCGGGGATTTTATGAGGGATATACTGTCCATACATCGCTATTTGAGCACAAAAATAGTAATAAAACAGTTAATACGGTATTTTTTTGTACTTTTACCATGAAAAAAAGGATAAATCTATGAATTCAACCGATAAACTTTTCTTGCTTGATGCCTACGCATTGATATATCGTGCTTATTATGCATTCATCAAAAATCCGCGAATCAACTCCAAAGGATTCAATACTTCCGCCATTTTAGGGTTTGTAAATACCCTCGAAGAAGTACTGAAAAAGGAGAATCCTACGCACATAGGAGTAGCTTTTGATCCTTCGGGGCCGACATTCCGCCACGAAGCTTACGAACAATATAAGGCGCAACGGGAAGAAACTCCCGAAGCTATCCGCCTTTCCGTACCTATCATAAAAGACATTATCCGCGCTTACCGCATTCCCATCCTGGAAGTCCCCGGTTATGAAGCCGATGATGTGATAGGTACCCTTGCCACCGAAGCCGGAAAGCAAGGTATCACCACCTATATGATGACCCCCGATAAAGACTACGGCCAACTGGTATCGGACAACGTGTTTATGTACCGTCCCAAACATAGCGGCGGATTTGAAGTCATGGGCATCGAGGAGATAAAAGCCAAATTCGATATCCAGTCCACAGAACAAGTCATCGATATGCTGGGACTGATGGGAGACTCTTCCGACAATATCCCCGGCTGTCCGGGCGTGGGCGAGAAAACCGCGCAGAAACTGGTAGCGGAATTCGGCAGCATCGAAAACCTGCTTGCCCATACCGACCAATTGAAAGGCGCGCTTAAAACCAAAGTAGAGGCAAACCGGGAAATGATTACTTTCTCCAAATTTCTTGCGACCATCAAAGTGGATGTGCCCATCAAGCTCGACATGAATACACTCGTCCGCGAAGAACCGAACGAAGAAGAACTTCGTAAGATTTTCGAAGAGTTGGAATTTCGCACGCTCATCAACCGTGTTCTGAAAAAGACGGATGCTCCCCTTCCCTCTTCTTCCAATTCCGCCGCACCCGATCCTTATGCCGGAACTCTGTTTGCCCAACCGACCGGGAGTGCAACTCCCGAAAATAACGGTCCCGTTCAAGGCGATTTGTTTGCAAATTTTGCAGGCGACGGGACGGATGGCGCAAAAAAATCAAATCTCACGCGCTTAGAAATGCTCGATGTAGACTACCAACTCATTGATACAGAAGAAAAAAGAAAGGAAATTATTCAAAAGTTACTTACAACTGAAATTCTCTCAATAGATACTGAAACTACCGGAACCGAACCAATGGAAGCCGAATTGGTGGGAATGAGCTTCAGTGACGCCGAAAACCGGGCTTACTATGTACCTGTTCCTGCAAATCGTGACGAGGCGTTAAAAATCGTAAACGAGCTTCGTCCTCTTTACGAAAATGAAAATTCCATGAAAGTAGGGCAAAATATCAAATACGATATGATTGTTCTCCAAAATTACGGAGTACAAGTAAAAGGGAAACTCTTCGACACCATGCTCGCCCATTATGTATTGCAACCGGAACTTCGGCACAACATGGACTACCTTGCCGAAATCTACCTGCAATATCAAACCATCCACATTGATGAACTCATCGGAGCCAGAGGCAAAAACCAAAAGAATATGCGCGATCTTCCGGCGGAAGATGTCTATCGTTACGCTTGCGAAGATGCGGACGTTACCTTAAAACTGAAGAACGTACTTGAAAAAGAATTGAAAGAACAGTCCGCCGAGCATCTCTTTTATGAAATCGAAATGCCGCTTGTACCGGTACTCGTCAATATCGAAAGCAATGGAGTGCGCATCGACACAGAAGCTCTCAGGCAATCGTCCGAACATTTCACGCTCCGTCTGCAGGAAATTGAAAAAGAAATCTATGCGCTGGCAGGCGGCGAAACCTTCAATATCGCCTCACCCAAACAAGTAGGCGAAGTATTGTTTGACAGACTCAAAATCGTAGACAAAGCCAAAAAAACCAAGACAGGCCAATATGTTACCTCCGAAGAAGTGCTTGAAAGTCTCCGGAGTAAGCACGCAATCATTGGCAAGATACTTGAGTACCGCGGACTGAAGAAGCTGTTAAGCACCTATATCGATGCATTGCCTCAGTTGATAAACCCACGTACGGGACGTATCCATACCTCCTTCAATCAAGCGGTGACCGCTACCGGACGACTCAGTTCCAGCAATCCGAACCTGCAGAATATCCCCATTCGTGACGAGGACGGCAAAGAAATCCGTAAAGCCTTCATTCCCGATGACGGATGCGAATTCTTCTCCGCCGACTACTCACAGATTGAACTGCGCATTATGGCGCATCTGAGCCAAGACAAGAATATGATTGACGCTTTCCTCAGCGGTTACGACATTCATGCAGCCACGGCCGCTAAAATATACAAGGTGGATATTAACGATGTAACGGCCGATATGCGCCGTAAAGCCAAAACCGCCAACTTCGGTATTATCTACGGCATCTCCGTATTCGGTCTGGCGGAACGTATGAACGTTCCCCGCCAGGAAGCCAAAGAACTGATAGACGGATATTTCGAAACTTATCCGCAAGTCAAAGAATATATGGACAGAAGCATACAGGTGGCACGCGAAAACGGATATGTAGAAACCATCTTCCACCGCAAACGCTTCCTGCCCGATATCAACTCACGCAATGCCGTAGTACGCGGTTATGCAGAGCGCAATGCCATCAACGCTCCTATCCAGGGAAGCGCTGCCGACATCATCAAAGTAGCCATGTCACTCATCTGTCAACGCCTTCAAAGTAACAATCTGAAAGCAAAGATGATTTTACAGGTCCATGACGAACTGAATTTCAGCGTTCCCGAGGCAGAAAAAGAGATTATACAGAAAATTGTAATCGAAGAGATGGAACGGGCATATCGCATGCTGGTACCCCTGAAAGCCGATTGCGGTTGGGGAAAGAACTGGTTGGAAGCACACTGATCCGGTCTATAACTTTATTTAACTTACAATCAGAAAGCAACAGAAGTAATCGCTTTAAAATACAGTTTGCTCACCAGAATATCCGGCATCCTCACTGCCGGATATTTTTTATTAATTAATCTTTCCAAAAAGAAAGCATATCCCATCCGTATAATCTGACATATTGATAAAATAAATCCCTATTATTTTATTTATGTCAATTTATTACGTACATTTGCAGCGTAATCAATGACATATTGATAGAAAATAGCAAGTACAACTCTAAAAACATAAAGCCATGAAAACTTTAAAAACTTTGATTTTATTCTCTTTTCTTTTTGTGTGTGGAATGAGCGCATCGGCAGACAACAAAAGTAACCTTATTTACAATTCGGAAGAAGTGAATGGAGTGAAGGTTGCTGAAACAGTTTATAAGATGGACGGCAGCACGCTTGCCAACTATATGAAGTACAATTATAAGTACGACGACCAGAACCGCATGACAGAAAACGAGGCACTGAAATGGAATGCCGTAAAGAATACATGGACCAATGATATGTGTATCCGTTATGCTTATCAGGGTAAATCGGTTACCACCACCTATTATAAATGGAACAACAAAAAGAATACATACATCCTCATCCCTGAGATGACGGTGACAATGGACAACCCTAACATGTAATCTATTCATTCTCTCTTAAATACACTTTAGTTGCTAACAATAACCCAAAACCTTTCTATAAACTAAAGAGCCGGAATACAAATGTATTCCGGCTCTTTTTGTATTTCCGCCTTCATAAGAGAGAAACGGCAGGCTTTGTGAAATTAGGATGATGGTGCCATAACAAGTGCATCACACTCTATAAATAAAGGATAAATTCGCCGCATACCGTCTTGTACGGCACAACGATTTTCTCCCTTTGGTTTATTTCAGATTTTCATTGAAGAAACTTTCTATCTTATCGAAAGGGATTACGCTAAGTCCATCATACAAATCTGTATGGTTTGCGCCTGCGACAACGACAAACTCCTTATTATCGCCTTTCAAAAGGGCATACGTATCTTTACCGAAATAGAACGAATGCGCTTTGTCGCCATGTACAATCATCACCGCGCTTTCCAATTCATCGGCATAGTCAAAGAATTTGAAATTAAGAAAAGGAAGATTGGAGGTAACGTTCCAGCCGTTATTTGAATTGAGCGAACGTTTGTGATAGCCACGTGGAGTTTTGTAGTAAGCGTAATAGTCTTTCACGAACCGGGGCGCATCGTCAGGGAGAGGACTGACAACTCCACCTCCCGATTTGTAAAAGCCGCTCTTATAATCTTCGGTACGCTGCGCAACCATGGCCGCACGTTTGAAATTACGTTGTTCTGCCGTGTTTTCAGAGTCAAAATATCCGTTGGCATTTACGCGTGTCATGTCATACATGGTAGATGCCACAGTAGCTTTTATGCGTGGGTCGTTGATAGCTGCCTGTATAGCTATTCCTCCCCAACCGCAGATACCTAAGATACCGATTTTTTCGGAATCTACATCCTCACGGTTCATCAGGCAATCAACGGCTGCGCTAAAATCTTCCGTGTTAATATCGGGAGAAGCCACATAGCGCGGTTCTCCTCCGCTTTCTCCGGTATATGAGGGATCAAAAGCGATGGTAAGGAAACCTCTTTCGGCAAGCTGTTGGGCATACAATCCGGAAGACTGTTCTTTGACAGCTCCGAACGGTCCGCTGACAGCGATTGCCGGAAGTTTCCCTGAAGCATTTACGGGCGTGTAAAGGTCTGCCGCCAGCGTGATGCCATAACGATTATGGAAAGTTATCTTACTATGGTTTACTTTCTCGCTTTTGGGAAAAGTCTTGTCCCATTCTGAAGTCAGATTAAGTGCATTCATTTGATTGGCAGAATTTGTCTCATCGTTTGTTCTGTTACTATTACATCCCATAAGCATACAGGAACTTATGAAGGAGGTAATAACTGCCGATTTGAAGATTTTGGTATTCATTGTTAGTCGGATTTTATGTTATCAAAGCGTGTCCGAATTGCCACCACGACGGGGACTGCTGGACTTTTGAATACAAAAGTAGCGGAAAGCATATCATGGCAGGGTAGATAAATTACGGATATTATAACCCAAATTACATATTCGAAGGAAAGATTACCGTAAATCTGTGGTTGAGGTTATATTATCTGCTATCCGGGTTATGGCTGAATCCATATAAATCACTAATTTTGTATTCTTGAGCAAGAATATAGAAACATGATACCCCAGACACTTATCCGCTACATCGAAACAGAAATCATTCCCCGATATGAACACTTTGACAAGGCTCATAACCTCTCGCACGTACAGACAGTCATCGACGAAAGCCTCGCTCTCGCCAAACTCTACCCCCAAGCGGACGAACGTCTTGTCTACACCATAGCGGCCTATCACGACACGGGACTGTGCCGCGACCGTGCCACGCATCACCTCGTTTCGGGAGAAATCATAGCGGCAGACGCCAACCTTCTGCAATGGTTCGACAAAGCAGAGATAAAGATTATGCGTGAAGCCGTAGAAGACCACCGGGCATCCACCGACCATGAGCCACGCAGCATCTACGGTAAAATCGTAGCCGAAGCCGACCGCATCATCGACGCTGACATCACCCTGCGCCGTACCGTACAATACGGATTGAAACAAAATCCTACGGCGGACGAAGCATGGCACTACCAACGTTTCCACAAACATCTGATGGAGAAATACGCTCCCGGCGGCTATCTGAAGCTCTGGTTTCCCGACTCAAAGAACGCCGGACGACTGAAAGAGCTGCAAACCATCATAGCGGATGAGATACGTCTAAGAAGCATTTTTCACCAAATGTTCGAAGAAGAGAAAAGATAAAAGACTATCTTTGCAGCCAATTAGCTGAATAATAATTAAAAAACAAGATATACTTATGGCATTAAAAGCAGGTATAGTGGGACTGCCCAACGTAGGGAAATCCACTCTTTTCAACTGCCTGTCCAGCGCAAAAGCACAGGCGGCAAACTTTCCTTTTTGTACCATCGACGCCCAAATGGGACAGGTATCCGTACCCGACGAGCGACTGACCAAACTCGCCGAAATCGTTCATCCGGGACGTATCGTGCCCGCCGTATGCGATATTGTCGATATTGCCGGACTGGTGAAAGGCGCCAGCAAAGGTGAAGGACTGGGTAATCAGTTTCTGGGCAACATCCGCGAGTGCGACGCCATCATCCACGTACTGCGCTGCTTCGACAACGGCAATATCGTACACGTGGACGGTAGCGTAGACCCTGTACGCGACAAGGAAATCATCGATACCGAGCTCCAGCTGAAAGACCTCGATACGGTGGAAAACCGCATCAAGCGCGTGGAAAAGATAGCCAAAGTAGGCGGAGACAAAATGGCGAAGGTAGAGTACGAACTCCTGCTCCGCTACAAAGACGCGCTGGAACAAGGACAGAGCGCCCGCACCGTAATACCTCAGAACGACGATGAAGAACAGTGCGCCAAGCAGATGTTCCTGCTCACAACGAAACCGGTGCTCTACGTCTGCAACGTGGACGACACCAGCGCCGCCGACGGCAATCAATACGTAGAGCAAGTGCGCGAAGCCATCAAAGGCGAAGACGCCGAGCTCATCATCATCTCCGCACAGACCGAGGCCGACATTGCCGAACTGGAAACTTACGAAGAAAAGCAAATGTTCCTCGAAGACCTCGGCCTGAAAGAAAGCGGCTGCAACAGACTGATTAAAGCCATCTACAGCCTGCTGAACCTCGAAACGTTCATCACCGCCGGCGAAATGGAAGTAAAAGCATGGACCTATCGCAAAGGCTGGAAAGCCCCGCAATGCGCCGGCGTTATCCACACCGACTTTGAGAAAGGTTTTATCCGCGCGGAAGTCATCAAGTACGAAGACTACATCAAATACGGCAGTGAAGCCGCCGTGCGCGAAGCCGGAAAACTGGGTGTGGAAGGCAAGGAATATGTAGTGCAGGACGGAGACATCATGCACTTCCGATTCAACGTATAAAGACATGAGTCACACTAATACACTACAAATGACAAATAACAATCTGAAGTACCTCATCGCAGGCACAGGCGGCGTGGGCGGAAGCATTGCAGGTTTCCTCGCATTGGCAGGAAAAGACGTTACTTGCATCGCACGCGGCGAGCACCTTGCCGCTATACGCGAGTACGGCCTGCGGTTACATTCCGACTTAAAAGGCGAGCAAACCCTGAAGATACCCGCTTATACAGCGGAGGAATACGCCGCTCTCGCTTCCTCGTCAGCCGACTGCAAGGCAGACGTTATCTTCGTATGCGTCAAAGGCTATTCCGTAGACTCCATTACGGAACTAATCAAACGCGCCGCGCACAAAGATACGGTGGTAATCCCCATTCTGAACGTCTACGGCACAGGGCCTCGCATCCAGCGGCTGGTTCCCGGCGTTACGGTACTGGACGGTTGCATCTACATTGTAGGATTCGTTTCCGGCAAAGGCGAAATCACACAGATGGGAAAAATATTCCGTTTGGTTTACGGAGCCCACAAAGACACCGTTGTTTCCCGTGAAACATTGGAAGCCATTCAACAAGACTTACAGGAAAGCGGCATCAAGGCGGAAATATCTCCCGACATCAACCGCGACACTTTCGTAAAATGGTCTTTCATCTCGGCTATGGCCGTAACCGGCGCTTATTACGACGTGCCTATGGGCGAAGTACAGAAACCCGGAAAAGTACGCGACACCTTCATCGGACTTTCACAGGAAAGCGCCGCACTGGGACGGAAACTGGGCATTGACTTCAAGGAAGACATCGTAGAGTACAACCTCAAGGTCATCGACAAACTTGCCCCCGAAAGCACCGCTTCCATGCAAAAAGACATGGCGCGCGGGCATCAAAGCGAAGTGCAGGGGTTACTTTTCGACATGATTACGGCAGCCGAGGAACAGGGAATTGACATCCCCACATACAGAATGGTAGCGGAGAAATTCAAATAATTTTATACCTTCGCTTAATTATCCCATACTGTTTTTATCACTCGGAGCGTAGCGCGGAATCTCCTCTCCTGATGTAAGGGGAAACGGGAGAAAAGAAAAAAGGTTCTTCGCTGCGCGCTGAATGACAGACAGCCTTGATATAAGCCGAATTTCAACATTTACTTACTAATTTTTACTACTTATGAATATGCTGACTCTCCTCTCCATCAACTGGAATCCCAACCCGGAACTGTTCAACCTTTTCGGCAGCCTTCCAATCCGATATTACGGCCTGTTATGGGTTGTCGGTATCGCTCTTGCCTACGTAATAGTACACCGCCAATACCGCGACCGGAAAATCGACGAAAAGACATTCGAGCCGCTGTTCTTCTACTGCTTCTTCGGCATCCTGATAGGAGCGAGATTAGGACACTGCCTGTTCTATCAGCCGGATTATTACCTGAACCATTTCTGGGAAATGATACTCCCCGTGAAGTTCCTTCCGGACGGCGGCTGGAAATGGACGGGATACGAAGGACTTGCCAGTCACGGCGGTACGCTGGGACTGATTATCGCCCTCTGGATGTACTGCCGCAAAACAAAGATGCACTATATGGACGTGCTGGACATGATAGCCGTGGCCACGCCTATCACCGCCTGCTTCATCCGCCTTGCCAACCTGATGAACTCCGAGATTATCGGCCAGCCGACCGATGTACCCTGGGCGTTCGTCTTTGAGCGGGTAGACATGCTGCCCCGCCATCCGGCGCAGCTCTACGAGGCAATCGCTTATTTCATCTTCTTCCTGGGCATGGTCTACCTATACAAGCGCGGGCAGCAGAAGCGGGAGAAAGCTTCCCTACCCTATCACCGCGGCTTCTTCTTCGGCCTTTGCCTGACAGAAATATTCGTATTCCGCTTCTTCATCGAGTTCCTGAAAGAAGACCAGGTGGATTTTGAAAGGACAATGGCGCTGAATATGGGACAATGGCTCAGTATTCCGTTCATACTTATCGGAGTTTACTTCATGTTCTTCTACGGCAAGAAAACGGCAGGAAAATAACATCCCCGCAACACTAAAAAAGTTTCAAGGCATGAAACCGGCAGTTCCACCTGAGGAAACTGAAAGTTCCATGCCTTGAAACTTCTTGTTCCACCGGGCGAAACACTTTGTTCCCCACAGGGGAACACTTCGTTCCATCCTTTGAAACAGAATCTATATCGCAGGCTACTTTCCTTTGACTATCCGTTTAATGTCATTCAGCTTATTCAACGCTTCGAGCGGCGTCAGGTTGTTGACATCGAGATTCAGTATTTCGTCGCGTATCTGGCATAATATCGGGTCGTCAAGCTGGAAGAAGCTAAGCTGCATACCGCCGCGCGTCTCTCCCACCTCGGCCATCGGCTTGCCCGATATACCTTGCTGACGATTATCCGTCTCAAGCTGCTTCAAGATATCGTCGGCGCGTTTCACAATACTTTTGGGCATACCGGCCATTTTGGCTACATGGATACCGAAGGAGTGCTCACTGCCGCCGCGTTCCAATTTGCGCAGGAAAATGACCTTATTGTCGACTTCCTTCACCGACACGTTATAGTTCTTGATGCGCTTGAAGGACTTTTCCATCTCATTCAGTTCATGGTAGTGCGTGGCGAAGAGCGTGCGCGCCTTGGCGCGCGGATGTTCGTGGATATACTCCACAATGGCCCACGCAATGGAAATACCGTCGTAAGTAGAAGTACCGCGCCCCAATTCGTCAAAGAGCACCAGACTGCGGGAAGAAAGGTTGTTCAATATGTCCGCCGCCTCGTTCATCTCCACCATAAACGTAGACTCGCCTACGGAGATGTTATCGCTAGCTCCCACACGGGTAAATATCTTGTCCACCAAACCGATATGCGCGCTTTCGGCCGGAACGAAGCTGCCGATTTGCGCCATAAGCGTAATCAAAGCGGTCTGACGGAGCAACGCCGACTTACCCGCCATATTGGGACCGGTAATGATGATTATCTGCTGCGTGCTGCTGTCCAGCATTACATCGTTCGCTATGTACTTCTCGCCTATCGGAAGTTGCTTCTCGATGACCGGATGACGTCCCTGGCGTATTTCCAGCACCTCGTCGTCGGAGATTACGGGACGGATATAATTGTTTTCGCGGGCCGCGGTGGCAAAGGAAAGCAGACAGTCCAGACGCGCTATCTGGTTCGCGTCAATCTGAATGGCGGAAATGAACTCGTTCAGCGATTGTACCAGCTCTGTGTAAAGCTGTGTTTCCAGTACCAGTATTTTGTCTTCGGCGCCGAGTATCTTCTCTTCGTACTCTTTCAATTCCTGCGTAATGTAGCGTTCGGCATTGACCAGCGTCTGCTTGCGAATCCATTCTTGCGGCACTTTATCTTTGTGCACGTTGCGCACTTCGATATAGTAACCGAACACATTGTTATAACCTATCTTCAAGCTGGGAATCCCCGTCTGTTCGCTCTCCCGCTGCTGTACCTTCAAAAGATAGTCCTTACCGGAATAAGCTATCTGACGCAACTCGTCCAGCTCGGCATTCACGCCGGATTTTATCACGCCGCCTTTATTGATGAGCAACGGGGGATCGTTGTTGATTTCCTTATCGATGCGGTCACGAATGGCGCGGCAGATGTCCAGTTGCCCGCCAATGTGGTTCAGACTGGCGTTATCGGCATCCATACAGGCTTCCTTAATAGGCTCGATTGCCTGCAAGGCTACTTTCAAGGCAACCACCTCACGAGGAGAGACACGCCCCACGGCTACTTTGGAGATGATACGTTCCAGGTCACCTATCAAATGCAGCTGCTCTTCAATCAGTTCCTTGAAGTCGGGTTGGCGGAAGAAATACTCCACTACGTTCAATCGCTCATTAATGGGCTGCACATCTTTCAGGGGGAACACCATCCAGCGCTTCAACAGACGGGCTCCCATCGGACTGATAGTTTTGTCTATCACGTTCAACAGGCTGCTGCCGCCGTCGTTCATACTGCCCATCAGCTCCAGGCTGCGCACCGTAAACTTATCCAGGCGGACGTATTTGTCTTCTTCTATGCGCGCCAGCGAAGTGATATGCCCTATCTGCGTATGCTGCGTCAGAATGAGGTACTGCAAGACAGCCCCCGAAGCAATGATACCGTTCTTGAGGTGTTCCACGCCGAATCCTTTCAAATTCTTTACTTCAAAGTGTTTCAGCAGCTTCTCGCGGGCGGTGGTTTCCGTAAATACCCAGTCTTCCAGCTCGAATGTAAAGAACTTGCTGCCGAAATTACCCTCAAACATTCCCCGACGGCCACGTTCAAAAAGCACTTCTTTCGGAGCAAAGTTATTCAACAGCTTGTCCACATACTCGAAAGGTCCTTCGGCGGTCAGGAACTCACCCGTAGAGATGTCCAGAAATGCCACGCCGCAAGCGCCTTTACCGAAGTGAACGGCGGCAAGGAAGTTGTTTTCCCGGTAATTCAGTACGTTATCGTTAATAGATACGCCCGGTGTTACCAACTCGGTGATACCGCGTTTCACCAGTTTCTTGGTGAGCTTCGGGTCTTCCAGCTGGTCGCAAATGGCTACGCGCTTGCCTGCACGTATCAGCTTGGGCAGATACGTATCGAGCGCATGATGAGGAAAACCGGCCATTTCAATCGTTTTCCCTTTGCCATTGGCACGCTTTGTCAGGGTAATGCCTAAGATTTCAGAAGCTACAATAGCATCGGTGGAATAAGTCTCATAGAAGTCGCCACAACGAAACAGCATGACGGCATCGGGATGTTTCGCCTTCAAGTCAAGGAACTGTTTCATCATCGGAGTAAGGACAATATCTTCGTTCACAGCGGTATCTGTTTAGAGTTTTAATGTAATTTGATTAAGCAGGACAAAGATAATCCTTTTTTAGAAAATACGTATGTAGAGGGTTTAAATCCTTAGTAAGCCTTAACAAAGTGGATATTTTTGCTAAAACGTGTTATAAAACACACTTTTTTATTTGTTTTATTTGGAGATTTCCCAAAAGTCCGTACCTTTGCAATGTGTTTTTCATAGTATTAGATTTAAGGTTAACAAAGGTTGGAGTACAGCGGTACTCCTTTTTTTATGCCTGTATGTTTCATTTCACACTTGCCAGCATCAAAGTAGCGTCATTGTGATTCAGTTCGTAAACGCTGGTTTCAATATTATCATTGTAAGCATTGTCCTTGGAGTTCCAACGGGCATAGCTCAAAGAAACCTCATCACCCGTATATTCGATATCCAGCTTGAAGTAAGGAACCCATGCTTCTTTTACACTGTCCCATTTGGAAGCTTCTTTGCTGATTACACGATTCTCATTGTCATAGCCATAAGTATAACGCAGGTGACGGAATAAATAACCATCCTCATTACGGAAGATTGTCCGGGCTGTTACCAGTTCGCCGCTCATTTCCTCGTTCTTTACGTAATCCGTAGGATTCATTGCATTCGCAGAGAAGTTTAATACGCTTGCCATTACTACCGCTACCATTACCACTGCCTTAAGAATTACATTTGTCTTCATAATCGTTATGTTTTTATTGTTATTATTAGTTTGAGTTATTCAGGCTTTCTTTGCCGAGCGCCTTCGGCTATATATAGTCAATTGCTGTGCCAAACTTATAAACAACTGAAAATCAACGATTATTTAAAACAAAGCTGTGTTCATTTCCGAACAACTGTCCGCGCAAAAGCGAACATTATAAAAAATGCAACTGCCGAAAAATATCTTTCGACAATAGCGTATTCAAAAACAGATTTGAAGTTATCTATTCTTTCGAATAGATAACTTCAACTTTAACTCCTGTGGAGCATTTTATGGCAGGAACCTCGACCGTAGTACATCTTTTATCTTTGTCATAAACATACGATACAGCAGTATTACCGTTCACCTTTACGGATACGGGTGCGGCAGTATCAAATATCCGCAACGTATATGAACGTACAGACACGCCACCCTTATAATTACCCCGACGTGCAGAAATAATATACTTACCTCTATTTCCATCAGCTATTTGTTTCAGAGCTGTTGTAGAGTACATAGTGGCATAATCACTATTATTTCCACTGTCTTCATATAAAGAACTTTCACCATCAGAACCGGCTACAATATTCAGGATTAGATTATCCGGACGTTCGGTAACATTCATTACAGTAGGAGGGTTGTAGGGTATGATAGCCCCTTGTCTGAAAAAATAGGGTATTTGCTCGTGTGTGAAATTCATAACCTTTTTACACGGTCCCTCAATAAGTTCATTGGTAGATACGCTCCACCATTTTCCTTCAGGAAACCAGATTTCCTTGGCACTGATACCATCAACAGCAGCTTCAGTGATAGGAACTACAAGGATATCATCACCGAAAAAATACTCGTTCTCATAAACATAAGCTTCCTCACTCTCCGGATATTCATAATACAGAGGACGGCAAACAGATATACCGGTATCATAAGCTTTACGGGCCATAGTGTAGAGATAGGGAAAAAGCGAGTAGCGAAGCCGTACCGCCTCAAGCATCGTCGGAAAATTATCAAACTTCCAAATTCGACGTTCTATGCGTGCATCGTTTGTCGCATGTGTACGGAAAATCGGTGTAAACACTCCGAATTGTATCCAACGAAGTACAAGTTCCGGATCATTTACAATACTCTCATCTGTGAATGCATGTCCGCCAAGATCGTGCCCCCAATAACCATACCCTACATTCGAAGCTGTAGCCGTAAAATAAGGTTGGAAGCCAAGAGTCTGAAAGTTTATAAGAGCATCGCCCGAAAAACCAATCTGATAACGATGGCTGCCCAAGCCTCCCCAACGGTGGAAAATTACAGGTCTGCGGTCTGTACGTTTTCTCACCATATCGTTAAAGAATATATGATTGCACCAGAATGTTTCACTCAATCCGTAAGTATCATTGCTTGTAAGATGTTGCTGCCAGTCAATCCACCAGAAGTCAACTCCCTCACTTTCGTGATTACGGATGATATTTTTAAAGAATGATTTTGTAAAGTCCGTATAGTCAATGCTCCAAGAGATATTATCTTTTTTGTCGTTAAGATACTTACCGTTAAGTTCCGAGTTCATTGCCGCGAAATAGACAGGCGATTCATTCTTGTTTATACCGTCGGCAGGATGAAGATTAAGGGCAATCTTAAAATTATTATCATGGATATCCCGGAGCAAGCCCTTAGGATTCGGAATCAGATTGGTATTCCACGACCATCCTGTCCAACCACCTTTATCTCCGGATTGTCCATTTCCTACGTTCCAGTGCCAATCCATATCCAGAATCATTACATCGGCAGGAATCTTATTATCCTTGATTTCAGACATAATCCGGCGGTAGTCATCTGCCGAATAAGCAGAGTATTTGCTATACCAATATCCGAATACATAATCGGGCGGCAATGGTATCTTACCCGCAATTTTAGTGTAGTCGGAAATAGCTTTCTTATAATCATTACCATAACCCAGATAATAGATGTCAAGAGCATCCGTATCGGAGCGTTCCGCCCACCAGTCAAACTCCATATCCGCATTGGGCCGGAGAGCATAAGAACGCCCACCGTCAGAGCGTATGGCAGCCCATGAATCGTCTATGACAGCCCATCCGGAACGTGATATCAATCCGTTCTCCATTTCGGCACGCTTATTATCTCCATTACTTCCGTCAAGAGTGCGGCAGGTACCTTTAAGATTCAACGAATCTGATTTACCGGGATACCACACAGACTCACATCCATTGTTATCGATAGTTATGGTCAGATTTTCAGGAGAGGCAGGAGTTGTCACCGGATTTGTACTTTTGCGATATTTCAACCTTACCTTATCGGTAACTATATACAAATACGTATTGTCTTCCCTCTTCCTGAAACGTGGCACCTTCAGCCTACGATTGGTTACGGTAAACGTAGCTTGGTCCTCAAATATACCTTTAGCACTGTATTCAATACGAATCATTTCCGGTGTAAGAACAGTGAAGCGCGCTTTTCCGCAAATCACCACCGCTTCAGGATTGGCAACCGGATTATTATCGGACGCTGAAGTCTTTGCGGTTGCCAGCATTAGTAGGGCAACCAAACAAATAATTGTTTTCCCCTTTTTAAAATTCAAAAGAAACCCTTGCAACAAGGGTTTCTTTTGAGAAGAAGATTTCTTAAATCCATTCATTGGGCATTCAATGTTTCAATTAAAATATTATTTCAGATTCTTCACTCCTTTCATTGCAGCCTTATCCGTAACTTCCATGATACTGATAGCATAACCGCCACCCGGCGCTGCTTTCATTTTCAATACAGATTTGGCCGATACAATTCCTTTCCGAATGGTATAAGCTTGAGGATTAGTTCGATAATGGGCATCCTTACTGTCTTCATAGACAGTGGCAATATACTTCTTATCCTTATTAAGGAAGTCCAACTTCAATGCTGAAATATGACCGTCCTCGTTACTGGTGCAGCCTACAAACCAATTATCCGTTCCCTTAGCCTTACGGGCAACCACAATATAACGTCCCGGTTCGGCTTCAAGATAACGGCTTTCATCCCAATCTACCGCTACATCCTTAATGAACTGAAAAGCATCCATAAAACGTTCGTAATTCTCCGGAAGGTCGGCAGCCATTTGCAAAGGGCTATACATAGTGACATACAATGCCAGTTGACGCGCAAGGGTGGAGTTTACATGAGAATGACTGTTGGGATTCAATTTATTCATATCCATTTCGAAAATACCAGGGGTATAATCCATCGGCCCGCCTTGCAGACGAGTAAACGGAAGCACAGTGGTATGAAAAGGTTTGTTACCGGCAAAAGCCTCGTATTCCGTACCTCTGGCAGACTCATTACCAATCAGGTTTGGATACGTGCGGCAAAGTCCCGTAGGACGTACTGCCTCATGGGCATTAACCATGATACGATGCTTCGCAGCTTCAGTCACAGCATACAGATAATGATTATTAAGCCACTGTCCGTAATGATGTTCTCCGCGGGGAATCATATTCCCCACATAACCACTCTTGACCGAGTTATATCCATATTTATTCATCAGCTGATAAGCCGCTTCCATATGCCGTTCGTAGTTACGTACAGAGGATGATGTTTCGTGGTGCATCATCAGTTTCACCCCTTTTGAATGAGCATATTCATTCAGCATTTTAATATCAAAATCGGGATAAGGAGTTTGGAAGTCGAAAACATAATCTTTAGAATTGCCAAACCAATCTTCCCAACCAATATTCCAGCCTTCCACCAATACTTGGTCGAAGCCATGTTCGGCGGCAAAATCAATATACTTCTTTACATTAGCATTGTTAGCCGGATGGACCCCGTTGGGTTTCACCCCGGTATAATCCGTTTCATCGAGTTTCACCGAAGGAATATCCCAAGTATACGCCCATGGCTTTCCACCGGCAATCATTTCCCACCACACACCGATGTACTTCACCGGCTTAATCCAAGAAGTATCTTCATATTTACAAGGCTCATTCAGGTTAAGAATAAGATTCGATGCCAATATCTTCCGTGCGTCGTCACTCACCATCACCGTACGCCAAGGAGTATGGCAAGGACTCTGCATATATGCTTTGTTTCCTACCGCATCCGGAGTCAGCCATGATTCGAATATTAAATTCTTATCATCCAGATTAAGATGCATGCATGAATAATCAACCAACGCAGCCTCGTGCAAATTGATATAAAGTCCTTCGGCCGTTTTCATCTGAAGGGAAGTCTGCACACCGGTAGGCGAGAAAACAGTCTGCGAAGCATTACCGCTGACAGCGCCTTGCAGCAACCCGCGGATTTCGGAAAGTTTAGACTCCGTATAATCATATTCTTGTGTATCATAATCTCCCGGAATCCACCATGCAGTATGGTCACCGCTCATGGCAAACTGCGAATGTTCCTCCCTGACAACGAAATAGACTAAATTCCTCTGCTGAGGGAATTCGTAACGAAAGCCTATCCCATCGTCGTACACGCGGAAACGAAGATTCATAAAACGGCCGGTCAATGTTTGCTTCAGTTCCACCAGCAGTTCGTTATAATGATTACGTATATCCTTATTCTCTCCCCACACCGGTTGCCAAGTTTCATCGAACGAAGATGTAGAGGTATTTACTACTTCAAATCCCTCCTGCAAGCTTTCCTGCCCGTTCAGTTCAAGGCCCAAGGTACTGGGATTGATAACCTGAGATTTCTTGTATTGTAAAGAATAAGAGGGTTTGCCTTTTTCTTGCAGTTCAAAAGAAAGATGGACATTATTGTCCGGAGAAACCTGTTGGTAAACCTTGGTAGCATTCTGCGCTTGCACCGTCAGTGCCATAAACAACGCACAAGTTACCAATACTATCATTTGAAAAGTTTGTTTCATATTCAAAAGTACCTGTTTAAGTAAATAATAAATAAATCTGTATGATTTATCTGAATTCATATCACTAACTGACAGTTTGTATAACCTATGTCTATTCCTTGATTATACCTCCCCGCCCCTTTACTATATGAGCCTTTATTAAAAGGCTTTTAATAGTACAAAAAATATCCTCATTCATAGATTATTCCGTTAATATAGACATGTATTTATGAATGAGGATATAAGCTTTTTATAAAATCCTGAAAACTGTTATTTCACCCTGTTGATTCAGTTGTTGCTGATTATAATTTCTCTGCGGTTAATGTTACATTTTCCAATTCGGAAGTATTCAGAGTGAGTTTATAAGTACCGGTTTGGGCTTCAGTTACTTGCCATTTGTAATCTTTACCATTCTCCTGACGACAATCTACATTCATGTTACTTCCTGTTACAAATGGAGTATTTGCCTCAGGAGCATAATAATCATCATTAGTATTAGTATATTCTATTTTGGAGAGTATTTTAAAGTCACCCTCATGCAAGTTGATTATCAATTCATATTTATTGTTATCTATCTTTGTAAAATAGGGAGCTCTTTTCAAATCATAACCATTGTTTTGATTTTCACCCTCTTCCACTGATAAAACACTTCCAACCAAATAAACAACATCTAACTTTTTCACTTCTACTTTCATAGTTTCCACATTAACAGTGACAGTATATGTACCTTTTTCTTTTATCACCCACTTATTATCACGTTTAATGGATTCATTATCATAATATATCACAGGATATGCATTCATTTCCACATTTAATTCTACTTCTTTATTAGTTGTTCCATTCATATTAGGCATTAATTGTACATCTCCAATAATACTTTGTTGAAGGAGAGCAAATTTCATTTCTTGGTTATCATCTTTTACATTTCCTGTCCAAGTAAAGGTTTTCCCATCTGTGCTTTTCATCATTTCATACGGCCGTCCCCAATCCGTGAAACCACTTGCCAAGTATAATCTATCAAATTTCAATGTTCCAGGAACTATTATATTATCATCACTTATATCACCATCGTCCCAATTCTTAATGCTTACTCCTGTAATACTTACATTTATATTTCCTGAAGGAGTTGTTTCAAATTTAACTTTATAAGTATACTTCTTACCAGCTTCAAATGTAGTACTGTTACTAATCGTCGCATTAAATATTTTTTCATTCAATTGAAATGTCAATTTACGATCTTCTGCACTATTGTTTTCTTCATTGGGTAACACAATAGCTTCTGTAAAACGATAATTACTCAAATTCCAATATTTCATAACTATGTCTTTTTTTTCACTCCCATCAGCAATCAACAACTTATCATTCAAAATATCATACTGAATATCAGTATATTGATTGCCTATTGCAGCATATATACCATCGGTATTGACATCACCTTCTATTTCAAAAAAAAGTTTAGTCAAACGATGTTTAAATCCAAGATTAATAATAGGAGTACTTTTACTTGCACCTTCTGCTTTTGCTGACATTAAATCTATACGTGGCTGCTCATCCTGATTAGCTAAATCCAACGATAATTTATTTTCAACTACATTTCCTTGCGGATAATAAGCCACTACATTCACAACATCATCACTTTCGGGAAAATAAGCCGTATTAGTTTCCCCGTCAGGAGAAAAATTACCATTGTTCTTATCAATTACTACATAACGATAATTACTTACATCACCTACTATGCTATTTTCTGCACTTACCATATACACACCGATAGCGTCCTTCTCATCCCAATGGTCATCTGCCGCACGTGTCATAAGCATATTGATATCACCATTTATTTGCAGTGGTACCCGTCTGCTATCCATTACCTGTTCGTCTATTTCATTGCTGCAACCTGCCATCATCAAAGCAGCCAGCATAACAAAACATGTGTTCTTTTTCATTGCTTAAGTCTTTAAAGTTCTTAATTATTTTAACCAATCTAAATCTCCTTTTTCTTCCACAATCCAATTTATGACATTACCGTTGAACCCACCTTTTCCTTCTATATCCAACGGCGTATTACCGCCTTCGTCAAGTTTAGACAATACTTCAGTAAGGTCGGTAGTTATTGTCTCAGTTGTTTCATCTTCTTTAGTTATCTCCACCGTCATTATCTGCCGCTGGGCTTTTTCTTGAGATACCCCCAATAGACGCACAGTGCCTTTGAGCCGCATACTTGCCTCACCTTCTGCTACCGGTGACGCAGTAAAACTGACAGAAGCTTTAGCCACACTCAGCAGTTCACCGGTAGTCAGGTCTATACTCGAAACTACATTATCCAGCATACCTGTCACCGATTTAATACTCTCCACATCGGTATCCATTGTTATATTAACTTGACGTGTACGCTGTTGCATCTTTACAGTCAGCCGCAATGTATCTCCTGTCAAAGCAAGTAGTTCATCCTGTACTAAATCCTCCGAAACAGAAAACAAATCATCGGGATTACCTGTAACGACAGAACTTCCCTCACTCCTTGTAGCTACCGTATTCAGGGTAGCTATATTACCGTTAACACTAACTCCTTGCGGTTCATTATACGCCACCATGCCATAATCACTTGTGGAGAGCAATAAAAAACTATTTACATTACCGGTTACTTCCTGTGTCTCATTGCCTATACGTACCATATATTTCGCCGGTGCTGCCGAAGAACATTCCGACCAATCTGCCGTAAGTTTTACCACAGTCCGCGCTTTCTTCATCGGTGCCGGTAATTCGTCTTCGGCACAACTGCCCATCACGCATAGTCCTGCCAAGAGAAGTAAAGCATTGAATTTACATAATCTTATTCGTCTCATTTTTCAATAAATATTAGTTGGTAAACTTTTCATTTTCCTTAACTCTGCTTTATCTTGCACTTCTATCAAACTGATGGCATAGCCTCCACCCGAAGCCGCCCTAAGTTTCAGTTTGGTTTTGGAAGTAGCAATCCCTTTGCGAATAACATAAGCCTGCGGATTTTTCTTCCAATCGGCATCTTTTGCATCGGCATAAACAGTAGCGATATACTTCTTACCGGGAATCAAAAAATCAAGTTTAAGATTGGATACATGCCCATTCTCATCGGCCGTACAGCCTACAAACCAATTATTTGTACCTTTGGCACGTCGTGCTACAGTGATATAATCACCCGGTTCGGCTTCCAAATACCTGCTTTCATCCCAATCTACCGCCACATCCTTGATAAACTGGAATGCATCTATAAAACGTTCGTAATTCTCAGGCAAATCCGCAGCCATTTGAAGCGGACTATACATAGTACAATACAAAGCCAATTGACGGGCCAATGTAGTACGTGCCTGCTGATCCTTTTTATAACCGTTCTCGTAATAACTCAAATCTCCCTGAAAGATACCCGGAGTATAATCCATCGGTCCGCCCATTAAACGGGTAAAAGGTAAAATAGTAGTGTGATCCACCGGATTACCGCCCATTGATTCAAATTCGGTTCCACGGGCAGATTCCTGCGCCAACCAGTTTGGATAAGTACGGCACAACCCCGTAGGACGTACAGCTTCGTGACTGTTTACCATAATATTAAAATCCGCTGCGCGCTTTGCCACATGTATATAATGATTATTCATCCATTGCGAAGCATGATATTCGCAACGCGGAATTATAGGGCCTACATAACCCGTTTTTACTGCATTATAACCATGATTCACCATAAATTTGAAAGCATCATCCAATTGTCGTTCATAATCAGCGGCATTGGCAGACGTTTCATGATGCATCATTACACGCACCCCCTTTTCATGAGCATACCGCTGCAATTCATCTACATCGAAATCCGGATAGGGAGAAGTAAAACTAAACTGGCGATTTTTAGTATAAGCCGTCCAGTCTTCCCAACCTTCGTTCCATCCCTCCACCAATACGGCGGTAAAACCATGTTTGGCAGCAAAGTCAATATATCTTTTTACATTATCGGTATTGGCCGCATGACGCCCATTAGGAGTCAGCTTGCTATAATCGGTCACTCCCGGTTTTGCACGATTATAACTGCTGTATGCCCAATCTTTCCCTGTCCCGATAAACATCTCCCACCATACACCGATATATTTCATCGGCTTAATCCAAGATGTATCTGCATATCCGCAAGGCTCATTCAGATTCAGAATCAGCTTACTGGCAAGGATATTCCTTGCGTCATCACTTACTACCACTGTGCGCCAAGGCGAGAAGCAAGGGGTTTGCAAGAAACCTTTATCACCGTTTTTATCCGGTACTAAGCAGGCAGTCAAACAAAAAGACTTATCATTTACATTCAATTCCATAGCTGCGTAATCCACCAAAGCAGCTTCATGGATATTAATGTACAATCCGTTGCTCCCTTTCAGCATCAGAGGCGTCTGTACTATCAAATCACCCGCCGATTTCGCTTCATACGACTTCATGGCCACGGATTGTTTAGGCATCTCTTCACGTATCTGAGAAAGAGGAGCTGTGGTGTAAGTAAACTAGTGTCATAATCACCCGGCATACAAAAAGCCGTATAATCATGCGCCAAATTGAACTGAGTCAGTTCCTCATTGATAACGAACTTATTCAAAGTAGGTTGTTCGGGAAACTCATAACGAAATCCCAAACCATCATTAAAGAGACGAAAACGTATATTCAACGTGCGCCCGCTGAAACCTTGTTCCAAGGTAAGCAACATTTCGTTATAATGGTTACGGATAAGCGATTGCTCACCCCATACCGGTTTCCACGATTCGTCCAATGAATCCGTCTGTACCGATTTCACACTGAAATCGTTCATTAATCCGCGTTCATATTTAATATCCAATCCGAGACGACTCGGTGCAAGCACAGCTTTACCTTTGTAAGAAAGTTCGTAATAGGGAATTCCCCTTTCTACTACTGTCTTCAGTAATAAATTACCGTCCGGTGAGGAAAGATTCTGCGCTTTCCCCACTGCTGCCAGAAGTAGAAATAACACTATATTAATTGTATTTTTCATATTTCTCTATCTATTCATAAGTGAGACAATCAGAGTTTGGTCAACCTCACAATCTTGCAGGCATGCGCCTCAAGTTCCACATTCAAGTTATCAGCTTCTCCTTCATCTGCATGTTTCCACAAGTCACGCACTTTCATCTTACCCTCAATACCTAAATCGGAGAATTTCACCGAACGAAACTGCTTGGAATCTTCGCGATTGAACAAGCCTATCACCCA
Source organism: Bacteroides clarus YIT 12056 (assembly GCF_900129655.1). Taxonomy (GTDB): domain Bacteria; phylum Bacteroidota; class Bacteroidia; order Bacteroidales; family Bacteroidaceae; genus Bacteroides; species Bacteroides clarus. Next base: position 54,554 of record NZ_FQWK01000005.1, read on the forward strand.
GTCACCGTTTGTCATCTGTCCATACCATATCTGACTGTTCGTACTATTTAAAACATCGGATAAAGGTTTACCGGCAAAACCATCCTTATTCAAAGCCAGCATTTCTTCGTTCTGGCAAAACTTCAAATCTGAATTGGCAAAACTATCTCCCGGCACATCGGCAATCGCTACCGGACCGCCCGCCATGAGTTGCAGAGAAATGACACTTTCCTTTTCCGCATCGGAACCGAATGTATTCAAGCGGATAAAGTCACCGTCCATAATCATTTTACCACGTCCGGAGTATTTAGACCAGTGCGTAAAGCCATCGAACATATTGCCACAACTGGGCCAATCTTCAAATACTTTGCCGCGATCGGAATTAGACACATGATGCCAGCCACCGCTCCACGTATCACCAACGATACGCGCCATATTACCATACTCACGCTCCAGAGCCGCATCCTCATGCATATTGGGCATTACCAACGAAGTAAATACACCGTATTTCTTTGCAGCCTTACAGATATATTGCAGAGCAAGTTTATAATTCTCTCGTCCGTACCCTTTACCTTTTATGGCATTCATACCGCGGTCGTACCCGTTTTCATAATAACAAAGAAAGTCCATACGGATAAAGTCCACACCAAGATTCTTATAATATTTAAAGAAGCCGTCGATGTACTCCTCAGCGCCTTTATGACTTGCTACTACCCACCAGAAGCCATCGTCGGCGTCAGGATAAAGTACATTATCTTCACCTTGCTTATAACGCAAATCCTTGAAGGTAATATTATCAGTACCCTCTATAATGGTTTCTTCCGGACCATGTATCCACAAAGGATTGTCATAGACACCCAATTTCAGTCCCTTAGCCTTGCACATTTCCGAAAGTTTCTTCAGTTTTACCGATCCGTATTTCGTCATATATCCCGTAGGATCGGGCTCGGAAGTACCATCCATCGCCATAAAACCATCCGTACAAATCATATTGTAACCATAAGGAAGCAGATTTTCCGCCACATAGTCGATTATATTCTGCCAGGAACCTTCAGACATATCAATAGCCTGTCCTTGCCCACCGGCATTGACCAATTCTTCATTTCTGCGCTCCAATTTCCAACAGTATTCATAGACACTCCAATAGAGAGGGGCGTTATAAGTATGTATTCCTTCCGTATCAGCGTCATCACCGGGAGTTATCACGGGATCATCGGGAATCATATCCGGTGTCCAGCCTGTACCCTTATCCTCGCATCCTCCGAAAAAGAATGTCAATGCCATCAAAAACAGTTTCATATTCAAATTCTTTATCATATCATTATTTTTACCTGAATTTCTCAAACAAGACAATACTTGTTTTATTATACTTTCATTATCACTCAGATTTTGTCAGACGTACAATCTTGCAAGAACGCCCGGGAATCTTATAACTCAAAGAAGTTTCAGCTTCCCCCTCATCCTGATGTTTCCACAAATCACGCACTTTTACCTTGCCCTCAATGCCTATTTCAGAAAAATCGAGTGTACGGTCATATTCATTATCTTCTTTATTGAAAAAACCTATGATATAGTCTCCGTCGGACATCTGTCCGTACCATATTTGATTTTTTGCATTCCACAAATCATCCGACAAAGGTTTTCCTACAAATCCGTCTTTGTTTAAAGCCAGCAATTCTTCATTCTGATAAAACTTTAAATCACCGCTGACAATCGTATTATACTGATCGGCTACGGCAATCGGACCACCCGCCATCAGTTGCAAAGAAATCACGCTCTGTTTTTCACCTTCCGTATCAAATGTATTCAAACGGGTAAAATCAGCATCCAGCACTACCTTTCCCCTTCCCGCAATGTGCGACCAACTGATAAGGCCGGTAAACATATTAGAGGTAGACGGCCATCCATTGGGATTGAACCATGTAGGGCCATTGCTTGCAAAGTGTTGCCACCCGCCTTTCATTGTATCGGCATCTACCCGAATCATATTACCATATTTCTTCTCCAACTCCGCATCATTTTTCAGATTGGGCATCACAAGCGAAGTGAATACCTGATACTTTGTGGCGGCCTCGGAAATATACTTCAGCGCGAGTTCGTATTCTTCACGTCCATATCCTCTACCGGGCATTCCGCCGGCACCATCTGCCGTTTCAAACAGACAGAGGAAGTCCATACGGATAAACTCTACTCCTATTTTCTTATAATATTTAAAGAAGCCATCAATAAACTCCTTAGCACCTTTATGGCTGGGAACTATCCAAGTAAAGACATCCCCTTTATCCGGATAAAGAACATCATCTTTGGCGGAATTGTACACTAAACTCCCCACTGTAATACCTTCCGTACCTTTTACTACCGTTTCATACGAGCAGTGTACCCATAACGGATTATCATAAACACCCAGTTTCAAACCTTTGGCCTTACATTTAGCTACTAAATCCGTCAGTTTTATACCGGCATAATGGGTCATATACCCACCCGGATCAATACCGGGATCGTTTGTCATTGACATAAAGCCGTCCGTACAAATCATACCGTAACCATAAGGCAGAAGATTCTCCGATACCCAATCAATATTCGCATCCCAAGTCACTTCAGGCATATTCGTATTACTACCGGCCTGTTCGGCTACCCAGGCATACTCATATACACTCCAATATAAAGGAGCGTTCAAACTGATAGGTGCATACACCTGTTCATCGTCATCATCATCATCAGACGGCAAATTCTCGTTAGGAATCATATCAGGCGTCCATCCGGTTCCTTCATCTTGGCATCCCCCAAAAAGGGATGCCACAATCAATAAAAATTGTATAATAAATATTTTTATCATAATTACCTGGTATTACGGTAGTTTTTCAAATTTAACTGTCATATCTATCACATTCAGAGATATCTTATATTTCCCGGCTTCATCCACTCTCCACTTATAGTCGTTCTCATCTGTATTATCAGGATAATTTTTACGTACCATTTTCAGGGCATTGGTAACTGAAGTACCATTTACCTCAGGCATCAAATAATCACACTCAAAACCTTCAGTATTACTCAGGGGAAATTTTATTTCTCCTGAGTCGAGATGTCCTTCCCATACAAACGTACCTTCCTTTTCATCCGGATTATACAGGAAAGCTATTTTAAATGGTGTATTCCATTTGGTTACAGTAGCGTCACCCGTCATCCAAACAGCTTTAATAGGGAGATTATCAGGTATTTCTATTTTCGGTTTCTTTTCAAATGTTATTTCCATCAGATAAGTATCCAAAATTATTTTATAACTGCCTGCCTGAGATTCCGTAATTTTCCATTGATAATCATGAGTTTCTACTTTTTCTTTCTCTACATACTCCATAGTATTATCACCGCCAGGCTCTGTATCATGCGTCTTCGGCATCAGATAAGGTATATTCCAATCCTCACGTAATTCCAACGGAAACTTTAAATGTCCTCCATATAAATCCCCTTCATAAACAAACTGTATATTATTAATTTTCGTCAATCCAACCGCATTCATAATAGTCCAACCTGCCGGAGTAGCATCACCTATCGCCCAAACTTTTTCATATTTATTTTCCGGATATTCACTTGCAATAGTTAATTTCTCCACATCGACAGTAATGAAATAATACCCTTCCGTATCTATGTGGAACAATGTTTCCGTACCATCATCCGTTTCATTATAAACCAATGTATTGTTATCGGCGCCTCTTGTATAAGAAGGTGTCAGACTTGTCCGGCTCTTTATGAACTTAAAGTCACCTTGCTTCAAATGTCCGCCCCATTCATATTTTTGTTCGGAAAGCACCTCATTCATTTTAAGCGATTTAGTTGCATCCATCCCTTCAACGGCGCTACCTACAATGAAAAGATCTCTTGCCGCAATATAATAACCTGTCACCGAAAACTGCACCTTGGATATTTCCGGTTTCATATATACACTGCCTCCTGAAACTTCAGCTATGATTTCTGCCTCTAACATGGCGGTTTCTCCCGCTGTTACCTTCCACCCGCTCAATAAAGCGTTCATTTCCTTGTGCGTATAACTGATACTTTGTACACCTTCCGGAATTTCTACTTTTGCGATGGAAGTCTCAAAGTTATTATCGGCCATATCCATCTTAAAATAATATGTGAGTTTCGTTCCTTCTCCTCGATTGGCAGCACTTCCCCATGTAAAGGATATTGCTTCTTCATTACCCAAATCCTGATTCAATACCACATCACTCGAAGAAACTTTCAGTCCCATCGTGTCTTGTGGGGAATCCAAAGTTATCCGCTCCGTTTCATCTTGACAGCTCATAATTACAAAGGGTAATGTCATTAGAATATTTTTTATCGCATTCTTCATAATAATCAATTGCATTTTTAACCGTTAATTCCAATAAGGGCTTTGAACAAGTTTATCATTCTTATCTATTTCCGACTGATGGATAGGGAACCAATAATAGGCTTTCTTGTATACCCGTTTCAGATAAGGCGTACGTACATAGAAAGAAGAATTATCTTTTCCGCTGAAATTCATTCCGTAGAAATCACCGTTCAATACATTTTCCGCTTCTTTCCAACGGCGAAGATCATCATAACGGATTCCTTCACAGCTCAATTCCACACGACGTTCGGCACGAATCAACTTGCGCATTTCCGCCTGGTCGTTCAAATCAACATGAATAAAATTATCATCCGTAGCACCCGTGGTATACTGACGAATGCCCGCACGTTCACGGATTTTATTCAGATAGACCAAAATGTCTCCATTACCCGGATCGGATTCGTTCAATGCTTCCGCATAATTCAGATAAGCCTCGCCCAAGCGATAGACAATACCCGGACGATACTTATAAGTACCCTGTTTTACATTTAAGTCCGGAGAGATTTTTTTACGTATCAAATAACCGTTTTGCGGAGCATCATGGGTATGCGGATTGTCGGCGCTTCCATTGAAAAAATTAAATTCACGCTTTTCCTGTGTGAAATAAGAGTTATTATAGCTCACCGTAATATAGAAACGAGGCTCACGATGACAATACATATTATAAGTATTTTTCTTGCTTATCGCTCCTCCGTTCACTTCCGTATCCCACACTGTATTATCACGAGTTTCATCAGAAACAGAATAACCTGTTTCCACATATTCGGAATTATCATCATTGATAGGCAGACCGTTTTCCATAAAGAATGCATCCACCAACGACTGCGTAACGCCTAAGCCTCCGCTACCGCCACTGGCAGCCGGAGTAGCATGTTTTTCATATTCCCCATATTCCGAACCACCGGGACGTGCAAACAGAATTTCAGTATTCCCTTCATCATATCTTGTCAGGAAAAGATTTTGATAAGACATAAACGGGTCTATTGTACCATCATCATTCTTCTCCGTATACAATTTATGTCCGGCAGCTTCAGCGGCATCAATCAATTCTTTACAAGCCTGCGCCGCATACGCCCATTTAGTCTTGTCGGCAGTAGTACTGAAAAGATTCTCGCCGTCCTTATTCTTATGATTTGCATAATCAGGATTTCCATTTACCAACGGACTGGCGGCAAAAAGTAACATACGGGCACGTACTGCAAGACACATGATAGAAGTAGCACGGCCGTATTTACGTGCTTCGGTATATTTGGCAGGAAGAATTTCGGCCACTTCCTTCAACTCTTTATCCACCCAATCCACCACTTCATAATAGGGGCGTTGTCCTTCCATTAAATCCGCCAAATTAAAGTCTGTCGGCGCTATATAGTTCGGTTTGAAAGGAACCGGACCATACGTATTTGACAGCAGATAATAATAATAAGCGATCATAAACCGCATCTCCGCTTTCATATACGTCACTTCAGTAGCACTGATTCCCTGATCGGGCAGCGGATGTACGTTTTCTATAAAAATATTAGCCTCGCGTATCAGCTGGGGCAACCGTGACCAATAGTTACCGTCCCAATCCGTAGAAGGTGTCCATTCGCCCAATAGCATCGGAATTACTTTCCAATCCCATTGCCGCCACCGTTCAGAGGCCGTCATATCATCACTGAGAATATCCCATCCTAATTTCCGCGCGTATCCCCAATAAGGATCGGGAACATGAGAATATACATTGGCAAGCCAACCCTCTGTACGGGTTTTATCTTCGAATACCATAGGGAGTGTCAGTTCCGTATCTGATTCTTTATCCAGATAATCGACGCATGAAGTCAAGAGTTGCATACCCAAAACTCCGGTTATAATATATTTAAATAGTTTCATAATATGATTGTATAGTTGGTTATCATTAAAAATTCAAGTCAAATCCCACCATCAAAGAGCGCATGGACGGATATTTCAAACCGTCGACGGTATCCAGTTCAGGATCCCAAAGTTTGAATTTGGAAAGATAGAACAGATTGTTACCGCTCACAAAGAAGCGGATGCTCTTGGCATGAATTTTACGCGTAACAGACTGAGGAATACTGTAACCCAATTCTATTGATTTCAGTCGCAGGAAACTCATATCTTTCTTCCACCAGGTAGAAGCACGGTTATTATTGGTATTCGTACTCTCTGATAGACGAGGCCAGAACACATCCTGCGAAGGATTCTTTTCTGTCCAGCAATCGGTATAATTATCGTATACATTACCCAATACGCCTTGTCCGCTCCCCGGAATAAAATAATCGGAACCACCGATAACGCGATACGCATCTGCAGAGCCCTGGAAGAAGAAGCTGAAATCCCATTGCTTGTAATTCAGGTTACCACCGAAACCGTATACCATACGCGGATCTTTTGTTCCGCCTATATATCCTTCATCCGCTTCCGTAATGACCCCATCATCATTCATATCGACATATTTGATATCTCCCGGACGTACCTCCGTTCCTAATTCAGGTTTCGGTATACCGGGTTTCAGTTCCCCGTTTATAAAATCATCTTCCGTAAAAAGGCGTTCTGCCTGCAATCCCCACAGGGTATTAATGGAGCGTCCCGTAATGGAACGGTAAGTTCCTTTGACCGATTCCGGCTCGTCTTTCTCCAATATCTCATTTTTAGCATAAGTGACAGTACCTCTCAGGCTCATTGCCCAATCATCATTGAACCGTTTGTTGTAAGTTACCGAAAGATCATATCCCTGATTATTCACTTTACCATAGTTGGCATACGGATTAGACACGAAACCTGCTTGGGTAGGGATGGTAGAACGTTGCATAAAAATACTGGTACGTTTTTCTTTAAAGAAATCCAGTTGTACATCCAACTCGTTCCACAACCCCAATTCAAGACCGATATTCATTTTAAGAGCTTTTTCCCAAGTCAGATCGGAAACCCCTACTTCACCTTCCTGAATACCTGTGTAATAGTTGCTATCGGTATATCCGAAATGATAACCGCTGGAATTACTGTTAATGGTAGTGATATATGCAAAACGACGACCGCCGATATTATCATTACCTACCGAACCGACAGAAGCTCTCAACTTCAATTTTGTAATGTCTTCCTGCAAATTCCTCATGAAGCTTTCTTCTGAAATCAACCAACCGATGGCTACGGAAGGGAAGAAACCGAAGCGCTTGCCTTTTGCAAAGTTCTCCGAACCGTTGTAACCGAAATTAAATTCACTGATATAACGGCGGTCGAAAGTATAAGAAAGACGACCGGCGATACCTTGTGTACGATTAGGTTGTACATCACCCCAGTCATAGCTACGCTGGTTGTATAAGAAAAGCGCATCGAGCGCATGTTTGTCAAAAGTACGGTTATATGTAACGGCAGCTTCCAGATAAGTACTTTGGTTTCCGTAATTGGCGTTACTTGAATGGTCTAAAAACTCACTACCATAACTCAAAATACTGTGCACCAATTCTCCTTCATCATTACGCGACTTGGCCACACTGTAATAATCAGGTTCCTTACCGCGAGTAACAAAATTCTCATTATATGTATCGAATGCAAACGTCACTTTCATTTTCAGCCCCGGAGTAATCATCTTTAAGTTCTGTTCCAAAGAAAAAAGAGATTCCAGCTTACTTTTTCCACCGCGGTAATAACCGTTCTGCGTATTCATAGCCCACGGGTTTTTACGGGTATTGCTGACACGAGGAATGGTACCGTCCGAATAAACGGCAGGATGTACAAACGGCGGAGTCTCGAAAGCAGCTTGAAACAGTTCATCCGTACTACTTCTCGATTTACGAAGATTCTGTAAATAACCTCCCACATTGAAACGTAAAAGCGTTGTTTTCGTCAAATCCAAATCCACATTGGCACGAATATTATAACGGTTCAGTTTGCTTTGCGTATCGTAAGGCAGTGTTTTATCAGACCCCATAATTCCGTTTTCATGGTAAAGAGAAGCTGTCAATGAATAGCGAAGTATTTCCGTACCGCCGGATACCGTCAGATTTGCACGCGTAGAATTAGCGTAATCCTTGGTTATCGCATCTATCCAGTCTACATCAGGATATAAATCTTTATCATATCCATAATAAGTCTTCAAAATCTGGTCTTTCGTAAACAGCCTTTTGTTCGGGTCGGACTGAAGCGTATTCAGCAAACTCATATATTCGGCAGCTCCTATGAACTGAGGAAGCTTTGTAGGAGCCTGAATAGATTGCTCCACACGTAAATTTACGGAAGGAGCAGATACCGAACCGCGTTTGGTATTAATCAAAATAACACCGTTGGCACCTCGCACACCATACATGGCGCTGGCCGATGCATCTTTCAATACTGAGAACGATTCTATTTCCGCCGGATCGATATCATTCAAACTACGCTCTACGCCATCTACCAAAACCAACGGAGACGTATTTCCGCTGAATGAAGATATACCACGAATCCAAAAATTTGAGTTATCATACCCGGGCTCTCCCGAAGGCTGTACGGCAATGACACCTGCCAGTTGTCCCGCCAGATTATTACTCATGGAACGGGATGAACCTACCTGTAATTTCGCAGGCTCTAAAGTTTGTACGGAACCGATAACCGAGAGTTTCTTCTGATTACCGTATCCCACAACTACCACTTCATCCAATGCTTCTACATCTTCCAATAAAGTAATATTAAAATTGATATTATTACCAACCGGAATTTCCTGAGTTTTAAATCCTACATAGGTGATGACAAGAATACTGCTTTTATCAGGTACTTCAATATAAAAATGACCGTCAATATCGGTAATAGTCCCCCCTGAAGAACCTTTTACCATAATATTTACACCCGGTAAAGTGTTTTTTTCTTTGTCGATGACAGTACCACTGACACGGATACCTTTTTGCTGCTCGATAGTCTCACTTTCGGAATATGGAGTCTCCGCATATAACGGAAATACATATACCCCGCAAAATAAAGAACCTACAAGCAGTGTTTTCTTTAAATTCATAGTAATTACATTTATTGGTTATTAAATGATATTATAATCAGTCCTTGTTATAATTCAAAGGCTGATGCAAAAATCATAAATTAATCTAATACAAATAAATATATAAGATTAAAATACAAAGATAGCTTACTATCAAATACCTGAAAATCAAATATTTAACAGCAAGATCAAGACATAAAAATATAAATGCCGTACAATACTTAAAAGGATGTAATCTGCATAATATTTTCTTCAAAATGCTCCGGATTCAGCGATTTCAGCCTTAACCGCGAGCGATAAGAATAGATGGTAGCTTTAGAATAGCGTAAAAAAGATGCAATGCGTTCACTATCGGTAATTCCCAAACGAATCAGAGCAAAGATACGCAGTTCCGTAGTCAGACGACCCTCTTGCTTAGGCACAATGGAGTCGTTTGCAGGTAACAATGAATTGAATGCTTTTACAAAAGATGGGAACAGGTGCAGGAAAGTTTCATCAAAGGTATTATAAAACGCTTCGAGTTCCTCTTCGATAATGACGGAAGATTTCAATGTTTTAAATAAATCCTCAAGTTTACCGGACGCCGCTTTTTTATTGAGCATTCTGCGGTAATTATCCATCTTGTCGATGTAAGAAGAACATTCCGTCATAAACTTGGTAATGTAAAGCTCCTTAATATTGTTAGCTTCCGAAAGCGACTGGTTCATATCCGACAATGCGTGATTGGTTTCATGGAGCTCTTTATTGGCAGATTGAAGTTGTTCGTTTACAGAATTAAGCTCCACATTCAACTGTCTTAACCGTTCATTGGCCTTGTTCAGCTCGCTTCTTGCCGCCGATAGTTTTTTTATTTGCCGCCGTACATAAATTACCAAACCGATAAGAAACACAGACAATATGCTGATACATGCCAATGCAATCATCATCTGTTTCTTTTCTTTCTTCGTTTTGACTTGATAGGCATTATCGATAATAGGCAATGTTTGTGTCACTTCAATAGTACGCAGGCGGGCATTACAGAATGTAGCATCATCCAACGAACGACGCATATAAATATATGCCCGGTTGATATCGCCTTCTTCATAGAGGATAGTGGCCAATCGGCGCAGCGAAATATATTCTTTTACTGCCCATTTCATATCAGCCATTGCAGAGACAATCAAGTATTTCTTTTCTTCTTCCCTGTTTCCTTGTCTTCTGTAAAAATCGGATATGGAGTAGGCCACATAGGCTACATCACGGTTATCAGGATCCAGTTGGCGGTAAAAATCGAGTAATATCTGCAATCCTTTGCTATAATCTCCCTGTTCCAACAATCTGTCAGCACGTATATAAACATCGGTAGAATCATTTTTCTGCATAATCGAATCTTTATAAAGCATGGCTTTTGCCCGATATTCCTTGCTTTGAGACTCGATAATGGTATACTTTACCATAGCTTCATACAGTGTATTGTAAATGAGGAAATAATACCTCTCCAGATATTCTGCCAGCGTAGCCCGGTTAATATTTTGTAAAATATCCGATGCTTCTTTATACATACCACCCTGTATCAGCACATAAGCCATATTCAATCTTGAATCGTCAATGTAATCCTGGCGATTCATCTTATAGGCAGATACCAGTTTTTCCTGTGCATAATGAAGTGCGGAATCAACCACATAAGAAGAATATTCATTGAAAAGAAAGTTCTTCAACTGATAGCGTTCTTCTTCCGATGCGGTTTTGCGTAATTTTGATTTTACGTCAGAAATACGTCCCTCGCGAATATCAACATATTTCTGCTGTTCAGCCACTACTCTATCCAAATCTTCCAAAGAGGGAAAAGCGGTGTTTTGAGCCTGTCCAGCACAGAAATGTAACAATATCGATACGAAGAATATGATTCTTTTCATTTTTATAGGTTTTTCAGCAACAAAGATATGAAATTTATTACATTCTTAGTGTTAATACCTCTTTCTATCTTCTTCCCGCGCAATACACTCCACCTAATATCAACATCGCACCCATGAGCGAGATTACAGTAAACCGTTCGTCAAGCAGTACGGCAGACCCTATCGATGTAAAAAGCGGATTTAAATAAATGTAGTTGGAAGCCCGTACCGTACCCAATTTTTTCAAAATCATATTCCATACCACAAAACAAATTAAAGAAGCCAGCACCCCTAAAAAAAGGAGATTCATCCAAACCGCCGGTTGCAAAAATCCGGAAAGAGAAAATTGCCAGGGACGAACAAGGAATACGGGAAGTATAGTCAGTACCCCATAAAAGAAAATCTTGCGGGTTATGAAAGCCGTACGGTAACGACCTGACATTTTTTTCATTATCAAACTGTAAAATGCCCAGGAAAAAGCGGCAAGCAAAGTCAGGAAATCGCCAAGGGGTGAAATCTTCAACACAAAATGGCCGTTATACACTACTAACGCCACCCCTACTAATGCAAGCAAAGAACCGCCTATCAGCGCGGCGGTGGCTTTCTCCCTTTTATAAATCAGCAAAGACAGAATAGTGGTGAGCAACGGAGCCGTGCAAACAATGAAAGCCACATTGGTAGCCAGTGTAATTTCCAATGCCGTATTTTCCGTCAGAAAGTAGAACGAACCACCCGTAACGCCACCCGACAACAACCAAAGTTCATCTTTCCAATTATCGGCAAACAGTTTGCGCAGAGAGATAAACCAAATACCCAGATAAGCCATCAGAAAACGAAGCAAAAATATTTCTTGTGGAGAAAGTCCGTATCCTATCAATACCTTCGTAGAGATGAACGTCAGCCCCCATATCCCCACTACAAGAATGGCAATAATATGATAAATGTAATTTTTCTTCGCATTCATATACGACACGGATAAGTTGCCGGCAAAGATACGCTATTTCTATTTTCAATACAATGAAATAACACCTTTAATAAACGTCTTCGGAAATTTGCTATAATTCTGAAAAAATTATTGTAAAATTCTCTCTGAATTTATTAACGACCTATTTCTCCCCTATCAGGGTTTTTACAATAAAAATAAACAAAAAGGGATGCAATCTTCACAGATTACATCCCTTGAAATATCCTAAAAAATCTTTTTTGTAAAATCCTATTGAATTAATTCAGCCATTATTTGTATTACAAACAAAAAATTAGTTTTAAAAGCACTTTACAAATATAGTGAATAAAAAGCGTATTGTCAAGTATTTCATGCTGTTTTTTTACACTACTTCGCTACAAATCTGAAAATAAAGACTTAACTTTGCACCGTTTAATTAACAGGATATAAACCGAATTAAGCAAACTATCAACAAGTTTTAGTAAGTATATCAACAAGTTTTCAACAATAATATAATAAAAACCATTATGGAATACAATTTCAGAGAGATTGAAAAGAAATGGCAGAAACGATGGGTAGAAAATAAAACCTACCAAGTGACGGAAGACGAAACAAAGCAAAAATATTATGTACTGAACATGTTCCCCTACCCCAGCGGCGCAGGTCTGCATGTGGGACATCCGTTGGGATACATCGCTTCGGACATTTATGCCCGTTACAAACGTCTGCAAGGTTTCAATGTCCTGAATCCCATGGGATATGACGCTTACGGCCTGCCCGCAGAGCAATACGCCATACAAACGGGGCAACATCCCGCAATCACTACCGTCAACAATATCAACCGCTATCGCGAGCAATTGGACAAAATAGGTTTCTCTTTCGACTGGAACCGTGAAATACGTACTTGCGATCCGGAATACTATCATTGGACACAATGGGCTTTCCAGAAGATGTTCAACAGCTATTACTGCAACGAAGAAAAGCAGGCGCGTCCCATTGAAGAACTGACAGAAGCATTCGCCAAATATGGAAACGAAGGACTGAACGCCGCATGCAGCGAAGAACTGCGCTTCACTGCCGACGAATGGAACGCCATGAGCGAAAAAGAACAGCAGGAAGTCCTGATGAACTACCGTATCGCCTATCTGGGTGAGACAATGGTAAACTGGTGTCCGCAACTCGGTACCGTGCTTGCCAATGACGAAGTGGTAGACGGCGTATCCGAACGCGGCGGTTTCCCCGTAGTTCAGAAAAAGATGCGTCAGTGGTGTCTCCGCGTGTCCGCCTATGCGCAACGCCTGCTGGACGGACTGGATACCATCGACTGGACCGAATCCCTGAAAGAAACACAAAAGAATTGGATAGGCCGCAGCGAAGGCGCCGAAATCCAATTCAAGGTAAAAGACAGTGATTTGGAATTTACCATTTTCACCACCCGTGCAGATACCATGTTCGGAGTTACCTTTATGGTGCTGGCTCCCGAAAGCGAATTGGTAGCCCAAGTAACCACCCCGGAACAAAAAGACGATGTAGACGCTTATCTGGAACGTACCAAGAAACGTACCGAACGCGAACGTATCTCCGACCGCAGCGTAACAGGCGTATTCTCTGGAAGCTACGCCGTCAATCCTTTTACGGGCGAAGCAGTACCCATCTGGATTAGCGATTATGTATTGGCAGGATACGGAACAGGCGCCATCATGGCAGTGCCTGCACACGACAGCCGCGACTACGCTTTTGCCAAACATTTCAGATTACCCATCGTTCCGTTGGTAGAAGGCTGCGATGTGAGCGAAGAAAGTTTCGATGCCAAGGAAGGTATCGTATGTAACTCACCGATTATAAATGAAGAATTAAGAATGAAGAATGAAGAATCGGGCTGCGATGTAGAGGCGAACGGTAATTCTTCATTGAATTTGAACGGGCTGACTATCAAGGAAGCTATCGCTACTACTAAAAAATACGTGAAAGAGCATAATCTGGGACGTGTAAAGGTGAACTTCCGCCTGCGCGACGCTATTTTCTCACGCCAGCGTTACTGGGGTGAACCGTTCCCCGTTTACTACAAGGATGGTATGCCTTATATGATTGATGAAAGCTGTCTGCCTCTGGAACTTCCCGAAGTAGCGAAATTCCTGCCTACCGAAACAGGTGAACCGCCATTGGGGCACGCCACCAAATGGGCCTGGGACACAGCAAACAAATGTGTAGTGGACAACAACAAGATTGATAACATAACTGTCTTCCCGCTGGAACTGAATACAATGCCGGGATTCGCAGGTTCGAGCGCATACTATCTGCGTTATATGGACCCGCGTAACCATACTGCCCTGGTAGACAAGAAAGTGGATGAATACTGGCGTAACGTCGACCTTTACGTAGGCGGTACGGAACACGCTACCGGTCACTTGATTTACTCCCGTTTCTGGAACAAATTCCTGTACGACCTCGGTATTTCCGCTGTCGAAGAACCGTTCCAGAAATTAGTAAACCAGGGTATGATTCAGGGAAGAAGCAACTTTGTATATCGCATCAAGGATACCAATACATTCGTATCGCTGAACCTGAAAGACCAATACGACACTACCCCACTCCATGTGGATGTCAACATCGTATCCAACGACATTCTCGATACGGAAGCGTTCAAGGCATGGCGTCCCGAATATGAAACGGCGGAGTTTATTCTGGAAGACGGAAAATACATCTGCGGATGGGCTGTCGAGAAGATGAGCAAATCCATGTTCAACGTCGTCAATCCCGATATGATTGTGGAAAAATACGGTGCGGATACACTCCGTATGTACGAAATGTTCCTCGGACCCGTAGAACAGTCCAAACCCTGGGATACGAACGGTATCGACGGTGTACACCGTTTCATCAAGAAATTCTGGTCTTTGTTCTACGACCGTAACGATAATTATCTGGTAACCGATGAACCCGCCAACAAAGAGGAATTGAAATCTTTGCACAAGCTCATCAAGAAGGTTACGGGAGACATCGAACAATTCTCTTATAATACAAGCATCAGCGCCTTCATGATTTGCGTAAACGAACTGTTTGCGATGAAATGCAGCAAGAAAGAGATATTGAACCGGCTCACCGTCACGTTGGCTCCTTTCGCTCCGCACGTATGCGAGGAATTGTGGGAAACATTAGGAAACACAGGTTCGGTATGCGATGCGCAATGGCCTGCATACAATGAGGAATACCTGGTGGAAAATACGGTGAACTATACCATTTCATTCAACGGAAAAGCGCGTTTCAATATGGAATTTCCCGCCGATGCCGCATCGGACGCTATTCAGGAAACGGTATTGGCAGATGAGCGTTCCATCAAGTGGATAGACGGAAAGAATATCGTCAAGGTAATCGTAGTGCCCAAGAAAATTGTAAACATTGTTATCAAATAACAAATATGCAGATTACAAAACCAACCAAAACGGAAGTGATGAGAGAGTTGAAAGACTATATTTTCATCACTTTCGGACTGATTTCTTACGCTATGGGATGGGCCGCGTTCCTTATCCCCTATCAGATTACGACCGGCGGTACCACAGGTATCGGAGCCATCATCTATTATGCCACGGGATTTCCCATCCAATGGTCGTATTTCATCATCAATGCGGTCTTAATGACGTTTGCCATTAAGATTTTAGGACCGAAATTCAGTATCAAGACCACATTCGCCATCTTCGGACTGACTTTTTTCCTATGGTTCTTTCAAATGTTGGTAAACGGACCGGATGGAGTGCCACCGCAAATTCTCGGACCCGGACAGGACTTCATGGCTTGTCTGATAGGTGCCGCCATGTGCGGTGTCGGCCTGGGTGTAGTATTCAACTGCAACGGAAGTACGGGCGGTACGGATATTATCGCCGCCATCATCCACAAATACCGTGATGTTACCTTAGGCCGTATGATTATGGCTTGCGACGTGATTATCATCAGCTCCTGCTATTTTATATTCAATGACTGGAGACGGGTTATTTTTGGTTTTGTAACGCTGTTTGTCATTGGTATCGTATTGGATTACATCGTTAACGGCGCACGACAGTCGGTGCAATTCTTTATCTTTTCCAAAGATTATGAAAAGATTGCCGACCGTATCACCAAAGAGACCCACCGGGGTGTGACAGTGCTCGACGGTATAGGCTGGTACAGCAAACGTAATGTGAAAGTATTGGTTGTATTGGCATACAAACGTCAGTCTGTCGAGATATTCCGCCTGGTTAAGGACATCGATCCGAATGCTTTTATCTCTCAAAGTTCCGTTATCGGTGTGTATGGAGAAGGTTTCGATAAATTGAAAGGAAAATGAAAAAGAAATTTGTATTTGCAACCAACAATGCTCATAAGTTGGAAGAAGTAACTGCCATTTTAGGAAATAAAATAGAGCTTCTTAGCATGAAAGACATCAATTGTTACGCAGATATTCCTGAAACTGCAGATACACTTGAAGGAAACGCCTTGCTGAAAGCAAGATATATCTTTGAAAATTATCAGCTGGATTGTTTTGCCGATGATACCGGTTTGGAGGTGGAAGCGCTGAACGGAGCTCCGGGAGTATATTCCGCACGTTATGCCGGTGACGCGCACAATTCGGAAGCCAATATGAAGAAATTATTGCAGGACATGGAAGGCATAGAGAACCGTAAGGCACAATTCCGTACCGTTTTCGCCCTTATCATCAATGGAAAGGAACATCTGTTCGAAGGTATCGTAAAAGGCGAAATAACGAAGCACAGGCACGGTACTTCCGGTTTCGGATACGATCCTGTTTTTATTCCCGAAGGATATACGCAAACGTATGCCGAAATGGGTAATGAATTGAAGAATAAAATCAGCCATCGGGCACTGGCTGCGAATAAACTTTGCAATTTTCTTTCAAAGTAAACAGTATTCGCCATTCAGAGCGAAGCGAAAAATCCACTCTCTCTTATATCTCAATGTATATAATATAAAGAAGGAATTCTTCGCTTCGTTCTGAATGACAGATATCTTTGATATAATATAATTATGCCTGATTATAAGGGATATAATTAATTATAATCTCAATCTACAACCCCAGTTTTGCGGAAATTTCCAACATCTTCTTGATTGGTTTCACTGCTTTTTCTGCTATTTCAGCATCTACCTTGATTTCGGGAGACTCGTCTTTTAAGCAATTATAGAGTTTTTCCAATGTGTTTAACCGCATGAAGTTACATTCATTGCAAGCGCAAGTGCTATCATTGGGCGGAGCCGGAATAAACTTAGTCTGCGGACACTTCTTTTGCATCTCGTGCAGAATACCGGATTCCGTAGCAACGATATATTCTTTTTCGGGATGAGCAACCGCATACTTCAATAAAGCTGCCGTAGAACCCACTACATCCGCCAGTTTCAAAACCGTACTCTTACATTCGGGATGAGCCAGTACTACTGCACCGGGATGCTGCTGCTTTAATTCAACAATCTTTTCAACCGAGAATTGTTCGTGTACATGGCATGCGCCGTCCCATAACAACATGTCTCTACCGGTGACAGAGTTAATATAATTTCCTAAGTTTCTATCGGGACCGAATATTATTTTCTCATCTTTGGGGAAGCTTTCAACGATTTGCTTGGCGTTGGTGGACGTTACCACTACGTCCGTAACAGCCTTTACGGCAGCTGTCGTATTCACATAAGATATAACCGTGTATCCGGGATGCTCCTTGACGAACTGTGCAAATTTATCCGCCGGACAACTGTCGGCAAGCGAACAACCTGCCGCCATATCGGGCACCAATACCTTTTTGCCGGGACAAAGCACCTTTGCCGTCTCACCCATGAAGTGGACGCCGCACATCACAATAATGTCGGCTTCCGTTTTTGCCGCCCACTGCGCCAAAGCCAGACTGTCTCCAACGTAGTCGGCTATGTCCTGTATCTCACCCTTCTGGTAGTAGTGCCCCAGAATGACCGCATTCTTCTCTTTCTTCAACTGCTTGATAGCTTCTATCAGATTATTCATAATAATAATTTTTATTTCTCTTCTTTCTTTAAAAATCCTTTGATAGTGATGATAGGCTGTTAATAGTGTGGACAAATTAATATGATTTTTCTTGCCCATGAAGTTATTAGTATCAGATAAAATTTTATCCTAAGGTTATTAACGTAAGAAATCAAAGTTATATCTATTGATAATAAGCCCCCTACTCTCTCATAACTTCACTTCATTAACATCTTGTTGATAAACTGCAAAGTTAATAACTTTAGAGAGATTAATCAGTGAAATAGGACTTAAAAATGTGTTTATACAGCCTTTGAAAATTCAGCTTAACTTTTTTGGTTTGTTCGTTATGCCTATCTGATATGCGTTACTTTGAATAATGCAAGTATTATTTCTAAAAATCTTTCCATACACTATTGACACCTTTTCAACGGTTATTAACAGGGATGTGAACGGAAAGAAGTATCTTTGCGCAGTGTGAGTTATTACATATTACACAGATTGACATAAAGCATATGAGCATGAATAGAAAACTGAAAATAACCGAACTCAATCGTATTAGTACAGAGGAGTTTAAGGAAGCGGAGAAGTTGCCGTTGGTAGTTGTATTGGATAATATTCGCAGTTTGCATAATATAGGTTCCGTATTCCGCACTTCGGATGCTTTTCGTATTGAATGTATCTATCTGTGCGGTATAACGGCTGTTCCACCCCATCCTGAAATGCATAAAACGGCTTTGGGAGCCGAATTTACCGTTGACTGGAAATATGTTGATAACGCTGTTGAAGCTGTTGATAATCTCAGGAATGGAGGATATACGGTTTATTCCGTGGAACAGGCGGAAGGTAGTATTATGCTGAATGAGTTGACTTTGGACAGAACCGGGAAATATGCCATAGTAATGGGAAATGAGGTGAAAGGTGTTCAACAGGAAGTTATCGACCATTCTCACGGTTGTATTGAAATTCCGCAATATGGCACGAAGCATTCTCTGAATGTATCGGTTACGGCAGGTATCGTTATTTGGGATTTATTCAATAAACTGAAATAAGAATCAAGAGGGTGCCTAAAAGTATATTGTAATCAACAGATATATGCTTTGATTATTAACAGAATTATCTAATTGATTTTTATTAGTTTATACTCTTACTTGTTTACGTTGCTAACAATGTTATCAACATGATATGAACAGGGTTTACAGTTGTCCGTTCTCTACCATCAGGATAACCCTTTCGGTGAGAGCATCATCTCCCGTAGGGTCATATTGTTTTTTCAGGCTGGCTCCGAACAGTGCGGCAAAGGTTTGATAGAACCCGGCTTTGAAAGGTCCCATAAACGCTTTGACCAGTTCATAAGAAGTTGAATTGGTTTGCCGGTCTACCAACTTTATCAACAGCTTTCCCTGAGCAAAAGACAGTTTTTTCATGCGGGGGGTATATTGTTCTTTCAATCCTTTCTCCACAGCTTTCAAATGTTTTTGCCGTTCTTTTTCAGTAGGGATGGTTTGCAGATATTCGTAGGTTTCAATGATGGCACGGTTGATTTCTTTGGAAATGGGCAATACTTTTTTTACATCACGGATGAGTTTATAGTACTTTGCCATTTCACGCTTGTTTTTGAACTTAAGCGGTTTGAAGATATAGACGGTAGGAAGTTTTACGTATGGAATCGTATCACCGTTATAAATGCACATGGGGGTGAGGTAGATACTTCCGGACATATCGGTTTCGGGTTGTCGCTGGGCATGGCAGGTCAGGCTTCCCAATGAGAGAAACACAATGAGTATTACTATATTAAACCGTATGTTCATGTCGCAAAAGTACACCATTCTGTGTAATGTTGTTGCATTGCTTCCGTTTTTCCTTGTTCAATTAACTAATTTAAGGTAACTTCGCTGTCCGTAAATTTGGAATATCCTATTATCAATGACAATAATCAAGGTAGGAGTTTTTATGAGTATGCTGTTAATAACTCCTATGCTTGTAGCTCAAAACGCAACTGTCTCTCTGTGGGAAGAAAATCTGGAACAGCTTTCTATGGATAAAGAAGAGAAAAATTGGGAAGATGAGTTGGAAGAACTTTCCAACCGCTTGCAAGAACCGGTTAATATCAATGTTGCCACTAAACGGCAATTGGAAGAATTTCCTTTCCTGACGGAACTTCAAATAGAAAATATTCTGGCATATGTGTATATACACGGACAGATGCAGACTATTTATGAACTGCAGATGGTGAAAACAATGGATAAGCAAACTATTGAATTGCTATTGCCTTTTGTTTGCGTAAAAGTGGTTGAAGACGCTTCCCGTTACCCTTCTTTAAAGACGATATTGAAATACGGTAAACAGGAAGTGCTGACACGTATGGATGTTCCTTTCTATACCCGTAAAGGATATGAGAAAAACTATTTGGGACCTGCCGTTTATCATGCGTTGCGTTATGGTTTTCGTTACGGGGATTATTTGCAAGCGGGAATAGTGGGGGAGAAGGATGCGGGAGAGCCGTTCTTTGCTCTGCAGGATAAAAAAGGGTATGATTACTATTCTTTTTATTGTCTGTTCAAAAATTTGGGTAGAATGAAATCGTTGGCGTTGGGTAATTATAAGTTGAGTTTCGGCCAGGGGTTGGTACTCGGTACTGATTTCGGGTTAGGAAAGACTTTTTCTATGTCTGCGTCGGAATATCGTACGGGGGGAATCCGGAAGCACGGTTCTACGGATGAATACAATTATTTTCGAGGGACGGCGGCAACAGTGGAAATTCTTCGTTTTTTGGAGTTTTCCGCTTTCTATTCACATCGTTCTATGGATGGAGTGGTAAAAGACGGGGAAATCGCTTCTATTTATAAAACAGGGCTGCATCGTACGGAGAAAGAAGCGGATAAGATGAATGCTTTTACCCTGCAATTGACAGGCGGTAATCTGACTTATGAGAAGAATAAGTTGAAGGTGGGCATAACCGGTATTTATTACTTTTTCAATCATCCTTATGAACCGGACTTGAAGAAGTATGCAAAATATAATTTGCATGGAAACGATTTTTATAATTTAAGTGTGGATTATAAATACCGTTCGGGAAAATTGGTATGGGTAGGAGAGGGGGCGGTGGGAAAGCAAGGTTATGCTTTGCTGAACCGATTGAAATATAAACTATTAACAGGTTATCAACTATTGTTGATTCACCGTTATTATTCACATGATTATTTGTCTTTCTTCGGTCGTTCATTCGGAGAAGGCAGTATGCCTCAGAATGAGAATGGCTGGTATCTGGCTGCGGAAGCAACTCCTTTGGCGCATTGGACGTTTTTCGCTTCGTTGGACTTGTTTTCTTTTCCCTGGTGGAAATATCGTATCAGTAAATCCTCAAAAGGAATGGACGGGATGTTTCAGGCGGTTTATTCTCCTCGCAGAAATTTGAGCGTATATCTTAATTATCGTTACAAACAAAAGGAGAGGGATGTGTCGGAAACAGGAGGAAAGGTTACATTACCTGTTTATCATCATAAACTCCGATGTAGGCTTATTTATATGCCGGGAGCTTTTATGCATCGTATTACAATTGATTATAATCATTTTCGGCAGCAGGACGGAAAAGGTTATAGTTTTGAGGGAAAACAAGGATGGCAATGTACACAATCTTGTGCTTATACGTTTTCCGGTTTTCCTTTGGCTGTATCTGCACAAGGTACTTATTTTTATACGGATGATTATGATTCCCGTATCTACGCTTCCGAAAAAGGGTTGCTTTATACATTTTATACTCCTTCTTATTATGGCAAAGGTTTTCGTTATTCGGCTCATGTACGCTATGATATGAACAAAACTTTTATGTTTCTCGTTAAGTTCGGGCAAACTGTTTACCGAAATCGCAAGACTATCGGTTCCGGTAACGATTTGATAGAGGGGAATAAAAAAACAGACTTGCAAATGCAGTTCCGCATTAAGTTTTAAATAATAAGTAAATACGCATAATTAGCTTATACTATCTGATATAAAATTTTCAATATTTACTTAACCGCACTGTTTTTAGAAGTACTTATATGTTTATTTTCTATATTTGCCGCATTAATATAAATCATAGATAAGATGACTGTTATTTATCCGTCTCCCATATTCGGTCCTGTCCATTCCCGCCGTTTGGGAGTATCTTTGGGAATCAATCTGCTACCGGAAGACGGTAAGGTGTGTAGTTTCGACTGTATTTACTGTGAATGTGGATTTAACTCTGATCATCGTCCTAAAAAGCCGTTGCCTACGCGTGAGGAAGTACGTATTGCATTGGAAGCCCGGTTGCAGGATATGCAAAAGAACGGACCCGTTCCCGATGTACTGACCTTTGCCGGGAACGGAGAACCGACCGCACATCCGCATTTTCCTGAAATTATAGAGGATACGCTTGCTCTGCGTGATAAATATTTTCCGAAAGCGAAGGTGAGCGTACTTACCAATTCTACTTTTATTCATCGTCCCACTGTGTTCGAAGCTTTGAACAGGATAGATAATAATATTCTGAAATTAGATACGGTGGATGAAGCTTATATCCATGAGCTTGACCGCCCGGCAGGACACTATTCCGTGCGTGAAATAATCGAGGGGATAAAAGCTTTTAAAGGCAATTGCATTATTCAAACCATGTTCCTGAAAGGCGGTTTTCAGGGCAAGGATATGGATAATACGTCCGATAAGTATGTTTTACTCTGGTTAGAGGCCGTAAAAGAGATTTCTCCCCGCCAGGTAATGATTTATACTATTGACAGGGAAACTCCCGACCATGACCTGCAAAAAGCTACACACGAGGAATTGGATCGTATTGCGGCATTAGTGAAAGAGGCGGGAATAGCGGTAAGCGTTTCTTATTGATAAAACTTATCGGATTTATGCCTTATAAAAAACAGTTAAGGGGGATATCCTTCGCAGACGTCCCCCTTATGAATTTTGTAGAGTAATTTTATGAAAAAAAAATGAAAATTTGAGTTTTAGTTTTCGTCCTCGTCAATCTTTGCTTCCGCAATGATTTCTTCGGGAACTTTATCGCAACGAATGTATTTGTTCACATCATTTTCGTCATCTTTGGCTGTCCAAATCATTGAACCGCTTTCCAATAAGTCGGTTACGATATATTTATTGTTCCAGTCACCATTACCGAAATCATAGTCACCGCTGATGATAGAGCCCAGATAAGGGTCTACTTCGATGCTGAAATTTCCGGTGATGTAACGGGCATACATACTGTCGAACTTCTGATACATCTCAAAAGTTTGTTCTTTACGGTTGAAAGTTATATAGCAGTATGTACCTTCTGCCAAAGGGGCTCCGTTCCATTCGGAGAGTTCCCACGTACCGTTCAGGTTGGCAGGGGTAACTTCCAAAGTCGGGATTACCGGTTCGTCGTCATCACAGGATGTAAGACAGAACAGGAAGGCGAATAAAGCCATCAGTTTGAAAATATTCTTCATATCGAATTTCTTGTTTTTATCGTTACTTAATACAGTTTACTTTTATATTCAATGTCCGGTCTGACGGGCGCGCATCTATTCCTTCAAGGATAATCGGAAAGGTAAACGATTTACCTTTTTCTGCAGGAATCAGTGATGCGTTGATTGTTACTACAATATCGGCTTCACCGCCCGGCTGAATAACCTCCGGTTCCGTACGGAAAGTCGCGAATTTGGGGATGATGAGAGCTGACAGGCGTAGCGGCTTGTCTCCGCTGTTTCCACATAAAATCCGTTCCGAGGACTGACTGCCGCCACCCACTTCACTAAATTTCATTTGGTTTTGTTTCAATCTCAGTTTTCCCATCGCATACGGATAACGTGCCCACTCGTCTGCTCCGGGAACGACGTTTCCTACCAGCGTCAGGCGTGCCACCGGAGTTTTATCCGAGGAAGACAGATAAACGAAAGCATTCGTATCTATCGTTCCGGGGTGATTTTTCGGGTGATAAGTCAGAGAGATTGTCCGTGTCTCACCCGGTAATATATCTCCGGTACGTACATCTGCTACTGCACATCCGCAAGTGGTTCTTACACGTGTAATGGTAAGTGTTTTTTTACTTATGTTCTTGCATGTAAAACGGTACGTTTGCGGAACATCGTCCTCAGTCAGAGTTCCAATATTCAATACAGTTTTATCGAAACGCAGGATTTGTTCCGCCTGCTTCATTAAAGGCGGGTTTATCAGCGAATCGATTTTTTCCTGTGAACGGAAAGGGAAATCCTGGGCTGTCAAAGCCCGGGATTGTCCGATTCCCGCACAGAATATCAGTAACTGTATCCAAGTAATTGGTTTCATTGGTAATCTAAATTACATCCATCCGTTATCATTAGCATTCTTACGAACAGTAACGGCAATAGTCTGTTCGCTTCCGTTGCTTACTTTCACTGCGATATGGGCAGTACCGGTCTTTACTCCGGATACTTCCATGAATGTACCGTTAACGGCTACTGTTGCAATGGCTGCATCACTCGATGTACAGGTATACGTCAGGTTTTCACCGTTTACAAAATAGTAGGCAAGGTTGATAGTGGATTTATTGCCTTCGGCTACATAAACATTAGGTACTTTCATGTCCGAACCGCTTCCTTCGATATTGTTCAGCAGTAAGGCGGCATCTGTCAAACCTGTACCCATTTTACCTATATAGCTCAGCAAATTCATTTCATCGATAGAACCGCCTGACGGAGAAAGATGATTGCGGTAATATTTCTTTGTTTTTACATTCTGATACCAGCCGTCCACATCTTTTACGGATTCCTTCATCAGTTCTATAAACTCAGGTGCTTTGAAATGACGACGTTGCTTTACGGCGTACGACAGGCCTAATGCGGCTACGCCTGATATGTGAGGACAAGCCATGGAAGTACCGTCCATATAGCCGTAAGTGGCATTACCGTTCTTTATCCAGGTAGAAAGGATAGAACCGGATTTTGTCCTATTGATTTCTGTCCATTCTTCGGGATCGTCCATCGCAGGTGTATTGTGATATTCAGTGTCACCGCCGGGGGCACAGATATCTACGTTCTCACCATAATTGGTATAAGAAGCCGGAGTGAAATCAGCAGCTACGGCAGCTACAGTAACGCATTTGGTATATCCGCCCGGATAACCCGGTATACCCGCATATTCATTACCTGAGGCAAAAACAGCGATACCACCGTCAATTACTCCGTTAGGAGAGCCGGCATTGTTGAGGAAGTAATCTATTGCGTCTTTTTCCAACGGATAGGTTTCTTCCCATTCTTTCTGAGTGGCCGGACCGGGTGTATAACCGTCTACCAGATTGGCATCGCCGGAGTTGTAACCCCAACTGCATTGCAAGATAACGGCACCATTGTCGGCAGCATATTTTATGGCTTTGGCTTCACCGTCCAATGTTACGCCACCTTCACCGTCGAATACCTGGCAAGACATGAGCTTGACACCGGAGTTCGGTGTACCGTCTCCACCGGCTATGCCGGAAACACCTTCGCCATTGTTATTGACAGCGGCGATTATACCGGCTACGTGAGTTCCGTGACCGGTATCGTTGGCATCAGTCCAAGATATCAGCCCGCTGTTTTTCACGAAGTTATAACCGTATCTGTCGTCTTTATATCCGTTTCCGTCAGCATCTTTTCCGGCACGAAGCTGTTCTTTCTCATTAACCCACATGTTGGCAGCAAGGTCGGGATGTGTATACATTACGCCTTCGTCCAATACGGCAACGATAATGGAAGGATCACCTGTACATTTTTTCCATGCTTCCAGACAGTTAACGTCACATCCTGTTACCGATTTGGCATTTGAATTACCAAAATCAATGTCTCCTACGTTATTGAGATTCCATTGGGTTACAAATCCCGGGTCATTGGGCGCTGTACTAAGTGTACGTGTAGCTGCTGTTTTTTGCAGTACAGCTTCACTGGTATAAGTACGGTAATTACCGGAGTAAGTGCGTCTGATACGGCTGTTACCCTGTACTTTAGAAATTTCTCCCAATTTGGAAAGACGGTTGGCTGCTTCCTGTAAATCCGTATTTTCATCGAATTTCACCAAATACCACAGGTGTAATCCTGCGGCACGGGTACGTTCTTCGTTTTGTTGGTCTACAGGGAAGATGCGCTCAAAGTGGTATCCACCCAGAATTTCCAGAACTTCGTCGGTAGATGGGATTCCTGAGCGGGTCATTGCTCCGCCGCTTCTTGTGGCACGTGTCATTGTTTGGTCGAGGATGTCGGTCATTTCAGGTTTGAACTTAATCAGCAACTCACCTGAAGTGACATCCGCCGGAAGTTGAACTTCCGTCCCCCCGGTCGGGGTGGACGGTTGTTCAATGATTTCCTGATCCGAACAAGATGCCAGTGTCAAAGCAAACAGTGCTACGTATAAGAATTTTTTCTTCATTGTTTCTTTTTAAAAATTGTTCTTGTTAATGATATACTCATTTCGGAGCTTTTAGTTGGCTACATATCTCTTATAGTATAATGGATATGCTACACCTTCTTCGTCCTTTTCACCTGTAGTACCGTAATAATATTTATAATCAAATTTTACGTTATCTATATTATTGAATCCTACAGGTTGAGATTTTGAGTCTTTTGCTTCATCTTCTTGAGCGAAAATGAAAGTTTCCGGACTCCATTCTACAAAGTAAGGATGGAATAATATCCATTTTGGTAATGCTCCTGTCAGATAATTTAAATTGAAAGAGAATGCGCGAGCTTTTGGAAGAACACGTGGAACATCTTGTCTTGTTACATTTTCAAAGACCACTGTTTCACCATTGCTATAAGTCACTTCCTTAATTTCTGTACTTGGTTTTAACCAACCACAGGTATCTGTAGATATTTTAGTAAGGTAGATTGAAGGCTCAGCTTTAAGTTGATCTTCTGTGAAGAAATCTTCATCTTGGTAATGTTGAATGGTTAAAGCATTGCTCACTTCATCATCATCAGGTAACTCTCCCTCAATATAATTATAAGAAAGTGACAGTTCTCTCAGGCTATCCCAAGTCAATAACTTCATAAATGCATTCTTGTCTGCTATATTATTGAGGTTAATATGTAAACCGACTTTCTTACCATTGTATTCATTAGTTCCGCTGATTTGGCTTAATTCTTTTATTATATCTACACGGCGACATCCGGTTAAGCTTAATGCGGTTAATTTAGGGAAGTTTTCTTGATTTACTATATCGGTAACATCCGATAATTTATTGAAACCATTACTTGCCAAATTCAACGCCTCTAAACCTGCATAACTTTCGTCAACTTTACCACCTAATTTGATGAAGTCTTCAGGTAATTCATTCAGACCTAAAGCATATACAGATAGTTCTTTCAGATGTTTTAATCCACAGATTTCTTCACCTAAAGAAATGTTACGGATTTGCCAGTTTGCATTACTTTGAATAGAGAATGATTCCAGATACTTCAGATAACGAACTTCTTTAGGTAATGTTTCACCGTCCTTTAGGTCGATTAACATGAACTGTACAGAACGTACACGGCCGATAGCGTTCTTATCTCCGTTAGGAAGTTCATCGGTAGCCTCCCAAAGTTTTACGTAGCTCCAGTTCAACATGCTTTCACTGGTATCGAATCCTACCATACTCTGAACTTTTTCATTGATGGCAAGGATAGCGATTGAGTCACCTGCGCGGTCATCTGTAATTCTCAAAGCAGGTTTCTGATTTACGGTTAAGATAACTTCACCGGTAGGATTACCTTCGTTGTCTACCAACTGTTCATCAGCATCTTGAGGAACTAAACGGATTTTTGCAACGCGTGTGTAAGGAGCAATATTCGTTTTCCATTTGAAGCGTACTTTAACGGTACGTGGACGATATCCTCTGTCTAAATCAATCTTTAAATCAGATTCTTTAGGTAGGGTAATCCAATCTTTTCTATCGGATTCCATTTCCTCTTTCTCTTCATCTGTCATTGATTCGGCAAAAGAATACTCTATGTCACTTTCTATTTTGAAAGCGACGTTGGCAGAAATCGTTACATCAAAATAACGGTCGTCATATCTGGCGGAATTTTCTATTTCTATTGTAGGTTCTTTTAACAAGATTTGTTTGCCATAACCAAATTGAGTTACTTTAATCAATTTAGGTTCTTGTCCCTCTACAGAGAAACGTATCTGTGCTTCGCGGGATACTTCCAATAAGGTAGAGTCAATAGCCAGGCTACAGTCTGCCGAACCCAAACCATTAGCAGGAGATATAGATATCCAGGGCTGGGATGAGCTTGCCACCCAGCTGTTATTAGACGAAACAGCAATCTTTTCTGTTCCTCCTTCGGCAGCGATTGTAATTTCCTCTCTGTCTACCGAAATGCCACCGGAAATTCCTGTTTCATCATCATCTTTACACGAAGTCATAAACCCCGTGCAAAGAATCAGTCCTAATGTTATTTTACTTAAATATTTCATTAATCGAATCTTTCTTATTGTTTATCGTTTAATATCCAAAGCGTCACAACCGCGAATGTCCTGTGTTTTGTCATAAATCAGCATATACATGCCTGCTTCAATGTAAGGACATATACTGGTGAGGTCGATAGAGATATTCGGATTGTCTTTGATATCCAGAATCCAAAGTTTAGGTGTCATTTCCTCATTTACTTTACGGATATCGTTTGAACCGATCTGTAATTGGAGAAGGCTCGGACATTTTGTGATTCCGGTCGGCCAATCACGCAGACAACGTTCACCGGCAGCATTACGCTGATGGCGAATACCGAAAGCTTGCAGCACACTACTGTTCAATGGCTGAGTTGGGAACTCGGAGAAACGGTTGAAACTTACGTCCATATTGGTTAAGTAAGGCAAAGTTGTCGCCCGGAAGTCATCGGACAATTCTGTCAGCTTATTAAAACGTAGGTCGATAGTGCCTAACAGATATGTGTTCTTAAATTCCTTACCATTTCCATCTTTACTTGATAATGAATATTGAGGGATTTTCTCTAATAAGTTATTGTTCAGCGTAATCGTAGTAATCGGTGAGTTTGCTTTGAACAACTCTGTAGGGAACTTGCTTATTTTATTGAACGACAATGTTACAGTAGAGGCGTTGATTCCTATATAAGAATTCTTATCTTCAGGAGCTATGTTTTCACCACTCTCACTACCAATTTCATTATAAGAGAAATCTACTGATCCCATTACATATACCGAACCAGCGTTAAAGATATTAGGAATATATTTCAGCTTATTATGAGCGAAACTTAAACTTTCTACTTGGTCAGTAAAACCACAAAAGTCTTTTGGAATTTCTGTGATTTTATTGTAATTCAGATTTAGCTGAGTCAATTTAACATCTTTTCCAAAAGGTTGTAATGTTTCTATTTTATTAGACATACAATCCAATAATCCTAACTTCTCCATATTATGTAAACATCCGGTTGGAAAGTTTACCAAGTTATTATAGCTCATATAAAGAATTTGGATTTTCTTTGCAGATTTACACTTATCAGGAGTAGCTAATCTTTTCCAGTCTTCAGTTAATTGATTACCAGTGCCATCTTTTGTTCCATTTAAGCCGTCAATACCTCTACAACAAGCTATATTCAGTACTTGCATTTCCGGAATCTCATATAAAAAATCCGGTAGTGTTGTTAACTTGGGGCAGTTATACAATTCGATATCTGTTAATTCTGTCATCTTTTCCCAATCCAATTCGTCTGCTGCATACTTTTTAGCATATTCAGAATTTGGATCTATCCAGTTTGTACAGATATTCTCAGCAAGGAGCGGGGAATTACCCATATAGAATTGCTGTAATTTTGTAAGACGCATTACAGCTTTTGATATATGTGTAATCTGGTTAGTATAGTTTCCTATTTGCGTATCTTTCAAATGAATGCGATTGTCCTTTTTAATAGCTTTCATTTTAGGATTGCGGTTAACTGAGTTTTGTAACAATTCAGACATTTCTATACGCGGGTCATAATCCAGAAACATTTCTTTGTAGTTCATGCGTACTTTTTGTTTCTGTGATTCTTGCATATTTTCGTTGGTAAACAGTCTGCCACCTGCAGTTTCGCTATGCGAACCAAGGGCAAGAACTCTCAGCTCAGTCAATTGTCCGATAGCATCAGGTACTTTACCTTTTGCACCAAAACCTTCAATACTAAGTCCTGTTACACGGCCTTCGTCATCCAGTGATACGCCCGGTTGATCACCCCACATATCCAGTTCTTTGTTGAAGTTCCAATTAGTACCTTCAGGACTGCCGATACCGTGATATCCCCAGTTCTTACCATCCAGATTTTCCCAAATTTCTTTCAGAGCTAAATAGTCTTTAATATATTCAGCTGTTTCAGAAAGTTTAATAGGAACAATAGCTCCCTCAGTGAATTCATTATCTATAATAGTAAACTCATCACCTTTAACATTAGTAGCTGCTCCAAGAGTGGAAACTATAGCACCTTTTTTAGAATAAGTAATGTATTCGGTAACTTGGTAAGTACCTACCGGTAACCATACCGCAGAGTCACATTTTGCCGTACCGATGTCCATATACTTATCATCGGCATTGTCGGGATTTTGGTGTTCTATGGATTCTTCTTTATACTTTACTTTTAATCCTTTGATGGTAGTAGGGACACGTGTAAAAGTATTGGTTACGGTTACATCTATGATAGCAATGTTGCTAAATAGATATTCTTTTTCGTCATCTAAGCTGGCACGTGTGGTAAGCCCGTCTTTAATAAGTTTAAAAGTAACGCTTCCACGAGCTTGTACATCTGCTGTCAAATCTTTTATGGTAAGTCCTTGTGAGATAACAGAGAATGTTTCGTTATCACTGGCAGATATACTTATAACAACCTTATCCAGTTTATCCAGTAGTTTGTAACCAATGATTTTATAGTCACCTACTAATAACTGTAATTTGTCACTTCGCATGCCATATTCAGCATTGCTTTCATTATAGGCATTCAATACTAAAGTTTGAGTGATACTCTTACCATTGTATTGCATCTCTATTTCAACCTTTTGTACATCACCCAATTTACTCAGAGTTGTAGCACGGGTTGTCGTATTCGATTGGTTTTCCTCCTCTTGTACATAGGATGCTGACTTGTAAATCTTGAATTGTACGTAGCCATACTGACTGCCTTGCAA
The DNA here is from genome assembly GCF_900129655.1 of Bacteroides clarus YIT 12056. Taxonomy (GTDB): domain Bacteria; phylum Bacteroidota; class Bacteroidia; order Bacteroidales; family Bacteroidaceae; genus Bacteroides; species Bacteroides clarus. The sequence continues at coordinate 85,766 of NZ_FQWK01000005.1, forward strand.
TTCGTCTTTATCATCAGAACATCCACCCATCACCATGCCAAATAGCATGGTGAAGAGCGGTACAAGAAATAGTTTCCAATTTATAGTTCTTTTTGAATTCATTTATTATGTCTTTTTACAGTATTACTTAATACGTATTTCGTTTAAGTATTATTTAATATCCTTTTGCCTTTTCAATTTTGTAACAAAAGATAGAAAGATAAAAAATGATCGGATGTTTAATACATTCCAATATTTAATTCTATGGCAAAGTCCATAGTGTCAAAATTTCCAATACCAGCCATGATTTGTTCAAAGGACATACTACTTGGGTATCCTGTTAATACCATATATTCTTTTCCATCAATAGTCTTATTTGTAATTTGTATTTCTCCTTCCCATGGATTGTACATAACTCCAAAATCATGTCCTGCTGGTATTGAATTTGTTTGGATACAAACAGATTTATTATTTTCTAAAAGAGATTTTGGGAAACTTGCATTCCAAGCTATAGAAGCTATTTGACCGGGGTATTCTGATGTAGAAATTGTTTGGTCACTGTTGTCAAAGGGAATTAAATCCTCTTCTTTTACTGTAGCCCAATCAATAATTTCTTGATTTGTATAAAATCCTTTAAGAATAATTTCTATTTCTTCATTTTTGGGTTCTTGAGTAAAATGAGTCCATATGTAATCAGTATATTCGTCATTCAGATAATCCATCGGTGCGCCATTATCACTATCTCTAGTGAATAGAGTTGCTTGGAGATCAGTATCTTTTATTTTGTTCCAGATTACTTCAGGAATTACTAATATTGCCGCTCCTCTTAATTCAGCTCCTTCCGGAAGGGCAGCAACTGTTAAAGTCAACTTAGTACCTTCTTCTACTACTGTTACCCAATCAGGTTCTTGAGTTACATCATAAGTATAGAAATAAGTACCCATTGCAGGAGTTTTTATTTCTGTGATTTTTAATACATGGAACTTATCATCACGAACAGTTATAGTTGAACTCAATTGATTTTCATACTTAACTCCTTCAGTACCCTCCATACTTCCACTACTTGTTTCAGTGAATACTGTTCCCTCAGGATTTACAGTAAGCGCATTGATATATTCAGGTTTAAACAAAAGAACATTTTCTTTTAATCCTTCATAAGCAACAGGAACTGAAACATTAATAAGTCCTTCATTGGTAGTTTGTACACCAAATACTAACTTGTGACCTTTTTCGGTAGAGATTGAATATTTAGGATCAATACCTTCTGTGTTATCGTTATTGAAAGTCAAATTGAATTTACCTTCTCCTTTATTTTCAACTTTTATCCAATCCGGATTTTCAGAGGTAGAAATACCTACTTCGAATTCAGATTCGGTAAGGATTGTAGTATAGACAACATCTATTTTTTCATAGCCGCTACCTTTAATGATGATTGGGTTTTCTGTATTATAAACATTACCATTCTCATCTTTGATGGTTAAGCCATTGAATACTTTTTTAGGGCGAGTAATTTTGTAAATTACCTGCTCTTTTTCACCCAGTGTTAATGTGATTTCTGCCACATTATCATCCGAATAATTTTGTCCGTCACCGGAAATTTTAGCGGTGATAGTTTGCTCACCGGCTTTACCTGTTATACTGCTTTGCGTAAACTCACCATCAACAAATTTACACCATCCGGCATTACTTGTGAGTTTCCAGTCTACAGTTGCTTTGAAAGAAATAGTTATAGTTCCATCTGCATTACAAGTGGCTTCCTGTAATGTAGGAAATTCAATTTTTTCACCTGGAGTATTTTCTCCATCATCGTCTGAACAACCTGTGAATGACACAATAAACATCATAGCTAATGCCATGATCCAACTCATACTTTTTAAATTTAATGCTTTCATAATTGTATGATTTTAAATGTTAATATCCTTGTTCTTTTAATTTTTCGGCCTCTGCTTCACTAATCCATTCGATTACATTAATGAAAGTACCTACTGTACCATATTCTGAACCATCTTTGTTATCGACACTTACTGTAACGAATTGTAAAAGGTAATTCTCGCAAGTTCTATAATAAGAAGTATAGCTTGTAGGCTGATTCAATAATAAATTGCCATTACCGTAGATAGTTCCGAAAGCTTCTCCTGTACTACCGCACACTTGCTCTTTCATTTCAATCAGTGGTTTAAGCGGGTCTTTGGTATTGAACTTTATCTTTGTATCATATCCATCGTAGTAGATGCCGTGTAGGATAATTGTATTTTCTTCTTCCGCAACGTCGGAAGTAATCAGACGCATATCCACATTTTGATTGGGTATGTCGTTACCGCCAAAGAAAGTAGAAGTAACCGTGCAATATCCTGTAAAGTTGTTGATGTCGAACGGACAAACTTTCTGCAGTACAACTTTAGTTTCGGTGCCGTACATTTCCCACTCGTTAGATTCGGGAATGATGAGGTGCAGGGCAAACCCTAATGAATCGGTAGGCTCGATACTTTCATAGTTACCTTGTACTTCCACATTGGCTGCCATTTCACCGGCTTTGATAGTCACTGTATTTGAAAGGAGTTTATAGTGCTTTCCTTCGACAGCGTTGCTCTTCTTGTCTAATATCTCGACAGCGAAAGTACGATCGTAATCGGCAGGTACAGTGGCTGAAACGGGGACATTGAATATCTCATTGCTTTCTTGCACACCGTATTGGTAGAGCGTGTCGGAAAACATAAGATAATTAGGCCCGCTGTATACCACCTTGTCCTGTTCGCATCCGACAAGGGCTATCAGTGCAGCAACGGCTGTAATACATCCAAATAATAGTTTTTTCATTATCGTATGTTTTTAGTCTTATTTGTTACTTTCATTAGGTTCCACTTCCGAACCCGGAGCATCCAGTTCGTGCTGAGGTATCGGCCATACGAACATAGGATCGTCCGCTTCCACTTTCAGACTGCTGCCGTTGGAAAGTGACTGGTCTTGCAGTTCACGTTTGAAGCCTTTGTGCCAGCGCTTCAGGTCTTGCAGGCGGAAACCTTCCATATAGAGCTCTTTTACGCGTTCTTCCTCAATGACTTTCATTGCGTTTTCTTTGTCACCCATAGGGGTAGAACCACCATACGTAGCATAACGTGCCGCACGGATAGCGGTAATGTCTTTTCCTGCTTCAGCGGTCTTTCCTGATTGTACGTATGCCTCGGCACGTATCAGATATTGTTCCGACAAACGGAGTACTTTCGGCATGGTAACGTGAAGAATCTTGTAATTGGTGAACTCTTCGTTACCGAAATACTTAATCAATAACGGCCAGGTAAGTCCGTGGCTGTATCCGGTAGTGAAAGACTGGAAGAAAGTGGAAGCACGCAAGTCATTTGCATCGTATAGATTGATAGCCCACTTTGCAGGAACATAATCCGGACGCAGAGTGGTGTAATCGTAGTTCGCAAAAATAGTTCCTAAACGGCCGCCATAGGAGTTGATAGTGAAACCAACTTTCCAGATAGCCTCGGTGGAGTGGTCGTTTGTCCACATATATTTATAATAGCTGATGCCGGAAGAAATCTGCTGTGTACAGCTTGACAATGTGTAATAGCCGCTTTCAATAACCTTGGTAGAGTATTTGATAGCTTCGTCCCACTTCTTCATGTAAAGAGCTACACGGGCACGTAATGCGTAGACAGTATATTCGTTGAAGTACGGAGTATCGTATAATGCACCGCTGAAATCTTCTTCAAGTTCCAGCAAATCGGCTGCACGGTCGAGGTCATCCAATACAAACTGATAAGAGTCTTTTAATGAAGAGCGTTTCATTTCCTCATCACCGCGATAGTGTTGGCTAAGGATAACACCCAGCTGATTGGTGGCATCTTCGTCGCTTTCGTATGCCTTGCAGAACAGTTTAATCAGTTCCGAGTAGGCCAGTGCACGAGCGAAATAGGCTTCACCGCAACACTGATCCAATTTGTCGAGGGCTGTATCGTCCGTTGTGTTCTTTCTTACATTGTCTACTCTGTCGAGCAGGAAGTTACAACGGTTGATAACTTCGTACAATGAACCGTATACGGCTTCAATATCGGTATTGGTAGCCAGGATGTCTTTCCAACGCCAGATATCGCCGTAGATATTCGTATTGCCGTTTATTCCATAAACGAGGTCGGTCTGCAAATCGGGCAACAATGTAAGGTTACCGGAGTACAGGTATTTGCTCTTGTAAGCGTCGTAAATACCGATAACAGCCAGGTTTACATCGTCTACCGTCTGAATGGCCTGGTCGAAAGGCACTTCGTCTTCAGGCAGTTTGTCCAAACAGGAAGTAGCGGACAACATCACGGCAGCCAACATTATATATAATCTGAATTTTTTAATCATCTTTCTTTCTGCTTATAATATTAGAATGAAACTTCAATACCCAATGTGAACTGGCGTGATGCCGGATATTGTGCTCTGTAAATATTGCTTGCAACTTCCGGGTCGAGTCCTTTGAAACCGGTAAAGGTCAACAGATTCTGACCTTGCAGGTAGACACGTGCGGATGTGAAGAAGTTGGTTTTCTTCAGCAACGGCTGAGGAAGTGCGTAAGCCAGCGTCAGGTTCTTCAAGCGAAGGAATGAAGCGTTTTCGAGGAAACGGTCATCGAGTTGGGCAACCACTCCGTAACGGGGAATGTCTGTAATGTCACCCGGCTTTTTCCAGCGGTCGTACAGCAGGCGTCTTGACTGGTTGTATGCGCTGTACAATCCGTTGCTTTCTTCGAAGAAACGGTCGTTGTTCATTACCCAACGGTCGGCCATCCAGCTGAATTGGGCAGATAATGACAAGCCTTTCCAACTGAAAGTTGTTCCGAAACCGCCGGCCCAAGGAGAGTCGAAAGTCTTTCCGGTCATTACTTTGTCTTCTTCGCGGAACTCGGTGGTTATTTCACCGTCTTTAGTGTACCACAAGGCATCACCGTTGGCAGGATTTACTCCGGCATAGCGGTTCAGGAAGAATTCGTGTACCGGGTGGCCTACTACGTATTTCAATCCGGTGGTAGAGTTCACATATTCCTGTACACCGTTATAGAGTTCTACGAGCTTGTTCTTATTATAAGATACATTGACATTCAAATTCCAGGCAAAGTCTTTGGTACGGATTACATCACCGTCTATTGAGATTTCGACACCACGGTTTATCATTGCGCCGATGTTTTCCCAACGGGAACCTTCGCCGGTTACGGCGTATGATTCTGGAACGTACATCAACATATTGCTTGTCTTCTTATGGTAGAAGTCGATGTTCAGGTTGGCACGGTTGAAGAAGCCTAGACGCAGACCGACATTGTTTGCCCAGGTCTGTTCCCAGCCTAAATCTTCATTTCCGCTCTGTTTCGGATAGATTCCGGCTTCGTCATTGTAGTTAGGACCGCCGGCAACCAATGCCAAGTGGTCGTAATTGGGTATTTCCGAGTTACCGGAAGTACCGGTACTCAATGCGACTTGTGCGCTGGTAAGCCATTCGATGTCTTTCAGGAAAGCCTCGTTCTTAACATTCCACATGAAACCTAACGACCAGAACACACCCCAACGGTGGTCTTTACCGAAACGTGAGGAAGCATCGGTACGGGTGGCAACTTCTGCGTAATACAAATCTTTATAATTGTATTCACCACGGAAGAAGAATGACAGGTATGAATAAGAGTCATTGGAATCCGCCCATGAAGAAGCGCGTGTACCGGAAGTTACATTCGTTAATTTGTCATTGGCTTGCCCGCGGGTAATTACCTGGAAGCCTGTTGACTGATAGTCCACCGCTTCTTGTCCCAACAGGAAGTTGAGCGAGTGGTCATCGTTCAATGCCCAACGGTAATTGACGGTAGTAGTTTCACTCAATGTAAGAGCGTCTGAGGAGTTACGTCCGGCAGAACCGTTTCCGTCATTAATAATATAGCTGGGATATGACCGCATGAAAGCCGTAGAGTGAGAGTAGTCTGCACCGAATTGCGTATGAATGGTCAGGTTCTTAATCGGAGTAATGTCTGCAAATACGGTAGACAGTACTTTATACTTCTTATAATTAACCGGATTGTTGTTCATCCACTCAATAGGGTTCTGACCTGTTCCCGCCCAAGTTCCGTTGTTTTCGGAAGCTAAAGAACCGTCCGCATTGTACGGGTTCCAATAAGGCAACATAAAACGGGAACCGGAAATAGGAGTATAGAGCGCCATTTCTCCCTCTTCCGCCTGCTGAACTTCTTCGTAAGCGGCCATGGTGTTGGTTCCGATTTTCAACCAGTTGCTGGCTTTTACTTCTGCGTTGGCGCGCATATTGTAACGACGGAAGGAAGAGCTTTGGGCAATACCGTCCTGGTCGTAGAAACCTCCGGAAACGTAATAGTTCAAGCGTTCGGTAGCGCGGTTTACAGAGAGTTCGTAGTTCTGCAGCGGAGCGCGGTCGTTAAATACTTCGTTCAGCCAGTTTACATTGGTACGTGAAAGGATTTCATAATCCTGTCCGGTATCCAGACCGATTTCTTTCTCAAACTGAATACGTTCGGGAGTGTTCATCATTGTCCAGTTGTCGTTAGACGCCAACTGTGAGAAACCGTACTGAGCACGCAGCGTTACTTTAGCCTTATCCATTGCCAGACCGCGTTTGGTAGTGATTACAACCACACCGTTTGCGGCACGCGCACCGTAGATAGATGTTGAAGAAGCATCCTTCAACACGGAGATAGATTCGATATCTCCCGGGCTGATTGTGTTAAAATCCGAACTGGAAATAGGCACACCGTCCAGAATAAACAACGGGGATGTACCCGAATTGATAGAGTTGGTACCGCGAATCTGGAATACCGCCGCTTTACTGGGCTCTCCGGAATTGGAGATAACTGACAAACCCGGCGTCTGTCCCTGCAATGCCTGGTCGAACCCGGCTGCCGGTACATTTTCCATTTTTTCCGATTTTACGGTTGATACAGAGCCGGCAATCGTCCCCTTTTTGCGGACTCCATACGCTACTACCACTACCTCGTCTATTAACGCGGCATCCGGAGCAAGACGAACATTCAGCGTACCGGTCTTGGCACTGACTTCATGTTTTTGCGATTGCATACCGATGTACGAGAACAGTAAAGTGGCTCTTGCCGTACCTTTAATCTCAAGACTGTAGTTACCGTCAACGTCGGTTACTACACCATTTGTGCTTCCCTCTTGCAAAATCGACACACCAATCAACGGTTCATTATCCTCTTGGGAAATGACCTTACCTTTTACAAAGAATCCTTGTGCAAAAGCAGATTGAATAGTCAATAATGTAAGAAAGACAAACCAAAGAATTGATTTTCTCATCCTTGTCTTTAAATTATTATTGATTAAAATTAAAATTGATAAATATGCTGTTGTAGAATTTTTGGAATAGTCTTCTTCTTAACGTGAAATCTCATCACGCTTTTTTACGTTTCTCCAAACAAAAGATAGACTGTGTACAGTATTGTATTTCATTTTTTTAGCTGAAAATAAAATCTATTATATAAACCGTTGCAAAGGTATTAAATAAACTAACAGCATCATTAATAAAATAGCAAATAATTATGTATCGAATTGTAAGTTTATAAAGGGCTTATGTTATTAAAAAATAGAAAAAGGACAGATGATTATAGAGTGTATATCGAAAAGATAAAAAAATAAGTGATATAAAGTGTGAAAAGCAAGTGGATGTGTGACAATATGTTTGTATAAATATGTAAGGTTAAAAAGTGTTTCGTTTTATCGCTTTCCCCATAAATTCAAATTATAGGTTGCTTCTGCCCGTTTTTCAATATTATCGGGCAGGGCAGGGAAGAAATCCATGCCGGTAATACGTTCTACTTCATCCACACTATTAACATAAGCATCTAAGGGATGATTTCCTGATGTATTTTTATAAATAAACCCGATAGCTTTAGGCGGATTGCTGTTTGTGCAGAGTATTACTTTGAAAAAGGCTTCAGGCACGGTGATTTTATGCTTCTTACCGATAGTACGATGCTTTTGCCGATAAAGGACAGGTCCGCAAACAATATAGATTTTTCCTTCTTTCTTCGCCCATAAGCGACAGGCTTCTTCCAACTCTTTCCAGTCGCCTCGGTTCAGATTGTGATTTTGAGGACAGATATTGGTCATGTAGAAACTTTCCTGCATGGCTTTCCAATGCCAGCGATTATCGCCTGCAGGACACATATGTCCTCTGTCCATGCCGCTGCGTTTATAGTCATCGGTGGTTACGGTCTGGCTTTCGGGCAGGTCGGGATCGGGCATGAATTTGTCGGTACGGCTTTCACGTTCTATCAGTTTTTCGGGAGTAAGTTCCCAGGCTACCCAGTTCGGTATTTTTGTTTCTTTGTTATAAGACACTGTATATCCTTTACGGTACAATATCTGCTCCGGTGTGTTTTTTAGAGGAGCGGGGTAGAGTACGTTCTTTACGGATATTGCTTCGGTGGAGGTTGCTTTTACCGGTGTTTTTTCACTGAGTTCCGTTACGGCAGCAGGAAGATTAATATGCAAGGCTCCCGCTATGGGCTCATAGCAGATGCAAACGATGCATATTAATATAATCAAATAGAGTAATCCTTTGGATTGCTTTTGTTTTCTTCCTTTTCTTCCTTTTCTTGCCATAATGGATAGTGGTGAACAGACTTTTATAGCAATTGTTTTGCTTTTTCCAGCGCTACATTGATGTTGGGACAAATATTATCTTTTCCAAGCAATTCATAAAAACCGGATTTCTCCAGGACATTATGTACTTTTTCGTTAACGCCGGACAATACAATCGTAATTTTCTCTTTTTGAGACATCTTACAAAGGCTTTCCAGATTATGGATACCCGTAGAGTCTATGAAAGGAACTTTACGCATACGTATAATACGTACCTTGGGACGGTCACCGAGTTGCGCCATCACCTCCTCGAATTTTGTGGCGATACCGAAAAAGTAGGGACCGTTGATTTCGTACACCTCCACGCCTTTCGGTATAATCAGATGCTCTTCGCTTGTGGTAATATCCGATTCGGCGTTCGGATCTATCTCGTCTTTGATAACCGATATTTCGGTTGTCTCCATGACACGGCGCATGAAGAGTACGCAGGCAATGACTAAACCTACTTCGATAGCGATTGTCAAATCGAAGATAACCGTCAGGAAGAAAGTTATCAATAATACGGTGACATCCGATTTGGGGTTCTTCATCAATGCCCTGAATACACGCCAACCACTCATATTATAAGATACGACTACCAGTACGCCTGCTAGGCATCCCATCGGAATGTATTGAGCCAGCGGCATAAGCAGCAACAGAATCAAAAGCAGCACTACCGCATGCACTATGCCGGCTACGGGCGACTTACCGCCATTATTGATATTAGCCATTGTACGGGCAATAGCGCCTGTGGCGGGAATACCTCCGAAAAGCGGAGTAGCCATGTTGGCAACACCCTGAGCTATCAATTCGGTATTGGAGTCGTGTTTGTCACCGATAACACCGTCGGCTACGGTAGCCGAAAGCAAGGATTCTATGGCTCCCAATACAGCAATCGTAATGGCAACGGGGAATAGGTTCTTAATCGCTTCCCAGTTCAGTGCGGGCATCACAGCGTCGGGAAGTTCGGCTTTAATGCTGAAACGGTCGCCAATGGTGTCGATGCAGTTGATGCCGCCGTACATCTTCATCAGATAAACGGCTACGGTCACTACGATAATGGCAATGAGCGAGCCGGGAATCTTCTTCGAGAATTTCGGAGTAATGGCAATGATAAAAATACTGGCAATGCTGACAGCCGTATTCCACCAGTTGACAGTGTCGAAATGACGGAAGTAGATTATCCACTTTCCCACGAAGTCTCCCGGGACTTTTTCCCCGCCGAAGCTCAATCCGAATATATCCGCAATCTGAGTGGTAAAGATAGTAACGGCGATACCGCTTGTAAAACCTACGATAATGGGATAGGGGATAAATTTAATGACTGCCCCCAGCTTGAATATTCCCAGAAGAATAAGGATGACGCCCGCCATTAACGTGGCGACAATCAGCCCCGCTTCTCCATATTGCTGGATAATGCCGTAAATAATAACGATGAACGCACCGGTAGGGCCGCCAATCTGAACCTTACTTCCTCCTAACAGTGAGATGATAAAACCGGCAATGATGGCCGTAATAATACCTTTTTCGGGCGATACGCCTGATGCAATACCGAACGCAATGGCAAGCGGTAAGGCAACGATACCCACAATGATACCGGCCATCAGGTCTGCCATGAAAAGTTCTTTTGAGTAATTTTTTAAAGCCGTGTACAGTTTTGGCTTGAATTCGAACGCTTTCATTTTATTTTAGAAACTTTATTTTACCTGAAGTTGTGTCAAAATGAATTTCAGTTATTAAAAAGAGAGTGCAAAATTAGGTAAAATAATGCAAATAGCTATAACTATTCCATTCTTTTTGTTTTTATGTATCCTTTGGGGGAGACAGCCGATTGTTTTTTGTGAATATTTGAACATAAACAGGTTGTTTCTTGTTATTAACATCAGACTGCTTGTTATTAATTAGAGATTAAAAAATAGCCTCATTGGATTTATGGAACGAAATAGATTTTACCTATGAAGTGATAGACAAATCCAATGAGGCAAAGTGTGGTTTTATTAAACTAAATTCGTATTTTTGTCCGGTTGACATAAGGAAATACGAATAATCTATACGTAATTACATTAACTAATAAAAAAAGAATTTATGAGCAAGAGTATCAAAGGAACTCAGACAGAAAAGAATCTGTTGACTTCATTCGCCGGTGAATCACAAGCAAGAATGCGTTACACTTATTTTGCAAGCGTGGCAAAAAAGGAAGGTTACGAACAAATCTCAGCCATCTTTACTGAAACAGCCGATCAGGAGAAAGAGCATGCGAAACGTATGTTTAAGTTTCTGGAAGGCGGAATGGTAGAAATTACCGCTTCTTATCCTGCAGGCGTTATCGGTACTACATTGGAGAATTTGCAGGCTGCCGCTGCAGGCGAGCACGAAGAGTGGTCTTTGGACTATCCTCACTTTGCCGATGTTGCCGAGCAAGAAGGTTTCCCCGCAATCGCTGCTATGTACCGTAACATTGCCATTGCTGAAAAAGGACACGAAGAACGTTACCGCGCTTTCGTACAGAACATTGAGAATGCTACTGTTTTCGCTAAAGAAGGTGAAGTAGTATGGCAATGCCGTAACTGCGGTTTCATCTACACAGGTAAGGAAGCTCCTGAATTGTGTCCTGCTTGTTTGCACCCGCAGGCTTACTTCGAGGTAAAGAAAGAAAATTATTAATATTCGGCATACTTGTCTGAATATTAAAATCAGGCACGGATTACACGAAAGCTCGCGGAATGCTTTGTCCGTTGAATTCGTATAATCCGTGCCTTTTTTATTCCCTCTGTGATGTATTGTTTTGAGCGTGCGGATAGTCTATCGTATAGTGCAGGCCGCGGCTTTCCTTGCGTTCCATGGCCTGACGGGTAATCAGATAACCTACGTTAATCATATTGCGCAGTTCGCAAAGCTCACGGGTTGCCTTGCTGCTCTTGAACAGTTTTTCCGTCTCCTCATAGAGAATATCCAAGCGATTCCACGCGCGGGTCAGGCGGGTATTGCTGCGGACGATGCCCACATAAGATTCCATAATCTGGTTCACCTCTTTCATACTTTGCGTAATCAATACCCGTTCTTCGTTGGAGATAGTTCCTTCATCGTTCCATTCGGGAATATCCTCATTGAAATCATAGCGTTCCAATACGCTCAGTGCATGCTTGGCGGCTGCGTCGGCATAGACCACCGCTTCAATCAGCGAGTTGGAAGCCAAACGGTTTCCGCCATGCAGGCCGGTACACGAACATTCGCCGATGGCATACAGGCGGCGGATGCTGGATTGCCCGTCCAGGTCTACTTTGATACCGCCGCAGAGGTAGTGTGCGGCAGGGGCTACGGGGATGTAGTCTTTGGTAATATCGATACCGATGTTGAGGCATTTCTTATAAATATTCGGGAAGTGCTTCTTAGTTTCTTCAGGGTCTTTATGGGTAACGTCCAGATAGACATGCTCGTCACCGCGCTGCTTCATTTCATTGTCGATGGCACGCGCCACGATGTCGCGCGGGGCGAGTGACAGGCGAGGGTCATACTTCTGCATGAATTCCTTTCCGTCCATGGTACGGAGCACGCCGCCATATCCGCGCATGGCTTCCGTTATCAGGAAACAAGGGCGGTCGCCCGGATGATAGAGGGCGGTGGGATGGAATTGGATGAATTCCATGTCTTTTACGGCGCCTTTGGCGCGATAGACCATGGCAATGCCGTCACCTGTGGCAACCAACGGGTTGGTAGTGTTACGGTATACGGCTTCGCAGCCGCCGGTTGCCATGATAGTCATTTTTGAAAGGAATGTATCCACTTCTCCGGTATTCTCGTTCAGAACGTAAGCGCCATAGCATTTGATGCCCGGAGTATAGCGGGTTACGATAATGCCCAAATGGTGTTGGGTGATGATTTCCACCGCAAAGAAATTTGTGAATACGGTGATGTTAGGATGTTGTTTTACGGCTTCAATCAGGCTGTCTTGTATCTCCGCGCCGGTATTGTCCTTGTGATGCAGGATGCGGAACTCCGAGTGTCCGCCTTCTTTATGCAGGTCGAATTCTCCGTTATCTTTCTTGTCGAAGTTCACTCCCCATTTGATAAGCTCGTTGATTTGCTCGGGAGCGTTGCGTACCACTTTTTCCACAGCTTCACGGTCGCTTATCCAGTCTCCGGCAATCATGGTGTCTTCAATATGCTTATCGAAATTGTCTACCGCCAGATTGGTGACGGAAGCGATGCCGCCTTGTGCGAAATAAGTGTTTGCTTCTTCCAGACCGGCCTTGCAGATGAGGGCTACTGTTCCTTTATGCGCCACTTTAAGCGCAAAGCTCATACCGGCAATTCCGGAGCCGATAACGAGGAAATCGAACTTTCTTACCATAGTTTCGTGTATTTAACACCGCAAAACTACAAAATAAGTACGTTCCTTGTCTCCCTTGCGGGCATTAATTCATAAAAATACCTACCTTAGCGGCAAAAACCGGATAAAATGAATCGAATTTTTCATGCGCGTATCGCTGCCGGACAGTATTTGTTTGTCATTCTGGCAGGCACAATCGCTGTTTACGGCCTTTGGGAAAAGAATATTCTTGTTGCTGTTCTTTTTATGCTCCTGCTGGTTGTCAGTATCGAGAAGCTGATTCATACTACCTATACCGTTACTACCGATAATAAGCTGTCATTGTTCTTCGGACGCTTTTCACGAGGAAAAGAAATCCCGCTGAAGGATATTACGTCGGTAGAACGCGCTTCCTCCATGCGGATAGGCAGATTTGCCGTTATGCGCTATGTACTGATAAGGTATGGAGAGGGTAAGTGCGTGGCGCTTCTTCCTGTTAAAGAGGAAGAGTTTATCCGTCTGCTCGAGCAGCGTATATCACGATAAATTATAATTATGTGAGGTATCATGCTTTTTTTCTGAATTTCTTGTTGTATCTTGCATGCAGAAATCTATAAATGCAAGAACTATGAAATATCAAATTGCCATTATCGGTGGAGGTCCGGCGGGATATACGGCTGCGGAAACAGCCGGAAAGGCCGGCCTGAGTGTTGTGCTTTTTGAGAAACGAATCCTTGGCGGGGTGTGCCTGAATGAAGGGTGTATTCCTACCAAGACTTTATTGTATTCGGCAAAAACGTATGACAGCGCACGTCACGCGTCCAAATATGCGGTCAATGTATCGGAAGTTTCGTTCGACTTGCCCAAAATCATAGCACGTAAACAGAAAGTGGTACGTAAACTGGTGTTGGGTGTCAAAGGAAAGCTGACCGCCAATAATGTGACTATTGTAAATGGCGAGGCCTCAATCGTAGATAAGAATCATATTCTGTGCGGTGACGAAACGTATGAATGTGATAATTTATTGCTTTGCACAGGCTCGGAAACTTTTATTCCGCCTATTCCCGGAATAGATACGGTGCCTTACTGGACGCATCGTGATGCGTTGGACAATAAAGAGTTTCCGAGATCGCTGGTTGTCATCGGCGGTGGAGTCATCGGCATGGAGTTTGCCTCATTCTTTAATAGTCTGGGGGTGGAGGTCACTGTTATCGAGATGCTGGATGAAATATTGGGCGGAATGGATAAGGAACTGTCCGCCATGCTTCGTGCGGAGTATGCCAAGCGCGGTATTAAATTCATGCTGAATACGAAGGTGGTGTCATTGGACGGAAGTGCGGGAGAAAACGGCGAAACTCAGGTACGGGTAAATTATGAAAATGCCGAAGGTACAGGTTTTTCAGTTGCGGAGAAGTTATTGATGAGCGTCGGCCGTCGGCCGGTAACGAAAGGTTTAGGATTGGAAAATTTGAATCCGGAGAAAACAGAACGTGGAAACATACGGGTTGACGGGCAGATGCGGACTTCGGTTACGGGTGTGTATGCATGCGGGGATTTAACCGGATTCTCTTTGCTGGCACATACTGCTGTACGCGAGGCGGAAGTGGCGGTACATGCCGTTTTGGGCAAGAAAGACTGTATGAGTTACAGGGCTATCCCCGGCGTGGTATATACCAATCCTGAAATTGCGGGTGTGGGGGATACGGAAGAAGCCTTGCAGAAAAAGGGTATTCCCTATCGTACGGTAAAGCTGCCTATGGCTTATTCCGGTCGTTTTGTCGCGGAGAATGAAGGGGTTAACGGTATGTGCAAGTTACTGCTGGCAGAAGATGATACTGTTTTGGGAGCACATGTGCTGGGTAATCCGGCTTCGGAGATTATCACGTTGGCAGGTATGGCTGTCGAACTCAAGCTGACTGCTGCGGAATGGAAAAAAATAGTATTCCCGCATCCTACGGTAGGCGAAATCTTTAAGGAAGCTCTTTAACCGGATGACGGATATTTTGTAATACTCACTTAAATGGAATACATTATATTATGAAAATCGTAAAGTTGATGACTTGCGATTCTGCAACTCAAGCCCACATTGTTCAGGGAGCGTTACAGAATGAAGGAATTGATTCCATGTTGCGGAATGAGAATATGTCCACACTACTGGCCGGATTGCAAGTAGGTGATCTGACAGGAGTGGATATATTGGTGGGTGAAAAAGACTATGAAGCGGCAATCAGCCTGTTGGAACAAAACCAGATGATTCCTGAACAATTGAAATACTGTCCTTTCTGCGGTTCCCCCGATATTAAGTTCGTATTGAGGAAAGGGCATCGGATGAGGGCTGTTGCCGCGGTTATTGCCTCTTTGTTGGCCAGTGCCGCTCCGGGCACCAACCATTGGGAGTATGTTTGTAATCAATGTAAAGGAAGATTTGAGAAACCGGTTGCCAAAAACAGCCGGACAACTGACGAACCTGAATGATAGCTTGTAAGAAGATGAGAAAATATATCTTATTCCCGATTGTATTGGTTTTGACGTTAATTCCCAGTATATTGTCTGCACAGGGAGTATCACCTGAAACAAACTCTCTTTCTTCGCGGTTGGATACATTGATAAAGTATCGGTTACCCGCAGGTTCTAATGTATCTATTTCAGTGTATGACTTGACTGCTGATAAGGCTCTGTATAGTTATCAGGCGGATAAGCTTTCCCGTCCGGCCTCTACAATGAAGTTGCTGACTACGATTACGGCGCTTGCGCGCCCTGAGGCGGACGAGCCTTTTTGTACGGAGGTTTGGTACAAGGGCGTGATTGAGCGTGATACGCTGAAAGGAGATATATACGTTGTCGGAGGTTTCGACCCGGAATTTGATGATGAAGCGTTGGATTCTTTGGTCGGTAAGGTGTCTCGTTTGCCTTTCTCTGTGGTTCAAGGCAAGATATATGGCGATGTTTCCATGAAAGACTCTTTGTATTGGGGAAGCGGTTGGCTGTGGGATGATACGCCCTATTCTTTTCAGCCATACCTGTCGCCGCTGATGCTCGATAAAGGAGTGGTTACGATAACTGCTTTTCCCGGTGTGCAGGGTGATACGGCACGTTTGGAATGCACTCCCGCTTCGTCTTACTATACGTTGACCAATACAACAAAAACCCGCGCCCCCTCTGCCGGACGTTTTCGTGTATCCCGCGATTGGCTGGAGAATGGCAATGACATAACGGTATCGGGTAATGTGGACGGGAAGCGTACCGGTACGGTGAATATCTATTCTTCGCAGGACTTCTTTATGCATACGTTCCTGGAGCGTTTACGGGCAAAAGGTATCCGTTGCCTGCCGGATTATTCTTTCAGCGAGTTTCAAAAAGACAGCGTTTCAGTGCGAATGGCATCTTATAATACTTCTGTACAGGCAGTAGTCAATCAAATAATGAAAGAGAGTGATAACTTGAATGCAGAAGCTATGTTATGCCGTTTAGGTGCGCAGTTTACGGGCGGGAGGCATATCTCTGCCGAAGACGGACTTTCGGCTATCCGCCGGTTGATAAAAAAGCTGGGCTATGTTCCCGACCGTTATAATCTGGCGGACGGTTGCGGACTTTCCAACTATAACTATATCTCGTCGGAACTTTTAGTTGCCTTCTTGAAATTCGCTTATTCACGTACGGATGTGTTTCAGAAATTATATAAGGCATTGCCTATCGGCGGAGTGGACGGAACACTGAAAAACCGTATGAAGAAAGGGACGCCTTCTTATAAGAAAGTGCATGCTAAAACCGGTTCTTTTACGGCTATAAATTGCCTGGCAGGTTATTTAAAGGCAGATAACGGGCATCAGATCGCTTTTGCCATAATGAATCAGAATGTGCTTTCCGGCAGGGAGGCACGTAAATTCCAAGATACTGTCTGTGATATACTTATCCGATGAATGACCGGTACCGGTTGGTATGGATTGATAAAGAGCTGTTAAAATAACGCTCTGATTAACCTATCATTCTGCTATTCGGAACGGAGTGAATAATCTCTTCCCTTTATATAGCTAAGAGAGAAGATTCTTCGTCGCAAGCTCCTCCGAATGACAGAATGATAGGTTGATCAGAGCGTTGTCAGCCTTTTATCAAAGGCGTATTTAGCCTTTATTTGTACTGTGCCCAGTCGATATTCTTCATATCCCCGCTTTTTGCCAGTTCGGCGTGCATAGCCAGGGCGGCACGCATGGCATGAGGAGTCTGTGCCTTACCATCGGTCAGTTTCAGATAATCCCACAGGATATTCTTATAATCCGGATGAACACAGTTCTCAATGATTGCCTGAGCACGTTCTTTCGGGCTCTTGCCGCGCAGGTCGGCAACACCTTGTTCGGTAACGATGATGTTGACATCATGCTCGCTGTGGTCTACATGAGAAACCATCGGGACGATAGCGCTGATTTTGCCTTCTTTGGCGACAGACGGGCAAGTAAAGATAGAGATATAGGCGTTGCGCGTAAAATCGCCCGAACCGCCGATACCGTTCATCATCTTCGTACCGCCGATATGGGTGGAGTTTACGTTTCCGTAGAGGTCGGCTTCAATGGCTGTGTTGATAGAGATAATACCTAAACGGCGTACTACCTCGGGACTGTTGGATATTTCCGACGGACGGAGAACCAGCTTGTCGCGGAAGAAATCCATATCCTCGTATATACCGTTCAGGCAGTCGTTGGTTACGGTCAGTGAACAAGCGCTGCCAAACTTCACGCGACCTTCGCGAATCAGTCCGATAACGGAATTCTGGATAACCTCTGTGTACATCTCGAATGCCGGAATGGTCTTGTCGCGTCCTAAAGCGCCTAACACCGCGTTGGCGATATTTCCTACGCCCGACTGCAACGGCAGGAAGGTGGAGGGAATAATACCGCGCTTCATATCTGCGGCAAGGAAGTCGGCTACGTTCTGTCCGATTTTGTCAGTCAGCGGGTCGGCGGCGGCAAATGAGCGTGCTTCGTCCGGCCAGTTGGTTTCTACGACACCTACAATCTTCTTCGGGTCAACCTGGATATAAGGCTGTCCGATACGGTCGCTCGGCTTGAAGATAGGTATTTCGCGGCGGTAAGGCGGGTCAAGCGGTTCGTAGACATCGTGCAGTCCCATGGCGTTTTTACTGTGTGCGGCATTCAGCTCTATGATAATCCGGTCGGCGAGGCGGCAGATGGTAGGAGCGATACCGCCGGCGGCGGTCAGGTAGATTTTACCGTCGGGTGTCACTTCGCAGGCTTCGATGATGGCGACATCTACTTTTCCCATAAAGCCGTAGCGCACTTCTTGCGCCATTTGCGACAAATGGATGTCGTTGTAGGCAATCTCGCCGTTGTTTACCGCTTTACGGAAATCGGGATTGGTTGTGTAAGGAGCACGGTAGCGGATAGCTTTGACGCGTGAAAGGATACCGTCGCAGGAGTCACCGGTAGAGGCTCCTGTAAAAATGCCTATCTGGAAAGGGTTTCCTTTGGCATGTTCCGCTTCTGCTATTTTTGCCAGTTCGGCCGTAACGGCCTTGGCTGTTCCTGCGGGAGTAAATCCGCTCAGGCCGATATTGTAGCCATGTTTAATCAGGCTCGCAGCTTCTGCTGCTGAAATGTAATTAAATGCCATAATGTATAGTTATTTTTCGTGTAAGGAATCAACTCAACTTTCAATCGCGTTAATATTTTCGTTGTAATATCTCTCCCCAGATGATAGCCTTGCGCGCTTCCTCTGCCGAGTGTATTTCAAATTCGGATGAGGCGTCGGCAGGTTCGGGAAGTGTATTGTCGGTATCTTGCTGAATGAAAGGCTGTTTCTTGACGGGCTTATGTTTTTTTTCTGTTTTCTTGCGTATTACGGCGGCTTCGGGTTTGGGGTCTTCCGGGATGTAACCGCCGTAAGTTCCGTCGCTCCAGCTTTCAGGAAGGGGATTCTCTTCATCGAACACAGGCATGGCGGGGCTGTTGCCAGCTTTCTTTTTTGCTTCTTTCTTTGCTTGTCTGACAAAACTTATAACAATAATGCCTGCAATTAACAGAAATTTGAAGATGTCTTCCATAAGCCTTTCTTTGTTTTTTCACCGCCAAAGGTAATTATTTAATCTGATTGTAGCCAACAAATTGGCATTAAAAAAGGGCAGCTTCACAGCTCCCCTTGTTTTTTTAACCTAAACCTTAACTATGAAAAAATCTAATGTTTCTTTCATTCCACAAAATTGGAAATTTATTCCAACAATGCCAAATTAACACTCGGAAAATGTTTACTTGCTTAACATAAATTAGTAGAAACGCATCAAATAGAGGGGATTATGTGTTATTTTTCCATGGTTTCATCACTTTATTGGAAGGGAAGAAGTATCTTTGCACGCTGTCATTCAGAGCATGGCGAAGAATCACTTCCCTCTGACTACATAAAGGGAGCAGGTTTTTCGCTACGCTCTGAATGACAAAATGTAACTAATATAACTTGATTTTAAACAAACTGATTATGGAAAATGTGACGGGAGCAGACTTTAAATCTGCAACTGCCGATGAGAACAAAAAGTTGTTCATCGAAACCTATGGCTGCCAGATGAATGTGGCCGATAGTGAAGTGATAGCCTCTGTGATGCAGATGGCGGGATATTCGGTGGCCGAAACGCTGGAAGAGGCGGATGCGGTATTCATGAATACCTGCTCTATCCGTGATAATGCCGAACAAAAGATTTTAAACCGCCTGGAGTTTTTTCATTCGCTCAAGAAGAAGAAAAAGAATCTGATTGTCGGCGTATTGGGATGCATGGCGGAGCGTGTCAAAGACGACCTGATTACGAACCATCATGTCGACCTGGTGGTAGGTCCGGATGCTTACCTTACTTTGCCCGACCTGATAGCTGCCGTAGAGGCAGGCGAGAAAGCCATCAACGTGGAGCTTTCCACAACGGAAACTTATCGTGATGTGATACCTTCGCGCATTTGCGGAAATCATATTTCGGGTTTTGTTTCCATTATGCGCGGCTGCAATAACTTTTGTACCTATTGCATCGTTCCCTACACCCGCGGACGGGAACGCAGCCGGGATGTGGAAAGCATCCTGAATGAAGTTGCCGATTTGGTGGCTAAGGGTTATAAGGAAGTGACCTTGCTGGGACAGAATGTCAACTCTTACCGTTTTGAAAAGGCGGATGGGGAAGTGATAACTTTCCCCGCGTTGCTGCGTACCGTGGCCGAGTCGGCTCCGGGCGTCCGTATCCGTTTTACCACCTCTCATCCCAAAGATATGAGCGACGAGACCCTGCAAGTCATCGCGGAAGTTCCCAATGTATGCAAGCATATACACTTGCCCGTGCAGAGCGGAAGCAGCCGTATCCTGAAGTTGATGAACCGTAAATATACCCGTGAGTGGTACCTGGAACGTGTTGACGCCATTCGCCGCATCATTCCGGATTGCGGCTTGTCTACGGATATTTTCTCCGGCTTCCATTCGGAAACGGAAGAAGACCACCGGCTTTCCCTCTCCCTGATGGAGGAGTGCGGTTATGACGCCGCCTTTATGTTTAAGTATTCCGAACGTCCGGGTACGTATGCCAGCAAGCATTTGCCGGATGATGTGCCTGAGGAAGTGAAGATTCGTCGTCTGAATGAGATTATCGCTTTGCAAAACCGTCTTTCTGCAGAGGCCAACGCCCGTTGCGTAGGAAAAACTTATGAGGTGCTGGTAGAAGGTGTTTCCAAACGCTCGCGCGACCAGCTCTTCGGACGCACCGAACAGAACCGGGTAGTTGTTTTCGACCGGGGAACGCACCGGACGGGCGATTTTGTGACGGTTAAGATTACAGAAAGCAGTTCGGCGACGCTGAAAGGTGAAGAAGTTTAGTTTGATATAAAAAAGGCAGGGGAGCACGAACCTCGCGGTCTATGCTCCCCTTATTAATGTATTGTTAACTTTAATTTTTCTGTTATTCCGCCATTGCCAGCAAGTTTGCCGTATGGTCTATACGGTTGTAGCTTACCAGTGTCCAGTTGGATTTTTCACTGTTCTTTTCATAGCTTTTGTAAGCTACCGGCATGTTCTCTTCGTTCATTTCATATACGCTTTTCTTCATATCCTTGTCATAAGCCTTGTGAGCCTTGTTCCAACGTGCGTATGACATGATGATTTCATTGTTTTCGTATTGGTAAGACATCTTGAAGTAAGGTGTCCATCGGCTTTGCAGGCTGTCCCATTTGGAAGCGGTCTTGCCGGTCAGGCGGTTTTCGTTGTCGTATGTAAATTCATAACGCATGTGGTTGTAGAGGTATGTGCCGTCTTGCTTGAAGATTGTTTTTGCTACTACCAAGTCATTCTTTACTTCTTCATTGGTGATGAAGTTGTCCTGAGCCTTTACTTCCGAGTTCATTACGCTTACGATAATCATTGCTACGAATGCGATTGCTTTGAATAAATTTGTAGTTTTCATAATCTTTATTTTTTTATTGTTACTATTTCCGTTTTATTTTTAGACGTTGTTTCCGATATAAAAAGTTGCCTTTTCGGTTCATCTTTTTTCGAACGCCTTCGCCTGATAAAAGTCAAATCCTGTGCCAAAGATATAAATCGTTGATTATCAATTATTATTATGCTTATGCGTCTGTTCGTTATCGGACACTTGTCCGCTCAAGACCGAACACAAAGGCTGTGATTAGTTTATTCTGCAGGAATAACAGGCATCTCCCCGCTCTCTGTTATCTTCTTTGTTTGCGAATTTTAATTCGTCAGACAGTTGTTATCCTTTCGTTAGACAGCCGTTGACTTTGCGTTAAACAACTGTCTAACGAAAGGGCGACAATTGTCTGACGCAATAATGACTACCGTTTAACGGATTAATGTCTGCCTGTTTCTTGGTTGTAGTCTTAATGCGCGACTCTTAATTGCGGTGAATTCCTTCCTTGTCACTTTCGACGCAGCATTACTTTTATTAAATCTCCTTAATGAAAGCCTTGTAAATCACTTTTTATTTGTTATTTTGCACCAAATTTAGGATAAGTGCGGTCTGTTCGGTTCAGACTGCACTTCCTTATTGGTAAACGTTCGATGAATAAACTCACTATAAAAGCTTGTCCGGTATGTGGCGGAACGCATTTGGAGCGTACCCTGACCTGCATAGACCATTATGCCTCGGGTGAAGTATTCCACTTGTGCCGTTGCAGGGACTGTGGTTTTATATTGACCCAGGATTTTCCCGCAGAAGCGGAAATCGGACGCTATTATGAAACTCCCGATTATATATCCCATTCAGATACGAAGAAAGGGGTGATGAACTCCGTATACCATTGGGTGCGCAGCTATATGTTGAAGCGCAAGGCGCGCTTGGTGGCGCATGAAGCGCATCGTAAAACAGGACGTCTGCTGGACATCGGCACGGGAACCGGTTATTTTGCCGATACAATGAAGCGTTGCGGCTGGCAGGTGGAAGCCATTGAAAAGAACGCCCATGCACGCGCTTTTGCCAAGGAGCATTTCGGCTTGGAGGTAAAGCCCGATACGGCTTTGAAGGATTTTGAACCGGATAGTTTTGATGTCATTACGCTGTGGCACGTAATGGAGCACCTTGAACCGTTGAATGAGACTTGGGAAACGCTGAACTCGTTGCTGACGGAAAAAGGGGTGCTGATTGCAGCCGTACCCAACTGCTCTTCGTACGACGCCAGGAAATACGGAGCTTATTGGGCTGCCTACGATGTGCCCCGGCATTTGTGGCATTTTACTCCCGGCACTATCCAGCGGCTGGGTTCCAGGCATGGCTTTATTTTGGCGGAGCGTCATCCCATGCCGTTTGACGCGTTCTACGTATCCATGCTGACAGAGAAAAATATGCGCCGTTCATGTCCGTTCATACGGGGCATGATTACCGGTACATTGGCATGGTTCCATGCATTGGTAAGGAAAGAGCGCAGCAGTTCCATGATTTATGTGTTTCGTAAAAAAAGGTGATTTAATGAAAGCTAAACGTAATTCGGTATCCTATTTTGATATGCAGTTCATCACATCCAGCATAAGTACTACATTGGTATTGCTGTTGTTGGGCTTGGTGGTGTTCTTTGTATTGGGGGCTCACAACCTTTCCGTATACGTAAAGGAGAATATCAACTTCTCTATTCTTATCAGTGATGATATGAAAGAGAGTGATATCCTGAAACTGCAGAAGAAACTGGATAAAGAGCCGTTTGTGAAGGAGACGGAATATATCTCCAAGAAACAGGCGCTTCGCGAACAAACCGAGGCGATGGGGACAGACCCGCAGGAGTTCCTCGGCTATAATCCTTTTACGGCGTCCATCGAGATTAAGTTGCATTCCGATTATGCCAATTCGGACAGCATTGCCAAGATAGAGAAGAAAATCAAGAGGAACACGAATATTCAGGAAGTACTTTACCAGAAAGACCTGATAGATGCGGTGAATGATAATATCCGCAATATCAGTCTGATGCTGTTGGGTTTGGCTGTCATTCTGACTTTCATTTCCTTTGCGCTGATTAACAATACAATCCGTCTGACTATCTACTCCAAACGCTTCCTTATCCATACAATGAAGCTGGTAGGGGCGAGTTGGAGCTTTATCAGGCGTCCGTTCCTGCGGCGTAATTTCTGGATAGGAGTATTGTCGGCTGTCATTGCCGATGCCGTTCTGTGGGGAGCCGCCTATTGGCTGGTTTCTTATGAACCGGAGTTAATCAGGGTGATTACGCCTGAGGTGATGTTGCTGGTTTCCGTTGCCGTACTGGTGTTCGGAGTGCTCATTACCTGGTTGTGTGCATTGCTCTCTATCAACAAGTATCTGAGGATGAAGGCGAGTACATTGTATTATATATAAGAGGTAAGAAATAGTAAATCATTAAATAGTAAATAAATAGATGAGTAAACAGAAGTTCGCTTTTGACAAGACCAATTTTATTCTGCTTGCTGTCGGTATGGCGGTGGTAATACTTGGTTTTATTCTAATGACCGGCCCTGTATCTACACCGACACACTTTGAACCGGACATTTTTAGTGTAAGACGTATTAAGGTGGCTCCATTGGTTTGCCTTTTGGGATTTGTATTTATGATATATGCCGTATTGCGTAAACCGAAAACGGAGAAGGAATAGCGGTTGTTTTTAACTTTTAATTTTATTTGAAGAAGTGGATTGGTTTGAAGCGCTTATTCTTGGGCTTATTCAAGGATTGACAGAATATTTGCCGGTTAGCAGCAGCGGACATTTGGCTATCGGATCGGCATTATTTGGAATTCAGGGGGAAGATAATCTGGCTTTCACCATAGTAGTTCATGTAGCTACCGTATTCAGTACATTGGTAGTGCTTTGGAAAGAGATTGAATGGATTTTCCGCGGATTGTTTAAATGGAAAATGAATGAAGAAACCCGTTATATCATCAATATCTTGATATCTATGATACCCGTTGGTATTGTGGGAGTATTCTTTAAGGAGGAAGTAGAGATGATTTTTGGTTCGGGGTTGTTTATTGTGGGATGTTGTCTGTTGCTGACCGCTTTGTTACTGAGCTTTTCCTATTATTACAAGCCGAAACAGAAAGACAGGATTTCCATGAAAGATGCGTTCATCATAGGTTTGGCGCAGGCTTGTGCTGTGTTGCCGGGGCTTTCACGTTCGGGCAGTACCATTGCCACCGGCTTGCTTTTGGGAGATAACAAGGCCAAGCTGGCGCAGTTTTCTTTCCTCATGGTGATACCGCCTATTTTGGGTGAAGCGTTGCTGGACGGTGTCAAGATGATAAAAGGAGAGTCCGTTGCGGGAGATATTCCGGGATTCTCGTTGCTTATAGGTTTTTTGGCGGCTTTTATCTCAGGTTGTCTTGCATGTAAATGGATGATTAATATAGTGAAGAAAGGTAAGTTGAT
The DNA here is from genome assembly GCF_900129655.1 of Bacteroides clarus YIT 12056. Taxonomy (GTDB): domain Bacteria; phylum Bacteroidota; class Bacteroidia; order Bacteroidales; family Bacteroidaceae; genus Bacteroides; species Bacteroides clarus. The sequence continues at coordinate 110,563 of NZ_FQWK01000005.1, forward strand.
CTACTTTGTTATTTATTGTGCAATAGCCGGTATCGTTACGCTGGTAGTTTCACAAATGCAGGGATGAAGCAGATGAATTTTAAAGAAGGAGAAGTTCTGTATTTCAATAAACCGTTGGGATGGACATCGTTCAAGGTCGTAGGCCATGCGCGCTATCACATCTGCCGGCGGATGAAGGTAAAGAAACTGAAAGTAGGCCATGCGGGTACACTCGATCCTCTCGCTACGGGAGTGATGATAGTGTGTACGGGCAAGGCTACAAAACGGATTGAAGAATTTCAGTATCATACCAAGGAGTATATCGCCACCATCCGGCTGGGCGCTACCACTCCTTCCTATGATTTGGAACATGAGATAGACGCTACCTATCCTACGGAGCATATCACGAGGGAGCTGGTAGAGGAGACTTTGAAGAGGTTCATCGGCGAGATACAGCAAGTGCCTCCCGCTTTCTCGGCCTGCATGGTGAACGGTAAACGCGCCTATGACCTTGCCCGCAAAGGCGAGGAGGTGGAGCTGAAGCCCAAGTTGCTGGTGATTGACGAGATTGAACTGCTGGAATGTAATCTGCCGGAAATCAAGGTTCGGGTAGTGTGCAGCAAGGGTACGTACATCCGTGCTTTGGCGCGTGACATCGGTGAGGCGTTGAATAGCGGCGCTCATCTTACGGCTTTGGAGCGCACCCGCGTAGGGGATGTCCGCATAGAGGATTGCCTTAATCCGCTTGATTTCAAAGAGTGGATAGACGGGCAGGATATAAAATACGAAGAACTATAACAGAACTGTTATTTGTTTATAGTTCTTTATTTTTCTTTTTTTATATTATATGCTTTTATATAATATGTATGAACATACTCTATCTTTCTGCTTCTATTGTATATGTGAAACTTTCTGCTCTGTAATAACCAATGTTATACTCTACAGGTATGTTGTTAATATCATATACAAATCTTTTGCGAATTAGGATTGGATCATTAGCTTTAATTTCTAATTTATCAGCTATGATTTCACCTGCTAAGCGGGCGGATATTTCTTCTTTACTTGTTTTTACTATAATATGGTAATTTGTTTCCAATAACTCATAAAGTGGTTTTGTGAAGTTCTCTTCACCTGTTAAAGGAATTATTGGGTTAAAATAAGAAATGAAGTAGACAAAAGGGAATTCTTTATTTCCTCTAACCCTTTCTAACACTACACATCGTTTTATATTATTTTCATAAGGTATCTCAAAAAAACTAGCAATTTCTTTAGAGGGTTTTTTTAAACTAACATGGAGTTCAAAATTGCGGACCTCTATGCCTAACATCTTCATTTCCTGAGAGAAACTTAGCCAATTTTTTACTCCTCCTACTATTCCTTTTTTAGCCACTTTTGTACCATATCCTTTTTTTCTGGTTAAAAGGCCTTCGAATACTAATTTATTAATAGCTTGTCGTAGTGTGTTTCTAGATATGTTTAATTGTTCAGACAATTCTACTTCATTTGGAAGTAGTTTCCCATTTTTGTACTCTTCTTTGTCTATTAACTTTCTTAATACCTCTTCTGCTTGAATATGAAGTGGTTTACTGCTAGTATGATCTATTTCCATAATCGTTAATTAAGTAAATATATAGCAAAAGTAGCTTTTTTTTAAAAAATATCCAAATTTTATTTTGAAATAAAAATGTAATTTATATATTTGCACAATCATATATATGTTCATACATACAAAACAAATAAGAAGTGTCTGTAAGAAATAAAATATAGAAAGGGCGTTTCTTGAATTTTTTTAGTCATTCTAAATCAGATGTGGTTATAAAATAGAATATTAACTTATTAATTATCATACAGTATGGAAGATGCACTAATATTTTTACCTAAATTAATTTTTACGGGTAAGGAACTCATAGGTGAAAATGTAGAAAGAATAACTCGTAGGATGGGTGATTTGCGAGATGTGTTTGAGGATAAGGCGGCATTTGAGGTTATGGATCCAAATTTAATCGCTTACCATGTTTCTAGTATATTTCCCGTGAAAGAGGGAACGCCTGGTGGTCTGTTTATGGGAATAACCTATCTGATGCCTGGAAAAGTAGGAGATGAATATTTCATGACGAAAGGACATTTTCATTCTAATATTGATCGTGCTGAATTTTATTGGGGTGTGGAAGGTGAAGGTATGCTTATCCTGATGAATGAAGCACGTGATGTTTGGGCTGAGCGCATGTATCCGGGAAGTTTACATTATATCCCAGGGGGAATTGCTCATCGTGTGGCTAATGTAGGTAATAGTATATTGACTTTCGCGGCCAGTTGGCCCTCAGATGCTGGGCATAATTATGGTATAATAGCTCGTGAGGGATTTGCTCGCCGTCTGAAAGAAGTGAATGGAAAGCCAGAATTAATCTAAGTGGAGAGATAATATGCATTATATAGGAATAGACTTAGGTGGTACTATCATAAAAGTGGGATTGGTGGAAGACGGTAAGGTAGTAGATGTCAAAAAACTTGATGCAGGATCGAAATATGGTTTAATGCCCCGTTTGGATTTCATAGCGAATGCTATTGATAATTTGTTATTGGAGAATAATATTTCTTCTAATGAGTTAGGTGGAGTGTTTCTTGCATTTCCGGGTATTGTAAATGTACGTTCTAAACGGATAGTGTCAACCAATGCTAAATATGATGATGCCCCTTCTATTGATTTACAGTGTTGGTGCTGTGAACATTGGAATGTACCGTTTGCTATTGATAATGATGCTCGTGCCGCTACGGTAGGTGAATGGCAGTTTGGAGTAGCTTATGGTAAGAAGAATGTTGTAATGATGACTATTGGTACAGGAATTGGTACCGGGGTGATTCTTGAGGGGAAATTACTTTATGGGCAACATTATCGAGCCGGTTCTTTAGGTGGTCATTTGATTGTCAATTACCAGGGAAGAAAATGCAGTTGTGGTAATGTGGGATGTGTAGAAGCTCATGCATCTTCTTTCTTCTTACCACAGATAATTCAAGAAAATGAGTTTCTCAGCCAGAATTTTCGAAATGATATAGCTAACTATAATTTTAAGGAACTGTTTGCGCAGGCTGCTGCTGGTATAGTAGATGCTAAATTGGTGATCGAGAACTGTATGGATGTATGGAGTGCTGCAATCGTGAATTATATTCATGCTTATGATCCACAGGTTGTAATTTTGGGTGGAGGTATAATGAAGAGCAAGGATGTAATATTACCTTATATACGTAGAAAAGTGAATGCATTAGCTTGGTGTCCCGATGGGAAAGTGGAGATTATGGCTTCTATATTAGGTGATGATGCGGCATTGATAGCTGCCGGATATTATTTTTTTAAATAGGTTTTTCTTTTATTCAATAAAACTATGAACAAGTATTTACTAAATAATAAAAAATCGAATTATGACAAGTTTCCGGTAGTGCAAGTACCGGGAGAAGAACATAGTTGTGTAACAGGCTGGGAGAACGTAACCGCTGAGTTACGTTCTCTGTTACAACAGAAAAAAATTTTGGTAGTAGAATGTTATCAAGGAGTGCATGATGATGAAGTATTAAAGGCATTGTATGAAGGTTTTCCCGAGGCTTGCATTCTTGAATCTGTAGCAGCGATGAAAGGTCAGGACGCTTTGTATAATACAATCAAAGATGATGTGACTGATGATGAGATATTTGGCTATATGACGCGATATACAATGGAGGTTTATTTCGATAATGCCAAAGTAGAGCATATGCGTAAATTGATAACCTCTTCTTCTGCAGAATATATCATAATTTATGGTGTAGGAGCTTCTTATATTTGGCAGGAACCTGCTATCTTGGCCTATCTTGATATGGCACGTTGGGAAATCCAACTTCGTTTTCGTCGTAATGAAGTTACAAACATAGGATTTAAGAATCAGGCAGAACGTGCTTCTCTTCAGTATAAACAGGCATTTTTTGTTGATTGGCGTATCTGTGATCGTTGGAAAAAGCAGATCATGAAACAAATAGATGTTTTTATAGATACTAATAAAACTGGAGAACCTAAAATGGCGTCTGCTGCAGCTATTTTTAAAGGGTTGGATATTGCTGCATCGCGTCCATTTCGTGTCGTACCCTATTTTGACCAGGGCCCATGGGGCGGACAATGGATGAAAGAAATATGTGACCTTGATAAAGAGGCAATAAACTATGCTTGGTGTTTTGATTGTGTTCTTGAGGAAAATAGTCTTCTTTTGGGGTTTGGCGATGTGTGTTTTGAAATACCTTCTATTGATTTAGTGTTTACTCATCCCGTACAATTATTAGGCCCCAATGTATATGGACGTTTTGGTGATGAATTTCCTATCCGTTTTGACTTTCTGGATACGATGGAGGGAGGCAATCTAAGTCTTCAGGTTCATCCGTTGGTAGAGTATATCCAAGAGAAATTCGGGATGCATTATACTCAGGAGGAGAGTTATTATATTTTAGATGCAAAAGAAGATGCAAAAGTCTATTTGGGATTGAAAGAGGGAGTAAATCCGGAAGTCATGGTAGATGAATTATGCCAAGCGCAGAAAAGTGGTGTATTTGATGTTGAGAAGTATGTGGGTGTATATGAGGTAAAGAAGCATGATCATGTGCTCATTCCACCTGGTACGATACACTGTTCCGGTTCGAATAGTATGGTATTGGAAATCAGTGCTACTCCTTATATTTTTACTTTTAAACTTTGGGATTGGGGCAGATTAGGTCTGGATGGACGTCCTCGCCCTATCAATATAGAACATGGAAAACATGTGATTCAATGGGATCGCACGGAGAGTTGGGTAAAGAAGGAAGCTATCAACTGTTTTGTTACGATTGCGGAGGATGAAGGATGGCTTGAAGAACATACCGGATTACATGAACGTGAATTTATTGAAACTCGTCGTCACTGGTTTACTGGTAAGGTACTTCATAAAACTAATGGTTCTGTACAAGTTCTGAACTTGGTAGAGGGACGTGAAGTTATTGTGGAAAGCCCGGCGGGTGCTTTTACTCCTTTTGTGGTTCATTATGCTGAAACATTTATAATTCCGGCAGCGGTAGATACATATACCATTCGTCCTTATGGCGAATCGGAAGGGAAAGAATGTGCAACCATTAAAGCTTATATACGAAAATGACAAACAGTAGAGAAATGCCTTTTAATCCAGGTTTTGAAATCAACCCGACATTTTCACCAATGGGTTTTGAGTATGGAAATGATGTGTTCGGTCCAAAGGTTGAAAACAGAATGTTGAATGATATCCGAAAAAGTCTGATGAATCCCACTTGTGAAGGACCTGAAATCGTTTATTCTATTGCGATGGATGTAGGTAAGAAAGAGCATAAAGCTCTTTTGGAAAAAATGCATTTACTATATGGGGTGGTGACTTATGCTGCCGGACGTCTGGGTGATGAACCTATCCGCAGTCAGGGACATATACATAAAGTATCACCTTACAGTGGATGGTCTACTCCCGAAGTGTATGAAATCTGGTCGGGTGAAGCTATTATTTATATGCAGGAATATGCTGAGGACCATCCGGGGCGTTGTTTTGCTGTATATGCAAAAGCTGGAGAAGTAGTAATTGTACCACCCTATTGGGCACATGCCACAATTAGTGCAAATCCCGAACTTCCGCTTACGTTCGGGGCTTGGTGTGACCGTGAGTATGGGTTTGTTTATGACGGAGTGCGTGCTCATGGAGGTATTGCTTGGTTTCCTGTTTTCAATAGTGAGAATAAAATAGAATGGAGGGCAAATTCCCAATACCAAACTTCTGAATTAATCTGTAAAACACCTAATGATTATTCTGCATTGGGAATAGAGGCTGGCAAGAGTATTTATGAAATTTTTGAAAAAGACCCCGATACTTTTCTATATGTCCCTTCTCCTCAACTGAGAGAGGATGTCTGGAAGAATTTTATACCTTAATTATTAATACTTTACGAGAATGAAAAACACTAATCAACATAAAAATCCTGTTCTGGTTTACGTTATAGCCATTATTGCTGCTACAGGAGGATTATTATTTGGATTTGATACTGGTGTCATTTCAGGAGCCATTCCTTTTCTGCAGAAAGACTTTGGCATTGATGACGGTGTAATTGAACTTATTACTACAGCCGGACTTGTTGGTGCTATTGCCGGAGCATTATTTTGCGGTAAAGTTACTGATTATTTGGGGCGTAAGAAGGTGATACTTGCTTCCGCTGTGATATTTGCGATAGGAGCTGTTTGGTCCGGGATTGCACCGGACTCTACGAACTTGATTCTGGCACGTCTTTTTCTGGGTATAGCCATTGGAGTATCTTCATTTGCAGTACCTCTTTATATTGCAGAGATATCACCAACCAATATTCGGGGAACTTTGGTTTCAATGTTTCAGTTGATGGTAACATTAGGAGTGCTTGTTTCTTATTTATCAGACCTGTTTTTTGCAGATGAAGTAGATGTAACTTGTTGGCGTCCGATGTTTTATGCAGGCATACTTCCGGCTCTTATCTTATTGATAGGTATGTTCTGTATGCCCGAGAGTCCCAGATGGTTAATGAGTAAAGGGCGTAAGCAGAAAGCAATGCTTATCTTGAATAAGATTGAAGGGCATGGAGCAGCTGAAGAAGTGGCACATTCTATTAATGAAGAGATAGAAAAAAGTAAGAATGAAATTTCAAAATGGAGTGAGCTTATAAAGCCTACATTGCGTACACCGCTTTTCATAGCTATTGGAATAATGTTCTTTCAACAGTTTGTAGGTATTAACACTGTGATATATTATAGCCCTAAGATTTTCTTTATGGCTGGTTTCGATGGAGCTGTTTCTGCTATTTGGGCAGCTGTCGGTGTAGGTGTTGTTAATGTGGTTGCAACTCTTGTTTCTATCTATTTTGTAGATAGGCTGGGACGTCGTAAACTCTATTTCACAGGGCTTACCGGTATTATTTTATCCTTGATAACTTTATCTTTAAGTTTTGTCTTTGTCAATGAGTTGGGTAATGCCGGACAATGGCTGACGGTTATTTTTATGTTCCTGTATGTGGCCTTCTTTGCTATTAGCATCGGTCCGTTAGGCTGGTTGATAATCTCGGAGGTATTTCCACAGAAAGTACGCGGATTGGGAGCCTCAGTAGGTTCACTTTCAGTGTGGGTATTCAATAGTATCGTATCCTTTACTTTCTTTAAAATAGTGAATGCTTTGACCATACCCGGTACTGAAATAATGGTTGATGGGGAACAAGTGGGAAATCCTGCCGGTGCATTTGGTTTCTATGGACTTATAGCTTTGCTGGCACTTATATGGGGATACTTCTATGTTCCGGAAACTAAGGGAATATCATTGGAGAAAATAGAAGATTACTGGAGGAAAGGCGGCAAGCCGCGCAATCTAAAATAATAGATATTTATTGAATTATATAAACTGCAAGAATATGAAAAAACTCATGCTTATCTCTTTACTGTTTTGTATAAGTACTATACCCATAGCTTCACAAACAGTATCTGAATGGATGTTTCATATACGTGGAACAGATGAATATATGTATGCCAATAAGCATACGCTAAAGACAGGCAAAGACCCTTATGATGATAATTTTCTGTGGATGATAGAAGCCATGAATAATGAGGCAGTCCGTATTCGTAATAAACAGACAGGCGAATATTTACAATTGGGCGACAATGGACATGTACGACTTATGCCAATGTCAGACAGCCAGGATCAATCTTTTATCTGGTCTTATGCAGGTTTTACTCATGATCACATGACCAATTGTGGATGGTTTACTTTAAGTAATTCCGAAGGAGATAAAGATTCGTACCTTGTTGCTCAAAATGGGGGAATCTACTATTTGCCCGTAGATCGTAATACAGAGTTCAAAGCCCATTGGACACCGGTTAGGAAAAATAGTGCAGGTTTACCGTTTGTTCTTTCTCCCAATGAGGTTATAGAATCTTCGTTTTTAGGAGAACGTAAGGCAATAGCCTTGTCGGAGGGGGAAATAGTGTCAAACTATCATGGAACCAACCACTGGAAACTTTCACGTGATATTTCTGCATTTCCGCGTTTTACAGCTAAAGGAAATATGCTGGTGCCTGCTCTTTATAATATGGCACTCGAAGAAATGTTACAGGATGTTCGTACGGATTCTACTTATATGGCAGGAGCTTTATGGCCTGATACCTGGACACGTGATGCAGTATATAGTATTTATTTTTCCTATTCTTGGATCATGCCCGAGGTATCTCGTCGTACTTTGGAAAAACAGACTTTAAAGAATCCAAGTGAAGCCCTGCAAGATACGGGTAGTGGTGGCTCTTATCCTATTTCTACAGATCGTGTTGTGTGGGCTATTGCTGCCTGGGAATATTATTTGGTGACGGGTGATAAGATATGGCTGCAGGAAGCTTACGAAGGATTACGCAATACTGCATTAAAAGATTTGCACGTTGCTTTTGATTCTAATGTGAACCTCTTCAAAGGTGAGACTTGCTCTATGGATTGGCGTACCCATACCTATCCCAATTGGTTTACAAATGTAAATATAGGAGAGTCTTTCTCTTGTGGTACGAATGCATTGCACTTCTTTCTCTATCGCTTTCTTACCAATGCGGGAAGTATCCTTAAAGTGCCGGCAGAGGAACGGGAACTGTGGAGTGGTGTTAGCGAAAAGTTGAAAAAGGGAATGAATGAGCATTTCTGGAATGAAGAGAAAGGTTTATTCGAATGCTATTTGTATCCTGAGATTTTAGGATATGTTTCTTCGCAGAGAGTAGGTTGTATGTCAAATGGGCTGGCTGCTATTTTAGGAGTTGCCTCATCCGAACAAGTTGGTAAAGTCGTACAAAATTCACCGATGTATGCATACGGGGCAGCAGTTTTATATCCCAGTATTCCCGATGATTTTGCCTATCATAATAAAAGTATATGGCCGGTTTGGCAGACACCGCTAATGTATGCAGCCAAGTCTTCAGGGAATTCTGTAGTAACTGAACACCTGATGAAATCACTCATTCGCCAATCGGCTCTTTTTTTAACCCACAAAGAAAACCTAACTTACGACACAGGCTATGATCGTAACACTGCATTGAATTCTGACAGGCAACTTTGGTCGGTTGCTTCTTATATCAGCATGGTGTATCGTGTACTTTTCGGAATGGAACTGACAATGGAAGGAATACATTTCAATCCTGTATTGCCGGCATGGGTAGGAACTGAAATCAAGTTGGAGCATTTTAAGTATCGTGATGCCGTCTTAAATATTACAGTGAAGGGGGAAGGAACGAAAATTGCATCACTTATTGTAAATGGCAAGAAGAAGAACACATCCTATATATTGCCTGCCGGAGCTAAAGGCATTTATGATATAGTTATAGCTGTGACTAAAGAGAATGAAAGTAATGAAAAGATAAATAGAGTGCCTGCAGGTCCGCATAATTGCTGGTCACCTATAGAACCTGTCATCCGTTTGGAAAATAAATATATTCATTGGACTATGCAGCCTGGAGTAACTTATCGTCTGAAGGGTATGGGTGTGGATAAAGAGGTACAGTCTCCTTATAATCTGCAAAAAGAAAAGCCAGGATATTATTCTGTATGTGCAGTTGACGAACAAGGAATTGAATCCGATCTTTCCAATCCTGTACTTTATACTTCTTATGAGAGACGGTATGAGGCAGAGGATTTTACTGAGACAGTATTTATAAAAACTGATGAAAAAGGTTATTCCGGTAACGGCTATGTGAAAGACTATTCTGTTAATCCGGCCAATCTTTCAATAGCAATAGACATTCCTGAAACAGGTGATTATGTGATTCGTTTCACGGGAGCTAACGGACATGGACCTCATAATACTTTTTGTACAATTCGTTCTTTGTTTCTGGATGAAAAGGATTGTGGAACAATCATCCTGGAAGCTTATGGTGATTGGGAAGAATGGACACAATCCAATCATATTGTGTTGCGTAGCCTATCCGCCGGAAAGCATACATTGTCTTTAAAGATTAACCCGGAAGGGAAGGGATTTGATAATAACATGTCTTTCAATAAAGAAAACCTTAATGATTGGCTTATTGACTACTTAACCGTCGTACGATTATAATATTCGTACAGATAATTCATATATAAATTAAATCTTGAATACCATGAAAAGAGTTTTTTTAACTTATCTGTTTTTATGCAGCATGCTGGGCAATATACTTGCCCAGGAAATTACAGGAAAAGTTCTCGAACAGGAGACTTCAGAACCATTGATAGGTGTTAGCGTTTCGGTTGAAAATTCTACAAAAGGGACAATCACGGGTTTAGATGGTTCCTATTCGGTTCCCGCAAAAAAAGGGGATGTTCTCGTCTTTTCTTATATTGGTATGATTACTCAGAAAGTAACGGTCCAAAATGAAAAGGTGATCAATGTTCATCTGTCACAAAATGAAAATATGCTGGAAGAGCTGGTTGTTGTAGGATATGGTACCATGAGGAAAGAAGATTTGACTGGTGCTATTTCATCTCTTAAGGGGAAAGACATTGAGGCAACCACATCTTCGAATGTATTAGAAGGAATTGCAGGAAAGCTTCCGGGAGTTCAGGTAGTTCAAAACTCAGGGACTCCTGGTGGAGATGTAACCGTACGAATAAGAGGTATCGGTACTATAAATAATGCAGATCCTTTGTATGTAGTAGATGGAATGCCTGTTAATGGGGGAATCTGGTTCCTAAATTCTAATGATATCCAATCTATCGATGTCTTGAAAGACGCCTCGGCAACTGCTATTTATGGTTCAAGGGGTGCTAATGGAGTGGTTATGGTCACTACTAAAAAAGGTATTAAAGGAAAGACGCAGGTTTCGGTAGATTATGGCTATGGTTTCCAAAAGATAGCGAAGAAATATGATATGATGAATGCGGCTGATTATGCAGCCCTGCACAATGAGATGCGGAAAAATGCAGGTTTTGAACTGAATCCTGATTTTGCGAATCCCTCATCATTAGGTAATGGAACTGACTGGTTGAACCAAATATTCGAGACGGCTCCTATCCATAAAGTTTCAGCTACTATTTCCGGAGGTAATAAAACTGTCCATACTACCTCACTGGGATATTATAAGCAAGATGGTATTTTGAAAAGTACAGGATATGAGAAGGTTACTCTTCAATCCAATTTATGTTCTGAAATTAGTTCTAAGTTCAGACTGACTACCAATATTGCGTTAAGTGGAGAAAAAAGGGATAACCAAGATGCCTATACAGTAATAGCAAATGCTATGAGAATATTACCTTCTATTCCGGTTTATGATGGAGACAATAATTATGGAGGCCCGACAGGGAGTTCTGAATTGAATGGTTCGGCGATCAATCCTGTTGGAATATTGAATACACAAACCAATACGGCCAATGCATATCGCGGAATTGCAAATGTTTCCGGAGAATATGATATTGCAAGTTTTCTTCAATTTAAGACGGTAGTGGGTGTTGAAGCCGGATATAACTATAATGATAGTTATATTCCTAAATATAAATGGGGAAATGCCCAGCAAGATGAAACTAAACAAACGACTTCTTCTGCATATGAGGTTCTAACTGTATGGGATAATACTCTTACGTTTAATAAAACATTTAATAAACATGCTATTACGGCATTGGTGGGAACGTCTTTCCAAAATTATACTAAGCGTTGGTTGAGTGCATCGGGTACCGGGCGTTCCAGCGATGCTACTGTTGAATTGGATAATGCATTGGAAGCAGAATCGGTAGGTGGTAATCGTTCTGACTGGGCAATCATGTCTTATTTGGGAAGAATAAATTATTCTTATGATAATAAATACTTTCTGACTGCTTCCTTAAGGGCTGATGGTTCTTCGCGTTTCGGTCCTAAAAACAGATATGGTTATTTTCCTTCGTTTTCAGGTGCATGGACTATTTCGAATGAAGATTTTATGCAAGACAATAAAGTTTTTAGTTTCTTGAAATTGCGTGCGGGGTATGGTATGACAGGAAATCAGTTAATAGATAACTTTATTTATACAGATAGACTGGATGCTTTGGGACAATACAATTTTGGTAGTTCATCCAATTCATCTTCAAATACAGTAGGCTTAATTTATCCCGATAAATTGTCTAATCCTGATATAAAGTGGGAGAGTGTGGAACAGTATAACTTAGGAATAGATATGGCATTCTTAAATAATCGTATTTCGTTTACCGCTGATTTTTATCTCAAGAATACGAATGATATGTTAACTCAGGTACCTGTACCGCAGACCAGTGGCTCTTCATTGAATTCGGCGGATTGGCCTTATGTAAATATTGGGAAAGTAAGGAATACAGGTATGGAGTTTAGCATTAATACTGTCAATTTTGAAACAAAAGACTTTAAATGGAATAGTGGTTTTAATATTGCATTTAATAAAAATAAGGTAATTAATATAGGAGGTTCCGATATATTTGAGTATCTTTTATTGTTAAGAGAAGGAGAACCTATTAATGTCTTTTATGGATATGCAGTAGACCATATATACCAAAATTTGGATGATGTATTTACCGGTCCTGCCATGGAAATGCGGGCTTCTGATAAGAATAGCCACAATTCACAAACAAACACCTCACCGGGTGATATCGCTTTTAAAAAGTTTACTGATGGGGATGTTATAACAGAAAAAGACAGAACCATAATAGGAAATCCGCACCCTAAGTTTACAGCTGGATTAAATAATAGTATTTCTTATAAGAATATAGATATCAGCTTCTTCTTGCAAGCTGTGTATGGCAACGAAATATTTAATGAAATTCGTCGTGAACACGAAAGTATGTCAACTACTTACAATCAATTAGCTTCTACTTCAAACAGGTGGACTGGCGAAAACTCAAGTTATAGTATGCCAAGAGCAATATATGCAGACCCGAATGATAATAACAGACGTTCTGATCGCTATGTGGAAAATGGCTCTTTCTTGAAATTGAGGAATTTGAATATCGCATACCGTTTGCCGGAGAGATGGACAAAATCACTTTCATTGCAAGGTGTAAAAGTTTATGCAAATATTGATAATCTTTTTACTATTACTAAATATTCCGGTTTAGATCCGGAAGTAGGTGTTAACGGGTATGATTATGTGATTTACCCTCCTGCAAGGACCTTTATGTTTGGTGTTAATATTAACTTTTAAAATTGAGTACAATGAAAGCAATGATTAAATATAGCATCTGCAGCATTTTGTGTATATGTTTTGTCTCCCTATCAGGATGCGAAAGTTATTTGGAGAAATCTCCGACAGATAAGATTATTACGGGTAACTTTTTTACAACTGGCACTGCGGAAGAAGTTGAGAGTGCCATAAATTCTGTATATCAACCTTTACAGCGGTCATATATGTACAATCTGCGTATGTGGACTTTGGATATTATAGCAGGAGAAGGTCGTGTCGGAAATGAGGCTGGCGGTAACGGCATAGAAACGGTACAATTGTCTAATTTTATTGCAAATTCAGATAATAATGGAGCTAAAGAATTATGGCGTGGCCCTTGGGCGGGCATTAATCGTGCTAATTGGGTGATTGATAATATTGATCTTTCGAAGAAAAATATTAGTGATGATAAAATATCTCAATATAAAGGGGAAGCTCATTTTTTAAGGGCCTTATATTACTTTAATATGGTGAGGCTTTTTGGCAATGTCCCATTGATATTGCATCAACAAACAGCTAATGATAATCTGAAAGTTTCAAGAACAGATAAAAATGAAGTATATCAAGTAATTATTCAAGATCTTCAAAATGCATCTGATTATTTACCTCAAAGATATACAGGAGAAGATATTGGACGTGCTACAAGTGGGGCGGCATTGGGATTATTAGCTAAAGTATATTTAACATTAAAACAGTATAATGATGTTATTGATGTTATCGAACGACTTATGGCTACGAATGTATATTCTTTGAATGAAAATTATAAAGATAATTTTGATGATACCAAAGAAAATGGACCAGAGAGTTTATTTGAAGTTCAATATGAGAAAGGATCACCTTATGCACCATTTGATGTACTTGGACAAGGGGCATGGCATAATGAGTATCTTGCTCCATTGGCACCTGTAAATATAGGTGGTCCTTGGGGAAATTTTGGTTGGTTTCATGTCTATTCAGAATTTGCTGAAAGTTTTGAACCTAATGATAAAAGAAAAATTGTTTCTATTTTTTCTGAAGGGGATGATTATCAAGGTTGGATATATGATCCTGCTGTTTCAACAACCGGATATAATGTCAAAAAGTTTATGTGTACTAATTATGGCACTACGAATCCAATGGACAGTCCATTAAATTTTCCTGTATTACGCTACTCTGATGTGTTACTGATGTATGCTGAGGCTTTGAATGAAGTAGGAAGAACTGCAGAAGCTTGTGCAGTTGCAACTGCTCCCAACGTTGGTGGTCCATTAAATAGAGTCAGGGTACGTGCAGGGTTACCAAGCGTGTCGGGGCAACAAGCAGAAGTCCGTGAAATTATACGTCACGAACGTCGTATGGAACTAGCTTTTGAGGGGGGACATCGTTGGTTCGACCTGATAAGATATGATGAAGGGGAATATGCAAAGAACTTCTTCCATAGTATTGGAAAGACAAATTTCACACTTCCCAAACATCTTTTATTACCTGTACCTATTGATGATATCGATGCTAATCCGAATTTGCTACCTCAAAATTCAGGTTATTAACCCTAAATATTAAATAGAATTATGAGAAGTGTATATATACTAATTCTTCTTTTCGTTGCTTCATGGGCTTATTCACATGATGATGTAGCATATCGTACTTCAAAAGGATGGTTTATTGATTTCAACAATGATTCATCCATTGATAAAAGTTTGCCTAGAAATTTTTCAGAAAAAGAAATGACTTTCTTTGCTGATTATGACGGTGATGGATTTTTAGACTTATGTGAGGTTAAAGTAAAGGGAAATAATCTGGAGTGGAGTTGGTTCATAAAAGCTCATCAAGGAGATTTTAAGAAATCTGTTACTACTGTTTTTGGTACTCCTCAAGAGCAGTGCCTTGTTGGTGACTTTAATGGAGATGGTAAAACAGATATTGCTGTAATAACCTCTAATGGAGATGGTAAATTGGAATGGAGCATTGATTATTCTCCTTGTGATGGAGTTAGCGATATTTCTGGAAGTAGTTTTGGACAGGTTGGTGATAAAGTATTGGCGGGAGATTTCAATGCTGACGGAGTGGACGATCTTTGTATATACAGACCTGGGACCTCACAGTGGTTTGTCTCATTGTCGGACTTGGTAGGGAAGCCCAGCTTCAGTTCTCCTTATGCAATCGACGGACTTATTTTTGGTACGCCGTACGATATTCCTCTTGTTGGTGATTTTAATGGAGACGGTTATGACGATATGGCTGTATATCGCCCCAAGGACAATAAAATATATATAAATTATTTTAGTCCTGATAAACCTAAAATGGAAGGATACGGAAATATTCATGGTAAAGGAGAAGTAAATCAAAGCATTACTTGTCCGGTAAAAGATATCTTAGGATTTACTATTGCAGATTTCAACTATTCTCGCCCACAAGTTTTGCCTCTTGCTACGAAACAAGCTTTGGGTAAAAAAGTCAATTTAAGACATGGATGGACCTGTATATTTGATGAATCTTTAGATGTAGATAAATGGATTGAAGCGTTGAAGGCTTTAGGAATAAATACTTTGGAATATCATCCATGGATGCGGGCCCATGAAGAAAATGCAATGATAGGTAGTTCTTGGAATACTTATGTCGGAGACGATCGTTTATGGACTAGTAAGGCCAAGATGTTGGAGAAGATAAGGAAGTTTCAGGCGATAGGTGGGCGTAATATCTGCTACAACGCTATATACGCTTCTTCTCCGGCTTTCGCTCACAACCATCCGGAGTGGGCCATACGTAATCCTGAAAACCAGAATTTCTTCATGTATGGAGAGAACTATCTTTACTTGATGGGTATTAATCAGAATATAAATCACTCATATACAATTAATGGCAAGAGTTTCAGGAATTTTAATGATTATTTAAAGGATCAGGCTGAAATGGCTCAATTGGAATTTAACTGGGATGGTTGGAGATGGGACTGGTATGGATTACCGGATGTATACGAGTGTAATGCATTGAGCGGAAAAGGGGATATTTCACATGAGATCTCTGTATTGACAGATACGCTGAATACACATGTAAAACAGATACGCCCTGATGTAACCACTACTACATTGCAATTACCGTATGCCAACAATAATATTCCTTTTGAAATGACGGCAGCTGTAGTAGACCATCAGTTTCTGGAAATATGGCCGGAAGCATGGGGTACGGGAGATCGGTATAGCCAGATGTATGATGTAATGTACAAAGCTAAATCCAAATATCCAGATAAGCCATTGTTTGCAAATTTCTATCCGCCAACAGCTATGAAGCTGACTGCTAGTTGGCCACAAGCTAATATCCGCTATCAGTTTGCCACTTGTCTTGCTGCTGGAACTTATCCTGCAGCTCAGGTCGTAGATGGAATTGCCGGATTTACAGACCCTGTTCCATTTCATGCAACTAAATATCCTAAAGAGGTATTGACTGAAATATCCAAATGGAATAGATTCGCTGAAGCGTATGGGGGGTATTTCTATTACTCTAATCCTGTTTACTTATTTAGGGATATCAGGGAAAGTCGTGTATCTGTAAAAGAACAATTCCCAGGGCTCGTGATAAAAGCAAAGGAACGGATAGATAAGCGTACGCGTCGGATAGATGCTTTGGTGATTAATTTAATTAATTATGGTGTTGATGAGCTTAAGTGGACGGAAGTAAATTTTGAACCACAGACAATTTCTGCAACAGTAGATTTTCAGCTTCCTCAAGGTTTGAAAGTCCATAAAGCTTATTATATTTCTCCCGAAGGAAAAATGGAAATACCTTTGAACCGGAATGGGCGATCTTATCAGGCAATAATTCCGCAACTCAGCTTGTTTGGTAGCCTCGTAGTTACTACGAATCGTAATAGGGATTTACCGGAAGTTCCTAAAGATTATGCACGTTCATTTCCCGACTATGAGTTTACATATGATAGTTCCGGAAGTACACTTTCCAAAGGTGCGAAGGAAATTATTGTACTTGATGAAGAGATCCCTCTTCCTATAGATAACTATTACAATGGTAAGCTTTCAACTTGGGAACTATCTGAAGATGCTTATAAAGGAAATACCTCAATAAAGGTTACACCGGAAAAATTGTATATAACAAGTACAAGTAAAAGTGCAATCAGGGTGCCTATTGAGATATATAAAAACTTTGAAATAGCAATTAAGAGTAATGAGGCGTCCGCTACATGGTTCGGTTTCCGGTTGTTGAAACCTTCAGAAACTTCGCCGATATGGGAAGCTAAGAATATATTTTATCGGGTGGGTACTGCACAAGCTGATACCCCTTGTATTACTCTGACTGAAAATGAACCTAAGCTTGAATGGACAGTATTTAAAAGAAATATTTATAATGATATAATTAATCATCCGGAATTTACGGGCGAATGGTCGAATGCGATTGTTACTGCTATTTTACTGGGTCCTATAGAAGGAAATAGCGCTAATTTTGATGATTTGAGGTTTATCCGGGAATAGTACTGTTTTTATTTCGGCACTGTACATAATTCAGAGTCAAATTATTATCTTGCTGCATTTAATTATTATTAACTATGAATGTCTTGACATCGCCTATCCGCAGTTTGTATCTTTGCAAACTATTGTGCGTAAAGAGCGAGAATAGAGAATAAATATAATAAATGTCTGATAATCAACTGCAATATGAAACTGTCGCAATTTAAATTTAAACTTCCTGAAGAGAAGATCGCCTTACATCCTACAAGGTATAGAGATGAGTCGCGCTTAATGGTATTACACAGAAAGACGGGCGAAATCGAACACCGTATGTTCAAGGATATTTTGGAATATTTCGATGATAAGGATGTATTTATCTTTAATGATACGAAGGTGTTTCCCGCCCGTTTATACGGTAACAAGGAAAAAACCGGTGCGCGTATCGAGGTATTTCTGTTGCGTGAGTTGAATGAGGAGTTGCGTTTATGGGATGTGTTGGTGGATCCTGCCCGTAAAATCCGTATCGGTAACAAACTCTATTTCGGCGAAGACGATTCTATGGTGGCCGAGGTGATTGACAATACTACCTCGCGCGGACGTACCCTTCGTTTCCTTTATGACGGGCCGCATGACGAGTTCAAGAAAGCCCTGTACGCATTGGGTGAAACGCCGCTGCCGCACAGTATCATCAACCGTCCGGTGGAACCGGAGGATTCGGAACGCTTCCAGTCCATTTTTGCCCGTAACGAAGGTGCCGTAACGGCTCCGACGGCCAGTCTTCATTTCAGCCGCGAGTTGATGAAGCGCATGGAGATTAAGGGAATAGACTTTGCTTATATTACGCTGCATGCAGGTTTGGGTAACTTCCGCGATATCGATGTGGAGGACCTTACCAAGCATAAAACGGATTCCGAGCAAATGATTGTTACGGAAGATGCCGTAAAGGTTGTGAATCGCACCAAGGATTTGAATAGGCAGGTATGTGCCGTAGGTACTACGGTGATGCGTGCGATAGAGAGCACTGTCAGCACAGACGGCCATTTGAAAGAATACGAAGGCTGGACGAATAAGTTCATCTTCCCGCCGTACGACTTTACGGTTGCCAACGCGATGGTGTCCAACTTCCATATGCCGCTTTCCACCCTGTTGATGATTGTTGCCGCTTTTGGCGGTTATGAGCAGGTAATGGAAGCCTATAATGTAGCGTTGAAAGAGGATTACCGTTTCGGTACTTATGGAGATGCAATGCTGATTACGGATAAATAAAATAAAGGTTGGTAATCCCTGTTTTTATTGATGTACGTTTACTTTAGTTTAGGGACTAATCTTGGCGATAAGGAGCATAATCTCCGTCTCGCCGTTCAGAAAATAGAAGAGCGGATAGGGAAAGTGATTTCCCTGTCCGCTTTTTATGCTACCGCTCCGTGGGGCTTTTCCTCTGAGAATACATTTTTGAATGCCGCTGTTTGTGTGGAGACGCTTCTTCCGCCGTTGTCTGTTCTGTATCTTACTCAGGAGATGGAACGTGAGATAGGACGCACTCATAAATCTGTCGGCGGGGTATATAGCGACCGGCTGATAGATATAGACTTGCTTTTGTATGATGACCGGGTGATGGATACCCCCGAACTGAAACTGCCTCACCCCTTGATGCACGAACGCCGTTTCGTGATGGAACCGTTGGTGGAGATTGCACCGGATTTAGTTCATCCGGTATTAAAGAAAAAAATGCGGGAATTGCTGTAAAAAATCGTATCTTTGTTTCCGCGCATAAATCAGTTTGCTCATGTTCAGATATTCGGCTTTCATAGTGTTTCTTCTGTGTTTCTATTCGGGCTTGACGGCCGGGGATAAAACGGATGATGATATTTTGCTTTTGAAGCTGGACAAGATGATTCAGCAGCGTGAGACATATCAGAAAAAGGTGGAAAAGGATATTGCGGAGCTTCGCAGGACGTTGGATTATGTAGGAGATGATAGAGCGAGGTTTGATATTTTGGGTGATTTGTTTGTCAAATACCGTTCCTTTAGGGTTGATACGGCGTTGATTATAGCGGAAGAAAGGCTGGAACTTGCAGACGGATTGGGTGAAGAATACGTTAATCAAGGGTTGATGAATCTGGCTGATGCTTTGAATAAAGTAGGAAAGCATGAAAATGCATTAGGTATTCTGGATAAAGTAAAGAGAACTGAGGCTGTGCGAAAGGATACCTATTTTTATTATTTGTATCATACTACCTATTTGTCCTGTTACAGTGATGAAATGGAAGTGTCCAAGAAGCAGTTGTTCATGCGGCAGATAAGGGCTTATAAGGATACATTAGTGGCTATCAGCGATCCTAATACCGCCAGCTATGTGACGAATAAATGCGGCAGTCTGAGCCTGCAGGGAGAATGGGATGAGGCTATCCGGATATTGACCGGATATTATGAACGTTGTACGGATGATGATCCCGACAAGGCGAGAGTGGAATATCTGTTGGCGGAATTATATTTGGGCAAACGTGATGTACAGTTGGCAAAGCATTATCTTATCCGGGCTTCCATTACCGATATAACGAATGCCAAAAAAGTGTATATGTCGTTACAGCAATTGGCAATTTTGCTTTTTCAGGAAGGAGATATCGAAAGAGCTTATAATTATATTTCTTGTTCACTGGAAGATGTGAATTTTGGAAAAGCCCGTTATCGTATCGTGGATATAGCTGAATATCTCCCTATTATTAAAGCCGCCAATGATAGTCGTGTAAAAGCTGACAGGGACAAGGTGTTGTTTTTTCTTTTAGTTTTGTCCATTCTCGTTATTACACTGATTATCGCTTTCTTTGTTCTTCGCCAAAAGAACCGTAAACTGCTGAGGGTAAAGCAATCGTTGGCGGAACAGAATCAGCGTCTGCAGGAAATGACGGAGAATCTTACCCGGATGAACGAGGAAATTAAAGAATCCAACCATATTAAGGAAGAATATATTGGCTTGTTGTTTAATATCTGCTCTGAGTATATTTATAAACAGGAAACCGAGCGCAAGAGCTTATTGAAAATTGTCAATACCGGTTCTATGGCGGATATTTCCAAGATGCTTCATAATCAATCCTCTACTACGGAAGACTTTAAACTGTTCATCAGTAAGTTTGATACTATATTCCTGTCTATCTTTCCGGATTTTGTGGAATCTTTCAATACTTTATTGAAAGAGGACGAACGTATACAGCTAAAAGAAGGTGAATTGTTAACGCCCGAACTGCGTATCTATGCCCTTATCCGTTTGGGTATTGATGATAATTCTAAAATCGCCAATTTTCTTCATTATTCGCTTCAGACAGTATATAACTATCGTTTAAAAATGAGGAATAAAGCGATTATTCCCGGAAAAGATTTGGCTGTTCAGGTACAAAAACTGTAAAAAGCGTCTCCTTTGAATTTACTTTTATTGTGTATGTCCTTTTTGTTAATTTATTGATAATAAGGGTGCTGTATCTTTATTATCTTTCCTTTTACTTACTTTTTCATTCATAACCTTTGTCAAGCGAAAATATAATATCTACTTTCGCCTACAATCTAATTTTTATACCGAATGTGGTATACTTTGTTACACTTTAATTTAAAACATTATGAAAGGCAAGAAAAATCCAGAAGCTTTTGGAAGAAAGTGGCGGTATCTGTTTATGATGCTCGCTTTGGTTTTCAGTGTAGGGGTTTCTGCACAAAAAACAGTTATTAAAGGTAATATCTCTGATAGGGAAAATTTACCCGTTATCGGAGCAAATATCTTGGAAAAAGGGACGACAAATGGAACTATCAGTGATGTGGACGGTAATTTTACAATCACCGTCAGCAGTCCCAAGGCTGTTTTACTTATTAAATATATCGGCTATAAAGATGTGGAAAAGGTCGTTTCTCCAATGATGAAAATCTTGATGGAGGAAGATAGTGAGATGCTCGAAGACGTAGTCGTTATAGGTTATGGAAGTGTGAAGAAATCTGATGCGACAGGTTCGGTAACCGCTATCAAACCGGATGATTTTAATAAAGGCTTACGTACTACCGCTCAAGATGCTTTGGTGGGTAAAGTACCGGGTGTAAATGTCGTTTCAAGTTCCGGCGCTCCGGGAGCGGGCGCCACTATCCGTATCAGAAGCGGCGCATCACTATCTGCATCCAATGATCCGCTAATTGTTGTTGACGGTGTACCGGTGGACAACTCCACTATTGAAGGTGGCGGAAATGTAATCGGAGGTATCAACCCGAACGATATTGAAACATTTACCGTATTAAAAGATGCTTCAGCCACTGCTATCTATGGTTCCCGCGCATCTAATGGCGTGATTGTAATTACTACTAAGAAAGGTTCTGATTCCAACCTGCGTTTCAACTATTCTACTAACCTTTCTGTAAGCACCATTACGGAAAAATTGGATGTACTTTCCGCTGATGAGTTCCGTGAGTTCGTTCCTACAGTATCGGGTGTTCCGGGCTCCGTGACTTTGGGTACGGTTTCTACTGATTGGCAGGATGAGATTTACCGTACGGCATTCGGACAAGAACATAACTTTTCCGTTTCCGGTAAGGTAAAGAAAAATGCACCTTACCGTTTGTCGGTAGGTTATAATAATCAGAATGGTGTGGTAAAGACAAATAACTATGAACGCTTTACCTTTAATGGAGGTATATCTCCTAAGTTTTTTGACAATCATCTTACCGTTGACCTGAACGTTAAAGTTTCGTATGAGGATAATCAGAAGGTGGATGAAAGCGTCGTTAATAATGCGCTCCGATACGATCCTACCCGTCCTGTCATGACCGGAAGTGCAACGGGAGCCGATGAGCCGGGATTGGGTTACTTTATTTGGATGAATGGAAATTCTCCTATGGCTATTCAAACCGATAACCCTGTGGCGCAACTCGAATTGCAGAATTTGCATAATAAAGTAACCCGTTCCATCGGTAATGCTGCCATCAATTATAAAGTGCACCGTTTGGAAGATTTACAGTTGAACGCCAATTTGGGTTATGATGTATTGAGAAGTAAATATACTAAGAATGTGCCCGATATGGCCGGTATGATGTATACATCTAACATGAAAGACGGTACGGGACTTATGTATGATTCTAAACAGAATAAGCGTAACTATTTGTTGGATTTATATGCCAACTACTCTCATGTGTTCAATGAAAAGCATAATTTCAGCGCAATGGCGGGATACGGTTGGCAACATTTCTGGAAAAAATTCGATGCGACCACTCTCTCTCCGGAAGGCAAAGAACTGTTCTCACCAAATCATTATGAGTCTGAATATTATCTACTTTCATTCTATGGACGTTTAAATTACTCGTATGATAATCGTTATATGATTACAGCCACTCTGCGTTCAGATGTTTCTTCACGTTTTGCCAAGGATAACCGTTGGGGCTTATTCCCTTCCGTTGCATTGGGATGGAAGATCAGTCAAGAGGCATTTTTACGCGATTCGGAAGTGTTGTCAGACTTGAAGTTGCGTTTGAGCTATGGTCAAACCGGACAGCAGGATATTCTGAATGACTATCCGTATATGACTACCTTTACGGTATCTTATCCGGAATCTTGTTATCAATTCGGTGACAAATGGTACTATACTTATCGCCCGAACGGCTATGATTCTGATATTAAATGGGAAACTACCGAAACTTATAATATCGGTTTGGATTACGGTTTTCTTAACAATCGTATTTACGGTTCTATTGATTACTATCAACGCCACACAAAAGATTTGCTGAATACTATCAATGTAATTTCAGGAACCAACTATTCCTCCGTCATTACAACCAATATCGGTGAGATGGATAATAAAGGTGTGGAATTTGCCATCAATGCGGTGCCTGTGCATACAAAAAACTGGAAATGGACAGTGGGCATGAATTATACATGGAATGATTCTGAAATAACCAAGCTGAATGTTATTGATTCGGATGCCAATTTTGTGCAGACAGGAGCTATTTCTGGTACGGGCAAGACGGTTCAGGTATTTATGGTAGGTCAACGTCCCTATACTTTCTATCTGGCAAAACAGGCTTATGATGATGGAGGTAAACCTATCGAAGGGCAATATGTGCAACCGGATGGCTCTATCTCTGCAACAGAAACAAAATATGCCACGAACAAAAGCGCATTGCCGACATCCTATCTGGGATTCAATACCCAGCTTACTTATAAAAACTGGGATTTTGCCATTAGCGGACACGGGGCATTCGGTAACTATGTATATAATTATGTGGCTGCCGACCAGTATGTGCAATCGGTGTACAGCGATCAAGGAAATTTCTCCAATATATTACGCAGAACTAAAGACTCCGGTTTCCAGAACCAACAACTTTATTCGGATTATTTCTTGGAGAAAGGCAATTTCTTCCGCATCGACAATATTTCTTTGGGATATACGTTCCAGAAGTTATGGAATAGTTCCAGCTCTTTGCGCCTGACGTTCGGTGTGCAGAATGTTGCTACCTTTACAAGCTATTCCGGTATTGATCCGGAGATTTACAGCGGTATCGATAAAGAGGTATATCCCCGTCCACGCGTATTTTCATTAAGTGCTAATTTAAATTTCTAACGGCTTAAAACTATACAATATGAAAAATATAATTGCTTATTCGTTTATTTTGTTTTTCGCGGGCATAAGTCTGGTCTCTTGTCTGGGTGACTTGGACACGATGCCTTTGGATGATAACCAACTGGTAAGTGAAAAGGTATATCAGACAAAAGACGGTTATACCGGTGTCTTGGCAAAGTGTTATGCCTCACTGATTTTGACGGGGCAACAAGGTGGTGATGGAGGAGATGGCGACCTTGAAGGCGCTAATGAGGGATATTCCGGTTATGTACGCCTGCTGTTCTATTTGCAGGAGTTGAGCACGGATAATTTCCTGATGCCTTCCTCTTCCAACGGATTGCGTAAATGCTTGAATTTGCAGTGGGATGCTTCCAATGCTTCAGTCATTACATGGACCTACCAGAGACTTTATATGAGTATCGCTTATTGTAATGAACTTTTGCGGGAATGCACAGAAGGCAAATTGCAAGGTAGAGGACTTTGGGAAGAGATGAAAGACGACTATATGAGTTATCGTGCAGAGGCTCGTTTCATACGTGCTTATTGCTATTCGATGCTTTGTGATTTATTTGGTGCGGTTCCTTATGTAGATGAAAATACGGGTGTGAAAGAAATTCCGGTACAATATACGCGTAAGCAGATTTTTGAGTTTGCAGAAAGTGAGTTATTGGCTATCGAGAATGAGTTGAAGGCTCCGGGAACCAATGAGTACGGACGTGTCGATAGGGTAGCCGGCTGGTTTTTACTGGCCCGCATGTATTTGAATGCACAGACATGGATTAATGAGAATAAATACCAGGAAGCATATACTTATGCTACGAAAGTCATTGCTGATGGGCATTATCCGTTGGCTTCTGACTATCGCGAAATCTTTTTGGCCGATAATAATACCTGTAAGGAGATTATTTGGCCGTTGGTACAGGATGGTCTGCGCGCACAGAGTTCTGCCGGAACGAACTTCTATGTGAAGGCTTTTGTGAATGGTCCTATGGATGAACTCTATAAAACAGGTGTTGGTTCCAGAGGTTGGGGCAATGTTCGCGCTAAAGTGTCATTGGTGGATGCGTTCGATGCGGATGATGTTATGTTCGATGGCAATGATACCTGGGGAAATAACAAGAAAGATAAAAGAGCACAGTTTATGACCGCTCTTCCTAATCAGGTAAAAGATACATGGGATGTAAATATGGATATGACGAGTACGTTTACATGCGGTTATGGTTACATTAAGTGGAGAAACGTAACGAAAGAAGATGAACTTAGCGCTTCGGGGGATGCTTATACTTCTATTGATTTCCCGTTGTTCCGTACTGCTGATGCCTATTTGATGGCTGCTGAGGCTATTTTGCGCGGAGCAAGTGGCACACAAAGCGAGGCGCTGGGATATGTAAATGAAGTCAGGACAAGAGCTTATATGTCTGGAAAATATGCGAAAAGCGGTGTACGTTCCGATGTGTCCGGTGAGATTGGCGCCAATGAGCTTGATTTGGATTTTCTGCTGCTTGAGCGTCAGAAGGAATTGGCTTCCGAATTGATAAGACGTACCGACCTGATCCGGTTCGGTAAATATACGAAAGGTAATAATTGGGATTGGAAAAATGGCGTACGTTTGGGAGAGGATGTGGATGATAAATATAATCTGTTCCCTATTCCGGAGAGCGAATTGACAAATAATCCTACTTTAGTACAAAACGATGGTTATAAAGTAATAAAGTAAAGATATGATGAAGCTGAAACAAATTCTATTATGTAGTTTGATAGTAATGTGCTGTGCCCCGCTTGGGGCACAGACATCTAAAGAAGAGATGTTTGCTACTCCTGAGAAAACGGGAGGAGTATATTGGGCGTATCCCTTGGATTTTGCTCCGCAGACCAAAGCGCCTAAGGGATATAAACCTTTTTATATCAGTCATTACGGACGGCATGGTTCTCGTTATCTGATTGCCGACCGTGATTATAAATGGTTGGTAGACCTTTTTGAGGAGGCGCATCGTGCGCAAGCGCTTACCGGTTTGGGAGAAGATACGTATCAGCGTTTGCTCACAGTTTGGGAGGAAGCGAAAGGGCATGGTGGGGATTTAACCCCATTGGGAGTAAGGCAACACCGGGGCATTGCTGAAAGAATGTATACCTCATTTCCAGAGGTGTTTAAAGGCAATCCCTTTATATCTGCCCGTTCTACCGTTGTGTTGCGCTGTGCTATGAGTATGGTGGCTTTTGGTGACCGTTTGAAAGAATTAAATCCCGGCTTGCGGATTTCTTATGAGGCGAGCGAGAAGTATATGGATTATTTGAATTATCATACAGATGAATCTAACCGTTTCACTTCTTCTCATGACGGTCCTTGGGCTGAAGAATATAGGAAATTTGAAGAAGCTCATACCAATCCGGAACGTCTGGTCGCAGCTTTATTTAAAGATAAGCATTTTATTGTAAAGAAGGTAAATCCCAAAGAACTGATGTGGGGAATGTACTGGGTAGCCAGTGATATGCAGAATGCCGAAACAAAAGTTTCTTTCTATGATTTATTTGAGGCGCAGGAATTGTTTGATTTGTGGCAATGTGTCAATTATCGTTTTTATGTAGGGAATGCCAATCATACCGATGGAAAGGGTATTGTAGTAGCCAATGCCAAATCATTGTTAAGAAACATTTTGGATAGTGCTGATGAAGCAATCCGAAAAGGTGGTATCGCTGCCACTCTCCGTTTTGGACACGATGGTAATGTGATTCCTTTGGTGGCACTGATGCAAATAGAGAATTGTAATGTTGCAGTCAACGATCCGTATGAAGTTTATAAGGTATGGAGTGATTTCAAGGTGGTTCCTATGGCTGCCAATGTGCAGATTATCTTTTTCCGGAATGAGAAATCCGATGATATTCTGGTAAAGATTATGCATAATGAAAATGAAGTGCATATTCCGGTACAAACCGATATGTTCCCTTATTATAAATGGAGGGACGTTGAGAACTACTATCGGGGAATGTTGCAATAAGAATATTTTTTGAAGTTAACAATATAGAAACTATTGTGAGAAGTGCGACGATGGGATATCGGCGCACTTTTTATATTATATGTCCGCTTCCTTCGTACGATATTAGTATATAATCGTTCTATTTTTATATTTGTGGTAGTCTCTTCTCGCTATTTTTGCTATAAGTTGGCGCAAGATGGAAAGGAGGTTGTCTTAGTTAAACCGACTGTTTTATTGGATATACCTCGGGAATAATTCATAAGTTTGTTTTTCGTATTAAAGAAAGTCTGTTATATGTATAAAAAATATCTTACTTTTCTCTTCTGTTTCTTCTCTTCTTTTTCGTTTGCACAGAATATACATTTTCAGGCAATCGGAGTAGAGGACGGTATCTCGCAACCGACAGTAACATCTATCTATCAAGATGAATTCGGAATTATCTGGATAGGGACTAAGGATGGATTGAACCGCTATAACGGTACCGATTTTTATGTTTTCCGTCCGGTAAAGGATGATAAGAATAGTTTGTACAATAATAATATAGGTACAATCTGCGGTGACAAGCAAGGGCACATTTATATCCGCTGCAAATATGCGGTTGTTGAGTATGATATAAAGAAAAATACTTTTCATACAATTCGTGATAATGATATTCAGGCTATCAGTTACGGTAATACGCAATTGTGGGTTTGTACGAGAGATTCCTTGTTTACTTATAATCGCGTAGAAGATAAACTTGATTATTATTATAATCTGGAAGGTGCGCGTATGTCTTGTGTAATTGAGGATAGTGATGGTAATTTATATGTGGGAACCATGAACAATGGTTTGTACATGATAGACGGTAATAAGAAATGGCTGAACTATCTTCCTAAGAAAGATATAACATGCATCTATGAAGATTCTAAAAAAAGTATTTGGGTAGGAACTAAAGATGACGGTCTTTTTCGATTAGACAGGAATGGTGGAATAACCAATTATGGGACTGCTCCTCACCAGAATATGCTATCCAGCAGTTATGTCCGCTGTATTGTGGAAGATAATTTGGGTAATTATTGGATTGGAACTTTTAAAGGTTTGGATAAGCTGAATGCTGCAACCGGTACTTTCACTCATTACAGTAAAGATAATAAGCCGTATAGTTTGAGTAATTCTTCTATTATCTGTATGATGAAAGACAGGCAGGGTACTTTCTGGATCGGTACGTATTATGGCGGGGTAAATCTGTTTAATCCCGACTATGAGATATATACATATTATTATCCTGATGAAGCGCAAAAGGGAAAACTGACCTCTCCTTTTGCCGGAAGGATGATAGAGGATTCTAAGGGAGGAATATGGATTGCGACCGAAGGTGGCGGAGTGAATTATCTCGACAGAAAAACAAGAACCTTTACTGAATATAAGCATGATGTAAGTAAGAACTCTCTTGCGTCTAATACGATTCAGAGTTTGTTTCTAGATGAGGATAACCAAGCTTTGTGGATAGGAACATTACGGGGCGGATTAGACCGTTTGGACCTGAAAACATATCGGTTTACCAATTACCGGTATAATGCTGAGAAAAAGAATTCATTGATTAATGATATAGTTCGTAAAATTATTCCTTATAAAGGGAACCTGTTATTGGCTACTCATAATGGGATTGGTCTTTTCAATCCTGAAACAGGAGAGTGTGTGAAGCTATTGAATGACAGTCGGCTTAATAACAGACAAATTATAGATATGCTTGTTGATAAGAAGAATAATCTGTGGTTTTCTTACTCATTGGGATTGATAAAGTATAATCTGGAGACTCAGAAACGTAATGAGTATTTTGTTCCCAATACTTCGAAACAGGCCATTGGGCCGAACTTGATTAATGTACTTTTTGAAGATAAGAAAGGTAATATCTGGGCAGGTTCTTCAGGGGATGGCATATTCCTGTACGAACAAGACTCCAATACATTCAAATCGTTTAACTCGCATAATTCGGATTTAATCAATGATTATATACTCGATATAAAAGAGTCGCTTTCCGGCTATCTCCTGATAGCCAGTAACCAAGGATTCTCACGTTTTGATATGGAGAACCAGCGTTTTTACAACTATAATAAGCAGAATGGTTTTCCTATGACGGCATTGAATCCATATGGCTTGTTTGTGGCTAGTGATAATGAGATATATCTTTCCGGTCCTAAAATGATGATTTCTTTCTTCGAGAAAGAGTTGAATTCCTATGTGAAGCCTTATCAGTTGAATTTTACTTCATTGGAAGTAAATAATCAGCAGATTTTGCCCAATGACGGTTCCGGAATTCTTACGGAATCGATTCTGTATCAGCCACAGATCACTTTAAATCATAATCACTCCATTATAACCGTTAACTTCTCATTATCCAATTATGTATCAGTATTGAAAAATAGAATCTATTACAAGTTGGAAGGGTTTGATAAAGATTGGATGAGTGCAGGTTACCGTAAAGCCATTACTTATACAAACCTCAATCCGGGTGAATATAAATTGAAGATTAAAAGTTCGGAAGAATATTCCGGTAAGGAGAGTATTTGTAAAGAAATAGATATTATAGTAAAACCACCTTTTTATAAATCTACTTGGGCATATTGTATTTATGTTGCTATTATTATCATATCGGTCTATTTGGTGGTGAGTTTCTATTCATCAAAATTGAAACTGAGGGCTTCACTGGAGTATGAGAAGAAAGAAAAGAAACAGATTGAGGAACTGAACCAATCCAAACTTCGCTTTTTTACCAATATATCACATGAGTTCCGTACTCCGCTTACGTTGATTGTGAGCCAATTGGAAATGCTGATGGAACGAAGCGATATTCAACCTTTGGTGTATAGTAAGCTGGTGAATATCCATAGGAATACATTGCGTATGAAACGTTTGATAACCGAACTATTGGATTTTAGAAAACAGGAACAAGGCTTTGAAAAGTTTAAATACAGTAAGCAGGATATTTACGCTTTTCTGGATGAAATTTATCTGTCTTTTAAAGAGTATGCGCGGGGTAAGCAGATTAATCTTGAGTTTCTTAACAAGGATAAGAATCTTGAAGTCTGGTTCGATGTGGTACAATTGGAAAAGGTGATTTATAATTTGTTGTCCAATGCTTTTAAATATACTCCTTTGGGTGGTACGATTTCACTGTCGGTACAGGAATATGAGAACAGTGTTGTGGTTACTGTGTCGGATACGGGAGTGGGTATTGCTGAAGAGAGCCTGGATAAGATATTCGACCGTTTCTATCAAGTGGACAGTATGAATAACCAGAAAGGTACAGGCATAGGTCTGGCGCTTGCAAAGAGTATAATCGAAGCCCATAAAGGGAAAATCAGTGTCCGGAGTATGGAAGGGAAAGGAACGACTTTCGTTGTTGAACTACCTTTAGGAGACAGTCATATTACCGATGCACAGAAAATAGCTACTCCTGATATTGATTCATCGTGTATCTCTGAACTGACAGTATATGGTTCGCAGGTACCGGCGGATGTGGTGGATGATGAAAATATGGATAATCAGTCGGACGAGACAAGAAGCAAGATTCTTATTGTAGAAGATAACGAAGAACTTAGAGGTTTATTGGCGCGTTTGTTCTCTAAAATATATACTGTTTATGAAGCTCAGGATGGTGAGGAAGGATTTGAAAAGACAAAAGAAGTACAACCTGATATTGTACTGAGTGATATTATGATGCCCAAAATGTCCGGTATAGAGATGTGCAGGAAGATAAAGAGTAATTTCGAGACTTCTCATATTCCTGTGATATTACTTACGGCACAAACAGCTGAAGAATATACCATGCAAGGGTTAAAAATGGGAGCGGATGACTATGTAACCAAACCTTTTAATGTGAAACATTTGTTTATGCGTTGTAACAATCTGGTGAACAGTAGAAAATTGTTACAGCAGAAATATGCGAAACAAATGGATAATAATGTAGATATACTGGCAACCAATAGCGCGGACTATCAGTTCATGGAACAATGTGTAGCCTGTGTTGAACAGAATCTGGATAATCCGGATTTTGATGTGAATATGTTTGCCCAGGCTATGAATACGGGACGCACCAAACTCTTCCTGAAAGTTAAAGGTATTACGGGACAGACACCGAACGACTTTATTCTGAATATCAGGTTGAAGAAGGCGCAAATGCTCCTCAAGCAAATGGATACGAAGACTGTTTCAGAAATAGCGTATGAAGTAGGCTTTAATTCCCCAAGCTATTTCATCAAGCGCTTTAGAGAATTGTTTGGAGTGACTCCTGCCCAATATCAAAAAGGTGAAGAATAAACTTACTTATTATATATACACTATGAAGACAAAATTACTATGCACGCTGTATTTTTTGTGTCCATTGGCCGTGTCGGCGGCAAATGTTCATAAACTTACTCCGATTACTACTGATAAGGATGTCAGAGTTGAAATAAGTTTGTCCGCTGAGGCAAACGAACACCTGTCTCTTGATGCAGTCATTTCTAATACCCGTAATGGTGAGGTATTGTGTAATCGTTCAAAAGAGTTTTCTTTTAAGAATAAAGTCGATACGACAATAGTATGGAAAATAGATGGTTTGAATCCGGAATTGTGGAGTCCGGTTACTCCTGTTCTTTATAACCTTGAGATAAAGACGAATACTGAGGTTTTACGCAAACGGATCGGTTTCAGGAGATTTGAGATGCGGGATGGGGTGTTCTATCTGAACGGGAAACCTATCTATTTGCGAGGTAATGCCATTAATCCGCCGGAAAGAGGGATACCTGAGCCCTTGGAAAGAAGTAAGGAGTTCGCTCGTGATTATGTCCGTTTTATGAAAAGTTTGAATATAAATATCATTCGTATTCCTGATGACCAAAACTGGATGGATGTATGCGATGAAGAAGGCATGATGATTTTTGCCGGTCGCTATGGACGTCCTAAGCATGGAACCAAGACTGCACCGCCGGCAGACTTTGATTTATCGCTTAAGACATATAAGGAAATAGATTTAGGCCCGTTTAGCCCTCACCCTTCTGTTGTCATTTATATATTGGCTAATGAAATGCCGCCTGAAGGTGAAGTTGGAGCTCGGTATCGGGAGTTTCTGACAAAAATGTGTGGTGAACTCAAGAAATGGGATGATACCAGGTTGTATATAGGTAATACTGGCTATGGACTTGGAAAATCAGGTGATATTTATGATGTACACCGGTATTGGGGGTGGTATTACAACACTTTTCTGACTTATCTAAACATGCGTGATAAAAGTATGTGGCAGAATCCGGGTAGAGTTCAGCCTATTACATTTACTGAGTGTGTGGGTAACTATACGGGGATAGACGGGCGTTTCAACCTTTGTTCCCGGACTAAGCAGCCCGGTTCGCAAAAGTGTTGGACCGGCCATCTGCCAAATGAAGAACAAGCTGAGGCTGCTATGTCATATCAAGCCTTTGTCCTAAAAAATGCTACGGAACTGTTTCGTCGGTTGAGATGCCAGAATGGTAATCTTGCAGGTACTATGCCTTTTACCATAATATTCCATAATTGGGATGGAGTAAAGTCGTTTGCAGAAATGAAACCGAAACCTGTGGCGTGGCAGTATCAGACAAGTTATCAACCGATATTGCTGAGTTGGGAAAACTGGCAGTCGCAGATTTATGCAGGAAATAAGTTGTCGGTCGTTGCTCATGTGGTTAATGATGATGACTATTGCAATGATTTGAATGGCGCTCGTTTGCAATGGCGGATTGAGAAAGGAAATGAGACGTTTTTGTCAGGAGATATCGAACTGCCGTCTGTTCCTTACTATGGGACATATAAGAGTCCTCTTTCAATTGATATTCCCCGGGATTTAACTTCGGGAGATTATGTATTGAAAGGTGAAATTTGGGTGGATGGCAGGAAGATATCCCATAATGAGAGCGAGATTTTCATTGCAGGACAGGATTGGAATAATAAGGATGCAATTGGAAAAACGATTTATGTATATGACTCTTCGGCGGGGGAACAAACCCGCAGTTGCTTGCAAAAGCTTGGTTATATGGTGAAGCCGATACATACGGTTATGGATTTACCTCGCAATTCCATTTTAGTTTTGGGAAAGGATTCTTGGGACAATAACATAAACAGTCAGGTTGAACAATTAAGGGAGTATATAAAGAAAGGAGGACGCGTTGTTTGTCTGGAGCAGGATCCGGCTAGATTCAATCAATCATGGCTACCGATTTCGGTTAAATTCTTGGAAGACAGTAATAATAATCCGGTTTACCTGTCTCCTTCTTTGGCATATAAAGACGGTATGAATATTAATCTTGAGCGTCCTTATCATCCGGTCTTTAAAGGGCTGACACCGAAACGTTTTAAACTTTGGTCTGATTATACTTCTTATGATGAGTCGCAAAAGGGATTTCCTGCTATTTATCCGGTGGATAGAGGATATGACTTGCATGCAGCTGATTTGAAAAACGTGGCAATTCTTGCTAATTATAGTCGTGCGTTATCGGCAACTGCTTTGTCGGAGATGTTTATGGGTAAAGGGTCTGTGTTATTGTCGGGTTTCGATTTGATAAATCATTGTGGAACGGATCCGGTGGCAGATAAACTTCTTTCAAATGTATTACATTATATGGCTACTGATAAAAAGCATGAACCATATGTGGCAGTGAGTGACTCTATTGTTTGGGGAGATTATGCGTCTGAGCGAGGTATTGTGAATGCTCTTTGTAATGGTTTGATGGTAAATACGGTTCCTATTATTCCGAAAGGGCAGGAGAAGGATACCAAATATAAGTTGAAGATTGATGAGTATGGCTATCAATATGCCGGGGCATATGGTGGCTGGAATTCAAAACCGGGTGTACAATATGTACCCTATGGGAGAAGACCGATGGCTCCGTTCACGTTTTCGCGAGGAGGAAGCCCGCTTATTGAAAAATCATCTGTAACAGGCGAGGGGTATTTTTACATAACTTTACCGGAAAAGAAGAATATAATGATTACTGTATTAGAGAATCCTGTGGATGAACCTATCCGTATCAGTCTTTCCGTAAACAATGAAGCGGGAAAGGAGTATGTAATTTTGCCTAAGCAGCAATTAAGTATTGAAACGGATATTTCTCATATAAAGAATGCGATGAAGGTATCTTTGAAAGGAGATAGGCGCACGATTCTGCTGAAAACCATATTAAGTATGAAACAGACTCGGAAATAATGTTTAATCGAATAAGTTGTACTGCTTGAATGGTGCAACTTATTCTGTTTATAGGCCCTTTGTACAACTTTGCTGTACAAAAGAACGATTGTTATATGCTTTCATAGGATAAACGGACACTTTTGCAGAGGTATTTAAAATCCGAATAAAACTATGAAACGCATTTTATCTTCTTTATACTTATTACTGATAAGTATTGCTCTTTTGGCAAATGACAGATTTGCCGTTGCTGATATTTTTACAGACCATATGGTGTTGCAGCGTAATGCTAATGTAAAGGTTTGGGGTGAAGGAACGGACGGTTCGCAGATTGAAGTCCGTTTTGAAGGACAAAACCGGAAGACCGTGGTTGCAAAAGGCAAATGGACGGTCGATTTAAAGACCGGAGAGGCCGGAGGACCATATAAGCTGGAAATTGTAAATGGTAATCATAAGATTTGTTTCAAGGATGTTTTCGTAGGTGACGTATGGCTGGCGGGTGGTCAGTCAAATATGGAATTTGCCCTACGCAGGGTAAAAGATGCGCAGGCAGAAATTTCTTTGGCTGATTATCCTCAGATACGTTATTATAAGGTACCGAGGAAATTTTACCCGGAACAAAAAGTACCCGGAACATCTTGGAAGGCATGCTCGCCGGAAACAGCGACAGATTTTGCAGCTATAGCCTATTATTTTGCCAAGAACATACATAAAGAGCTGAATATTCCTATCGGTATCATTCAAGTTCCTGTAGGTGGGACGACGGTTGAGGCATGGACAAGCCGGAAATTATTGATGTCTGATAAAGATTTTCGTCCGCTGCTGGAATACTATGATAGTATTGCCAACTCTTATCGTCCTGGCGAATATGAGAAATTGTATAATAATTACCACAGTTCTTTGGCAGAATACAACAAGTTGAGCGCAGAGAAGAAACGATACATTAACAAACCGTCGGAACCTATGGGAAAATGGAATTTCCGCCGTCCGGTAGGTTTGTCCGAAACAATGTTGAGTGCAGCTTGTCCATACACATTGAAAGGATTCATTTTTTATCAGGGAGAATCGAATACTGCTAGAGGGGCGCAATACCGCAAATTATTCCCCGCTATGATTAAAGAGTGGAGGACTTCATGGGGACAGGGAGATATTCCTTTCTTATTTGTACAGCTGCCTCGATTTGAAACAAAAACCCGCTATTGGAATGAATTGCGTGAGGCACAATATCTAACTTCACTTCGTGTGAAAAATACGGGAATGGCGGTCGCCTTTGATCAGGGAAACCCTAAAGATATTCATCCGATTGTAAAAGATACGGTAGGTTGGCGATTGGCGCAGTTAGCCTTAGGGAAAGTATATGGTAAAAAGACTATTTACCAAGGGCCTGAATTTAAGAAATTATCAAAAGCGGGAAATGGCAGTTTACTTCTTGATTTTATAAATACAGGTACCGGGATTATTGCTAAAGATGGAGCTGCTTCACTCTCCGGATTTATGGTTGCAGGTAAGGATGGTAAGTTCTATCCTGCCGAAGCGGTCATCGTTAGTAATAGTCAGGTACGAGTAAGCAGTGAGCAGGTGCAGGCTCCTATCGATGTCCGTTACCTGTGGGTAAATAGTGCGAATCCTAATTTCTTTAATAGAGAGGGATTTCCTGCATGTCCTTTTCGTACCGACAGTTATCGACTGGAAACGGAAGGTGTATATGTCAACCCTGAACCGGTGGTACCTAAATTGGATTTATTCCTTTTCATAGGACAGTCTAACATGGCAGGTCGTGGATATATTACTGATAATTATAAAAGTAGTATTAAAGATGTGTATTTGCTGACCCCTACCGGTACAATGGAACAAGCAAGGAATCCTTTGAACAAATATTCTACTATTCGCAAGCAGTTGGATTTGCAGGGTGTAGGTCCTGCCTATTCTTTTGCAAAGGCAATAACAGAGAAAACCGGACATCAATTAGGGCTGGTAGTGAATGCACGCGGTGGCAGTTCTATTAACTCGTGGTTGAAAGGGGCACGGGATGATTATTATGGTGAAGCTTTATCGCGCATACGTCAAGCCATGAAATATGGTAAGTTGAAAGCTATTATTTGGCACCAGGGTGAATCGGACAGCCGGGAACCGGGACTGTATATGGAGAAACTAAAGAAGTTGGTCGCTGATTTACGGCAAGATGTGGGAAATGAGAACCTTCCTGTTATAGTAGGTGAGATTGCCGATTGGCGGGCAAATGGAACTTCGGAGGCATTTAATAAAATGTTACGTACAGTTCCTCAGCATATTCCATATTCTTATTGTGTGTCATCCAGAGAACTGGTTCCTTTGATTAATGAAAGTGATCCTCACTTTAGCGCAGACAGCCAAATAATTTTAGGTAGGAGATATGCTGAGGCTGCTTATGAGGCTTGCTATTCTCAAAAGTAAATAGTTCATTAAAAAATAATTTATGAGTTTTAAGAAACAGCTGTTTTTAATATGCGGAGTTCTTGCAGTGCCATTTTTAGGATTGCAAGCCGATGACGTAAATGTGGCGTTACGTAAGCCGGTGACTGCATCGTCACAACAGGAGAAATTTCCGGCATCTAATGTGACGGACGGAGTTATTTCACGTAAATCAACTTGGATGAGTGCCGAAAGTGCGCGACCTCCTCATATGTTGGATATTAATTTGGAGCGATATTATGATATCAATAAGATTGTTATCTATACTGGTATTCCGGAAAATGAGTTGACAGAATCGGAAAAAGGTAAAGCTCCGGGATTTTGGTCGATGAAGAATTTTAAGATTCAGTATTGGGATGATGCCAACTGGACGGATTTACCGGATACGGAATGTACGGAAAACCGGTTGGATAAACTTGAATTTATTTTTAAACCTACCTTACAGACTTTTCAGATTCGCCTGGTGTCCACAGATGGTGAGCCGATTCGGATTAATGAATTTGAAGTGTATGGTAAGGAAAAGGTTAATATGCCTGTACCTGTGACAATAAATGAAGTACAGACAACCGTTCAGGAGCCTTCGAAGACAGAAATGCAGGTAACAATAACCAAAGAGGTTATTGGGAAATCAATGAAGTATGTGGCTTATAACCAAGGATATTATTTCCCGGGAAGTAATATTTCCGGTTGGCTTGAATATTCCAATGTAAATAGTTTGCGAGTTTGGACATCCTTGAATGATTATGTTCCTCAGTCAGCCGTACTGAATGATGAAAGAGTGGCTACTTTGGATGATTTTGAAGTATGTAAGACTGAATTGAGAAATAATCCGGAATGTAACCGCTTTATTCGTTGGGAACCGGTTTTGGAAAATTGTCGTAAAAAACAGTTTTCTACTAATTCGATGGTTTTTGAATATGCATTGAAAGAATTGAAACGTCTGAATATAGAACCTGTTCTTCAGATAAATTCTACAGATTTCGATGGTACGTGGAGTAATAAATGGAAGCAGTGGCAACGTTTCTATGCACTTGCTTTTTATGCGGCCAAGACCGGAGATGTAACCATGTATGCTATGCATAACGAACCGAACCATCGCCATGCGGGTCCTATGAAGATAACACAGTATGTGGATGCCATGAAGATTGTTTCGGATGCTGTGTATTGTGCAGTACAGGATGTGAACAGACTGTATGGGAAATGTTTGAAGTCGCGTTTTGTAAGCCCTGTTACAGCAGGCTCGAATGCGAATTGGTGGGCGGAAGTAGTGAAAAATTTGCGTATAGACTATCGTGGCTTACCCTCAGACAGAGATTTATTGGATATATTTTCCACTCATTCTTATAATCTGCCGGCTGCGGGTTATGCATCTAAGGTTTCTGATATAAGAAAAATTATCGTGGAAAACCATCCGATGAAACAATCTCTGCCAATAGTCTATACAGAGACCGGACGCTGGATGAATGCTTATCTGATAGATAAGGAAGAAACAATGGATTCTCCCTCTTTATTTACGGAATGGGCAGGTGAATATGCGAATAATACGCTTAATCAAGGCTATGGCATGTGGGCTTTTAAGTTTGCAAATACTACCAGTGGCACATATCCGCGCGGAATCAAGTCAGGGCATCATTTTATCTGGCAGGGAAAACGGATTGTAGAGGATGCTTATAATAATGTGGCATTGGGTAAGAAAACATCAGACTTGACTTCCTCTCATAGAGTAACCGTGAAAACAATAACAGATGGAGATAAAGCAGATGCCTCCATGTGGGTTTCTTCAGATACGGATGAAGAAAAGCGTTTGGAGATTAATTTGGGTAAAAGTTACTCTTTGGGTGGGGCAGTCGTCTATACAGGTTCTTCCTATGGAGTTTATACTTCTCCTGACCGCGTGAAAAACTTCAGTTTACAATATTGGGATGGTACCGCTTGGACGGATATAAAGGAAACAATGGAAAAGAATGCACGTTACGCTCAGTCTTTCTTCTTGTTTGATACTCCTGTTACGACTTCTAAAGTTCGGTTTGTGTCAACCGATAAGGGAAGTATAAAGGTGAGAGAAATTAAATTATTTGATTCGGAATCTGTAAAAGATATTCCTTCTTCTTATGATATAAGCGGTATTCAGCGCACTGGTGAAGTAGTCCGTCTTTTTGCAAAAGGATTTAAGAATGAACGTCCTTTATTAAGTACGGTGAAATCTGCTGCTGATAATGATGTGGATGCCATAACCTGTTTTAATCCGGAAGAAATGAGATACTATATATGGCTTGTACAACGCAAACACTTTTCAAATAATTTGACTTTGAATATGAAGTCATTAGACCTACCCACCGGCACCAGAGTAATTGCTGAAGAAGTAAGTGCAAATGCTTATGGTGAGGTGGTTTGGTCGAAAGAAATCTCGGAGAATGGGCAACTTTCTTTTGAACTTCCTGCCCAAAGCGTAATGCTTCTTACTATTCCTGTTCGCATGAATGCGCTAAACACATTAGTAGCTGTAGATGATGCGGTGGTAAAAGCCGGTAGGAATGATAAAAAGAACTTTGGTAAAGCTAAAATGATGAATGTGGAGATGAATGCTTCCCGGATAAATGGAAACCAGGTAAGCTACGTTAAGTTTGATTTGTCTGGAGTGGATAGACAAAAAATAAATGCTGCCATATTCCAGATATATGGTAATTCTATTGTCGGACATCCTTATCGTTTCCATGTTTACGCTTTGGATAATAATAATTGGGATGAGAATACTTTAAACTGGAAAAATGCTCCTAATTTGGAAGGAAAACAGGTTCGTATAACGGACGTTGGGGGTACTGCACATG
The DNA here is from genome assembly GCF_900129655.1 of Bacteroides clarus YIT 12056. GTDB lineage: Bacteria > Bacteroidota > Bacteroidia > Bacteroidales > Bacteroidaceae > Bacteroides > Bacteroides clarus. Next base: position 150,167 of record NZ_FQWK01000005.1, read on the forward strand.
TAGCAGGTGAAATTGTAGTGGACGAAACAGTTGCTTATCATCAACTGGATGTTACAGAATTACTCCGTAATTGTAGGGAACAGGAAATAACTTTTGTATTAATAAGGGAGGTCAGACAATTGGGTGATGATTCTGATAATGGCAAAAGTTGTTCTTTTGGTACGAAAGAATCTAAAAATGGGCCAAAACTGGCTATTTGGTAGTATGAAGTGTGGGTTCGTATGATAGTGCTTTCTTTTCGTACAATCCTTTTATGATAACTTTATCTTTTTTGTGACTTTTGTTCTATCATATTTAAATAATTTTAATCTTAATGTATAAATGAAAAACAGTCGTCTAAAACTAATTGTGTCTGTCATGTTTCTATTGATCATGGTGGGCATACATGCACAAAATGTACGAGTGACAGGTGTTGTATCTGATGCACAAGGTTCATTGATCGGAGTGAATGTTCATGTGAAAGGGGGAACCACCGGTGTGATTACCGATACAAACGGTAAATATTCTATTGAGGTACCCGCTAGTGCTACACTTGTATTCTCTTATATAGGTTATGTAGAACAGGAACTCAAAGTCGGTAATAAACGAGTTATTAATGTAACTTTAGTTGAAGACTCCGAATTATTGGATGAGGTGGTAGTGGTAGGTTATGGCTACCAGCGAAAGAGTGATGTAGCAACTTCTGTAGCTTCTGTTAAGACTGATGAAATGAAGAGTTTTCCGGCAGGTAATGTTGGTGATATGCTTCGTGGACGTGTAGCAGGTGTCAATGTAACGAGTGCTTCGGGCAGACCGGGTTCTGCACCGGAAATTACTATTCGCGGTAATCGGTCTATTAGTGCACAGAATACTCCTTTATATGTAATTGATGGCTCTGTATCAGATGGAGAAGAATTTAGCACATTGAGTGCTGAAAGTATTGAGTCTATTGAGATTCTGAAAGATGCTGCTTCACAGGCTATCTATGGTGCACGTGCTAGCGATGGTGTCATTTTGGTGACTACTAAACGTGGGGCACAAGGTAAGATGGAAGTAAATTATAACGGATATGTAGGTATTCAATCCTTGTGGCGTAATTTTGATTTTTATTCTCCTGAAGAGTATGTGATGTTGAGACGTGAGGCTATGGCAAATGATAAAGGTATCATTGATGCTCGTGAGATGTCTATTTCAGAAGCGCTTAGTGATGATGTGATGAAAGAAGTATGGGCAAGCGGGCAATTTGTTGATTGGGAAGACTTAATGTTGAAGAATGCCTTATATCAAAACCATGATATAACTGTACGTGGTGGAAACGACAAACTTCGTGTTTCTGCAGGACTTAATTATTTTGATCAGGACGGTATGGTAACTACTGGTTCCGGCTATCAAAAGGCCGCTTTTCGTTTGAATGTAGACTATAAGGTTAATAAATGGATTAATTTTGGTGTAAATACTTCTTATGCTTTAACGAAGAGCGAACGTGAAGATGGGAATTTTACAGAATTTATTACCCGTACACCATTAGCCAAGGTGTATGAGGAGGATGGAACTTATACTAAGTATATTAATTCAGCCAATGACGTCAACCCTCTTTATAGAGCGCAAAATTATAATCGTGAAATAAAAAACAACAGCTATCGTGTTAATTTATTCTTGGAACTGAAACCGTTTAAGGGATTTAATTATCGTTTGAATACATCTTTTTATAATAGACAACAAGAAGATGGGGAAGCAAAAAAAACAGATTATCCCGGTGGAGGCGCTACTGCAAAATTAGCAAATAATGAGAAAAGAAGTTATTTGATAGAAAACATATTTACGTATGATGTTCCTTTCAGAGACAAAAATCATAAATTAGTTTTGACTGCTGTACAGTCTGTAGATCATACTCAATCCAAAGAGTTAGGATATTCTACAGCTTCACTACCAGTGGATATGGGGTGGGATTTTATTGCAAACGGTGAGTTTAGCGGAAAACCGGTCAGAACATTCTCTGAGAATAATTTGGTGTCGTTTATGGGACGTGCCTCGTATACGCTTATGGATAAGTATATTATGAATATAGCGGTCAGACGCGATGGCTCAAGCCGTTTTGGTAAAAACAATAAGTGGGGTACATTCCCTTCTATAGCTTTAGCATGGCGCATAAATCAGGAGGAGTTTCTTCGCAATGTGTCTTGGATTGATAATTTGAAATTGCGTTTGAGCTATGGTATTGTAGGTAATCAAAATGGTATTGGAAACTATACAACTCTTGGTTTGGCTAATGAATATCGTTATGAATTTGGCGATAATATGTATATGGGTTATCTTCCAGGAAAGGAATTGTCCAATCCTAATTTGAAATGGGAGCAATCTCGTACTACGAATGTGGGAGTTGACTTTGCTTTTTTCAAAAATAGATTATCCGGAACAATAGAATATTATCAAACTAGAACAACGGATTTACTTGTAAAACGTGAGATCAATTCAGTATTAGGCTATGAAAATATGCTTGATAATTTGGGGGAAACCAAGTCTCATGGGGTAGATATAAATATTAGTGGCGATGTTATCCGTACAAAAGATTTGACTTGGAGTTTAGGTGCCAATTTTAGTCATTATGCTAATGAAATTGTGAAGATTGATGATCAAGTTGATGAAAACGGCAAGCCATTGAGTCAGCCCGGAAATAAATGGTTTGTTGGTGAGCCTATCAATGTTTATTATAATTATGTACCGGATGGCATTTATCAGTATGAAGATTTTGATATTAAACGTAATCCTTATAATGAATTGGAGTATACTCTGAAACCCACTATTGATACGGATGGGGATGGTATTGCGGATAAAGCACTTTCACGAGAAGACGATGTAAAACCCGGTTCTGTGAAGATTAAAGATATAAATGGTGATGGTAAAATTAATGCGGATGACCGTACCCCGATATCTAAAGATCCTGATTTTACATTATCTTTGAATACATCTCTAAAATGGAAAGGTTTTGACTTTTACATGGATTGGTATGGTGTGTCCGGTCGTAAGATCCAGAATGCCTATTTGAATGAATCTAATAGTGGCGGTTCTTTGCAGGGTAAATTAAATGGTATCAAAGTTAACTATTGGACTCCATTTAATCCATCGAATGAATTTCCGCGTCCCAGCCATAATACGAATGTACCCTATCATGGTGCATTGGCTATTCAGGATGCTTCCTATATCCGTTTACGTACATTGCAGTTAGGATATACTTTCCCGACAGAGTGGATAAAACATATTTCTCTGTCACGTCTGAGAGTTTATGCCACAGCAACTAACTTATTGACATTTACAGACTTTAAGTCTTATAGTCCTGAGTTGACACCGGGAGCTTATCCTGAATCAAGACAGTATGTATTTGGAATTAATGTTTCATTCTAATCAATACGTGTAAAACATGAAAAAGATATTATATATAGCGGCTTTGGCAGTATCATCTGCCATGCTGTTGTCTTCTTGTGAAGATTTTCTGAATCCTGAGTCAAAAACAAATATAACAGTTGATTACCTGACTAACTCTCCTGATGGCTTGAATCGTGCAGCAATAGGTTTATATGCGCTGGATAGAGAAATTGCCAAAGGTGCAGATAATGGCGGAAGCGGTAATTTGTATGTTGTGAGTATGTGTGATTATACAACTGATCTTATGGCTTTTCGTGCCGGAACCAGTACTGCCATTGCTAAACTTGAAAATTTCATGCCGAATAATAGTGATGTAGAAGCTTTTTGGCAACAGCATTATTTTATTATTGGTAAAGCTAATGAGGTGATAGCGGGAGCGGAAGCGCTGGGAATAGAAGATCCAGATCCTTTGACACGTCGTGCTTATGGAGAAGCCAAATTTTTTCGTGGACGAGCATATTTTGAATTATGGAAGCGCTTTGAACGTCTGTACTTAAATACTGAGCCTACTACCGTAAGCAATTTGGAACGTGATTTTACTCCAGCCAGTAAAGAAGACATATTTACTGTGATTCGTGGCGACCTGGATGCTGCTATTGAGATGCTTGACTGGAAAGCAGAGGGCGGAGATTATGGTCGTATAACAAAAGCTACTGCTAAGCATGTGCGTGCACAGGTGGCTATGTGGGATAAAGATTATGATAGAGCCATCGAAGAGTGTGAAGATATCTTTGAGGATGGTACATACTCTATGGAAGATAAAACCGGTGATGTGTTTAATGGTCCGGACTTTCGTTCAAAAGAGGTATTGTGGGCATACCAGTTTTCAACAAACTTAGGTGGTGGCGGAAGTGGTACACCGTTGATGGGACATCGTGCGGCAATTATTACGACTACTCGTTATCAGTCTAATGCCGATTGTACTTTTGAAGCTAAAAATGGCGGATATGGTTGGGGACGTGTATATCCTAATACTTATTTATTCAGTCTTTACGACCAGGCTAAAGATAATCGTTATAAAGACCTTTTCATTCATACGTTCTATTATAATGATCCTAAATCTGCAAAATTCGGTCAAGAGATTCCAAAAGATTTGTATGGAACATCTGCCGGCTATATGGAAAAACTGCATCCTATGTCAAAAAAACATTTTGATCAATGGACTAATGCCGACCAGCCTGACCGTACTACAAGTTTCCGCGATTTGATAGTATACCGTTTGGCTGAAACCTATCTGATGTGTGCTGAAGCCTATTTCCATCGTGATGGAGGTAGTAGTCCAAAGGCTATTGAATATTACAATGAAACGTGGGAACGTGCAGGTAATGATCATGAAGACGGCCCTTTAACACTTGATATGCTTTTGGATGAATATGCTCGTGAACTTCATTTTGAAGGAGTGCGTTGGCCGTTACTGAAGCGTTTAGGTATTTTGGGTGAACGTGTTCGTTTGCATGGTGGCGATTTGAAATCGGAAGATCCTTATTTGGATAAAGATTATGCCGAGTGCCGCCGGAATTTTGTGGATGGTAAACATGAAACATGGCCTATTCCGCAGAATCAGGTGGATTTGATGGGAGCGGATGTTTTCCCTCAAAGTGACCCGTGGAAATAATGTGTGACCTATTTTATTTATAAATCTAAGAAAAGAAATTATAATATGAAAAAACTGACATGGATTTCATTCCTTCTGTGCCTAATTCTCGCCTCTTGTAAGGAGTATAATGAAGTGAGAATTATGCCGGAATTCAATAATAGTGAAACAGAAGTTACACTATATAAAAACATAGGGTCTTCAGCTACTGTAGTTATAAATACAACGGCGGATGATATAACAGCTGAATATGATGCTGATTGGCTTTCGGTAGATGTAAATAAGCGTCGTGTTATTTATACTATCACGGCTGCTAATGAGACTGGAGAACCGCGCATTGCACTTGTTAAGCTTTATTCTGGTGAATGGATGCAAGAGATAACTGTTACACAGCGTGAGTTGGAAGAGTCAGAAATCAAATTATTGAAAGTGGGTGATTTGACGGAAGACGGTTTGGGTATGATATTTTGGGTGGATCCTGAAAATCCTGAGGTCGGTAAGGCTATTTCTTTACAACGTCGGGTAGGCGCATGTGAATTACCTTATAAGATGAACGGTGCTTTTTCCACTGTAAATGGTATAGAAAACACAGCTCTTTTTGCTAGTCCTTCACCTAATGATGCAGTGGTGTTCTGTACCAGTATCGGAGAAGGATGGTATATGCCTGCATCTGAAGAGCTTGCTGAATTATTTGATGCCTATAATGGTATTGCTCATGATGATCCGGCATTTGTCGCTAATAATGCAGAAGCCATTACAGATACAGAAAAATCAGCTCGTGCTAAATTTGAGAAGATGCTGGCTGACTTAGGAGGTGATCCGATTAATTCGGCAGCTACAGGAGCAGGTGAAAGTTACTGGTCTAGTACAGAGGTCTCTACAGTAGCCGATGGAAAGAACGCTATTTATGTACGTTTTGGGAAGTATTTGTCACAAGGTGGCTCTAAAGAAGGCTCAACTCGTTATGCCCGTGCTATGAAGCTAGTAGGTAACTATAAATTCCCTGAAGAACCAGCTACTTTGAAAGTGTCCCCTTCTAAGGTTGATTTGGCAAGTGAAGAAGGAGCCTCAAAGGAAGTGACTGTAACTACAAACAAAGATACATATACTTATATTGTTGAAGGTGAAGATATTACTTGGATTAAAGCAGAGCAGAATGAAGATATCGTGACTTTTACTGCGCTTTCTGCTAATACAAGTGATAAAGAACGTTCTGTTACTGTTACTTTTACCACAGGTTCTGAAGATAATCAAGCTACGGTGGAAGTAATTGTTACTCAGGAAAAAATGCCGGTTGCATCAGCATTTACTATTGGTGAATATGTAGATATGGATAAGGGTGTACAGCTTGCTGAAGGTGGTATTGTTTTTTGGGCCGAGGGTAATGAGGCTAAGATACTTGCGTTGAAACGTATTGAACAGCCGTTAAGTTGGGTATCTGATGAATCTGTTAAATCTACTGCTGTTGGATGTACAGATCGTAATGATGGGGCTGTTAATACAGAGATGATGACACTATGTGGTTTTGCTGATAAAATTCCTGTGCTGAATTATTGCCATGATGGTTGGTATGTTCCTGCCATAGAGGAAATGAATGATGTATTTATAGCTTATAATGGGGGACCTGCATCAGCTCCAGGTTTGAAACCTGATGCTATTACAGATACAGAAAAATCAGCACGTGAAGCTTGGGATAAATTGTTTACGGATCGTGGTGGCGATGTGATGAACTCCAATCTTACTACTATTGATGTTTATTGGACAAGTACGGAAAGTGCTGACCCCTCAAAAGCTTTCTTTATTCGTTTGGGGCAATGGGAGGCAGACAAAACGGGTAGTAAATACCAGTCAAAACCTACTCGTTATTGGCGCTTAGTTCGTAAGGTATCAAAGTAAAATAATGTCATTAACAAGAATTGATTATGAAAATGAAATCTTTCTATATAGTAGCACTTCTAACAAGTGGAATATTCTTTGTTTCATGCACAGATTATGAAGTAAAAGATCCAAACTTTATGCCACCTGATGTGGTTCTCAATGAAGATCCTAAATATAATGAGATAATTGAAGGATTGCCTGAGCCTGGTAAGATGCAGGCATACAAGCCTTCATTGATAGGTAAGCCTTATCGTCCAATAACGGTAAATTACTCTAATGAATTTAAGCCTGTAAGTCGTTGGACACCTGGAGAGACTCGGATAGTAGCCTATATGGCTGATTATGAGCCTCAAGTAGTAACGGAAGAAGATTATAAAGCTATTACCAATAAGTATGGTAGTCTTACTACCGGGATTAAATTTGAAGCGACGGGTCGTTTCCATGTTACTAAAGGGGCTGATGGACGTTGGTGGATTGTTGATCCGGAAGGCTATCCCCGTTATGAAAGAAGCGTAACTTCGGTACGTTATGGTAGTTCTGAACGTAATCGTGCGGCATGGATGGAACGTTTTGGGTCGGATGAAAATTGGTTAGCTACTTCACAAACGGAGCTGGCATCTATTGGTTTTCATGGTACGGGAGCTTTCTGTACAGATACATATGAAAAGATACAAGCACATAATTCGGCGCATCCTGATGCGCCGATGACACTTGCACCTTCTTTTGGCTTTCTTAGTAAATTTAAATCAACGAATGGGTATGCATATCCGGGAGGCAAATCGGAAAATATATTGGGTTTGGTGCTAAATGAAGAGGCTTGGATGAAATTCTGTAAAGAGTATGTAGAAGAAGCATTAGCTCCTTATAAAGGTGATGCCAATGTCTTGGGCTTTTTCTCCGATAATGAGATTAATTTTTCTACACAAGGTAGCAATATATTAGATCAGTTTCTGAAAATTACGGATAATGATGATCTTGCTCGTAAAACAGCTGATGCTTTCATGGAAGAAAAGGGGGCTGATAAAGTTACAGCAGCATTGAATACGGAGTTTGCTGGGCGTTTAGCAGAAATTTATTATAAGGGGGTGAGAGAGGCTATTGATGCATTTGATCCTGGTATGATGTATTTGGGAACTCGTCTACATGGTACACCTAAATATATGAAAAATGTAGTAGAGGCTTGTGGTAAATATTGTGATATTGTATCTATTAACTATTATAGTCGTTGGAGCCCTGAACTAGATACTTATGTACCAGATTGGGCTACATGGGCTGGAAAGCCTTTTCTTGTGACCGAGTTCTATACTAAAGGAACAGAAGATTCTGATTTAAATAATCTTTCAGGAGCTGGTTTTTCAGTACCGAGACAAGAGGATAGGGCTTATGCTTATCAACACTTTACATTGGGGTTATTGGAAGCTAAGAACTGTGTGGGCTGGCATTGGTTTAAATATCAAGATGATGACGGTAATGATAATACCGGAAAACCGGCTAATAAGGGAGTGTACGATAATTACTATCAGATGTATCCTTATCTATCTAAGTTTATGCAAGAGGTGAATTATAATGTATATAACCTTATTGATTTTTTTGATAATTGATAAAATACTAAGTACTTAGTAATATAAGTATTCACTAATTTGATTAAAAAGTTCCCGACCTGTATTATATCCCTTTTCAGGCCGGGAACTTGTGGATAAACTGTAATGTATATCAAGCTATGAGAAATAGGCGCTATATCTTTTTATTATTTTTTATTATCCATTCTGTGTGGATGTCTGCAGGTATAGATTTTCTCGTTTTGAGTAAAGGTAATTTTCGTATGGTTGTTTCTGACGGAGAATTATCCCCCATCAAATTGGCAGTTGAAACGTTACAACGTGATTTCAAGAGTGTGATGGGCTTCTGCCCACCTATTGTTTCTACTTCAACTGATGGAGAAAAAGAATTGATTGAGTTGATTATAATCAATGAATCTATTGTTGATTCTTCTATGAATAAATCGGAGCTCCGTCCTTTGGACGGCTTTGAATCTCATCGTTTATATGCAGAGACCTCATCCAGACGGATTTATTTGACAGGAAAAGATATGCGCGGAACGATTTATGCTATATATACCTTTAGTGAGAAATTTTTGGATGTTCCTCCTTTGTGGTTCTTTTCTTCATGGGAACCTCAAAAGAAAAAGCAGATTGAGGTTCCTTGTAACCTTGATTATTTTTATAAATCTCCGCAAGTACGTTACAGAGCCTGGTTTCCTAATGATACGGAACTTTTTACACCATGGCGGCAACTTACAGTACAAAATAATGAGGTATGGTTAGAGACAATGTTACGTTTAAAATTGAATACGGTAGAGATGGAACAGACGATTACCTATCCGGATTATAAACTGGAGGAATCGGTGTCTTTACTCCGTAAATATGGTTTGATACTTTCTTCAACTCACCACACAGCTTGCAATAATAATTTAGTAACTTGGAAAGAATATTGGTACAAAGTACATGGAATTGCTCCTCCCAAGCTGTTATTGTCTGATGAAAAATCGTTGTGTGAATTTTGGCAATATAGTATTGAGACGGTATGCCGTTGTGAACAGGAAAATCTTTGGACCATTGCTTTCAGAGGTATAGGTGACCAACCTTATTGGGCGGCTTTTGAAGATGCCCCTGTGAGCGAAGAGGAACGTGCGGAAGTTATCAATCGGATGTTACATATTCAGCTTGCGATGATAAAAGAGAAGACGGGTAATCCTAATCCTTTTGTTCGTGTCACTTTTTATGATGAGCTTTCGGATCTTTTGGCTAAAGGCTATTTGAAACCGCCTGTTGGTAATAATATTTTGTGGACCTTTGTTGCGGCTCGTCGTGATCATTATCCTTATGATGATATTGTAACTTTTGATACGGCGACTCAAATTAATTTAGGCTACTATATGAATCTTCAGTTTACTTCTACCGGAGCTCATTTAGCTGCGGCAGAGGGACCTTGGAAGATGGAATTCAATTTTCGATATGCTAATAGTCGTTGTCCGTTAGCGTTATCAGTAGTTAATGCCGGAAATCTTCGTGAATTTGTAATGGAATTGGCTGCTAATGCATCTATGATGTGGGATATGGCTACTTACGATACGGATAGATTTCTTTATGATTTTTGTGTTTGCTATTTTGGAAAGGAGCATGCGGAAGAGGTAATGCAGCTTTATCGTGATTATTACTATGCGTATTGGGAACAGAAATCCGCTGATTTTCCCGGATTGGAGCGTCAGTTCATATTTCATGATTTACGTTATGCACGAGTGTTTAAACAGATTGGTGAAGGTTTCGAATGTTTCTCTTCTAATCCTTTAAAAGATATTATACGTGAGCGTGTACCGGGGCGTTCATTTCGTATCGAAGGGAACAATCAGGTAGATTCATTATTATCCGGCATGGAGCGTACTTTCGATAGATTTGATAAAGTGGCTCAACGTTGTGCTCAACTTATGCCTCAGTTACCTGAACAATATCGTTGTTTTTTTCTTGATAATTTAAGTGCACCTTGTCATTATATGGCAGCATTAAGTCATTCACTTTATCATTTTCTGAGGGCCTATAAATATACGGAGAAGAGGACCAAGAATCTGGACTTATCCATAGAGTATTTAGAAAAAGCACAAGAAGCGCTTTATTCTACTCAGCATGGTGTATTTACCGATTGGTACGCAGGAGACAAATTACATGGCAAATTTAACATTCCGGCAAAATTAAAATTGTTACATAAACTTCGTGATAAATATTGTGAAAAACAAATGTAAGAAGAGAGTTTCAGAGCTTGTACTAAATATAGAGGTCACTTTATTATTTAATCTATTATAATGTCTGTTGTATGAAAAAACTTTGCAATTTATTAATTCTGATCTTTTTGGGAATATTTCAAGCGTATTCTACAGAAAATAACCCTCGCATAACATATAGTATTAATGATTCTTGGCAGTTTCGGTTAGGTACTTCTGATATTGGTAAAGAGGGTTGGAGTACAGTTTCAATTCCACATACTTGGAATGCGGAAGACTGTGTCGATGATTTTCCGGGTTTTTATCATGGTACAGGATGGTATCGCAAGAATATACAAGTGGATAGTGCTATGTTGAGCAGACCTTTGTATATTTTCTTTGAGGGAGCAAATCAGCGCACTGAACTTTTTGTTAATCGCCATAGGGTTGGCGAACATATCGGAGGATATACTTTCTTCTGTTTTGATATCACTCCTTATATAAGAGAAGGAGAAAATCAGTTGGTTGTGTGTGTTGATAATTCTTATGATTCTGAAATTCCACCCCTTTCTGCTGATTTCACTTTTTTTGGTGGAATTTATCGTGATGTCTCCCTGATTTCTGTTTCTCCTATTCATATTTCTACTACTCACTATGCTTCTTCAGGGGTATATGTGCATACGCCGGAAATAACAGAAGAAAAAGCCTTGGTAGATATATGTACAATGTTGAGTAATACGCAGAAAGTGCGTAGCAAGATTTTTGTGGAACATAAAATTTATTCAGCTACAGGTGAATGTGTAGCTGCAAGTAGAAAGAAAGTAGCTGTAGATACTGAAAGAGAACAGGCCTTTAATACTCAGATTGTAGTAAATCATCCTGAATTGTGGGAGATAGGGCGTCCTAATTTGTATAGATTGCAAACATATCTTTGGGACAATGAGGGAAAGTTGCTTGATGAAGTTAGTAATACTTTTGGTATCAGAACTTGTTCGTTTTCTGCAGAAAAAGGTTTTGAACTGAATGGAAAAGCGGTAAAGTTATTGGGAACTAATCGTCATCAATGCCATTCAGGTATGGGAAATGCTCTAAAAGATGAAATGCACGTCCGTGATATAGAATTACTACATGAGATGGGAGGTAACTTTTTACGTATTGCCCATTATCCTCAAGATGAAATGGTATTGGCTGCTTGTAATCGGTTGGGAATTGTGACTTCTGTGGAAATTCCGGTGATTAATGCTATTACTATGAATCAGAATTTCTCAGACAATTGTGTCGAAATGATGAAAGAGATGATTTATCAATGTTTTAACTCTCCCTCTGTTTGTATTTGGACATATATGAACGAAATTATGCTACGTCCTCCTTATAATTCGGAACCTTCTATAAAAAAAGATGAGTATCTGAAATATCTGTATCATATAGCGGAACGTATAGAGAATACGGCTAAAGAGATTGATCCGGGACGGGCTACAATGCTTCCATGTCATGGAAACCTAGCTGCTTATGAAGAAGCAAATCTAATAAATTTATCTGATATATTAGGAATGAATTTATATAATGGCTGGTATGGGGGAGACTTCAGTGGATTTGAAGCGACTTTGGATAAAATACATCAAAAATATCCGGATAAGCCTATTATAGTAAGTGAATATGGTGCAGATGTTGATGCCCGGATTCACTCATTTAAACCAGAGCGTTTTGATTTTTCTGTAGATTATGGAGTTATGTATCATCGTCATTATTTACCTCAGATAATGCAGCGTAAATTTGTTGTAGGTTCGGCTGTATGGAACTTGAATGATTTCCATTCAGAGGAAAGAATGGATGCTATTCCTCATATTAATTGCAAGGGTTTGGTTACTTTGGATAGAGTACCCAAAGATACTTATCGATATTATAGGGCTATGCTTAATAAAGAACCGTATGTAGCAATAGGTGGATCGGATTGGTATAATAGGTCTGGTGTTGCCGATAATTCGGGAGTTTGTTATTATCCGGTATCTGTTTATACTAATTTAAAACAGGTCAGCTTAAAAGTAAATGGAAAAATGCTCGCAGTATCGGAGGTACAAAATGGAGCTGCTCAATTTAATGTCCCGTTTATTGATGGTATTAATCAATTGGAAGCGGAAGGAACGTTCCAGGGTCGCTATATTAAAGATTTTTGTAGAGTGAGTATGAAATTGGTTCCTGGCTCTTTTGATAATAAAGAGTCTTTTACAGAGTTGAATATGCTGTTTGGAACAGCCCGCCATTTTGAGGATAAGACTGCTTCTTTAGCTTGGCAACCAGAACGGGAATATGTATCTGGTGGTTGGGGGTATGTAGGAGGAAAAGCTTTCCGAGCGCGGACAAAAAGGGGGTCACAACCGGCTTCTAATCTAGATATCTATGGAACGGAACAAGATCCGATTTTCCAAACCCAACGGCGTGGGTTGAATAGTTTTAAAGCGGACTTACCTGATGGAAGATATGTTGTCTATTTGTATTGGGCAGAACTGTCTGGTGCGGATGTTGTCGATTTGGCCTATCAGCTGGATAATATAGTACAGAAGGAGAAAGCTACTGAACGGTTATTCCATGTAGATATCAATGGAGTGCGTGTATTATCATCACTTGATGTTGCTAAAGAAGTGGGTGTGAGAAGGCCGATGATTTGTAAGATACCAGTAACTATTTCGGATAAAAAAGGACTTACCGTTGATTTTATTCCAATAAAAGGGGAAACAATGATTACCGCTATACGGATTCTCAAAATGGATTAATCGAGTAAAATGGAATGAAGAAAGTATTTATCCTACTATATATATTTATATGTACTAATGTTTGTATACAGGGTCAGGAAAAAGATAGGGCTACGCTTTCCGATTTGCCTCCGTTACTTCCTTATTCTGAGAGTACATTAGATGCTTGGAATGCCCGAAGAACGAAAATCCTAAAATTGTTACAAGAGTATGAATATGGAGCCATTCCGAGGCATCATGGAATTTCTGTTGAATATCGGCAGAGAGGTATAGATACAATGGCGTTAAGCGGATTAGCTAAACGTAAGGAGGTAGACATTGTTTTTTCGAAAGGAAATAATAAATGTATTTTGCATTTATTAATGTATCTTCCTAAAAAGGTAATTCGCCCTGCTGTTTTTTTGGGTGTTAATGCCATGGGAAATTATACAGTACATAAAGATGAAGGGATTTCTATGTATTATGATTCGCAAAAAGGCTTGTCCATACAACGTGGATGCGATAGTTTAAGCTGGAATATAGTAGAAACTTTACGACGCCAGTATGCATTTGTTACTTTCTGCAGTAAAGATATTTGCGATGATACTGTAACCGGTATTGAGAATAAATTAGGAGAAATGTTATATGGAGCTCAAAGAGATTCTACAAGTTGCGGGTTCATAGGTATTGTAGCCTGGGGAATGTCGCAAGCTATGCATTACTTAGAAACAGATTCTGATATTGACCCTCAAAGAGTTATAGCTATAGGTCATTCTCGCTATGGAAAAATTGCACTTTGGGCGGCAGCGCAGGATGAACGTTTTGTTGGGGTAATAGCTAATAGTTCAGGCTCGGGTGGAGCTTCTTTGTATAGAGGCAATCGTGTGGAAACTCCATATGATATTTATAAACGTTTCCCGCATTGGATGTGTAAACGGTTTTATAAATATGCAGATAGGGTGGAAAAGGTAGGATTTCCGATTGATCAGCATATGGTTTTATCTTTGCTTGCTCCTCGGCCAATGTATATTGCTAATTCCGATGAAGATGCATATGTCTGTCCTAATTTAGAGTATGCAGCTCTGTTGGAAGTTGTACCAATATATAACTTATATGGTTATTTATTGAACTATTGGAAAGAGTTACCTGCAACAGGAAGTGTCATATGTCAGAGAGTTGGTTATCATTTGAAACCGGGGGCACATTCCATGACTCCTTTTGATTGGAGATGTTTTTATGAGTTTGCAGACCGCTATATTATGGATAATAATTAATAAAATTTTAAATTCAGATGTGGTTTAATATCAATTCTATTTAAAACATAAAGAATTGAATAAAAGAAACTGTTATTCTAGTTCGGTTTTGGGGTGAAATAATGTAGTAGAGCGGCTTAGAACAGGTCATGTACGATTTTTATTTAAATCAGAACTATTGTGTTATGTTAGGAATATAGATTCGGCTTCCTTTGTATCGTTCAGAAATAACAAAAAAGTAAAGTCAAACCTTAAAATGAGGGTAATGGGAAACAAGAAAAAAACTTTAATTATCAGTTTAGTCCTGTTGGTGTGTTTCGCGTCATCGGCGTGTGCAGTATCGAAAGGCATGAAAAAAGTAGTAGATGAGGCTCTTGACTTCTCTGTCAAGCAGTCAATGTCTATGTTCAGTGAGATGCAAGGTCAAGTAGGCATACTTCCTAGAACAGCAAAAGACGGTAAAATGATTACTTGTGAATCTCCTTGGTGGACAAGTGGTTTTTATCCCGGTACATTGTGGTATTGTTACGAATATAGTAATGATCCACAGGTTAGGGCTGCTGCAGAAGAAATGACATCACGTGTGGAAAGGCAGAAATATACAACAAGTAATCATGATGTCGGATTTATTATTAATTGTAGTTTTGGGAATGGTTACCGCCTTACACACAATGAGGCTTATAGAGAAGTGATAGAAACGGCTGCAAAGTCTTTATCTACACGCTTTCATCCGGTTACAGGATGTACTCGTTCATGGAACAGTAAAAAATGGCAATTCTCCGTAATCATTGATAATATGATGAATTTGGAATTGCTTACAGTAGCTTCTTCCATGACAGGGGATAATTCTTATTATAAGAAAGCGAAATCACATGCGGATCGTACGATGATTAATCATTTTCGTCCGGATGGCAGCTCTTATCATGTAGTTAGTTATGACACGATTACCGGTAAAGTATTAAATCAGGTTACTCATCAGGGAGTAAATGACCAGTCGGCTTGGTCCCGTGGACAGGCATGGGGATTATACGGATTTACTATGATGTACCGCCAGACTGGAAAAAAAGAATATTTGGACCATGCTATAAAGGTTGGTAAATTTATCATGAATCATCCACGTCTGCCAAAGGATAAAATACCTTATTGGGATTTTGATGCTCCTAATATTCCAAAAGCGGATAGAGATGCTTCTGCCGGTGCTATTATGGCATCCGCTTTCGTTGAATTGAGCACATATGTATCTGGCGAATTGGGTAAACAATTTCTTTCTATTGGAGAACAACAGATAAAATCATTGGCCTCTCCCGCATATCGGGCAAAGAAAGTGGGGGATAACAATCATTTCATCATACAGCATTGTACCGGTTTCATGGGAAAACAATATGAGATAGATGCGCCTCTTACTTATGCGGATTATTATTTTGTAGAGGCTCTTATCCGTTATAAGAATTTGTTGGAAGGCCGTCCTGTGGTACAAACTATTACGGCATTTTCAGAAAATGAGGATCGTTCGGCATGGTTGAGCGCGCTGCATCGTATTTCTTACCCATTGCTCAGTAATATGGCAAAAGGTGAACTTCGTAAGAATATGCCGGTTGAATCCATTGCTGCCGATATGCAGAAAAGAAGAGAAGTGACTCATCTTGAGGCTTTAGGACGATTGATTACGGGTATTTCCGCTTGGTTAGAATTAGGACCTGACAGTACAATAGAAGGTAGGCTACGTGCCGAATATATTGATTTGTCTTTAAAATCAATTGCTAATGGTGTAAATCCGGCTTCTCCTGATTATCTTAATTTTAACAAAGGCCGTCAACCGTTGGTAGATGCTGCATTTTTGGCTCATGGTTTATTAAGAGCACGTACGCAATTGTGGGATAAGCTTGACAAAACGACACAAGAAAGGGTAATTAAAGAACTGAAATCGTCAAGAGTAATTAAGCCTTCCGAAACCAATTGGTTGTTCTTTGCTGCCATGGTAGAAGCTGCGTTAAAGGAATTTACGGGTGAATGGGAATATGAACGAGTGAAATATGCTTGTGATCGTTTTGCTCAATGGTATAAAGGTGATGGTTGGTATGGTGATGGTGCAGATTTCCATTTGGATTATTATAATAGCTTCGTTATCCATCCGATGATGGTTGAAGTCTTGACTGTTATGAAAAAACATGGCTTGGAAGGAGCTATTCCTTATGAACTGGAACTTAGTCGTTATGCGCGTTATGCAGAACAACAGGAAAGATTGATTTCTCCTGAAGGTACTTTCCCGATAGTAGGTCGTTCATTGGCATATCGTTTTGGTGCTTTCCATGCGTTGTCTGATGTTGCATACAGAAAGTTGCTTCCTAGTAAAGTAATTCCCGCTCAAGTGAGATGTGCGTTGACAGCTGTGATTAATCGTCAGATTAATGCTCCGGGGACATTCAATCCGGAAGGATGGTTGCGGGTCGGTTTTGCCGGTTATCAGCCTCATATTGGAGAAACTTATATTTCTACAGGTAGTTTGTATTTATGTACTGCTGTATTTGTTGCCCTTGGTCTGCCGGAATCTGATGTATATTGGTCCTCCCCAGCTACAGCTTGGACTTGTAAGAAAGGTTGGGAAGGTATTGATTTGGATGTCGATAAGGCCTTGAAGAAATAATTGAATTAAATGAAATAGATATGATGAATTTAACGGAAACCATATTGTATAGCTGTGGCATTTCATTATTCTCTTTCTTTGGTATACAGAAAGTGGAAGCAAAGAGGCCGAATATTCTTTTCATTATGACCGATCAGCAGAGATATGATATGCTGAGTTGTGCAGGTAACCGTTATGTCCACACTCCTTCATTAGACCAGTTAGCAGAAAATGGTGTCCGGTTTGAGCGTAATTATTGCGCAAATCCTGTTTCTATGCCGTCACGTTTTGCAATGATAACGGGACGTTTTGCTGGTGAAATAGGTTATACGAATAATTCGACTAAACCGGATACTTTGAGAGTACTGCCTGTTGTACGTGAAAGTTCGGTTGGAAATCTTTTTCGGAATGCTGGTTATGAAACTATTTATTCCGGTTATCCGGGTTTTTATTGTGGAAGAACGAATATTGAGGATTATGGTTTTGTCCAAAACGGTACGGATTATTATGATGGTCCTGCTAACTTTGCCGAGAGTTTTTTTGCGGGCTATAAGCCGGAAGAAGATAAGCCTTTTTTTCTTTACCTTTCATTTATGAACCCTCATGACATTTGTTATGGTGCTGGTTTTGACCCGAGATTTCCTGATAAATTACGCCCTCATCAAATAGCGGCTACACAGAAATATATAGATTTTCATAAAACGTTGAGTGAAGAGGAATATCGGAACCAAATACCACCAGTGCCTGCTAATATGGAGCCTAATGGTGCATATGCCGAAATGAAAGAAATCGGTTCCGGTTCTCGAAATTGGACTGAAGAACAATGGAACTTTTATCGTTGGATGTACTGTCGGCTTGTAGAAGATGTGGAGAAGCAGATTGGACGTATCTTAACTGCATTGGCGGATGCTGGTCTGGCTGATAATACGATTGTTGTGTTTACTTCGGATCATGGAGAAATGGGACAGTCACATGGTCTAGTGTTCAAAAGCCAATTATTGGAAGAAGCTACGTGCACACCACTCATAATTGCTGGTCCTGGAATACAAAAAGGTATTGTAGATTCAGAAAACCTGACTTGCGGTATTGACCTTGTACCTACAATGTGCGATTTAGTAGGGATTCCTATACCGAAAGGGCTGTTAGGGAAATCATTGAAACCGATTCTAACGGGACAGTCTGTTAAAATGTCTCGTAATCATATTATTGTTGAATCAAGTTCTGGGTATCAAATCCATGATGGACGTTATAAATATACGGCTTTTACACGCGGAGATAAAAAAGAAACTTTGATGGATATTTTATCTGATCCGGGGGAAATGTCGGATAAAAGTACTGATCCGGTTTATAGAGCAATAAAAAGTCATTTGCGTAATTTACTAATGAAGGATTTAAACAAAATAACCCAAAATGCTCCGATGATAAAGTGAAATAGGAGTATTTATTAATCTTATTACTGTATATGAAAAATATATTATCTGTATTATTAGCTTCGCTTGTTTTATCTTCCTGTTCAGAGAATAAAATAGCAGAGAAACAAACGACATTTTGTAATCCGATGAATTTGGATTATGGTTGGGGGTGTTTTCAGACTAAACAGAAGAAGGCCCGTTCTGCTGCCGACCCTGTCGTCGTTTTGTTTAAGGGTAAATATTACCTGTTTACTACAATGGATATTGGCGGATATCGTGTTTCCGACGATCTTATTACTTGGAAGAATGTATATTTCAATCCTGAAGTACATGCTTCTGCACTGGATTTGGATCATTATGTGGCTCCTGCTGTAGCTGCTGACGATAATTATGTATATTTTGTCAATTTTACCCGTGACCGTACGAAGAAAACGGTAGATGTCATTCGTTCGGCTGATCCAGAGAATGGAAAGTGGGAGAAATGCGGTGAGGTCAGACGTATGGCCGATCCGTGCCTGTTTATTGATAATGGTCGTTTCTATTTTTATTATGGTTTAGGCGGTACTCAGTCTACAACCTTTTTTGAAGTAGACCCTAATACTTTTAAAGAAATTGAGGGCTCGAAGAAAGTCCTGCGTGAGTACGTTACAGATGTCAATCAATGCAAGTCCGGTTACCAATTCGGACGTAGAGAACTTTATGATGAGATTGATGCTTCTGCTTGGCAGGGCAAGTTTGCGAAAGTGCCATGTCCTGAGGGTGCTTGGGTTGTGAAGAATAACGATAAATATTATCTTCAGTATGCTACTCCGGGAACTATCTGTAATTGGTATTGCGATGTGGTGTTGGAGAGTGATAGCGTTAATGGTGGTTTTGTAGAGCAACCGTATAATCCTGTATCTTTGAAAGTTGGCGGTTTTATTGGTGGCGCCGGACACAGTTGCGTATTTAAAGATAAGTACGAAAATTGGTGGCAGGTAACATCGATGTGGGTAGGTAATCATGATGAATTTGAAAGAAGAATAGGTTTATTCCCTGTTTCTTTTGATGAGAAGGGGAGAATGAGAACCCATACCGTGTTGGGAGATTATCCTATGCAGCTGCCGCAGAAGAAATTTGATCCTCAGGATATTTCTGCTTTTGGCTGGATGCTTCAGTCTCAGAATAAAAAGAGTATGGCGTCTTCCTCACTACCCGGTTTTGAACCGGAAAAAGCGGCAGATGAGAATGTCAGAACTTGGTGGTCTGCAGCGAGTGGTAATGCCGGTGAATATTTTGTAATGGATTTAGGTAAAAAAGTACGTATCAATTCCGTTCAGATAAATTTTGCCGAACAGGATATAAATCCGGATGCTCCTAAGGAGACGGATTATCATGCCTATAAGTTGTATGTCTCTGACAATGGTGAAGATTGGAAACAAATTGTTGATAAATCAAAGAATACAGTAGCCGTTCCGCATGAATATGTTGAACTTTCCGTACCGGTCGAGGCTTCTTTTATTAAAATAGAGAATGTACATACTCCCAAAGAAGGTAAGTTTGCTTTACTGGATTTGCGTGTATTCGGTTTTGGCTATTCGGAGAAACCGGGTTTGGTTAAGAAGCTTTCAGTAGAGAGGAATCAGGAAGATGAAAGATACGCTTCACTTACTTGGAATAAAGTATCAGGGGCTGACGGTTATTTGGTTCGTTTTGGTTATCAGCCTGATTTCTTAAATCAGTGTATTCAGGTGAAGGATTGTGAGACCACCGATTTACTGATTCATATTCTTACTAAAGGTGTGAAATATCATTACCGGGTAGATGCCTACAATGATAGTGGGATTACAGAAGGTGTTGTTATCTCAGAATAAAAAGATATGAATAAGAGACTGATAATTTATCCTATGCTTTTGTCTGCCGGGCTGTTACAGGCCCGGCAGAAGCCTAATGTTGTGATTATCTTTACGGATGATCAGGGTTATCAGGATTTAGGTTGCTACGGTTCTCCGTTGATACAGACCCCTTCGATTGACCGTATGGCAAAGGATGGTTTGAAATTGACAGACTTTTATGTTTCGGCTTCCGTATCAAGTGCTTCGCGTGCCGGTCTGTTAACGGGTCGGTTGAATACGAAAAATGGAGTAAAAGGTGTATTTTTTCCTGAATCTGCGGGTATGCCTTCTGAAGAAATTACTTTGGCTGAAGCATTGAAAGAGCAAGGTTATACAACAGGGTGTTTTGGTAAATGGCATTTAGGTGATTTAAAAGGACATTTACCTACAGACCAAGGGTTTGATTACTATTATGGTATCCCTTACAGTAATGATATGTATATTGCTCCTTCTCAGCAATTTGCTTCTGATGCGATTTTTAGGGAAGGATACACTTTAGTGAAAGCTAAAGAAGACCAGGAATTTGTGAGGACTTCCAGTAGGGCGGCTGTAAAAAAGAGATTGAATAATGCTTCTCCATTGTTTGAAGGAGATAGGATTATTGAATATCCATGTGATCAGTCTACCACTACCCGTCGTTATTTTGACCATGCTATTGATTTTGTAGAACAACATAATAAGCAACAGCCTTTCTTTTTATATATAACTCCGTCAATGCCTCATGTACCTTTATTTGTTTCCGAACAGTTTAGAGGTAAAAGTAAACGGGGGCTTTATGGAGATGCAGTAGAAGAAATAGACTGGAATGTAGGCCGCTTTTTAGACTATCTGGATACAAAAGGATTAGCCGAGAACACTTTGGTTATTTTTGCATCGGATAATGGACCATGGTTGTCTTTTAAAGAAGAGGGTGGCTCTGCCGATCCTTTACGTGGCGGTAAATTCTCGTATTATGAAGGTGGGGTAAGGGTACCGTGTATTATTAGGTGGAAAGGTGTTGTTCCTGCAGGAGTGACGAGTGATGCCATAATTGCCAGTATTGACCTTTTTCCAACGATTATGCATTATGCAGGCAGCCATTCTTTCAGGCAGGAGATAGATGGAATAAACGTTTCATCATTCTTTGAGAATCCTTCCTTGAGGCTGCGTGATGAATATGTTTATGTAAAGAGTGGACAAGTATATGGCATACGCAAGGGAGATTGGGTTTATCTTCCTAAAACGGGTAATAGTAAGTTTAAGGAAGGAGATGTACCTGAACTTTTTAATTTGAAACAGGATGTGGGAGAATCAGACAATCTTGCGCAGAAATATCCGGATAAAGTAAAAGAGCTACAGGAGTTAATGCAAAAATATTAGTTTCAGTGAACACATTACACATTTATATATAATAGGAAATACGAAGTAAAACGATGGTATACCGATTGATTTTTATATTCTTGACTCTTTTCTGTCCGATGGTCTTGGGAATGTCCCCTGCTCGTGGGCAGGCTGCTGATAATAGTGATAGGCAATATTGGGTACAGACAATTATTAAGATTGCTGATCCTGTGATAAACAACCTTAGTAAAGATCAGTTGAAGAAAAAAATTCCTATAGGACGTTCGTCTTCAGCTTTGGCCAGTAGCCGGGAATTTGTTACTCACATGGAGTCTGTAGGAAGAACGATTGCCGGAATAGCACCCTGGTTGGAACTTGGTCCGGATGAAACGCCGGAGGGAAAATTACGTGAGAAATATATAAAGATGACCTGTAAGGCGCTAGCCAATTCCGTAAACCCGAAATCAAATGATTATTTTAACAGTACGGCTACTCGCCAGATATTGGTAAACAGCGCTTTCCTTATTCAAGGTTTGTTACAGGCCCCTACCCAGCTATGGGGAAATTTGGATGCCACTTCCCGTGAGAGGCTTATTGAACAATGGAAGTCTACCCGAACCATGAAGCCGGGAAATAATAACTGGTTATTGTTTTCTGCAATGGTAGAATGTGGTTTGAAGGAATTCGGTGGAGAATGGAACTTTTCAGTGGTAAAAAAAGCATTGGACTCTCATAAGGCATGGTATAAAGGAGATGGTATTTATGGAGATGGTGCAGAATTTCATCTGGACTATTATAATAGTTATGTTATACATCCTTTATTGCTTCAAGTCTTGAAAATAGCGGTGAAATATGATTCGTCTTTTCTGCCATTTTTGGATGAGGAGTGGATACGCTTTACGCGTTATGCCGAGATTCAAGAACGAATGATAGCTCCTGATGGCAGTTATCCGGTATTAGGACGTTCTGTCAGTTATCGCTCTGCGGCATTTCAGGTGTTGGGAGCATGTGCTTTATTTCAACGGCTTCCTCAGTCATTGAAACCGGGACAAGTAAGGGGAGCTATGACAGCCATGCTGAAACGTTTGTTTGAGCAACCGGAAACTTTTGATAAAGATGGTTGGCTGACAATTGGAGTGTGCGGTGAACAGAAAGAGTTGGGAGATACTTATTTGTCAACTCCTTGTGTTTATCTATGCTCGTTAGGCTTTCTTCCTTTAGGGCTTCCGGCCAATGCTCCTTTTTGGTGTGAGCCTGCAGAACCTTGGACAAGTGTAAAGGCATTCAGTGGTCTGGAATTTCCGATAGATAAGTTCATAAAACCATAAAATAGAACCATGAAATATAGTATTCTGATTTTAACTTTACTGATGTTCTGTATTACCGGTCGCTCGCAGGTTGCTTCAGGACAGGAGGATAGAGCATACTGGATAAGCGTATTGTCACAAGTAGCAGATCCGTTATTAGATAATATGAGTAAAGGCGAGTTAAGAAAAAGCATGCCGGTAGAAACAGTTTCCGGTGCGATCAATCCTTCTAATGCACGCACTACTCATTTGGAAGCTTTGGGACGTTTATTGGTAGGAATAGCTCCTTGGCTGGAACTTGGACCGGATGAAACATCAGAAGGACAATTACGTGAGAAATATATTCAATTAATGCTCAAGTCCATTGAATATGGTTTTGATCCTGAATCTCCCGACTATTTGAATTTTACGGTTACCCGGCAACCTTTGGTGGATGCTGCTTTCTTTTGCCAGGGGGTGTTGCGTGCTCCTGTACAAGTATGGGGCAGGCTCTCTCCGGTAGTCCGGCAGAATGTTTTGAATGCCTTGCAGCAAATACGAACCATAAAACCGGTGGAAAGTAACTGGTTGCTTTTTTCGGCTATGGTAGAGGCTGCTTTATTGGAGTTGACAGGTGAATGTAATATGTATCCGATAGAGTATGCTGTCATGCGGTTTAAAGAATGGTATAAAGGTGATGCGTGGTATGGCGACGGTGTAAACTTACACATGGACTATTATAATAGTTTTGTAATACATCCGATGCTTTTAGATGTTTTGAAAGTTATGCAGAAGCATAATAAGGGCGAGTCTGATTTTTATAAGAAAGAATTACGGCGCTTTTCCAGATACGCCGAACAACAAGAGAGAATGATTTCTCCTGATGGAGCATATCCGGTGGTAGGTCGTTCTATCGCTTACCGTTTTGGAGCTTTTCATGTGCTTTCGCAAGCAGCGTTGGATGGGCTGTTACCGGCTTCAGTGACTAAAGCTCAAGTAAGGTGCGGGTTGACTGCTGTAATAAAAAGGCATATGGCCGTAAAAGGTAATTTTGATGAGCAAGGTTGGCTGACTTTGGGCTTTGCAGGGCATCAACCGCAAATTGCTGAAAGATACATTTCCACAGGTAGCCTTTATTTATGTTCTGTCGTATTTACTGCGTTAGGGCTTCCGGCTACCGATGAGTTCTGGTGTACTCCTTATGCGGAATGGACCGGAAAGAAAATTTGGAATGGTAATAAGAGTGTTAAGTTGGATAAGGCTATAAAAGATAATTAATAAACAATGTATATGAAGAAGATTCTTTTTTTATTTTTAGCAGTAATAGGTTGTGGACTACACGCGCAGCAACCTTTTTCATCAGGGATGAATAAAGAGGATATTACCAAAGTTTGTAATGCCGTAGCCGAATGGCAGATAAATCATCAAGGTGAAGTGAGGCATCATCCGTTAGATTGGACAAACGGAGCTCTGTATCGTGGAATGACGGAATGGGGTAAAGTTTCAGGGAATAAGTCTTGCTATGATTTTGTACGGGCTATCGGTGAAAAATATAATTGGAATATGTGGGACAGGGTATATCATGCAGATGATATTTGTGTAGGGCAGGCATTTATTGAGATGTATCGCAAATTTGACGATAGGCGCATGTTGCAGCCGGTATTGGAACGCGCATATTATGTCGCTTCACATCCATCGAAAGCTTTATTACAGAAAACGGATGCCATAGGAACAACGGAACGTTGGTCGTGGGCAGACGCTTTGTTTATGGCGCCACCGGTTTATGCGGCTTTATATACAATGACAGGAGATAAAATCTATTTGGATTATTTGGATAGCGAGTACAAGGCATGTGTAGATTCACTTTATGATGCAGAAGAGCATCTCTTTTATAGAGACAACAAGCGGATTCCTGTTCGTGAAAAGAATGGTAGCAAACAATTCTGGGGAAGAGGTAACGGTTGGGTTTTTGCCGGACTTCCGTTGGTTATTGATAATCTTCCGTTGGATTGCCCTTCCCGTAATTATTATATGCGATTATTTGTAGATATGGCAGAGGCTGTCCGCAATACTCAATGCAAGGATGGAGACTGGCGCACCAGCCTGCTGGACCCGGGAGCGTATACAATGCCTGAGAACAGTTGTTCTGCTTTCATGTGCTTTGGTATTGCATGGGGGCTTCGTAATGGCTATTTACCTCAGCGTACTTATAAGCCCGTACTCGAAAAGGGATGGCAATCACTGGTAAAGGCTGTTCATGCTGACGGTAAATTCGGCTATATACAGCCAGTTGGGGCAGCCCCCAAAGCTGCTGGATTTGATGCAACAGATGTCTATGGGGTAGGTGCCCTTTTGCTGGCTGGGAGTGAGCTATATAAATTAGCTAAATAGCGTTGATTTTTTATTTTATATCAAAAGTAACGAACAAACCTTTATGGTCTGTAGGCCACACTCCTTGAGGCAATAAAAAATTGTCTTTTGATTTTTCCTGTGTTCGTTGACTTTTTACTATGCTTCCTTGCGGTCCGAATATTACGGCGGCTTTCAGTTGGATGGCTGGGTGAGGATAATAAAAAACATAATCTATTCGATCACGCTCATCGGATTTAGGTGTCCAGGTTAGCTTTTCTACCGGAATTAATGGATTGTCCGCGGGAAAAGTGAAGCCTGGATAGCTTAATACATCCGGATATAGAGTACGATATGTGTCAATGAAGCCATTGTTATCTAACATTAAGGGTACTGTCCAAGGAATAATCAGGCCGTTGTGGTCGTATAAGTCTTTTGTTTCCCGTATCCAATCAAGGTGTGAGGGTTCGTTGAAGTCTCCACCTAAAATGACAATGGTACCTTCCGCAATATCTTTGCGGGCGGCTGCAATAAACTCTTTAATGGCATCGTCACGTAAAGAGGCGTCATTTACTTTCAGAACTTCCAGTACGGTTTGCGGGATAGGAATCTCGTCCCATGTAGAACCATCGTATCCGCGCACATTATAATAGGCATCGTTCAGATAATCCAGGTGTGCTGTATAGACAGCTATCTTGTGTCCTTTTATTTTGCTTGTCATCTTATAAATACTTCCATGATCGTCTTTTTCGGGAAATACGGTAAGGGAATCGGTTATTGGGTGACGGCTTAACAGTCCGGAGTCGTAGCTGTAGAAAGAATAGTAAGTTTCTCCTTTCTCTTTCAGTGATTGGACGATACGATCGCAAAACCGGGTATTATTATAGTTTCTCACCTCGCTGAAAGTCACAAAGTCTGGCTTCAGACGAACAATTTCATTTACGATGGCATCGTACCCGCCGGGTACTTTAGTACCTTCCTGCCAAATGTTCCATTGCAGTACGGTAAATTCACTCTTGTTTTGGCTTTTTCCAAAGATTGACGCCATTAGCAACAGGCATATCAATAACAGTTTTTTCATGATTGATTTTAGAATTAAGTTTCTGCAAAAATAGATATTTTGCAGTAATAAGCGTGTTTTTTCGTTAATACTTTGCCTATTGTGTATCATATTCCCATAAAACCTTTATCTTTGCGCTCGAAAATGATATGTGGAAAGATTTGAGTAGCTTGCAACCACAGAAAAAAATGCTAAAACACATCCTTTTCTGACAGTACCGCGGTGTACCAAGATTTGCATGCCTACTCATTGATGAAACTTCTCCTCATTTCCATTTTTAATTGTTCATTTTTAATTTTTAATTGAAATGGGATATTTATTCACATCCGAATCGGTGTCTGAAGGACACCCCGACAAAGTGGCCGATCAAATATCGGACGCTGTGCTTGACAAACTGTTGGCTTACGACCCCAGTTCGAAAGTAGCTTGCGAAACTCTGGTTACTACCGGACAGGTAGTGCTGGCTGGAGAAGTGAAAACCAAGGCGTATGTTGATCTTCAACTTATCGCACGTGAAGTAATTAAGAAAATCGGCTATACCAAGGGTGAGTATATGTTCGAAAGTAATTCGTGCGGCGTGCTTTCCGCTATCCATGAGCAAAGCCCCGATATCAATCGTGGTGTAGAACGCCAGGACCCTATGGAGCAGGGCGCAGGCGATCAGGGCATGATGTTTGGTTATGCTACTAATGAGACGGAGAATTATATGCCGCTTTCATTGGATCTTGCCCATCGTATTCTGCAAGTATTGGCGGATATCCGTCGTGAAGGAGAGGTAATGACTTATCTTCGTCCGGATTCCAAAAGCCAGGTAACCATTGAATATGATGATAACGGTAATCCAGTCCGTATCGATACGATCGTAGTTTCTACTCAGCATGATGATTTTATTCTGCCTGCCGATGACAGTGAAGCTGCGCAATTGAAAGCGGATGAGGAAATGTTGGGTATCATCCGCAATGATGTCATTAATATTCTGATGCCTCGTGTCATCGCTTCTATCCATCATGAGAAAGTATTGTCACTGTTCAACGATAATATTAAATACCATGTCAATCCTACGGGTAAATTTGTCATCGGCGGTCCTCATGGAGATACCGGTTTGACCGGACGTAAGATTATTGTGGATACTTACGGCGGTAAAGGTGCGCATGGAGGTGGCGCTTTCTCCGGTAAAGACCCTAGTAAGGTAGACCGTAGCGCTGCGTATGCCGCCCGTCACATAGCCAAGAATTTGGTTGCTGCAGGTGTAGCGGATGAAATGTTGGTGCAGGTGTCTTACGCCATCGGTGTGGCACGTCCTATCAATATATATGTGAACACTTACGGTCGCGGTCATGTAAATATGAGCGATGGCGAGATTGCTCAAAAACTTGATGAACTTTTCGACCTTCGCCCGAAAGCTATTGAAGACCGCTTGAAGTTGCGTAATCCTATCTATCAGGAAACCGCTGCTTACGGTCATATGGGACGCGAGCCGCAGGTTATCACCAAGCATTTCAAATCCCGTTATGAGGGTGATAAGGATGTGACTGTCGAGCTCTTTACATGGGAAAAATTGGATTACGTTGATAAAGTGAAAGCGGCCTTCGGTCTCTAAGGCCTTATTCTTCGTTTTTTATTAAAACAGTAATCAGCATAGCTTTACAAGCTATTTATAATAGAAAGCTGCCTTTCTGCTTTCGGAATATTCCGGAGTAGAATGAGCAGCTTCTTTTTTCAAATCTCCTTAAAATCATATACCTTTGCAACAAAGTATAATTGATATAGTTAAAAGATGATGAATAAGATAAACTCTGTGTGTGTTTACAGCGCTTCCAGTACCAAAATCGATCCTGTTTATTTTGATGCGGCCCATGACTTGGGAACATTGTTGGGCCGGCAGCATATCCGTTTAATTAATGGTGCCGGTAATATGGGACTTATGTCTGCGGTTTCAGATGCGGTACTTGCGGCGGGAGGTGAAGTTACCGGTGTGATACCTCGTTTTATGGTTGAGCAGAGGTGGCATCATACTGGATTGACCAAGCTTGTAGAAGTGGAAAATATGCATGAGCGTAAGAAACTCATGGCAGATTTAAGCGATGCTGTGATAGCATTGCCCGGTGGTTGCGGTACTTTGGAAGAATTGCTTGAAATCATTACCTGGAAACAACTAGGGTTGTATCTGAATCCGATAGTTATATTGAATGTCAAGGGATATTTCGATCCCTTGCTCGCCATGCTTCAGAGAGCGGTAGAGGAGAACTTTATGCGTGCGCAACACGGTGCTATCTGGCATGTGGCCGAAACAGCGCAGGAGGCTGTTGAACTAGTACATACTATTCCTTTGTGGGATACTTCTATCCGTAAGTTTGCGGCAATATGACAAATTGGTTGATGACATGGACGGTTGGTGGAGCGGAAGGTATCCCTATTCCGTATTCTCCAAGAATGGATGATGGCATTACCATTGTTTTGTTATGCTGTTTCTTTCTGTCGGCCTATGTTCTTTCCCGTAGTCGTCGGTTTCTATTGCAGCTAGTCAAGGATTTTTTGTTACATCGTGAGCGTACCAGTATATTTGCAACTTCAACGGCCGGTGATATGCGCTATCTGCTGTTGTTGATTTTGCAGACTTGCATACTTTCCGGAGTCTGTATTTTTAATTATTGTAATGATATTCAGCCGGAATTGGTGCATCATGTTTCTCCTTTTCTGTTATTGGGCATTTATATCGGAGTAAGTCTCTTTTATTTATTTCTGAAATGGGTTCTCTATTCTGTATTAGGTTGGATTTTTTTTGACGAAAGCACTACAACGCTTTGGCTTGAATCGTATTCTACCCTGCTTTATTACCTTGGTTTTACCCTTTTCCCGTTTGCTTTATTCATAGTCTACTTCGATTTAAACCTGCAACTTACAATAATAATTGGATTGATTTTAGCCTTTTTTACTAAAATATTGATGTTATATAAGTGGTTAAAGCTTTTTTGTAACAATTTACATGGCAGTTTCCTTTTAATTTTGTACTTTTGTGCCCTTGAAATCATACCTTGTTTTATGTTATATCAAGGGGTGATACAACTAAACGATTATTTGATAATAAAATTTTAGGACGTTGAAAATTAAGAAAGTACTTGTGTCGCAGCCGAAACCGGCATCAGAGAAATCTCCTTACTACGACATTGCCGAGAAGTACGGTGTGAAAATAGATTTTCGCCCGTTTATCAAAGTAGAGAGCCTTTCAGCGAAAGAGTTCAGACAGCAAAAAGTGTCTATATTAGACCATACTGCCGTGATTTTCACTTCGCGTCATGCAATCGATCACTTTTTTCATCTTTGTACGGAATTGCGTGTGACAATCCCCGAAACCATGAAGTATTTCTGTGTGACGGAGACGATTGCTTTGTACATCCAGAAGTATGTACAATACCGCAAGCGTAAGATTTTCTTTGGAAATACCGGGAAGTTTGACGATTTGTTGCCTTCGATTGTAAAGCATAAGACTGAAAAGTACTTAGTGCCAATGTCGGATGTGCATACAGAGGATATTAAGAATTTGCTGGATAAGAGCAAGATTCAGCATACGGAAGTAGTTATGTACCGTACGGTAAGTAATGACTTTACTCCGGACGAGAAGTTTGACTATGATATGCTGGTATTCTTTAGTCCTGCAGGTGTGTCTTCTTTGAAGAAGAATTTCCCGGATTTCGAACAGAAAGAAATTAAGATCGGAACATTCGGTTCTACAACAGCGCAAGCTGTGCGTGACGCCGGACTTCGCTTGGACTTGGAAGCTCCCAGTGTACAAGCGCCCTCTATGACGGCAGCGCTCGATATGTTCATTAAGGAGAACAACAAAGGAAAGTGAAAGGTATTATGAGTTATGAATTATAGGTTATGAGCCTGTTGGCTTGTGGCTTGTAGTTGTAACAATAGAAATTACGGGCTACAGGTGTGGTATTTCAGATGTCGCAGACCTTGTAGCTCGTTTTTTATAATTCTTCATTTTCATTCCTAATTTATAGTTCATTCATGGCAAATACCTTACATAAAGTCGAAAGGCTGGATAAAAAAAAGATAATAGAGAAGATGTTTGCGGGCGGTTCTCGTTCGTTCTCGGTTTTCCCGTTGCGTGTGGTGTATTTGCCGGTAGAGGAGTTGGAGGCGGATGCTTCTATTCTTATCAGTGTTTCAAAGCGCCGTTTCAAACGTGCGGTGAAGCGTAACCGTGTGAAGCGCCAGATACGTGAGGCCTATCGTGTAAACAAGCATGAGTTGCTGAATGTGTTGGCGGAAAAGCAGTGCCGACTGGCTATCGCCTTTATTTATCTCTCCGATCAGCTGGTGGAATCTGCCGTGATAGAGGAGAGGGTAAAGACGGCTTTGGCGCGTATCGCCGAGAAAGTGGCGGCACAAGATGCGGATGCAGTGGTAACCCCTCTGAAGCCATGAAACGCCTGCTTTCCTATCTGTTGTTGCTTCCTATTTATTTTTACCGGAAGTGCATTTCACCCATGACGTCCCCGTCGTGCAGATTTACTCCGACCTGTTCTCAATATGCTGTTGAGGCCATTAAGAAGCACGGTCCTTTTAAGGGACTTTATCTGGCGATAAAACGTATATTGCGTTGTCACCCCTGGGGTGGCTCCGGATATGATCCTGTTCCATGAAAATTCCTGTTGACATACACGCGCATCAGTTGCCGCAAATCCCCGGAACGGCTATTGTGAACCGTTATCCCGATACTTTTGTTCCGGAGGCGGGGGAGTGGTATTCGGTAGGCATGCATCCCTGGCATATCCCAACGGCTGCTACTCCGGCAGTTCGGCATGAAATGGATATTTTGGCTTCTTTAGCCGGGCATCCGCAGGTTCTTGCCGTAGGAGAAGCCGGTTTGGATAAATTGGCTGACGCTCCGCAGGCTGTACAGATAGAAGTTTTTGAATATCAGGCACGGTTGTCTATGGAGCTTGGTAAGCCTTTGGTCATTCATCTGGTAAAGTCCATGGATGAGTTGCTGAAGCTAAAACGGCAGATAAAGCCGACTAATCCCTGGATTATTCATGGTTTTCGCGGGAAGGCGGTTCTGGCGGAGGAATATCTGAGACACGGGTTTTACCTCTCTTTCGGAGAAAAGTATCAGGAAGAAGCCCTGCGGATTACTCCTTCCGGTCGCTTGTTCCTGGAAACTGACGAGAGTGACGTGCCGATTGCGGATGTGTATAGCCGGGCAGCCCAAGTCCGTTGCGTATCTTTAGCTGAGCTTACGGAGGCACTGCAGGAAAATATCACCAAAGTCTTTTTTAAACAATAAGAGTTGTTTGTTAGGATAAAGAGTCGTACTTTTGTCGCAGACAAAGTATAAATCAAATAATTAATAGTTAATCATTCGATGAATTTTGTAGAAGAATTAAAATGGCGTGGCATGCTCCACGATATGATGCCGGGTACGGAAGAACTGTTGGCAAAGGAACAAGTTACTGCATACATCGGTTTCGACCCTACGGCGGACTCTCTGCATATCGGACACCTTTGCAGTGTGATGATATTGCGCCACTTCCAGCGCTGCGGTCACAAGCCGTTGGCGCTGATTGGCGGTGCTACGGGTATGATTGGCGACCCTTCCGGTAAGTCGGCAGAACGCAATCTGCTCACTGAAGAAACACTGCAACGCAATATGGCAGGCATGAAGAAACAGTTGAGCAAGTTTCTGGATTTTGAATCGGATGCCCCTAACCGTGCGGAGTTGGTGAACAACTACGATTGGATGAAGGATTTCAGTTTCCTTGATTTCGCTCGCGAGGTAGGTAAGCATATCACCGTAAACTATATGATGGCTAAGGACTCGGTGAAGAAGCGTTTGAACGGTGAGGCCCGCGACGGTCTTTCTTTCACTGAATTCACTTACCAGCTGTTGCAAGGTTACGACTTCCTGCACTTGTATGAAACCAAAGGCTGCAAGTTGCAAATGGGTGGTTCGGACCAATGGGGTAACATCACTACGGGAGCCGAGCTGATTCGCCGTACCAATGGAGGCGAGGTATTTGCCCTGACAAGCCCTCTGATTACAAAGGCGGACGGCGGTAAATTCGGTAAGACGGAATCCGGCAATATATGGCTCGATCCCCGTTATACGTCCCCTTATAAGTTCTACCAGTTCTGGCTGA
This sequence comes from Bacteroides clarus YIT 12056, assembly GCF_900129655.1. Taxonomy (GTDB): domain Bacteria; phylum Bacteroidota; class Bacteroidia; order Bacteroidales; family Bacteroidaceae; genus Bacteroides; species Bacteroides clarus. Next base: position 182,853 of record NZ_FQWK01000005.1, read on the forward strand.
ACGTGAGCGATGCCGATGCAGCCCGCTACATCAAGATATTTACTTCCCTGACTAAAGAGGAAATCGAGGCTCTGACGGCCGAGCACGAAGCGGCTCCGCATTTGCGTGTTCTGCAGAAGCGTCTGGCTAAGGAAGTTACCATTATGGTACACTCCGAAGAGGACTACAATGCGGCTGTCGATGCTTCCAATATCCTTTTCGGCAATGCTACTTCAGAGGCGTTGAAAAAATTGGACGAAGATACGTTGCTGGCCGTATTTGAGGGTGTACCTCAGTTCGAGGTGTCCCGTGATGCGTTGGCGGCGGGTGTGAAGGCGGTCGATCTGTTTGTAGACAACGCAGCTGTATTTGCGTCCAAAGGCGAGATGCGTAAGTTGGTACAAGGCGGCGGTGTCTCTTTGAACAAAGAAAAGCTGGCGGCTTTCGACCAGGTCGTTACAACTGCCGATTTGTTGGATGATAAGTATCTGCTGGTACAACGCGGTAAGAAGAATTATTATCTGATTATAGCAAAATAAGATACGGATATGAAAAAATGTCCCGAAATATTTGCATATCTCGGGACATACCTCTATCTTTGCACCGCTTTTTAACAGAAAGCGCATATGTTTGGACTATGGTGTAATGGTAGCACAACAGGTTTTGGTTCTGTTTGTCCAAGTTCGAATCTTGGTAGTCCAACGAAAAAAGCTCTGACAGTCGATGATTGTCGGAGCTTTTTTCGTTTAACTCACAATCGGAAGGTAAAGGATTGGAGAACTCTATATTGTGTTGGTGCCAATTTTTTCTTTTGAATTATTCATTAAATATGAGGGCATTTCTAATGATTTTTCTTTTCTTTGTACAATATTGATAGATAATTAGGACAAAAAAGCAATGTTTTGCCGTTTTCTTTTGCTACATTTGCAATCGTGTACGTAAACGACGTACTGCACGACTATTGGTTTGATAACTTAAAAACGTAATAAAATCATGAAAACGAACTATGAAATTCGCTACGCTGCACATCCGGAAGATGCGAAAAGTTATGATACAAAAAGAATCCGTCGCGATTTCCTTATAGAGAAAGTATTCTCCCCTGATGAAGTAAATATGGTATATTCCATGTACGACCGTATGGTGGTAGGTGGCGCCATGCCGGTAGGCGAGGTGTTGCCATTGGAAGCGATTGAGCCTTTAAAAGCTCCTTATTTCCTGACCCGTCGCGAAATGGGTATTTTCAATGTAGGCGGTCCGGGTGTGGTGAGAGCCGGTAACGCCGTATTCGAAATGGATTATAAGGAAGCCCTTTACTTGGGTTCGGGCGACCGTGAAGTTACGTTTGAGAGTAAGGATGCAGCCCACCCGGCTAAGTTCTACTTTAATTCCGTAACGGCTCATCGCAACTATCCCGATAAGAAAGTGACGAAGAAAGATGCGGTTGTGGCTGAAATGGGCTCTTTGGAAGGTTCCAATCATCGCAATATCAACAAGATGCTGGTAAATCAAGTGTTGCCGACCTGTCAATTGCAGATGGGTATGACGGAACTCGCTCCGGGCAGCGTATGGAATACGATGCCCGCGCACGTTCACAGCCGTCGTATGGAAGCTTATTTCTATTTTGAGATTCCGGAAGACCACGCTATCTGCCACTTTATGGGTGAAGTGGACGAAACCCGCCACGTGTGGATGAAGGGCGACCAGGCTGTTCTTTCTCCCGAATGGTCTATTCACTCGGCCGCGGCTACGCACAATTATACCTTTATATGGGGTATGGGCGGTGAGAACCTGGATTACGGCGATCAGGACTTCTCTTTGATAACAGACTTGAAATAACACTATTTTTTCAACCTAAAATAAATAAACATCATGAATCAGTATTTGAATTTTTCTTTGGAAGGTAAAGTAGCCCTCGTTACAGGTGCTTCTTATGGTATCGGTTTTGCTATCGCTTCGGCTTTTGCAGAACAAGGTGCAAAAATCTGTTTTAACGATATCAACCAGGAATTGGTAGATAAAGGTATAGCTGCTTATGCCGAAAAGGGTATCCAAGCACATGGTTATGTATGCGACGTAACTGATGAACCTGCTGTTCAGGCTATGGTAGCCACTATTGAGAAAGAAGTAGGTTCTGTTGATATTTTGGTTAACAATGCGGGTATTATCCGTCGTATTCCTATGCACGAAATGGAAGCTGCTGATTTCCGTAAAGTTATCGACATCGACTTGAATGCTCCGTTCATCGTTTCCAAGGCAGTTCTGCCCGCAATGATGAAGAAGGGTCATGGTAAAATCATCAACATCTGTTCTATGATGTCTGAATTGGGTCGTGAGACTGTATCTGCATACGCTGCCGCTAAGGGTGGTTTGAAGATGCTGACTCGTAACATCTGCTCTGAATACGGTGAATACAACATCCAATGTAATGGTATCGGCCCGGGTTATATCGCTACTCCGCAGACTGCTCCGTTGCGTGAGAAACAAGCTGACGGCAGCCGTCACCCGTTCGATTCATTCATTTGCGCTAAGACTCCGGCCGGTCGTTGGTTGGATCCGGAAGAACTTACAGGTCCTGCTGTATTCTTGGCTTCCGAGGCTTCTAACGCGGTTAACGGACACATCCTGTACGTTGACGGCGGTATCTTGGCTTATATCGGAAAACAACCTAAATAATAAGGTGATAAGGTGGTAAGGCGGTAAGTGATAAGGAATATTACTTTACCGCCTTATTTTTTTAATCAGGCTGCTTATTACCCTATCGCATCATCGCATTACCACCCTATTACATTACCGTATTATCACATTATTTATTCAATATGAAGAAACTTCTTTTATTATGTATGACGGCTCTGTTTTGCTTCGCTTGTAACGACAGCAAGACGGTAACCGTTACGGTAACCAATCCGTTGGCCATGGAGCGCTCTAATGAAATGGTAGAGGTGTCTATGGAGACTATTACAAACCGTTTGGGTTTGGCAGACACGGCACAGATTGTGGTATTGGATGCCGACGGGCAGCAAGTGCCTTATCAGATTACGTACGACGGCAAGGTGATATTCCCGGCTACGATAGCTGCCAATGGCGCCGCTACGTATACCATCCAAACCGGTACGCCCGAGGCTTTTGATGTAAAGGCTTGCGGTAAATGCTACCCCGAACGTATGGATGATATGGCTTGGGAGAATGATTTGGTGGCTTTCCGCGCTTACGGTCCCGCTTTGCAGGCCAAAGGAGAGCGTGGCTTCGGTTATGACTTGTTTACGAAGTATAATACTACCGAACCGATACTGGAAGCTATGTACGCCAAAGAACTGAACAAAGAAACCCGGGCTAAGATTGCCGAACTGAAAAAGACCGATCCGAAAGCCGCTGCCGAACTGAGCCGTGAACGTTCTTATCATATCGATCACGGTTATGGTATGGACTGCTATGCAGTAGGCCCTACGCTGGGAGCCGGTGTGGCCGCACTGATGGTAAACGACAGCATCATCTACCCATGGTGCTATAAGAATCAGGAGATTCTGGATAACGGCCCGTTGCGTTTTACGGTGAAGCTGGAGTTCACCCCTCTGACTGTAAAGGGTGACTCGACTGTGGTGGAAACACGTTTGATTACACTTGACGCAGGTTCTCATTTGAACAGGACTGCCGTATCATACAGCAACCTGAAAGAAACATTGCCTATCGTTGCAGGTATCGTACTGCATGAACCCGATGGAGCTGTTGTTGCCGATGCTGCCAACGGTTACATTACTTATGTAGACCCTACTACCGGTCCTGATAATGGTAAAATCTTTATGGGTGCCGCTGTTCCCACTGTTGTCAAGGATGCGAAAACCGTACTTTTCTCTGAACAGGAGAAGAAGGAACGTAATAATGCCGACGGCCATGTACTTGCTGTCAGCGATTACGAACCGGGTTCGGAATATGTATATTATTGGGGATTTGCATGGGACAAAGCGGATATAAAGACTGCCGATGCCTGGAACCGGTATATGGCTGATTTCGCTCAGAAAGTACGCAATCCGTTGACGATAAAAGTAAACTGAGAAAGCAGAAAGATTTGAAAGTTAAAAGTTGAGAGTTGAAAGTCAGGATGCGCGATTATGCCGCATTAAACTTTCAACTCTCAACTTTTAATTTTCATAACTCTATAACAGTTTAAACTCGTACCCTTCTTCTTTCAGAAATTCTATTGCCCGCGGTAGTGCGTATTGCAGATTTCCGTTGTTCCAGGACTTTAAGGAATCGTGAAACGTGATGATGGAACCATTGCGCGCGTATCTCATTACGTTGGCAAGCACCTGAGGACCGCGCAGCTTCTTACTATAATCGCGCGTTACCAAATCCCACATTATTATCTTATAGCGACGTTTCAGTATCATATACTGTGTCCATCCCATGTGTCCGTGCGGAGGACGGAATAAATCCGTTTTCATCACCTCATTGGCTTTCTCCGCATTGGCCAGATAGTCTTTGAAGTTATATTCAAATCCTCTGAGGTGGTTGAAGGTATGGTTACCGATGCGATGTCCCCGCTCCACAACCATTTGGAACTCATCAGGATGTTTACGGATATTGTCACCTACCATAAAGAAGGTGGCCTTTATACCGTATTTGTCGAGCAAATCAAGAACCCAGGGAGTAACTTCAGGGATAGGCCCATCGTCAAAAGTCAGATAAATGGCTCTCTCATTCGGGTCCATTCGCCAGACGGCGCTGGGGTATAATTTACGAACGAACTCGGGAGGCTGTTCTATAAACACGATTAATCAGTGGTTAACGGTTAGTGATTAGTGATAAGCGTGCAGTGGTGAGTAGTTGGCAAACAGTTATTTGCCAATCACTCACCACTATCCGCTTATCACTGTTTAAGTCTTTCTACATATAAGTTGTACAACTCTTCTACTTTCGGTTCGTAGATTTCCGCCAGTTTGGAATTGTATTTCTTCATAATCTTTACTTCGGCATCGAGTACTGCCCAGTGGTATTCAAACTCACGGGTAGAGATAACGAAGCGGCTGTCGTCCATGCTCAGATACCAGGTGAGGTATTCCACGGCTTTGTTGGCAAGCGCTTTCATCATTTCGTCGGCTTTTGCGGAATCGCCTAACTGGTAATACGCTTCAGCCATTTGTACGGCGCCGTTCTGCCAGTCGTATGGTACGTTGAAGGCGGGAATCATTTTCTCGGCATAGTCCAACGCGGCTTTCGCCTTATCCTTCTTGCCCTCGCGTATCAGTTGCTGCACGAGCTGGGAGAAGATACGGCGATGCGAGTGACACATACGCATCGTATTCTCGTCAATGTAGATACCCGGCTTGTCGATACCGCCGAACTTGAACTTGTTCATCAGGTTGTCGTACATCTTTTCGCTGTCAATCTTCACACCCAGTTTGTCCGTATCGAACGGAGTGAAGCGGTAGGTAAGACCTTCCTGAATGAAGTGGTTGCCCATATTCAACTGGTTCTCCGGCCCTACGCTGACTGCGATGTAGATAGGACGCTCCCAATTGGCTTCCGCCAACATCTCGAGCATCATAAGTTCGCTCTTGTAGAGGGCGCGTTTGCCTTTCAGCGAGATGTGCATATAGTCGGGGATGGAATCACCCGGTATCATCATGCCGCTGCGGCGTACGGCTTCCTTATCCACTTTCATCACGATGCTGTCGGTGGGAATCACTTTCAAGTCTTCGTTCTTGCTGCGTATCCAGTATTTCAGGATGTTTTTAAGCTCGTAAGGATTGTCGCCGAATTCTTTCTTCACGTTTATCAGTGCTTCGGTATTACCGCTCAGGGCTTGTTTCTCTGCTTCGGCATACAGGGCATCGATGCTCTTCTTGTATTCGGGGCGTACCGGAACATATTCGTTGGTACCTTCCACGTACTCCATACGGTCCCACGTGATAGGCAGGGAAGGAGAGTCGTAGGCGGGACGCTTCATCTGGTCGATGTACCAGTCGGTCTGCAGGTAGCTGAGGTTACAAGTACGGGCATCGGTGCGGAAACCTTCCGTCTCTTGGTTGTACCACAGGGGGAAAGTATCGTTATCACCGTTGGTGTAGATGATGGGATTGCCCGTCTCCTGCAATGACATCAGGTAATTCTGACCGAAATCACGTGCCACATAACGGCCGCTGCGGTCGTGGTCGTCCCAGGTCTGGCTTGCCATCTGTATGGGAACAAAAAGACAGGCCACTGAAACGATGGCCGCGGCGGGAAGCTCCTTCATCTTGGCATAATGCTGCAACAGGCGGATGATGCCTGCCACACCCATGCCTATCCAGATGGCGAAAGCGTAGAACGAACCCGCATACGCGTAGTCGCGTTCACGCGGCTGGCTTGGTGTCTGGTTCAGATAGAGCACAATCGCTATACCGGTCATGAAGAAAAGGAAGAACACTACCCAGAACTGCTGGATACCTTTCTGGCCGCGGTAGGCCTGCCACAACAGACCGATAATTCCGAGCAACAGCGGCAGGCAGTAGAATACGTTATGCCCTTTATTCTCTTTCAGCTCTTTCGGCAGCAAGTCCTGATTGCCAATGAGCATGTTGTCAATGAACTTGATGCCGGTAATCCAGTTGCCGTGCTCTATTTCTCCGCTGCCCTGCAAGTCGTTCTGGCGTCCGGCAAAGTTCCACATAAAGTAGCGCCAGTACATCCAGTTGAGCTGGTAGGAGAAGAAGAACTTGATGTTTTCCCACTGCGTGGGCATGGTTACCATAATCATTTCGCCGCATTTGTCGTAGGGCACATCATACCCTTTGATATCCTGCCAGGCTTGATATTGGTTGGTGTGCGCGCTGCTGTACATGCGCGGGAAGAGCATATTCTGCGCGTATTCGTATTCGATACGTCCCGGAATTTCGATGTAGCTGTCCTTTTCGTCGGCAGTGGCTTTCTCCTTGCGGATATATTTGGTTCCGTTGTAGGAAATGCGCGGTTCGCAATATCCGTCTTTCACGTCCAGAGCTACCTGTGAGGAGTAGGCCGGGCCGTAGAACAGCGGTCGTGTACCGTATTGCTCGCGTCCCAGATATTCGCCCAGCGTGAAGATGTCTTCCGGTGAGTTCTGGTCCATCGGCGTATTGGCGGTGGAACGGATTACGATAAGCGCATAGGATGAATATCCGATGACAATCATCATGGTGCACAACAGAGATGTGTTCAGCGTACGCGCCGATACACGGTATTTCTCTTTAATCTTCTCCTGCGTACCCGGTTTGAGGTAGAGCCATAACAGCGCGATGACGATGATGCCGATAATCACGGAACTGCTGCCATGACCATAGAAAGGAATACCCAACATGGCTATGGTCAGTATGAACGAGAGCGCCATACGCGACTTGCTCTTTTCATTGTAGCTTTCGTATACACCCCAGATAAGGCAGGCCGCCAGCAAGATGATATATACGATGACGCCGCTGTTGAACGACATGCCGAGCGTATTGACGAAGAACAGCTCGAACCAGCCGCCCACTTTTACAATACCCGGAACGATACCGTACAGTACGGCCGCTACCAGCACCATGGATGCGAGAAGCGCCAGCAGAGAGCCTTTTGCGTTGGCATCGGGCACTTTTTTATAGTAGTATACCAGCACGATGGCAGGGAGACAGAGCAGGTTCAGCAAGTGAACGCCGATACTCAGTCCGGTGAGGTAGGCGATAAGAATCAGCCAGCGGTCGGAATGCGGCTCGTCCGCTACATCTTCCCACTTCAGTATCAGCCAGAACACCACCGCCGTAAACAGTGAGGAAAAGGCGTATACCTCACCCTCTACGGCGCTGAACCAGAATGTATCACTGAATGTATATGCCAATGCACCTACCAGACCGCTGCCCATGACGGTAATCAGCTGTCCTTTGGTGATGTTGTTTTCATCGGTGATGACCAGTTTGCGTACCAGGTGAGTGATACTCCAGAATAAGAACAGGATACAAGCGCCGCTCATCAGCGCGCTCATGTAGTTCACCATCTTGGCAACGGTGGTGGCATCGGAAGCGAACTGAGAAAACAGATTGGCTACTAACATAAAGAACGGTGCGCCGGGCGGGTGTCCTACTTCCAGTTTATAGCCGGTGGTAATGAACTCCGGGCAGTCCCAAAAACTTGCGGTCGGCTCGATAGTCATGCAATAAACCGTTGCTGCAATTATAAATGTAATCCAACCAATCAGGTTGTTTACGGTTTTGTACTGTTTCATTCGGATGAAATTCGTTTTTTATTATAGACGGGCGCAAAGATAATGATTTCAGTTCTAAATGAGTGACAATAAGGCGGATTATTAGGATTGGTTTAGAGATATAGGGAGAATTTTCAGAAAAAACAAAGCTTTCCGTATCGTCCGTTCAGGGCGGTTTTTCAAAAATGTCCTTGTCCGGACGGCTTTGCCGGGTATGCTGTGATGGCTGTCCCTGCTTCCGTATTTTGTCGGCTTACTGCTGACAAGTTGTTTTGTACCTTGTAACAAACTGTTTCCCGTGTGGAAACAAACTGTTCCGTAGGGTGAAACAAAGTGTTCCGTTATAAGAAACAAACTGTTTGATAGGCGGAAAACAAACTGTTTTCTGCAATCGGAACAAAGTGTTCACCGCTGTGAACTAACAGTTTAACCGGATATAGGTTGCCGGAAGCCGCAGCCTTTTTTGTGCGTGCTTATGGCTTGTGGCGGTATGACGGTATCACGGATACTTTCTGTCTTTATGCTAATGGTGATGATGCTCGCCCAATATCCGATGCGGCAATGTGCCATGTCCCAGAAGCTCTATGGGGCAGTTGAAGTTACGTTCCAGCCATTCGCCGGTAATGCCCGTATCGGGATGATAATCCAGCGTTTCGTTGACGCAGGCAATGGATTTTACTTGTTGCAATACCGTGCCTATGTCGTGGCTGACGAGTATGATGGCGCAATCTTTGTTGATTTCGGCCAATAACTGATACAGGCGAGCTTCAAAACGCTTATCGATATAGGTGCTGGGTTCGTCGAGGATAACCACTTCGGGGTCGGAGATTATGGCGCGTCCCAGCAGCGCGCGTTGAAGCTGTCCGCCGCTCAGTGCGCCGATAGCACGTTCTTCCAGCCCTTCCAGCCCCATGCGGGCAATGACCTGACGGGCTTTTTCCCTGTGTTCCTTGGTGAAACGCGAGGTGAGCGATTTCTTACTGCTGAGCCCCGACAGAATAACTTCTTCGACGGTGATAGGGAACTTGCGGTCTATGCTGTTGTATTGGGGCAGATAGCCCATAGTGAGTTGGGCATTGCCCGTTGTGCGGGGAGATGTGAAAGTTATTTCACCGGAAACGGGTTTGAGCAATCCCAGAATGCATTTGATAAGAGTGGTCTTACCGCCACCGTTCGGACCGATAATGCCCAGAAAGTCCCGGTCGTAAACGGTAAGGTTTACGTCGCGAAGCACTGTGCGACCGTCGTATCCGGCATTGAGGTTTCTTATTTCAATAATAGGTTTCATTGTTAGTTCTTCATTAAATTCAGCGCCTTCGCCGTATTCAGCATTTCCGCTTCCCAATCGTAGGATAGGGGGTTGATATCGACAATCCGGGTTCCGGTTTGTTTGGCGATGATTTCGGCGTTGCGGCGGTCGAACTCCGGCTGTACGAAGATGACATGTACTTTTTCGCTCTTGCAGGTATCGATCAGTGCTTTCAGATGTGCGGGTGACGGTTCTTTGCCGCCGGCTTCGATAGGAATCTGATGCAGGCCGTAGTCACGGGCGAAATAGGAAAGCGCCGGGTGGTAAATCATAAAGGCGTGGTCTGCTCCGGGAGCGGTGAGTGTCTGCCGTATAAGGCTGTCGGTATGCTCTATCTGGCGGCAGAGGGCATTATAGCGTTCCAGGTAAGCGCTTTCATTACTTTTATCGATGCTGCACAGCGCACTCAGAATATTGCCCGCGATGATTTGGGCGTTGGTAGCGGAGTTCCATATATGGGGTTCTACGCCGGTGGCGTGGTGGTGCTCTTTCCCGTCTTCTGCATGCCGATGGCTGTGGGTATTGTCGTAAATCAAATCCACGCCTTGCGACATGTCAAAGAATTGCAGGTGCGGGGCGTTGTCTGTCAGCTTATCTGTCCATGTTTGTTCAAAGCCTATATAGCCGATGCGGAAATAGGCTTTACTGCGGGCAAGGTCTACAAGCTGCTGCGGCGTAGGGTCGTAGGTTTCCGGACTTGTACCTTTGGGAACCATGCTGACTACTGTGAACCGGTCGCCGGCAATGGCTTCGGTGAAGTATCGCAGAGGCTCGAGCGTAACGGTAATGACGGGTTTGCCGTCGGTTTTGTCGCTTTGGCCGCTTTTGGGCTTGCAGGAAGCTATGAGTATGGTTGCGAGTAGTAAAAAGTATATCTTTTTCATCTATCTTATTTATGGCTTTTATAAGTGTAATTCAGGGTAACTGTTGCTTTGTTTATCTTCTTTCTGGCGGCTTATCCCTTTGTTTTGGTGGCTCGGAGTATCTCACGTTTGCCGCCCGGCGGGCCGGGAAGCCGCTCCACCGTAAACCCGACGGCTTGTAAAAGCCGACGGATAACGCCCTTGGCGCAGTAGGTGGTCAGTATGCCGTTGGCGTTCATACAGGCATATATATTCCGGAAAAGCTCCTCACTCCACATCTCAGGCTGCTTTTCGGGGGCGAATGCGTCGAAATAAACAAGGTCGAAATAGGGATTAGCGATTAGTGATGAGTGATTAATAGGTGATTTATCGCTAATCCCTAATCGCTCAACACTAATCCCTAACCGCTCACCGCTAATCACTTTATTTACGTCTCCTTGTATTTTGTGTAACGTAAAATAAGGGGTAATGTTCACATCTGTATCCCATGGAGCCGTGTGCAATTCCTTAAACAAGGGATGGTCGCTATAATTCAGTACATCGACTTCTTCCCACGACAAGGGATAGAGTTCGATGCCGGTGTAGTGGACGGCTCTTTTCTCTTGTCCGGCACTCTCCAAAGTGAGCAGGGCGTTAAGTCCCGTGCCGAATCCTATTTCCAGAATGCGGGGGCGGATGGCGGCAGATGCTTTCAGCCCCATATCGATAAAGATATGTTGCGATTCGGTGCGTGCTCCTTTTACCGAATGATAATGCTCATTCAGCTCCGGCACAAACAATGTGGCGCTTCCGTCTTCCGTCCGTTCTATAATCCGTTCCATATCCGCTAATCACTAATCACTAAACACTAAACACTCATCACCGACAATGCCCCTTGCAAGGCCAATAACATGGCGATATATCGTATCAGTTTGCCCGCAAACATGGAAGAAGTGGTCAGCATGACGTTGCTGCGCATAAATCCCAATGCTATGGCAATGGCCTCTCCCACGAAAGGCAGGAAGGCGAAGAAAGCCATGAGAGCCCCTTTTCCTTGCAGAAAACGCTGCATCTTGTCAATCTTCTCCTTCTTTACTTTGAAATATTTCTCTATCCAGTCTGTTTTGCCGAGCCGACCCATGTAGTAGCAGGTCATGCCGCCGACCGTATTTCCCAATGTTGCGGCAAGGACGCAAACGGCGGGGTTCAGTCCTACCTTGACGAGCGCCAGCATCACCAGTTCGGAACTGAACGGAATGATACTCCCCGCCAGTAAGGCCGAGATAAAGAGCCCTGCATATCCCCAGTCAATCAGAAGTTGTATCAGTGTGTCTGCAAAAGCGTCCATAGATTGAATCCGAATAAAGTAAATAACCCGACAAGCATAATGATAAAGAACAGGTTGGAGCTCCGGCTGTTGGTCAATACGAATAAGTGTCCTATCAGAATGCTGGTACCGATTAACAGCAGGGAGAACAGATGAGGATATAGAGCCGGTTGTAACCCTATATAGACGAAGATGCAGAAGTTCAGGAATATCAGGAAGTGCAGATAACTGCGCGTACGTATCTTATCCTCATAGCCGGCAATTAAGCAGTGGCTTGAACTTACTATATATAAAAGGAGTATATATCCGATTGTCGCCAATTCCCAAGGCCGGAAGCCGAATCGGATGGAGCGGAAATTCACCAGTTCCAGAAACGGCTGATAGAATAATTCCATGTGTCCGGACAGGTAGGTGTAGCCTAATAGGAACCAATAAGGTACGCTCCAGCCGATGAGCGAAGCGAAAAAGCTCTTAGGGTGCAGGGACTGGAAGCTATACGCGCCTATCCAAAATACGGGTACGAAGAACATCAGTTGCGGGAAGAGCAGGCTTCCCATTCCCATGAATACGAATGCATGGAACAAATAGCTCGCGGGCTTAGCCTGCTGATAGCTTCTGAACAGGAAATACAGAGCTATGAGGAAAGTGACCGCCACCAAATCTCCTGCATATAATATATGCATGGCAGGGCAGACGGAAACCAGCAGGAAATAAATGGCTGTCTGTACGGACGCCCGCATACGGATGATGGCGAACGCGTTGTTCAGCCCGATAAGAAAATATCCTATGACGGAGTATAGGATAAAGCTGAAAAGGCGGGTGCCCCAGGCCGGGATACATGAATCACGGAATAGGTCCCACAGGGGATAATCGTCTTTTCGTATTTCCAAATCGGGTAATAGGATGGCGCTCAGTATCCAGCAGGTTACTGATATAAGGATGGCGGCGGGAAGCGTAAAGCGTCCCGCCGTAACCCGATTTTGGAATCTTTGGCTTCTCATTGACTGTTAAAGGTCGAATCCGATGTCGCGACGGAAGTATTTACCCTCGAAACTTAACGTTTCGGCTACTTTGTAACTCTTAGCCAAAGCCTCTTCTTTTGTTTCTCCATAGGAGCAAACGGCTATCACGCGGCCGCCGTTGGTGACGGTCTGGCCGTCCTTTACGGCGGTACCGGCATGGAACAGGATGCTGTCCGTAGCCTCGGCGAGGTTGAAGCCGGTAATGGGATATCCTTTTTTGTACGCTTCGGGATAACCGCCGCTGACCAGCATTACACAAGCTGCCGTACGCGGGTCGAGCTCCATTGTCTTGGTATCGAGGTTTGCCTTGTGTACGCCTTCAAACAGTTCCACGATATCGCTCTTAATGCGCAGCATGACGCTTTCTGTCTCTGGGTCTCCCATACGGACATTGTATTCTATCACCATGGGCTCGTTCTGCACATTGATAAGTCCCAGGAAGATGAAACCTTTGTACAGGATGCCTTCTTTGCGCAAGCCGTTGATGGTGGGCTCTATAATGCGTTCGCGCACTTTTGCCATAAATTCGTCGTTGGCGAAAGGAACGGGTGTCACGCTGCCCATACCGCCGGTATTCAGTCCTTTGTCGCCTTCTCCGATGCGTTTATAGTCTTTGGCCACAGGCAATACCTTATAATGCTCGCCGTCGCTCAGCACGAAAACCGAGCACTCTATTCCGCTAAGGAATTCCTCGATGACCACTGTCGCGCTGGCATCGCCGAACATACCGCTGAGCATCTCTTTCAGCTCTTTCCGGGCTTCTTCCAGTGTCGGGAGAATCAATACGCCTTTACCTGCGCACAGGCCGTCGGCTTTCAATACGTAGGGGGCGGTGAGGGTTTCCAGAAAAGCAAGCCCTTCTTCCAGCGTTTCGGCTGTCACGCTTTTGTAGCGGGCGGTGGGAATGTTATGGCGCAGCATGAATTCTTTGGCGAATTCTTTGCTGCCTTCCAGCTGCGCGCCTTTTGCAGAAGGACCGATAATGGCGATGTGCCGGGTAGCGGCATCTTCTTTGAAACAATCGAAAATACCTTGCACCAGCGGATCTTCGGGACCCACTACAATCATGTCAATCTTATGCTCAAGGGCAAAAGCCTTGAGAGCGGGGAAATCAGTAGCTTTGATGTCTACATTCTCGCCCACTGCGCTTGTTCCCGCGTTGCCGGGAGCGATATACAGTTTTTCTATTTTGGGGCTTTGCGCAATCTTCCAAGCCAAAGCGTGTTCGCGGCCACCTGAGCCAAGCAATAATACTTTCATTTTATAGATACGTTTAATTGTTTACTGTTGAAAATGCGTCCGGTTTATAAATAATCCTCGAAATATCGGGTTATCTTCTCGTGCAGATGTACACGGTCACGTCCCAAGACGTTGTGCTTATGTCCGGGATAGATAAACAGATCGGGATAGGTGCGTGCATCCACACAGGCTTTCATGAAAGAAAGCGTATGTTGGGGTACGCATGTATCGTCGTGGTCATCGTGGATGATAAGCAGATGTCCTTTCAGTTGCCCTGCGAGGTTCTTCAAATCGCATTGTTCATAACCTTCGGGGTTTGCCTGAGGGGTATCCATATAGCGTTCGCCATACATTATTTCATAGTACTTCCAGTCGATGACCGGTCCGCCGGCCACGCCGACTTTGAAAATTTCCGGATAACGGAGCATGAGGGCGGTAGTCATATGTCCGCCGAAGCTCCAGCCGTGCACGCCGATGCGGTTACCGTCCACATAAGGCAGGCTTTTCAGGTAGTCCACTCCTTTTACCTGATCCTTGCCCTCTTCAACGCCTAAATGTCTGAAGGTGACGTTCTCAAATTCCAGTCCACGGTTGCTGCTGCCGCGGTTGTCGAGCGTGAACATGATATAACCTTTGTTGGCCATATAGATGTCCCAGCCGCGCGCGCCGTTCATCCAGCCGTTGGTAATCATCTGGGCATGGGGACCGCCATATACGTAGACGATTGCGGGATATTTCTTGTTCGGGTCGAAGTCGGCGGGCTTGACAAGGCGGTAATATAAGTCGGTCTTGCCGTCGGCCGCCTTTATCGTACCTGTTTCTATGGCAGGCATGGTGAAGCCTTCATAAGGATTCTTCGCGGTCAGCAGGGAGATGCTTTTCCTGTTTTGGGTGTTGACTATCTCTATCTGGCGGGGAGTATCCGGAGTGGAATACCGATCGATGATATAATTGCCCGAAGCGGAAAGTATCCCGTTGTGTACCCCCTCGCTATTGTCCAATGGGGTACGTTTGTTCGTATTTACATTTACTTTATATAAATTACTCTGCAAGGGAGATAGCTCGGTGGAAGCGATGATGACCTCTTTCTTTTTGGCGTTGAACCCTAAAACGTCCTGCACCAGCCAGTCTCCTTTTGTCAGTTGCTTGATAAGCTTGCCGTCCGTATTGTAGAGATACAGATGGTTGTAGCCGTCTTTCTGGCTCTGGTAGATAAACTGGGTATGATCCCAGGGCAGGAACAGGATAGGTTGTTGAGGCTCTACATATTTGGAGTGCGTTTCCTCGATAAGGGTGGACATCAGCTCTCCGGTTTCGCTGTTGTATCGGCAAAGTTTGGCATGGTTCTGATTGCGGTTCAGCTCTATGAGATAAAGGCTCTTTCCGTCGGGCGCCCAGCTGATGTTGGTGAAATAACGGTTGGTAGGGTCACCGGTATTCAAATAAACGGTCTTTTGAGTGTCCGGATTATAGATGCCTACGGTAACCTGATGGCTGAGCATTCCTGCCATCGGGTAACGTATCTTGTCCACTAAAGCTATTCTGGGAGTAATATCCACCAGCGGATAGGGAGTTACCATGCTTTCGTTCATGCGGTAAAAGGCCAGCAAGTTTCCTTGGGGGCTCCAGAAAGTACCCTTGCCGATTCCGAATTCATTGCGGTGTACGCTTTGTCCGCACACAATTCCTTCGGGTTCTTTGGTGACGGCTTTGTTGTCCACAAAGAGATTATTCTTTACGGTATAAGCTATGTGCCCGCCTTCCGGGGTATAGTCAATGTTGGCGCCGTTTCTCTCTCCGGCCTGCGGCAGGCCTTTGACGAATTCATCTTTCTCAAAGTCATAAACGATGTATCTCGCAGGCAGCTTGATAAGCATATACGGCTTGTCCGGCCACGGGAACTCGGTATTGTAGAAATGCTGTACTTTGCTTCCCTTATGGCTGGGTGTGGCGGTTGTTTCCGTAGGAGTTATCAGTGAGCCGAGCACTTGATTTACCTTTTCCCGGGTCGTGAGTAATGTCTCCTTTCCGTTTTTGGGGTTGACGGCAAACAATGAATCGATGCCGGGCTTGATACATATATCACCCCACCACTGCAAACCCGGTAAATTTTCAGCGATACGATAGGTTGCGCCACCGGGAAGAAGGTCTTCCAGGGTAGGCTTTTTCAAGTCTTGTGCCATAAGCTCCATTGATAATAAAGCGGGTGTTGTCAGTAGCAACACCATGATTGCTTTACCGATTCTCTTTATCATAGCTTCTTGTGTTAGCGGTATCAGTCGTTGTTATGTTCGTTGTCCCGTTTCCGAAACTCTCTCGGTTTACGATCTTTATTAAACTCTCGCTCTCTGTTGAATTCCCGCTTCGGTTTCCATTCGCCGTCTGCCGGTTTTCTGTATTCACGAGGCTTGAACTCCCGTTTGTCATCCGATTTGAAGTCTCTTCGCTCTCTCGGTTTAAATTCCCTCTTCTCTCCGGGCTTAAACTCTCTTCTCTCTCTCGATGCGTAAGGTCTGTACTCTTTATCGCCTTCTTCGCTTTCCTGCTTTTTGTACTCTTTGTATTTTCCGTCGAAGATTTCATATTTGCGGAACTCACATTCCAAAGCGCCGTTGAACAAAGGTATCTTGGCGGTAGGTTTCAATCCGATTTGATCGAAACACTCTTCACGGTAAGAAAGTATCCATGCGGTGTTTCCTGTAAAGGCATGTTTCAGCCGTTCGCCAATCATGGAGTATAGGCCTAAAAGGTCGTTCGTTGATATACGCTCCCCATACGGCGGGTTGGTAATGATAACCGCCTTTTCCTTAGGCTGTTCAAACTGTTGGAAAGGTTGCAGTTTCAGTGTCACGTCTTTGGACACGCCTGCCGCTTTTATGTTGTGGGTAGCGATTTCGTTGGCTTTCGGATTATTGTCGTATCCGTATATCTTATGAGCGAATTCACGTTCCTGGCTGTCGTCATTATAAATCTTGTCAAACAGTTCCTGGTCGAAATCAATCCACTTTTCGAAGGCAAATTCCTTGCGGAATACGCCCGGCGCGATATTTCGGGCTATCAGGGCCGCTTCAATGGGTATCGTACCCGAACCGCACATGGGGTCTATCAGGTCGCATTCTCCACGCCAGCCGCTCATTAATATCATGCCGGCCGCCAGAACTTCGTTCAACGGAGCTTCTACTGCCTCCTGGCGATAGCCGCGACGATGCAAAGACTCGCCGGATGAATCGAGAGAAAGGGTACACTTGGTTTCGGCAATGTGAATGTTCAGCAGTACGTCGGGCTTGTTGATGCGTACGGACGGGCGTTTGTTATAGGCATCCCGGAAATAGTCCGCAATGGCGTCTTTTACTTTATAGGAAACAAACTTTGAATGACGGAATTCCTCGCTGAACACAACTGCGTCCACTGCGAAAGTTTTGTCAACATCCAGATAGTCTTCCCAGTGGATTGCCTTGATCTGCTCGTACACCTCATCGGCATTTTTTGCTACAAACTGTTTGATAGGCTTCAGGATGCGGATGGCTGTTCGCAGGCAGAAGTTCGCCTTATACATCATTTCCTTATCTCCACAGAATGATACCATACGACGTCCTATCTGTATCTCGTTTGCTCCTAAAGAGGTCAATTCTTGTGCCAATGTTTCTTCCAGTCCCTGGAAAGTTTTGGCAATCATTTCAAATGATTGTTCGCTCATCTATTTATTTTCTATTTTACGATTTACTATTTACAACTTTCTTTTATGCTTTGCAGCCGTTCATTTCTTTGCTTTGGTTTGTACGATTCTTGCGCCTGCAGGTACATCCTCCGTTACCCAGATGTTACCGCCTACGGTAGCGTCTTTTCCGATGGTGATACGCCCCAAGATAGTGGCATTGGAATACACGATGACATTATCTTCCAATATGGGGTGGCGGGGAATGCCTTTGATGGGTTTGCCGTCTTCGTCCAGCGGGAAGCTTTTGGCTCCGAGGGTTACACCCTGATATAGTTTTACGTTATTGCCGATAATGCAGGTTTCACCGATTACCACACCTGTACCATGGTCTATCGTGAAATAACCGCCTATGGCGGCTCCCGGATGAATGTCGATGCCGGTTTCGCTATGTGCCATTTCGGTGATGATACGCGGAATGAGAGGCACGCCGAGTACCAACAACTCATGCGCTATGCGGTAGTTACTGATGGCGCGGATGGCGGGATAGCAACTGATAACCTCGCCGAACGAATGGGCGGCCGGGTCACCGTTGTAAGCGGCTTCGACGTCGGTTGCCAGTATGCGGCGTAATTCCGGTAAATGGCTGATAAATTTGGCGGCGATCGATGCAGCCTCTTCACGTTGAAGCTCGGTACAGCAGCTGCATTCATCATCACTGCCGAAACAAAGCCCTGCCAGTATTTGCTCTGTCAGCAGGTCGAACAGTCTTTCTACGTTGACTCCGATATGGTAAGTTACCGTACGGCTGTTGACCGTTGAATTTCCAAAATATCCGGGAAAGATAATAGCGCGCGCAAGTTCGATAATATCGCACAATGCCTTAGCTGAAGGCAATGGATTGCCGTCCGTGTGCTGGTGAAACAGTCCTTTGTAAGATTCGCTTTCCGATAGCTCATCGACTGCCTGTGTCAGGATGTGAGTAAAATTAAGTGGACTCATTATGATATCCTTTATTAATAAAGTGGCTACAAAGGTATAAAATACTCACCAATTTTCCTACATATCCCTCATTTATAGTATGGATTTACCACATTTATGGTATTTTGAATGAACGAACTTCACCGTATTTTTGTCTTATTAATAATTCACTGTAAGATATGAAAAAAATAGCGCAACGCCTTACCGACTTAGTAGGCAATACTCCTTTGTTGGAGTTGAACAATTATAGTAAAAATAAGGGCTTGAGGGCTCATGTGATAGTCAAACTGGAATACTTTAATCCTGCGGGAAGTGTCAAGGACCGCGTTGCACTGGCTATGATAGAGGATGCGGAAACGAAAGGACTGTTGAAACCCGGTGCGACGATTATCGAACCGACCAGCGGCAATACCGGGGTTGGACTTGCTTTTGTAGCGGCGGCCAAAGGTTATAAATTGGTTTTGACTATGCCGGACACCATGAGCATGGAACGCCGCAATTTACTGAAGGCTCTTGGCGCGGAACTTGTCTTGACGCCCGGTACCGATGGTATGAAGGGTGCTATAGCCCGTGCCGAAGAATTGCAAGCGAGTACTCCCGGTTCGTTGATTTTACAGCAGTTTGATAATCAAGCTAACCCGGCCGTTCATGAGCGCACTACCGGACAGGAAATATGGCAGGATACGGACGGAAAAGTCGATATATTCGTAGCCGGTGTTGGGACCGGTGGGACGGTGAGCGGTGTGGGTACGGCTTTGAAGAAGCATAACCCTAAAATACAAGTGGTAGCCGTAGAGCCGGAGGATTCTCCGGTATTGTCAGGCGGAAAACCGGGTTCACATAAAATTCAAGGTATCGGTGCAGGCTTT
The DNA here is from genome assembly GCF_900129655.1 of Bacteroides clarus YIT 12056. GTDB lineage: Bacteria > Bacteroidota > Bacteroidia > Bacteroidales > Bacteroidaceae > Bacteroides > Bacteroides clarus. The sequence goes on from NZ_FQWK01000005.1 coordinate 202,264, forward strand.
ATCCCCAAAAACTATAATAGTGCGGTAGTAGACGGAATTCTACAGGTATCCAATGATGACGCTATCCGTACCGGGCGGGAACTGGCGAAATACGAAGGCTTGTTGGTCGGGATTTCTTCGGGAGCCGCTGTCAGCGCCGCAACTCAGTTGGCGCAGTTGCCGGAGAACGAGGGTAAAAACATTGTGGTATTACTGCCTGATACGGGAGAACGCTATTTGTCGACGTTGCTTTATGCTTTTGAGGAATATCCTTTATGATTTAATATAAAAGCCTGATTGTCAAATTGATTCTCAGGCTTTTTATAATTGTTTTTTTATGTCTAGAGGACAATTTGTTGTGTCTTAGCAAAATTTAGTACTCCTGTAAGGTGCTGACTCATAATATTACTAGCTGCTTCTGCATTGTTATTTTTAATATATTCGAAAAGGAGGCGATGCTCACTTATTGGGATCTCAAAATTTGTCTTACAAACATTAAATTTAGCATAATTCACCATGATATCAGGTGTAATTGTCATCATCATAGATTTTAATACTGTATTTTTAGAGCCTTCAGCAATAGTACGGTGAAAGTATAAATCTTCTTCTAATGCAGAACCGCATTCTTTTATTTTTTTATTATAGTTGTTCATTGCGCTTTCTATCATTTTCAGATCTTCTTCTGTACGACGAATTGCGCAAAGTTTTGCAGCATTAATTTCAATAATAGAACGTGCTTCTACTAAAGAGTGGAAGTCGCAATTGTCCATTTTTAAAATGTCACTGATTAAGCTATTTAAAGCAGTAGACTCAATGGCCGAGATTACCGAGCCACTTTGTGGCATTGTTTTAATGATATTATAAAACTCCAGTTTTTTAAATGCTTCCCTTACCTGAGAACGTGCAACTTGGAACTTTTCAGCTAATTTACGCTCTGCCGGAAGTTTGTCCCCAGGTTGTAAATCTCCAGAGTCAAGTAAAGAGCGAATTTGTCTGATGATATCATCAGTTGCATTTTCGCCAGCAGGTTCTAAAAGCTTCAATATATCAGTCATATGTTAATTTATTAAATATTTGCAAAGATACAAATTAATTCAAAATACTTCTTTTATAAATTCAACAAAATGTTAGAAAATATATTCGGTTTAGATTGGAGATAGGCTAGGTGTTTTAGTATTCTTTTTTTAGCTTATATTTGGTTTTCCAATTCTGAAAACTTATTTTTGTATAAAAGTATATTAAGTTGTCATAGTAAAACATGTTTTAGTGATATATATGAAAACGATTCTTGTGACTCATCAACTTCCTAAAGTGGCTTTTGAAACAATTGTAAATGATTATAAAATTATTATGCCTGATAAAGGCTTGATTAGTAGCTGTATGCTTGATAGATGGATTGGGCGTTGTGATGCTTTGCTTCCTACTTATGCATTTAAGGTAACTAAAGAAATTATAGATCGTGCTACTAACTTGGAGATTATTGCAAACTTTGGAGCAGGTTATGATAATATAGATGTTAATTATGCTATTACAAAAGGAATTTTGGTAACCAATTCTCCGAAACCGGTTATTGAACCAACGGCCGAGCTGGCTTTTTCCTTGTTATTGAATGTGGCTAGAAGAGTTTCTGAATGTGATAGGAAATTACGTTCATCAAGAGGAATAGAAATTGATGTGATGGAAAATCTTGGAATCAGTTTATATGGAAAGACTTTAGGGATAGTTGGTATGGGAGCGATAGGGCAAGCTTTGGCAAGAAGAGCTTCTGCTTGTGGTATGAGAATTATATATTATAATAGAAAAAGATTATCTCAAGAAATTGAAAATGTGTATGAGGCTGATTGGGTCAGTTTGAATGAATTGTTAGCTACATCTGATTTTATATCATTACACGCCCCAGCGACTTCAGAAACCTATCACATGATTGATATACAACAGTTTAATCTAATGAAACCTTCTGTGGTATTGATAAACACAGCTAGGGGAAATCTGATTAATGAAAGAGTATTGATACATTTTCTTCAAGAAAAAAGAATATTTGGTGCGGGGTTGGATGTATTTGAAAGTGAGCCTGAAATACCTTCGGAATTATTACAGCTTGATAATGTGCTATTATCACCTCATAATGGCACAGGGACTATTGATACACGTGTAGAAAGCACTCGTTATGCCCTTCAGAATATTATAAATTACTTTGAAGGAAAAACTCTCCTCTCGCCTGTTACAAAATAGATATTTTATATTAAAATGGCAGAAGCCAATATTGGGCTCCTGCCATCTTTATATATTATTTATTTTGAATTGTTTTATGAGAAGAAACTACCACCATTAATATCTATGTTTGCACCAGTAATATAAGAGGAATCCTCGGATGAAAGGTAGATTACTAGATCTGCCACTTCTTTTGCTTCACCTTCACGACGGAGGGCATATGTGGCTTTCAGTCGTTCTCTGTTTTCTGGTGTATTGAAGCGATCGTGGAATGATGTAGCTATTGTGCCGGGAGCTAATGCGTTGACACGTATTCCTTTGGGACCAAGCTCCTTGGCCATAGCACGTGTGTAAGTCATAACAGCACCTTTGGCAGTTGCATACATAGATGCTCCAGGACCGCCACCATCACGGGCTGCAAGAGACGAAAAATTGACAATGGTAGATCCGGCACTCATGTACGGTACAGCTTCGCGGGTGCATAGAAATACGCTACGCATATTTACATCCATTAAAAAGTCATACCAAGTTTCGTCTTGTTCTGTTACTAATTTGCGACCGACAATTCCACCAACAACATTAACTAATGCATCAATGTGATTTCCAAATGCTTCAATAGCTTTGTCAAATAGATTTTTGACATCAGTTGCTTTTGTCATATCACCTTGTACAATAATTCCTTCAGATCCTGCAGCCTGAATCAATTTTAAAGTTTCTGCTGCATCTTCCGGGTTGTCGAAATAGTTTACAACTACTTTAGCTCCTTCTTGAGCGAATTTGATTGAGATTGCACGTCCCAAATCACGTGCTCCACCTGTTACGATGGCTACTTTACCTTGTAATTTCATATTATTTTTTAGTTTAATGAATATGTGTAACTTTATTTTATTTGTTCTATTTTACCGACAGTCAAAAATATGGATAATAATGATAATGGAACTAATGCTGCAAGTAGTGAGAATAATAATAGCCAGTTTGTGATGTATTGGGCAAATAATATTGCTAGAATAGTTCCTAATACGGCTGATGCACCACCTAGACCTGCTAATGAGCCAACGGATTTTCCGGAGTGTAGGTCGCTGGGTATTGTTTGAATATTCGTCATGACAAATTGAAAACCTCCCAAGACGAAAGCCATAAAGATAACTGCCATAATAGAAGTTGTAGAATAAACGGCTGCAATTATAGAAGGGATGATAATAAATCCACCCAATAACATGGCAGCTTTACGTGAATAATCAACACTTTTTCCTTTTCGGATTAAAAAGCCTGACATCCATCCACCGGCAATACTACCAACCATTGCGCCTACATAAGGAACCCATGCGGAGAATGCTACTTCCTTAATATTAAGTTTGAAGACATCTGCTAGATAGAGTGGTAGATAAGTGACAAACATCCACCAAATGGGATCAAGAAAAAAACGTCCTAAAATAACAGACCAGTTTTTTTTGTTTGATAATAATTCTCTCCAGCCTTTGCCTTTGTCATTGGTAATCTTGATTTCCGGTTGTCCAGTTAATATGTATTCTTTTTCTTTATCAGTAATCCATGGGTGTTCTTTAGGTCCTTTTTTGTTGATGATAATCCATGGGATTAGCCATAATAAACCGAAACCACCGACAACTACAAATGTAAGCTTCCATCCAAGTGTAATATACAGCATGAGTATAATGATGGGTGCAAAAATAGAACCCAACGAAGCTGCTGCACCAAATAAACCTTGTGCTAATGCACGTTCCTTCTGTGGAAACCATTCAGCGTTACTTTTAGTGGTTCCTGGCCATGGACCGGCTTCCCCCAATCCCAGCATCATACGAAATGTTGTTAATGAAAGGATGCCTCGTGATAGTGATGTCATGGCATCTGCGGCTCCCCATAATAATACAGAAACGAAGAATCCTTTTCTTGTACCAATTTTGTCATACATTTTTCCAGATACTAACTGGCTTATACCATAAGCTATCATAAAAAATATGGTAATCGTTCCTAGTATATCTTTAGCTTGCTTGGCAGCTTCTTCAGTAGACAAATCAGTACTGATTAGTCCTAAATCATAGGCAATCCCCTCTTTGTTTATTACCATTGTTTGGCCATTTTTCTCCTTTAGTGAGATTCTACTTGCTTCAACTTGAATCTCATGGCCTTGACCGTTGGTTAAAAGATAGGTTTGCTCATTTATCTGAGTGGCTTGGTTCACTCTAAGACTAGGATTAAAAGAGTCCGTTAGAGTGTATTCAATATTGGCTACCCACATATAATTTAGAGTACCTCTATCCAAATAGTTTATGATGGTAATGAGCATGATTAGCCCAATAATCCACCATCTTACACCTTTGATTTTCATGATAGTTATTCGTTTATAAAATCTTCACGCATTGGGCTAAAGGTATCAATTAAAATACCAGCTTCGAGACAGGTACAACCATGTAAGACATCCGGTTCCATATAGATTCCATCTCCGGCTTTTACTATTTTCTTCTCTCCGTTTACATGAAATTCGAACACTCCACTAACAACATAGGTGGATTGGGAATGAAAATGCTCATGGGCGTTTCCAATAGCCCCTTTCTGAAATTTCACTTTTACTAGCATGAGTTGTCCGTCATATCCGAGTATTTGCCTTTGAATACCTTCACCAACTTGTTCCCAACTTATTTCATTTTCTAATAGGAAAACTTTACTACATGTTTTCATAATGTTGTTTTTTTAATAGTTATTATTTACGTTATTTTATTTCGCAGACTCCTTGCCAGCTATAATCTCTTATTTTATGTACAGAATGTGGATTATTATCTGTATTCGCAAAACAGATAGTTATGGTCTGTTTGTTTTTAGTTGTAACTTTGAGGATAGTATATTCCTCTGTGTCCATTATAATTTGGATGTTTTGTACGTTTGTGTAAGGAGCTAATGTATATTCCAGACGTGGGTTGTATTCTCCGTGTGCTTCTATGAGAGATACGAATGTATGATTATCACTCTCTTTCTGGCGAAACATTAAGCAAGGATCGTTTCTCAAATTGAAGTTAGGGTCGTTACCACCAATTCTGGTTAGAAATATCTCTGTATTTTCATCGGTTACAGCGGTTAATGTATAGAATCTATTATCGTTTAACCAAGTGGTAGAAGTTGTCTCTTGCCTGGGGTTTCCTTGTGCTTCTATCCATAAATGTTGGTATCCGTTTTTGCTGCCTAACAAAGTGCGAGTTGTATCGAATGCGTTGTATTTATAATCAGTATTAATGAGATGCCCTTTATAATAATAAGGCAAATCGTATTGATGTTTTTTTTGTGAAATTATTTTGAATATATCAATAATGAGAGGATGTTCAAAAGCAGGATGGGAGATTAGCAGTAGATTTCGCTGCATAGTTACTCCGGGAACAGCGTGTTTGTCTTTTGCACTGATCATTTTTACCTGTTCGCCATTGATGAAAGCATAGAATGTGGGAGAGTATTTTGATGCTTCGTCCAATTTACCATTGAAGTGGCTGGTTTCGTCGACTATTAGGGTGTTATGCCCTATTGTTTGCTTACTAAAGCTATTATTTTCAGGTAAATAATGGCCGCCATTTTTAGGCTCTATATTTAAAAAACGTGCAGCCCCGTAGTCTTGTATTATTTCTTTATTATTGTCGTAATAGGTAAATGATAACCTATCAAAGTGTCCATGTCCCATACCCTGTGATGTGTATTTTAGAGCTACACAGCTTTCATTATTTTTATTTGGGCAGCGTAGAATTCCAATGCCACCCTCGTCGCCTTTGGCTCCATCGCTTATGACCATTGTTTGATGTATAAAAGGTTGTGCAAGTTCTATGTCAGTAGCAACTTTATATCCAGCTTCATTTAGGATAACAGTATTTTGTTCTTTTGCTATAGATAATAGTTGTTTGTTGCCTGTTCTATTATAGGCGATATCAATACCCCAAACTAACTCTGTACTGTGCCAGGTCTTGTCTAAAGCGTCATTGAAATGAAAGAATTGGCCGTTGTTTTCAGACATTTGTAATAGAGTAGTGACGGCTTTTAATATTACTCCATTTTTATATTCAAATATTTTTCTTTCAGGCTCATTGTTCTCAATAGCTTGAGCAAACATAATGAATGGCTGTAATGAATATCTCTGATAATAAGGCCCTTCCTCGAAATATCCGTCGGGTGAAAAAAGTTGATCTATTTGCCTAATAAAACCACTTTTTCCGCTTTTATCTAGTCCATATAATGCTTTCTCAAGCATATCTTTATCTCCCATAACATAGGAAATCATCCCCACTCCTGTTACTGCCCAGGTAGCGTGGTTATGAATTTTTTCGAATGTGGATTTATTGTGTATAGCGATAAACTCAACCATTGGCTTAAATAAATTATTTTCAATAAACTCTCTTTCTTTGGGATTTAAGTAATTATATATACAATCATAGGCTTGAGATGTGTATACTAACCAAACACATTCATTTAACCCTTGCCAAAAGAGCTTTCCTCTATAATTAGATTTTTGAATTGGATGTAAGGGTAGATTAGGATACATTTCAGCATATTGTATAAGCATTTCTTTTACATATTCCGCATATTCTTTTTTTTCAGTTAATTGGAAAAGTACACCTGCATTATACATGTTATTATAGTTACGTTTGTGTTGTTCGTGTGTATAGCCACCACCTGCGTCTTTAGGAAGTGGAACTTCTATCGGTTGTTTTAAGATAGGATCTATTTGATTTTTTATTTGAATTAATGTCGTATTGAATAGCATAGCCGGCTTGTTTTGAGCTTTTATTTTTTCAATTCCTTTTTGAGTAAGCAATAAGCAGGGATGCTTTGGTAACTTGGCCTGGATTGTAAATGCCAGAAACAAGAAAATAGTTATTAGAATACTTTTTGTTTTCATGAGTATTTCTTTGTTTTAAATTGGTTTTCCAAAAGTAGTGGTTAATTTTGTTTTGAGCAAATAAAATACTTGATATTTTTTATGTTTTTTATCATAGGCTTACCTGATATTTTTTGTACTCACTTTTTATGGTTGTTTCTTTCCTTCTTTTGCTTTCTTTAATTAAATATTAATTACGTTGATTATTAGTGTATTATATTGTTTTGTGTTTAATAATATAATAATGTACACGTACCACTTTATATGTATATCGTTATTTATAGAGCTCTTATGTGATAATATAATTTATTTTATATTTTTCTTCTTTTTACTTTGATATTATTAAAAATACTATTATTTTTGGCAAACCAATATGTGAAATGTCTATTGTTTTGTTGGATTGAGTGCATTCGTAAGATGATCGACTTTTCTGTAGCGAATGGCTATGGAAGATGGTAAAACTACTGTTAGAATTATTATCTTATTGCGATATATATTTATTGTTAATCATTAATTTTATAGTTTTATGAAGAACAGACAATTATTTCAAACTGCTTCTCGGCGAACTTTTTTGTTAATCATGTTTTGCTGGATGCAACTGTATGGTATGGCGATTTTTGCCCAAACGAAAATTGTGACAGGCCAAGTTATAGATGTGACAAATTCGCCTTTGCCAGGTGTGAATATTCTTGTAAAGGGGACTACTATTGGATGTATTACTGATATTGATGGAAATTATTCAATTAGTGTACCAGATTTAGCGACAGACATTCTTGTATTTTCATATATCGGGTTTACTCAGAAAGAAGTAGCTTGCAAAGGACAGCCAAAAATAAATGTAACTTTGACTGAGGATCAACAACAGCTAGATGAAGTCGTGGTGGTTGGTTATGGTGTTCAGAAGAAATCTCATTTAACAGGTTCTATTTCAAAAATTAAAAATGAAAATCTGGGGCAATTACCCGTTTCTCGTGCAGACCAAGCGTTAGTTGGTAAATTGGCGGGTGTGCAAATTCAAAATATTTCAGCGCAATCGGGGGCTAGTCCTAAAATTCAGATACGTGGTATTGGATCTATCTCTGCAGATACGAATCCTCTGATCGTAGTAGATGGTTATCCTATCCCAGGAGATTTGTCAGATGTTGATATGAATGATGTAGAATCTATTGAGGTATTGAAAGATGCTGCATCAGCTGCTATTTATGGTTCAAGAGGTGCAAATGGTATTATTATTGTGACTACACGTAGTGGTAGCTCTGAAGGCTCTAAACCTACTATTCGCATAAATAGTTATGGTGGTGTTAAAGAGCGACTGTTGAAAGGAATACAACGTACACGTCCTGAAGACTGGAAGATAAAAGCAGAACAAATATATGCAGAAATGGGTAGACCGATCAGTGGAGCTCATGCGTCTATGGTAGATGATATGAAAAAAGTTTATGTTGCTTCTGATGTTTTGGGAACTCAAACTGACTGGGTAGAAGAAACAATAAAACTGGGATATATACAGAACCATCAGATTAGTGTTTCTGGCGGTTCAAAAAATGTGAACTACTACGCATCTGGTTCTTTTTTGGATGAGAAAGGAATTGTTATAACAGATCGTTATAAAAAGTTTAATTTAAATGCTAAGGTTGATGCTAAGATTAATGATAAATTAGAATTCGGCGTCAATGTGAATGCAGTTGTTGATTCCCAACGCGCTTATCGTTCAGGATCTCAATCAAATATTAATCAGGTATTTAGAGATGCTATGTACATCCCAGTAAGGCATACTGCTGAGACAATTGAATGGGCTCGTTTGTCTGATCCTACATTAAATATAGGTGACTATGCTCATGAATATCATTTTTCGAAAGTCCCTTATAATGGAGAATATATTAGTGTAAAAAATGCTGGTGGTAATAATGGTATTTCTACTACTTTAGAGCGTAATGATAGAACTGGTTATATTAAAGCCTTAGGAAATATCTACTTACAGTATCAACCTGTTAAAGGTTTGATTTTAAAAAGTTCTTTTGGTGGATATGCTTCTATGATGGACTATAAATTTTATCAGAGTAGTTTAGCTCATAATAATGGTAAAACGAGCGGACAATATAAAACTGCAAAAGTAATAGATTGGTTGAATGAAAATATTGCGACCTATACTCCTAATTTAGGAGAAAATCATTCTTTAAGTATATTGGCTGGTTATACAGTTCAAAAGACTACAGGCTATAATAGCAATATGACAGCTTCAGACTTTCCGACTGATAATATTCAAACCTTGAATGCTGGTATCATTAACTCGGGTAATACTACTGAGTATGAGGAACTGTTATTATCGGCACTAGGACGTGTCACATATTCTTATAAAGGTAAATACCTTGCTTCTGTAAGTTCACGTTGGGATGGAAGTTCTCGTTTCGGTATTAATAATAAATGGGGGTATTTCCCTTCAGTATCTTTAGGTTGGCGTATTTCTGAGGAATCATTCTTTACTCCGGTTAAGAAGATAATTGATGAATTAAAGATTAGAGCAAGTTTTGGTGCCAGTGGTAATAAAAATATTGGTAATTACCAAGCATTTGGTCTTCTTTCACAGTCCAATGCTGTAATCAATAATAAAGTAACTCCTGGATATACACAAATTTCCAGTGAAAATAAAGACTTGGGTTGGGAGAGAACTTATCAGTATAATGGTGGTTTTGATTTGGGTATGTTTAATAATCGTTTGAGAATTAATCTTGATGCTTACTATACGATAACGGATAAACTACTTTTGGAAAGAGAGATCTCTAGTATGACGGGACAAACAAACCAGTTGGTTAATATGGGTAAAATGAGTAATACCGGTTATGAAATTGAAATTACAACCCAGAATATTCAAACAAAGGATTTCTCTTGGTCTACAAGTTTAAATATTGCACAGAACTTTAATAAGGTTTTAAACTTAGGTGGTGTAGATAAGATTATAAGCAGTCCTAAAGGAGAAGAAAAACGTCCTACATATTTTGTAACTGAGGTCGGTAAACCTTTAGTTCAATTCTATGGCTTTGTTGTTGAAAAAGAGATTCCTAACGAAGGGCTTATCAGTCCTGTATGGCCGGTTGATGTGAAACCAGAATTGGTACATGTTAAAGACTTGGACGGCAATGGAAAAATAGACGATGATGATATGGTAGCACAGGGCTCTCCATATCCGAAAGTAACTTGGGGTATGACTAATGATTTAAAATGGAAAGATTTCGATTTAAATGTAGTGGTTCAAGGGTCACATGGTAATAAAGTATTTAATATTGATGAGCATTATGCTCAGAGTCAATGGAATGGGAAATTGTTGCCAGAGTACCAGAATTCCTATAATAATATCAAACATAAAGCTTCAGCCTGCTGGTTTGTAGAGGATGCTTCTTTTATTGCAATACGCAGTATCAATTTAGGATATACATTGCCTAAAAATATTATGAAGAACTGTTCATTACGTGTTTATGCGTCTATTTATAATCCATGCTATTTCTTGTTGGGTGATTATAAAGGGTATAATCCTGAAGGTATTAAGAGCTTTGATACTCCATTGATTGATGGTTATCAGAGTGGTGCAATGCCGTTGGCTCGTACTTATACGCTTGGCTTTAATTTTCAATTTTAATTACTAATGTTGACTGATATGAAAAAAATGAAATATATAATAGGTTTGGGTTTAAGCTTATTTTTGGCTTCCTGTACGGATGCATTGGATTTACAACCTAAATCAGATTTGACACAAACAAACTTCTTTAATAAGACAAGTGATGTTGAATTGGCTTTGGTTGGTTGTTATGACGGTCTCCAACAAATGTCTTTGAATCATGATTATGTATTGATGGAAATGCGTTCAGATCTTTCTTCTTCTTATTTGGCAGAAGGTGAGTTTGGATATATTGACACTTTTGTGAAAGATATTGTTGAGAGTGGTGATGTATATAATTATTGGAAAGCCTGTTTCAATGCTCTTTCCCGTACAAACTTAGTAATAGATAATTTGGGTATAGTAAATGATGAGGTGACTCGCAACCGAATAGAAGGTGAAGCACGCTTTATACGTGCATTAGTTTACTTTAATATGGTTCGTTTATGGGGGGATTTACCTATTATTACTCGTACGATAGATGCCAATGAAACAGATATGTTTCGCCGGAAGCCTCTTTCTGAGGTTTATTCTACTGTCATTATTCCCGATTTAGAGTTTGCTATAAATAATTTGCCTGACATGACTAAGGGCAAAGCAAATGCTATGGCAGCTAAAGCGTTGCTTGCTAAAGTATATCTTACTTTAGGTCGTCATTCCGATGCAAAGACTTTGCTTGCTACTTTGATTAATATGTCAGATCCTAGCAAGAGTACTGTTTCAGGAGTAGGATTAGCTTCAGACTATAGCTCTATATTCTCAGAAAGCACTAAATGGAATAGTGAGATATTATTTGCTGTTCAATTTAATTCTACTTCGGGTGAAGGACAAACATTTAGTTATGATTTTTCTGTATTTGGTGGTAATTCAGGTTTAAATACACCTACTACTCCATTCGCTGAGGAATGTGAAAGTGATGTTGTACGTAGCCAGACCAATTTAATGGAAGAAGATAAGGCGGGTATTTGGATTGTGTGTGGTAAATACTTGAAAAGGGGAACTAAGCCTTCACAAAAGGATAATGCTGCCGATGCTCCTATTTTACGTTATGCTGATGTACTTTTAATGTATGTTGAAGCGGTATTAGGTGCTCCCTCTGAACCTTATGCGAATGATATAACTAATGATGTGAATGCTTTAGCCGTTTATAATGCAGTGAGGGCACGTGCAGGGTATCTTCCCGTAACTTCGGTTTCTAGAAATGAATTACTTCAGGAACGTAAATTTGAGTTTGCGTTCGAAAACCAACGTTGGTTTGATTTACAGCGTGTAGTTGGAGTATCTGAAACGATTCGAATTATGGAAGCACACGGACAGGACTCTAGACTTTTACCAAAGCAGAAATTTACTAAGGTAGAAAGATTTCAAATGCTTTATCCTATTCCGGGACGTGAAATTCGTTTGTTAGGAAAAGAAATTTTATCTCAGAACGAGGGTTATAACTGATAAAAATGATGAAAAGAGGTTGTATATTTGTATGTTTGCAAATTTGTATCTGTTGGGGGCTCCTTTGGGGAGCCTCCACGGGTAATAATTTCCAGTTGTCTTTAGCTGAAGTTTTTGGTGAAGGAATGGTATTGCAGCAAGAAGATATAAATAATATTTGGGGAATAGGACGTCCTTTTGCTATAGTACAGGTCGAATTTCAAGATCAAAAAGTAAAGACAGAAGTTAAGCCTGACGGGCGCTGGATGTTGTCTTTGAAGAATCTGGCTGCTGGGGGGCCATATCGGTTAAAAGTAACTTCAGAAAATGAATCTGTTCTACTGTCTGAAGTGTATGTTGGAGAAGTGTGGTTAGCAACAGGACAATCAAATATGGAGCGTAAGCTGTTTATGAGTGAAAATGGAGAAGCTGTTGTTCGTTCAGCTAATAATCAGAATATTCATTTTCTAATAGTACCTCAAGTATATTATAAAGGGCATAATGTTAATAAAGAAATGAAATGGCAGACCGCAACAGCGCCACAAGTTGCGAATATGTCTGCCATCGGTTATTATTTTGCTTGTAAGCTTCAGAAAGAATTAAATGTTCCTATTGGTATCATTTGTTGTTATCGTGGTGGAACGCCTGCTGAAGCTTGGGTGAAAGAAGAGACGCTGGAAAGAGATGATAAATTACGTCCTATTTTGGATAATTATCGTAAAGTTGCTATTATGGATGATACCTTATATGAGAAAAAAATGGAGGAGTATAAGGTACTTTATAGGGTTTATAATGACTCAGTGACTATGGGATATAAAAACGTTGTTCGTCCTTTCGAACCAGTGGGCCCTAAACATCATAAACGCCCTTGTGGATTGTATCATACTATGTTGCAGCGTATTATTCCTTATACGGCTAAAGGTGTAATTTGGTATCAAGGCGAGGGTAATGCAGAGCGGGCGGAGCAGTATAGAGTACTTTTTCCAGCATTAATTAGACAATGGCGTACTGATTTTCATCAACCTGATTTACCATTTTATTTTGTTCAGTTGTCGAATTTTGATCATCCTTTTTGGCAAGATCGTCCAAATTGGGCTGAGTTACGTGATGCCCAGCTATTTACATGGAAAACAGTAAAGAATACTGCTATGGTAGTCAGTATTGATAAAGGGGAGAAAAACGATGTACACCCTATTTATAAGAAACCTATTGGTGAACGTTTAGCATCCTGTGCTTTGCATTTGCAATATGATAAAAAAGTACCATATTCAGGCCCGGTATATAAATCAATGCAAATAAAAGACAATAAAGCAGAAATTAGTTTTGATTTTGTTTATTCTGGTTTGACTGCTTTGGGCGGGGAATTGAAAGGTTTTTCTATTTGTGGGGCGGATTATAATTTTGTATCGGCAAGAGCGGAAATTAGGGATGGAAAAGTATTTGTCTGGTCTGATGTTGTAGAGCGTCCTATTGCGGTACGTTATGGTTGGTCTAATTGGACGGAAGCTAATCTTTTTAATAAAGAGGGTTTCCCAGCAACTCCTTTCCGTACAGATAATTTCTCATTAATGACAGAGGGTATTTATTATCCGATGAAAATTCGTTAACTAGTGAAACTTTAATATATAGCTTGTGATGCTTAAATCATTTATTAAACTTTGTTGGATTTTTCCTTTGTTGGCCGCATGTTCGCAAGGAAATCGGACTATTGACTTAAATTCTCTTCAAAGTACTTTGGAGAAAGCTGGTCCAGGTGATACGATTTATATTAAATCAGGTACATATACAAATATCCAGTTACAACTTGAGGGGTATGGTAAGGTAGAAGAGCCGATTGTTGTTATGGCTCAACAACCAGGCAGTGTTTTTATAGAAGGTGTATCTAATCTTCGTTTATGTGGAGAATACGTTGAAATAAACGGATTGCATTTTCGTAATGGTTACACTCCTAAAGGAGCTGTGATTGAGTTTCGTAATGGTGAAAAAGTTGCTAACAACTGCCGTATAACAGATTGTGTCATTGATTACTTCAATCCGATAGATCGTGGGGTATCTGGAAGCTGGATTCTTCTTTACGGACGAAATAACCGACTGGACCATAATTCTATTTTGGGTAAGCTTTATGCAGGAGTAACTTTGGCTGTTATTTTAAATGGTGAGGGAGACCGTAATAATAATCATAGAATTGATCATAATTATTTCGGTGAACGTCCGATATTGGGCTCAAATGGGGGCGAAACGATTCGTGTGGGAACCTCACATCATGCATTTTTTTCTTCGAATACTGTGATAGAAGACAATATGTTTCACCATTGTAATGGAGAAGTTGAAGTTGTTTCTATCAAATCAAGTGATAACATTATTCGTAATAATGTATTTTTAGAATGTCGTGGTATTTTGGCTTTACGTCATGGTAACCGTAATTTAGTTGAAGGAAATGCATTTATAGGAAATGGATTACCTTGTACAGGCGGAGTACGTATAGTCAATGAAGGGCATACTATTAAGGGAAATTTGTTCTATGGGCTGAAAGGTGATCGTTTTTTTGCGGCTCTTGGGTTGATGAATGCGGTTCCTAATTCTTTACCTAACCGTTATCATCATGTAAAGGATGTAACGTTAGAAGATAACCGCTTTATTAATTGTGATAATATCTTATTTTGTGTAGGAAAAGATAATGAACGTACATTACCACCCTCAAATATCTCTTTTATTCGTAATCAGTTCATTAGTAAGTCGGATAAAGCGCTTTATCAGTCTTTTGATGATATTTCTGGTTTTACTTTTATTGATAATGTGGTGAATTATCCCTATACCGTAACACAAAGAGGGTTTCAGAATAATACGACTTTATCAGATAGTATTGATTTAAAGCCATATATGGAGAAAAAAAACGGTGCAAGTTGGTATACTCTTTCTGAAAATCATGAATTGGTGCTTACCGGTAATGAAATCAGTGTGAAGGCAGGACAAAATACACTATTAGAGGCTTTGAATCAAGCACAGTCCGGTGATATTTTGAATCTCTCGGAAGAGGGTGTCTATTGGCTGGATAATACTTTGTTGATAGATAAATATATTCGTATTCAAGCAGATTCCCATTTATCTAAACGCCCCGTTTTATGCTTTAATGGTATGTCTGGTAAAGCATTTGTGACCATTGTCAATGGTGGAAACTTGGAAATACAAGGTCTTGCTTTCAATGGTGAAGGTGAGGCGGGGAAAGCTTTGTCCGAAGGTGGTATAACCGTGAAATCAGGTACTATTACTCCTTATTTACTTACTGTTGATAATTGCGAATTCTATAATTTCAATGAATCTGGCTTGGCGGCCATCCGTGGTGAAAAATCTACTTTCTCACCAATGGTGATTATCCGGAATTCTTTTTTTCATGACATGTCAGGGGAAGCAATTAATTTTGCTGGAGAGAAGGATGATAAAGGTAAGTACAATGTAGAAGAGTTACATGTTGATAATTGTATATTTTATCGGTTATTAGGTAGTGCTTTGAATATTTATCGAGGTGGAAATGATGAAAGCACCAGTGGACCATTGTTGACAGTTGACCATTGTACAATTGAAAATGTGGACAATAAAGAGCAAGGTTCTGCTATGCGTTTGATAGGAGTACAAAGTGCTACTGTGACTAATTGTTCTTTTGCCAACAGTGGAAAGGGAGGAGCCAGTATTCGTTTCAATGAGATGAGTTGGGATAAATTGTCAGTGTCTTATATTAATCTGTATAATTCCGGACGTATTGCTTCTTTCTGGGGTAAATTGGGGAGTAAGAATATTACAAACTATAGACCTGAATATGTAGATGCGAATACTGGTAATTTTTATCAGATTTCAACATCACCATTATCCAATAAAGCTTCTGACAAGAAAGATTTAGGAATCACACAATGATGTTAATTAGGTTTATTAGTTAGGTTAGG
Organism: Bacteroides clarus YIT 12056; assembly: GCF_900129655.1. Classification (GTDB taxonomy): domain Bacteria; phylum Bacteroidota; class Bacteroidia; order Bacteroidales; family Bacteroidaceae; genus Bacteroides; species Bacteroides clarus. The sequence continues at coordinate 218,339 of NZ_FQWK01000005.1, forward strand.
AGCGTGCGGGAAAGCACGCTCTTTCTCGTTATTTCACTTCACTCGGCCTCAGCCCGAACGATTTGCAACTTATTTCATCCACCTTCACTTCCCATATTTTCACATTGCGTACAGCCGGTTCGGCATAATTGCACGCATTGTCTGTATATTGTTTCATGAGCATATCGAGTATCCGGCGTTTCTCATCCATATCTTCTATGAAGCGTACTTTGCCTTTACAGATAACGCTGCGGGATTTCATGCTGTAACTGCAAGCTATCTGTTTGTGCATATACACCAGTTCGTGCCCTTCACAAAAGTTAATGCAGACCTGCGGATGCCGTACCACCATTTCTATTTTACTTCCTTCGGGCCCCGAGTGCAGATAGACGGTATCATTTTCCCAGGCAAAGTTCATGGGCACTACATACGGATTGCCTTCTCCGTCGGTAATCCCGACCGTACAATAAGGGCATTTACGGATAATATCTTCTATTTGCGCGCGATCTGTAATAGTAATTGTCTTCATGTATGTGTATGTAAGCTTTTATAATAATCCTGTTTTATTCAATCAGGGCAAAGTCCAGTTGCTTTTTCTCGAGGTTGGCGCGTGCCACCTTGATGGTGATAGCGTCACCGAGGCTGTACGTGCGTTTCTTCCGTCGTCCGCGCAGGCAATAGTTCTTTTCATCGAATTCGTAGTAATCATCATCGAGGTCGCGGATAGGTATCATTCCCTCGCATTTATTCTCGTTCAGCTCAACGTACAGTCCCCATTCGGTAACGCCGGAAATAACACCGTCGTAAGTCTGTCCCAGACGTTCCGTCATGTATTCCACTTGTTTGTACTTGATAGAGGCGCGTTCCGCATTGGCGGCTATCTGCTCCATGCCGCTGGAATGTTCGCAGAGCGCTTCGTATTTCTGCTCGGAAACGCTTCGTCCGCCTAAATCCAGGTACTTGGTCAGCAACCGGTGCACCATCATGTCCGGATAGCGGCGGATGGGAGAGGTGAAGTGGGTATAATAGTCGAATGCCAATCCATAGTGCCCGATGTTGTGCACGGAATAGCGTGCCTTTTGCATGGCGCGGATAGATACGGTTTCGATGAGATTCTCTTCTTTCTTCCCTTGAATATCATCCAGCAGGTGGTTGATGGATTTGGACACATCTGTTTTGGTTCCGCTGGTGCGCAGCTTATAGCCGAAGCGGGCGATGAACTGTGACAGGTTATCCAGCTTCTCCGGGTCCGGCAGGTCGTGAATACGATAAGGGAATACTTTCGGCTTTTTGTTTTTGGGTACACGCCCTATCTTTTCGGCCACAGTGCGGTTGGCGAGTAGCATGAACTCCTCTACCAGCTTGTTGGCGTCTTTGGATTCTTTGAAATATACGCTGACGGGCTTGCCCTTCTCATCAATCTCGAATTTCACTTCATAGCGGTCGAAGTTGATGGCGCCGGCGGCAAATCGCTTTTCGCGCAATATCTTGGCAAGCGAATCCAGTTTGAGGATTTCCTCTTTAAAATCTCCCTCTTTGGTTTCGATAATCTGTTGCGCTTCCTCGTATGTGAAGCGGCGGTCGGACTTGATAACCGTATGTACGATGCGCGAGTTCTTTACTTCTCCCTTGTCCGTCATTTCGAAGATGGCGGAATAAGCCAGTTTCTCTTCATCGGGACGCAAGGAGCAGATGAAGTTGCACAGCCGTTCGGGCAGCATCGGAATGGTGCGGTCTACGAGATAAACGGATGTCGCCCGTTTCTCCGCTTCTTTATCGATGATGCCGCCTTCCGTTACATAATGTGTCACGTCGGCAATGTGCACGCCCACTTCCCACAGGTTGTCCTTCAGTTTGCGGACGGACAGGGCATCGTCAAAGTCTTTGGCGTCTTTGGGGTCTATGGTAAAGGTGGTTATATTGCGGAAATCTTCACGTTTGGCATACTCCTCCGCGGGAATTTCGGCGGGAATCTTGTCCGCGGCTTTTTCCACGGATGCGGGATAGACATACGGCAACCCGAATTCGGCCAGGATGGCGTGCATCTCGGTGGTGTTGTCTCCGGCTTTTCCCAGGATGTCAATGACCTGACCGATGGGGTTCTTAGCCTTATCAGGCCATTCCACTACCTTGACAATGGCTTTGTCGCCTGTTTTTCCACCTTTCAGTTTCTCTTTGGGGATGAAGATGTCGTTGGCCAGCGTACGGTTTTCCGTGACAAGGAAAGCGTAGGACTTGGCAACTTCCAGCGTTCCTACGAAGGTATCGTTGGCGCGTTCCAGTATTTCGATGACTTCGCCTTCGGCTTCACGTCCGCGGCGTTTGGCATAAAAGGCGATGCGTACTTTGTCGCCTGCCATGGCGTGTGCCGAGTTGCGTTCGGCCACGAAAATGGGGTCACCGCCACCTTCGGGGATGAATGAGTTCTTTCCGTTGCTTTTGCGCTGGAAAGTACCGGTCATTTCCACGCCATGATTGTTCAGCTTGTATTTATGCTTGTCCACCTCGGTGATGTAATCGTCATCCGACAACTCGGACAGGATATCCATACACAGCATTTTCAGCGGATGCGTGGTGAGGTGCAGTTGTTCAAAAATGTATTTCAGGGACAGTACTTCGTCTTGTTTTATGTGGAAGAAGTCCAATAGCGTTTTGACGAGCTCTTTCTTCTTCATTCGCTTGCCGGCTTTTTTCTCTTTCTTTTCTTTCTTTGTCTTAGCCATAATTTGATGTCTTTTTATCTTTCTTGCAAAGTAAACAAATAAATGTATTCACTCGTTCACTCTGCCTTCAAAATCTTTCTGTCTTACTGAAATTTATAGGGGAACGACCGGTCATAATAGATTTATGTACTATATTTGCAGCGACTTAGAAGAAAGGGCATGGAAGTACGACCTGTGGATAAGGAAGAGGTTGCGAGGGAAAAAGGTATTTACCGCGTAACGATTGTGGGGAGTGTGGTGAACTTCCTGTTGCTTCTGTTTAAGTTCTTTGCGGGAATCGCGGGGCATAGCGCCGCCATGCTGGCAGATGCCGTACACTCGCTGTCGGACTTTGTTACGGACATCATCGTCATTGTCTTTGTGCGCATCTCTTCCAAGCCGGAAGATGAGGGACACGATTACGGGCATGGTAAATATGAGACTTTGGCAACCGCCATTATCGGTATTGTATTGCTTTTTGTCGGCTTTGGAATTTTCTGGAACGGCGCTTCTTCTATCTATCGGTTTCTTCACGGCGGTTCTTTGCAGGAGCCGGGAATGCTGGCATTGATAGCGGCGTTGGTGTCCATCGCCTTTAAGGAGGCGCTCTACCGCTATACGGTGTTTCGGGGAAAGAAATTGAACTCCCGGGCAGTGGTGGCCAATGCGTGGCATCACCGGAGCGACGCTCTTTCTTCCATAGGCACAGCCATAGGTATCGGCGGAGCTATTCTTTTGGGAAATCACTGGCGGGTACTCGACCCGATAGCTGCGGTTGTCGTCAGTTTCTTCATTATGAAGGTAGCCGTAAAGCTATTGATTCCTTGTGTGGATGAGTTGTTGGAGAAATCGTTGCCTGCCGATGTGGAAAATGAAATACAGCGGATTATCCTTTCTTTCCCCGGAGTAAGTTCGCCGCATCATTTGCGTACCCGCCGCATAGGCAATCATTATGCGATAGAGGTGCACGTGCGCATGGACGGCAAAATAACACTGGAAGAAGCGCACCGTACGGCGACGGCCATTGAGAATACCTTGAAAGAACAGTTTGGCGAAGGTACTCATGTGGGTATCCATGTAGAGCCGGTGAAATAGCGGGAGCAGTAATTCGTAATCATCAAAATTTGCAATAAACAAAAGTGGAGTCGGTTTTAGTAACAGGAGCAAGCGGGTTTATCGGAAGTTTCATCGTGGAAGAAGCGTTGAGGCGGGGATTCGGCGTATGGGCAGGCGTTCGTTCGTCCAGCAGCCGGGAGTATTTGCAGGATAAGAAGATACATTTTCTTGAGCTCGACTTTGCGCATCCCAACGAATTGCGTGCGCAACTTTCCGGTCATAAAGGGACTTACAGCAAGTTCGATTATATTATCCATTGCGCCGGAGCCACCAAATGCGTGGACAAGAATGACTTCGAGCGTGTGAACTATCTGCAGACCAAATACTTTGTAGATACGTTGCGTGAGCTGAACATGATTCCCCGGCAGTTTATCTTTATCAGCACCTTGAGCGTATTCGGTCCGATACGCGAAAAGACATATACTCCGATAACGGGAGAAGACACCCCTATGCCCAATACGGCTTACGGTCTTAGCAAACTGAAAGCGGAGATTTATCTGCAAAGCATACCGGGCTTCCCTTACGTCATCTATCGCCCTACGGGTGTTTACGGTCCGCGCGAGAAGGATTATTTCCTGATGGTAAAGTCCATCCGGCAGCACACGGACTTCTCCGTAGGCTTCCGCCGTCAGGATTTGACGTTTGTCTACGTCAAGGATATTGTGCAGGCCGTTTTCTTGGGAATAGAGAAACAAATATCCTGCCGCGCCTATTTTCTGGCGGACGGCAAGGTGTATCAAAGCCGTGCCTTTTCCGACTTGATACGGAAAGAATTGGGGAATCCGTTTGTAATTCGTCTGAGATGTCCGTTAATTATATTGAAAGTTGTATCTTTGCTCGCCGAATATTGGGCGAAGCGCCGGAACACTACCAGTACGCTCAATTCGGACAAGTATAGAATAATGAAACAACGCAACTGGCAGTGCGACATTACTCCGGCCGTTAAGGAACTGGGTTACAGCCCCGGATACGATTTGGAACGGGGAGTAAAGGAGACCATTGCCTGGTATAAAGATAAAGGATGGCTTTAGACTTATTCAAGAGAGTAGAAACCCGTAAAGGGCTTTTTGCGGTAGAGAAGATCACACTGATATATAACCTGTTGACTTCCATTCTCATACTGTTTCTTTTCCAAGAAATGGATCATCCGGCGCAGATGCTTGCCGACCGCGCTATGATTGCGGGCATGACGTTTCTGCTGATGTATCTTTATCGGCTTGCTCCTTGCAAGTTTTCCGCCTTTATCCGTATAGCCATCCAGATGTCGCTGCTTTCTTACTGGTATCCCGATACATTTGAGTTCAACCGTATCTTTCCCAATCTGGACCATGTTTTCGCATCGGCCGAACAATGGATATTCGGGGGGCAGCCTGCCGTATGGTTTTCTTTGCGGTTCCCTCAGATGTGGGTCAGCGAGCCGTTCAACATGGGTTACTTCTTCTATTATCCGATGATTCTTCTGGTAGTGGTGTGGTACTTCCTCTACCGTTTTGAGCTTTTTGAGAAAGTATCGTTCGTGATAGTCACCGCTTTCTTTATCTACTACCTGTTTTATATTTTCGTACCGGTGGCAGGACCGCAATTCTATTTTCCCGCTATCGGCAACGATAATGTGGCGCAGGGACTATTCCCTTCCATCGGCGATTATTTCAATCATAATCAGGAATTACTGCCCGGGCCGGGATACGAGCATGGATTTTTCTACAATCTGGTGGAGAGTTCGCAACAAGTGGGAGAGCGTCCGACGGCGGCTTTCCCCAGTTCCCATGTCGGTATGTCCACTATTCTGATGATTATGGCATGGCGGGGCAGCAGATGCCTGTTTGCTTGCCTGCTTCCTTTCTATTTGTTGCTGTGCGGAGCTACGGTGTATATTCAGGCGCATTACCTGATTGATGCTATCGTCGGCTTTTTCTCTGCCATTGTTCTTTATGTGGCGGTAACGCGGATGTTCAAGCGGTGGTTTGCGCAGCCGATGTTCAGGTAAAAGAGGGATGAAAGTTCTCCGGTTCATGGTACGGAACGGTTTGTTTTGTTATGGGAAACAGTTTGTTTCACCGTACGGAACACTTTGTTTCCATGCGTCAAAACAGTTTGTTTTCCATAGGGAAACAGTTTGTTACATGCGCGTTTGAACACATTACAGCCACGAATATAAGCTGAAATGGACGTACTAAATTGCGTTCTGACTGCTGCCGGTTTATGTAACGGACGACTGCCGGCTTGTCAGAGAAAACAAGCCGGCTCTTTGCGTCGCTTTACAGGGATAATATCGGATTATATCAACTTCTCTATCTCTTTAAAGATACGGTACAGCTCCTCTTTGGTCTCTGCCCGCAACATGGCGATGCGTGTATCCCGGAAGTTGGGAATACCTTTGAACAAAGGACTGGCCGCCAGGTGACGGCGCACGTGCAGGATGCCCCGCCGTTCGTCCAACAGTTTTACGCTGTCTTCTACTTCCCGGCGGAGCACATTGAGCTTCCACTCCGCGCTGAGGGGCGGCATTTCTTCGCCCGTTTCCAGATAATGTTTCACTTCCTTGAATATCCAGGGACGGCCAAAGCTGGCACGGCCTATCATAATGGCATCCACTCCATAGCGGTCAAAGCACTCTTTGGCCCTTTGGGGAGTGGTGACATCGCCGTTGCCGATGACGGGAATATGCATACGGGGATTGTTCTTGACCTCACCAATCAGAGTCCAGTCCGCCTCGCCCGTATACATTTGGGCGCGGGTACGGCCGTGAATGGTAAGGGCGGCAATACCGCAGTCTTGCAGTTGCTCCGCCAAATCTACGATAATCTTGTTGCCGGCATCCCAGCCGAGACGGGTTTTTACGGTGACGGGAATCTTTACGGCATCTGCCACGGCACGGGTTATCTCCAGCATTTTGGGGATATTCTGCAACATTCCCGCTCCGGCTCCTTTGCCGGCTACACGTTTTACGGGGCAGCCGAAGTTGATGTCCAGTATGTCCGGACGCGCCTGTTCCACAATACGTGCCGCTTCTACCATTGTATCCGTATCTTTACCGTATATCTGTATGGCTACGGGGCGTTCTTCGTCACTGATGTTCAGTTTCTGCTCGGTCTTGCTGACGGAGCGTATCAGTGCGTCGCTCGACACGAACTCGGTGTATACCATATCCGCTCCGAAACCTTTGCACATCAGGCGGAAAGCCGGGTCGGTCACGTCCTCCATGGGGGCAAGCAATACGGGGTACTTGCCGAGGTCTATATCTTTAATCTTCATAATCTAACTGAATTTACCTGCAAAAGTACGGAAAAAAGCCTACCTTTGCGACAAAGTTTATAGTCTTAATTCTTAATTAATACTTATGCCCTCTATCAGTGATTTTGAAATTATGGCGCCGGTAGGCTCGCGCGAATCTCTGGCGGCCGCTATCCAGGCAGGTGCGGACTCTGTTTATTTCGGTATCGAGAATCTGAATATGCGTGCCCGTTCGGCGAATACGTTTACAATAGATGACCTGCGCGAGATAGCCCGTACCTGCGATGAGCACGGTATGAAAAGCTATCTTACGGTGAATACCATTATCTATGATAATGACATTCCTCTGATGCGTACCATTGTGGATGCGGCCAAAGCGGCGGGTATTTCGGCGGTGATTGCGGCCGATGTGGCGGTGATGAGCTATGCCCGGCAGATAGGTCAGGAAGTGCATTTGTCTACGCAGCTGAATATCTCAAATGTGGAGGCTTTGCGTTTCTATGCCCAGTTTGCCGATGTAGTGGTGCTAGCACGTGAGCTGAACCTGGAACAGGTGGCGGAAATCTACCGCCATATCTGCGAAGAGAATATCTGCGGTCCGGGCGGTGAACGGATACGTATTGAGATGTTCTGTCATGGCGCTTTGTGCATGGCAGTATCGGGCAAGTGCTACCTCTCGCTGCACGAGATGAACCATTCTGCCAACCGGGGAGCGTGCATGCAGGTGTGCCGCCGTTCCTATACGGTGCGCGACAAGGAGACGGATGTGGAGCTGGATATTGACAACCAATACATTATGTCTCCTAAAGACCTGAAAACCATCCATTTCATGAACAAGATGCTGGATGCGGGCGTACGTGTGTTTAAGATTGAGGGACGTGCCCGCGGTCCCGAGTATGTGCGCACCGTGGTGGAATGTTATAAAGAAGCTATTCGCTCTTATGTGGACGGTACGTTCACCGATGAGAAGATAGCGGTTTGGGATGAGCGTCTGAAAACCGTCTTTAACCGCGGCTTCTGGGATGGCTATTACTTGGGGCAACGCCTGGGCGAATGGACCCGGAATTATGGTTCCGCAGCTACCGAACGTAAGATTTATGTCGGCAAGGGTATCCGGTATTTCTCAAATATCGGTGTGGCGGAGTTCTTGGTGGAAGCCGCCGAAATCAGCGTTGGCGACAAGCTGCTGATAACGGGACCGACCACGGGAGCCGTCTTTACCACGTTGGAAGAAGCGCGTGTGGATTTGAAACCCGTACAGACCGTGAAGAAAGGACAGCACTTCTCGATGAAAGCGGATAAAATACGTCCCAGTGACAAACTCTACAAACTGGTTTCCGTGGAAGAGCTCAAGAGGTTTAAAGGCTTGGACATAGAGAATAAACGCGGTTGACCTTTAAACGGCGAATCGTAAATTATTAAATAGTAAATACCATAATGGACTATATTTATGAACTGAAGATGAAGGTACGCGACTATGAATGCGATCTTCAGGGTATTGTCAACAACGCCAACTATCAGCACTATCTGGAACATACGCGGCACGAGTTCTTGTCGAGCACGGGTGTCAGCTTTGCCGCACTTCACGAACAGGGAGTAGACCCGGTGGTGGCACGAATCAATATGGCATTCAAAACGCCGTTGAAGAGCGGTGACGAATTCGTGTCGAAACTGGCGATGAAGAAGGAAGGCATCAAGTATGTGTTCTATCAGGATATCTTCAGGGCAAGTGATAATAAGGTAGCCATTAAGGCGGTGGTTGAAACGGTATGTGTGGTGAACGGACGTTTAAGCGACAGCGAATTATTCGACAACGTCTTTGCCCCTTACCTCGACCATGAATAATGACGAACGTCTTTGCTGTATAGCTCTTACGCTTTGCCCCGGTATAGGACATATCGGGGCAAAGCGTTTAATGGACGGCATAGGCAGTGCCGTTGACGTTTTCGGGCGGCGTAAAGAGTTGCCGGAGCTCCTGCCCGGTGTGAATCCTTCCATCATTACGGCTCTTGATTGTCCTGCCGCTTTTCTTCGCGCCGAGCGCGAAATGGAATTTGTGGAAAAGAACCGCCTGACCTGCCTTACTTTGCAGGATGAGGCCTACCCTTCCCGCCTGCGGGAGTGTGAGGATGCTCCGATTGTCCTGTTCTTCAAGGGAAATGTTGATTTTAATCGTTTACATGTCATCAATATGGTAGGTACGCGTCGTGCAACGGAGTACGGCAAACAGTTTTGTGCGGACTTCGTACACGATTTGTCTGTACTTCTTCCCGATGTTCTGATAGTGAGCGGCCTTGCTTACGGCATTGATATTCATGCGCATCGTGCCGCACTTGCCGATAATATTTCCACTGTTGCCGTTTTGGCGCATGGCTTGGACCGTATTTACCCCTTTGTACATCGTAAAACGGCTGTCGATATGCTGGCAAATGGCGGTTTGCTTACCGAGTTTCTCACAGAAACTAATCCGGGCAAGCATAACTTCGTCAGCCGTAACCGCATTGTGGCAGGTATGTGCGACGCGACGATTGTAGTGGAATCCGCCGCTAAAGGCGGTTCTTTGATTACGGCGGATTTAGCCGACGGTTACCATCGCGATTGCTTTGCCGTACCCGGACGGGTGACGGATGCCGCTTCCATCGGCTGTAACCGGTTGATACGGGATAATAAGGCGGCGCTTGTGCAAACTGCCGGGGAATTTGTAAAAACAATGGGGTGGGGCGGTACGGAGCCGTCATCCAAGGCGGAGGGTATTCAGCGCAATCTGTTTCCGGAATTGACGGATGAGGAGGGGATGATAGTGCGTATACTGGCTCGTCAAGGAGATTTGCATATCAATGCGCTTGTAGTAGAAGCGGATATACCTGTGAACCGTATGAGCGCGCTGCTTTTTGAACTGGAGATGAAAGGAGTGGTAAAGACGCTGGTCGGAGGGATGTATCACTTATTGGCATAAAAAAAGGAGTACCGCTGTACTCCAACCTTTGTTAACCTTAAATCTAATACTATGAAAAAAATCACATGACAAATGTATGGTTTCTTCATATATCTTCCAAATATTTACTCTTTTCCTGAATTTCTTTTAGTTTTCTTTTACGAATATTTACTGTTTTCGTACACGCTTGGACATCTTGACTTAAATAGAGTATATATACTGACTATATGATAACAATCCGATAGGTGGCGCCTGTTGCTTTTACCCTTCGTGGAATATTCCGGACGTTTGCCTGTATCGGGGGGTACATAAGTTGCAAAAAGTTTCCAATCGTTTCACAGAACCTTCCAGCGTGTTCAATGAGCTGGCCTTTCTGTATTTTCTTTAATTTTAATGCTTTACTTTTGGCTTTATACAACGCAAAGTTATGGTGAACCGTATCAATATAGTTATTCTTATCATGCTCTTTTTTTTACCGGTGGGAAGAGTGTTTGCGCGGGCTGATACTTTGAAAGTTGTAAGTAATGCAGTACGGGAACCGGTTATGGTGCCGAGCGAGTGGGGAGAGGTTTATCGGTGGGTGATTGCCGATGAGAATGTGCCGGATAAGGAAGAGGTGTTGATGCTGATTCGATATCATTATGGAAGTTTTGACAGATTGGCGGAACTATTGCGCTATTTGAACGGCGGCAAGGCCTATACATATTTATTGCAGTTTGTTTTTCCACGGATAGGCAGATATACGATAAAGCCTGAGGAGCTTCCCGTCGCTGCGATGCGGGTGCCGGAGCGGATATTGCCGATGGCATATATTGATGCCGGAGTGCTTGTTCCGGCTGTGTTGATGGAGAAAGAGGGAAGAGCGGATTCATCGCGTAGGGTTATCGTGGCTCTGAAGAATAATATATTATACGATTTGGCTTTGGCTCCTAATATAGAGGTAGAGCTTTCGATAGGAAAGAGGTGGTCTTTGAATACTGAATATAAATGCCCGTGGTGGTTGAACAGCCGACATGACTTCTGCTATCAACTTCTTTCGGGAGGTATGGAAGCACGCTATTGGTTGTGTGACAGAAAGATGCGTGATAGGCTGACGGGGCATTTCTTAGGTATATATACCGAAGGTGGCGTATATGACTTTCAACTGAAAAAGGAGAATGGCATTCGTGGCAGGTATTATACGGCTTCGGGGCTGACTTACGGATATGCGCGCCGACTGACCGGGCATCTTGCCATCGAGTGTAGTTTGGGAATAGGCTGTTTAGCAACCGGGTATCGTAAATATACCTCTTATAAAGGAGATTTGGTCTGGACTAATGGCGGGCACTATCATTTCATCGGCCCTACAAAGGCGAAAGTGTCTTTGGTGTGGCGTATAACGGCAGGACAATGAAAGTGGTAGGCGGTATCAGATATAGTGCGCTCATGCTTCTGCCCTGTCTGTTGACAATGCTGTCGGGATGTGGTTTTAGGGAAGTTCTGGATGATTATCCTGTCAGCGGTGTACGGATAGTATTGGATTGGGCGGATGCGGCGGAGAACTTGCCGAAGACCATGCGGGTAATATTTTATCCGAAAGATACCGAAGGACGGAAAATAGAGGGTTATCTGCCGACTGCCGGAGGAGAAATGAAAGTGCCGCCCGGCAATTATGCGGTGGTAGTTTATAATTATAATACGGAAAGTGTCTGTATAGAGAACGATGAAAGTTACGAGACTATCAAAGCGTATACGGAACAGTGCATTGGTATGGATGTCGGGGAGGATATGGTTTGGTCACCGGATGATTTTTATGTTGTGGCGTTGGATGATGTGGAGATAGTGAAGAGTGAAACGGCTATTGTGATGAATTTGAAACCGGAACGAGTGGTAAGCAGTTATTCGTTTGCCATCAAAGTGGATGGTGTGGAAAATATTTCGGCTATTGTGTGCCATGTTAGCGGATTGAATGGCGGTTATTTTCTTGGTAAAAGAATGTGCATACCCGCGGAAGCTCCCGTTTGTGTGGAGACTGATTGTAAAAATGGAGTGTTATGGGGACATTTCTCGCATTTCATGCTTCCGAAAAGTGCCGATACACGTGCCGATAACCCGGTGGTGCTGACCATTAGGATTATCAAGGTGGATAAACAGGTACAAGAGGTGCGGGTTGATATCGAAGACCTGATAGAGACTGCGGCTCCCGATGAGGGGGAGGAAATACCGCCTGCTCCTGATAGGGAAGTATATATTGAAGTGCCTGTTCCCGACGGACAGATTACGGTGGAGGTGGATAAGGACGAAAATGGAAATGGCGGTATTGACGGTGATATAGGCAATTGGGATGATGAAACCAATGTGGATATTATTGTGTAGAAACAAGATAAGCAATTAATATATTAACTAAAAACAAATGGTTATGAGAAAGATTTTATTGGTGGCCTTAGCCGCAGTAGCAATGGTAAGTTGCTCCGAAAATGAAGAGTTTGAGAATGGAAGTACGACAAACCGGATTCAATTCGGAACAGTAGTGAAGACCGGAACAAAAGCGTTGGTAGCTACTACGGAGAATTTCAGCGCGTTTACCGTAAGCGCTTATAAAACAACAGATGTAATGGGGCCGACCGTACAGCTGAGTACAGGTTTTATGGATGATGTAGAAGTAACTAAACCGTCTGCGGAATGGCAATATGCCGGAAATTACTATTGGCCGATTTCCGGTAAATTGCAATTCTTCGCTACTTCACCGGCACAAACCTTGGATATTACTACCGCTGCGGGTTATCCGAATTTTGACTATACGGTAAAAGCCGTTGCCGACCAAGAAGATTTGGTTGCCGCCAATGTCATAGACCAAGTAAAGTCTGAATCGGCTATTTCTCTCCCTTTCCAGCATCTTTTGACGCAGGTGAATTTCACAATTAAAGGAGAGGTCGCCGATTTTATTTATACCGTATCGAAATTGGTGATTAAAGGTGCGAAGGATAAGGCTACCTTTACTTTTGACGGAAGCAGTACCGTAGGCGCTTGGAGTAATTTGGCTGCGTCTGCTTCAGGTGTGACATACGAATATGCAGGCAGCCCCGTATCGGTTACTCCGACTACTGCCGAGCCTGATGCATCTGCGGCTTTTGAGACTTCCGGCAATGCCTTGTTTATGTTGATGCCTCAAGACGACTTAACGGGCGTGACCTTAGATGTTACCTACACTGCCGCACCGAAAGACAAATCAAGTGAATATACCTGGAATGATACTAAGGTCGTTACCCTTACAGGCAGCTGGGGAATGGGTAAGAACATTCGTTATACGTTAACATTGACAAATAACGCTACTCCTATCAAGTTTACTCCGAAGGTTGATACATGGACGGATGCAACCGGTACATTCACCGGGTTATAAAACCTTGATATAAAAGTTCTGTTTTATTTTCATCATACTTTAGTTTTTCCCCGAAAGCTTCTTTCAAAGTTTTCGGGGAATATTTTTTTTGTTGGCTGTTTATGGTTATTTTTGCCAAAGCAAACAAACCAAACATCCTACCTGTCATGTATGACTCTTCCGCTTGTGGAGCGGGTAACGCTGACTGTCTGAAATGTCCCAAGGCCGTGGACAATCTCATTCTATATGCTTCTCACAGTAGGGGATTTCACTTTATTGTGCCCAGATGCGACAACAATATCATTATGTTTCTTTTGAAGGGAGAAGCCCTTATCAATAGTAAAGAATACGCAGGTGTGACATTGCATGCGGGTGAATTTATTCTTCAAGCTGTCGGTTCGAAGTACGAGGTGCTTGCTATGACGGATGTTGAGTGTGTATGCTATCGTTTTTCCCGGCCGGAGTCCTTTTGTGAGGGACGCTATCGGCATATCGTAAAGGACGTGGTTCCACCTCTTATCTTCTTTCCGTTGAAAATCTGTTCCGAACTGAACTTCTTCTTAGAGGCTTCGAAGTCTTATTTGGCCGGGGAGAAGATTTGCAGGGAGTTACTGCAATTTAAGCAGAAAGAACTTGCTTTCATTTTGTGGCATTACTATTCGGATTATGAACTTTCCATGTTGGTGCACTCGTTATCGGAATACACTGATAGTTTTCAGTATTTTGTGCTTAAGAATTATGATAAGGTCAAGACTGTTGAAGAATTTGCCGAATTAGGCGGATATACGGCTACGACTTTCCGCCGTATATTTACTTCTGTATTCCACCAGCCTGTGTATGAGTGGATGCAGGAACGGAGAAAAGAAGGTATTCTTTATGAACTTCGGCATACGGACTTTACGATTTCTGAGATTTGTTATAAGTATGGCTTTGAATCTTTGCCTCATTTCTCTAATTTCTGTAAGAAGAATTTTGGATTGTCTCCTCGCAGCTTAAGGAAAGAGGCTGGGAGTTCATCGCTCTCTGCGGTTCAAAGTTCTGAGCCTCTTTCTGTTTAGACTTGCTTTTCTGCCTGGATATAAACTGCTTCCGTTAATTCTTAAATAAAAGAACTCCTCTACCGGTTGCCCGATAGAAGAGTTCTTTGTGATATTAATCAAATGTAGAAAGTACGGTTAGTCTTTCAGTTTTGCAATGATGAAGTCGCGGTTCAGACGTGCGATGTTGCTGATAGAGATGTTCTTCGGACATTCGGCTTCACATGCACGAGTGTTTGTACAGTTACCGAAACCGAGTTCATCCATTTTGCTCAACATGGCTTTGGCACGACGCAATGCTTCCGGTTTACCTTGAGGCAGCAGGTTCAACTGGCTTACCTTGGCGGAAACGAACAGCATGGCGGAACCGTTCTTACAAGCTGCTACACAAGCACCGCAACCGATACAGGAAGCGGCATCCATAGCTTCGTCGGCGATAGGCTTCGGAATCAGGATGGCGTTGGCATCCTGAGGAGCGCCCGTGCGTACACTAACGTAACCGCCGGCTTGCATAATCTTGTCGTATGCCGTACGGTCTACCATTAAGTCTTTGATAACCGGGAAACCGGCAGAACGCCAAGGCTCTACGGTGATAGTATCGCCGTCGTTGAAGCGGCGCATATAGATCTGGCAGGTGGTGGCACCTGTTGCAGGTCCGTGCGGATGTCCGTTGATGTAAAGAGAGCACATACCGCAGATACCTTCGCGGCAGTCATGGTCGAATACAACCGGTTCTTTGCCTTCACTGATGAGCTGTTCGTTCAGAATATCCAGCATTTCGAGGAATGAAGTGTCGCCCGGAATATCTTTCATTTGGTATGTTTCAAAAGCGCCTTTTGCTTTCGGACCCTTCTGGCGCCATACCTTGAGCGTAAATGATATATTTTTATCCATTTTCTTTAATTCTTTAAATGTTCAACTTCCCGATTAGCTCTTATAGTTACGAGTCTGTACCTTGATTGCTTCGTAAACCAGCGGTTCTTTCAGCAATACCGGAGCTTTTTCGTCAGAGCCTTGGTATTCCCAGCAAGCAACGTAGAAGAAGTTTTCGTCATCACGTTTAGCTTCGCCTTCCTCAGTCTGGTATTCTTCGCGGAAGTGACCGCCACAGCTTTCGTCACGGTTCAGGGCATCGTAAGCTACCAATTCACCCATTGTGATGAAGTCATACAGACGGATAGCCTTGTCGAGTTCTACGTTCATACCTTCTTTGTCGCCCGGGATGAAGAGGTTGGTTTCGAATTCCTTGCGGATTTCTTTCATCTTCTTCAATCCTTCTTTCAATCCTTCGGCGGTACGTCCCATACCGACATATTCCCACATTACGTGACCCAGTTCCTTGTGGATGGAATCTACTGACTTCTTACCCTTGATGTTCATCATCCAGTCAATCTTGTCTTGGATGGCTTTTTCAGCAGCGGCAAATTCAGGCAGGTCGGTAGAGAAGCGGGGAACGGTAATCTGATCGGCCAGATAGTTCTGGATAGTGTAAGGCAATACGAAATAACCGTCGGCCAGACCTTGCATCAATGCAGAAGCACCGAGGCGGTTTGCACCGTGGTCGGAGAAGTTGCATTCACCGATAGCGAACAGACCCTTGATGGAAGTTTGCAGCTCGTAGTCAACCCAGATACCGCCCATTGTATAGTGGATGGCAGGATAAATCATCATCGGGTTGTCGTACGGGCTCACGTCTGTGATTTCTTCGTACATATCGAAGAGGTTACCGTAACGTTGAGCTACCACATCTTTGCCCAGACGGTTGATTGCATCGCTGAAGTCGAGGAATACGGCCAGGCCGGTATTGTTTACACCGAAGCCCTTGTCGCAACGTTCTTTGGCTGCACGGCTGGCAACATCGCGCGGAACGAGGTTACCGAATGCCGGATAACGGCGTTCCAAGTAGTAGTCGCGGTCTTCTTCGGGGATGTCTTTTCCTTGCAGAGTGCCTTCTTGCAGTTTCTTGGCATCTTCCAGTTTCTTCGGAACCCAGATGCGACCGTCGTTACGCAGTGATTCGGACATCAAAGTCAGTTTAGACTGTTTGTCACCGTGTACAGGAATACAAGTCGGGTGAATCTGTACGTAAGCAGGGTTAGCCATCCACGCACCCTTGCGGTAGCAGGATATAGCTGCCGTACAGTTACAGGTCATGGCGTTGGTAGAGAGGAAGTATGCGTTTCCGTAACCGCCGGTAGCGATAACCACCGCATGAGCGGCGAAGCGTTCCAGCTTACCGGTTACGAGGTTCTTTGCGATGATACCGCGGGCGCGTCCTTCAACGAGTACAACGTCCTGCATTTCATAGCGGGTAAACAGTTTTACAGTACCTACGTTTACCTGACGGCTCAATGCGGAGTATGCACCCAACAACAACTGCTGGCCTGTCTGGCCTTTAGCGTAGAATGTACGTGAAACCTGTGCTCCACCGAAAGAGCGGTTGTCGAGCAGACCGCCGTATTCGCGGGCGAAAGGAACGCCTTGCGCAACGCATTGGTCGATGATGGCGTTTGATACTTCAGCCAAACGGTAAACGTTTGCTTCGCGGGCACGGTAGTCACCACCCTTTACAGTATCGTAGAACAAACGGTAAACGGAGTCACCGTCGTTTTGATAATTCTTTGCAGCATTGATACCGCCTTGCGCAGCGATAGAGTGTGCGCGGCGCGGAGAGTCTTGAATGCAGAAATTGAATACTCTGAAACCCATTTCACCGAGAGAAGCGGCAGCAGAAGCGCCGGCAAGTCCGGTTCCCACTACGATGATGTCCAAACGGCGTTTGTTGGCAGGGTTCACTAATTTTTGGTGAGCTTTATAGTTAGTCCATTTCTCAGCTACCGGTCCTTCCGGTATTTTAGAATCTATCTTAGTCATAATGCTATTACAATTTAATCATTTACAATAATTTATTAGCAAGCGCCGCTACACATCATTGATTTGATGAAGAATACGACAACTACCAGAGCGAAGCATACAACAACGATAGTGGAATAGATGTTGGAGATGCATTTCCAACGGTTGATCCATACTTTGTTGTTCCAGCCCAAAGACTGCATGGAGCTCCAGAAACCGTGAGTCAGGTGGAACCACAATGCACCCAGCCAAATGAGGTAAAGCACTACGAATACCGGATTAGAGAAGGTGTTCTGGATGTGATAAACACCGTTGGCCGCATAAGCCAAAGTAAGTGTGTCGGCATGCATACCCATGTTGTGCATTAACTCGGGAAGCTGCATTTTAGCCCAAAAGTTTACCAAGTGCAGACCGAGACCTACAATTACGATGATACCCAGTACAAGCATGTTTTGAGAAGCCCATTCCACGGTTTTAGGTTTGTCTACTACGGCATAACGTTCGTTACCACGTGCTTTGCGGTTCTGCATAGTCAGCCAGAAAGCGTAAATGATGTGGATGATGAACAAAGCAGCTAAACCCGCGGTAGCTACCAATGCATACCAGTTTGCTCCCAGGAACTCACAAACCATGTTGTAGCCGTTGGCCGAAACCAATGCAACAAGGTTCATCGCCATGTGAAATGTCAGAAACAGGACAAGGGCGATACCGGTAACGCTCATCACCACTTTCCTTCCTACAGATGAATTACTTAACCACATAAATGATTGAATTTAAATTATTTAATAGTTAGAAAATATATTCTTTTAAATACAGTTTTACTAATTTCTCGCAAAAATAGAGGAAATACCTTGATTAAACAAGGAATTAAAGAAATAATTCCGTAATCGGTGGACAATGAAGCTGACGGGCAAGCAGGCCGTTTTACTCGTCCTCTTGCTCTTTGTTGTGTTCTTTACAGATAATAGTGATGGTTTCACCGTTGGCGGCACGTTTGCGCAAGGCACGGGGAGTGTCGCCAAAAGAGTCTTTACAGAAGTGGGCGAAGTGTGATAATGAATCGAATCCATAGCGGGTACTGATTGCAGAAATACGCTGTTTGGTATATTGCAGGTCGTTTAAGATGCCTTCACGTTTCTTATCCAGAATCCATTCGTATACAGGTACGCCATACATATTCTTGAATAACCGCCGGAAAGTGGTTGTGGTATATCCGCCAAGGTGGGCAAACTCTTCTACATTTTTTACTTTATCGTAGTTTTGCATGACGAAATAGTGGAAACTTTCCGTATACGTACTGATTGGATAAAAGAAAGTGGAGATTTGCTGAATCGGATAGTAGCAACTCAGGATATAAATTATTTCCTGACATTTAATGTCGAGATACTTGCTGCATGTCGCCGGTTGTTCCTTGAAATATTCTGTTAAATCGTCAAGTAATCTTTCCAATTTGGGAATGACTGTCAAAGGAGTATAGGTCAGTGGGGCATGCGCTGTTTCAAGTATTTCTTTGTAGCGTTCTTCGCAAAGGAGAGGAAGTTCCGTGAACCAATAGATAAGATATTCAACATCAGTCAGCGCCAGTAGTTCTACCTTAGAGCCGATAGCCTGTAAAATACATTGGCGGGCTTGTAAAGTAGTGCCGGGATATTCTTCACTATTCACAAGCAATTCACCCTTCAACATGAATATTATACAGTTTTGCGTACACTTTTCGGCAGAGAAATGCTGTCCCTTGGGATATTGGCTATATATCAATGCTCCTTGAGATGTTTTAGGACATAGCGCACAATCAATTTGCCGAGAGCAACAACTATTTAACGTCATGAATAGATATGTGAATTGTATTAATATGTAAATTGTGGCAACAAAGATAAGATAATTTTGCGAATACTCTAAGGATTTCGGCTATCTTTGCGTCAAACTAATAGGCAGGTTTTATGAAAAGAACCATTTTTTTTGTATTTTTTGTTTCCTTTGTTGTATCAAATCTCTCTGCGCAGAATTGGGATATAAATACATTACATCGAGTTAATAGTTGGGATAATAAATTTGTCCGTAATTATAATAAATTTATTTCACGTTCGGAGCCCTATGTAGCCATTGGTGTTCCGGTAGCGATGGCGCTGACGGCATGGGCTAAAAAGGATAAGGATTTATTGAAGGATGCTGTATATGTCGGAACAAGTGTGGCGGGTGCATTTGTAGTGACATATGGCATGAAATATCTTGTTGACCGCGAACGTCCGTATGACCGTTACCCGGATAGGGTACATCCGTATAGTTATGAAAGTAGTCCTTCATTCCCATCGGGACATACTGCGTCGGCTTTCGCTCTAGCCACTTCTTTATGTATAAAATATCCCAAATGGTATGTGATAGCTCCTTCCGCCTTGTGGGCCTGCTCCGTCGGAGTGTCCCGTATGAATGAGGGCGTACATTATCCATCGGATGTATTGGCCGGTGCGGCTATCGGCGCGGGTTGTGCGATTGTGAATATCTACGTAAACCGCTGGCTGAATCAATGGTTGTTTGGAAAATGATAAGGTGATTACCTTACCACTTTCTCATACGCTCCTTCATTTAGAACTTTCAAAGCTTGCAGTACGCTGTTGTTCGTGGTATTCATTATTTGGAAGTATTCGTTCATATCCCATAGGTCACGGGCGATTAGGGCTTTTAATTGGGTTTTGATGAGCGGCAGGGACTTTTGATGTTGCTTTTCATCGAACTTAATCTTTTCCTGGTCTGCAAGGGAACGCATATTTGCCAATACTTCATCGCTGATTTCGAACTTATCATTGAATGTCTCGAACTTTTTGTATTTGTTCTGCAATTCTTTTCGATTCTTTTCTATAAACTTCATCGTTGTCTTGATAACTACGCCTTTAGCTACAAGGTTCCGGTGGTAATCAGTGTATTGAGTCGTATCTATCGGTACGAAAAAGTCGGGCATGATACCGCCGCCGCCATAAACGGTACGCGCTAATTTCTTTGTCTGATATTTCAGGGAGTCGGGGAAATGTATGCTGTCGGCATGCATTAATTCGCCATGATTAAAGCGGTCTATCAATTCCTGATTATACTTTTCCTGATTGTTCTCTCCGTTGAGTGTACCGTCCAAGTTGGCAGTCTTGTCATAAGGCTTTTGTATGCAGCGGCCGGAAGGAGTATAGTAACGGGCAATGGTCAGGCGTATCATAGAGCCGTCCGGCAGGTCGATAGGACGTTGCACCAATCCTTTGCCGAAAGTGCGGCGGCCTACAATCACTCCTCTGTCCCAATCCTGAATGGCTCCGGTTACGATTTCACTGGCGGATGCGGAATATTCATCCACTAAAACGATGAGGCGGCCGTCTTTAAACTTCCCATTCCCTTTTGCATAGAAGTTACTGCGGCGCGCAGCCCTGCCTTCGGTATAGACAATAAGGTCTTTTTGTTGCAGGAATTCATTGGCGAGGTCAATAGCGGCATTCAGATAACCACCGCCATTTCCTTGTAAATCAAGTATCAGGTCTTGCATTCCCTTTTTCTGCAGCTCCTTTAAGGCTTTAAGAAATTCCTCGGCAGTAGTTGCTCCAAAGCGGTTGATACGGATATAACCTGTCCGGGGTTGTATCATATATGCGGCATCCAAACTAAGAATAGGTATCTTATCCCGCTTCACAGTGAAGAGCAGAGGCTCATTTACTCCGCGGCGTACGATTGTCAACTTAACTTCCGAACCTTTTGCTCCACGCAGTCGGCTCATAATATCTTCCGTGTTCATTTTCACTCCGGCAATAGCGGAATCGTTAACGGCTATAATACGGTCACCGGCAAGAATACCCACTTTCTCCGAGGGGCCGTTGCTAACGGGTTGCACCACAAGCAGCGTATCTTCTATCATTTGGAACTGTACGCCGATACCTTCGAAGTTACCTTGCAGAGGTTCATTCATTTTCTTTACTTCTTCGGCATCATTGTAGGTAGAGTGCGGATCGAGTTGCGCCAGCATCTTAATGATAGCCTCTTCCACCAATTTATTCTCATCAACGGAGTCCACGTAGAGGTTGGCTATGGCAAACTCTGCCATTTGCAACTTACGAAGAGCCTCGTTACCCATTTTCTGAGCCTGTACCGTTACGGCACATATACATAATATAATAGTAAAAATTTTCTTCATTATCCTTATCACTCACCACTAATCACTAATCATTTCATCACTCATTTCCATTCCTTCCGGCAGGAACATGCTTATATCTTTTCCGAATTGCAACAGTTCGCGTACGGTGGTCGAACTTACGCAGGTCAACTCCGGCTCCGTAAAGAGCAGGATGGTTTCAATACCTGTCAGTTTGCGATTTATATCGGCAATGGTTTCTTCGTACTCGAAGTCCTTTACCGTACGTATTCCGCGTATAATCAGATTGGCATCCACTTCCTTGGCGAAGTCGATGGTCAGGCAGTCGTATGATTGTACTTTGATGCGCGGTTCGTCCCGATAGTAATCCCGTATCATCTTTTCGCGCTTCTCGATAGGGAAATGCGTATTCTTATTCTCGTTGATACCTATTCCTATGACGATTTCGTCTATGAAAGTCAGCGCGCGGCGCACTACCGAGGAGTGCCCGATGGTAAACGGGTCGAATGTACCCGGAAAGATTGCTCTTCTCATGATGCTAAATCTTCTTCTATAACCAAGTTGTCGATGATAAAGTTTTGCCGTTCCATGGTGTTTTTTCCCATGTAAAACTCCAATAACTCTTTTACTAAGTCTGTTTTACGTAATGATACCTGTTCCAAACGCATATCTTTACCGATGAAATGTTTGAACTCATCCGGTGAAATCTCTCCCAAACCTTTGAATCGGGTTATTTCAGGATTCGGGCCTAACTCTTCAATCGCTTTCACCCGTTCGTCCTCTGTGTAGCAATAGTTTGTTTTCTTCTTGTTGCGTACACGGAATAGCGGGGTCTGCAAAATATATACGTGTCCTTTCTTTATCAGGTCGGGGAAGAACTGCAGGAAGAACGTGATGATAAGCAAGCGGATGTGCATACCGTCTACATCGGCATCGGTGGCAACAATCACTTTGTTGTAGCGCAATCCTTCGATGCCGTCTTCGATGTTCAGCGCGGCTTGCAACAGGTTGAACTCTTCGTTTTCATACACCACTTTTTTGGTCAGTCCGTAGGAGTTGAGAGGTTTACCGCGTAGGCTGAATACCGCTTGCGTGTTTACATCGCGACTTTTGGTGATAGAACCGCTGGCGGAATCACCCTCGGTGATGAAGATACATGATTCGGCCTCTTGGTCTTTACCTTTTCCATCACTCAGGTGGAAGCGGCAGTCGCGTAACTTGCGGTTATGCAGATTGGCCTTCTTAGCTCGTTCGCGGGCTAACTTGGTAACTCCGGCAATAGCCTTACGCTCTTTTTCGGAATCCTGTATCTTTTGCAACATGACCTCGGATACCAACGGGTTTTTGTGGAGATAATTGTCCACTTCCGTTTTGATGAAGTCGCCCACATATTTGTTTACTGTAGGGCCCTCAGGCCACATATTGTTAGAACCTAACTTCGTTTTGGTCTGGCTCTCGAACATCGGCTCCTCCACGTCAATGGCAATGGCGGCTACCAATCCGTTACGGATGTCAGCATAATCCTGATTCTTATTAAAGAACTCTTTGATGGTACGGGCAATATGCTCCTTTAAAGCCGTTTGATGCGTACCGCCCTGTGTGGTGTGCTGTCCATTTACGAAAGAATAATATTCTTCTCCATACTGATTGGTATGTGTAAAGGCTATTTCGATGTCTTCTCCTTTCAGGTGGACGATGTCATAAAGTCCCTCACTGGTCATATTATCTTTCAGGAGGTCCTCCAGACCATGACGGGAGATAATTCGTTGTCCGTTGTAGATGAAAGTCAGTCCTGTATTAAGATAAGTATAATTGCGTAGCAGCGTTTCTACAAACTGGTTCTGAAAAGAGTAATTGAGGAAGAGGGTATTGTCCGGTTCAAAGAAGATGTAAGTACCGTTTTCTTCCGTACTGTCCTGTGTGATATCGCTTTGCAGCACACCTTTCTCGAAAATTACCGCACGTACTTTCCCGTCACGATAGCTGCGTACCTCGAAACGGCTGCTGAGCGCGTTGACGGCTTTGATGCCGACACCGTTCAGACCGACACTCTTTTTGAAGGCCTTGCTATCGTATTTACCGCCGGTATTCAGCTTGCTGACAGCTTCCACCAGCTTTCCTTGCGGAATACCCCGTCCGTAGTCACGTACACTTACGCGGAGATTTTCTTCTATATTGACTTCAATACGTTTGCCGGCTCCCATTTTGAATTCATCGATGCTGTTGTCCATCACTTCTTTCAGCAATACGTAAATACCGTCATCGTTTTGCGAACCGTCGCCAAGACGGCCTATGTACATACCAGAACGGACACGAATGTGCTCCATGTCGTCCAAATGGCGAATATTATCTTCATTGTATTCAACCTCACTGTTACCGGTATTTGCACCGGTTGTCTTTTCCTCGTAATCGGCGGAACCTTCCAATGGCAAAGTCATATTATTATCTTCCATAGAAAACATCTTGTATTGTAAGCACTGATATTTCGCAAAGTTAATAAGAAAATCAATATAAAACACCTATGTAAACAAATATATGTCCTGAAACTTTTCTCGGTTTACCGGATATTTAATAGGGAAAAGTTCGGTTGAAAAGGGTACTTTTTATGGGCTGCTGTTAGTTTTTGAACCTTTTTCATTAATTAGTCCACATCCGTATTATAATGTGTTGCTACTTTTGTTGCGCTATTATATCAATAAGGCGATGTATTTAAATCTAATACATTATTAATTTTATATATATGAATCTAATACTATGGAGCATTTCAAGGGGTACTCCTATGGTGTTTGGAAATGATGTCACACCGAATTGATATTTAAATAATATACTAATACTAAAAATAAAAACATTTATGAATCAAAAATTCCAGAGGACTTGCTTGGTTGTTCTATTAAGTTTTGTCTGCTTGTTTGCTTTAGCTCAAGGGAAACAGGTGTCCGGTATCGTTAAGGATACTTCAGGTGAGCCGGTGATTGGAGCCAATGTCATTGTGAAAGGTACTACAAACGGCACTATCACGGGTATTGACGGTGATTTTACATTGTCTAATGTGAAGAAGTCAGATGTTATTGTCTTTACTTTTATCGGTTATAAAACGGAAGAGGTTAAATATACCGGACAGCCTTCCGTTAATGTGACCCTGAAAGATGATACCGAATTGCTGGACGAGGTTGTGGTTATCGGTTACGGTACTGTCAACAAGCGTGACCTTACCGGTTCCGTAGCTTCCGTCAAAGCGGAGGATATTGCGGCAGTTCCGGTATCGAGCGCTGTAGAGGCCTTGACCGGAAAGTTGGCAGGTGTGAATATCACTACTACGGAGGGCTCGCCCGATGCGGAAATGAAAATACGTGTTCGTGGCGGCGGTTCGTTGTCGCAGGATAATTCACCTTTGTACATTGTGGATGGATTTCCTGTGTCGAGCATCAGCGATATCGCCCCTTCCGAGATTCAGAGCATCGATGTGTTGAAAGATGCCTCTTCTACCGCTATTTATGGTGCACGTGGCGCCAACGGAGTTATCATCATTACGACCAAAAGTGGTAAAGAGGGAAAAGTGCAGGTGGATTTTGGAGCTTCGTTCGGCGTGAAGCAGGTAACCCGCCTTACCAAAGTACTTGACCCTTATAATTATGTGGCTTATCAGAATGAGATAGATATGGGCAAACATGGCAATTACAGCGATATGGACATTTGGCGTTCGGTGGACGGGTTCGATTATCAGGATGAGATGTTTGGACGTACCGGTAACCAACAGCAATATAATATTAATGTAAGCGGTGGTAGTAAGGAGTTGCAATACAGTGTCAGCTATGCGCATAACGAGGAGAAGAGTATCATGTTGAATTCCGGTTTTAAGAAGGACAACATTAATGCTAAAATTAAATCGGAGCTGAATAAATGGCTTTCTTTGGATTTTAATGCCCGTTTGAGCCATACCGCAGTAGAAGGCTTGGGCGGCGGTGCAGATACGAACGAATCGAATGCGGCTAATTCTACGGTAGCCAATTCGGTTATTTTCCGTCCGATAGACCCTTTGCAAGCCAGTACGGATGACGAGGAGAACTCTACGGCAACTCAGAAGACTCCGTTGGAGCGTTTACTGGCCACAGAGAAAGAGCGCAGTACTTTTAATCAGAATTATAATGTTGGTATCAATTGGAAACCGTTTAAGGGTTGGACGTTCCGTTCGGAGTTCGGCTATGGCTGGAAATATGATGATACGGAGCAATACTGGGGAGTGGATGCCGTTTCTAACTCAAAATACGGAAATAACGGTAAACCGCAGGCTTATCTGTTGCGTGAGAAGACCAATAGCTGGCGTAATGCCAATACGCTGACTTATGAAAACAAGGATTTGTTCGATGGACGTGATCGCCTGAATGTCCTCATCGGTCATGAAGTGAGCAGCAGTTTCAAGAAGTCCGTTGAGAATGTATCGGTTGCTTTTCCGAATACGATGAATATCTCGGAAATTAAAGCAAATATGGGTACGGGCACTGCACTTCCTACGCAGTCCACCCTCGGCGCAAAGGAAAACATGCTCTCTTTCTTCGGTCGTGCCAACTATACTTTGATGGACCGTTATTTACTGACCTTTACACTGCGTGGCGATGGTTCCAGTAAGTTTGGTAAAGGTAATCAATGGGGATTGTTTCCATCGGCTGCATTGGCATGGCGTATCTCGGATGAGACGTTCATGGAAAGCGCTAAAGACTGGCTCTCTTCGTTAAAACTCCGTTTGAGTTTTGGTACGGCAGGTAACAACCGCATTAATTCCGGATTGCTTAATACTACTTATTCCCTTTCGGGTAACGACGCCCGCTATCCGGCTTTCGGCGATGCCATGTCTTCCATGCTGGAACATGGTACGAATTTATATAATCCTGATTTGAAGTGGGAAACTACCGTAACCCGTAACCTTGGTATCGACTATGGCTTTTGGAATAATCGTATTTCCGGTTCTATCGACCTTTATTGGAACACTACCAAAGATTTGTTGATGAAAACGGAAATTCCGTCTACTACCGGATACAACTATCAGTACCGCAACTTCGGGCAGACTTCCAATAAGGGTGTGGAATTTTCGATGAGCGCCGTTCTGCTGGATACGAAGAAATACGGTTTGAACTTTACGTTCAATCTGGCATATAACCGCAATAAGATTGATAAACTGACTACGGATACTCCATGGCAGAGTAGCAATTGGGCGGGAAGTACGATTTCCAAGTATGAGGATTTCCGTGTAGAAGAAGGTGGCCGTTTAGGTGAAGTATGGGGATTCAAAACTAACGGATATTATACGGTGTACGACCCAGTTTCCAATCCCAATGGTGATCTGATTTGGGGTGACGGTGAATGGACATTGCGTGACGGACTGAAAGATAATAGTCAGACCATTACCGGTGGTGCTTACTCTCCAGGAGGATTGAAACTCCAGTGCGATGAAAACGGTAACCCCATCAAACAACGGTTAGGTAATACTGTGGCTCCTTTGACAGGTGGTTTTGGCTTTAACGGTAATGTCGGTAATTTCGATTTCAATCTGTTCTTCAACTACTCGTTGGGAAATGTAATTATCAATGGTACAAAGTTGGCTTCTTCGTTCCGTTCCGGCTCAAGGACAGGTTACAATTTGAATAACGACTTTGCATTGGGTAACCGTTACACGTGGATTGACCCGGAAACAGGTTTGAATCTTGCCAGCAGCAGTAGCGCTGTACTCGAAACGTACGGTTCTATGACTGAGGCCGGACTGCGTTTGAACCAACTCAATCGTAACGCTTCAATCTTCCACCCGGCTGCGGTTACGACCATGCAGTTGATAGATTATGCTGTGGAAGATGCTTCTTTCTTACGTATCAACAATATTACCGTGGGTTATACACTCCCCAAAACTTGGGTGAAGAAAGCGTTCCTGCAGAATGTGCGTATATATCTGACCGGATATAACTTGTTCTGCTGGACCAACTATACCGGTGCAGACCCTGAGGTCGATACCAGCAGTAAGCGCAATGCGTTGACACCGGGTGTCGATTATGCGGCTTATCCGAAAAGCCGTTCGTTTGTCGGTGGTATCAATATTACGTTCTAACTCTAAATATATAAATGTATATGAAAGCAATCTATAAAACCTTGATATTGTCGGCGGGAGTCATTTATTTTACTTCTTGCTCCGATTTCCTTGACCAAAGTTCACCGTCAGAGATGAATGATGAAACGGTGTTTAATAATACGTATTATACTAATCTCGCTTTGAATAAGGTGTATGGCGATTTGACACAGGACCAGACCTATTCGAGCTTTCTCCCTATTGTTTGCGGACTGAATACGGACTGCGAATTGGTGGACGGTTTAGGGGTGGATGCAAGCAATACGTCGAATGAGCGTGGATGTATGAACTATAATTGCAGTCCCGGCTGGTCGCGACTGGCAAATGTGTGGGATGCCATGTATAAGCTGATAGAGAATACCAATTTGGTGATTGAAGGCGTAGAGGCAAGTCCTTTGCTGAATCCCTCGGAAGATACGAGTGAAGCGCGGGCTCTTAAGAAAACAATGTTGTGCTATCGTGCTGAGGCGAAAACATTGCGTGCAATGGTTTATCTCGATTTGATACGTTTGTTCGGTGATATTCCTTTTAAGATGGAGCGTTCTCAATCGGATTTGAGCAATGCTTATCTTGGCAAGACAGACCGTGATGAGATTATGGACTCGTTGATTACAGATTTGGAAGAGATTATCCCGGACCTTCCGTGGGCAGGTGAGGACGGATATACTACGGAACACGTTACACGCGGATACGCTCACGGATTATTGGCCAATATCGCGCTGACGCGTGCCGGCTTTGCTATCCGGGAGAAAGCGAAAGAGGGGTATATTGAAGGAGAGAACAGCGATCCTGTCTATCCGACCCAACGTTGTGACGACGAGACGCGTGCCAAAATGTACAAGTTGGCGGAGCAACATCTGGCTGCTGTCATCAACTCCATGAAGCACTCCCTGACCACTTCGGTAGAGGAGTATTGGCGACAAATGAATGTGTGTGAGTTGCAGACCGTACAACCGGAAAACTTGTTTGAAATCCCGATGATGCTGAATAAAAGCGGTGAGTTGGGATATACGGTAGGTTTCCGTGTAAGCGGAGCAAGCAGCTACTTCGGGCTGAAAGGTAATTCTTCCGGCAAGCTGAAATTGACGGCTCCTTATTTCTGGTCGTTTGACCACAGTGGAAAAGATACGCGGCGTAATATTACCTGCGCACTGTCGGAGTTTTCTACAGATAAAGATACGAAGGCGTTTCGTGAAACCCTTTCCGGTAACAAGCCGTTCTCTATCTACTGCGGCAAGTGGGATTACCGCATGATGGCGGGTAATACGTCATGGCTGGAAGCCGTACGTGCGGGAGATGCGTCCGCCAAGATTTGTTCGGGTATCAATGTGGTGAAGATGCGTTATCCGCATGTTTTGCTTATGTATGCAGAAGCGGTTTATGAAAATTACAAGACGGAATCGGCTCAAGGAGTGGATGCGGATGGAAATGTATGTGTGATGACTGCTAAAGATGCCCTGCTAGCTGTTCATAAACGGGCTTATGCCGATGCGGACAAGGCTGTTGGAGAAGCTTTCATTGAGAAGGTTATTGCCGATAAAGGTTTCATGGGTGCCATTATGGACGAGAATGCATGGGAGCTTGCCGGTGAAGGTGTACGTAAATTCGACTTGATTCGTTGGAACGAACTCAGTAACAAAATCGATGAGTTCAAAGAGGCTTATAAGGAATGTGTAAATCTTGCCGACCAGGCGGGGGGCTATCCTTCAAAGGTATATTACAAGTACAAAACCACTGCTGTATATGCCGACCAGGAGATAGACATGAATAGTATCAATTGGTATGAAAAACCGTCGAGTACAAGTGGCTTCGAGAGTAAGGATTTCTGGGGTAAGGAATTGAATGACAGTAAGGGACAGGAACAGTTGACGATTAACCTGCCGAGCATTTCATCCGGTTTGAACAAGGAGGTGAAGAACCGCTATTTATTGCCCATCGCTTCTACTACCATTTCTACATCGAATGGAAATTTGTATAACTCTTATGGCTACGCCAACTAATTTGCAGAACCTATAACAATGAGAAACATTATGAGAGATTTTAGATATATTATCGGTTTGGGAGCATTGCTGCTCTCGGCCGTTCTTAGTACGAGTTCTTGTACCGACGGTAATGATTGGGAGGCGGATTCGGCTTATGCTCGTCTTTTCGGTACGAAGACGTCCAGTTTCACGGTTACTCCCGCGGAAGATATTGCGCAGGCTGAAGTTTCTTGGCAAGGTACTCCGGAAACGAAAAATTATATTATAGAAATCAGTACTGCTCTTTTGACGGACGAAGTGGAGCCGGGAACCTCTGAGGGGAGTATTGTTTTCGGTAATGGGGATGAGCAGATAACGAAGACTGCTTATACGCTAAAGGAATTGAGCCCGAATACGGAATATTATGCACGTATCAAGTCGGTGAACGGAGATAAAGAGTCCGATTGGGTTTATCTGGAAGATGGGACTTTTAAGACTTGTAAAGAAGAACAAGTATTGGTGACTCCTTCCACCGATAACGGTGACATTGAAGAAAAATCCATCCGTATCTCTTGGCAACCTTGCAAAGTTGACCGTATCCGCATTTATACGGAAGACGCTTCTTATGATGAAACTATTGAACTTTCGGAAGCTGATATAGCGTTTGGTTCGTGTATTATTTCCGGCCTTACCCAAGGAACACGCTATACGGTTGAAATCTATAATGGAGAGACAATGCGCGGAAGCATTGAAGTAATGACCGATGAAGGCGAGATGTTGCCGATTACAATCGGTAATGTCCAAACAAACAGCGCTACTCTTGACTGGAATTATGTTGGCAATGTCAGAGCCAATGCATATACTCTGGTGGAAGGTACGGAATATTCTACTGCCAATCCGGTTTCCTTTGATGGTAACAGCGGCCTTATGCTGAATAGTCTCAATGATTATACTACTTATACATTTGCTTTGCTGAATGGTACGGCTGTGATGGGATATAAGACATTTACAACAAAACGCGCTATTCCTGCCGGGTACACGGTGATTGAGATAGGTTCAGAGGATGACTTTATCACTGAAGTAACAAAGAGCATCACTCGGAATACGGTATTTAAGCTGGCTTCCAATGCTGATTTTACATTGAAAAAAATGAAGAATAATGGCAACGAGGTGGATGACATAAAGATACCGAGTACTTCCGATATAAATGTAATTGTTTGGGGTGAGGAAAGTGATGATAGTAAAGCTGTGTTGAGGTTGGCCAGTGCATTGGGAATCAAGGGAAGTTTCCATACGATAGAGTTCTTTAATTTGGAGATTACTACTACTGTCGAGAACGCCAATGGTCGTATATTTAATATTCAGGATGATTCCAACACATTCACGGAAATGAAGATAGAAGCCTGTGATATTTTAGACGGACAAGTCTTGTTTAGAGTGAAACATGGAGAAGGTAAGCCTAGCTTAGGTATACTGACAATTAGTAATTGTATAGTCGGCAATTTTACAAAGGATGGAAGCTTGCTTAATCTGACGGAGGATAAGAGTGGTACATTGACGAATATCAATATTAAGAATTCTACTATTTTTAATATGGCAGGTAACGTTATTCGCTCAAAAATAGTTCCCCGTACATTTAATATTGAAGGATGTACTTTTTATGAAGCTCCGAATAGTGATGGTAAGGCGTTTACAAATGATGAGAAATTAGGTTCTGCGTTGAAGGTTACCAATACATTGTTTGGTGGTAAGATTGCCGCAGATTCGGGATTTAGGGATGGCAATGCAGTAACAGCCGAGAATGTTTATTCCGCCAGTGATTTTACTTACGGTAAAAACGGGTGGCCTGCTTCTTCCACAGTTATGAACATTGATAAAACCAGTGCGGAGCTATTCCCGAATGCAGCGGCTGGAGACTTTACCGTAGCTCCGAAAGATTATAAGAAATTCGGTGACCCGCGTTGGAATAATTAAAATCAGAATCAAATAATAAAGATAGAATTATGAAAATAAAATATTTGTTGAGTTGCAGCCTTTTGGCGGGAAGTGCATTGTTTGCGTCATGTACTTCCATTGAGCCCAAATTGGATAATGATTATAAGCCTCTCCTTCCGGAAGAAATTCCGGAAGGTACCATTACCCAGTTGAATTACGGTGAGTTACGTGCTTTTCCCGGAGCTGAAGGACATGGACGTGACGTTACAGGCGGACGTGGTGGTAAAGTTTACCATGTAACGTCATTGGAAGACGGCGGTGACGGTGACCAGGGTACATTCCGCTGGGCGGTCCGCCAAAGCGGTGCGCGTACTATCGTGTTCGATGTAGCGGGTACTATCCACTTGAAAAAAGCGTTGAAGATAGAAGCTGATAACATAACCATTGCCGGACAGACCTCACCGGGTGGAATCTGTATAGCGGATCAAGCCTTTACCATTGCCGCTAATAATGTTATTATACGCTTCATGCGTTTCCGTCCGGGTAACCCGGCGGATGATGTGGACGGTCTTGGCGGTATGGATAAAAAGAATATCATCGTAGACCACTGTTCTGTAAGCTGGAGTTCGGATGAGACTCTTTCGGTTTACGGCATGGAGAACTCTACCGTACAGTGGTGCATTGCTTCGCAGGCTCTTTACTTCACACAGGCAAAGGATGGTAAAGCGCATGGCTTTGCTGGTAACTGGGGTGGGCACAATGCTACTTATCATCATAATCTGATAGCACACTGTGACAGCCGTACACCGCGTCTTGGCCCTCGTCCCTCTACTTTGGAATTGGGCGAACAGGTTGATATACGTAACAATGTTTTCTACAACTGGGGTGGCGAAGGATGTTACGGTGGTGAAACACAGCATGCCAATCTGGTGAACAATTATTATAAGCCGGGACCTACCACCGACTTGTTAAGAGACAGAAGATGTTATCGTATCGCACGTATTGGCATTTACGGTCAGAATTATGATAACGGTGAGGGATTCGAGCCTTTTAAAGGAATATGGGGACGCTTCTATATTGACGGCAATTATATGTTCGGCAATGCGGATGTGACTGCTGATAACTGGACAGACGGTGTTTATGCACAACAGGAAGACAATGACGGTAATGATTATACTTGGGAGTCCGAGGGTAAATCGGTCATCAATAACGGCAGTCAGGTAGTAGATGTTAAAGGAGTTACTACTCATACGGCTGAGGCAGCCTACGAGCAGGTATTGAAGTATGTAGGTGCTTGCAACTATCGGGACACTTATGACAAATTCATCATGGATGAAGTAGCTGAGCGTAAGGCAACGTGCAATATTCAAGGGAGTAACCATAAGTTGGGTTATATTAACCATCCGAGTGAGCTGGTAGGTATTGTAGAAGGAGTGGATGAAAATGGCTATCCTGTATTGGTGCAGGTGGCGGATAACGATTTGGCCGATACCGACGGTGACGGTATTCCCGATTATTGGGAAACGCAATACGGATTGAACAAGGATTATGCTGCCGATGGCAATTTAAAGACTGTTGATGAAAATGGTGAATATACCAATCTGGAAATGTATCTGAACAGTTTGGTACAAGACATTATGGATAAGTGTCGCGAGGGCGGCACGGTAGTCGAGTAATGGTTGTACCGGATGAACAACACGGAATATTTATTAATATAAAAATAACGGATAGTACTATGAAACTTTTTAAACTATTTACTTTAATGGCGGCCGGAACAATGATTACGGCCTGCAATAACGAGATTGAGAATCTTTCCCGGAGTGCGGATAACCGAGTGATGTCTTTGCAGACAGCCGGGAAAGCGTATACACGTTTCAATGATGTGACTAATACATGGGAAAATACTGATAAAATAGGTGTATATATGTATGGTGCGGGTACCGGGAGTACTGATATTCTGAATGGTGCCGATAACGTCTTGTTTTATACACAGGGCGGAGAAAGCCCTGTGGATTTTACTTCAGAGACCGGTATCCAGATTGCGGGTGAGAATGCCAAGTTTACAGCTTATTATCCGCAAAATGGAGATATTACCGGCGGTATTTATAAAGTTGCATTGGGAAACCAGGCAGAAGGCTATGCTACTCACGATTTAATGTGGGCTGTGAATGATAATGTAAGTAGTGAGGGTGCCAAGAGTTTGTCTATGACGTTCAAGCATCAGTTGGCAAAACTTGCCATTGAGATTACTTCTAATAGCGGTGAGACTGTACAGAGCGTATCTATTCAGGGAATATCTATAAGTGCCGATTTCAATATCGCTACCGGTGAGTTTTCTAATGAAGCAAAAGGTTATATCACCCCCTGCAAGACTGCCGACAATAAATATAGTGCATTGGTTTTACCTACTAATCCGGCTACAGCTCTCAGTATGATTATTACTACTGATGCAGCAGAGGATAATACGTATGAGTATACTTTCAATTCCGGTACTATTTCTGAATTGAAGGCAGGTTATATATACACTATCAAAATCGGTTTAAGCGAATCCGTATTGGGCAGTGTAGACCAGATAGAAGGCGGTAACTCTCCGTATAAACCGGGTGGTGATGTGAACGGTAATGCTGAAGCTGTGACACCGGAAATACCCGGATATATGGTCGTAGAAGCACCTGCTGATGATGCGGAAGCATTGGCCGGTTGCCTTAATGGAAAACAAGGTCCTATTGCCTTGAAGTTTGTTACTGGAAATACTTATAAGGCAGATATGATTACCGTACCTGCAGACATTACGGATTTGTTATTGATTGGAAAAGAGGGACAGGCAAAGGTTACGATGAAAGGGCTGAGTGTGCCGGAAAGAACGTTGAATAAACTTACATTCCAAGATTTGGAAATTGAAGGTACTGATGCGAATACGGCAATCTGTGCAGCTGAGCTGAAAGAAGATGCAGAGTTAACAGTAAAAGGCTGTTATATTCATGGCGTGAAAGCAGTTTATGGACGTGGAAAAGACTTGGCGGAGACCAATAGTACTGATTTCTCAAGATTGTCTTCTTTTACTATTGATGATAGCCGAATTTACAATGTCGAATGTGTTTTTGATTATGGTGTGGTACTTGCTGTTACATTAAATAATTCCACACTGTATAACCTCTCACAAATAGCATTTTTCTCTAGTAAGTCTAATGATACTAAAGATATAAAGCAATGTGAACCTATTAAAGTTACGAACTGTACATTAGTCGATTTAAAGAAAAATCTCGTTCAGACAGCAGGCGGCTATGGCTATTTGACAAATTATGAGAATAATATATCGATTTTGGCAGGAGATGCTCATATTGCCTATGGAGTAAAAGGAACTAATAATAGCGCTTATACATTTGTCATCCAAAATAATATTGCAGCAACAGGTTCCGGTATTAAGATTGCTGATTTTACCAATAATGGAGCAATAGATGATACAAAGTCTAGAGCTGAAATTTTCCCTAATGAAGATGCGGGGGACGGTGGTAAGAACTTTACCCCTGCTGATGGTATTACCATCGGTGACCCGCGTTGGAAGAAATAACTAAAATCAACAAGCAGTTATTGATATGAAATTTACATCTTATATATACACCCTTTTAGGTGTTCTTTGCCTTTATGCATGTTCTGATGAAGACAACAACGGAGTAGCTTCATCGGACAGTAACGGCGTGGTGTTCTCCGCTAATATCGGAGAATACCAAACCCGTATCGCGACCGATGGCGGAAGCTGGGCTAAGGGAGACCGTATAGGTACTTATATGTACGCTGCAGGGACGGAGAATTTGATGACATTCTCCAATAATGTTCCGTACACCTGCCAGAATGAGGAGCAACTTGCCACCTTTAAAGCCGATAAACCTTTGATGTTTCCTGCGGATGAGCAGGAAGTTTCTTTCAAAGCATATTATCCTTATGTAGAAAACATCAATGAATATCTTTATCCGTTGGTGTTGGATAATCAGCAACAGGGTACCGCTCCTTATGATTTGATGTATGCCGTATCGGACGGCACACACGCTCGTACCCGCGAAGAGTCTTCTTCGATGGTGCCGCTTAACTTTTCCCATTGTTTGGCGAAGGTTATTTTGAAGCTGACCGATAAAGAGGAAAAACCGCTGCAAGCGGATGGAGAACCGATATTTCAGGGTATGAAAACACATGTGACATTAAACCTGAAGAGTGGAAATCTTTCTGCGCAAACGGCCACCGCACCTATTCAGGCTTTTCTGAATACAGATGAAAACAGTATCGAAGCGATTGTCTTTCCCGGCGAGCTGACTGATAACTGTGTGGCCGAATTTTCGATTGACGGCAAAGCTTATAGCTGGATGTTCAAAGATAATACTGCCGGATTGACTTCTCTGGAAGCAGGGTATAAGTATGTCTTTTCTTTGAAAATTCTTACCGAATCGGGTACAATAGATGGTGCGGCGGATGTGGAACAGAGCGGCAGTTCTTCCACTCCGTGGCAGAATGAGACGACCACCGGAATAGCCACAGCTTCCCAATACAAACTTTATCCCTGCGATAAGGGAGCTTTTGCCGATACTGAACTGAAAATTACGTTTACAGGAGAAACGCCTCGGTTAGGCACAAGCGGTTCTATCCGTATTTATCGGGCGGATAACCCTGCGGAACCGATAGATGAAATCCGCATGGATGAACGTCAGGAGCCTATTTCGGAAAATGGCGGTACTAAGTTTAATACCTGGATGGACGTTATCGGTTCGAGCGATCGTAAACTGATTGTGAACTACCATGCTGTAAAAGTGGATGGCAAGGAAGTCATTATTAAACCTCACAGTCGTAAATTGGATTTCGGTACCGACTATTTTGTACTTATAGACAAGGAAGCGATACAGCATGACGGATTCAAAGGTATCACTACTTCCAAATGGTTTTTCACTACCCGTCCGGAACCGGAAGTGAAAACTACGGTCAGTGTAAGTCATACGGATGCGAATGCGGACTTTTATACTTTGCAAGGCGCCGTGGATTTCTTTACAAGAAATGCGGTAGAAGGTGAAAAGACCATTATGCTTGATGAAGGAAAGTTTGAAGAAATTGTCAATATCCGTAATTTGAGCAACCTTACCGTTAAGGGAGCCGGAGCGGATAAGACCGAGATACAGTCGGACAATAACAACAACTGGAATCCGGGTATCAAAGACGGTTGCGACAGCGGCCTTGCCGATGCTCTGAAACCGGGAATGGATATTCCCTATGTCGACGGACGTAATCAGGGCGGCGGAAGAGCCGGTGTATTGATAGCCGGAAAAGCGGATAAAATTCGTTTTGAGGATGTCAGTATGCGTTGCCTGTATCCAACGAAGACGCAGGCGGAAGTGTTGTGCATTCGTAACAAGAGCGATAATGCCACGGCATTTGTACGCTGCAGATTTTATAGTCAGCAGGATACATTATTGCCGGGTGGCGGTTATAACTGGTTTTATGATTGCTATGTAGAGGGTGATACCGATTTTATATGGGGAGGAAACTCCGCATGCCTGTTTGAAAGCTGCGAAGTCGAAATGATAACCTCCGGTGGGCGTGGCTTCAATGCGCGTGTTAAGGCAAATAATATCGGTTATGTATTTTCAGAGTGTAGTTTGACCGTTGCGGAGGGAGTGACAAAGTGCCGTTTGTTGGAAGGGTCTGATGGCACCGGAATGGTTGATAATATAACATTTGTCAATACTACGATTGATAAGGAGTTTTTCAGCGGCGGTATTAATTCTAAGGATAAGTCGATGGTTCCTATTGCAGGTTATGATGATATTCGATATAATGATGGAAATAACGTTGTATCACTCGGTGAAGACACCGGCATCAAAGACGGTTGTAAAATGTATAACTGTACGTACTATGATGGCGAAAATAAGAAGTCTGTACAGGAAAGTGGTGTTAATGGAGCAGATAGAATACATACGCTTACCCTTGAAGAGTACAATCAATACTTTAAAGACCGCTCTACCGTTTTAGGTGGTTACGTAGACACAACATGGTTCACTGAATAGTTTGCCGACACTTGTTCCTACTCTCTTCCCTGCAGTGATTTACTATTATAAGCCTTTTAATTGCATATTAAAAGGCTTATAATATCACATTAAAAGGCTTTTAATCATATCTCACTCGTAATGCCTGTCCGATATCACGGTTATGGCTGCTTCTTTTCTTTGTATTCCGAAGGGGTTACCCCTACAATCTTCTTGAAACAACGGCTGAAGTATTTCGGGTCATTGAATCCCGTCATATAAGCAATCTGCGAAATATTATATTCACCGCTGTCGAATAACTGTACCGCTCGTTTGATGCGTATCTGGCATATGAAATTCACAGGCGACAGTCCTACTATTGATTTTAGCTTCTGATAGAAGATAGTTCGGCTCAACAGGAGTTTTTCTGCGAATTGTTCGATGGTCAGATCCGGATTGTCCATCTGTTCTTCCATGAACTCCATAACCTTTTCCATAAACAGTTTGTCGTGCGGGGTTATTTGCGGCTGTGACGGTTCCGGAATGTCATCCGCCAAAGCTACGTCCTTGCCTGCGGTTAGCTTGGCCATGTACATCTCTTGCAGTTCTTTGCGCTGGCGTAAAAGAGAGGTGATACGGATTTTCAGGTAAGTGGAACTGAAAGGTTTGGTGATGTAATCGTCGATTCCGTGTTCCAATCCGGCGATACGGTCGTCCAAAGAAGCCTTGGCGGACAACACGATGATAGGAATGTGGCAGATATTATTGTTTGCCTTAATCTGCCCTATCATCTCCAGACCATCCATTATCGGCATCATAACGTCGCTGATAATGAGGTCCGGCACATTGTCGATGGCACGTTGCAATCCTTCCTTTCCATTGGAAGCGGTTATCACATTATAGCTGCCGGACAGACTGCTCTTGAGGAAATGCCTTAATTCATTGTTATCCTCCACCACTAATATGGAATTACAGTCGGAATCAGTCATCTCCGTTTCTTCCATGTATGCGTTTTCTCCGTCTAAGCCGTTGGCTGCGGAAACGGTTTCCTGTTTGTCGTCATCCAATATGAACTCGGCTTGCATGTCTTCTTCGAACACTTTCTGTTGCAGGGGTAAGGTTACGGTAAAAGTACTGCCGACGCCCGGCTGGCTGCTTACCTGAATGCTTCCGTGGTGCATTTCCACCATTTCCTTCGCCAATGACAGGCCGATACCGGAAGAGGGCTGTAGAATGTTCTGTTTCACCAAAGACTCGAAACGTTGGAATAACACACGCTGCTTGTCGGGCACGATGCCTATTCCCTCGTCTTTCACTTCTATATCGACCGATTCTTCTTTCGGGATAACCTTTATGGTAATCGCTTTGCCGGGAGACGTATATTTGAATGCATTGGATAGCAGATTAAAGAATATTTTTTCAAATTTGTCCTTATCTACCCATCCGTATACGGACTGTACAGGTGTCACCAGCCGGTAATCCATATTTTTCTCTTTGGCGATTAGTTTGAAGTTGTCCATTGATTTCCGTAACAATGAAATCAAGTCTTTCTTTTCTACCAACAGCTTCATTTTCTGGTTTTGTATCTTACGGAAATCCAGTATTTGGTTCATCAGGTGAAGCATGTGCTCGGTGTTTTGATGCACTACGGTAAGATATTCGCGCGCGGTGGGCGAGAGCGGTTCATTCTCCAGTACTTCTGCGACGGGACTGCTGATTAGGGTTAAAGGTGTGCGCAGCTCATGAGAGATGTCGGTGAAGAAACGCAGTTTGATGTCGGTGAGCTGTTTTTCCATATCTACCCGGTGACGCAGGCGGTATATGTAGAATAGCACATAAACAATCGTTGCCGTGAAAAGGATGAATAGCATGGAATAGAACACCCATGCCCAGTAAGTTTCCCAGAAAGTGGGGAGTACTCGTACGGGAAGGGAATATATGTTGTCCGTCCATACACCGTCGCTATTGGTGGATTTGACCTGGAGACGGTATTCTCCGGCCGGTAGGTTGATGTAGCTTGCCGAACGGTTGTTGCCGGCTTCATTCCACTCTTTCTCCAATCCTTCCAGACGATAAGCATATTGAATGTGCTCGGGAGCGACATAATCAAGGGCGGCAAACTGAAAAGTGACGTTTCTTTGCGATGCTTTTAACTCCAGCTCGGCCAGATTGTCAATCGACTGCTCAACCGGATGCCCCTGTATCCTGAGGTTGGTAAAGATGATTGGCGGTACATAACTGCTTTTTTTCATCTTGTCGGGCATTACTTCCAAGAAACCTTTATCGGTTCCTAAAACAATTTGGTGACGGGCGTTTATTACGGGTAAGGCTTCCGAGAAATTGAAGTCTTGATAAGTTGAATTTAGCTGATAGTTCTCGAACGTTTCTTTATCAGGGTTGAACTTGGACAATGCTATCTCGGACACGAACCATAGCTGACCGGAGTTATCTTCTATCATGGAAAGCATTAAATCCGAAGCCAATCCGTCCTTCTTGTCATATCCTTTGAATTGGATATCCTCTCCAAGCAGTGGTCCGGATATGATTTTATTGACTCCTCCAGTAAAGCTCATTACGTACGTCGTATTATGCCTGTCTGTGTAAATCTGCATAATATCGTTTGCGTTCAGACTGTGAGTATCACCCGTCCGGTGATTGTTCCTGTAAAATTTGATTTCTTCGGGACGCTTGAAGTCGCTCGCAAACGTAATTAATCCGCTGGTGGTTCCTACAAAAATAACTCCTTCGGGGCCGCCTGCGATGTTACGTATTTTTGTTCCGTAGGTTGTGGGGTAATTTTTCAGTTCGTTATTGCAGTTGATAAATTGTATCTCTCCATTTCCGGTTTGTTTTATCAGGTTCAGGCCGCCGCCGAAACATCCTACCCAGATACGTTTACGGGTGTCCTGGAAAATGGTGTAAACGTCGTTGCCACTAATGCTGTAAGGCTCTTCGGGGTTGTACTGATAGTGATGAACGGAGTATTTGCCGGTATCTTGTTTTTTTAGCAAATAGAGACCGGAACCTTTGCTTCCCATCCATATGTTGTGCTCCTGGTCTTCCATGAAATCATAGATATCTTCAAAAAAATGCGCCTGTTCCTTGATGATATCGCCTTGTTTGGAAAGATAGCCTTCCAAGTTCCCGTCGGGAGCATATATGCGGACATGGTTTGATTTTGATGCGCTCCAGAGCCGCCCGCCGCTGTCGCGCAGGAAAGCGCGTGTTTCGGCTTCATGATCGGTTTGATTGAAATGGAAACTTTGCGGTGAGAAACTTAATTTGTAGACGCCGCGCGCACTGGCCATCCAGGCATTGCCCTGATTGTCGATGGTGTGAACTCGGACTAACGGGCTGAAGATGGATTTGGGATGATTTATATCTATTACCAATGGCTTGAGTTTCTTTTCTTTTCTGTCATAATAGGAGAAATTTCCTTCGGTGGGTAACATCCATAAGGTGTTTGTGTTGTCTTCAAAGATTATTTTACGGCTTTTGCGTTCATGTTTAACCAACTCGTCCCGGGGAGTAACCAGATGCTCTTTTTCATTGGCGGCCATGTTGAGGCGGATAATGCCCGGCGTATTCGAGAATACCCAGATATCTCCATGCCGGTCTTGGTAGACGGATTCTACGTAGTTGGAGTGTTGAGTGGGAGTTTGGATGTTTATCTGACGGAACTTGTTGTTGCCGGGGGTATAGAGTATGAGTCCGTTATCTGTTGCCAATGCCAGCGTATCTTTTCCGATGATTGTCAGATTGGCGATGTTCCGGTACGGATAGGGGACATCTATGAATTTCAGTTGGCGGGTTTTGAAATCATAGCCGGCCAGTTTGCCGTGTTCGGCGGCAAGATAGATGTTTTCTTTCCATTGGATGATGTGACGGAACGGGAAGTCTGTGTCCAATGTCTTTTTCCCGACGATAGTGATGCCTTTGTCGGTCAGTACCCATTCGTCTTCTTCGGAGTCCTGAAAGACCGTATAGACTTGATTGCCTTTCAGGTTGCCATTGAAGATGGAATAAGGCGAGATGCCTTTTCCGTCCTTGCACTGTTGCTCGTCGGCACGGTAAGTATATCCGTCTTTACAAAGTATCCAGGCAATTCCCTTTTTCAGCGAGAGAATACGTATGACATGGTTCGAATGATTGAGAGACCGGGTAAGCGGTTGGAGGACGTCTATGAATTTCTCGGTTTTGACATCGAACAGGCATGCTTGTCCGTCATACGTAGTACACCAGATATCGCCGTATTTACTTTCTACAATGTTGCCTATACGGTTACTTTCGAAAGAGTAGGTCGTTTCTTGGAATATTTTGTAGTTT
This sequence comes from Bacteroides clarus YIT 12056, assembly GCF_900129655.1. Classification (GTDB taxonomy): domain Bacteria; phylum Bacteroidota; class Bacteroidia; order Bacteroidales; family Bacteroidaceae; genus Bacteroides; species Bacteroides clarus. The sequence continues at coordinate 260,015 of NZ_FQWK01000005.1, forward strand.
TTGAACGTGTAACCGTCAAACTTGTTTATCCCATTCCAGGTACTGAACCACATAAGCCCTTTTTGGTCTTGCAGAATACTCATCACGTTGCCTTGTGCAAGGCCGTTACTGACTGAGAAGTATTTAATCTGGCATACCGGTTGGGAAACAGCGGATAACACGACTGACAGAAAGAAGAAGAAAAAGCTAAGCCGCTTCATAGTCATTATTTTAAAGTTTAAGCAAAAATAATGAAATGCGTTCAGAAGAAAAACAGAAGGGTGGATTTTACATAAAAAATCCACCCTTTCCCTTATTTTGTCCTCTATCTTACTATGTTGCGCCTTACTTTATAGCTTTGACAAACGCTCTTCTACGCTTATGCTGTTCGGTCTTGAAGTATTCCCATTGTGCCTGTACCTTGCCGTTCAGTTCCAGTTCCGGATTGCTTTCCGCAAACACGAAGCCCAATTTCTGATAGACAGGGATTAAATCGGAGAATAGCAATGCGTTTACGCCCTTGTTCTGATACTCGGGCTTCACGGCTACCAGCAGCAAATCCAGCATTTTGGCGCGACGTTTCATAAACAGGGCTTTCAGCAGGTGATACCAACCGAAGGGCAGCAGACGTCCATGAGACTTCTGCAAAGCTTCTGACAGGGAAGGCATGGAGATGCCTACCGCCACCAGTTTGTCTTCGGCATCTGTAACCAGCGTCACCATACGAAGGTCCAGAATAGGCAGATACATTTTTACGTATTGATCAATCTGGCGTTGTGACAAGGCGGAATAGCCATACAGCGGACTGTATGCTTCATTCATCAGTTCAAAAATAGCCTGTCCGTAGTCGCGGGCAATCTTCTTGGCGGAAGAATACTTTTTGATTTTGAGGTTATATTTGCGCTGGATGAGTTCTGAAATGCGTTTATGCTTGTCGGGTATGGCATCCGGAATATAAATCTTGTATTCTACCCAGTCGGCGTCTTTCTCGAAGCCCATGCGTTCCATGTGTTGCGGGTAGTAGGGGTAGTTATAAGTGGTTGCCATTGTGCTGAGCTGGTCGTAACCTTCGATAAGCATACCTTCCGCATCAAAATCGGTAAAGCCTAACGGACCCTGTATGTGGGTCATACCCCGCTCTTTACCCCACTCCTCGACGGTACGTATAAGGGCTTCTGATACTTCGGGGTCGTCGATAAAGTCAATCCAGCCGAAACGTACTTCTTTCTTATTCCAGGTCTGATTGGCTTTATTGTTGACAATGGCTGCTACGCGTCCTACGATTCTATCATCCTTATAAGCAAGAAAATAGTCGGCTTCGCAAAACTCGAAAGCGGCGTTTTTCTTCTTGTTGAAGGTGTTGAGCATATCATCGTAGAGGTCGGGTACTGAATACGGATTGTTTTTGTATAGTTTGTAATTGAAGCGGATAAACTGTTTCAGCTCCTTTTTCGTAGAGACCTTTTTAATTGTAATTGCCATAGTTGTATGTTGTTATGAGTGGGCAAAGATACATGAAAATCTTTAAACTACGCTGCCTTACAGGCTATAAATGAGGAATGCCGTATATGCAATGTAGCAAAGTACCATAATGCTTCCCTCGATACGGGTAATGGTGCGTTTGGCAAAGAACAGTCCGAAGAGCCAAAGCAGAATGCCCGACCCTACCAGTACCCATAAGTCCGAGTTGGTAATGCCCGTCAGGTGTAAAGGTGTGATGGATGCGCTGCAACCTAATACGAAGAATACGTTGAACAGGTTGCTGCCCACTACGTTGCCAATGGCTATTTCCGGGTTCTTCTTCAAGGCTGCTACAATGGATGTGGCAAGCTCGGGCAGTGACGTTCCGCCGGCCACAAGCGTCAGTCCGATAACGGACTCGCTTACTCCCAGACTGCGTGCAATGCCGCTTGCGCCGTCTACGAAGAAGCTGCCGCCGGCAATAAGCGCACCGAGGCCACCCAAAATGTAGAGAGTGGATTTCCAGAGCGGCAATTGCTTGATATTCCCGTCATTACCTGCCGTTTCTTCGGGGGTACGCGAGGCAATGGCAAAAGTGTAACTCAGAAAGATGGCGAAGAAACAGAGTAACAGCAGTCCGTCGGTAATGCTGAGGATGTTGGCTTCGTCTCCATTCAGAAATACGTCGTTGGCACAAACCAGCAAAGCTATGGAAGAGAGGATGCACAAAGGAATTTCTTTTTGCAGCGTATTCCGGGTCACGGCAATCGGGGCGAACAGTGCGGTACAGCCTACAATCATCAGTGTATTGAAAATGTTGCTTCCTACGACATTGCCGATAGCTATATCCGCGCTTCCTTTCAAGGCGGAAGATACGCTGACCGTCAGTTCCGGGGCAGACGTTCCGAAAGCGACGATTGTCAGTCCGATAACGATGTTGGGTATACGGAAACGTTGGGCTACGGACGCAGCTCCGTCCGTCAGTCCGTTGGCACCTAATAGAATGAGGAGAAGTCCTCCTACGAGTAACAGAATGTTCATGGAATCTATTTTTGCGGGCAAAGATAATGTAAAATTCCGATTAAGAGAGTTTAAGAGGGAATCCGTTTTACTTCTGCGGGAATGAAGAATTTGTTTAAACCGATAGCGGAATGGAATGAACAGGTTCATTTTTTATGAAATATGAAAAACATTCTGTATGTTTGACGTTTTATTTAAAGTAACCATATTATAACAACCAATAAAATATTTTGAGATGAGAGGGATTCGCGCCTTGTGGCTGATGCTGATGTTACTGACAGCCGACGGAGTTTCTGCCCAATTGGTAGAGAAAGTGCTTCGCGCCATAGAAGGAGACAGCTTGGCTCCGGTTACAACGATAAAGGCAGACTCGGATTCTGCGGTATCACTGTCGGCAATCAAGCAGGAGTTGGAAGCAGCCCGGCTGAATGAAGCCAACCTGCGTATGGAAATGGAGCAACTGAGGCTTGCCAGCTATGCGGCCGACTCCGTAAAACACTTGCAGCAGAAACAACGCATCGACTCCCTGCGTAAGGTGACTCCCGGCGTTCCGGTGGTGGTAGAGGGAGATACGCTGTTCTATCTCTATGCCAAGCGTGGCGGCCATACTCCCCAGCAACGTGCCGAGATGGATGCCGCTGCCATATTAGAATTGAGCAAACGCTTTAATCTGCGTCCCGATTCACTGTATATGGAAAGCAGCGATATCGTTACCGACCTTATGTATGACAATAAAGTCATCGCTTCCTTTATCGACCAGGACGGATTGTGGGAGAACTGTACCCGTGACCGGTTGGCTGCCCACAACCGTAAAGTTATTGTCGATAAGTTGAAAGAAATGAAAGATGAGCACGGTCTGTGGCAGTTGGGCAAGCGTATCCTGTATTTTGTCTTGGTGCTTGTAGGGCAATATTTCCTTTTCAGACTTACCATCTGGCTGTTTAAGAAACTGAAAGTGCGGATACAGAGGTTGAAAGATACTAAATTAAAACCTTTCTCCATTCAGGATTACGAATTACTGGACACGCAGAAACAGGTTAACCTGCTTATTTTCCTCTCGAATCTGCTGCGTTATATCATCATGTTCCTTCAATTACTATTGACGGTTCCGTTGTTGTTTTCCATCTTTCCGCAGACCAAGAGCCTGGCATACCAGCTGTTTTCTTATATTTGGATTCCGGTAAAGAGTATCTTTACTTCGGTTGTGGAGTACATACCCAATCTGTTCACTATCTTTGTGATATGGTATGCGGTGAAGTATTTGGTGCGTTTTGTCCATTACCTTGCCAATGAGGTGAAATCCGAGCGGTTGAAGATACGCGGCTTTTATTCCGATTGGGCTGAACCTACTTTCCACATCATCCGTTTTCTGCTCTATGCTTTTATGATTGCGATGATTTATCCCTACCTGCCCGGTTCCAAGTCCGGAGTATTTCAGGGCATTTCGGTTTTTGTAGGATTGATAGTTTCGCTTGGGTCAAGTACTGTTATCGGGAATATTATTGCCGGTTTGGTGATTACTTATATGCGTCCTTTCAAGTTGGGCGACCGTATTCAGCTGAATGAAACGACGGGTAACGTTATCGAAAAGACTCCGCTTGTCACTCGTATCCGAACGCCGAAGAACGAGGTGGTAACTATTCCGAATTCTTTCATCATGTCCTCGCATACCGTCAATTACAGCGCTTCTGCCCGTGAATACGGTTTAATTATTCATTCAGAGGTAAGTATCGGTTATGATATCCCTTGGCGGCAGACGCATCAACTGTTGATAGAGGCCGCACTGAATACGCCCGGTGTGATAGACGATCCGCGTCCTTTTGTGCTGGAAACCTCGCTTAGCGATTGGTATCCGGTGTATCAGGTGAATGCATATATCAAAGAGGCCGACCGTTTGGCGGATATTTATTCTGATTTGCATCAGAATATCCAGGACAAATTTAATGAAGCGGGTATCGAGATTATGTCTCCGCATTATGTGGCTACACGTGATGGAAGCCAGAGTACGATTCCGAAGGACGACTTGCGGGAGAAGAAATAATTAATATGCTATAAAACAAAGGCTCGTTTACTATTTATTTCTTTCAGGCACGGGATTACACGGAAAAACATGGATAAAATTAAAGGGAACCGTGAAAATCTGTGTAATCCGTACCTGAAAAGAAAGCATTAAATGTTTTGCCTCTTATAAATGGAACTTATTTTTAAAAAGAATTATTTGCTGCGTGTCACGGTGTGCAGCACATTGCCTTTCTTGTCAATCATGCGCAACTCCAATGTCTTTTTATTGGCGGACACAATGGAAAAACCGGGTTCGGGACTACAAAACACAGTACCTTCAATGGGACTGACTTTACGGCTGAGCGAACCGGCGGAGTTGGTGATGTAATCTATATCGCTGCCCGGTACGCGGACGTGCTGGAAGTTATGGATGTGTCCGCAGATATACATATCTACTTTGTGTTTGCGGAGTATCGGGTCGAGCCGTGATTGCATATCCCGGCGTTCGCTTCCGTCTTTCGGCGTTTCGGCATAAATGGGGTGATGTCCGGCAACGATTACCCAGTCTTCTTTAGCGGTGGTCAGAACAGAATCGATCCATGCGAGCTGTTGTTTGTAATCCTGTTTGCAGGCGTCGGGATAGGTTTCTTTTTCATTGCGGTATTTGTCTATCATCGGAGCGGTATCTACCCATACCACCCGGATAGTCATGCCTTTATCTTCAAAGACTTTGGTATAGTAACGTGCGGGCATCGTCCAGCGGCGGCTGATATTCGAATAATCCAGTACAGCCTGTGTATTGCCGCGATATTCATGGTTGCCCAGCAGGGGGAACCAGTCTATCATCAGTTCGGGATGGCTGTAAATCAATTCGTAATTAGTCATCCATAACGGGTCGCTGACGGACCGTACGCCTTCAAAGTGGTGTACATCGCCCGTAGCGAGTACAAATTCCGGGTCTGTACCGTTTTCCGCCATTACTCCCATGAGTTCGGCAATGGTTTTTTGGTCATAGTAGCCGTTACGTCCCAAGTCGTTGGCTACGTAGAAGTTGAACTTCTTGTCGAATATGGAATAATCGGTGATTTGAGCGATTGCCGGGTTGCCCAGCAAGGTAACGAATAATAAAAGGAATATTTTCTTCATTGTTGTTTCTTGTGTTAGATATTATTGAATGATAGTATAAGGTCAGAAGTTAATCTTTACTCCGGCATTCACCTTTACACCGTAGTATTCGGCTTGCATGGTGCGGTCTTTCGTACCTTGGTAGTAGCGGAGGGGCTGGTTCAGCAGGTTATTGGCTTCGGCGTAGAATGTTGTCTTGATTTTCTTTCCGAAGGTATAGCTCGCGTTGGCATCCATATAATTCACTTTGTCGTAGTAACGGTCGTAGAAGGCGCTTTCACCCATTTCATCAATAAAGTCGGAAGCGAAATTATAGCTTAAACGGATATTTAGTCCGGCTTTCTCGAAATAGAGCGAGGCATTGGCGGTATGTGTCGGTGACCCCGGCATGCTGAGGCCTTCTTCATTCTCGCGGCCTTCGAAGTTGAAATCCTCTACACGGGAGTGTGTATAAGTATAGGTTCCGTAGAAACCGATACACTTCAAGGCAGGGGTGATAAAGCCGAAATCGCGTTGGTAAGAGAGCTCTACGCCGAGCAGGTTGGCGTTACCCGCATTCTTGGGTTGCGTGAAGCGAGTATATACATTACCTTGGTATTCGTAGTTGGTACTGATTTGGTCTACGATGAAGTCATCGATTTTCTTGTAGAAAATACCGGCACTGACCAGACCGATGCTACGGAAATAATAGTCGGCGCTCAGGTCGAAGTTGTAAGACATGGTCGGTTTCAGTTCGGGATTTCCGATAGTGATTTCATTGTCGGAGCGCTTGATGTTTACGCTCGGTACAAGAGCCGAATATTTGGGACGTGACAATGTCTGGGTGAATGAACCGCGTACTTTGAAGTCTTCGTTTACGTTCCATTTTACGAGCAGTGAGGGTAAGAAGTTGATGTAACTGTTGTGTTGGCGTTCGGTTTTGCCGGTGATATCCTCGTCCGCGTCGTATGTACGTCCGGTATAGGCTAAGTCGGTGTTTTCGATGCGCAGACCGGACATCAACTCTACGCGGTCTGTTATTTTCTGGTCGAAGCGGATATAACCGGAACTGACGGTTTCGCGGGCTTCGAAGTTACCTGCCAGCTCTTCCTGTACTTGTTCCTTTTCAAACAATGAGGCGTTGTTCAGGTCTAATGACCCGGTGTATTCCTTGCCGGCATAGATTCCTGTCTGGTATTTGCTATTGGGCATGAAGTGCTTGTTGGATTGGTCAACAGTATTTTTAAGGCTGTTTTCCATAAAGGCGTCTTCGTCCAGCGGAGAGTATTCATAGAAATCCACCTCCTTGTCTTTGGTTTTACGAACCACCTTTGCGCCGAATTTCAGTTTATTGCCGTTTTTGAACGGAAGTTTGAAGTTGGCGGAGAATTTCAGGTCTTGTTCTTTGATGTCTTCTTGTTGTTCGGTCAGTTCTTTCAGACTGAATTCGTCATTCAAGGTCATTGTAGAACCGTCTTTGGGAGAAGCAAAAGGTTGACGTTCGTTGCTCAAGTCCATATTAAATTTCTGTTTCTTGAGCTGGAAGTCGATGTAGCGTTCGTTGGGGCGTTCTTCGCTGGCTTTGGCGTAACTTGCGTGCCAGTCCATGGCGAGAGGTCCGAAGAGATGTTCGCCGCCGAGGGCGAAGTCCATCGTGCGCTGGCGTTCCAGACGGGCATTGCGGTTATCGGGTGTTCCGGCTTTGGTTTGTATGCGTACGGTGGCACTGCCATCCGGCTCAAGGTCTTTCAGGTTGGTGCGGTAACGGTTTTCCCAGTCGTTGCGGTTGTTGAAGATACCCTTGAAAGTAAGTTTGTGGTTAGTGTCGATGTCCCAGTCCAAAGCAGCGGAGTAGCTTTGGCGTTCGCGGGTTACATAATACTGGCGTATCTGATAGTCGTTGACATACAGCTTTCCGTCTTCATCCTGCTCCCATGTAAATTCGGTGTCGTAGGAACCGGAAGGGGAATTCTGATAAGAGGCTGATACCATCAATCCTAATTTGTCGTTGAAGAAACGGTCGCCGTAGGTAAATCCCAGATTCAGTTGCGCCTTTTCGCTAATCCAGTTGTAGCCTGTTCCTGCGGTGGCTGCAATGGTGCGCTTGTAAGGCGAGTTCTTGGTAACCAGATTGATAGAGCCGCCAATGGCGTCGGCATCCATATCCGGGGTGACTACCTTGTTTACCTCGATAGTCTGAATCATGTCTGCCGGAATCAGGTCGAGCTGTACGTTGCGGGTTTCACCTTCGGCAGAGGGTACGCGGTTGCCGTTGATAGTTACGGAACTTAAGTCGGCGCTTGTTCCGCGAACTTGCCCGAAACGGGCTTCCCCCTGGTCGTACTGTACGTTGATACCGGAGATACGTTTCAAGGCATCGCCGATGTTGGAGTCGGGGAATTTACCTACCTGGTCGGCGGATACTACATTGGTAATTCCCAGATTGCTCTTTTGGGCGTTGATGGCACGGCGCTGTCCCTGAAATGCGCCGCCCACAACCACTTCCTGAAGTTCGACCCCTTCGTTCAGTACCACGTCTTTCTCTAAAGTACGTCCGGCGGGAATCGTGATTTTCAGCTCTACGGGCGAGTAACCTACGTAGCTTACTTTCACCGTATAAGTTCCCGGGTCGAGGTTGGGGAATGTGTAGAAACCGTTGACGTCGCTCGTCACGCCGGTGTGTAGTTTCTCGATATAGATTGAAGCGCCCGGGAGAGTTTGCTTTGTTACATCGATGATACGGCCGCGTATCGTACCTTGTTTAACGATATTTGCTTTTTCATCGGCCATTGTCGTGTTACTGGCCGTTGCGAATAGGAGCAGGAATAAGAATGCTCTTACAATTTGTTTCATACCTGTTATTATCTGTTAATAATTTGCGGCAAAAGTACAGGTATGGAGTTACGTCTGTTTTACGGGATTTTGAAGAACCGGTAACAATAATATTACAATTAAGTTGCAAATCGGATATGCCGGTTCCACGTCTTTATGTTTTACTGCTTTTTGACTATATATCAGGGTTGTTTACAGGCAATCAATAGTTTTTTTTCATCGGCAAGGGTAGTTGCAAACAGATAGATATCTCCACCGTCCGCCAGTTTCAGGCGCTTTCGCAGTTCGGCCACGCTGGTGGGGAAGTTACGTACTGTGAGGTTGGCTTTTTTTTCCGTACCTATCAGTTCTTTAAGCCCTTTCTTGTTGAGGCTGCTACTGCCGGTAATGCGGAACTTGCGTCCGGGAAAGTCCGGTATATATGCGTCGGAAGTGTAAAGGTGGCTGTTGGGATGCAGTTTCTCTACATTATATATGGATGAAACGCTGCGGAACGCTCCGGCTTTTAGGATGGATGCATTGGGCTCGTACAAGTATGCTTTCAATGTGGAGGTATACGGGCATGGATGCTCTTTCTCCTGTTGGCGGGTGAACAGAAGGTTTTGAGCCTTTTGCGATGCTGTGAGATTGGCGCAGTGAATAGGAATTTCCTCGGAGGATAAATTTGTTTCGTGCCCTAATACGAGGAGAAGCTCTTTGCATTCGTTGTTGACGGAAACGACATGGGCTGCCTGTACATGTTTCAAATCGTGCAATGCGAGAGTCAGATCCAACATAGGAGACAACTTAACCAAAACGTGTGACGCTTTCTCAAGCAGTAAGTCTTCCAAAGCGGACACATCAGGTTCGCACTCGCTGATAGCTATCGTTTTACCTCCATGCCCGTCACGTCGGGCGGGGTCTATGAATATCCAATCTACGGGTTTCATCTCTTGCAGATGGTGAATGCTGTCTTCATGGCAGACGGAAATGTGGTTCAACCCTAAGGCGGGAAAATTGTGCCGGGCAATCTCGCAAAGTGTTTGCTGGCGTTCCACGTAAGTAGCTTTCCGGAAGCAGGAAGATAAAAAGGCGCAGTCAATGCCGAATCCGCCTGTGAGGTCGGTGAAGGAATTTCCCGATATGGGAGTGGCATTTTCTTCGGAGCTCTGTTGCTCAGGTTTCAGCAGACGGTTTATAATCTCCGCTTTATATCGTGCCGTCACCTCGGAGGAGCATTGCTCCAGAGAAAGGTGAGCCGGATAGAGTATCTTCTCGTTTTCGGCCCATGCAGGTATCTTCTCTCTGGCAATCTGCCAGCCGGAAATTTGTGTGATGGCGGCAGGTATATCTACCGAGGGGTAACGGTGTGCCTGCAAAGCAAGGAGTCTTACGTCTTCCCGGCGGTGTGTACGGATGAAGTGGAGAGTGTCTTGGCTGTGTATTTCGGTCATTCGTGTCTTTTCCATTCTCGGTAAATTTTTTAAGATAAGGAACTGTATTGTCAAATATATCTTTTTATATCTCCTTTCTAAACGTGAAAATGTCCATTGTTCTTGTTATCATTGGGGGATAATTTGGTATTTTATTACAAAGATAACCAAAACAAACAGTTCTGCACTATATGAGGAGATTTCAATTCTTGGTTTGTATCATTTGTAAAATTATAGTAAGGAAACAAAGTAAGACGCAGACTGTCCGTTTTTTGCAGATAGAGGTTGCTTGGGTTAAGGGATTATTGGGTACTTTTCTTTGGCTGTCTGCCGGTTGACACGGTTAAAGTGCCACCATTCGCTGGGTAACGGGCGGAAACCGGCCTCTCTCATTACTTTACGCAAGAGACGGCGGTTCTTCATTTCTTGTTTGGTAATCTTGTTTGCTTGTACTAATTGCTCTTCTCCGGTAATATGGGCTTCTTTACCGAGATAATCTACGGGGGTACCCATTGGTAACGGCTGTCCTTGGGCATCGATGATGCTGATGTCGACTGCCAGGCCATAGTTGTGTAGGCCACCGCCCCGTGCGGGGTTGGATACGTATATATATTTGGGCGTTCCCTTTACCACGTTCCACATCTTCTGCTGGACAGACATAGGACGTGCTGCGTCGTAGACGATGAGGCTGTAATCAGGACGTATCTCTTTCAAGAACTTTTGGGCTTGCAGCAGGCTTTCCATTGCTTCCGGGTGAAGATAGGCTTCATGCAAGTCTTCGTATAATACCTGCCCTGTGAAATTGTCTGCACGGGTGTACATTAGGTCTATGGCAATACTGTTATCCGCCTCGGCAATATTGATGAAGCCGAGTGAATCCAGATAAGTCGCCATTTTGCTCTTGGCAGGGAGTACGGAGCATATGGTGTCTGTATAAATATCTTCAGTCGCAGCGGTTTGTATGGAAGGATGTTGCCGACATCCGCTCCCAATAATAGCCGATATGCAGATGAAGAACAGGTATCTTGCAGATTTTATCATATTTCAATTCTCCTTGTGATGGACAAAGATAATCGAAATATGATAAAGCAGGTCTTATTACAGCTAAGGATTTATGGTGATGTAAATAGCTGTGGCGGTAGCAGAGGGGATGGTTACCGAAACTCCGGTTCGTATTTGATTTATATACCCAGACGATCTTTCAGTAATCGGTAACCGGCAAGGCTTACCCGTAGCTTTACTCCGTTCTTTAGTATCAGCTGATATGTTTCTTTGCCAAAAAGTTCAAGACGGGATATTTGCGTTATATTCACAATACTTGAACGATGAATACGAACAAAGTTGTCTGCGGGTAAATGTGTTTCAAGATATTTCATGGTTTGCTCCTTAATATATTCTCCCGTGGAGGTTACCAATGTGGTATAATCTCCGCAGGCCTGTATATATAGCAGTTCTTCTACTTTGATGATATGTATCCGGGAACCGTCTTTTACAGTAATGCGGTCGATGGGCTCATCTCGTACTTGTTCTTCTGTGGATATCTCCTCGTGTTCGGGGATGGGAAAGTTTGCCTCTTCCGAAGGTACGTTTCCTGCCTGTTGGAGATGATACCATAAAAGTATGGCTATCCAGGCGGGGATACCGAACAAAAGGCGAAAAGGTATGGTATAGGCAAATGGTATGTATGGCATACCTGCAATTCTTACCATGATGTCGCAAATCATGAAACTTCCTGCCAGCCATAATAAAATGACTGTTACACCGGTTATGATGTTCGTTCTGCACATGGAAACGGTGCCTACTATAAACCATGACAGATAGGATAGTATTATGAACCATCCAATTGTGGTAATTCCGTCTATTAGGGCGGGTATCCAGTCTGTGTCGGTATAACACCGGAGCAATGCGGTTTGAGCAATCACCAGAAAGAGTGAAAGTCCCAGTGCCGGAGTCCAGCGATAAGGGTAATCTGTTATCGGATGTGCTTCCATACGTCAATCTTTTATTTCTATGCCGCCGAATGATATATTGCCCCGGATGACGAGTACAGACCATTCTTGTTTGGTTTCCGCTCCTTTCCAACGTTTGTCCTCGCAACCGCCGCAGAAGCAGTTACACTCTATTTGTACTTTCCAGTCTGAAGGGATGAATAACTCGACTCCGCCCCAGTTGCAGTTCAGGTCTATGTAGGTTTCGCCGGAGGCTATGTGTGTATGGCGTAAGTCGATTGTTGTACCGCCGAAGTAGGTGCGTATATTGGCTCCTCTAAACAGCTCATCCAATACTACATGACGTACGGCGCTGAGCGAGTTGTTTGAGTATAGAAAACCGTCTTCCGATTGGTATTTTTGTTCTCCTTGTGTTCCCATTCTTGCATTTGCCATTTGTTGCATCATTCTGGCATGTTGCATTCTACGGTTTTTCCAATGTTTACTTCGATGGGGGCTGATGACAAAGATTCCGGTAAGGATAAGAATTAAAGGCCAAAACATTGCTTGGGAGTTATCGGGGAATAACATGAGTTTGTTGCCTAAAAGATAGATGCCTGCCAATAGTAAAGTACCGCCCAAAAGATAGCGTTGGCGTATGATGGTGTATGTACCTACTATAATAAAAAGGGAGTGCCACGCTACCAGAAGGTTGAAATATTCTTCGGTTATCATTCCCGAATTGCGGGCAAAGAGTAATAATCCGGTAAGGATAAGGAGTGAGGCTGTCAGCATTTTGCCATAACCTTTGTGAAACGGGAATTTCTGTTTGTCTTCCATTGTTTTTGGTTTTTATGATTGTCGGCTCAAAAGTAGATTAATTCTTTATGTTGCTGAATACTTTTCGGGTAGTTACGGTTGGAAAACCGATGAAAACCGGATAGAAACCGATGAATTGGGAGTACTGAATGAGCGTGTTTTCCGGTAACTTGAATAGTTTATAACTAAAAAAGGCTCTATTCCTTTCGGAATGAGCCTCTTTCTTGTGGACCAGCCTGGGCTTGAACCAGGGACCTCCAGATTATGAGTCTGTTGCTCTAACCAACTGAGCTACAAGTCCGGTGTATCCTTATCTCGGATAGCGGGGACAAAAGTAGTATTTTCTCTTGAAATATGCAAGCGTTTCAGATAAAAATGCGAATGTATTTTGTTTAGAATTTGTATGTTCGTTTAGGATTCTTGGGAAACCATCCCTTTTTTACCCGGTCTTCCTGTTCAAAGACTTCTTTGATAGTCCAGAATGATGAGAATGCGAATACGCCAAGAAGTGAGGCTACCAGAATGTTCTCGGTACATAATGAGGCTATGACGCCACCGATCCCTAACAGTAGGAAAATCCACCAGCATTTAGTTCCCCAATAATATTCGGCTTTTACTACTATGGGGTGAAAGATACCTATGATAAGGAAAGTACAGATACCGATTACAAGTCCTGACAGGTGATATTCGTTTAAGAAATCCATATTTATAAGTGATAAGGTGGTAAAATTATAGAGTGATAAAATAACAATTTTATCACTCTATTGTTTTATTTATCTTACTTTTCCGGGCAAATAGGAATTTCTTTCTTGATACTCTGTTCCAGTGAAATTAAAGTTTCTGTTGCGGTGACACCGGGAATCTCCTGCATCTTGTTATTCAGCAAATCCATTAAATGTTCGTTATCGCGTGCATACACTTTGGTCAGCATAGTGTACGGACCGGTGGTAAAATGACATTCCACGATTTCGGGAATCTTTTGCATCTCGGCGACAACAGCCTTATACATGGAACCTTTTTCCAATTTGATTCCTACATAAGTACAAGTTCTGTAACCCAAAGACTTGGGATTTACATGGTAGCCGGATCCGACAATGACACCCAAATCAATCAAGCGCTGTACACGTTGGTGAATGGCAGCACGTGATACGCCACACTCGGCAGCTACATCCTTAAAAGGAATACGGGCATTTTGGGAAATAATCTCCAGAATCTGCCGATCAAGATTGTCTATTTTTTCCATAATAGTAAATAAGTAAAGTTCTTGTTCTTATCAAATAGTAAGCAAATATAGGACTTTATTTTAATTTATCTATAAAATGGGAAGAAAAAAAGAATAAAAGTGATAATACGATAAAGTGATAGGTTAATAAGGTGATAAAGTGATAAGGGATGGAGAGGTGATAAAGTGGTAGGGTGATAATTGAATAGGGCGGTAAAGTATCATCACTTTACCGCCCTACCGCTTTATTGCGTTATCGTATTATTTTTCGATACCTACCAGTTCTACTTCAAAAATCAAGGTAGAGAACGGTTTGATTTGACCACCGGTTTCTCTTGCGCCGTAAGCCAGGTCTTGCGGGATGTAGAGTTCCCACTTAGAGCCTACAGACATCATGGTGAGAGCTTCTGTCCAACCTTTGATAACTTGGTTGGCACGGAATGTAGCAGGTTCTTTACGCTTGTATGAGCTGTCGAATTCTGTTCCGTCAATCAATGTACCTTTGTAGTTTACTTTCACTTTGCTGGTATCGGCAGGAATTGCACCGGTTCCTTTGGTGATAACTTTATATTGCAGACCGCTCGGAGTAGTTACAACACCTTCCTTAGTCTTGTTTTCTGCGAGGAATTTCTCACCGGCAGCTTTGTTGTCAGCGTATTTCTTCTCTAAAGCTTTAGATTTTACGGCATCCATTTGGGTCTGCATAAAAGTCTGAGCTTCTTCTTTGGTCATGATGCCCTTGCCGATAACTCCGGCAACGAAACCAGCCAACAGGTTCTCACGACTGATAGTTTGTGTAGAGTCTCCACCGAAAATCTGTTGGTTGAAACCTTCTACCCATTGCTTGCTTACCATTTGTCCGATTTGCAGACCTGCCATGTAAGCGGCATCTTTCTTATCTGTTTTTGTTGCACCTTCGTTGAAACCTTTCAGGAAGTCTGTCATCTGAGTGGAATCGATACCTTGTTGTGCAAGATATTGGTCCAGGCCTTCAGTACGTGCCATACCGATAGCGTAAGATAATGAGTCGATGTCCGTTTTCAGATTTGCTTTCGGACTTTGTGCAGTACAAGAAGCCAAACCGGCAGCTGCTGCAAGAGCCATGATAAATGTTACTTTTTTCATTTTGCTTTTAAAATTATTTATTTAATACTTTAAGTAGTTCCACTTCAAAAACGAGGGCACTGTGCGGCGGAATCATTTCACCTGCGCCTTGTGCTCCGTAAGCCAATTCGCTGGGGATGTAAAGCTTCCATTTGGCGCCTTCGGGCATCAGTTGCAAGGCTTCCACCCATCCCGGAATTACCTGGCTCACGCCGAATGTGGCGGGTTGGCCGCGTTTGATGGAGCTGTCGAACAATGTTCCGTCAATCAATGTACCTTCGTAGTGGCATTGTACCTGGTCGGTAGCTTTTGCGTATGTGCCTACGTTGCCTTCGTTGATTACTTCGTACTGGAGTCCGCTGGGCAGGGTAACTACGCCCGGACGTTTTTTGTTTTCTTCAAGGAACTTCTTGCCGGCTTCAATGTTGGCGGCGTTCATTTTCTGTTCCAGTTCTTCGAAGTACTTATTTACTATTTCGCGGGCTTCCGTGTGGCTGATAGCCGTTTGGTTGCCATCCAAGACGTCTTTGATTGCTTGTGCAAAGTCATCTACTGCGATGCCCTTAGCACCCATACTTAAAAGATTCTGACCTATTCCGAGGCCGATAGCATAACTGAATTTATCCATAAAGTGATTTTGTTGACGGCTGAAATGATTTCTTTTCCAGCCTATTGCAAATTAACGAATGGCAAAAGTACGTCTTTTATTTGAATGATTTTGTTTTTTTCAGATTAAAAAATCTTAGCAAGTGAAAATAACTTCCCTCTTTTCGGGTATTATTCATACATTTGTATGACTATATGAACTTTAAGGAGATATAAAGATGAAGAACTTGGTTGTTTTGTCTGGTGCGGGTATGAGCGCCGAGAGTGGCATCAGTACTTTTCGTGATGCAGGCGGGTTGTGGGATAAGTATCCGGTAGAACAGGTGGCTACTCCCGAAGGTTATGCCCGTAATCCGGAACTGGTCATCAACTTTTATAACGAGCGCCGCAAGCAATTACTGGACGTAGAGCCGAATGCCGGGCACATCGGGCTTGCCGGACTGGAGAAGGATTTCAATGTGACGGTTGTTACACAGAACGTTGACAATCTGCACGAGCGTGCCGGAAGTAAACGGGTTATTCATCTTCATGGCGAACTGACAAAAGTTTGTTCCAGTCGCGCCCCTTATAATCCGCATTACATAAAAGAACTGAAACCGGATGAATACGAAGTGAAGTTGGGAGATAAGGCCGGTGACGGTACTCAGCTTCGTCCCTTTATCGTCTGGTTCGGGGAGGCGGTTCCTGAGATTGAAACGGCCGTCAACTATGTGGAAAAAGCGGATATATTCGTTATTATCGGTACTTCGATGAATGTATATCCGGCTGCCGGATTGCTGAACTACGTGCCTCGTGAGGCGGAAGTGTATCTGATAGATCCTAAACCGGTAGATGTACATTCCACGCGGCGGATACATATAATCCAAAAGGGAGCATCGGAAGGTGTGCAAGAGTTGCGTTCGCTGCTTAAACCCTAAGTACGCTTGCCCGTAGCCTATATGTACGTGTCACTTCATTGGCAATGTTATGTCACTATGATGGCAGGCCTGTGCCTGCTCGATGGCATAAGTGTGCCAATAAGACGGCACATCCGATTTTATTAAACCGTACAAATTATTTTTTCAGTACCGCCCTCAGTACGAACCAGGCATGATAGGCTGCGGTGCTTATCCAGCCGTAATGTTGCGCCATGATGCGGAAGCGCTCCTTGAGCGAGGCTTCCCGGTTCCGGGTAGTCATACCCTCGTCCAGATAGTCTATTATCGTGAGATGAGTATTGTGTAGCGTCTGCGCTTTCTTCATGATACGGATACACCAGTCGAAGTCGGCGGAGAAACGGTACTTCAAATTATATGGTTCTGCTAAAGCGCGCTTGGCAAAAAATGCCTGATGGCAGACAAGCATTCCTTGTTTGAAGCTTTTCCACGTCAGCGTTTCCGGGGCGGACAGACGGCGCATACGGACAAAGTGCCCTTCTTTATCTACCAGAGCCGTTTCGCCATACAGCACATCAGGCAATTCGCTTCCTGTCAATGTATGTACCATTTGTTGCAGCGTATCATCCTCATGGAAACTGTCGCCGGCATTGAGGAAACAAAGGTAATCGCCCGTAGCCAGCCGGATGCCTTTGTTCATGGCGTCGTACAAGCCTTTATCGGGTTCGCTTACTACCTGTGCGATGTGATTCTTGTAGCGGTCTGTGATAGAAAGCGTTTTGTCTTTCGAGGCCCCGTCCACAATGATATACTCCACATGGCGGTAAGTTTGCGAGATAACGCTCTGGATAGTGTCTTCCAATACCGCTTCGGCATTGTAGGCTACAGTAATGACGCTGAACTTGGGGGTGAGATGATTATGCATTTCTTCCGGTGACTTTGTTGTACAGGTCGATATATTTTTTAGCGATAGTACCTTCCGAATAGTGGGTGACGGCTTTCCGACAGGCTTGTTCGGAGAGACTGGAATAATCCGGGTCGGTAAGCGTCCAGTAGATGCCGTTGGCAAAATCTTCGGACGATTTATATTGCGCCACATATCCGTTGTGCAGATGGTCTATCATTTCGGGGATGCCGCCTACGTTGAAGCCGACACAGGGAATACCGCACGCCATGGCCTCCATAATCATATTGGGCAGGTTTTCTTCCAGTGAGGGAGTGACAAAAAGGTCTACCGCATTATAAATGTCCACTAACTGATGTTCGTTGCTGACAAAATCCAGCGGATAGACTTTGAAAGGCAGTAAGTTCGCCAATTGCTGCGACTCCTTGCCGAAAACGACGACGCCGAGCTTTTCTTTCAGTTCGGGATGCTTTTCCGCCAGCAGTTTGCACGATTCTACCAGATAGTCGATTCCTTTCCGCTTATCCGTTATCTTTACAGAGCCGAACAGAGCGAGCTTGGCATCCTGAGGCAGTTTACATCTGCTGCGCGCTTCTTGCTTGTTGTGCGGCTTGAACAAGTTGGTATTGATGGGATTGGGAATACAGGTAATCGTGTGTCCGGCGAGCAAGGCGCTTTTCTTTGCCAAGCCTTCCAGCCAGTGGCTGCACGTTACGAAGTTGATGTGCCGTCCTTTGTACAAATTCTGTTTTTTGTAGAAAGTCCGGTAGGAGAGGTCTTTCTTGCCGCCATTGCCATGAATGAAAGGACAGTTACGGCACTCCTGCTGATAGCGGGTACACTCGCGGGCATGATGGCAAATACCGGTGCACGGCCACATGTCGTGCATGGTCCACACTACGGGTTTGCCCGATGCGAGGATATTCTCGATGTTTCTCAGAGACAACATCCCCTGATTTATCCAATGAAGATGAATTACATCCGCTTGCTGAAATTCCGGGAGCGAGGTGATGTCCGTACCCGTATTGGCAATATCGACGGCAAAGATATTATCCCGTTTGAAATGGTTGGCTTTCCATATAACGATACGTTCCCAGACAAATTTCCATACCATGCGCCAGTTGCGGCTCAATGAAACTACGGTGATTTGGTCGGTTTGCTTGTCACGTACCAAAAGCTTGGCCTTGATGCCGTTATTCTTGAGCGACTCCATTAGTCTGCTGGCCGCCACGGCTGCTCCGCCGATGCGTTCGGATGTATTGATTAATAGTACTCTCATTTTTGCGGAATGTTTGGACAAAAGTACTGCTTTTGCCGCTTTCTGCTCCATAAATCTTTTATTTTTTTAGTCTGTAACCGCTAAACTCCCTATCTTTGCCGGAGTTAAAAGCCCGTGATGTCGTAAGCAATGAAAATATTGAGGTGGAAAGCGGATTTATCATCGGAGGAAACGGGCTTTTCGTCGTAAGAAACCTATGGCTCATCGGTAGAAAATAAATGTAAGTATGGGAGATAAAGGAATGAAAAGACTGGAGCAACTGTGGCAGACTTTCCTGAGCGTGGTGAAGATACTGTTGCAATCCAAGTGGCGTACGCATTTGCCGTCGTCGTTCAGTAATCCGGAAGAGTTGTTGATACTGGCTAACGGCCCTTCATTGAACCGTACGGTTCAGGAAACTCCGGATTTTATAAAAGGCAAGACGTTGCTGGCGGTGAATTTCTGCGTTACCTCCCCTATGTTCGAGCTGCTTCGCCCGGAGATATATCTGATAGCCGACCCTCTTTTTTGGATTGTTCCCGAAAAGCGTGTGCAGTTGTTTCAGACGCTTGCCGAAAAGACCGCCTGGCCGATGAACCTGTTTATTCCTGCCCGTGCTTTGAAGAATAAAGAGTGGCAGCCTATGCTGGCCGGTAACCGGAATATCCGCCTCTGCATTTACAATACCACTCCGATAGAAGGTGTACAGGGATTCTGTAACTGGGTGTTCGGTAAAGGTTGGGGGGTACCCCGCCCTCACAATGTGCTGATTCCCTCTGTCGCCATCGGATTGCGCCTGCCGTTCAAGAAGATTTATCTGGCAGGTGCCGACCATTCCTGGTTGCCGGAAATCACGGTGACGGACGATAATGTGGTACTGATGCACCAAAAGCATTTCTATGACCGTGACAAGTCGCAGGCGGCGACGGTGACGCAGGAGAACCTGCATAGCGCACGGCTTTATACGATACTTTACCACATGTATGTGGCCTTTAAGTCCTATTTCGTGCTCGAAGCCTATGCTCGACGGTTGGGCAAGGAAGTGATTAACGTTACGCCGGGCAGTTATATAGACGCTTTTAAACGAATGAAGTTATGAAAGACGGAATCATCATTCAGGCACGTACCGGTTCTACCCGGTTGCATAATAAGATACTGCTCCCTTTCTATGGCAAGCAGCGCATTATCGACATCTTAATCGGCAATATCAAGCAGGCTTGTATTGGTAGGACGATTGTCCTTGCCACTACCAACCGCCCTCAGGATGACATATTGGCGGAGGTTGCCCGTGAAGCAGGTATCTGTTGCTACCGGGGCGATGAGGATAATGTGCTCGACCGCTTTATCCGGGCGGCCGCAACGTTCGGCTTAGACCGCTTTATCCGTGTTTGTTCGGATAATCCTTTCCTGCGTCCCGACAGTTTCCTGACGTTTTTCGCGGAACATGACGCCCGGCCGGCGGATTATATTGCCTACGGCTTTGCAGACGGCCGCCCTACCATCAAATCGCATTTAGGCTTGTTTGCCGAGCTGACAACCGCCGACGCATTGCGCCGTGCAGCTGCCGCTACACAGGAGAAGCTGTATATAGAGCACGTTACGATTTACCTCTATACGCATCCCGAAGCGTTCAGTATTCGTCTGCTTCCGTTGCCCGATGAATTGGAAGGCCGGTTAGACCTTCGCTTTACGCTCGATACGATGGGAGATTTTACCTTGCTGCAAGAGCTTTACGCTACTTTCTATGAGCAGACCGACCGAAGCGTCCACGCATTGCTCCGGTTGGTGGAAGCGCATCCGGAATATCGTGCCAAGATGCTGGAGAATATTGCAAGGAACGAGAAATGATAAATTTATTATATAAATGAAGAGTACATATATTATCGGAGAAATCGGACAGAACCATAACGGCTCCGTCGATATAGCCAAATTGATTGTCGATTTGGTGTCACGTCCCGTACGCGAAGAAGTCTTTAATTTCGAACTTCGTCCTATGGATGCGGTAAAGATGACCAAACGGGATTTGAATGAAGAGTTGACCGATTCGCAGATGAACCGTCCGTACGACTCTCCCCACTCTTTTGGACGCACTTATGGCGAGCACCGCGCCTGTTTGGAGCTGACGGATGAAGAACATTTTGAAGTTTACAGGCATGCCAAGTCATTGGGAATGGATTTCGTGGAAACTCTGTGCTCAAAAGGTTGTATGTCTTTATTGAAACTCTTTACGCCCGACCTCCTGAAAGTGGCCAGCCGTGACCTTACCAACCTGCCGTTGCTGGAAGTCATGGCCGAAACCAAAATACCTATCATCCTTTCTACCGGTATGGCGGGTAAGAAGGAGCTGGATGACGCATTGGATGTTATCACCCGTTATCACAGCGATATATCCATACTGCACTGCGTATCGCAGTATCCCACCCGGCCCGACAATCTGAATCTGAAAACGATAACCTATCTGAAACGGCATTACGGACAGTATCATATCGGCTTTTCCGACCATACCATTGGTATCGCAGCCCCGGTGGTTGCCGTAGGAATGGGTGCGGAGATTATAGAGAAGCACGTCACCATCGACCGCCGCATGAAAGGAACAGACCAGCAAGGTTCTTTAGGGCCGGATGGCGTAAACCGCATGATTCGTGATATTCGTATCGCCGAGCACTGGTTGGGCAGGGAGGAACTGTATATCGACTCCGCCGTCTCTGCAGCCAAAGTGAAACTGGAACGTTCCATCGCCACGAATAAGGCGCTGCATCCCGGAGATATTATTACGGAAGAGGATATCCACCTGCTTAGTCCGGGCGATGGCTTTAAGTGGGCGGAACGTGATAAGGTGGTAGGCCGCCGGGTACGGAAAGAGATACCGCGTAACGAGATTATTTATTCTTCATTGATTGAGGAATGAGACTGCTGGCTGTTGTTGTTCTCTATCATCCCGGTAAAGATTTAGCCGGGAATATCGACAGCTATCTGTCACAGGTGGATAAATTGCTGTTATGGGATAATACGCCCGGAGACGGGCAAGAGCGACTGCCTTTGCCGGATATCAGTCATCCGGAACGCTTGGAGTACAGGGGATGCGGCCGAAATGTAGGTATCGGTGCTGCGTTGAATGATGCCGTGGCTTATGCCCGTGAGTATGGATATACGCATCTGCTGACGCTGGATCAGGATAGTTTTTTTCTGCAAGGCGATTTCCGGCGTTATATAACGGCCATTCAAGAGTATGGAGAGAATAAGCGGATTATTTTCTCCGTGAATTATTTTATAAAATCCCGGCAGTCCTCTCTTTATCCCGTGACGGATACTGTCGATGAGGTTTTTTCGGCCATGACTTCCGGTACTGTTTATCCCGTCGGCCTGTTTGAAGAGCTGGGTGTTTTTATGGAAGAACTATTTGTGTGGGGCATTGATTGTGAGTATTGCTGGCGTGCGGCACGCAGAGGCGTGCGGACGGTTTGTTTCAAAAGTATCCTGTTGCAGCACGATTTGGGATATCAGAAGAAGAAACACCGCTTATTGGGTAAGGAGGTTTTCCCGAACGAATATCCTCCGGCACGTACTTATTATAATGTGCGTAATGGTATGGTGCTTCACAAACTCTATCCTGAAAGTTTGAACCTGAAAGCCCATTTGCGTTATCATTTATATAAACGGATTATCTTTGTGCTTTTGTATGAAAAGCGGAAGATTGCTAAATGGAAAGCGCTTTGGGACGGTTATCGTGATGGGAAGCGCGGTAGGCTGGGGGAGCGCGGTTGATGGATATTCTTATTTCTTAATCTTAAATATGATAGGTATGCTACCGAAATTAGTGATTACTGATATTGACGGTGTCTGGACTGACGGCGGAATGTATTATACTGCCGAAGGAGACGTTATGAAACGTTTTTCCGTGAAAGATGGTTGGGGAGTGATTTTTCTGCGCGAATTGGATATACCTGTGGCTATTATGACCGGTGAGGATACGCAAATTGTCCGGAAACGTGCCGATAAGTTGAAAATCAACTATTGCTATCTGGGAGTCAAGGATAAAGTGGCACAGGCTGAGGAACTGTGTCGCGAGTTAGGTATTTCATTGGGTGAAGTTGCCTTTATCGGTGATGACTTGAATGATTTGCCGCTGTTGCGCTTGGTGGGTTACAGCGCTTCTCCCGGCAATACGCCTGAATATATAAAACGCGAAGTAAAGTATGTAACGACCGCACACGGCGGTTATGGAGCTTTTCGCGAGTTTGTGGAGAAACTGCTGGCGGACAACGGACGCTTGCAGACTGTCATAGAGCGTTTCTTATAACCGGAATATGTATGTCATATCTCTGTGTTGACGCGGGGAAGCGGTATGTATCGTGAAACGGTTTCTCTTCCCCATGTCAGCATTTTCCCGATTTGCGCTTTTATTCTCTTTCCGGCTTGCCGGGGGCGTAATGTCTCCTGCCGTTTCACATCGTTCAACGTCCATTGCGGCTGGTATTTCAGCAGGCGCTGTTCCGCTTCCTCTATTCGTTGCGGTTGTCCGGAACTGATATAATAACGGATGAGATTCAGGCATATATTGGCATGTGCCTGCCGTAGTCCGTTGTATACATCCGTACGTCTGTCTTTGAAGTAGTCCAAAAGGAACTCTCTGGTGGTAAGTGCGATGTCCAGTCTCCTGTCCATGCCGGTTTCGCTCCATATCCCTTTGCTGTGTTTGCGGTATACGGCCATGGGTTTGCCGAAATAATAGATATTCCCATGTTGTGCATTCAGCAGATGCAGGGCGTAGTCGCATGAAGTGAACTTGGCAAACCATTCGGGCATTTCCGGATAGTAACATCTTCGGAATACGGATGAAGAGTTGGTAATATAATTGCTTTCGGCAAGGTCGGAGATGGTGGTGATTTTCCTTTGATGTCCGTTGGACAGGCTCTTGCTTCCGTCCTCCTCATAGTAGTTGACTACCCTGTGGAAACATATTGCGAACTGACTGTGGGTGTCCAGAAAATCGGTAGCACGCTGTAACTTGCGCCTGTCAAACCAATAATCGTCACCGTCGCAAACGGCGACGTATTCACCGCGGCAATGTTTGTAGGTCTCCATATAATTGCGCTGGTAGCCCAGGTTCTTTTCGTGCCGTATCACGGTGATGAGCTCCGGATACTTTTCCTGGTATCGCTTGCATATTTCGTAGGTACGGTCGGTACTGCGGTCCTCACCTATGATTAGCTCAACGGGGTAGTCGGTCTTTTGGCTTAATACGCCTTTGATGGCAATCTCTATATAATTCTCAATATTATATGCCAGCATAATGACGCTGACTTTCACGGTCTTTTCCATAATCAGTCGCTTTTTCGTTTTAATACTAACCGGATGGCTTCATCCAAGATTGCGGAGCCTAATATCCGGTTGATTCCATAATAGAACAGAATACCGATAACGATTTTCACAGGAAGCAGCAGATAATTTTCCGTCAGGAAGCAGTCCGGTATCAGCAGTATTCCCCACATGATTACGGAGAGAACGGCGTAAGGGGCAATATCCCTTATCTGTTTCAGCCAGCTATACCCTACGGCCTTTCCGATAACAACGATACTGATCAGGTAAATCAATATCTGGGTAAGTGCCAGACAAGCTACCATGATAAGCGCGCTTTGTTTCAGGCTGGCTGCCAGGCAGGCTATAATCAGCAGGGTACGTGCTATTTCCAGTTTGAAGATAAGGTCCGAGCGCCCCTGCACTTTGGCAAAGTTTTGGTTGACGGTACTCAGAATGGTGAAGATTCCTGCCAGGCAGGTCAGTTGGAAAAAAGGCACACAACCCATCCATTCCGCTTTCAGTATCAGTGCGATAAACGGATAGGCTACGGATACCATGCCTGTCATAAGGGGGAACGTGAGGAAAGCGGTAAAGCGTATCGTCTTGCGATAAGAACGCAGACTTCTTTCTTTGTCGTTCTGGATATGCGAGAATATGGGGTAAGTAGCTGTCTGCAGGCTGGAGTAGACCGAGCTGATTACCATCAGGCTGAACTTGTTTCCTTGTGAATAATATCCTAATTGAACGGGCGGATATAATTTACCGATAGCTACCGAATAGATATTGGTAAAAATGGAGTTTACCAGACCGGCAAGCAGCAGATTGGAAGAAAAGCCGAATAATTCCTTGATGTGACTTATACTGAACAATAGTTGAGGCCGCCATTTATTGAAGAACCATAAAAGGACGGTACGCAGGAAGGCCAGTATAACGGGTTGCCACGCCAGCGTCCATACTCCCATACCGCCATATGCCATGGCAAGCGAACCGATGCCGGATGCCGTAAGGGCGATGAGATTAATCTTGGTTAGAATTTTAAAGCTGACTTGCTTGTTGAGTAAAGTGGTTTGTATAAGACTTAGCGAGTTAAAGGGAAGCGCAAGGAAAATAACCCTGGCAAGGTCTGTCAGTAAAGGCTGGTTGAAGAATCCGGCGATGAGCGGAGAGCAGACGAATAACAGCAGATAAAGGCAGGCGCTGATGAAGATGTTGAAATAGAATACAGAATTATAGTCTGTTTCGGTAGCGTCCTGCTTGCGGATTAAAGCGGCGCTGAACCCGCTGTCCAGTACGATATTGGCAATTGCGCTGAAAATGGCGAGCATTCCTACCAATGCGTAGTCTTCAACGGAGAGTATGTTGGCTACGAGGACACCGACAATAAACAACAAAACTTGCTGGCCCATACGGTCCAGCAAGTTCCAGAGCAATGCTCCTATTGTTCGTTGTTTCAGTGAAGGCTCACTCATATGGATTATTTTACTTCACTACCGGGCTTTACTTCGCGTAACAATGAGGTTACAGCCAGTGAGCCGTCATAGTTTTCGGCAGAAAGTATCATACCTTCACTCACCAGTCCGTTCTTGAATTGACGGGGAACCAGGTTGGCGATGAACAGTACCTGTTTGCCTACCAGCTCTTCCGGTCGGTAGTGCTGGGCAATACCGCTGACGATAGTACGGTTTTCCAGTCCGTCGGCAATCTTGAACTTCAACAGTTTCTTCATCTTAGGTACGGCTTCGCATTCCAATACGGTTCCTACGCGGATATCCAATTTCTCAAAGTCCTCGAATGAGATGACGGGCTTGATAGGATTTGCCTTGTAGCCGGCTGCTTCGTTCGCTTTCTTGGTAGCGAGCAGTTTGTCTACCTGTGCCTGGATAACATCGTCCTCAATCTTCTCGAATAACAGTTCGGGGGTTGCCAGTCGGTGTCCGGCGGGCAGCAGGTCTGTATGACCGAGTTCTGCCCAGTCGAAACTGTCCATGTTCAGCATCTTACGGAGCTTTTCGCTGCTGAACGGCAGGAACGGTTCGAAAGCGATGGCAAGGTTGGCGACCAGTTGCAGGGAGATATTCAGAATGGTAGCTACGCGCGGCATGTCTGTCTTGGCAAGTTTCCAAGGTTCTGTATCTGCCAGGTACTTATTACCGATACGCGCCAGGTTCATGGCTTCCTTCTGTGCGTCACGGAATTTGAATACGTCGAGCAGCTTTTCCACTTCTTCTTTTACGTCGGCAAACTCTTTCAGCGTTTCGCGGTCGTAATCGTTCAGTTCGCCGGCAGCGGGTACTACACCGTCGAAGTACTTCTTGGTGAGTTGCAGGGCGCGGTTTACGAAGTTACCGTATACAGCTACCAATTCGTTGTTATTGCGTGCCTGGAAGTCTTTCCAGGTAAAGTCGTTGTCTTTTGTTTCCGGAGCATTGGCGGTGAGCACGTAGCGCAGCACGTCCTGCTTGCCGGGGAATTCTGCGAGATATTCATGCAACCATACGGCCCAGTTGCGGGAAGTGGAAATCTTATCTCCTTCCAGATTCAGGAATTCGTTGCTGGGCACGTTGTCGGGTAGGATATAACTGCCTTCCGCTTTCAACATGGCGGGGAATACGATGCAGTGGAATACGATGTTGTCTTTTCCGATGAAATGAACCAGACGTGTTTCAGGGTCTTTCCACCATTTCTCCCAAGAGTCGGGCAGCAATTCTTTGGTATTGCTGATGTAGCCGATGGGAGCGTCGAACCATACGTAAAGCACTTTGCCTTCGGCGCCTTCCACCGGAACGGGAATACCCCAATCTAGGTCGCGGCTTACGGCACGCGGCTGCAAGCCCATGTCGAGCCAGCTTTTACATTGGCCGTACACGTTGGGACGCCATTCTTTATGGTCTTCCAATATCCACTGGCGCAGCCATGCTTCATGTTTGTCGAGGGGCAGATACCAGTGTTTGGTTTCGCGCATTACGGGTTGGCTGCCGCTGATGGCGCTTTTCGGATTAATCAGGTCGGTAGGGCTGAGGCTTGTACCGCACTTTTCGCATTGGTCGCCGTAAGCGCCTTCTGCGTGGCAGTGGGGGCATTCGCCGGTGATGTAACGGTCGGCAAGGAAAGTCTTGGCTTCCTCATCGTAGTACTGCATGCTGGTCTTTTCAATGAATTCGCCTTTGTCGTACAGTTTGCGGAAAAACTCGGAAGCAGTGTCGTGATGTGTCTTTGAGGTGGTACGGCTGTACACATCGAACGAAATGCCGAATTCTTCAAAAGACTTCTTGATAAGCGTATGATAGCGGTCTACTACATCTTGCGGTGTAATTCCTTCTTTCTTGGCGCGGATGGTGATGGGCACTCCGTGTTCGTCGGAGCCGCCGATAAAGACCACATCTTCTTTTTTCAGTCTCAGGTAGCGGACATAGATGTCGGCAGGTACATAAACCCCTGCCAGGTGTCCGATATGAACGGGGCCGTTGGCATAGGGCAGTGCCGATGTCACGGTGGTACGCTTGAATTTCTTTTCCATTGTATATATGTATCTCTTTTGTTATGAACGCTTTTAAGATGTGCAAAGATAACGGTTTTCTCTCAAACCTACAAAAAGAGGAATATATACTTCTTGCCCGGAACCTTCCGTCTTTGAAAGAGTAAAGAAGAAGTAATATTAAAAGATTATCTTCTTGCCGTTATGCATATAAATTGTATATTTGTACGATTGTCGTACTATACTAATATGAACAGACTATGATAACAAGCCAATTGCTGCATCCTGCCAGTATTGTGGTGGTGGGAGCTTCCAACAATGTACATAAACCCGGCGGGGCTATCTTGAAGAATTTGATTCATGGCGGTTATACCGGAGAACTGCGGGCGGTGAATCCGAAAGAGACTGAAGTGCAAGGCGTACAGGCCTATGCCGATGTAAAGGATATTCCCGATACGGACCTTGCTATCCTTGCTATTCCCGCCGTTCTTTGTCCCGATGCGGTAGAGTTGCTTGCTTCTGAGAAGCGGGTACGTGCGTTCATTATCCTTTCAGCCGGATTTGGTGAGGAAACGCATGAGGGCGCGCTTTTGGAAGACCGTATTCTGGAAACGGCGAATCGGTACGGCGCTTCGCTGATAGGCCCCAATTGTATCGGATTGATGAATACGTGGCATCATAGCGTGTTCAGTCAGCCCATCCCCAATCTGCATCCGCAAGGCGTCGATTTGATATCCAGCTCCGGAGCGACTGCGGTGTTTATTCTGGAGAGTGCGGTTACAAAAGGGCTGCAGTTCAATTCCGTATGGTCTGTGGGCAATGCCAAGCAGATCGGAGTAGAAGATGTGCTGCAATATATGGACGAGCATTTCGATTCGGAAAAAGACTCCAAGATAAAACTGCTTTATATCGAAAGTATAAGCGATCCTGACAGATTGCTGTTCCATGCTTCTTCGCTGATAAAGAAGGGATGCAAGATTGCGGCCATTAAATCCGGCAGCAGTGAGAGCGGCAGTCGTGCGGCATCCTCGCATACGGGAGCTATCGCCAGTTCCGATTCGGCGGTGGAGGCTCTGTTCCGTAAAGCGGGTATCGTACGTTGCTATTCTCGGGAGGAACTGACTACGGTAGGGTGTATTTTCACTTTGCCGGAACTGAAAGGAAAGAACTTTGCCATTATTACCCATGCGGGCGGACCGGGTGTGATGTTGACCGATGCCTTGAGTAAAGGCGGGTTGAATGTGCCGAAGTTGGAAGGCGAGCTTGCCGAAGAGTTGAAAAGCAAGCTCTTTCCGGGGGCTGCCGTTGGAAATCCGATAGACATTCTGGCTACGGGTACGCCTGAGCATTTGCGCCTTTGTCTGGAATACTGTGAGGAAAAGTTTGATAATGTGGATGCGGTAATGGCTATTTTCGGCACTCCGGGTCTGGTTACCATGTTCGAAATGTATGATGTGCTGCATGAGAAGATGCAAACCTGCAAGAAACCGATATTCCCTATTCTCCCGTCTATTAATACGGCAGGAGCCGAGGTTGCCGCTTTCCTCGCTAAAGGCCATGTGAACTTTGCCGATGAAGTAACGTTAGGTACGGCATTGTCGCGCATTGTGAATGCGTCGAAGCCGGCGAATAATGAAATAGAGCTTTTTGGAGTGGATGTTCCGCGCATCCGCCGTATCATAGATTCTATTCCGGGAGACGGCTATATCGAACCGCATTATGTGCAGGCATTGTTACATTCTGCAGGTATTCCTGTGGTAGAGGAGTTTGTATCCGCTAATAAGGAAGAAGCGCTGGCCTTTGCCCGTCGTGCCGGATTCCCGGTGGTGGCGAAAGTGGTGGGGCCTGTGCATAAATCCGATGTAGGCGGAGTGGTATTGAATATAAAGAGCGAACAGCATCTGGCATTGGAGTTTGAACGCATGATGCAGATTCCTGAAGTAACGGGTATTATGGTGCAGCCGATGCTGAAAGGAACGGAACTCTTTATCGGTGCGAAGTACGAAGAGAAATTCGGCCATGTAGTGCTTTGCGGTTTAGGCGGTATCTTTGTGGAGGTGCTGAAAGATGTATCTTCCGGTCTGGCTCCTTTATCTTACGAGGAAGCCTACTCTATGATTCGTTCGTTGCGCGCCTATAAGATTATAAAAGGCACGCGCGGGCAGAAAGGAGTGAATGAGGATAAGTTCGCCGAAATCATTGTGCGCTTGTCTACCCTGTTGCGTTTTGCTACGGAGATTAAGGAAATGGATATTAATCCGCTGTTGGCAACGGAAAAGTATGTAATAGCGGTAGACGCCCGTATCAGAATAGAAAAGAACTAACTTTTTGTTAAAAGTAGGGGCTGTTGTGCAGTATTCTGTTCGGATAGACGTTTATAGTACATAACTTAGACTATGACACGCTATGAAGAAAAGAAAAAAGCAATGGCTCCGGATGTGCAACGGCATGATGTCCGGTGCGTTGGTTCTGCTGGGTTTCACGTCTTGCGATGAAAACAGTACAGGTACGGGGAGATGTGAGTATGGTACTCCTTATGCCAAATATGAAATCAAAGGAAAGGTGATGGGAGAAGACAGGCAGGTTGTATCCGACGCCAGGATTCTCGTGAAGAATATGGCTCCCCAAACCGATAACTCTCGTACCCGTGTCGTTTCATCCGATACGGTCTATACGAAAGAAAACGGAGAATATCTTTATCAGAACACCATAACGGGCTATCAAAACTTCCGTGTTGTTTGCGAAGACCTTACGGGAGCATACGAAGCCGACTCGATGGATATTAAGATGAATCCGACAGGCGGGAGCGGCTGGTATGAAGGAAAAGATAATAAAGAAGTAAACTTTGAATTAAAGAAGAAAGAAAAATAAAACCGGTGGGAGTCCTTTCTGTTCGTAAACGTTTGGCGCTGGAAATCGCGCGTAAGATGCGTAATAACCTGAAAGAGCTGCATCCGTTGAGGCAGCTCTTTTGGGAATGCACCTTACGTTGTAATTTGCACTGTAAGCATTGCGGCAGCGATTGCAGGCGGATGCCGGATATAAAGGATATGCCGGCTGCCGATTTTTTACGGGTTGTCGATTCCATCACTCCGCATATCAATCCGAACGAAGTAAGCATTATCATGACCGGTGGAGAACCGCTGATGAGGGAAGATCTGGAAGAAGTAGGGCTGGAACTCTACAGGCGCGGCTATCCCTGGGGAATTGTTTCCAACGGCCTTTACCTTACCGGCAGACGTTTGGAGCGGTTGATGGCTGCCGGGCTCCATTCCATAACCATCAGTTTGGACGGTTTTGAGCAGGAGCATAATTGGTTGCGCGGTCATCCGGAAAGTTACGGAAGGGCTGTGGAGGCGATTAAGATGTTGGTGCATGAGCCCGAGCTGGTGTGGGATGTGGTGACATGTGTCAATCACCGTAACTACCCGTATCTGGATGAATTGAAAACATCTCTTTATCATATAGGTGTCCGGCAATGGCGTTTGTTTACCATTTTTCCGATGGGACGTGCCGCATCACATCCGGAGTTTCAGTTGAGCAATGATGAGTTTACAGGTATTATGGAGTTCATCAAGCGTATCCGGAAAGAGGGTAAGATGCACGCAAGCTATGGTTGTGAGGGTTTCTTAGGCAGATATGAAGGTGAGGTTCGTGACGGTTTCTTTTCTTGTAATGCCGGAATCAGTGTTGGCTCTATATTGGCGGACGGAGCCATATCCGCCTGTCCGAGTATCCGTAGCGACTATCATCAGGGCAATATTTATCGCGATGACTTTATGGATGTGTGGGAGAATCGTTTTCAATCTTTCCGTAACCGGGAATGGATGAAGAAAGGCCTATGTGCCGATTGCAGCCTTTTCCGCTATTGCGAGGGCAATGGCATGCATTTGCGTGATAATAAAGGCGCGCTGCTTTTCTGCCATCTCGACAGGCTTCATTCTTAATGGAGTTGTCTGTTACGCGGCTTTTCTCTTGGGGAGTTATCCCGCCCAATCTTCCCTATCCAGGTTTCTGTATCCGATTGCTTCGGCCAGATGCGACGGTTGTATCAGTTCACACCCTTCAAGGTCGGCAATAGTGCGTGAGACTTTTAGAATACGGTCGTATGCGCGTGCCGAGAGATTGAAGCGGTTCATGGCTGTTTTTAGCAGGGCAAGACCATTATCGTCAGGACGGGCATAGCGGGCGAGTAATTTACTGTTCATCTGTGCATTGCAATATATGCCGGGAACTTCGGAATATCTTTCGGATTGAATTTGCCGTGCACGCACTACGCGTTCACGGATATCGGCACTTGACTCGCCGGGGCGTGCATCGGACATTTTCTCAAAGGGCACGGGAATAACTTCGATTTGCAGGTCGATACGGTCGAGCAAAGGTCCTGAGATACGGTTAAGGTATTTCTGTACCTGCCCCGGACTACACACACAGGCTTTGGTGGGATGATTGTAATATCCGCAGGGACAGGGATTCATGGATGCTGCGAGCGTAAAGCTGGCGGGAAATTCCACATTGCATTTTACGCGGGAAATGGTGATTTTCCGGTCTTCCAGAGGTTGCCGTAATACTTCGAGCACATTCCGGTTGAACTCCGGAAGCTCGTCGAGGAACAAGACGCCGTTATGCGCCAGGCTGATTTCTCCCGGTTGCGGGAAACTTCCGCCGCCTGTCATGGCTACTATGGAGATGGTATGGTGCGGATCACGAAACGGACGTTTGGAAATAAGCCCGCCTTCCTGTCCCAGCTTTCCTGCAACAGAGTGTATCTTGGTTGTTTCAAGGCTTTCGCCTAATGATAATGGCGGCAGTATAGAGGGGAGACGTTTGGCAAGCATGGACTTTCCGCTGCCCGGAGCGCCTACCAGAAGAATATTGTGTCCGCCTGCGGCGGCTACCTCTAATGCGCGTTTCGCGTTCTCCTGTCCTTTTACATCGGAGAAATCCAGGTCGAAGCTGTTCTGCCGGGTATAAAACTCTTTACGGGTGTCGATATGTACCGGCTTTAATTCCTGTTTACCATTGAAGAATTCGATAACCTCTTTTAGGTTCTCCGCTCCATAAACCTGCAGATTGTTTACGACAGCGGCTTCCCGCGTGTTTTGTTTTGGAATGATGATTCCCTCGAAACCGAGTTCTCTCGCTTTTATGGCAATGGGAAGCGCTCCTTTAATGGGTTGCAGACTACCGTCCAGGCTTAGTTCTCCCATTATCAGATAACGGTCTGTTTTATCCGATTGAATAACTTCACTGGCGCCCAGCATGCCGATAGCCAATGGTAAGTCATAAGCGGAACCCTCTTTACGGATATCCGCCGGAGCCATGTTAATGACGATATTGCTTGTCGGCATCCGGTAGCCGTTTACTTGCAATGCGGAGATAATGCGTTGGTGGCTTTCCTTGACAGCGGAGTCCGGTAAACCTACAAGATAGAACATACAGCCTCTGGAACTGTTGACTTCGATAGTGATGAGGGTTGCATCAATACCTTGAACAGCCGCTCCAAAAACTTTGATGAGCACGTAATTAAGTGTTTAGTGATTAGTGTTTAGTGATTACTAATGGAAAAGTTATCGTTTTCTTTTCCTTTCTTTCTCTTTCTTTTCTTGTTCTTCTATGTCTTTCAGCTTCTTCTCGATAGCCGCTCCGCTCAGGTTTTTTCCTTCTATTCTTCCGGAGGGGCTGAGCAGTATATTGGCAGGCAGAGCTTTTATGGCGAGTTGTTTCACAAACTCGGTATTCCAGCCGGAAAGGTCACATGTCTGCTCCCATTTCAGGGTGTCTGTTTCAATCGCTTTTTGCCAATTGTCTTTATTGATGTCTAAGGAAACTCCTAAGAGGGCAAACTTCTTGTTCTTTTGTTCTTTCTTATAGATTTTGCGGTAAACGGCATTACTGTCACGGCTCACCGTATCCCAGGAAGCCCAGAAATGTATTAACAGGTATTGGTCTTTGAAGTTAGAACGGGTTATCTGTTTTCCTTTGGCATTGGGCAGGCGGAAGTAAGCGGTTGTTTTTCCGATACCGGCTTTCTCTTCTTCCTGAATGCGGTCGAGCAATTCATCGATATAGGGACGGTCTTTCAATTCTCCCGTCATGTGCTCGGTCAACTTCTTAATTTGGGTATAGTCCGGCTTTTCTTTCTGTACGAAATACTTATCCAGCAGGTAGATGCTGACTAAAGAGGAATGATGCTCATTAATAAACTTGCCGGCTTTCTCTTCCAATACCTTTTCAGAGGGTTTGCCTAATCCTTTCAACTCTTTTTGAAAAGCGCTTAACTCTTCGTTGGGCGTGTTTCCGCTTATCTCCAAACTGTTGAGCTCGGCGGCAGAACCTTTGACATGTATCGTATTTCCCTTATCCATAAAGAAAGGGTATCGACTGCCGTCGCTAAACAACAGCCAGGCAGCTACTAAAGTATCCGGAGAGAGCGTTGCCGAGAATTTATCATTCTCAACGAGCAGGGTATCCATGCGGTCGTACATTTCGTCTGCACCATATATATATAAGGTGTCATTTCCCAACCCTTTGATTTCTCCGCTCAGACTGGCAGTGTCGGAGCTCTTGCCACCGCAAGCGGATAGTATGATAATCAGGAAATATGCAAGATAAATATTCTTCATACGGCTTTCTTCTTCTGATACGTTGCTGCGAAAGTAGTTCTTTTTGGTGTGAATAAAAAAAAATGCCCGACATATTTCTATGCCGGGCACTTCTTTTCATCTTATAACCTTTATTATTTGATGATATTCATAAAGTCCGCATTCGTGAAGTATTTGGAGAATTCCAAGTCAGAAGCAGCTTTCTTAGCTAATGAAGAATCTTTAGCAACAGCTTTCTTCAGGTTATCGGTTACCATAGAAGTGTTGTTGGTTCTTGCGCCTACAACAGCCATCAGGTAGTCGGTGTAAGCGTCCGGTTTAGCAATGCTTGACAATGTGCTTTTAGCCTTGTTGTAATCCTTAGCGAGGATTTGTGCCAAAGCCGCACTGTTAGTCTTAGTATCGCCAAATGCATTAACGGCTCTGTCATATTGACCTTGAGCTACATACAGGTTACCCAAAGCTTCGTTCAGTTCTTTAGCGCCTGCAGCTTTACCCAAGTAAGACTCGGCAGCGGCTTTGTCACCCTTAGTCAGAGCGATAAGACCCATGTTCATGTTAGCTTCGGCAGAATTCTTGATAGAAAGAGATTTCTTGAAATATCCTTCAGCTTTGTCAAGGTTACCGGCTTGGTAAGCCAACTTACCGAGGTTGTTATATGCACGGTAGTCGTTCGGGTAGATTTGAGTAGCTTTGATGAAGATAGCTTCTTGCTTGGCGGGATCGTTAGTCAAAGTAGTTGCATACAGCAATTCTTCGATGTTCAGTTGCTTAGCGTCGCTATCAGCCAAAGATGCGATTTCTTCGTCAGACTTACCGATTACGTCGTAGTTCAAAGTCAGACGAGAACGACGCAGTTGCGGAAGGATTTCTTCAGCCAAAGTCTTGTATACAGAAGAGATGTTTTTGATTTCCTGTTCTCTTTGTTCGGGATCAGAGTACATTGACAATACGCGGAGAATCAACTCTTTGTCTTGGATGTTGGATTTGCTTACCAATTCCTGGAAGCCTTCCCAGTCTTGCGCAGTGTATTTAGTATCTACGGTAGCTTCGATTTTGCCTTTCTTCAAGTCTCTGTTGATGATTTTAGCAGTGTTGTCCTGACGATTTTCAGCCAGACCCGTATTCAGCTTAACACCACCATCGGGAGAAGCGTATGCGGAAATTTCGATGTTGCTGATTTTCTTGTTAGCTGCATCGTTTACATTCTTAACTTCTTCGTTGAATGCTTTAGCGGTTTTCAATTCGCTTGCACGAACGTTAGCCTGTTGAATCAAGAACATGATGTTTGCATCATATTTTTCTTTGATTATGCGTTGGAAAGCGTCGTCGCCGTTAGCGGGGTTAGCGCTGCCCAAAGTCTGGCCGATCAATTCGGAAGTAGAGATAACACCGTCAGCTACTTTTACGGCAGGGATGGTAACTTCTTTCTTTCCGACTTTGGCTTTGAATTCCAGGTACAGCTCGGATTTAGCCATTTCAGGAACATAGTCGAAAGAAGTCTTCATTGTGTAGCTACCGCCGGCTTTGTAAGAGATAGTCTGGTCGTTGCCTTCCACTTTTTCGCCTTGGAATACGGCAGGCTGACCTTTAGCTTCGCCACCTTCCCATTTCAAAACCGGAGTAACCTCTACTACGGCATTTTTCTTGAAATACTTTTCAGGGAACTTACCGTTAATTGTAGCAGGTACCTTGCCACCCACGGCTTCCAATACTTGCGGAGTCACTGTGAAATAGTCAGAAGACAGTTCACCCATTTTGCTGCTGCATGATGTCAAAACAGCAACAAGTGCCACTAACAAAGGCAGATACAATTTTTTAGTCATTTTAGATATAAATTAATTGTTTGTAATTGAAATTTGTCCATTCACAATTAGTTGCTATACTCCTATATATATAGCTTTGCAAAGATATTAATTCTCTTGGCAATTTGTTAATAATACTATCACATTTATTATAATTTAATAAACGCCATGCTCTTTCCGGTATTTAATATTGCGGGGATGATGCTCGATAATTTCACTTCGGAGCATGTTCCGGTCGATATGCGTATAAATTTCCGTGGTGGCGATGGATTCATGTCCCAACATGCACTGAATTGCCCGCAGATTGGCGCCGCCTTCCAGCAAATGGGTGGCAAAGGAATGGCGGAACGTGTGCGGACTGATATTCTTGGTGATACCGGCCTTTTCCGCCAGTTCTTTAATCATGTGAAACACCATGATGCGGGAGATACGATTGCCCCATCGTGCCAGAAATACGTAATCTTCGTATCCTTTCTTGATTTTTCCCAGGTTACGGTCTGCAAACCAATACTTTATTTCTTTGATGGCGCGGGGGGAGATAGGTACCAGGCGTTGTTTGCTGCCTTTGCCTTCCACCTTGATGAATCCTTCCTCGAAGTAAAGGTCGGAGATTTTCAGGTTACACAGTTCCGACACGCGTAACCCGCAGCTGTACAGCGTCTCCAGAATGGCACGGTTGCGTTGTCCCTCTTTCTTCTCCATGTCCACGGTGGAGATGATTCTGTCGATTTCTTCTATGGTGAGTACTTCCGGTATCTTGAATCCTATTTTGGGGCCTTCCAGCAGTTCGCTCGGGTCGGCTTCCAGATAGTCGGCAATCACCAGAAAGTGGAAGAAGGATTTGATTCCGGAGAGTATCCGGGCTTGGGAGCGGGGATGTATGCCGATGTCGTGGAGTCCTGCGGCGAAGCGTTGCAAATCATCCGGCGTAACATCCGGAATGTCTATGTTTTCCCCGTCCAGAAAGTGCAGAAGTTTCTGTAAGTCCGTCATATAGGCGTCGAACGTATTGGATGAAAGCGCCTTCTCCAGCCTGATATATTGCTGATACTTCCTGATTATCACCGCTCGTTTTTCCTTATTCGCTGATTTCTCTTCTACTTTCATTACTTTTTCCTATCTTTGCACCTTGAAAGAATGTTCTCTGTGGACAAAGGTATAAAAAAATGTGTTATGAGAATACAGATTATTAACGGCCCCAATATAAATCTGTTGGGAAAACGTGAACCTTCCATTTATGGCAGTGTTACTTTTGAAGACTACCTTGCCGAACTCCGTAAAAAGTATGCGGATGTACAGATAGACTATTTTCAATCCAACATCGAAGGAGAGTTGATAGACAAGATACAGCAGGCGGGTTTCGATGCGGACGGTATCATTCTGAACGCGGGTGCCTACACCCATACGTCCATTGCTCTGCAAGATGCGATCCGGTCGGTCACCGCTCCGGTGATTGAGGTTCATATCTCTAATGTACATGCCCGAGAGGCGTTTCGCCACGTATCCATGATAGCTTGTGCCTGCCGGGGTGTTATTTGCGGCTTCGGGCTGAACTCCTACCGTCTGGCATTGGAAGCGTTAAAGGAATTATGAATTATTAATTATGAATGACGGGGCGGACGGCGTTTCTGCGAGGCAATCCGTAATTCTTCATTCATAACCCCATCATTAATATAAAATTAGGTACAAGATTATGTTATTAAAACAGACAAAAATCGTTGCGACGATTTCCGATCAGCGCTGCGATGTTGATTTTATAAAACAGTTGTTCGACGCAGGTCTGAACGTAGTACGTATGAATACGGCTCATGCGGGCCGCGAAGGCTTCGAGAAGCTGATAGCCAATGTACGTACGGTTTCCAACCGCATCGCCATCCTCATGGATACGAAAGGTCCCGAAGTGCGTACGACTGTCCTCGCCGAGCCTGTTCCCTTCAAGGTAGGCGACCGTGTAAAGGTAGTAGGCAATCCCGACCTGCAGACCACCCGCGAATGTATCTCCGTTTCCTACCCTAATTTTGTAAACGACCTGAATATCGGCGGCCATATCCTCATCGACGACGGCGACCTGGAACTGGTGGTTATAGAAAAGAATGCGGACCATCTCCTGTGCGAGGTACAGAATGAGGCTACCTTAGGTAGCCGTAAGAGCGTCAACGTGCCGGGAGTACGCATCAACCTGCCTTCACTGACGGAGAAAGACCGCAACAATATCCTCTACGCCATCGAGAAAGACATCGACTTCATTGCCCACTCTTTCGTACGCAACAGACAGGATATTCTTGATATAAAAGCCATCCTCGACGCTCACAACAGCGACATCAGAATCATCGCCAAGATTGAGAACCAGGAAGGCGTAGACAATATCGACGAGATTCTCGAAGTGGCCGACGGCGTTATGATAGCCCGCGGCGACCTGGGTATCGAAGTTCCGCAGGAACGCATTCCGGGCATCCAGCGTTTGCTGATCCGCAAGTGTATCCTGGCCAAGAAACCGGTGATTGTCGCTACGCAGATGCTCCACACCATGATTTCCAATCCGCGTCCTACCCGTGCGGAAGTTACGGACATCGCCAACGCCATCTACTACCGCACGGATGCCTTGATGCTGAGCGGCGAGACCGCTTATGGCAAATATCCCGTTGAAGCCGTCAAGACCATGACGAAAGTTGCCGCCCAAGCCGAAAAGGACAAGCTGGCGGATAACGACATCCGTATTCCTTTGGACGAAAACAGCAACGACGTAACAGCCTTCCTCGCCAAGCAAGCGGTAAAAGCCACTACGAAATTAAAGATCCGCGCCATCATCACCGACAGTTACAGCGGCCGTACCGCCCGTAACCTTGCCGCGTTCCGTGGTAAATACCCGGTGCTCGCCATCTGCTATAAGGAAAAGACCATGCGTCACCTGGCGCTTTCATACGGCGTGGAAGCCATCTACATGCCCGAACTTGCCAACGGACAGGAATACTACTTCGCCGCTCTCCGCCGCCTGCTTCAGGAAGGCCGTCTGCAACCCACCGATATGGTAGGTTACCTGAGTAGCGGCAAAGCCGGCACGCAAACTTCCTTCCTCGAAATCAACGTAGTGGAAGACGCTCTGAAACACGCTCAAGACAGTGTGCTGCCGAACAGTAACAGATACTTGTAAAATTATAAATTGAGAATTGAGAATTAAAAAATGATAGCCCGCTGACAGGCATTTATTTTTTAATTCTCAATTCTCAATTCTCAATTTATATGACATTAGACGAATACATCCTGCGCCACATTGACGACGAGGGCGACTATCTGAAGGCTCTTTATCGCGATACGCACCTTAAATTGCTTTATCCCCGTATGGCTTCGGGACATTTGCAGGGGCGTATGCTCAAGATGTTTGTCAGGATGATACGTCCCCGCCAAATATTGGAAATCGGGACATATAGCGGATATTCCGCGCTTTGCATGGCGGAGGGACTGCCGGACGATGGGATGTTGCACACGTTCGAAATCAATGACGAGCAGGAAGACTTCACCCGTCCCTGGTTGGAGAACTCGCCCTATGCCGGTAAGATAAAGTTCTATATAGGCGACGCCTTGGAGCTTGTGCCCCGGTTGGGAATCACTTTCGACCTTGCTTTTATCGACGGCGATAAGCGCCGTTACATCGATTATTATGAAATGGTGCTGGCGCGTCTTTCGGAAGGAGGCTATATCATAGCCGACAATACCTTGTGGGACGGACACGTACTCGAAGAGCAACCGCACCGCACAGACTTGCAGACTATCGGCATAAAAGCTTTCAATGATTTGGTGGCCGCAGACAATCGTGTGGAGAAAGTTATACTCCCGTTGCGGGACGGACTGACGATTATACGTAAGAAATAATAAGTTTGCATCATCCCCCTTCACTTTCACAATCCCTTTGCATCATACTGTTCATGGGGATTTGCGGGTGAAGGGGGATGCTGCTTTTATTTTTTAAGCAGCCGCTTGCTCAGGTACCGCACCGGATACCATACCGAAAGGAATCCTACGGTGATAACCGTTATAAATACCAGTATGATGTCCGTTGCATGCACGCTCACCGGATAGGCGTCCACAACAAAACTTCCGTTACCGCCGCCCAGGGATATCAGTCCGAAACGCTGTTGCAGGAAGCACAGCAGCAGTCCCAGCGCAATTCCGGCAATGGCTCCGAATACTGAAATCAATCGCCCTTCAAAAAGGAAGATACGGGCAATCAGCCGGTCGTCGGCGCCCAGATTGCGCAGCGTTTCCGCATCCTCGCGCTTGTCCAGTATCAGCATGGACAGCGAGCCGATGACATTGAAACAGGCAATCGTAAGGATAAAGGTAAGGAACAGGTACGAGATGAGCTTCTCAATCTCCATGATGCGGAATACATCGGCTTGCTGCTCGTAGCGGTTCTGTACAGTGAAACGGTCACCCAGCATGCGTTCCATTTTCTTTTGCACGGCATTGGTGTTGCTGCCCGGTTTCAGTTTCAGTTCGATGGCGGAAACTTCCGTATCATAGTTGAACAGGCGTCGCGCAAAGCTCAGCGATGTAAGGATATAGCGCGCGTCGTACTTCTGCTGGTTGACGACAAACACCGCTCCCGGTGAAAACAGATAGTCCTGATTGAAAGCCGCCGACGGATTGGCGATGTTGACGCGTACGTTCCTTTTGGGCGCGTACACCCGCAGCGGGTCGACAAACTGAATCCCCGTACCCAGTTCGGACACCAGTTCCACCCCCATAAACCCGTAGTCCACGACGGAATCGTTCAGTATAAACTCCCCCGTACCGTACAGCAGGCTGTCTATGGACGTCAGTTGCTCGAAGTTGTCCTCTACGCCTTTGATAACCGCCATTGCCTGACGGTCTTTGTACTGTACCATCGCGTTTTCTTCCAGCGTCTCCGTCCAGATATCTATTTCGGGCAGGGCGCGTACTTGCTGCACGCGCGATTCGAGCGGGTCAAACACCTTTCCCTCCCGAACGGTGATTTTCAGTTCCGGGTCGAAAGCCGTGAAGAATCCCGCCACCATGTCCTGAAACCCGTTGAATACGGACAGCGTGCACACCAGCGCCAATGTAGCCAACGCCACCCCGCATACCGATATGCCGGATATGATGTTGATAGCATTGTGCTTCTTCTTGGAGAAGAGATAGCGGCGGGCTATAAAAAAAGGAAGGTTCATGGGG
Source organism: Bacteroides clarus YIT 12056 (assembly GCF_900129655.1). Lineage (GTDB taxonomy): Bacteria > Bacteroidota > Bacteroidia > Bacteroidales > Bacteroidaceae > Bacteroides > Bacteroides clarus. Next base: position 300,919 of record NZ_FQWK01000005.1, read on the forward strand.
AGTGATTAGCGGTTAGTGATTAGCGGTTAGTGATTAGCGGTTAGCGGTTAGTGATAAAAGCCACTCATTTACATTAATCACTAATCACTAACCACTAATCGCTATCTACTGGTTCCCAAGCAATTCGTCGATTCTTTCCAGATAATCCAGTGAGTCGTCCACGAAGAACTTCAGTTCGGGGATGATGCGAAGCTGGTGACGTACACGGGTTCCCAACTCAAAGCGGATGGACTTCATGTTCGCATTGACGTTCTTGATGATTTCCTCGCTCTTTTCCGAGGGGAAAACACTGAGGTAAGCGCGTGCCACGCTCATATCGGGACTGATGCGTACGGCGCTGACCGAAATCAGTATGCCGGGCATGGATTTGGTCTGCAACAAGAAGATGTCGCTCAACTCCTTTTGGAGCAGGCGGGCTATTTTGTTCTGTCTGGTAGTTTCCATACTATATCGTTTTTTTGATTTGAAGAGCAAAGTTACTGAAATATATCGTTCTGCCGGTGATTTATACCATTTTTTTCATTCTTTTCCTTATAGTGTAATCTGATTTATGACGCTGTATGACTGTGTTTTCATCTATGCGGCATTCGCTTTGGCTGCGAGGAAAACAGGGTGTTGACTATTGTCAACAGGTCTGTTTACTGTTGTCAACGGTTCGAGCGGCTGTTGTCAACCGGGCTGTTGACAGTAGTCAACATCCTGTTTTCGTCGTGAGAAAAAACAATTCTCCCTATGGTAAAACTTCGTTTTCCCCTGTGCTTCTTCTTTATAAGCTGCCGGGAAAAGGCTGTTTTGCCATAGGGAGACAGCTATATCGCCCCGTTCCGTCGATGAAATCGGCCGGTTCGTAGATTTTATTTGCGGTTGCTCGCGCTACGTCCTACTTTTGATGTGGATAGAAGTTTGCAGAGACTCTCTCTAAATAGCGTTTTTTCATGTATTATTGACGTAGAACCGCCTTTACCCGTGAGGGGCAGAGGCGGTTTCCTTATTCAGACGATGTATGTGTCTCCTGTTGCTGTTCTTAATCTTGCGCGGCTTTCTTGCGTGCAATCAGCACAACTGCCGCAACTCCGATAACCAGCAGCGCCAATGCTCCGTAGGCGATGCTTTCCGTTACATGCAGGCTCTTGGGGTCGAAGCGCATCTCGATGGTATGTTTGCCGGCAGGCACATACAGGGTGCGCAGCACGTAATCCGCACGTCCCAGTCCGGCCGGTTGCCCGTCGATGGTTACCTGCCAGCCGTCCGGATAGTATATCTCGGAGAATACGGCGATACCGTCGCCCGCATTGTCCGTTTCGTAAACCAGGCGGTTGGGCTCATAGCTTGTCAGGCGAATGGAGGAAAGGCTGTCTTTGTAGGCTTCGGCAGTACCTTTCAGCACATCTTTGAAACGGGCGTCGACAACGGCGGTTTCGGTGGGAAGAATGGTTTTGAGCGCATCGATTTCCTCATTGGCGTTGTTTACGTATTGCACGTTCTTTACAAACCAGGCGTTGCCGTTGGCATAGGGGTTGAGGACGGGAACGGTCTGTCCCTGCTGTCCGGCGGGGAAGATGAAGTACTTGGTGTTCAGCATGTTCAGTACGCGGAATTTGGAAGCGTCCACGCTGTCCATTTCTCCGCCTGCGGCGGCTATCGCTTGGTAGGCGGCCTGCATCTCGGGAGAGATATGACGCTCTATCAGTTCCTGGTAGCGGCGCAGTTTGGCGGCATGATACCCACCTATGTTCTTGTGCCAGTAGGAAGTATTGTTCTCGTTGAACGCGTCGGTGGCAAAGTTCAGCACACGGTAGTCGGGAGCTTTGTCTTGCAGAATCAGCTCGTCGGTTTTGGTTTTGGTGAATGTTTCCGTCCGGATGGAACGGGGCACGAACTGGTCGTCGTGCAGGTAACGTTTGTTTACGGTCCACATGTCGGCAAGGCAGAGCGCCGTAATGCCTGCAATGGTCAGTGACCGGCGCAGCTTGCCGGCCGAGTGGAGCCAAAGCAGTGCGCATCCGATGCCTATAATGATGAAGCTCCGCAATGCGTCGGCGCTGACAAGTGCGCCCCGCATTTCCGCAAGGTTGGCGAGGATGCCGGACAGCTCGTTGGCGGGTATCATCTGCTGGTCGACGGCATTTTGCAGCATCTGCGCCTCTTGCGCGGGCACGAAGCCTGATCCGAGGCTGCCCGGCGCAATGACAAGCAGCAGGGCTACGCCGGCGGTGAGCGCAAAGCTGATACCGAAGGCTTTCTTGTTCGTTTTCCATATGCCGGGCTCTTCCAATACACGCTTCAGGGCGAAAATCGCGAGCAGGGGAATGGTAAACTCAGCTATGACGAGGATGGACGATACGGCGCGGAACTTGTTGTACATCGGGATGTAGTCGATGAAGAAGTCCGTTAGTGGCATGAAGTTCTTACCCCATGCCAAAACGATGGAGAAGAAGGTTGCTCCCAGCAACGCCCACTTCAGAGGCCCTTTGACGATGAAGCAGCCCAGTACGAAGAGGAACAGGACGAATGCGCCCACATAGACGGGACCGGCCGTCCAGGGCTGGCTACCGAAGTACTGCGGGAACGAGTTGTAGAGGCTGCCGTACATCGGATTGGCCTTTTCCATGGCGGTTTCGCTCTGGCTGAGGGGGGCGGCGGAAGAGCCGCCTTTGAAGTTGGGGACGAGGAGTGTCCAGGTTTCGCCGATGCCGTAGCTCCAGTTGGTGATGTAGTCGCGGTCCAGTCCGCTGCTGGTTTGCTTGGCGGCATTGCCGGTCTGCACGAGTTCGCTCTTGCCGCGCATGGTTTCCTTGCTGTACGTGTAGGTGTGGTAGAGGTTGGAGAGGTTGGCGGCCACGCCGATAAGGGCGGCGACGAGCAGTACGGCGCTTGCCTTGAAGAACCCGGGCAGCGTCTTGTTGCGCCATGCGTCTTCAAAGTATGCGCCTGCGATGAACAGAATGACGAACAGGAAATAGTAGGACATCTGCACATGGTTCGACATGATTTGCAGGGCGATGAAAAAAGCCGTCAGGATACCGCCCGCCAGCAGCCTGCCCCGGTAGGCGAGTACGATGCCCGCTATTGTGGGCGGGATATAGGCGAGGGTGATGAACTTCCAGATGTGTCCCGCTGAAATCAGAATGAAGAAGTAGGACGAGAAAGCCCACATGATGCCGCCCAATCCTGCCAGCCATGCCGGTATACCGAATACCCGCAACAGGATGTAGAAGCCCAGCATCAGGATGAACGTCAGGTTGACGTAGGTGGGCAGGAAGAGCTGGTATATTTTCTGTGTCCATTGCAACGGTACGGTAGAGTCGTAAGACGGCGCTATCTGGTAAGTCGGCATTCCGCCGAAAAGGGAATTGGTCCAGCGGGTGCGTTCGCCTGTCTGTTCGTAATACTCTTTGGCTTCTTGTCCGGCGCCGGCTCCGGCAGCGGTGTCGTGCTGGAACAGGATGCGTCCTTCCATATCCGCCGGGAAAAAGTAGGCGAAAGAAATCAGGACGAATGCCAGAACGGCAATTAAGTCGGGAAGAATCTTCTTTATCATCTTGCAGGGTTATGGTTTATGTGGGGGAGTTAAAGGGGTAGAGGAGCTAACTCCCTTAACTCCTAATCTGAATTTCAGCGGCAAACTTATACATAAATATTGATTTATGCACCAGTTGGATAGAGAAATCTGCCGAAATATCGTACCTTTGCCTTCCCGAAAATCATAATTCATAAATCTGAAATCATAAATCAGCAGGCATGACGATAGGTGTTATCAGCGCAATGGATAGCGAACACCGCCAGTTGGCGGAGCGTTTGCAGGAGAAGAAAGTGACGGGCGACGGCAATTTCCGCTATGCGGAGGGCATGCTCGGCGGTAACCGTTTGGTACTTACGCAGTGCGGCATCGGCAAAGTAAGCGCGGCGGTGGGAGCCGCGGAGCTGATACGCCGTTTTGCTCCGGATTGCGTTGTCAGTACCGGTGTGGCGGGTGGCATCGATGCCTGTCTCAAGGTGACGGATGTGGTGGTGAGCGAATCGCTGGCGTACCATGACGTGTGGTGCGGCGAGGGTAACGAATACGGTCAGGTGCAGGGATTTCCCGCGGTGTACAAAGGTTGCGTCCCGTTGTTGGAGCATGCCTTGTCTCTGAACAATACCGGATTGGAAAGCCGTATTCACGGCGGGCTGGTTTGCACCGGCGACCGCTTCATAACGGACCGTACCGAACTGGATGTCATCAAACACCGTTTCCCGGCGGGACTGGCTGTCGATATGGAATCCGCTGCCATTGCGCAGACCTGCTATCTGTACGGCATTCCTTTCCTTAGCTTCCGTATCGTCAGCGATACGCCGGGCGTGGAAGACCATTCTTCGCAATATGCCGATTTCTGGGGTACGATGGCGGAACGTTCCTTCCTTACGACATGGACTTTCCTTTCCACCCTGCCCGACAAATTATAACTCATAACTCACAACTTATAACTTATGAAGAAGATTCCCAGCTTTACCATCGATCACATCCGTTTGCTGCGCGGCATTTACGTATCACGCAAGGATGAAGTGAACGGAGAAGTTATCACTACTTTTGATATCCGTATGAAGGAGCCCAACCGCGAACCGGCTTTGGGACAAGGCGCTCTGCACACTATCGAGCATCTGGCTGCCACCTACCTGCGTAATGAACCGCAATGGCAGGACAAGATTATTTATTGGGGGCCTATGGGCTGCCTTACCGGTAACTATCTGCTGATGAAAGGCGACTTGCAGCCGCAGGACATCGTGAAGCTGATGCAGGACACTTTCCGCTTTGTCGCCGAATATGAGGGCGAAGTACCCGGCGCAGCTCCGCAGGATTGCGGCAATTATCTGCTCCACGACTTGCCGATGGCAAAATGGGAGTCTGCCAAATATCTGCATGAAGTGCTGGAACAAATGACGGAAGGCAATATGAACTACCCCGAGAAAGCGGAATGAGTGGTTGGTTGAATAAGTGCTGAAATTTAGTTTATAGCAGTAACGGTGCCATAGAGTAACCTAAGGTTGGAAGTAAGGCCGAAAGCCTTTTCATGGCACTATAAAATATTTTGTGTAAATGTAAACTACGGGATTCAGAATGAGTTCCGTAGTTTACATTTACACAAAATATTTTATAGTGCCAACTCATACTGAATCCCGTTTACATTTACACAAAATTATGGACAGTGCCCTTTCCATCTTTACGCCTGAAAACCTCTTATCTTTACGCCTGAAAGGCTTTTATCTTATAGCCCGGGGTAACACCCCGGGAATGCGAATATGAATAACATTGCGCCCTGAAAGGGCAAAAGATGAATCTGCAAATGTTTTGCCCTTACAGGGCGCAGAGCTCCGGGAACATTTATTCCCGGGGTGTTACCCCGGGCTATACGATAAGAAGGCTTTCAGCCTTAAGTTACTCTATGGCACCGTTACTGATATAAACTAAATTTCAATATTTACTTATTTACTTACTTATTTAGTTGGTTATTTACTTCTTTACTTAGTTTACTCCTAACTGCTTAAATAATTTCTATTCCTTGCTCCTTGCAAAGTTGCAGCCCTACGTCTTTCAGTTTGAATTTCTGTATCTTGCCGCTTCCTGTCATCGGGAACTCTTTTACAAAGAAAATATATTTGGGAATCTTGTAGCGGGAAATCTTGCCGATGCAGAAGTCGCGTACATCCGATTCGTGCAAGTCGGCTCCTTCGTGCTGGATGATGAACGCGCCGACCGCTTCGCCGTACTTCTTGGAAGGGATACCGGCCACTTGTACATCTTTGACACCTTCCAATTGATAGAGGAACTCCTCGATTTCACGCGGGTAGATGTTCTCGCCGCCGCGGATAATCATATCTTTGATACGTCCGGTGATACGGTAGTTGCCATCCTCGTCTTTTACGCCCAAGTCTCCGGAGTGCAGGAAACCGTTCTTGTCGATGACCTCGGCTGTGGCTTGCGGATTCTTATAGTAACCTTTCATGGTGTTGTAACCGCGGTTGCACATTTCGCCTTGCACGCCTACCGGACATTCCTCGCCGGTTTCCGGGTCGATAACTTTCACTTCGGTATGCTCAAAGTCGCGTCCTACGGTGTTGCAACGCACGTCGAACGAGTCGTCGATTCGTGTGGCGGTCATGCCGGGAGCGGCTTCCGTCAGGCCGTAAACGCTGGTTACTTTCATGTACATCTTTTCCTCTACCTGCTTCATCAGTTCGACGGGGCAGAGAGAGCCGGCCATGATGCCCGTACGCAGACTGGACATATCAAACAGGTCGAACATCGGATGATGCAGCTCGGCGATGAACATCGTGGGTACGCCGTAGAGTGCGGTACATCGCTCTTTGTGGACGGACGCAAGCACCACGAGCGGGTTGAAGCGCTCTACCATGACTTGCGTACAGCCGTGAGTGAGGCAGTTCATCGTGGCGAGCACCACGCCGAAGCAGTGGAACAGGGGCACGCAACAACAGAGCTTGTCATCGGAGGTAAACTTCATGTGCTCACCGGTGAGGAAACCGTTGTTGGCGATGTTGTAGTGGGTAAGCATTACCCCTTTCGGGAATCCGGTTGTGCCCGAAGTGTATTGCATGTTTACCACATCGTGGCAGCTTACCTGGCTTTTGAGCTCATCCAGACGGGTATCTTCCACGTTATTGCCTAAGAGCAGAATCTCGGAAGTGTTGTACATTCCTCTGTGTTTTTCCTGCCCTACGTAGATGACATTCTTCATATAAGGAAAACGCTCGCTTTTCAGATGTCCGCGCTGGCAGTTCTTCAGTTCCGGCAGCATGGTGTAGGTCATCTGCACGAAGTCGCTGTCTTTTTCGCCGTTGACGATACAGAGCGTGTGCATATCCGAGTTCTCGCACAGATATTCCAGCTCTGCCTGCTTGTAGTTGGTATTTACCGTTACGTAGACGGCGCCTATCTTGGCGCAGGCATACAGCAGCGTCAACCAGTCGGGTACGTTTGCCGCCCAGATGCCGACGTGCGTTCCCCGTTCCACGCCGATAGCGATAAGTCCTTTTGCCATGTCGTCCACCCTGCGGTTGAACTGGCTCCATGTGAAGCGTAAATTACGGTCGGAGTAAACAATATATTCTTTGTCAGGTGTATTTGTGGCCCAATGCTCCAGCCATTGGCCAAGCGTTCTTTCGTATAACATAGTAGAATTGAAAGTTGAGAGTTGAAAGTTGAGAGTTATGAGTCTGAAGTTAGGTTTCGCCGTCATGCCGCATAGTAACCTTCAACTCTTAACTTTCAACTTTCAACTGTTTAAATCGGTGTATAAATTACTGCCAGTATTTTGGCTGCCTGTCCTTCGTAGGCATGTACATGGTGCGGTACGATGGAATCGTAGTAGATGCTGTCTCCTTCTTCGAGAAGGTAGGTGTTCTTGCCGTAGCTGATTTCCATGGTTCCTTCCATGACCATGATGAATTCTTCGCCTTCGTGTGATGAGAGTACGAAGTCGCTGTCGTCCGTAGGGGCTACGTCGATGATGAACGGCTCCATGTGGCGGTCGGCCTTGGACTTGGAAAGGGAATGGTACTCCATGTGCTTGCGCGAGTGGATGGCATTGTTGGAGAAACTGATGCTGTCCTTCGCTTCCGACTTGCGGCATACCACAGGGCCGTTTTCGTCCTGGTCGTCGAGGAACGTGCCGAGGCGTACGCCCAGTACACGGGCTATTTTGATAAGCGGCGCCAATGAAGGCAGGTCGATATTGTTTTCAATGCGTTCGATTTGTTCGATGGCGAGCCCCGAACGTTGCGCCAACTCTTCCATACTGATGGACTGGCTTTCGCGGAGTGACTTAATCTTTTCTCCTACAATCTTACTTGTATCCATAATTTGATAGTATTTTCAGTCTAAAAGGTTATGATTAATAGCTGTAAGCTGCAAAAATAAGATATTCTTTTACTTGGTGCAACATTCTGTGACGAAAAGTTTGTTTATGGTCTTTGCGAGTGTACGGGAGATTTCGTTTGTACGCTATCGTTGTTCCAAATGTCATGTTGCAGTATCTGCGTAAACTTTATGGCGCCGATATCGGCGGACAGGTGGTTGCCGCTGTGGAAATCGTCGTCGCCGAAGCGGTTGTCGTTGAAATAACTGTATAGGCGGACGTTGTCCCATTTGGCGGCTATCTCCTCCAATGCGGTATGCATTTGCGCGACTTGCGCCGGATAGGTGAGCTCGTAATATAGCTTGTGTACCGGCGGAATGACGAGGTACAGATTGATGCCTTTGCTCCGGCACAATCCGGCGACGTCATTCAGCCGCCGGATATTATCTCTGAATGTCTGCTCCGCCGCGGGCTCTTGGGACGCGGAGTGCCCTTTTATCAATCGGGGAATGTCTTGCAGCCAGGCATGGCTTCTCTCGGTCGAATCGAATCCGTGGTCTAAGCCCAAAGAATCGCATGCCATGGTTTTTTTATGGAGAAGGTAGTACTTCGACCATTTTCTGAAGGAGATGGAGCCTGTGGCAATCAACTCGATGTTGTAAAGCGGGTCTTTGTCTGTCTCGATACCCATATAGATTTTATGGTTGGCTATGCTTATCTTGTCCTGGCTGATGCAGTCGTCAATCCACAGTGTCTGATAGGATATTCCCCAGATGACGTTTTGCAGATGGGGCAGTTGTCCGATGTATCTCTCCAGCAATATCCGATTGTAGCGCAACCATTGCCCGGAGAGTGAAATGTTGTATGTACTGTCGGCAAGGTATGCCGGGTTGATGCTGCAATTGGTTACCGAGCTGCCTATAATCAGGTTCTTGACTTTATCACTGTTCTTCTCTATGATTTCCTGCTTGAACTTATAAGAGTTGGGAATACGGCGGAGCATAACCTCGAAGCCGATACCCAATACGAGCAGGAGTGACGAGAACAGGCAGATGTATGTTAGGAATTTCTTCATATCCTCAGAATTGGAAATAAATGAACTCTTCCTGCTGACCGGCCAGCAGGAGAGTCGTTATAAACAGAACATAGTAGAGCGTCCAACGGACTGCCTGATAACGGAAAATGCCTTTTTCCTCTATTTGCAGGCCGAACTGTTTCTCGCGTTGGAGCCACTCTACCACCAATAATATCGCGATATAGATAAGCGGGTCTTTGCCATGCGCGGGAAGTACGAAATCAAACCGGGTCACCATGCGCATTATATAATCCCATGCCTGGTGAATGTTCTCCGCGCGGAAGATAATCCATCCGATAACAACCAGCAGGAAGGTGATAAACATTTGGCATACCTCTTTTATATCAGGAAACAGGCGGCCTTGGGCTACCACGTCTTTGTTCTTGCGATTCTTGCCCATGATGAACAAAGGCAGGAACAGCAAAGCGTGAAAAGCTCCCCAGCAGATGAAAGTCCAGTTGGCTCCGTGCCAAAAGCCGCTAACCAGGAATATAATCAGTGTGTTGCGCATCGCTTTCCATTTGCCGCATCGGCTTCCGCCCAGAGGAATGTAAATATAATCGCGGAACCAGGTTGTGAGCGATATGTGCCAGCGCCGCCAGAATTCGGCTATATCCCTTGAGAAGTAGGGGAAGTTGAAGTTGCGCATCAGGTTGACGCCGAACAGGCGTGCCGTACCGATGGCAATGTCCGAATAACCGGAGAAATCGCCGTATATCTGGAATGTGAAGAAGAGCGCTCCCAAAAACAGATGCGTCCCGCCGAGCGTCTGATATTCATCGAAGATCAGATTGACGGCGGCGGCGCAGTTATCGGCCACCACCATTTTCTTGAACAGTCCCCATAAAATCTGTCTCATGCCGTCTACCGCCTTGTCGTAACTGAAGCCGCGCGGTACAAGGAACTGCGGCAGAAGATTGGTAGCCCGTTCGATAGGGCCGGCTACGAGCTGCGGGAAGAAACTGATGAAAGCGAAGAAAGCGACTATGTCGTGCGTGGGCTTTATTTTATGTTGGTACACATCGATGGTATAGCTGAGCGCTTGGAAGGTGTAAAAGCTGATGCCCACCGGCAGCAATATATCTATCGTCACCCAGTCCGCTCCTACGCCGAAGAGTTGGAACAGTTCGGCCAGGTTCTCTCCGAAGAAGTTGAAGTACTTGAAGATGCAGAGAATTAGCAGGTTGAGGGTGATATTCGCTGCGCTGACCCATTTTTGTTTGGTTCGCTGCCCTTCCAGTCTCTCCAAAACTATGCCGCTGGCAAAACTGCAGAGCGTGGTAAACGCAATCAGAATGAGGAAACGCCAGTCCCACCAGCCGTAGAAGATGTAGCTTACCGCCACTATAAAGAGGTTTTGCCAACGCAGCGGCTTGAAAACAAACCAATAGAGCAGGAATACTATTGGCAGGAATATTAGAAACTCAAAAGAATTGAATAGCACAGGCCGTTTGTTTTTTGCTCCAGTTCCCTAATAGCGATTTATAAAAGGGGAAGTGTTGGAACTGTTGTTCTCCTTATGTCAGTGAAAGCACTTCCCGTCTGAATTTCAGATTTATATAATATTGACCGGGCGCAAAAATAAACAAAATTTAAAACAAATCAATCTTTCTCAAAGAAGAAATGATATTTGAAGGCGTGTATTTTATGATTGCAGGAGCCTTGATTGGGGTTTCTTACTCTTTTACATCCAGCTCTCCGGAGTATGAGATGGCTTGTTTGTTCATCGGTTGGATATGTATGTTGGCGGAACCGTCGGAATAGATAGTCAGGCTGTACTCATACTTATCCTCTTCATTGCCGGTCTTGAAGTCGATCCGGGTCTTTCCTTTTTTGAGGCTTTCTTTTTTGTATCCGGTAAGCGGGGCGTTAAAAATCAGTCCTTTCCCACCGCCGTAAGGTACATTGTAGGCTACTCCGAAATAGGGCAGGTAGGAAAAGACGGAGTCATTCCTGATTTCTATGGAGTAGTCGGATGTCAGGGCCCGGCTGCGACCTCTCATGGGTTGCATATAGTCTACCTTGATTTTGTACTGACCGGCGTTTAGCGCTTCCCTGACGCTGCGTTCGGTTTGCGCTTTCTTTTCGCTCCGGCTCTGTGCTGTTGCGGGTTGCATGGCAAGCATCCCCGACAAACATAATAGGATAAGTTTAGCTGTTTTCATCATTGCCCGGTTTTCGATATCGACAAAGATAAAGATAATGTTTTTGAGAAGTAAAACAGATTCAATATTTTTGTGCGAGAATAAAGATTATTAAGTATGGTATATATTGAAACTCCCCGTTTGCTATTGCGCGGTTGGAAAGAAGAAGACTTCGTTCCTTTTGCGGAGATGAACAGGAATCCGTCTGTCATGGAATTCTTTCTGCATCCTTTGTCAGAGGAAGAGTCCCGCAGCCTTTTTGATACTGTCAGAAATGAGTTCCTCCGGTGCGGGTATGGGGGATATGCCGTCGAGCGGAAGTCGGATGGGGCTTTTGTCGGTTTTACGGGCTTCCATAACTTTGCGTTTGATGTGGATTTCGCTCCGGGCATTGAGATACTGTGGCGATTGAGGCGGGAATATTGGGGACAGGGCTATGCCACTGAAGCGGCGAAGGCATGTCTGGCTTATGCCGAAGAGAATCTTCCGTTTTCTACGGTTCGGGCTTTCACTTCGTTGCCCAATAAGCGTTCGCAAAGGGTGATGCGGAAGATAGGAATGGAATTTGAAAAGAATTTTCTGCATCCTGCCGTACCCGACGGGCATCTGCTGAAAGAGCACGTACTCTATAAGATACAACTGTAACATTTTCCTGCGCTCTCCTGTTTATGGGGGAGCGGGGAACAAGGATATGATATGAAAGTAAAGCGGTGGTACTCTCCAATGAAAGTACCACCGCTTTAATAAGTTTACCGCAAGTAAATTACTTACGCAAGCCGAGTTCCTGAACAATAGCACGATATCTGTTGATGTCGCGGTCTTTCAGGTAGTTCAACAGCGCACGGCGCTTACCTACCAACATTGTCAAGGCTCTTTCTGTACTATAATCTTTTCTGTTGAGCTTCATGTGCTCAGTCAGACGAGCAATACGGTATGAAAACAATGCTATCTGAGATTCAGCTGATCCCGTATCAGAGTTAGACTTTCCGTATTTGCCGAAGATTTCTTGCTTTTTAGCAGCGTCTAAATACATAGTGTTTAATTAAAAAGTTGATAATTCTTTTCTCTTTCGAGGGCGCAAAGATAGGGATTATCTTTTATATTGCAATGATTTCCAGCAAAAAAATCTTTTCCCTGTGAGGTATATACTGTAAAATTCGTACCTTTGCACGCAAATAATAGGTATTATATGCAAAATATTAGAAACATTGCAATTATTGCCCATGTCGACCATGGGAAAACGACGCTTGTCGATAAGATGCTTCTGGCAGGAAATCTCTTCCGCAGTAACCAGAGCACAGGTGAATTAATGTTGGATAACAATGATTTGGAACGTGAACGAGGGATAACAATCCTTTCAAAGAACGTTTCCATCAGCTATAAAGACACGAAGATTAATATTATCGATACTCCGGGACACAGCGACTTCGGTGGCGAGGTGGAACGTGTATTGAATATGGCCGACGGATGTATCTTGCTGGTGGACGCTTTTGAAGGTCCGATGCCGCAGACCCGTTTTGTACTGCAGAAAGCTTTGCAGATAGGTTTGAAGCCTATCGTCGTTGTCAACAAGGTGGACAAGCCCAACTGCCGTCCCGAAGAAGTCTATGAGATGGTATTTGATTTGATGTTCAGTCTGGAAGCTACGGAAGACCAACTGGACTTCCCCGTTATCTACGGCTCCGCAAAAAACAACTGGATGAGCACAGACTGGCAACAGCCGACGGACAATATCTATCCGTTGCTGGACTGTATTCTGGAAAACATCCCGGCTCCTACGCAGTTGGAAGGTACGCCGCAAATGCTCGTTACTTCATTGGATTACTCTTCTTATACCGGTCGTATTGCCGTAGGCCGTGTACATCGCGGTACTTTAAGAGAAGGCATGAATGTGTCTTTGGCTAAGCGTGACGGTTCAATCGTCAAATCGAAGATTAAAGAACTGCATACTTTTGAAGGTATGGGCCGTGTGAAAGTTGCGGAAGTTTCTTCCGGCGACATCTGCGCATTGGTAGGTATCGAAGGATTTGAAATCGGAGATACGATTTGTGATTACGAAAATCCCGAAGCATTGCCGCCTATCGCCATTGACGAGCCGACCATGAGCATGTTGTTCACTATCAACGACTCTCCGTTCTTCGGTAAGGAAGGCAAGTTCGTTACTTCCCGCCATATCCACGACCGCCTGATGAAGGAATTGGATAAGAACCTCGCGCTCCGTGTGCGTAAGAGCGAGGAAGATGGAAAATGGGTGGTTTCCGGCCGTGGCGTGCTTCACCTCTCCGTATTGATTGAGACGATGCGTCGCGAGGGATACGAATTGCAGGTAGGACAGCCGCAGGTAATCTTCAAGGAAATAGACGGCGTGAAGAATGAGCCTATCGAGGAACTCACAGTCAACGTTCCCGAAGAATATGCCAGCAAGATTATCGATATGGTAACCCGCCGTAAGGGTGAGATGGTGAAAATGGAAAGCGCCGGTGAACGTGTGAATCTCGAGTTCAATATGCCGTCACGCGGTATCATCGGTCTGCGTACCAATGTGTTGACAGCTTCCGCAGGCGAGGCCATCATGGCGCACCGCTTTAGAGAATACCAGCCTTACAAGGGTGAAATCGAACGCCGTACCAATGGTTCTATCATCGCCATGGAGTCGGGTACCGCTTTCGCTTATGCCATCGACAAGTTGCAGGACCGGGGTAAGTTCTTTATTTTCCCGCAGGAAGAAGTGTATGCCGGACAGGTTGTAGGTGAGCACTCCCACGACAACGACCTTGTGGTGAACGTAACTAAATCCAAGAAGCTGACCAATATGCGTGCTTCGGGTTCTGATGAAAAGGCGCGTCTGATTCCGCCGGTACAGTTCTCTTTGGAAGAAGCGTTGGAATACATCAAGGAAGACGAGTACGTGGAAGTTACTCCCAAGTCTATGCGTATGCGTAAGGTTATCCTAGACGAGACAGAGCGTAAACGCGCGAATAAGAACTGATTATTTTAGTTGTTGTATATAGAAAGGAGCGCTTCACTGCAAGGTGGAGCGCTCCTTTTTTCGTCATAGGATAATCCGTTATCCTACGAGCTTCCTCTTTTATCGTACGGTCAGTCTATGTATTTCACTTTAGCCGCATCTCTCGGCTTGGCGGCAGGCGCTTCGTCCGGATAGCCGAAAGCGATGCAATAAAGCAATTTGTAACCTTCGGGAAGTTCCAGCCTTTTAAGGTACTCGGCGGCTTCGGGCGTATCGGCCATAAAGCGCGTGGGGCTTGCCAGACAGCAGGAACCTATTCCCATAGACCAGGCAGCCAATACCATGTTTTCACCCAGCAGGCCGCAGTCTATTTGTGAGCAGTCGTACGAAGTGTCGTTTCCGATGAATACCACCGTAGGCGCATTGCGGAACATATTCTTGAAGTCGGGGTCTTCAGCCGCTTTCGGGTTCTTCTGTTTGAAGATTTCGCTAACTCCGTTCAGGAATTCCGGGTTGTCCACCACGCGTACCGCCCAAGACTGTTTGTTCTGGCCGTTGGGGGCGTTGATGCCGCAATCCAAAATAACTTTCATCGTATCCCGGTTCACCGCTTCCGGTTTGTACTTACGGATGCTGCGGCGCGACATAATCGTTTCGATTACCGCTTCCGAATCGCTTTTCTCCGTAACCGTGCTTTCACTCTCTCTTTGTACCTGCGGCCCGCAACCGGACAGCATCAATAGGCCTGCGCCTAACAGCATTAACTTTAAACTCTTCATATTCTGTGCTATATTAGTAATTCGCTTCTTCGCAAATCTAACAAAAAAAGCGGCTCCCGAAAACGGAAGCCGCCTTAAAAATATGTAATCCTATTCTATTAGAGTTTCGGACCAGCAGCAACCAAAGCTTTACCGGCTTCGTTACCAGTGAACTTAGCGAAGTTCTTGATGAAACGTCCGGCCAAGTCTTTTGCTTTTTCTTCCCACTTGCAAGCACATTCGTAAGTGTCGCGAGGATCGAGAATCTTCGGATCAACACCCGGCAATTCTGTCGGAACAACGAAGTCGAAGTAAGGAATAATCTTTGTCGGAGCCTTGTCGATAGAGCCGTCGAGGATAGCGTCGATGATACCGCGAGTATCTTTGATGGAGATACGCTTGCCACTACCGTTCCAACCGGTGTTAACCAAGTAAGCTTTAGCGCCTACCTTATTCATCTTCTTAACCAGCTCTTCTGCGTATTTAGTAGGATGCAAGCTCAAGAAAGCGGCACCGAAGCAAGCAGAGAATGTTGGAGTCGGTTCAGTGATACCGCGTTCCGTACCGGCCAACTTAGCAGTGAAACCGGAGAGGAAGTAGTACTGAGCCTGTTCCGGGTTCAGGATAGATACCGGAGGCAATACACCGAAGGCGTCAGCTGACAGGAAGATTACCTGATGAGCGTGAGGACCTTTGGATACCGGCTTCACGATGTTGTTGATATGATAGATAGGATAAGAAACACGAGTGTTCTCGGTTGTGCTCTTATCAGCGAAGTCAATCTTGCCGTTAGCGTCAACAGTTACGTTCTCCAACAGAGCGTCACGTTTGATAGCGTTGTAGATATCGGGTTCGCTTTCTTTGTCAAGGTTGATAACTTTAGCGTAGCAACCGCCTTCGTAGTTGAATACACCTTCGTCATCCCATCCGTGTTCGTCGTCACCAATCAACAGACGTTTCGGGTCGGTGGACAAAGTAGTCTTACCTGTACCGGACAGACCGAAGAAGATAGCAGAATCGGTACCTTCCATGTTGGTGTTGGCGGAGCAGTGCATGGAAGCGATGCCGCGAAGCGGGTTCTTGTAGTTCATGATAGAGAACATACCCTTCTTCATTTCACCGCCGTACCAAGTATTCAGGATAACTTGTTCGTTAGTCTTCAGGTTGAATACAGTAGCTGTTTCAGAGTTCAGACCCAGTTCCTTGTAGTTGTCAACTTTTGCTTTGGAAGCGTTGAATGATACGAAATCGGGTTCTCCGTAGTTAGCGAGCTCTTCAGCTGTCGGACGGATGAACATGTTAGTTACGAAGTGAGCCTGCCAAGCTACTTCCATGATGAAACGCACTTTCATGCGGGTAGCTTCGTTAGCGCCACAGAAAGTATCGACAACGAACAGACGCTTGCCGCTCAACTGCTTAACAGCTTTAGCTTTCAGGTCGGCCCATGCTTCTTCGGAGCAAGGCTTGTTGTCGTTTTTGTATTCTTCGGAAGTCCACCATACAGAATCCTTGCTGGCTTCGTTCATTACAAAGAATTTATCTTTAGGAGAACGTCCGGTATAGATACCGGTCATTACGTTCACAGCACCCAGTTCAGTTACTTGACCTTTTTCGAAGCCTTCCAGACCCGGTTTGGTCTCTTCAGCGAACAATACATCATAAGACGGGTTGTGGATGATTTCCTTCACGTCTTTGATACCGTACTTGCTTAAATCTAAATTTGCCATTTCTTTTAAGATTTTTAAAATTGGTATTTGGTTTATAATCTCTTTTCGTACTTTTTAGCCTTATTGCAAGGGGGCGAATCTATGAAAAACCGCACTTTTCAGTAAGACCCTTGTTTTTGCGACTACAAAAGTAATACTTTATTTTAAAAGAAACATCCAATTAGAGAAATTTTTCTGTAATAGGAAATCTTTTATAAAACCGTAACAATATCTGCAAACTGAATGTTGCAAATTGAGTGGAAATCGTTTACTTTGCATTTATATTCTATCAATATACGGAATAACCAATACATATTAATCTGATAATACACTAATGAAAGTTATCAACTTTGCCGAGACTAACTCGGTCTTGAATCAATACGTGGCGGAAATACGCGACGTGCAGGTGCAGTCCGACCGCATGCGTTTCCGCCGGAACATCGAACGCATCGGTGAAATCATGGCGTATGAAATGAGTAAGGAACTTACCTACTCCGAAAAGCAAGTGCAAACGCCGCTGGGGATAGCTCCTGTCAGCACTTTCGATGATGATGTGGTAATTGCCACCGTCTTCCGTGCGGGGCTTCCTTTGCATACCGGCTTCTTGAACGTGTTCGACCGCGCGGGCAATGCTTTCGTTTCGGCCTACCGCTATTATAAGGATAAGGAGTGCCGTACGGTGGATGTGCATATCGAGTATATCGCCACTCCCGACCTTTCCGGCAAGACGCTGTTACTGGTTGACCCGATGCTTGCTACGGGAGAAAGCATGGAGCTTGCATGGAAGGCTTTCCTTACCAAAGGCACACCCGCTAAATTGCAGATTGCCTGTGTGATTGCCAGCCAACAGGGGGTAGACCATTTGCAAAGACTATTCCCGGGGGATGAAGTTTCTTTGTGGTGCGGCGCTATCGATCCGGATATGAACGAACACTCTTATATCGTTCCGGGATTGGGTGATGCCGGAGACCTGGCTTTCGGAGATAAGCTGTAATCCGTATCGCCTTATTTAGCCCAGAACAGTTTCTCCGTATAGGTATCCTTGGCCGCTATATCTTTATAGTACGGATTATAATTCACTTCCGTACTTGGGTATCTCCAGCGGTTCGGCACATTGGGGATAGTACCCGAAACTTCCGGGAATACCAGCCCCGAAGGATAGCCTGTACGGCGAATATCGCTCCACGCTTCGCGGCTGACAAGGAACCCGAAGTGCAGCCATTTCTGCGTTATGATGGCGTCTAATTTGTCCGTATACGCCGTGTCGTTCCATTTGGCGTCGGCAAAGTCCGCAATCTCTTCATCGGTAGGAGCGTCGTAACGGCGGCAATTTTCTCCGGAACCTATTGAGTCGTAATAGTAATACAGTGCGATGGATTGGCTGACGGCCATCTTGAATTCTTCTTCCGCTTTTGCCATATCCTGTGCCACGCCATACCCCATGGCATAAGCTTCCGCTTTCAGAAAGTGTATTTCGGGTGAGGCCATTATCAGCATATCGAATTTATCGTTTTCCCAGAAAAATCCCCTTTGGGTAATCTGTGAGAAGCCTTTGTTGGCGGTATTCACTTCATCCTGCGCTTGAGAATTGTAATACTCCGTCAGTTCGTCTGCCACAGTGAGGTCTGTGCCGAGATAGCGGTGCTCGTCCACTTCTCCGGTTTCACGGTTGGTGATGGTGACGGGGTTGTAGTTCAGCAGGATGCGGGGGTCGTCTTCGCCTTTGATGTAAACGCCGCTTAGCGGATCACTGCCGGTCATGTCATAGTTGCCGTGACCGAGCATGCGGTCTATGATGGCGCCCGAAGCAAGGCGGTTTGTAACCCAGTCACCCAATCCGCTGCCGGCGGTGAAGTTCAGTTGTCCGGACTTTTGGTTGATGATGAAGATATTGTTTTCCTGTTCTTCTACCAACGGATAGTCGGCGGGATTCTCCAATATCTCTTTGATGGCTGCGCGTCCTTCCGCCTGCAAAGCCCCCTGTGCCGCTACGCGCATGGCAAGGCGCAGGCGCAGGGAGTTTGCATAGCGTTCCCATTTTTTCATATCTCCCAGGTTGATGAAGTCCTGAGTGCTGAAATTCTTCGGTGTAGTTACCGAACGGAAACGCGGGGCTATTTCTTTCAGCTCGTCAAGTATCGTTTTATAAATATCTTCCGCTTTGTCATAAGGAGCGTAAGAGCCGTTTACATCATTAGTCAGCGGCAGGGTGCACGCTTTGGAGAAAGGCATATCTCCGAAAATATCCACCGTTGCGGCAAAAAAGTCGTACAGTTGCACTTTGCCTGCCAGCATAAAGGCTTCGTCCTGTGCTTTCTGGTTGTCATTCTCTTCATTGTACAGCGATTCCATCTTGCGGTATTGCATCAGTGCCGAGTACAGATTATCCCATTGCCCGTCTATGGCGGGGGTATATCCGGGACTGTACATGCCGCCGGAGTTACTGTAACCGAATGTCTGCGCATACTTGCCTACGAACTGCGAGTCGAAACCGAAGAACCGTCCGTACTCATAGACATCATAATCTTTCACTTTCTGGAAAACTCCCACCATCAGATTGCTGATAGTGACTTGATTGACCTTGGAAGGATCTTCATATTTGCTGTCGAAGTCAGCATCCGTACAACCGGAAGTAGCCAGCAGCATAGCTCCCGATAGAATGAACGCTCCTATATTTATTCTTTTCATACCCATTGTCATTAACTCTCAATTCTTAATATTCATTTCTCTATTTCCTAAAAACTTGCCCGTAACGAGATGCCGAAATTACGTGTTGCCGTAGTGGAACCGCCCACTACCGCCTGGCTTGCCCAGGATGTCCCTACGGAAGATTCTGCATCGTAATTCTTCAGCGCTTTGTAGAAGTAGAACAGGTTACGGCCGAATACCGAGACACTCAGTCGTGTCATGCCCAGTTTGGAGATCAGTTTCTCCGGGAATTGGTAGCCGATGGTCAATTCGCGCAGCTTTACGTATGTATTGTCGAATACCGAGTGACGGTACGTATATTGCTCGGGTTGAGTACCCCAGTTGTATGTCTGGTTGTAGTAGTATCCGGCAGGGATGATGCGGGTGTTCTTCTCGCCGGTAGAAGCCACTACGCCCGGCAGAATAACACCGTCGTGGTAAATAACCTCTCCGTTAGGGCCTGCACCCAATGAAGGGTCTATCTGTACAGGTACGCCGCTGGCATTGTTGTTACCCGGATAGTAGTAGGATAAACCGCCATGTTCCGTATCGCGGTATTGCAGCGATTCCGGTGTCAGACCCGATGCAGTGGAGTACTGGTACATCTCGTTGATGACATCGCCGCCTATGCGGAAGTCGATGCTGAAATCCAGGAATATGTTTTTGTAGGAGAATGAACTGAACAAGCCGCCTACACCGTCGGGATTGATATTACCCACTCTTTGCAGGTCTGCCTGGTTCAGGTAAAGGCCTTTGTCCGATACCAGATAATCGCCGTTCTCGTTCACCTGCGGCACTTGCACGTAGATGTCGCCCATCGGACGTCCCTCTACGGCCTGTATCTTGGCTCCGCCACCGCCTATATTGGATATTTCGAGGTACGGCACGCCTTCGGCGAGTTTTACGACCTTATTGCGGTAGATACCGTAGTTGGCTGTCAGGTCCCAGCGGAAATCTTTGGTCAGTATCGGAGTGGCGCTAACGGAGATGTCCCAGCCCTCATTGGCTACTTCTCCCACATTCATCAGTACGTACTTCACGCCCGAAGAAGACGGTTGGGGAGTGGAAAGTATCTGGTCTTTCACACGGTTGTTGTAGTACGATACGTCGAAACCCAGACGGTTGTTGAAGAACTTGCTTTCGAGTCCTATTTCGTACTCATACTTTTTTTCGGGGCGGATGTTGGCGTTACCCCATGAAGAAGGCACATAGTTCCATGTGAAGCCATTGTCCGAACCTTGCTCGTAGATGATGTTGGCGGCATACGTCTCCGGCGCATTACCTACGATACCGTATGAGAGACGGAGTTTACCGTGATTCCACCATGCCGGCATGCGGAAAGCGTTTGAGAACAGGAAGCTGAGGTTGGCGGATGGATAGAAGAAGCTTTGGTCTTTCAGGGTGGACGAACGTTCCTGCCGTCCCGTCAGTTCGAGGAACAGGTAGTTGTCCCAACCCAGGCTTAGCGTACCCATATATCCTGTTTTCAACAGTTCCATGCGCTGCAATGTGCTGCTGGCGGTGTAGCGGCTGGCATTAAGGTCGAACCAGTTTTCCGTAACCAGACCGCCGTTGGTGGAAACACGCATGTTGTTCATGTTTTCGTAACGCCCCGTCCAACCCAATGTGGCGGCGATGTCGAAGCGGCGGATGTTGTAGTTGAAGTTCAGCATTACATCACCGTACACGATGTCGTAGCGGCGGTTGATATTTTGGAAACTGCCGCTGGGGTCGTATAAAGAGTTGGGACGCTCCGTTTCATATTCCAAGGTCTGCTTGGTATCCGTTATGTCCGTAGAGAGTTGTGCGCGAAGGCTCAACCAATTGGTTATCTGCCAGGTGGGACGTATCATACCGATGAGACGGTTTTCCGTTTCCTCGCTGTGGTGATGATACATATTCCAAAGCATATTCGATACGCCGCTCAGATATCCGGGGTCGTATACCCATGACTCATCCGGAGTGAGTGTGGCGTCACCGCCTATGGCATATGTGTTGCGATAGCCCAGGCTGGTGACATAACTCTGCTTCAGATAAGGAATATCCATGAAAGACGAGAACATATTGCCGAAGCTGCCGTACAGGTTCAAAGAGGTTTGAGGGCGGTCTTTCACATCCTGTATGATGTAGTTCAGCGAGTATTCCAGTGTCAAGGGCTTGGCCAGTTTGTAGGACCCCGTCAGTTTGAAGTTGTGCTTCGTGAAGCTGCCTGTCAGCGAATTCGGTATTTCGTCCATAAAGGTATAGGAGAAACGGTTGCTGCTTGTTTCCGTTCCTTGTGAAATGGCGAGGTTGTACGTCTGGTTCCATCCCGTGCGGAACAACTCTTTCCACGGATTGTCCGTAGCCGGCAGGTAAGGACGAACCTTGCCGTCCCAGTACAGTACGTCGCTTCCGTCGTATTTCGGGCCGAAGGACATGGTGGTGTTATACAAGCTTTTGTAATTTTCACCGTTCATGGTGCGTTGGTAGAAACCTCCTGTCTGTTTTTCGTAATCGCTATAGTCGGTGTTGTAGCGTCCCGGGCCGTACAGTGTCTGTACTTTCGGCAGATAGGCGGGCAGGTTGGCGGTAACCTGCGCTGTGAAATCCACCGTCAGTTTGCCGCTTTTAGCACGCTTGCTGGTGATAACCACTGCGCCGTTTGCGGCTTCCGAACCATAAAGCGCCGTAGCCGAAGCGCCTTTCAGCACGCTTATACTTTCAATATCTTCCGGATTGATATCCACCAGACCGTTGGAGCGTATCTGTCCGTCGTTGCCGAACTCGGCAAAGTCGGTGCTTTTACCTGTTCCGCCGTTACGGATGGGCACGCCGTCCAGAATAATAAGCGGTTGGTTGTTTCCTGTGATGGAGGTCAGTCCGCGTACGTTGATAGATACCGCACCGGCCGAACCGCCCTGTGTCTGCGTGATGCGGATGCCCGGCGCTTTGCCGTACATGGCAGATGCAAAATTGGTCGCTCCCGCCTTTACTATTTCGTCCGATTCGATAGTGCTGACGGCGTAGCCCAACCGTTTGGTATCTTTTTTGATACCCATAGCTGTAACGACCACTTCTTTCAGTTGTTGCGAGTCCTCTCTCAGTGTCACTCGTAAATCGCCTTGTTTCTTGCGTCTTGCCAATTTGATTTCACGGGTGGCATAGCCCATATAGGCAATGGAGAGTGTTGCATCGGCGGGAACTTTCAAGGTGAAGTTTCCGTCCACATCTGTAATAACACCGTTGTTAGTGCCTTTTTCTATGACGCTGGCTCCGATAAGCGGTTCGCCTGTCACATCTCTTACCATACCTTTAATTGTCTGGGAGTCTTGCGCATAGATATTTTCTGCGAAAAGGAACGCCAATACCATACCCATAATACCTAATCCCTTTTGAAGATGCAACTTCCTATAAGAAGCCTCGCCCCATTCTTTCTTAATAAACTTCATATTTCTACAATGATTATTGCCTTGTATAATTAAATCCGTTGGAATTTTTGCAGATATTATGGGGCAATCAGTATGCCAAAAATGGTAGGCAGGATGTGGATGATAGTTTATATATATGATATTCAGTTCTTTATTTTTTATAAATACTTGTAATATATGTGTGCGTGGTGTGGAATGTTGTGGAAAAAATCCACAGTGGTGTGTTGCAATTCCACAGTTGCGGTGCTTGCTCGCTACATTTGAAATGAAGTATATCGATATTCAGTCTGTGCCTTTAGAGCGGTGATATTGCCGGGCCTTTAAATTCAAATAGAGCGAAAAAATCCCCTTCACCCGCTATCCTTCTTGAATAAAGGGATGTGGCGGGTGAAGGGGAGTAAGTCTAAACAGATTTTTTGTTCGGTGAAAGGTTATTTCACTTCCCAGGTATCATTTGTCATAAGCAGCTCTTCGAAGTTGTGGTATTTCTTCTTGGCGGATACTTCTTCGATTTGCGCGTGTACGGCATCGTCATAAGTCGGGGCTTCCACATCGCGGATTACACCGAGGGCGATCGGGAAGTCGGGACCTTCCATCAGGGCGAGTTTCAGTTGCAGGGTGTTGTCCTCGCAATGAGCGTCGTGAATAAGGATGTCCTTTTCCGTAATACCGTTTTCACCGAGTTTCACCACTTTCAGTCCGAAACCTTCCTGCATCAGTCCGTATTCGTTGTTCTCGCCGAAGAGCATGGGCTTGCCGTGTTCCAGATAGATGGCGTTCTTGGCACGGTCTTCTTTTTTGGCAACTGAGTCGTGCGTACCGTTATTGAAGATAACGCAGTTTTGGAGAATTTCGCAGACACTTGTGCCTTTATGGTTGTAGGCGGCTTTCAGAACCTCTATTGTTCCGGCTGCATCCGTGGCTACGGCACGTGCAAAGAAGTGACCGCGTGCACCGAAGCAGAGTTCTGCCGGTTGGAACGGGTCTTCTACCGTACCGTAAGGGGATGACTTGCTGACGAAGCCGCGGGGAGACGTCGGGGAGTATTGCCCTTTCGTCAAACCGTAGATGCGGTTGTTCAGCAGAATCATGTTCAGGTTGATGTTACGACGGTTGGCATGGATGAAGTGGTTACCACCGATGGCAAGTCCGTCACCGTCTCCGCTCACTTGCCATACGGCGAGTTCCGGATTGGTTACCTTACAACCGGTGGCGATGGCTGCGGCGCGTCCGTGGATGGTGTTCATACCATACGTATTCATATAGTGGGGCAGACGGCTGGAGCAACCGATACCTGAAATTACCGCTGTCTGATGAGGCGGTACGCCGATTTCGGCCATAGCCTTATGCAGAGATGCGAGGAAAAAGTGGTCACCGCAACCCGGACACCAGCGGGGTTGCCCTTTCTTGAAGTCTTTTGCTGTATATTCGCACATAGTTCTTTTCGTTTTTAGTTTTTGATAATCTCCTCAAATGCTTGTACTAACTCGTTTACCAAGAAGGGCTGGCCTTTCACTTGGTTGAACTGATAGGGAACGAATCCGTCTACTTTCATACGCAGGTATCCGGCAAACTGTCCCATGTTCTGTTCTGCCACCACTACTTTCTTGTAACGTTTCATCACCTCCGCCGTATTCTTGGGCAGCGGGTTGATGAACTTGAAGTGAGCGAGAGCTACCTTCTTTCCGGTTGCACGAAGTTCGTCCATCGCAGCGTGCAAGTGGCCGTAAGTACCGCCGAAACCGACAATCAACAGGTCGGCATCGTTCTTATCGCCTTCTATTTCTACGTCGGGTATTTCGATTTTGGCAATCTTCTCGGCACGCAGGCGGGTCATTAAGTCGTGGTTTTCCGGGTCGGTGGAGATGGCGCCTGTCTTGTTGTCCTTTTCCAGTCCGCCGAGGATATGAGTGAAGCCCTCTGTTCCGGGGATGGCCCAATAGCGGCTGCCGGTCTTTTCGTCACGTTGGTAGGGTGTCCATGAACCCTGCATTTCGGGACGTACATAAGGCGGAACGATAACGGGGTAGTCGGCAAGCTTGGGCAGTTTCCATGCCGCCGATCCGTTGGCAACGAAAGCGTCTGTAAGCAATACGACGGGAGTCATGTGCTCCAAAGCTATTTTGGATGCCATATAGGCACATTCAAAGCAATCTGTCGGTGAGGTGGCGGCAAGTACAGGCATGGGGCTTTCGCCGTTGCGTCCGAAGAGTACTTGCAGCAGGTCGGTTTGTTCGGACTTGGTGGGCAGACCTGTTGCAGGACCGCCACGCTGTACGTCGAGTACTACCAACGGTAACTCCATGATAACAGCCAAGTTCATGGCTTCCGATTTCAGACAGATACCCGGTCCGGAAGTGGAAGTAACCGCCAATGCTCCGGCAAAGGATGCTCCGACAGCAGAGGCGCAACCGGAAATCTCGTCTTCGCACTGTACGGTCATAACGCCGAGTGACTTGTGTTTGGAGAGTTCGTGCAGCACATCGGTGGCGGGAGTGATGGGGTAAGAACCCAAATACAGCTTCAAGCCGGCCTTCTCGGCAGCGGCGATGAAACCGTAGGCTGTGGCTTTGTTACCCGTAATGTCCATATAGCGTCCGGGGGTCTTTACCTTACTTTCTATCTTGTAAGTGTGGGCAACGGATGCGTGGGTATTATGTCCGTAGTCGTATCCGGCGCGGATAACCTTGATATTGGCTTCCGCAATTTCGGGCTTCTTGGCGAATTTCTCACGGATGAAGTCTTCGGCTATTGTCAGGTCGCGGTTGAAGAGCCAGCATACCAGTCCCACTGCAAACATATTACGGCACTTCAGCATGGATTTGTTGTCCATACCTGTGTCGGCAAGGCAGTCTTTCACCATTTTGGAGATAGGAGCGGCAATGACATCTTGTTTGATTCCCATTTCCTCGATGGGATCATCTGTCTTGAAAGCCGCTTTTTCCAAATCCGACTTTTGGAATGCATCCGTATCGATGATGATACATGCGGTAGATTTGGCAAACTTATATTGGGTTTTCAATGCAGCGGCATTCATTGCTACCAGTACATCGCATTTGTCACCGGGGGTATAGACTTTGTTCGCACCGATATGTACTTGAAAACCGGATACACCTGTCAGCGAGCCTTGCGGGGCGCGGATGTCTGCCGGATAGTCAGGGAATGTGCTGATGTCATTACCTACCGTAGCCGAAACTGTTGAAAAGATGTTGCCGGCGAGCTGCATACCGTCGCCGGAGTCTCCGGAGAAGCGGACTACCACCTGCTCCAGTTCTTTGACCATCATGTCGTTTGCCATAACTTACGAATTACTATATATTATATTAGAAAAGTTACATTGTTATTTTGTTGACGGACAAATTTCGTAAAGTTAATCGGATTAACAAAACTTTTTTCGGAAAATCAGCAGAATACATTATCTTTGTACCCGCATTCTATTGCTATATGCAGAATGTATGCAAAAAGGCTCTGTAGTTCAACGGATAGAATAGAAGTTTCCTAAACTTTAGATAGGGGTTCGATTCCCCTCGGAGCTACGAAAGGAATATCGGTTACGGCCGGTATTCCTTTTTGTTTTTTTTGATACGAAAATAACAGTCTATACTATCACACCCCTAAGTGGTTATTTGCATGATTCATCCTGGAGAGATAGCCGAAGATTCCGGTTTTTGATTTATCAGGACAAAAAGTCGGTGATTCTTTCCGTCCGCCAAATCAGTTTTACTGCCAATACAATCCGGGTCTTATGTTGAGGGTATCTCAGTCGTATACTTAGGTAGTCTCAGTCGTATACTTAGGGTACCTTGGTCGTATACTGAGATACCCCCACTTCAGAAGGTGTTTTGGAGTAGGATGGGCGGCTGATTGTCTTTGCTGTTTATCCGCGGGGATATGGGGAACTTTATGAGAATTTCGAGTTCTGCGTACAAAATGAAGACGACTATGCAGACTATCTGACAGAATATGAGCAAGGAACAGATATTGAGTTATAAAAAAATAAACTCCCAGTTTATTACTGATAAACTGAACGGATTGATTGCTTATCCTTTCTCTCTTCTGCATTTTGGAGAATAAGCCATCTCTTGGGAATAGATGTATATATCAAAAAAAGAGGAAACCTCTTGCGAGACTTCCTCTTTTCTTATTTATATAACCTTAATTATATGAAAGTTTATGCTTCTTCTTCTGTATCTTTCTTGTTCTTCATCAGCATATAAGCGATAGGAGATGCAACGAACAGAGAAGACAATGTACCGAATACAACACCCAGAATCATTGCGAATGCGAAGCTGCGGATAGAGTCACCACCGAGGATGAAGATACACAGCAATACGATCAATGTACTCAATGAAGTATTGATGGTACGTGCCAAAGTTGTGTTCAGTGAGTCGTTGAACAGTACTTTCTTGTTGCGTTTCGGATACAGACCGAAGAATTCGCGTACACGGTCGAAGATTACCACCTTATCATTGATTGAGTAACCGATAGCCGTCAGGATAGCGCCGATAAATGTCTGGTCGATTTCCAGAGAGAACGGAAGAATACCCCAGAACATGGAATATGCACCCAAAATGATAATCGTGTCGCAAGCCAATGCGCATACGGAACCGATAGAGTAGGCAATATTACGGAAACGAAGCAAGATGTACAGGCCGATGGCTATCAAAGCCAGCACAACAGACCAAATGGCTGATACCTTGATGTCGTCTGCAATACTTGGACCTACTTTTTGTGAACTGATGATACTGCCGCCCGTATGATTCTCACGGTCGATGAATGTTTCCAGTGTAATATTCTGAGTCAACAACGGTTTTAGCGTTTCATACAGATAGGCTTCGATTTCCGAGTCGATGTTATTGCCTTCTTCTTCAATACGGTAGTTGGTGCTGATACGCACAGTCTTGCCGTCTGCACCGATGGCGATAACACTGACGTTGGCGTCACCGAACTTGCTGGCAATCAGTTCGCGTACTTGTTCGGGCTCTACTTTGTTTTCGAACTGTACCTTAAAGTTACGTCCACCGGTAAAGTCGATACTTTGGCTTAAACCGCGCATGCTGAGGAATGCGATGCAAACTACAACACCTATACCTGTCAACGTCATCCAGAGTTTGTTTCTGCCCATGAAATCGAAGTGTACATTTGCCATCAGGTTTTTGGAAATACCCGTAGAGAATGTCAGGTTCAGCAATTTGTCTTTGCTCATGAAGTGCTCGTAGAACAAACGCGTCATGAACACTGCGGTAAAGAATGAAATCAGGATACCGATAATCAATGTAGTAGCGAAACCACGGATAGGTCCGGTACCGAAGTTGAACAGGATAATACCTGTAATGATAGATGTCAAGTTGGAGTCGAAGATTGCAGAGAAGGCATTTGCATAACCATCGGCAAGTGCTTTCTTAACGCCCTTACCCGCACGTAATTCTTCTTTGGTACGTTCGTAAATCAATACGTTGGCATCTACAGCCATACCGAGTGACAGCACCATACCGGCAATACCGGACATGGTTAGCGCGGCTTGGAAAGATGAAAGGATACCCAATGTGAAGAACATGTTCAATACCAGAGCGCCGTTGGCGACCATACCCGGAATCAAACCATACATGGTACACATGTAAACCATCAACAGAATCAATGCCACGACGAATGACATGATACCGGCGTTGATAGATGCTTGTCCCAAAGACGGGCCTACGATGTCTTCCTGTACGATGTGGGCGGGAGCCGGCATCTTACCTGATTTCAATACGTTCGCCAAGTCTTTCGCCTGTTCGGGAGTGAAGTGGCCGGTGATTTGTGAATTACCGCCGGTAATTTCCTGGTTTACGTTCGGTGCAGAGTACACATAACCGTCCAATACAATAGCGATGGCTTTACCTACATTTTGTTTGGTAAGTTGCGCCCAACGTCGTGCACCATCCGTATTCATGGACATACTTACGGCAGGTTTACCATAGTGGTCGTATTCGTCTTTGGCGTTTACAACTACATCACCTTCCAATGGGGCGCGTCCGCTACGTTCGGTAGACTTGATTGCATACAATTCAAAAGTCTGGGCTTTCGGGTCGTATTCATAAGGAGAAACACCCCACTTCAAGCGCAGGTCTTTCGGCATTTCAGCCTGAACCTCCGGCATGGAGAGGTATTTGTTGATGTCAGCTGTATCCTTGTAGTTTGCATAACCTACAACAGGGCCTTGGCCGCTGGGATTTACCTGAAGAACTGCCAGCAACGGATGTTCTTTCTTAATTTGCTCCAGATCGGCAGCTTGTGCTTTGCTTTCACCTTTCAGTGCTGCGGCAAGGCTGTCGGCTGTACTGGTAGCTTGCGCTACGGCAGGAGCTTCAGCTGCTACGCTGTCTGTAACTTCTTCAGCGTCTTCTGTAGTTGCCAAAATTGCACGCAACTTGGCGTCAGTTGATTGCAAATACGGAGCAACGTCTTTTGCATTGTATGTTTCCCAAAATTCCAGATTGGCGGAACCTTGTAACAATTTTCTTACACGTTCCGGCTCTTTGATACCCGGAAGTTCCACCATGATACGTCCCATTTTGTCTTCCAGACTCTGGATGTTGGGCTGAACCACACCGAAACGGTCAATACGGGTACGGAGTACGTTGAATGAGTTGTCAACGGCTGCCTTTACTTCTTCGCGCAATACTTTCTCAACTTCTGCGTCGGAAGATTTCTGGTTTACCTTGTCCTTTAATTGCTGGGTAGCGAACAGTTGTGAGAGTGAAGCGCCCGGAGCTATTTTGTGATACTCTCTGATGAACAACGTGATAACGTCGTCCTGGCTGGTAGTAGCCTGTTTGGCGGCAGTTGCCAACGCTTGGTTGAATGCTTCGTCAGACTTGTTGTCCGCCAATGCTTTGATAACATCGGGTACTGACACTTCAAGAATGACGTTCATACCGCCCTTCAAGTCCAAACCTAAACTGATCTCCATTTCACGACATTGTTTCAGCGTCCAATTGCCGAACCACACCTTCTCGTTTGACAGAGAATCGAGGTAGTCTTGTTCCACTTTCACATCGCCTTTTGCGAACTCTTTTGCCTTATTTGTATAGTGGCGAGTCACAAAAGAGAAGGAGAGATAGAACACACATACCAATGTGAGCAATATCGCAAAAACCCTTACAAATCCTTTGTTTTGCATGTTACTTTTAGTTTATTATGATTACTTTTTAATTGATTTCTATTGTATATAAGGCTGCAAATATAGCTTTTTTTTCACAATTCTTACTTCATACCGCGATTTTTTAACATCGGCTCTAATTGAGGCTCTGCCCCTCTGAAATTCTTGTAGAGCGTCATCGGATCTTCGCTGTCTCCTTTTTCCAAAACATTATGGCGGAAAAGGTCGGCGGTCGTCTTGTCAAAAATGCCATGTTCTTTGAATGCTTCAAAAGCGTCATTATCCAGTACGTTCGCCCACAGATAGCTGTAATAGCCTGCTGCATAACCGCCTATGATATGATTGAAGTAGGTGGTACGGTAGCGGGGAACTATTTCGGAGATTAATCCGAGTTTATCCATGGCTTCTTTTTCATAGGCCACAACATCTATGTCTTTCGTGTCTGTCAGGTTATGCAGATTCATATCGAGAATAGCGGCAGCCAGCAACTCGGTAGTCATGAAACCTTGGTTGAAAGTTTTTTGTTTCAGAATCTTTTCGATGAGATTGTCGGGAATGACTTCACCGGTTTGGTAATGTTTGGCGTACATTTTCAGAACTTCGGGTTCGGTAGCCCAGTGTTCGTTGATCTGTGACGGAAGTTCTACAAAGTCGCGCACTACATTTGTACCGGAAACGCCCAGATAGTTACATTTGGTCAACAGTCCGTGCAGCCCATGGCCGAATTCATGAAAAAGGGTTTCCACTTCATCCATTGTGAGCAGGGAAGGGGTGTCACCAACGGGTTTGGTGAAGCTGGCTACGTTGCATACTAACGGACGGATGCCGCCTTTTTGCTCACGATAGTTGCTCATCCATGCTCCGCCACTTTTGCCGGGACGCGGGAAGTAGTCTACATAGAAGATACCCAGCTGCGATCCGTCTGCATCTTTTACTTCAAATACTTCTACATCGGGGTGATAGACAGGGATATCGTTGAGTTTTGTCAGTGTGATTCCGTATAGTTTGTTGGCAACGGCAAAGGCTCCCTCGCGTACGTTCTCTAATTTAAAATAAGGCTTGATTTGGTCTTCTTCAAGGTCGTATTTTTCTTTACGTAGTTTTTCGGTGTAATACCACCAGTCCCAGGCTTCCAGTTTTTCGCCCTTACCCTCTTTATCCATTAATTTCTGGAGTTCGGCAGCTTCGGCTTTGGCTTTAGGCAGGGCATACCCCCACAGGTTGTTCAGGAATTCCATTACTGTGGTCGAGTTTTTAGCCATGGTATTGTCCAATACGAAGTTGGAGTAACAGTCGAAACCTAACAGACGGGCTTTTTCCAAACGCAGGCTGACGATGTCGGTAATGATTTTTTTATTGTCGTTTTTGTCGTTATTATTGCCTCGGTTGATGTAAGCTTTATATATCTTCTCGCGTAACGGGCGGTTAGCGGAATATTGCAGGAACGGGATACGGCTGGCGTTATGCAATGTGAACAACCATTTACCCTCCTGACCGGCAGCTTTTGCTTCTTCGGCGGCGCTTTGGCAGAACCATTCGGGAAGTCCGGCAAGGTCTTCTTGCTTGTCTACAAAAAGCATAAACTCGTTGTTTTCATTCAGAATATTGTTGCTGAAAGTGATACCCAGTGTAGAAAGTAGTTTATTTACTTCGCGTAGGCGGGCTTGCTTTTCGGCAGAAAGATTGGCACCGGAGCGTACAAAGCCTTTATACGTTTTGTCCAAAAGTCTTTGTTGTTCGGTTGTCAGGCCTAAAGAATCTTTCTTCTGATAAACAGCTTTTACTTTATTGAATAACTCTTGGTTAAGCGAAATATTGTCTCCATGCTCGGACAGTACTGGAGCGAGCTTTATAGAAAGTTCGTTCAGGGCATCACTGGTTTCGGCATCCGTCATGTTGAAGAAAATGGCGCTTACCCGGTTGAGTATGGGGGAACTGTTGTCCAAAGCAACGATTACATTTTCAAAGTTCGGTACTTCGGCATTGTCGATAATAGCCTGGATATTGGTATTTTGTTCTTCTATTCCTTTAAGGAATGCAGGCTCGTAGTGCTCCAGTTTGATTTTATCAAAGGGTGGAACACCGTTCGGGGTTTGAAACTCGGTGAGGAACGGATTACTTTCCGTTTGGGTAGCACAGGAGTACATCATACAACTTGCAGCTAAAATTAGAATACTTCTTTTAAACATAAAGTCAGAGTATTAGATATTGAGTAGTTTATTAATAATTTCATTTTGTAAAGAAACTCATTGCCGTTTGGCTATATAACACCATATTGGATAGTGATCGGATTCCTTTATGGAACGGTCTACGGTACAGTTATAGGACTGTAGGTTTTTGCTGATTAATATATTGTCTATCCGAAAATAGAACTTATTCTGGTTGTAGGAAATTCCCAGTCCGCGCCCTGATTGGGTGAAAGCATCATCCAGATTTTGCGCTATGACACGGTGAGCGTACGAAATGGGGGTATCATTGAAATCTCCGCAGACGATGACGGACGGATACCGGGAAGATGCGATTTCCCGTGCGATGGTATCTGCCTGTGGAGCGCGGATAGCAGAGGCTTCTGCCAGTTTATGTACCAACAATCGCGCGCCGCTTTTCACTTTCTCCTTTTCGGGAGCTTTCAATATGTCTTCATAAATGTCTTTGTCGGCTTTTGTCAGTTTGTTGGACTCCAAGTGATTGTTGATAAGGGTAATCGTGTCTTCATTCAGTTTGAGTTCGTACAGTACGGAACCATTATAACCGCTCGGGTAGTTTAAAACACGTGCGGATAGAATAGGGAATTTGGAATAGCAGGCTATCTTGTTGGTATAACCGCTGCCGCTGCCTACAACACTGATGCGATGGTAAGGGTAATCTTTTAATTCTCGTTCTATATCCTTCTGTGTGAGGCGACGGGGAGATTCATCGGATGCATACTCCTGCAGGCAGAGGATGTCGGCGTTGCTCTCTTTCAGATATGTCAGTATCGGATTCTTTCCGTCTTTTTTAACGGCGCCGTTGAACCCCATGATGTTGTAAGAAAGGAATTTTATACTTTCTTCGGGTGGATTGGCGGTATGAAAATTGAGGGGAAGATATGTCCGTAGTTGCGAATAACACAATAAAAAACCGATTAACGGCAATAAAGCCGTTTTGTATCGTTGTATAACCAACCAAAAAATCAGGAAAGCGCCGTTGATAAGTGCAAAAATGGGAAAAGTCAGCCCAAAACAAGATTGTACCGGATGAGTTACCGGTTGGATGTAAGGACTGTATGCTACTAATAGCAAAAGGCCCGTGAATAAAGCATTGATCGCTAAAATCAGGAGAGCGATAAAATTACCGAAATGCTTCATACGTACATTATCGTTTACTTGCATCGAACAAGCTCTTCTTTTCTTCTGTTGTCAGACTTTCATATCCGGACTTTTTCAGTTTGTCGAGGATACGGTCTATTTCATCGGATTGAGCTTTTTTTCGGGCATTATAGTTATAATCTTTCTGTTTGTCAGTTCCATAGTGAACTTTCATCTTAGGTTTGCGGGGTTTGGAGCTGAACAAAAAACTGACGGCATCCAGAGACTTGTTAATCCATACGGTGATATCTGCGCCTTTGCTAAGGCTGGCTGCAAACCACAGCCCCGCCAACGCTCCGCCTAAATGAGCGATGTGTCCGCCGGCGTTACTGGATGTGATGAATAATAAGTCCGTTCCGATAACAATCAAAGCCAGATATTTCAAGCGTATTGTTCCAAAAAGGAAAAGACGTATCGGATAGTTAGGTTCCCGATAGGCGGTAGCTGCCACGACAGCGAGTACGGATGCCGATGCTCCCAGCATGAAGGAGTATTCCGTCATCGGACGGAAGTAGGGGAAGATATTGTAGGCTGCCATATAAAGCAGTCCGCCACAGATTCCGCCCAAGATATATACGCCCCGTAAATGTTTCGCGGAGAAGAAACTTAGGAACAAAGCACCGAACCAGTACAGCCAAAGCATATTGAAAAGGATATGCATTACTCCCGCGTGCATAAACATATACGTCAGGATAGACCAAGGCTGGGTTATGAAGCGGGGTAGTGAAGCAGGCAGTTCCAGCCATTCAAATGCTCCGTCGAGGCTCCGGTTGAAAAGTTGCAATATAACTTCTGTCAATGTAGTAAGGATGAATACTCCCACATTGATATAAATCAGCTGTATGTAGATGGTTCCTCTACGGAATGATTCTTTTAAATCAGTTATAATAGTAGCCATTTCCTCTGTTCTTTTTTCTCCAATACATTATTAGTATGAAGCCGAATATCATACCGCCCAAGTGTGCAAAGTGCGCCACATTATCGCCCGGATTGTTGGCAAGTCCCGAGAACAGTTCTATCAAGGCGTATCCGATAACGAAATATTTGGCTTTGATGGGGAACGGTAACGGAAAGATGAATAAGGGCTGGTTGGGGAACAGCATACCGAATCCCAGCAAGATGGCATAGACGGCTCCGGAAGCTCCGACGGTAGTCATCATATTGAGATATTCTTCCATGGGAATGACGGAATATCCGGTGTTGACACTGTCGTATGCGGAAAGTACCGTTTCGTAATGAATGTACTGTACGAGCTCTTGAATAATTCCTGCGCCGATACCGCATGCGAGGTAATAGAACAGGAAACGCTTCGGTCCCCATACCTGTTCGAGTATACGGCCGAACATCCATACTGCAAACATATTGAAGAACAAATGGGTAAATCCGCCGTGCATGAACATGTAAGTAATCAGTTGCGCTGCGTTAAAATCTCCGGCAAGGAAGAAATGCAGGCCTAAGTACTTATTTAAATCGATGCCGTAATTTTGGGCTACAAGCGTGCCGAGAAACATCAGCACATTGATAATTAAAAGGTTTTTGGTTACTGTCGGTATAGTATTCATAATCTGTTTTTTTCGCTTTATTTGGCAAAAATACGAATTAATTCTGTTCTATAACAGAAAAAGGAACTCCTATTCCTTTTTTTTCTCTATTTTTCCGGCCTTTTTTAATGTTTTTATTTGATATTCAGAATTTTTGCTCTATTTTTGTAGGAAGTAGCATTGGAATTTTTCTTTTGTGTAACAATTAATTAATCATTTGTATTATGAATAAGTCAGAACTTATTAGCGCAATGGCAGCTGAAGCCGGTTTGTCAAAGGCCGATTCAAAAAGAGCATTGGATGCATTCATCGCATCAGTAACAAAAGCATTAAAGGCAGGTGATAAAGTAGCATTGGTTGGCTTTGGTACTTTTTCTGTAATGGAGAGAGCCGGACGCGTTGGTATCAATCCGGCAACAAAGAAGCCTATTCAGATTGCGGCGAAGAAAGTTGCTAAATTTAAAGCAGGTTCGGAATTGACTATCGAATAAATAGATCATAAATAAAACTTGAGAAAAGGAGACGCATACAACGTCTCCTTTTTTATGGAATTAAAAATAGTTCGTATCTTTGCACACAGAAAATACATTTGAATCATGAATATAGAACAGAAATTGGTAACGTCCGTAATTAGCGGATTGAAAGCGTTGTACGGACAGGATGTTCCTGCTGCACAGGTGCAGTTGCAGAAAACCAAGAAAGAATTTGAGGGACACCTTACGTTGGTTGTTTTCCCTTTTCTCCGCATGTCTAAGAAAGGACCGGAGCAGACGGCACAAGAGATTGGCGAATATCTGCAGGCAAACGAGCCTTCGGTTTCGGCATTCAATGTTATCAAAGGGTTCCTGAACCTGACTATCGCTTCTTCGGCATGGATTGAATTGCTGAATGGCATCCATGCGGATGTACAGTATGGCATTGCCGCTGTTACCGACAAGTCCCCGTTGGTGATGATTGAATATTCTTCGCCCAATACGAATAAGCCGCTCCATTTAGGCCATGTCCGCAATAACCTGTTGGGTAATGCATTGGCAAATATCATTTTGGCCAATGGCAACAGAGTGGTAAAGACAAATATTGTGAATGACCGTGGTATTCATATCTGTAAGTCGATGTTGGCGTGGCAGAAGTATGGCAACGGTGAAACTCCCGAGTCTTCCGGAAAGAAAGGTGATCATCTGATTGGTGATTATTATGTGGCTTTTGATAAGCATTACAAGGCTGAAGTCAAAGAGTTGATGGCGAAGTTCCAAAGTGAAGGTCTGAGCGAAGAAGAGGCCAAGACCAGAGCGGAAGCTGAATCACCTTTGATGAAAGAGGCGCGTGAAATGCTGGTGAAGTGGGAAGCCAATGATCCTGAAGTACGTGCTTTGTGGAAAAAGATGAATGACTGGGTATACGCAGGATTTGATGAGACTTACCGCATGATGGGAGTTACTTTCGACAAGATTTACTATGAGTCGGAAACCTACCTGGAAGGTAAGGAGAAAGTTATGGAGGGCTTGGAGAAGGGTTTCTTCTATCGCAAAGAGGACGGTTCCGTATGGGCCGACCTGACCGGAGAAGGACTTGACCATAAATTGCTTCTCCGTGCCGACGGAACTTCTGTTTATATGACACAGGATATTGGTACGGCCAAATTGCGTTTTGCCGATTTTCCCATTGACAAGATGGTTTACGTGGTAGGTAATGAACAAAATTATCATTTTCAGGTACTCTCTATTTTGCTCGATAAGTTGGGCTTTGAGTGGGGTAAGGGGCTGGTTCACTTCTCCTACGGTATGGTGGAACTGCCTGAAGGTAAGATGAAGAGCCGTGAGGGTACGGTTGTGGATGCTGACGATTTAATGGCTGAAATGATTAATACCGCTAAGGAGACTTCCGGAGAATTGGGTAAGCTAGACGGCCTGACCAAGGAAGAGGCTGATAATATTGCCCGTATTGTCGGTTTGGGCGCTTTGAAATATTTTATATTGAAAGTGGACGCCCGCAAGAACATGACGTTCAATCCTAAGGAATCCATTGACTTCAACGGTAATACAGGACCGTTCATCCAGTATACATATGCACGTATACAATCCGTTCTTCGCAAGGCGAAAGAGGCAGGCATCACCGTTCCTGCACAACTTCCCGCGGGTATTGAATTGAGTGAGAAAGAGGAAGGTCTGATACAGATGGTTGCAGATTTTGCAACTGTTGTGAAACAAGCAGGCGAGGATTACAGTCCATCTCTGATTGCGAACTATACTTATGATCTTGTGAAAGAATATAATCAGTTCTATCATGATTTCAGTATCTTGCGTGAGGAGAATGAAGCGGTGAAGATATTCCGTCTTGCCTTATCCGAAAACGTAGCCAAGGTGGTACGTTTGGGAATGGGATTGCTTGGCATTGAAGTACCCGACAGAATGTAGTTGAAAGTACTCTATATGAAAAGCCCTCTCTACGGATTCGTAGAGAGGGCTTTTCTTTTTTTAATATAACCTCATTATTTTTTCTTCTTGGCATATTTACCTCGTTTGGCTTTCGGCGCGTCCGGGTCACTTTGCAGTTTGATGATTTCTCTGCATGCGTCCAGGCTTAAATCCTGCGGAATAATATCTTTCGGAATTTTATAATTATTTCCTTTATAGGATATATAGGGTCCATAGCGACCATTCAGAATCTCCAGCTCCGGTTCTTCATCAAATTTCTTGAGATGTTTTTGAGCTTCGGCGTCTTTTTTGTTCTGGATAAGTTGGATTGCTTCGTCCAGTGTAATTTCCATGGGGTCTATGGTCTTTGGAAGTGAAGTGTACATTCCGTTATTGTACACATAAGGTCCGAAGCGACCGGTTCCTATGGTAACCGCCTTACCTTCATACTCACCTAAAGTACGAGGCAGTTTAAACAGGTCTAGCGCTTCTTCCAGCGTGATTGTTTCAATGGACATTTCTTTCTTGAGTTGTGCGAAACGCGGCTTCTCATTGTCACCGGCAGTGCCAATCTGTACAACAGGACCGAAGCGGCCGATTTTTACAGATACCTGCTTACCGCTGCCCGGTTCTTCGCCTAAGATACGTTCACCGGCTTTATGGGCATTCTTGGTAGCGAGCGTATTTTCTACGGACGGGTGGAAGCTCTTATAGAAGTCGCCCAAAATAGTTGTCCACTTCTTTTCTCCCTCGGCTATCTCGTCAAATTGTTTTTCAACACTGGCGGTAAAGTTATAGTCAAGGATATTGGGAAAATATTCCATCAGGAAGTCATTGACTACGGTGCCTGTATCGGTAGGCATCAATTTAGCTTTCTCGGCTCCTGTTATTTCTGTTTGGATAACGTCTGTAATCTTGCTGTCTTGTAATGAAAGTATATTATAAGAACGTTCTTCTCCGGTTTTTTCGCCTTTCTCCACATAGCCGCGTTGCTGTATGGTAGAAATGGTAGGAGCGTATGTGGAAGGACGGCCGATGCCCAACTCCTCTAATTTGCGTACAAGACTGGCTTCTGTGTAGCGGGGAGGATGCTGCGTGAAGCGTTCCGTAGCAGTAATGCTTTGGCTCTGTAAAATCTGTCCTTTCTTCAAAGGCGGCAACAAGTGTGTTTCATCTTCTTGTTCCGCATCGTCGTCAATGGATTCGCGATATACATGGAGAAAACCGTCAAATTTCACAACTTCTCCTGTGGCATTGAACGTATCCGACTCGTTACTGATGCTGATATTTACGGTAGTCTTCTCAACTTCCGCATCCGCCATTTGGGAGGCTATGGTACGTTTCCATATCAAGTCATACAGTTTTCGTTCCTGTGGACTACCTTCTATTTTAGCATTTTCCATGTCGGTAGGACGAATGGCTTCGTGAGCCTCTTGAGCGCCTTTGGTCTTCGTGGCGAAATGACGCGGATATACGTAACGTTCTCCCATCATGCTGGCAATGACTGATTTGCTGCTGTTTACAGCCAGCTCGGAAAGATTGACGGAGTCGGTACGCATATAGGTAATCTTTCCCGACTCGTACAACCGTTGGGCAACCATCATGGTTTGTGCAACTGTAAATCCTAATTTACGGGCGGCCTCTTGTTGCAAGGTAGATGTCGTAAAAGGAGCCGCAGGACTTTTCTTCAGCGGGCGGGTGGAAATATCATTGATGGTGAAAGTGGCTGATCGGCAACTTTCCAGGAGTTTTTGAGCTTCGGCTTTTGTTTTGATACGGCGTGCCAATTCGGCTTTCATTTCAACCAGTTTGCCATCGGCATCGGGTACGAGGAATATGGCGGTAACCCGATAAGATGCTTCCGATTGAAAAGCTTGTATCTCCCGCTCACGTTCTACGATGAGGCGAACGGATACTGATTGTACACGACCGGCGGAAAGTGCCGGTTTCACTTTTTTCCATAGCACGGGCGAAAGTTCAAACCCTACGATACGGTCTAAAATACGGCGTGCTTGTTGTGCATCTACGAGATTGATGTCAATATTACGTGGTTGCTCGATGGCCTTTAAGATAGCGCTTTTAGTGATTTCATGGAAGACGATGCGCTTGGTATGTTCCGGTTGCAGTTTCAGCACTTCGTATAAATGCCATGCAATCGCTTCTCCCTCACGGTCCTCATCGGATGCCAACCATACGGTTTCCGCTTCTTTGGCTTCGGCTTTCAATTCTTCCACAACCTTTTTCTTATCTTCCGGAATTTCATAATGCGGTTTGAAATCTTTATCAATATCAATACTGAACTCTTTTTTCTTCAAATCGCGTATATGACCATAACTGGAAAGGACTTTATAGTCTTTTCCTAGGAACTTTTCAATGGTTTTTGCTTTTGCCGGAGACTCGACAATGACAAGGTTTTTCTGCATAAATTTCTGTTTTATAGTGGTTCCAACCACTAATTTACCCGCAAAAGTAGGAAAAAACAAACTTTCCACCTTATAATATAAGGAGAATTTAGCAAAAATGTCCTTTTTTGCTCGTAATGTTTTTAATCCGGAGATTAGAATTTGAGACTTACACCTCCGATAAAGTTGGTGCCTTCGGTCGGGTATCCCCAGTAATATTGATAATTCCGGTTTAATAAATTGTTTATGCGGGCATAAACGGATATTCCTTTAAAAAACTCGTAACTACCGCCTAAATAAAGGTTATTGACTGCATTAACCTTGCCTTCCTCTACCTTCTCGCGCGAAATATGCCGATAGCCAAGATTAAGGAGTAAAGCGGATATAGGATGTACGTCTATATGCAGATTGGCTTCAAAGGCCGGCTTGTAAGTGAGCACATAGTCTTTGACACCGAATTGACTGTTATCCTTTGCATCCCAACTGCGGTAAGTTCCGGCAGCGACGAATGAGAATATGTTTTTATAGTCGTAGCGTACCTCTGCACCGGCATAGATGTTGCTGGTGTTCCATTGGCTGATGGCGAGCGTCCGGTAGTGTCCCTCTGTAGTTTCATCGAGACCTGCCGGATGGAAAAACAAATCATCTTTCAAATTCTGGTATCCCGCATATAGGTTCAACCATAAACCGATTGCCGGGCTGGCCTTGAAGCCGAGGGCGGCGTTCACTTGCTCGTATGTGGCATCCGGTTGCGAAGTTACCAGCCCGTATGGGCAGAATGCCTCCAAACGGCGGAAATCATTTTGCACTCTTCCTCCTTTGGCCTGCGCATATAGGATGTAGCTATCCGCGAAGTTATACTCTACCGCCACATCAGGAGCTGCCCGGAATTTCTTTCCGAAACCGAAAGCCATGTCAACCTGTGCGCCGATACGTATTTTCCAATCATCGTTTTCCAAACGGTAATGCGGGTTCAGGTTGAGTGAGGTGTAGTTCTCAAAATTATTATTCTTGTACAGTACATTGTCCATTGCCAAACCGATACCGACAATCTGTTTCTCGGATATGCCGCCTGCAACCAGTGCTTTGGTACGGATAATATTCTCTTGATTGTTCAGTGAACCGAAATCGTATTGGCGTTCATAGAGCATCAGGTTGGTCTCTGCGCTGAATTGGAGAGGCAGTTCCTCATCCGTGGATTTCACTCCGAAATGAATGTCGCCTGAAGTGAATTTCTGTTTTCTGACGGCTGCATCAGGCAGGAAATTAAAATTGCTTAATCCAAAGTTACCCGCAACATCCAAGTCTACTTTCTTGAAGCAATGTAAATAACCGATGTTGGCATGAGTACGATAGTAATAAGAATTCCATTTGCCGTCATTGTCAGGTAATTCGAGTTTGCCATCCATACCGTTCATATGGAAATTCAGGTTGATACGATCACTGTTGGATAGCGTGAACAGATAGCTGGCACGTGCATCCAGATTCCCGTAATTACCATAGCCCAGTCTGATATATCCGGGCTGTGTCTTGGCTTGCGTCTCTTTTCCGGTATATGCCTGCATGACAGTTGCAGGAACTGTATTGGCGGGCATAAGGGTTACATCATACTCCACTGTCCTCTTATTGGCGGTCGGCGGCTCTACTTTAGGAAGCACGTTTATTTTGGACGCGTCCAGAATATCGGGATTATACTCCTGTTCCACAACAACTGTCCGGTTCACAGTGGAGTCTTGAGGCTGTTGTTGGGCATGGGTACCCAAAGGTAGGGTTATCAGCGTTATTCCGCTGAGAATATATTGTATCTTTCTCATATTCATTGTGTTCTTTTATTTCAGCTTTTCCAGTCTTTCTTGAATCATTCCTTCAATATTATCGTCTGCATGATAATTTTGTTGCAGGCTTAGCAGATATTGGCGTGCATCCAGTTTCTTGTCCATGGCAACATATACGTCGGACAGAAGGATGAAGCTGCGTGCCAGCCAGTAGGCGTGCGGTGTGCTTTGGTCGATGAAGTTCAATATTTCCTTTTCGGCGGCAGCGTAGTCGCCGGCGTTGTACATCAGTTGTGCTGCCAGATACTTGGCTTCCGCACCGTATAATGTACGGGTATCTTGTGCCAGAATTTTCAAGTCATCCGCCGCTTTCTTCACCGCTTTTTGGTTCAGATAGGCTTTGGCTCGATAGTATAAAGCCTCATGCTGCAATTCGGGGGACAGCTTGGCTTCGGCCAGTAAGGCGGTCGCAGCCTGTATCACTTCAATTTCATCCTTCAATAACACACCACAGCGCAGTACGCCTGTGAGGCCCAGTTGTCGGCGCTCGGCGGTTGTGGTACGGGCTTGCAGCTGTTTGTAGTCTGCCAGGGCCCGTTCGTACTCTTTGTGGTTGAAGAGGATTTCCCCTCGCATCAACAAGGCTTCTTCCGAATACGGACTGTCCGGATACTCCAGCAGTTTGCTTGTATGCTCCAGTACGGCGGTTTCGTCTTTCTGCTCTTTTCCGATAAGACTCAGATAATAGTGTGCATTCAAGCTGAACGCTCCGTTTGGATAGCTTTGCAGATAGCGGATGAAACTTTCTCTTGCAGGGGAGATTTCCCCTTTCATATACACTTTTTCTGCGGCGATATAAGTCAGCGAATCTTGCTCGCTGGGTTCAAAGCGGATGACGCCCGGCATTTGAGCGGCAAGCGCAGCGAATTCATCCACACGGTTGGCTTCCACATAGATGGATTTCAAATCGCGCATGGCAAGCCGTGCTTCTTCGCTGCCCGGATATTTGGAGATGACGTATTTGTAAGCTTCGATAGCGTGGTTGTAATCATCGTTCTGATAATATAACAGTCCGATTTCCGTGGCAGCCTTACGACTGACGGGGCTTTCGGGATATTTGTTCAGCAGCTCCCGGAAAGTAGCGATGGCTTGGTTACTGTTACGGCTTTGCACGTACGAACGGCCTTTCTCATAAAGCGCATTGACGGCATAGGGTGAATTCGGGTACTTGCTGGCCAATTGGTTGAGTAACGTAATTTTTCCGTCATAGTTCTTTTGCAGGCCCGACACCAAAGCCAGTTGGTAGTAGGAGTAATCACCGGCAGGCGTACCCAGGTTTTCCGCCCGGGTGTAGTATTGTCTGGCTTCGTCGAAACGGCGGACATGCATGTAGCAGTCGCCGATACGGTTATACGCATCGGCAAGGACAGTGGCGTTTCCGTTTTTTTGCAGTTGGATGAATTTCAAGAAACGGTCTTGTGCCGTTGCATAATCTTTTTTGTGGAAAGCTATGTATGCCAAGTTGTAGTAGGCAAGGGCATACATTTCCGTATTTTTCTGCGGGGCAAGTG
Organism: Bacteroides clarus YIT 12056; assembly: GCF_900129655.1. Lineage (GTDB taxonomy): Bacteria > Bacteroidota > Bacteroidia > Bacteroidales > Bacteroidaceae > Bacteroides > Bacteroides clarus. The sequence continues at coordinate 343,712 of NZ_FQWK01000005.1, forward strand.
ACAGATACTCGTTGAAGTTACGGGCAGCTTCCTGCATACGGTTCAACCGATAATACGATTCGCCCCGCCAGTAAAGGGCGTCGGCTTTTGTCTGCAGATTATATTGGCCTAAGGCAATGCTTTGGTTGAAGTAATTGATTGCCTGTTCGAACTGCGTATTGGCAAAGGATTGGGTTCCCAATTGGAACAGGATTTTCTGCTTGGCTTCCAAGATAGCCTTTCCGGGACGTGCAATGCGTTCAATGGATTTGAGGGCGGCATCATAACTGCGGGTGTTCATATAGACCTCTACCAGATAGTTACTTACTTTATCGGCATATACGGAGTTGGGAAACTCATTCAGGAAATGCTCAAAGACTGTCACTGACTCGCCGAATGCGGAATAAGACGTTTCGTGAATGCAGAGAGCATAGTTGTAGGATGCCTGTTCCTTTATTTTCTGGTCAGCGTCGGATGCGGCGGCCTGTTCAAATGCCATACGGGCTTTATTCCTGTCGGCAAGCTGCAGGTAGGCTAATCCCATATGCAGGTAAGCGTTTTGCGTAAGCGCGTCTTTATCGGTAGTTACTTCACCCAGAATGACAGGAACCTGCGAATAGACTCCCGTCTGATAATAGGACATTCCCAACATATAGAGCGCGTCTCTTCTTCGGGTGGATTCCACATTGTCTTTCAAGTATTGGTTGAAAGCTTCTGCGGCTTCGTGGTATTTGCCGGAATGATAGTCGGCCGTACCTTGTATGCGGTACATCTCTCCCGTATATTTTTGGTTGGGATAGGCAGAGAGATAGTTTTGCGCGACTATTTCCGCTTTGTCATAATTCTTTTTAATCAGATATATTTCCGCAATGTAATAGGGGACGAGCGTCTTGTATTTCGTATTGTCTTGCAGACTGAGAAAACCGCTGAGAGCGTTTTCATACCGTTGTTGTGAGTAGCGGATATACGAAAGGTAATACGTGCAATCCGCTGCATATTTGGAGCCGGTACTGCGTAATGTCTCAAACCAGATAGCGGCTTCTTTCACATTGCCCGTTTTCAGAAAACAGGTTGCCAAACGATAGGTCATGTCATCCCGCTCTTCATTGCTTAGGAGGTCGAGCCGGGCGGAATTGAACATGGCGAGTGCTTCATCATATTTCCCCTCGAAAAAATAGGCAGATGCTATAAGGGCGTAAATACGATTGGCATGAGGAGTGTCGGGATACACATCGAGGTAACTTCGCAATAGTTCTATACTATTGGGACTTCTCAGTTCGTATTCGGCACATACCAGCATATATTCGGCTTCTTCTTTGTCTCCGGCGGCAAACAACGGGTTGCCTTCCGCATTGAGTTGTTTTACAAAAGTATGTAAAGGAGACATGGCTGCGGCAAATGCCTTTTGTTGGAACAGATTCCGTCCTTCTTCATACAGTCGTTGCGGAGAAGTGATTTTCTCGCTCGTCTGTGCTGTCGCGAGCAATGGTGCGCAGCAAAGCGCAGTGTATACTATGCGGTAAATTTTATGTTTCATCTTCGGTTATAGAATGGATGCTTTTACAAAAATACGGGTTTTGGTTTGAAAATGTTCCGATTATTTGGCTTTTTTAGGATATGCCGGACAGGAACATTTGCAGACCTTTACGAATGGAAGCCAGTCCGAAATCATCCGGATGCACGTCTTGTAAAGGAAGAAAGAAAACTTCCTCCGCATCGTCCATTGCTTCGAAATGCAGAGTATCGGTTACCGTACAGCGGAAAAACATATCCAGCGTATGTACGGGAAATCCTGAATAAATATAGATGTTCGGCAGTGAAAACAGATACTCGGCTTGTGTCACTGTCATACCCGTCTCTTCTTTCACCTCACGCGCTACTCCTTCCTCGCCGGTTTCCGCCATGTCAATGAAACCGCCCGGCAAGTCCAGTGTTCCTTTGGCCGGTTCTTTAGCGCGGCGGCACACTAATAGTTCGTTCCGCTCATTCAGTATCAGGGCAACGGTAGCGGAAGAGGAATTGAAATAATAGACAAAGCCGCAATCCTTGCAGATTTTTGATTTTTCATTATGAGTTTCGAAATGTTCCGAACCGCATTTCGGACAATATCTGAATTGAGAAAGAGGATGTTCCATATTGTTTATAGTTTTAGTGGTTGCAGTAGGCAAAGATAGGAAAATCTATCCATATACAAAGAGATGTACAAAATGGATTTAAGCCATCATTTGTCATTCTGAACGAAAGTGAAAAACCTCCTCTCCTATATGTAAGAGAGGAGATTCATCGCTTTTTGGTTGTTGGCCGGTTAGTCTTTACATATTTCTATAAACGTTTATCCCAACGGATTTTCTTCTTCTCCGCTATTGCCACCGCCGCCATTGTTGCCGTTGCCCGCCGTAATGTCCTCGCCGTTAGTTGAGATACGTGTTACGCCGGAGCCCTTTATCATATCTTTCAGTCTTTTCCCCGGAGTGAGAATAAGTTTCTGTCGGTAAATGCTGTCGGCGGTTACGTTTTTGGCTTCAGTCTGGCTTTTACAGTTCAGTCCCGGACGGATAGTGCCGAAATCTCCTAATTTTACGGTTGCTCCAAGACTGACGTAAGTGCTGAGCGCATCAATCAGTCCGTCCATAACCATTTTTACTACGCCGCGCGGAGCCATACCTTCTTTCGTAACTTGGTCGCATAATTTATCGTAGCTGATTTCTCCCACAGAGAACGAAGCGGCTACATACTTTTCAGACTTGGTTTCATCAAAACCGAAAACTCTTTTTTTAATTACATAACGGAATGCCATAATCTTTTTTGTTTTTAATGGTTGTTACTTCGAAATCCTATATCTTTGTGATCACAGTGCGAAGTTACAACATGCCAAAACGGACGGGTGCTTTAAATGTACTTAGATAGTCGCATTTGTACCCATAAAGTCTTATAAAGGTATGTATAGCACTTTAATTACCAACTGATTATAACTTTCTGAAAATAAATTCGGAGATAGCATAAATAAATCGCTTCATGGAGAATTTTGCCGCTATAGATTTTGAAACGGCCAATGAGCAACGTACCAGTGTATGCAGTGTCGGTGTCGTCATTGTGCGGGATGGAGAAATTGTAGATAACTATTACAGTCTGATTCGTCCCGAACCGGAATATTATACTTATTGGAATACGCGTGTACATGGTCTGACCCTGGCAGATACGGCCTGTGCACCTGTTTTTCCGACAGTATGGCAGGAAATCGCGCCTCGTATCGAGGGACTGACATTAGTGGCACATAACAAAGCATTCGATGAAAGTTGCCTGAAAGCGGTATTTCGTACTTATGGCATGGATTATCCCGACTATGATTTCCGTTGCACTTTACAGGCGTCACGCCGTGCCATTAAAGGACTTCCCGATTATCAACTGCATACGGTAGCGGCATGGTGTGGTTACCGGTTAGAGCAACACCACCATGCGCTGGCCGATGCGGAAGCCTGTGCCTGGATAGCCAGGCAGGTTATTTAAAATATCTGTTTAGCGCAGAAACTCGTAATGACCGGCAGTACCTTCAAAAGAAAGAATACCGTCGTCCGAACGAACCTCCATGGCGGGGATATACACTTTCCCGTCTTTCTTTATTTGCCATGTTCCCGGAATGAGGTCGGTGATGACGAATTTCATGGTAGCGTTTCCGTCCACTGTCATATCGACTTTGCCGGACAAAGGCCGGCTGTCTTTGCTGAAGGTAACGACCCGGTCGGCTATCTGTACGCCTACCACTTTCTCCGCGTCAATGCGTTTCACGTTATTCATCTGTTTGCAAGTGTTGTCCGCAACCTGCATTACGTTCAAGAAGTAGTTTTCGGTGGCGGGAGCGGCCGGAGATACTTCCACACGCCATGCTCCTCGTTCGTTGGCGTCATCGGGGCGGTTGGGCAGTGCGTCATTCGGATAGTTAGTCCCGAATACCCAGAACTCTTTTCCTTTGCCGCCGACTTTTTCTATTTGGGCATTTCCCGTTTCGGGCAACAATACGTGGTTTTGCAACATTCCCGTATCGCCGTTCTTCGTGCGCCGAACAGTGAAGCGGTTTCCTTCTATTACGGGTTCTTCAATACTGTGCAATAGCCAGAACTTCTTGAATTGCGGGTCGGAAGATACTACCTTGTCAAATACGATCAGCGCGCCGGGAACCTCGGCAGCGTGCAGATTCAGGAAAACGAAAGAGCGTTTGGCCTCTTTTACTTTCTCTGTATAGGCTTGAGTGATGTCGCCTTTCAGATAGGAATAGTCGGGCTTATAGGCGTCGGGTCCGAATCCGTGTCCCAGGACTTTACCGGTAGTATATTCCTTGCTTAACAGTTGCTTGAATGAGCGGCAGGTTTCCCAACGGTCGCCGGGCATACGTTGTCCGCCGTCATTGGCTGCAAATTCGGTCTTGCCGCCTCCGCCATAGTTCCAGCAGGCGAATTTCTCGTCGGGATTATATACCAGCAGAGAATTATGCGCGATGGTACGTTTGAAGAAATTCTTGTTGTGCGGGCTGTTATATCCGCCGGAGCTTCCCTGATAGGCTCCCGCATCGATAGCCAGAGGGCCTCTGTAATACAATTGGAAAGAACCGCCGTCCATATGCTGGTGGTTACCGACGAACTGTTCGTTTATTTTCATTTCGGCAATCACACTGTTCTTGTCCCATGCCGTACGGGCTATCATCCAGCCGAACGGACTTCCGGAGTAACGTGTCAGCGGTAAGTCATCGGGTGCTTTGGCTTTCAAATCGAAGTCTCTCCACAGGATGTCGAAGATGAGACAGTGGCGTTCGATGTTGGGCTTGCGTTCGTATTCGTATGCCAGATAGCTGTCTTTGTAGAAACTGGACGCCAGCATGGCGGGCAGCGAATAGGACGGTGTGTTTTTCCTGATGGGATTGGTGTCGCCGGCCGGCATTACTTGTCCGTCGGGACGGCGGCGATAGAGGAAGTCATACAGAACGAACTGCTGTGCCGGGCTGTATATGGCCCCTGCACCCATACGCTGCAGAATCCAGAGAGAGAAGAGGTCATTGCTGAAACGTACGTTTACGTAGCTTGTTCCCTGATGATAGTTGTGTCCGGAGTAGATGTAGTTTCTTACCGGCAGATAATCCTTGAACATCATCTTTATTACGTAGTTGTACATATCCGGATATTCGTCGTAGATGGCTATGCCGGCAGAAAGCATATCCCGCAGTATCATCCATTCGCTGGAATGTCCGGCAATCGGTTCGTTGTTGCGGGGCGGATAACCGCATTCCATTGTTTTGGCTATGCGGATGAATGATTCGATATAAGCTTTTTTCTCAGACTCTTTCATTTGGTCGTAGCACCAGTCGTATACCATTGCGCCGCAGGTCAGCATCACACCGCTGGCGCGTGACAGGTCTCCCTTTGTCCCATAATTGACGTTCTGAAGTGTGTCCAGCATGGCGGTAATGGCGCTTCTGGCTTGTTTCTTATCACCGTATACCAGGTAGTCGAGCGCTTGCACCTGTACGCGGCTGGTTACGCCACGCATTTCGAAATAGTAACGGAAACCTCTGTCCTTAACTTTCGCTTCTTCTTCGGGCGTACGGTCTTTGCCTAATTTTGTCAGGGTAGCCAGAACTTCCTTTACGTGCGGATGGTTCATCCGTTTCTTTAAATCCGGCAAATCGGCGGAACGTACATAAAGCCGGGGATGTACTTGCGGTGGAACGGGCACTGTGACATCTTCCATCTTCTCCCAGGTGACTTCTGTCCGGCTTTGTTGGGCATTGCTTTTCAGACAGAAAATGCAGAGGAAAAGACTCGTGATAAATAGAATACTTTTTTTCATGTTTTTTCGTTTGGTATATTAATAAGTAGTTGTTTGTCTATCCGTTTCAGTGGGGCGGACTGCACTTAATCCTCTGTAAATGTAAAGCAAAAATAATTATTTATATAGCCTTTGAATGAACAAAACGCCTTTGGTCTTTCATTTTTAGACATAAGTGATATAGGATGGAACATTATTGATATCACGTGCTTTCCGGTTTGGACATCATGTTGAATAAATTAAATCTCGGATTCACGGGATTTATGCATTCCTATCGGATTTATTAGTATCTTTGACACCGAATGCTAATTCGTTAAACAGCCGTTGCCCGTTCGTTAGACAACTGTCTAACGAACGGGCAACGGCTGTTTAACGCAAGGATGACATCTGTCTGACGAATTATGGTTGGCGATGCGGCTTCTTGCTGTTTATAAACGTATTGGCTGATAATGCCAATCTAACACCTTATTATATATGAGCGCTTATTATGATTTGTATCAAACCCCCAATCCTTCGAGTGAGAACCGTGATGATGTCCGCCTGCACGCCCGTATCCTGCCGAGGGGAACTATCTCCGCCGACAAATTCCGTGAGCTGGTGGCTAAGGCTACCGGCTTCAGTCCCGCCATACTTGACGGAACTTTGCAGGCTGTTACGGACGAGCTGCACAGTTGGTTGTCCGAGGGTTGGACTGTGGAAGTGGGAGAGTTGGGCTATTTTTCCGTTTCGTTGAAATGTGACCGTCCGGTTACCGACAAAAAAGAAATCCGTTCCCCGTCCGTACACTTTCAGAACGTGAATCTGCGGCTGGGCAGTAAGTTCCGCAGCCGTTTCGATACGATGGAGTTGGAGCGTAAGGCTTCTCCGTATGTGTCCCGCTCCTCGATGAGTGAGGAGGAACGGAAAGAAAAGCTGTTGCGGCATCTGGATAAATATGGATGTATCACGCGTACGGATTATGAATCGGCAACGGGATTGGTGAAGCATCGGGCAATGACCGATTTGAACCGGTATCTTGAGGAGGGCGTGATACGTAAGTATGGCAGCGGTAAGACGGTGGTCTATTTGAAACCGTGATATCGGGAGAGAAACTTTTTTTATTAGCGATTTGTTTCTACCTTTGGCATGCGTATAAAATTTTAAAAGCCGATAACTATGAATGTAAAAATGATGTCTGTTTGCCTGGCATGCGCCGGAGCGTTTCTGGCGGGCTGTGGAAACAGTCGTGAAAAAAATGCTGCCGCTGCCGCTGAAACGGAGAAAACGGAAATAGTAGGGGACGATAAGGATGAACATGGATGTATCGCTTCGGCAGGGTATACATGGAGCGAGGTGCAGAAAGATTGTATCCGTCTGTGGGAGAAAGGAGTTCGCCTGGCTTCTGTTGACGATGCGGAGAATACACTGTTTATTGTGTTCAGTCCCGACTCCACTCAAGTAGAACTGTTTTTCTCGGAAGCGGACGCTCCGAACGAAATTCTTGACCGTCGTAGCTTGCCTGCCGGGGGATATGCCTGGAATATGGAAGATGACGATACGAAGAACGTGCGCTTGGAGAATGGCAAGTGGACCGTAGGCCAACGTGGAAAGCTCATTTATAAACAGGTGGCGGACAAATAATTTCTTGAATGATGGATGATTTGAAAACTCTGACCGGTAAGGTCTGTGACATAGCCCGTGCGGCAGGACATTTCCTAAAGGAAGAACGGAAAAGTTTCCGCAGGGAAGCGGTAGAGGAAAAGCATGCCCATGACTATGTTTCCTATGTGGATAAAGAGTCTGAAAAGCGTGTTGTCGCCGCATTGAAAGCTCTTTTGCCCGAAGCCGGTTTCATTGTGGAGGAAGGTTCGGCAGTCTACCGGGATGAACCTTATTGCTGGGTGGCGGATCCGCTGGACGGCACTACCAACTATATTCATGACAATGCGCCTTACTGTGTCAGCATCGCTTTGCGCAATAAGAGCGAGTTGCTGCTGGGAGTGGTTTATGACCCTTGTCTGGACGAGTGCTTCTATGCTTGGAAAGGCGGTGGCGCGTATCTTAACGAACAGCCCATACAGGTGTCTTCCGTCGGCAGGTTGGAGGACGCTTTTGTAGTAGCGGAGCTTCCTTATAATTCGGAGCAGTATGCCCGTACGGGAGAGTATCTGATACATGAACTGTATGGCAAGGTGGCAGGTATTCGTATGAATGGTTCCGCTGCAATGGCCATCTGTTATGTGGCTGCCGGACGTTTCGATGCCTGGCTGGAGGCTTTTCTTGGAAAATGGGATTTTTCGGCGGCAGCCTTGATTGTACAGGAAGCCGGCGGACAGGTGACTGATTTTTATGGTAACGCCTGTTTTATCGACGGGCATCATGTGGTTGCTACCAACGGACGGTTGCATCCGTTCCTGTTGCAGCTGGTAGAGGAAGCCATGCCTTCGGGCATGTAGCGCTCCGGCATGCGGTTATGGACGTTACGCTGATTTTTTGAATTGGCAGTATTATGGAAAACACGCTTAAAACCTGGTTTTTATCTTTTCTTCATTTGTTCTTTTCCCGTCAGTGTGCTGTGTGTGGCACACCCTTGCAGGAAGGAGAGGAGGCTATTTGTCTGAAATGTAATATGAATCTGCCCCGTACGGATTATCATCTTCGTACGGACAATCCGGTGGAACGTATGTTCTGGGGAAAACTTCCTTTGGAACGTGCTACCTCCTATTTCTTTTACCATAAGGGCAGTGATTTCCGCCGGATACTGCATCAATTGAAATATGGCGGCCGTAAGGACTTGGGAGAGACAATGGGGCGTTTTATGGCGGCGGAACTGACTGTTTCGGGGTTCTTTCATAGTGTGGACGTCATTGTGCCCATCCCTTTACATCCCCGTAAGCAACGGATGCGGGGATACAATCAGAGTGAATGTATCGCCAAAGGTGTGGCTGCGGTTACGGGTATTTCTTTGGATGCTGCTTCCGTGATGCGCAGGAAGCATACGGAGACGCAGACAAGCAAGTCTGCCTATGAGCGGTGGGAGAATGTGGACGGCATCTTTCATCTCCGCCATCCCGAACGTTTCGTCGGAAAACATATCCTGTTGGTAGATGATGTACTTACTACCGGAGCTACCACCACTGCGTGCGCCGATGTATTTAGGGACGTAGAGGGCGTGCGTATCAGTGTGCTGACACTTGCCGTAGCGAATTTTTGATAAATACCGATTATTGGAAATAAAAAAAGATTCGCCGCAATGACGAACCTTTTCGCTCTTCCTCTTGGACTTGAACCAAGGACCCTCTGATTAACAGTCAGATGCTCTAACCGACTGAGCTAAGGAAGAATGTTGCATTCAAGTTTTTTCTTTCGCTCTTCCTCTTGGACTTGAACCAAGGACCCTCTGATTAACAGTCAGATGCTCTAACCGACTGAGCTAAGGAAGAATGTTGTTTTTTCTCAAATGCGCTGCAAAAGTAATAGGATATTTTGAAATATGCAATATCTTTGCAAAAAAAATATCAGGAATGGACAAAATAATTGGATTGGGAAACGCATTGGTCGATGTGTTAGCAACCCTTGACAGTGATGAAATCTTAGCGGAAATGGAGTTGCCTAAGGGTAGTATGACTCTGATTGATGAAGATAAATTGCTGAAAATCAATAAATACTTTAGCCGGGTGAAGACTCATTTGGCGACCGGTGGCTCTGCGGGGAATGCCATTCGAGGTATGGCGCAGCTTGGAGCGGGTACCGGATTTATCGGAAAGGTAAATAATGATTCTTATGGTAACTTTTATCGGGAAAGTTTGTTAAAACGCGGAACGGAAGCTAATTTGTTACTTTCCGATACCCTGCCTTCGGGGGTAGCTTCTACTTTTATATCTCCCGACGGGGAGCGTACTTTCGGTACATATCTGGGGGCGGCGTCTACATTGAAAGCGGAAGATTTGTCGCTGGAGATGTTCAAAGGATATACTTACCTGTTTATAGAAGGCTATTTGGTACAGGAACACGATATGATTCTTCGTGCCATCGAACTGGCCAAAGAGGCCGGTCTGCAGGTTTGCCTGGATATGGCAAGCTATAATATTGTGGCGGGTGATCATGAATTTTTCTCTCTGTTGGTAAATAAATATGTGGATATTGTCTTTGCCAATGAAGAAGAGGCGAAAGCGTTTACCGGTAAAGAACCCGAGGAGGCGTTGGATGTTATCGCTAAAATGTGTAGTATTGCCATTGTAAAGGTGGGAGCACGCGGCTCGCTGATTCGTAAAGGAACGGAGGAAGTACGTGTTGAGGCTGTACCGGTGGCAAAGGTGGTTGACACTACCGGTGCCGGAGATTTTTTTGCAGCTGGTTTTCTTTACGGACTGACCTGCGGATATTCTTTGGAGAAGTGCGGAAAGATAGGGTCTATTCTGTCGGGTGAGGTAATACAGGTGATTGGAACGGAACTGCCGGATTCAAAGTGGGAGAAGATAAAGGAAGATATAATAATGATAAATTAGGATATTATGAAATATTTAAAGATACGTTGGATAGCCGTCCTATTGTCGGTAGTAGGTACAAGCTTCTTTTTCGGATTTAAGAGTGGAGACAGCCGTAGTTTCCAGGTGGCAAAGAATCTGGATATATTCAATTCTATTGTGAAAGAGTTGGATATGTTCTATGTGGATACGATAGACCCGAACAAGACTATTCGTACCGGTATCGAGTCCATGTTGTATTCACTCGACCCTTATACGCAATATTTTCCGGAAGACGACCAGAGCGAACTGGAACAAATGTTGAAGAATACGTATGGCGGTATCGGCTCTATCATAACTTGGAATACCAAGCTGAAACGTTCCATGATAGCCGAGCCTTATGAAAATATGCCGGCGGCTACCGTGGGTTTGAAAGCCGGTGATATTCTTCTGGAAATAGACGGTAAAGACCTTGCGGGAAAGAATAATCAGGAAGTAAGCGAAATGCTTCGCGGGCAGGTAGGTACAAGTTTCAAATTGAAGGTACAACGCCCCGGAACGGAGCAGCCGTTGGAATTCGATATTGTTCGCCGTTCTATTCAGTTGCCTTTTATTCCGTATTATGCAATGCTGGATAACAATATCGGTTATATCAATTTGAGCACTTTCTCCGGTAATCCTTCCAAAGAGTTCAAACAGGCATTTCTCGATTTGAAAAAACAGGGAATAACTTCTTTGGTTATCGACCTGCGTAATAACGGCGGCGGCTTGTTGGACGAAGCTGTGGAAATAGCCAACTTCTTTCTGCCGCGCGGCAAAACGCTGGTGACGACGAAAGGAAAGACCAAGCAGGCAAGCAATACGTACAAGACGTTGCGCGAGCCGCTGGATTTGGAAATCCCGCTGGCTGTGCTGGTGAATAGCGCTACGGCGTCCGCGTCGGAAATCTTGGCAGGCGCATTGCAGGATTACGACCGTGCAGTGGTGGTGGGTAACCGTACGTTCGGAAAAGGGCTTGTGCAGACCACTCGTCCGCTGCCTTATGGAGGTACAATGAAGCTGACGACTTCCAAATACTATATTCCGAGCGGGCGTTGTGTGCAGGCTATCGACTATAAACACCGTAATGAGGACGGCAGTGTGGGGCGTATTCCGGATAGCCTGACTACCGTATTCCACACTGCTGCCGGACGTGAGGTGCGTGACGGTGGCGGGGTTACTCCCGATATTACCGTCAAGCAGGATAAATTGCCTAATATCTTGTTTTATTTGGTGAATGACAACTTGATATTTAATTATGCTACGGAATACTGTTTGAAGCATCCGACAATTCCGGCTCCTAAAGATTTTAAGATAACGGATGCCGACTATGCCGACTTCAAGGCGATGGTACAGAAAGCTGACTTCAAGTACGACCAGCAGACCGAGAAGATTTTGAAGAACTTGAAAGAAATGGCGGAGTTTGAGGGATACCTGACGGATGCGTCGGATGAATTCAAGGCTTTGGAGAAGAAACTGTCTCATAACTTGGACCGTGATCTTGATCATTTCTCAAAGGATATAAAGGAGATGATTGCGGTGGAAATTATCAAACGTTATTACTATCAGCGGGGAAGTATCATCCAACAGTTGAAAGATGATAAAGACTTGAAGGAGGCCGTCGGAATATTGACCGCTCCGGAAGAATATAAAGAAATGCTCAGTGTCCCGCCGGTTAAGCCGGATGAGAGCAAAAAGGGAAAATAAAAAACATCATCATAATCCTTATTTTAACCGAAATAGTTCGCTATTTCGGTTTTTTAGTTTCTATCTCGTTTTTGTCCCGTTGTGCGTATGTGTGCAATCCTTTATTTTTGTAAAAATAAAACGAATAAGCGTTAAAGGGAGTTTCCTTTAGTGTTCCTGCGCTTTCCTAAGATTACTGGTATGCTGAACGAAGGAACCATAAGCAAAACACAGACAAGTTATGATGAAAAAACTATTTTGGTTGGTGCTGTCAACCGTGATTTTGACAGGACAAAGCGTTTTTGCTCAAGAAACTAATTCCGAAACCCAATCTTCTCAAAGAGAGGATTCTTTACTGCAAGTGGTAAACGAACTCTCCGGCAGAGTGAAGAAAACCGAAGATGCGGCACGTAATGAGAGAATATGGAAAAAAAGAGCCAAGTATTTTAATATCGGTTATATCACAAACCAGACTTTGACAGATAAAGTAGATGCCGAAGCGGAATGGAAAAGCGATTTCGGCGTTTCTCTGGCTTTTGGAAAAACGTATTACCTGCATAAGAAGCCGCTGCTGAATATGATAAAGTTCGGTATCGATGCAACTTGGTTTGATATTTCTTATGCCAAGTATTCCGAACCGGATGCGTATGCAAATGATGGAGCCTACACACGCGCTTATGGCGATTATGGAGGTTATGACTATGACGATGAAGAAGATATTGACCTGGGTATTCATCAGATAGACGCGTCTATGCATGTAGGTCCTTCTATCACAGTCAATCCGATAGGTGACTTAAAGGTTGCCGCATATTTCCATTATGTACCTACCTATTCCATGTTGGTGATTGACGATAGTTTCGGACACGGATATGTTTCCAATTTCGCGTTTGGAGCGTCTGTTGCGTATAAGGCTATCTCATTCGGTATAGAGCATCGTTGGGCAAAGAAAGCTACTTATAACGGACTTTCCTTTGATGATGAAGGCATAGATTATGAAGATCCTGCTTTTGATGATGTGATTCAAAGCGATAAGTGGAAAATGAAATCAAAATCTTTCCGTATATTCCTTAGCTTTAGATATTAAGAATAAAGGTGCGTCAGAATCATAACTTCTGGCGCACCTTTACTGTCTGAGAGGAAATATTACTTTTCAATATAATCCCCGTTTTTCTTGATTAGCTCGATTAGCTTTTCTACCGCTTCCTCTTCGGGAATGTTTTTCTCGATGCATTCTTTCTTTTTGTATAAGCTGATTTTGCCTCGTCCTGCGCCTACGTATCCGTAGTCGGCATCGGCCATTTCACCGGGACCATTGACAATACAACCCATAATACCGATTTTAAGTCCCTTCAGATGCGATGTCGCTTGTTTGATACGGGCGATGGTACTCTCAAGGTCATAGAGCGTACGACCGCAGCCCGGACAGGAAATGTACTCGGTTTTACTGGTACGGATGCGTCCTGCCTGCAGAATACCGAAAGCTGTGGCATCTGTCACTTTATCGCTTATCGCTTTATCACCCTTTTCGCCGCTTTGGTTGAAAAGGAAAATACCGTCGCATAATCCGTCGATAATAAGCGCTCCCATATCTGCGGCCGATTTGATTTGCAGGTCTTCCGTTTCCGTTTCAGCATAATGTTGGAAGAATACAAGAGGATTCTTTAATCCTTCATTCATCAGCTGGTGCGCTAAACCGCGATATTCACCCAATCTGTTGGGGTGGTTGCTTTGTGCCACCAACACTACTTCCGGATGGTATTTCAGGCCGGCAATCACTTCGTCATTCAGTCCCATGTAGGTGACAAACAGAAATTTCAGCGATGCGTTGCATCCGCTGATAAACGGCAGCTGTTCTCCTTTGAAGGCAGGCCATACATTGGTTTGTCCTTCCCAAAGGTCGGCATCGATGATGTATTGTACGCCTTCAGCGGGATGTTCGGGTAGCTGACGACCGACGTATACATAATCGGGCATGAACTGCGGATTAAAATCCATATTTCCATCCAGGCGTGCCGCAATAACCACGGGGAGGTTCTCTCCGCCTATATTGTGCACGGCTGCCGTGGCTCTTCGGTCGGGAGAGAGATAATTGAAATCAGGAGCTGCCGCGCCCGGTATATACGGATGGTCATGATGTTGTGCGATATAATCCGCTAGTTTTCGGGCGACAGGGATTTCCGCTTCGGGAGCTTCGCTTAAAGATACGCGGATGGTATCGCCCAATCCGTCTGCCAATAAAGCGCCTATGCCTAAGGCGGACTTGATGCGCCCGTCCTCGCCGTCTCCGGCTTCCGTCACACCGAGATGCAAGGGAAAGTGCATTCCTTCTTTTTCCATTATGTCGGCAAGCAAACGCACGGTTTTTACCATGATTACGGTGTTGGATGCTTTGATGGAGATAACGACATCCGTGAATTCTTCCGCGACACAGATTCGCAGAAATTCCATGCACGATTCTACCATGCCTTCAGGGGTGTCGCCGTAACGTGACATGATGCGGTCGGATAACGACCCGTGGTTTACGCCGATACGGATAGCGGTATGATTGGCTTTGCAGATGTTCAGAAACGGAACGAAACGGTCGCGTATCTTTCGGACTTCCTGCGCATATTCTTCATCGGTATATTCCAGATGTTTGAAGGTACGCGCGGCATCTACATAGTTACCCGGATTGATACGGACTTTCTCCGCATATTGCGCTGCGACGTCTGCCACTTTCGGATTGAAATGAACATCGGCTACGAGCGGCACCATATAACCGTCCCGGCGCAGGGCGGCATTGATATTCATCAGGTTTTCCGCTTCCTTGATGCCCTGGGTGGTGAGACGTACGTATTCTCCACCGGCATCCACAATACGCTTGGCCTGCGCCACACACGCATCGGTATCCTGCGTGGACGTGTTGGTCATGCTTTGTATGCGGATAGGATTGGAGCCGCCCATAGGGGTGGCTCCGATATTCACTTCTGATGTTTCTCGTCGGGAATAATTGAATATATCCACGTTGTTGGTGTTTAGTGATTAGTTTACTTTATACTCGTATTTCACTTCTTTCAGGTCTTCGTTCGCTTTCACGATTTTCTTTTTCAGACCTTCTTTGTAAGCGGTAAAGGCTTCTGCCAGTCCGGTATCGCTTAATGCGAGCATTTGTACGGCGAGAATGGCGGCATTCATTGCTCCATTGATGGCTACGGTGGCTACGGGGATACCCGGAGGCATCTGAATGATGGAATAAAGCGCATCTACGCCATCAAGCACGGAACCCTTTACGGGTACGCCGATTACAGGCAGCGTTGTATTGGCTGCAATGACACCGGGCAGGGCGGCAGCCATACCGGCTGCGGCGATGATTACTTTGATACCGCGTTTACGGGCGCCTTTGGCAAATTCTTCTACGGCTTCCGGAGTACGGTGAGCGGAGAGAGCGTTCATTTCGAACGGTACATGTAAATCATTGAGCAGTTGCGCGGCCTTTTCCATGACAGGAAGGTCGGAGGTACTGCCCATGATGATACTTACAATTGGAGACATATTATTTAGTTATAAGTGATTAGTGATTAGGGGTTAGTGATTAGGGGTTAGCGTTTGGTGATTAGGGGGAATGATGGGCGTTGATGATTTGTTTTGAAGCCTTTCCTCATCAATCGCTAATCACTAACCCCTAATCACTAATCACTAAACCCTAATCCCTAATTCCTAATCGTTAATTAATGCTTTGTATGCTTCTGCGTCCAGCAGACTGTCGAAATCCGCATCGGCGGCAGGTTTGATTTTAATGAGCCAGCCTTCGCCGTAAGGGTCTTTATTAACCAGTTCGGGTTGCTCTTCCAAAGTCTCATTTTGTTCCAGTACTTCTCCTGCAACAGGCAAGAAAAGGTCGGAAATGGTTTTCACTACTTCGATGGTACCGAATACTTCGTCGGCGGCCAATGTTTCGCCTAGCGTTTGAATATCGACAAATACGATGTCTCCCAATTGTTCTTGGGCGTAATCGGTAATTCCTACATAAGCTACATCGCCTTCCAGGCGAATCCATTCATGTTCTTTCGTGTACTTTACATCATTAGGAAAATTCATAATCGTTAGTTTTAAGCGTTAATATTTAAAATAAGAATATGCTGAACAGGCGAAATACTAGTTTGCTGAGCGGATGCAGCACCAACAAGGAGCAAATCAATCCTACGGCAAACCCACCCATTACCTCGCCAAGCGTATGGTGCTGCAAGATAATTCGTGCCGTACCCAATACGCCTGCAATAAGAATGAATATGCATAGCCAGCTTATCGGATTATACCCGAATAGGGCGCTGAAAGCAACCAGGCCGCCTATTATGGCGCCGGCGCCGGCCATGTGTTCGCTGAGTTTCCATTTCAAATTGACAATCACGCAGATAATCATCATGATGAGGGCGGCAAGAATAATTCCCGTCATGTACCAGGGAATATTCAACCGGTGCATCATGAGCAGGCAGAATACATAGGAGGTAATGGTCAGAATGAAAGGTATGTATCTTCGTTTCCGTTCCGTCAGGTCTTCGGGACTGAACCCGTTGATTTTACGAAAGAGGAAGATGGTAAGAGTAGGCATAAGGATTGTAAAGCAATACACCACTCCCAGTACAATCAGTTTGTATTGCAGGGGCATGATTCGCAGGTACGAGAATACGAATAGAATCAGGAACGCCATGAAAGGTATGGAAAACGGTGTGAACATCACCGAAATTACCTTGGCTGTCCTGATAAGGGTCTTGTCAGTTATAATATGTTGTTCTACGGCCATTTCTTTATTTTTGCATTATCACTCCGTCACTTTATCATCTTTTGTTTCTACTTTCTCAGCCTTGCTACCGGAATATTCAATTGCTGGCGGTATTTGGCTACGGTACGGCGGGCAATCGGGTATCCTTTTTCTTTCAGGATTTCGGTCAGTTCGTCATCGGTATAAGGCTTCTTCTTATTCTCGTTGTCAATGCATTCCTTAAGGATTTTCCGTATTTCCCGTACGGACATCTCTTCACCGTCTTCCGTAACATATCCGTCGTTGAAGAAGAACTTCAGCGGATAGATGCCGTAGTTGGTCTGTACATATTTACTGTTGCTGACGCGGGAGATTGTTGAAATATCGAGTCCCGTACGTTCGGCCACATCTTTCAGTATCATGGGGCGAAGCAGTGACTCGTCACCGTCCAGAAAGAAAGGACGTTGCAGGTCGATGATGGCCTGCATGGTAGTCATCAAGGTGTTCTGACGTTGTTTGACGGCATCGATAAACCCCTGTGCCGCATCCATTTTCTGTTTCAGAAACATCATGGCCTCTTTGGATTCTTTAGACTGATTCGCCTTGTTTTTGGTATGTTCCTCTACCATTTCGGTGAAATCGCGGCTCATACGCAGTTCAGGAACATTCCGGTTGTTGAGTGACAGGTTGATTGTGCCGTCGTCATAGGTATCTACAATAAAGTCCGGCACGATTTGTTGCAGGTTTTTGCCGATGGCTTCACCTAATGATGCGCCCGGACGCGGGTTCAGTTTGCAGATTTCTTTGATGGCTTGCTGAAAGGCTTCTTCTTCCAATCCGAGTTTCTGCTGTATTTTGTCCCAGTGCTTGCGGGTGAACTCTTCGTAACATTCGGCGATAATGGCTTCTTCGATATAAAGCAGCGGATTGGGTGTGAAATGTTGCTGCTCTATCTTGCGCCGTATCTGGATGAGGAGACACTCCTGCAAATCGCGGGCTCCCAATCCGGCGGGGTCGAAGTCCTGAATGATTTTTAATACTTCTTCCAGTTCTTCGGTGGTAGCTTCGATGCCTGCATAAATGGCAAGCTCGTCGCTGATACTTTCCAAAGACTTGCGCAACAGGCCGTCGTCGTCCAATGAGCCGATAAGATATTCGGCCAATTCACGCTGGTGCTCGGTGAGGTTGCGTTCACCCAGCTGCTCTTTCAGGGTTTCATAGAAAGAAGTAGCGTCGGAGAAAGGAATCTCTTCGGCTTGCTCTCCTTTGCTTCGGTTGTTTTCCTGTAATTTATAGTCGGGTATGTCGTCTTCGTTGAGATAGTCGCTTAAAGAATCATAATCGGTGTCTCCGCCGTCTTCTGCGTTGGAGTCTGCGTCGGAAGTATCGGAATATTCATCACTGGCGGCATCATCCTTCCCCTCTTCCAGTGCAGGGTTTTCCAGAAGTTCGGCACGTACACGGTCTTCCAGCTCTATTGCCGGAAGCTCCAACAGCTTTACCACCAGAATCTGTTGTGGTGATAGCGTCTGTATCTGCTGTTGCGCTTGGGTCTGTATCTGTCGGGAACCTTGTGCCATACTTTACTTTATTTACTCGCTGCAAAGATAAGTTTTATCTTCGCACTTTTTGCAAAAATAGTGAATAGTTCGGGAACGAGAAATCTTCTCTTATTATATTTAACAAGAAAGACGCAGCTTGGTTGTGTTTTGCACTGTATGAGTAGAGGTCGCTTCACGGGTGAGATAGTATTAAAAGGCTTATAATATGATATTAAAAGCCTTTCAATACTATATTATAAGCCTTTTAATAGTATCTTACCATAGGGAAGACAGGGGTAGGGCATCGGACACGGGTTCGGCTACTGAATGGTTCTTCTTCATACATGTTCGGGTTTTATCTTATCCTTTCAAATTTTCTTCTTATCTTTGTGGTATAACTATTAAAATTACGGAATATCATGTTTGCTAAAGAAACGTATATACAGCGTCGGGCCCTGCTGAAGAAAAACATAGGCTCAGGAGTGTTGCTGTTCTTAGGTAATGACGAGCAAGGACTGCATTATGAAGATAATACCTTCCGTTATCGCCAGGATTCTACATTTTTATATTATTTCGGCTTGTCGTTTGCCGGTTTGTCGGCGATTATCGACCTTGACGGGGACAAGGAGATTATATTTGGAGATGAGCTCACGATTGACCATATCGTCTGGATGGGCACCCAGCCTACCCTGAAAGAGAAAAGTGAGCGTGTGGGCATTACGGATGTGATGCCTTCTTCCGACATCGCGGACTATCTTCACAAAGCGGTGCGCAAAGGACAGACCGTGCATTATCTCCCCCCTTACCGGGCGGAACATAAGTTGAAACTGATGGACTGGCTGGGCATTCCGCCTGCACGTCAGGAAGGTTCTGTCCCTTTTATCCGCGCGATTGTGGCGCAGCGCAGCTATAAGTCCACCGAAGAAATAGAAGAAATAGAAAAGGCGTGTAATGTGACGGCCGATATGCATATTACGGCAATGAAAGTGCTCCGTCCGGGCATGTATGAATACGAAGTCGTAGCGGAGATGAACCGGGTGGCCGAGTCCAATAATTGCGAGCTTTCTTTTGCGACGATTGCTACGGTCAACGGACAGACTTTGCACAATCATTATCATGGCAATAGAGTGAAGCCGGGAGATTTATTCCTGATTGATGCCGGTGCGGAAGTTGAGTCGGGCTATGCGGGTGATATGTCTTCCACGATTCCTGCCGATAAAACATTTACCCCTCGCCAGCGAGCCGTTTACGAGATTCAGAATGCGATGCATCTGGAGTCTGTCAAGGCGCTTCGTCCGGGTATTCCTTATATGGATGTTTATGACCTTTCCGCCCGTGTTATGGTAGAGGGCATGAAAAGCCTCGGCCTGATGAAAGGTAATGCCGAAGATGCCGTGCGCGAAGGCGCGCATGCCTTGTTCTATCCTCATGGATTGGGACATATGATGGGGCTGGATGTGCATGATATGGAAAACCTCGGAGAGATTTGGGTGGGTTACAACGGTCAGCCCAAGAGTACGCAGTTCGGCCGTAAGAGCCAGCGTCTTGCCATTCCTCTGGAACCGGGCTTTGTACATACCGTTGAACCGGGCATTTACTTTATTCCCGAACTGATAGACCTGTGGAAAGGTGAGAAGAAGTTTAAGGACTTCATCAACTATGATAAAGTGGAAGAATACCGCAACTTCGGCGGCATCCGCAATGAAGAAGATTATCTGATAACGGAAACCGGTGCACGTCGCTTAGGCAAAAAGATTCCGTTGACACCGGAAGAGGTGGAAGCGTTGAGATAATTGAAAGTTGGGAGTTGAGAGTTGCCATGCAGCATAATAGCGCAGCCAACTTTCAACTCCCAACTTTCAACTGCCTAAGCGTGTAGTTCCAATACAAACCGTGCCCCTTTTGTGTAGCTGCCGTCCAGTGTCAGGCTGCCATTCATTTTGGCGGCAATCAATGAACAGATGGGCAATCCCAAGCCATCGCCCTTTGTCAGGTCTTTTACTTCGGTAAAGGGTTTGAATATGTCTTCCCGTTGCTCTTCGGGGATGCCGCAACCCGTATCGCTGATAATGAACTGATGCGTATGGGCGCCGCGTTTCTTGAAATCCAACCATATTTTTCCGCCTGCGGGAGTATATTCGGCGGCGTTCTCCAATAAATGTAGCAAGATGCGTTCCAAGTGTTCCGGGTTAATCTTCACATTCAGTTTGGGAGCGTTGACGGTGAGGGTGACGTCTTCTTGTACCTTGCCCCTTACTTTGTCCATGACGCTTTCGCAGAAAGTCGAGATATTTTTCTCCTGTACTTCGTAAGGCTCCGACAGGCTGTTCTCCAGTTCGGACAGCTCTTGAATGTGACCGGAGAAAGCACGCAACGCTTGTACACCGGGCAGCTTCGGGTCGAGGGTATCCAAAGTAGGCTCCATTTGGGAGGAGATATTCTGAATGAATTCGGTCTTTAGCTCATTGTGCTCGTTGGCGATGCTGATAGCTTTCTTTTGTTTGCGTGTCAGCATGATGAAGCGTAATAATATGACGGCTCCTATCGCTAATGCCGCAGCTAAAACGGCTGCCAGGATGCAGAGGCCGATGATGATATATTGCTTGGCGGAAAGGGAATCGTCTTTCTCCTGAATGGTGGCCAGACTTTCATCATATTTCTTTTTCACTATATTCAGCTCGTCTTGTGCGGTAAGCGCCTTAACGGAATCTGTCCAGATGATATATTTGTCGTAGGTACGCGCTACCAGCCCCGCATTGTTCGCTTTGCGGGCAATGCTTATGAGGGTCTTGTAACATTCGTCTACTTTGGCGTAATTCTTTTGCCGCTTGTATTGCTCTATCAGCTTCTTGAAGGCCGTATCTCCCTGTGAGTTCATGCCGAAAGTATAGTAATAATCGGCTTGGGTGTACAGGAAATCATTGCTTAAAGAATCATTCCCGGCTGCTTTGGCGGTCTCTTCCAGCTTGTTCAACTGTTCTTTGGCGCGGGCGGGGTTTTTAGTGTTGATGTACATCTGTAACCGTTCTTTGTTGATACGGAAACGCAGGTCGGGGAGCTTCTTTTTAAGCTTTTGTTCACCGGTTCCCACCAGCTGTTCGGCGCCGCGCAGAAGCTCGAACGCTTCTTTATAATAGTTTTCCCGATGATAGAGGGCGCTGGCATTGACACCGCATTCTACCGCTTGCGTATATTCTTCCTGCGAGGCAAAGGAATTGTAGGCTTGAAGAAAGAGATAGCGGGCTTTGATATATTCTTTTTTGGCAAGGCTTTCTTGCGCTTGTTTCATCAGTTCATCGGCGCGGCTTTGCGCATAGGCTTGGGTACACAGGCAGAAAAATGCCGCCAAAAGTATTGTAATGATTCTTTTCATTATAGGTGAGTTTGTTTTATTTGCATACAAAGTTAGAACTTTCTTTGCTATATTGTATGCGGAAATTTAAAAAGGTTGTTTTCGCAGCCGGCTTAGTACTTGAAACTGCTGCCGCCCAAGAACTCCCTGAGCAGGGATGTCGGTGGAATTTCCTTGTCCTGTACCGGTGTGAAGTACTTGATGAACTTCATGAGCCGGTAGGCTTCGGCGTATTCGGGACAATTGCGCGGCACGCCGGTAAGTATGGGCTCTGCATGGCAACGCAGTACGGCAAACTCGAATAACAAGGCGGAGTTGAACATGACATCGGCATTCTCTTGATAAGGGAATATCCATTTGTCTTCGCCTGCACGCACGCTGGGCCAGCGTGAGATGGTTTCCTGAGCCGAATATCCCCGATAGTTGAAGTCGCGGATGATGCGGCGCAACAAGCGGTTGTCCGTTGTGGGAATCCAGTTGTGGTCGTCCAGCGAGATGGTTGTCAGTGCGGATACGTAAATCTTGTATTTACTTTCAGCGGGAATTTGCGGGGTAAGCTCCGGATTCAGGGCATGAATTCCTTCCAATATAAGAATGGTGTGCTCGTCGATACGCAGTTTGTCTCCTTTATATTCTTTTTTGCCCAGCGTAAAGTTGAACCGGGGAAGCTCCACCTCTTCTCCCCGCAGTAAGGCTTGCAACTGGTTGTTGAACAGCTCGAGGTCGAGGGCGTAAAGGGATTCGTAATCGTAATCGCCGTTTTCATCGCGTGGGGTGTCTTCGCGGTCTACGAAGTAATTATCCAATGAGATGGGATAGGGGCGCAGGCCGTTGGTCATCAACTGTACCGAGAGCCGTTTGCTAAAGGTCGTTTTCCCGGACGAGGAAGGACCGGAGATCAGTACGAGCTTTACGCGGTTGCCGTTTTCTCCCCGGTGGTAGATTTCATCGGCAATCTGGGCTATCTTCTTTTCTTGCAGGGCTTCGGCCACATTAATCAAATCGGTGGCATGCCCTTCTTCGCAGGCAAGGTTGAAGTCGCCTACGTTGCTTAATCCCATGATATAGTTCCAACGCAGGTGTTCTTTGAATACATCGAGCATCTTTTCCTGTTTTACCACTTCTTCCAATACGGTCGGGTTTTCCTTGTTCGGGATGCGCAGCAGGAGGCCGTCGTAATATTTTACGATGTCGAACAGTTTGATAAAGCCTGTGCCGGGTAACAGGTTACCGTAATAGTAATCCACCGTATCTCCCAGCGTATAATAATAGGTATATAGGGAACCGGATGTTTCCAGCAGCTTTACTTTGTCGTTCATTCCCCGTTCGCTGAATACCCGCACGGCTTCGGTGGTATGGCATTCGGTACGGCGGAAAGGGATGTCTTCGGCTATGATTTCCTGCATCCGTTTCTTTATGGCCGACACGTCTTCCAGCTCGATAGGCCGTCCGATGCGGAGATTGCAGAAATAGCCTTTGGATACGGGATGTTCCACAAACAGCTTTCCTTCCGGAAATAATTCACTGACAGCCTTATATAGGATAAAGCAGAGTGAGCGGACATACGTACGCATGCCGGAAGAATCCCGTACATCCAGAAATTCCACGTCTTTATTATTATATACCCGGAAATTCAGTCCTTCGGAACGGTTATTTACTTTGGCGCTGACTACCGGATAAGGAAAATTAAGATTAAAACCGTAATAAATATCCAAAAGTGAGCTTCCTATAGGGAATTCTTTAGAAATATTATTATTTTTGCAACAAATTTGTAACATGTGTTTCATGATGTCTTTTTTTGGGGTGATTAATACGTTAAATATAAGACATAATAACAAATGGCACAACGAAACACTTTAACTAATTAAAGATGGAATATTCTTTTTATGATTTTTTAAAGCTGCTTGGCTCATTGGCATTGTTCCTCTACGGAATGAAAATTATGAGTGAGGGACTTCAAAAATTCGCCGGCGACCGCTTGCGGAAGATTTTAACCGCTATGACGACCAACCGGGTGACCGGCGTTCTGACAGGTGTGCTTATCACGGCGCTCATCCAGTCTTCCTCGGCAACTACCGTCATGGTAGTGAGTTTTGTCAATGCCGGGCTGCTGACCTTGTCACAATCTATCGGTGTTATCATGGGTGCCAATATCGGTACTACCGTTACGGCTTGGATTATCTCCGCATTGGGATTTAAGGTCGACATCGCTGCTTTTGCCCTTCCTCTTTTAGCCTTTGGCATTCCTCTTATGTTTTCTCAAAAAAGCGCCCGCAAGTCCATAGGTGAGTTTATCTTTGGCTTCTCTTTCCTTTTCATGGGGCTTTCTTTGCTGCAATCCAATGCCCCCGACTTGAGCCATAACCCGGATATGCTGGCTTTTGT
The DNA here is from genome assembly GCF_900129655.1 of Bacteroides clarus YIT 12056. GTDB lineage: Bacteria > Bacteroidota > Bacteroidia > Bacteroidales > Bacteroidaceae > Bacteroides > Bacteroides clarus. The sequence goes on from NZ_FQWK01000005.1 coordinate 367,694, forward strand.
GCAGGACTATACGGACATGGGATACCTGTCCATTCTGTTATTTGTCTTGATAGGAACGGTATTGACCATGATTGTGCAGGCTTCCGCGGCGACAATGGCGATAACTCTTATTATGTGTGCCAATGGCTGGATTAGTTTTGAATTGGGAGCGGCGCTTGTGCTCGGTGAGAATATCGGTACGACCATAACGGCCAATCTTGCGGCGCTTACCGCCAATACGCAGGCAAGGAGGGCTGCGTTGGCGCATCTGGCGTTCAATGTCTTCGGTGTTATATGGGTATTGTGCTTGTTTGTGCCTTTTACGCAAGGAGTATCTTGGTTTGTGGAAAATGTAATGGGTACTAACGATCCCGCCGTTGCCGTTTCATTCAAGCTGTCGGCTTTCCATACTTGTTTTAATATCTGCAATGTGTTGATATTGATATGGTTCGTGAAGTTTATAGAGCGTACGGTTTGTGCCATTATCCCGCAGAAGGAGCAGGACGAGGAATATCGCTTGCGCTTTATCACGGGTGGTATGCTTTCTACGGCCGAGCTTTCCATTTTGCAGGCGAGCAAGGAGATTCATCTGTTTGCGGAACGTACGCATCGTATGTTCGGCATGGTACGCGACTTGCTGCATACCGATAAAGATGATGATTTCAATAAACTGTTCAGCCGGATAGAGAAGTACGAGAATATCAGCGACAGTATGGAACTGGAGATTGCCAACTATCTGAACCAGGTGTCGGAAGGCCGTTTAAGTTCTGAGAGTAAGTTGCAAATCCGGGCTATGCTGCGCGAGGTGACGGAGATAGAGAGTATCGGTGACAGTTGTTACAACTTGGCGCGTACTATCAATCGCAAGCGTCAGGCGAATCTGGAATTTACGGAGAAGCAATACGAGCATATCCATTTTATGATGAAGCTGACCGATGATGCTCTCGGACAAATGATTGTGGTGGTAGAACGTACGGAACATCAAGGTATCGATGTGAACAAGTCGTTTAACCTTGAAAATGAAATCAACAATTACCGCAACCAGTTGAAGAATCAGAATATCCTTGACGTCAACAACAAGGAATATGATTATCAGATGGGTGTCTATTATATGGATATCATTGCGGAATGTGAAAAGCTGGGCGATTACGTTGTCAACGTGGTGGAAGCCAGCAGTGATATAAAAGAAAAGAAAGCGTCTTAGGACGCTTTCTCAAATTCATCTTTGCCTACTCCACACAAGGGGCAAACCCAATCATCGGGAAGGTCTTCAAAGGATGTTCCCGGTTCTATTCCGTTTTCAGGATCTCCCAGTTCCGGGTCATAAACGTATTCGCAAATAGTGCAGATGTACTTTTCCATAACTTTCTTTTATTTAAAATTCTTCTTTAATAACAATTGAAGTCTCCTTTTTGTTTACCGTTCAGGTAAAAAAAGTGCATTTGTTATCCCAACCTCCAAAACGCATCTTTATGGAGATGACCGGTGGGAGCGGAAGCCGGAATAATTAAAAAAGGAGCACCGGATTTGTAAAACCTATAAAAAGATTTAATAACATTCTCTATACAAATTATTGTTGTATTTTTGCAATTCAATTTAAACCTAACGATTTGCATGACTGCAACAAAGGATGATTTTTATCACGTCGGACTTACCGACGATGAAGTACGGAAGAGCCGTACCGAGCATGGTGTAAACCTGTTGACACCCCCGAAGCGTCCGTCTTTGTGGAAACTCTATCTGGAAAAGTTTGAAGACCCGGTAGTAAGAGTACTGTTGGTGGCCGCTTTCTTCTCTTTGATTATCTCCGTAGTAGAGAACGAGTATGCCGAAACAATCGGTATTATAGCTGCTATCTTGCTGGCTACGGGTATCGGTTTCTTTTTTGAATACGATGCCAATAAAAAGTTCGATTTGCTGAATGCGGTGAACGAGGAAACACTGGTAAAGGTTATCCGTAACGGGCGCGTACAGGAAATTCCCCGTAAGGATGTGGTGGTCGGCGATGTTATTATTCTGGAAACCGGAGAGGAAATCCCTGCTGACGGTGAATTGCTGGAAGCCATTTCCCTGCAAGTAAACGAATCCAATCTTACAGGTGAGCCTGTGATAACCAAAACTACCGTGGAAGCCGATTTCGATGAAGAAGCCACTTATGCTTCCAATCGTGTGCTGCGCGGTACAACGGTAGTCGACGGGCATGGAGTTATGCGCGTGGAGTCCGTAGGCGATGCTACGGAGATTGGAAAAGTGGCTCGCCAGAGTACGGAACAAAGTACCGAGCCTACCCCGTTGAATATCCAACTTACAAAACTTGCCAACCTCATAGGAAAAATCGGTTTCTCGGTAGCCGGTCTTGCATTCGCCATCTTCTTTATAAAGGATGTGGTTCTGGTGTATGATTTTGCCTCATTCCATACCTTTGAGCAATGGCTGCCCGCACTGAAGGCTACTTTGCAGTACTTTATGATGGCGGTAACGTTGATTGTTGTTGCCGTTCCCGAAGGTCTGCCCATGAGTGTGACGCTCAGTCTGGCGCTGAATATGCGCCGTATGCTTTCCACCAATAACCTGGTGCGGAAGATGCACGCTTGTGAAACGATGGGAGCGATAACCGTTATCTGTACGGACAAGACGGGGACGCTGACACAAAACCTGATGCAGGTGTACGAACCGAATTTCTACGGATTGAAGAACGGGCGGGAAATAGGAGAAGATGATTTAAGCAAACTGGTAATAGAGGGTATCAGCGCCAATTCCACTGCTTTTTTGGAAGAGATAGCTCCGGGAGAGAAGCCCAAGGGGGTAGGGAATCCTACCGAGGTGGCTTTACTTCTGTGGCTCGACAGCCAAAAACGTAATTATCTGGAGTTGAGAGAGGCTGTCAAGGTACTTGACCAGTTGACTTTCTCTACCGAACGGAAGTTTATGGCAACACTGGTACACTCTCCTCTGATTGGGAAGAAAGTACTTTATGTAAAGGGCGCTCCCGAAATCGTATTGGGAAAATGTAAGGACGTTCTTTTGGACGGTAAGCGGGTGGATGCGGTAGAATATCGTTCTACGGTAGAGGCTCAGTTGCTGAACTACCAGAACATGGCGATGCGTACGCTCGGTTTTGCCTATAAGATAGTAGACGATACGGAACCGGCCGACTGTGTGGCATTGGTCGCAGAGAATGATTTGTCTTTCCTCGGAGTTGTAGCTATCAGCGACCCTATACGCCCGGATGTGCCTGCGGCAGTCGCAAAATGCCAGTCGGCAGGTATCGGCGTCAAGATAGTAACGGGAGATACGCCGGGTACGGCAACCGAAATCGCACGGCAAATCGGTTTATGGCAACCGGAAGATACGGAGCGTAACCGTATTACGGGTGCTGCCTTTGCAGACCTGACGGACGAGGAAGCGCTCGACCGGGTGTTGGATTTGAAGATTATGTCGCGCGCCCGTCCTACCGATAAGCAACGTCTCGTTCAGCTATTGCAACAGAAAGGTGCGGTGGTAGCCGTGACGGGTGACGGAACCAATGACGCTCCGGCCTTGAACCATGCGCAGGTGGGATTGTCTATGGGAACGGGAACGTCTGTCGCCAAAGAGGCAAGCGATATCACATTGTTGGACGACTCTTTCAACAGTATCGGTACGGCCGTAATGTGGGGACGTTCATTATATAAGAATATACAGCGTTTCATCGTATTCCAACTGACGATTAACTTCGTGGCATTGTTCATCGTATTGCTTGGCTCGTTGGTGGGTACCGAATTGCCGTTGACCGTAACGCAGATGTTGTGGGTGAACCTGATTATGGATACCTTTGCCGCTTTGGCTTTGGCGTCTATTCCGCCCAGTGAAAGCGTGATGAAAGAGAAACCCCGCAAAAGTACCGATTTCATTATAACCGGGTCCATGAGAAATTACATTCTCGGTATGGGCACTACTTTCCTTGTATTGCTTATGGGCATGTTGTTCTGGTTTAATAACGAAGAGGGAGGTATGACTGTACAGCGCTTGACTGTCTTTTTCACTTTCTTCGTCATGCTGCAATTCTGGAACCTGTTCAATGCGAGAGTATTCGGTACATCGGACTCCGCTTTTAAGGGAATGTCCAAATCTTACGGTATGGAGTTGGTGGTACTTGCCATTTTGGGCGGTCAGTTTGTCATCGTACAGTTCGGCGGGGCGGTATTCCGTACGGAGCCGCTTGATTTCACGACATGGGTGATAATCATTGCTTCTACTTCTTTGGTATTATGGGTGGGCGAAGGGATTCGTCTTGTCCGACGTCTAATGCAAAAATGAGAGGATGAAAAGAAAAGGAATTAAAAACCTTATAGTGGACTTTGGCGGCGTACTGATTGATTTAGACCGCCAACGCTGTTTGGAAAACTTCAGAGAGTTGGGATTGCAGGATGTAGAGCATACCCTCGACATATATCATCAACAGGATTTCTTCCAGCAATATGAGAAAGGCCTTATCTCCAGTGCCGATTTTCGGAATGTGATACGGGAAAAGATAGGAAGAGACGTTGCCGATGCCCGTATTGATGCCGCATGGAATAGTTTTCTGGTGAGCATACCGACCTATAAACTGGACTTGTTACTGGCCTTGCGTAAGGATTATGTGGTATACCTGTTGAGCAATACCAATGAAATCCATTGGGAGTGGTCTTGTGAGCACGCCTTTCCCTATAAGGCATTCCGCGTAGAAGATTATTTCGAGCATATTTTCCTGTCTTATGAGATGAAGATGGCAAAGCCCGACGAGGAAATCTTCCGGAAAGTGCTGGATGATGCGGGCTTAGACCCGAAAGAAACTTTCTTTATCGATGATTCGGAAGCCAATTGTCTGACTGCCCGGTCATTGGGAATTTCCACCTACACCCCGAAAGCCGGTGAGGACTGGGGGCATTTATTTAAATAAACCAATCGTATAAGGTGAGTATGCAGCTATGTTCCAGAATATCCGGCAAAGAACTCCTGCCCAGTGTAGCCACCATCGGCTTTTTTGACGGAGTGCATCGGGGACATCGGTTTCTGATAGAACAGGTGTGCAAGGCTGCGGCTGCACGTGGACTCGCTTCGTCGGTCATTACCTTTCCCGTACATCCCCGCAAGGTCATGCAACCCGGTTTTCATCCCGAGCTGCTCACTACTTGCGATGAGAAAGTTGCCCTGCTTGCCGGTACAGGCGTGGATTACTGCGTCATGCTTGATTTTACGCTTGACTTGGCTCGTCTTTCGGCCAAGCAATTTATGGCTGCCTTGAAGCAAGACTATCAGGTACAGGCTTTGGTAATCGGTTATGACCACCGTTTCGGGCATAATCGCAGTGAGGGATTTGATGATTATGTACGTTACGGGCGGGAACTGGGAATGGAAGTGATATTGGCGCAGGCCTATTCAACTGACGCGATGACGGTCAGTTCCTCGGCTGTCCGCCGTCTTTTGCTGGAAGGAAACGTTTCGGAAGCGGCAAACTGCCTGGGGTATCATTTCTTTTTGAACGGTACGGTTGTGAACGGTTATCACGTCGGACGCAAGATAGGCTTTCCGACCGCCAATCTATGTGTCAACGATTCTGAAAAACTGGTTCCGGCTGACGGAGTATACGCCGTTTATGTCTTTCTCGGTGAGAAGAAGCATACGGGAATGTTGAGTATCGGTTACCGCCCGACGTTGAATAATGGCATAGACCGTAGCATCGAGGTGCATATCTTCAATTTTGACGCTGATATTTACGATCAACCTATGCGGCTGTCTTTCGTCCGCCGTACCCGCCCGGAGCTGAAGTTCGATTCCATAGGCGAATTGATAGCGCAACTCCATAAAGACGAGGCGGAAATCACCGCCATCCTTTCATAACACCGCTTTCTGCGTTGCCGTTATTGGGCATTTTCTTGCATATTTATTGAAAAACATATCTTTTTTATCGTTTTTCGATAAAAAGATACTGTTTCTTTTTGTCTTTTCAGAAAAAGCTCCTTTATTTGCATATCGAAAAACGATAAATTATTATTGAAAAACAGAATTTGAGGTAAGAATAAGTACTGATTATAAAAAGTCCATGGTTATGAAAAGAGCCTTTATGAGTATTACGTTGCTGGTACTGTCACTGTCTATGGTGATGATGTTATTAATGGGAGTTGTTACCACTGCTTGACGAGTTCACGGGAAAATGTGTATCTTTACACGCTTTTAAAAAAGAAGAGAACGATGAAAACAGCGATAAAACTGGTTTTGATTTATTTTGTGATGCAGATTCTGGCCGCATTGTTGGTGATGCCTTTCACAATGCTTTATTCTTACGCGGTCAACGGTACGATAGATGATACGAGTACCGCGGCTTTGGCTCCAAGCATGTTGCTGGGATTTGTAGGTATGGGAGCTTATCTGTGGAGAAAGGGGTATCTGAAGGGAGATAAAAGGATATGGTCTCCGGTGTCGGTCGCTTATCTGGGATGGAGCGCCGTTATAGGTCTTGCCACTATTTTCCTGATAGACTTTGTGATGTCCAAACTGTCTTTCCTGCCTGATTGGATGGGAGCTACATTCGATGTGCTGCAATCGGGCTGGCTGGGTATTATCTGTATCTCGGTGTTAGGGCCTGTTTTAGAGGAGATGCTGTTTCGCGGGGCGATTACCAAAGTGTTGTTGCAAAAGTACAGTCCGGTGAAGGCTATTATCCTTTCCGCCCTTATTTTCGGAATTTTCCATATTAATCCGGCACAGGTGGTGGGCGCTGTATTGTCGGGTGTCTTGTTTGCCTGGCTTTATTATAAAACGGGCAGCCTCGTTCCCGGAATTCTGATACATATCCTGAACAACAGCCTGTCGGTATTCCTCAGTTTGCATTATCCGGATGTGGAGTATACGTCCGATTTGTTGGGAGAACCGACGTATTGGATATGTCTGGCGGTAGCGGTGGCGTTACTTGCCGTTTCTTATAAAGTGATGAATGCTTATCGTTCTCCGGATTCTAATACGCTTAAAGTATGAAAAGAAGACTGAACATTCTTTGTATAATCGTAGTGCTCGTACTGGGTTATTCGGTTCTTGAAACCGGTTACTATTTCATTGTGGGAGTAAAAGCCGGGGTAGAAGCCGGCACCGAAAACGCTGTTTCTGCAGAAAACAGGAAAGAACTGATAAATATGAAGTATATCAGTCTGCTGCCGGAGCACCTTTCCAAAGTAGGTAATAACGGCCTTTTCCAGGATTCCGTTTATAATGAGAAGAGCGGCGAGTATGTGCCGGTGTCTTTCAATTCGATGATGGTCAGCGTCGATACGAAGTCCGCGACTATGGAGCAGGCGGCCTTTTCTTTACTGAATTTGCTTCACATGGCTATATGTATATGGGCCATCGTCCTTTTTGTCCGTTTGGTGATTTCCATCAATAAGTCCGATATCTTCAACTGGAAGAACGTCCGCCGTCTGCGTCTGTTGGGGACGACACTGATTATCAGTTTTTGTACGGCGCTTCTTCCGGCGTATCTTACTTTCAGAAGCGTAGAAAAGGTATTCTCCGTTCGCGGTTATGAACTGGACCTTTCGGATATGGTGAATACCACTACCCTGGTATTGGGAATCTCCACTCTGATTGTGGCCGAGGTATTCGCTATCGGGTTGAAGATGAAAGAGGAACAGGACTTGACGATTTAACGGAATATTGAGAAAAAGATAATGATTATAGTAAACCTTGACATAATGATGGCCCGAAGGAAAATATCTTTGGGGGAGTTGGCGGAGAAGATTGACATTACGCCGGCAAATCTTTCTATTCTGAAAACCGGTAAGGCGAAGGCTATTCGCTTTTCTACGTTAGAGGCTATCTGTAAGGTACTGGATTGCCAGCCGGGAGATATACTGGAATATGTGGAGGGAGAAGAAAAGTAAAGCGGTATTTATATAGAAGTTGTGTCAAAATGCACTTGATGATTTCTTTCAGGGAAGGATTACACGGATTTCACGGAAAAAGGATAAAGTAAGTCCGTGAAATCCGTGTAATCCTTCCCTGAAAAACAAACAGTAAACGTTCTTTTGTTTTTCCGTCCGGAACTACACGCTACTTAGGCATTCGTTCCTTTTGCCTTGAATGCCAACGCATACATCCGCATCTGCTTCACCATGGAGAGCAATCCGTTGCTGCGTGTAGGAGAAAGGTGCTCCTTCAATCCTATCTTATCTATAAAGTAAAGGTCGGCATTCAGAATCTCGTCCGGTGTATGTCCGGAGAGCACTTTGATGAGCAGTGAAATAATCCCTTTCACGATTAAAGCGTCGCTTTCCGCCTGGAAAACGATTTTACCGTTTTCCTCGTCCGCTTGCAGCCACACACGGCTTTGGCAACCTTCAATCAGATTTTGTTCCGTCTTATATTTGTCGTCCAGCGGTTCCTGTTCGTTTCCTAAGTCGATGAGGAGTTGGTAGCGATCCATCCAATCGTCGAAATCGTTGAATTCGGCGATTACTTCATCTTGTACTTCGTTGATACTCATAATAATTTATCTTTAGTATTTATTTCTCTTTGTAGATAACTTCCATCACCGTTTGGCCTACTGCCTTCAGGGTGTTGCGGTCGATGCCATCCATATCATCCTTCAGGGTATGCCAGTTCTCGTAGAATCCGGTTTCCTCGCTGTATTGAATGATGTCGATGGTAGGAATCCGTGCATTCCGGTATACAAAAAGGTGGTCGTCCGTTACGGTACTCCCTTTTTCTTTTACGAAATAACGGCCGTAGCCTAAGTTGTTGGCGGCGTTCCATACTTTTCGGTTGATGTCTTTGGCAAATTCCTCGGAATATCTTTCGTAGAAGAAAGTGGCGTCTTTGGCGCCCACCATGTCCAGAAGAATGCCGAAACGTGCGTTGTATCCCTGCACATGAGGGTTCTGCGCCCAGTATTGCGAGCCGAGCCCCCAGTATTCCTCTTTATGATTACCCGTATAGGATTGGTGAGGCCCGTAGTCTTCGGCGTCCACCAATACGATGTCGATACCCAGTTCCGGCAGTTGCTTATGGAGTTGGCGGGCAATTTCGAGCAGTACGCCTACACCGCTTGCCCCATCGTTGGCACCGAGAATGGGTGTATGCCGTTTCGTTTCATCAGGGTCGGCATCCGCCCAGGGACGGCTGTCCCAATGAGAGAGAAGCACGATGCGTTTCTTTGTTTCGGGCTTGTAGCTGCCGATGATATTGCGTGCTTTCAGCAGAGTGCCGTCGTAGGCGATTAAATCCGCTTGCTGGTTGTATACCGTGGCGCCGAATTGTTCCAGCTTCTTTGCGAGATACTCCCCGCAGGCTTTATGCGCCGCGGTATTGGGTACGCGAGGCCCGAAGTCCACTTGCGCCTTGACATACCGGTAAGCGCTGTCCGCATCGAATTGGGGCACGCTGACCGTACTCCCGGGTTGTTTTTCCTCACTGTCCGTAGTACCTTTGCTTTTATTGCTGCACGCTACCATTGCTATGAGCAGCAGTAGGGATAGGGGGATGATTGTATAATTCCGTTTCATTCTTTGTGGGTATTAAAACTTAGTTTCACTTCTTTCTTTCCGACTTCCAGCGTGACCCGCGCACCGTTAATCATCGGTACGTTCATCGTGACGTGCCCCACCGGAAAGCCGAAACATATGGGGTAATCGTATTCTTTGACCAAATCGGCCAACGCGCCGTACAGGTCTTTGCCTAAAGACATGTTCTCCTCGTATTCGGTGAATTGCCCGATGACGAGCCCGGACAGCTTTTCGAGTACGCCGCCCAGTTTCAGATTGTACATCATGCGTTCCACCGCATGGGGACGCTCGCCTATGTCCTCAATGAAGAGCACCGTACCTTCTGCCGGAATATCGTAGGGCGTGCCGCGCAGTCCGTAGAACACGGATATGTTGCCGCCCCGGAGGATGCCCGTACCCTCGCCTTTGTGATTGAGCTTATGTGCCGGGCAGGTATAGCCGAACGAGGTTTCTTCTTGCAGTTTATTGCCGAACAGGATGTCTTTCAAGGCCTGGGTACAAAAGTCGTCTTCCGGCTCCACGGTGAGATGCCGCGCCATGGGAGCGTGCAGCGAAGCGAAGCCGTTTTGCTGGAGCACATTGTGCAGGGCGGTGATATCACTGAAACCGATAAGCCATTTGGGATGTTGGCGGAACTTGGTAAAGTCAAGCTGTCCCACCAGATGCACAGCGCCGTATCCGCCGCGACTGCAAAGGATAACTTTGGCTTTCTCGTCGTCCATGGCTTCTTGCAGGTCTTTCAAGCGTTGCTGTATGCTTCCTGCGTAAGTGCCGTGCGCGCTGCCTGCATGTTTGGCGACGACCACGTCCAGTCCCCACGACTTCAGCCGCTTTTTGGCTCCTTTCAGGAAGGACTTGTCAATCTTGCTGGAAGGGGAGAGAATAATCACCCGGTCGCCCTCGTGCACGTATGGCGGAAAAATAAGGCTGTTCATATTGTATATCTCTCTGTATTTGTGACAAAAGTACATAATTCACCACAGAGGGCACAGCGTTTCACGGAGTTTTTTTATTTCTTTAGGGGTGTTGCGGTAAATCACGGCCTGTTTCGGCTTGTAACATGGCATGCTTTTTCAGGCTGCCCTCTGTGGTGAATCTGTCAAAATGATATAAAACATAGAAAATAAAATAAGGTGTAACGTTTATTTTCTCGGCATTTTTTTAGATATTTGCTAAAAAACTAACGTTATGGAACCGATTCGGAACTTTGATCAGTTGACTTCTCATCTGAAAACCCTAAATAAAAGGAAGCGCATTGCCGTAGTTTGTGCCAATGACCCCAATACTGAATATGCTATCGCCCGCGCTTTGGATGAAGGCATTGCGGAGTTTCTGATGATTGGCGATTCGGCCATCTTGGAGAAATACCCTACTTTGAAGAAATATCCCGAATACGTGCAGACACTGCATATCGAAGATAAAGACGAGGCGGCGCGCGAGGCTGTCCGCATCGTGCGCGAGGGCGGTGCGGATATTCTGATGAAAGGTATCATCAATACGGATAATCTGCTCCGTGCCATTCTCGACAAGGAGAAAGGGCTGCTGCCCAAAGGCAGGATACTGACGCATCTGGCCGTCATGCAGATTCCCACCTATGATAAACTGCTGTTCTTCTCGGATGCCGCTGTCATCCCCCGGCCTACCCTGCAACAGCGCATAGAGATGATTTGGTATGCCATCCATACCTGCCGCCATTTCGGTATCGGGCAGCCGCGCATCGCGCTTATCCATTGCACGGAAAAGGTGAGCGCCAAGTTTCCCCATTCGTTGGATTACGTTAATATCGTAGAACTTGCCGAGGCGGGCGAGTTCGGAAATGTCATTATCGACGGCCCGCTGGATGTAAAGACTTCCTGCGAAAAGACGAGCGGCGACATCAAAGGTATCGTATCCCCCATCAACGGTGAGGCCGATGTCTTGATTTTCCCGAACATCGAATCGGGCAATGCCTTTTATAAAGCCGTCTCCCTCTTCTCCCATGCCGATATGGCGGGATTGCTTCAAGGCCCCGTCTGCCCCGTTGTGTTACCTTCGCGCAGCGACTCCGGCTTGTCCAAATATTACAGTATCGCCATGGCATGCCTGACCAGTTGCGGCTCGGAAACGGCAAATGATACCTCGCGACTGTCAAATAGTAAATCGTAAATAATACCCGCATCGATGAATCTACTCGTCATCAACCCCGGCTCCACTTCGACAAAGATTGCCGTATACGAGAACGACGTGCCCCGCCTGGTGCGTAACATCCGTCATACGGTAGACGAATTGTCCTCGTTCTCCCATATCATCGACCAGTTTGAATTCCGCAAGAATTTGGTACTGAAAGAGTTGGAAGCCAATAATATCCCTTTTGAGTTTGACGCCATAGTGGGGCGCGGCGGACTGCTGAAACCCATACCGGGCGGCGTATACGAGGTGAATGATGCCATGCTGGACGATATTCTTCATGCCATGCGCACCCACGCCTGCAACTTGGGATGCCTCATAGCTTCCGAGCTTGCCGCGCTACTCCCCGGCTGCCGTGCCTTCATTGCCGACCCCGGCGTTGTGGACGAGCTGGACGAGATAGCCCGCATCACAGGTTCTCCCCTTATGCCCCGCATCACCATCTGGCATGCGCTGAACCAGCGTGCCATTGCCCGCCGCTATGCCGCCGAGCATGATACGCGCTACGAAGAACTCGACCTGATTGTCTGCCATTTGGGCGGCGGCATATCCGTTGGCGTTCATCATCATGGCAAGGCTGTCGACGTAAACAACGCGCTCGACGGTGAAGGCCCGTTCTCGCCGGAACGTGCCGGTACGCTCCCTGCCGGGCAGTTGATAGACCTCTGCTGTTCCGGCCGCTACACAAAAGACGAACTCAAAAAGCGCATCTCCGGCCGTGCCGGACTGACAGCCCATCTGGGCACGACCGATGTTCCCGCCATTGTCCGCCGGATAGAGGAAGGGGACAAACATGCCGAATCGGTGCTGGATGCCATGATTTACCAGATAGCCAAAAGCATCGGTGCGGCTTCCGTTGTGCTGTACGGCCGGATAGATGCCATTCTGCTGACAGGCGGCATGGCACATTCCGATTATATCATTTCCCGTCTGAAAGAGCGCATCTCGTTCCTTGCTCCGGTGCACGTCTATCCGGGTGAGGATGAAATGGAAGCATTGGCGCTGAACGCGCTTGGAGCATTGAGGGGAGAGCTTCCGGTACAGGAATATAAGTAATCTCTCATAGCGCTTACAATCAATAAGATACGTGTACCAGGTTTGTACCATCTCTTGGTACGTCTTGTACCAAGCCGTGGTACTTGCCGTACCAACCTTAGGTACACGTCGTACCATTGGTTGGTATGAGAGATACCAACCGTGGGTACATCCCGAAACCCGCGGGCTTATCCGCGTCATCCCCCGTACTTGGGCAAAGAAGCTTCCTGCTTTCTGCCCGCCGCTTTCTGCCTACCCTATAAAAAGAAGGAGCAAAGCCCCCCGACTCTGCTCCTTACAACCTTTTTCCCGTAATAACTAATACGGAAAACACCACTGATTAAAAAATATATCTTTGTATCATTTAAAAGTTATTCCGTCCGGTATCCCACCAAAGACGTGTGCCGCCATTGTCTGCACCGCCCAGCTTGCCTACTAAAGCGTCATACAACGCTTTGTTGTCCGTTTTGTAGTCTTGGTTGAAGAATACGCGGCGAATCATATCGTCGGTGCTGATGGTGTTGCCGCTGTTGTTCACTGCGACCTTGATGAGCTGGGGATAGCCGGTACGGCGTTGTTCCGCCCATGCTTCGCAACCTTCCGGATAGAGAGCCAGCCACTTTTGGGTGATGATTCTCTCCAGTTTTTGTTCCGGTGTGGCGCTTTCATCCCATTTCGGAGTAATGCTTGTCGGTGCGTCCGCATCGAATTTCTTATCGAATGCGTCTACATAAGCCGCCGGAGTTTCTTCGCTTTCCAGATAGTCGCTTACGCCGTTGGCATCCCATTGCGAGAAGGATACGGTGATACCCTGCTTGTAGCAGTTCTCCACGTCCTCGGAAGTGTAGCCTCTTAAAGCTGCTTCTGCACGCAGGAACCATACTTCGGCCGCACTCATGACAATGATTTTACTGCCGGTGGTAATGGTGGTTTGAGAGTGTGTGGAGTAGCGGTTGTCGGCTACGCCTGTTCCCTGGCGGACACCTTTATAGTCGCCTTCGATGCTGCCGAGCTGTTTCACGCCGGCCACTTCCTTGATAATGTTGCCGTCTTTGTCTCTGCCGTCTTGCGCGGGATTGAAGTATGATTTGAGACGAGGGTCGTTATAACCTTTTAAGAAAGACTCCAGGTTTGCGTTCATGTATACCTCGCTCCAGCCGGCAACACCACCCAGCGGGTTACGGATGCCGTATTCGCCTACCGTTTCGTTGGCGGTTTCCAGTACGCCGCCGTTGGCTGCATCCAAAGCTGCCTTGGCTTGTTCCTCGGCCAGTTCGGGAGCTGCGTTAGACACGCGCATGGCCAGACGTAAGCGGAGGGAGTTGGCGAATTTCAGCCATTGCGCGGGAGTGCGTTTGCCTTCCGGCATCATGAAGTCGGCGCTTTCAAAGGATATGCCGCCTTTGTAATCTTTCAGTATATTCACGGCTGTGCCCAAATCCTCAAAGAAACGTTTGTAGACTTCTTCCTGCGACTGCGGCTTCTGGTCGGCTGTTCCGAACCCGTCGTAAAGGATGGGGCCATAATAGTCGCTTACGCGATGAAGGGTGGCTACTTTCAGAATCTTGGTAATGGCATGGTAAAGAGGCCATTCCTTTTCTGTATTCAATGCTTCCGCGTCGGCGATGGAAGGCATGACATATCCGTAAGTATACACCCACATGGCGCTGGTCCAGCCGTTGTTCAGATTGTAGGTGGAGTTGTTGGCGTTGAACGAGCCCGTCATGTCGTGGAAATATCCGCAGAACATATCGGCCACCAGGTTCTGTACGATTTGGTATTGCCAGTCGGTGCCGTCCACACCCGTTTGATAGATGATGCCTTTCTGAATGGTGGAGAAAGGTACGAGGTTGGTCTGGTTATCGTATTTCTGCAATTCGTCTGTATAGGCTCCTTCGGTGCTGTTGAAATCGGCAAAGTTATCGGTACAAGATGAAAAACTCAGGAGTCCGCCGAGGAGTAGTGCGGTTGTATATTTTATCTTATTCATATTGTTCGGGTATTTAGAAGGTAAATTTAATGTTGAATCCAATGTTTCTCGTTGAAGGCATGCCGAAGGTGTCCAAGCCTTGGTTATCATTGCCTACCGACATTGTCGCATCCGGATCGAACGGGGCGTCTTTGTAGATGAAGAACAGGTTGCGGGCTACCAGTGAGAGGTCTACACCCTTGATGAAGCCTGTCCTTTCGAGTATCTGTTGCGGGAAGGAATAGCCTAATGAGATTTCGCGCAAACGAATGTTCGTTCCGTCGTAGCGGTAGAATTCCGTGGTACCGTTACCGCGGTCGCCTACCATTTGATAGAATTTCTGCACGTTGTCAATCTTTTGTCCTTCGAGCATATAGTAACCTGCGTTGCGGGCATCGCCGGTAGCTTTGCTTACACCTGCATAGTCCAGTCCGGCTTGTGTCAGCGAGATAACGTCACCGCCTACGCGTGCGTCAATCAGGAAGTAGAGGGAGAAGCCTTTGTAGGTTACGGTGTTGCTCCAGCCCAGTGTCCAGTCGGGATTGAAGTTACCGATTTTGGCGGCTTTGTCGGTAGTTACCTGGGGCAAGCCGGCTTTTGCGTTGGGGTTGCCGTCTTTGTCCGTTGCAGGTTCCAGCAGGATTTTGCCGTTTGCGTCGCGTACGAATACGTTGCCGTAGATGTCGCCCAGCGAACCGCCTTCTACAACCATCATCTTATAAGGCATGCTTACATTGCCCGAAGCGTATTGGAAGTTGGGAGTGCCGCCCAAGGAAACAATCTCGTTCTTGTTGGTAGCGAAGTTGAACTGGGTTTTCCAACGGAAATTATCGTTCATCAACGGAGTGGCTCCCAACGTGATTTCAACGCCCGTATTACGTATCTTACCTGCGTTAATCCAACGGTAAGGGCGCTTTTCGGCGGTAGTGTTTACGCGAATCAACTGGTTCTTGGTGTCGGTACGGTAGAACGTGAAGTCGAAATCCAGACGGCTGTTGAAGAACTTCCATTCGGTACCTACTTCGATGGAATTGCTGATTTCCGGTTTCAGGTCTTCTGCAAAGTAATAGTCGATGGGTTTCACTACGCCACCTGCCGTGATAGTCTGTGCGGGGCTGGTGATGCCGATGGGAAGGTCGTTACCTACCTGCGCCCATGAAGCGCGTACCTTGCCGAAGCTGATCCATTCCGGCAGGTCGAGCGTCTTGTTGAGAATCCATGAAAGACCTACCGAGGGATAGAAGAAACCGGAGTTTTCGCTCTTGGTGTTGGCAAGTGTGGAAGACCAGTCGTTACGTGCGGTAACATCCAGATAAACGCTTTCTTTCCAGCCGATTTGCGCGGTGGCGAATATGGATTGGATGGTACGTCTTTGGTCGGCGGTCTCGTCAATGAATGAAGTGCCCGCACCGCTGAGGTTCATGTTGGGAACCGTAAAGACATTGGCTTTGTACAATCCCGATTTACCGGAGTCGAGGCTCAAGGAGTTGACCTTGGTAGTGTTGATGCTGCTGCCTACGGCCGCGTTCAATGCCCAATCGTTCCATGTTTTGTTGAACATAGCCATGAAGTCGCCGTAAATCATGAAGTCCTGACGGTTCATTTTGATGTAACGGCCGTTTTGGTGCGCTACGTCGGCTGCCGTACCGGCATACATCTTCTGGTCGTAATTGTCGTTGATATAGTCTACGTTACCGCGTGCCTGGACGCTGAACCAGTCGGTTATTTTCAGGTTGGCGCTTAAAGAAGCCAATGTACGGAAACGCTTGTCGGTGCTGGTTACTCTGTTTGTCAGCCAGTAGGGGTTCTGGGTGAAGCCGCTGATGTCTGTGTACCAGTTTTGCAAAGGCATGGCCCGGTTTTCATCGTACTTTTCAAAACCGTTGTCGTTGCGATAAACTCCGAGGTCTTCGCCGCGCGGGAAAGTGTACAGACCTACCAACGGGTTCATGTAATATCCGCCGGAAGTGGGGCGGTTCTTGATTTTCTGGGTCATCAGGTTGACGTTGGCATCCAATGTCAGGCGGTCGTTGAATAAGGAGGCTGTTTCCCGGAACGTGATATTATGTTTTTGCAGTTTGTTTACGTCGACGATACCTTTTGCGGTGGTATTGGCGTAAGAGAAGTAGGTCTGCATTTTTTCCTTACCTGTCATGACAGACAGCGAGTTGGTGGCGGTAACTCCGTTACTGAAATAGTCGCCAACGTTGTCGTAAGCCTTTATGGGTTTTGAGTTTGCATTTTCCGGAACCGTGCCCCAGCTTGTGGCGCCGCTTGCGCCGTATCTGTCTTGGAATTCGGGTAGGCAAATGGCATGGTCTACGGTCAGGTTGGAGTTGAATACGATGCGTTGCATACCGGCTTTCCCTTTCTTGGTGGTAATCAGGATTACGCCGTTGGCGGCCTGAGAGCCGTAGAGAGCTGCTGCGGAAGCGCCTTTCAGAATACTCATGCTTTCAATGTCGTCCGGATTCAAGTTGGAGATGCCGTCGCCGGAGTCGCGGTTACCGGCATCGTTGTTGCCGCCCATGGCGGAGAATGCCTGTTCGGCCACGTTGTTCAGCATAGGTACGCCGTCGATGACGTATAGCGGTTGGTTGTTGCCGTCGGCATTGGCGGAACGGATACCGCGGATGGAAACTTTGGCGGAACCGCCCAAACCGGAGGAGTTGCGGGTGATGGATACGCCTGCTGTTTTGCCGGCAAGGGCGTTAATCATATTGGGGTCTTTGGCGCGCGTCAGTTCGTCGCCGCCTACCTGTTGGGTGGAGTAGGTAAGAGAGGCTTCTTTTTTCTTGATGCCCATGGCTGTTACGACAACGGTTTCCAGAGCCAGAGCTTCTTCTTTCATTTGGATTTTCAGCGATGTACGGCCGTTAAGCGCAACGTTTATAGGCTCATAGCCGATATAGGAAATGACCAAAGTGGCATTGGCAGGTGCGTTGAGGGTGAATTCACCGTCCAGATTGGTAATGATGCCGTTGGTCGTTCCCTTCTCCAATACGTTGGCACCGATAATAGGTTCGCCTTTGGAGTCGGTGACAACACCTTTTACGGTGACTCTTTCTTGTTGTACACCGGCAACGCTTTCAATATTTTCGCCTTTCTTGGTCAGAACGATGTTCTTGCCTTCCATTACATATCTGATGTTGGTTCCGGCAAAAACTTCGTCCAACAGTTCGGCTACCGATTTGTTTTCAGCTTCCACGTTAACAGTGCGGCGTACATCTACGCTTTTCTTGTTATACACAAACAAATACTCTGTTTGAGATTCGATTTTGGAAAGCACCTGACCCACTCTCAGTTGGGAATTGGGGATACTGACTTTGGCATTCTGAGAGTAACTATTCCCGCAGTATGCTTGGAATGTTACAAACAGGAGAAGGAATAGTGTGATCTTCATAGTACGCAATAATTGCTTAATTTCGAAACTTTTTGGACAAAAAAGCCCATTCAAAGAAATTTTTCTCATATCTTTGTCACTGTGTTAAGTTAATAAATTGATTAAGGTCGATTTTTGACTGTTTCGGATCGGAAAGTATGGGGGTACTTTCCGATCTTTTTTTATCAAAAAAGGGGGAAGTGAATTTTCAGACTGTTTCTGCTATGGTTTCATACTATTTGGTTTTAAGGGGTTAGTACTAAATTTAAAGGTTCTTATTTATTCATATATGATTATCGAGTCTTTCGCTTCATTGATGCTGAACTTGAACGGATGTTCTTTGGAGATGGTTCGCAAGATGTGTTCGATGCCGTCCTGCTCCCTGAATTTGCCGGTCAGCCCTTCGTGGGTCAGTAGTCTGGGGCTGGTAACGCTTATCTTTACATTGTAGTATTTCTCGAGTTTATCTAAAATGCCGCTGAACGGGACGTCGTCGAAACAATACAATCCTTCTTTCCAGCGGAGATACTCGTATGAGGGGAGAATCGTTTTCTTGCAGCGTCCGTCATAGTTGGCGAAGAACTCGTCTTTGTGCAGGCGGGTGATTACCTGGTCATTGCAGCTTGGATAAATATCTACGATACCCTCTACCAGTGTTGTCTCGAACTCTTTGCTGCCTTTGTATGCGCAGACGTTGAAGCAGGTGCCGACTACTCTTACCTTATTCATCTCCGTATGTACGTAGAATGGTAATTTCTTGTTTTTGGTAACCTCGAAATAGGCTTCGCCGTCCAGTTCTACGTTGCGTTCTTTGCGGCCGAAGTTGGAGGCGTAGGTAAGTGTTGATTGGGCGTTCAACCATACGCGTGTGCCGTCGGCAAGCGTGATTTGGGCGCGTTGTCCGGCAGGAACGGTAATGGTTTGAGGTTGTGCATTCTTATTATATATATAATCTGTGGTCATATAGTAACCGGATACGGCAATGACGATAGCTGCCGCGATACGTGCCGTCCAGCGGAGCATCGGCATGAGGCGCATCGGTTTTTTCTTGCTGTCTTGCTTTGTGGAGAATAGGGATACGTCGAACAGCATACGTTCTTTCAGGTAGGCCTCCCGGTTTTCTTCGGAGGCTTCAACCCAATCCAGAATCTGCTTTTCCTCTTCAATGGAGGCTGTTCCTTTAAAATATTTATATAGTAATTCCTGATTCATCATAAAAAGTCGCTTGGTTAAAAGGAGAGCTTTCAGGGCCCTTCTGTATATATAACCGATGAGATGTGGACAACCCTATCGAAATATGGGACTTTTTTGAATAAAAGTGATTTTAATGTTTAGAGGAGTATGGAAGCCAGGTAATCTTTCAGCTCTAATCGCAGTATGCGTAGGGCTTTGGTGATATGCGCCTCTACGGTTTTCAGCGAGATGTTCAACTGCTCTGCGATTTGCTTGTTGGGGAGATTCTGGTAACGGCTTAGCATGAAAATGGTACGGCTTTGCTGAGGCATCTGCTCTAATGCCTTATGGACGATGTGCTGTATTTCGGTGTTGAATATCTGTTCGGGTTCGCAGGCTTTCAGGGTCGATATACGTAAATCCAACTCCCGCCGGCTGTGGCTGTCGATGTCTTCTTCCGCCCGCAGCCGTATCTGTTTGTGTTCTAAAAGATTGAGGGATTTATTCTTGATAATGGTCAGTAACAAGGCGTGTAGGTTACTGCCTTCTTCCCAGCGGTCGCGGTTCTCCCATAAAGCAATCATGGATTCCATTAACACATCTTCGGCTTCCGCTTTATCTCTGAGATAGGAGTAAGCAAAAGTCAGGAACTTTTCTTGGTTCTCTTGGAAAAAACGCGAGAAAAGGTCCATTGCATGTAATCTGGTAAGATCGGACATTCGGTTTGGGGTTTTTTCGTACGATTTAAGGTTTCGTATGACAAAACAACGCAATCTTTTCGTAATATGCAAACAATGTTTGTTGTTTTTTTGACTTCCGTTGTGTGAGGGGATAAAAAGAAAGCCCGACAGCAGGCTGTCGGGCTTATATATCCTTATTATATAAGGATTATTTTTCTTTCTTTTCCGGTCTTTCTTGTCTTTCCGGTCTTGGAAGCAATACTTTGCGGGACAGTTTGAATTTACCGGTTTTCGGATCGATGTCGAGTAACTTCACGTCGATTTCGTCACCTTCCTTGATTCCGGCTTCTTCTACCGTTTCCAAACGTTTCCAGTCAATTTCGGAAATGTGGAGTAAACCGTCTTTACCCGGCAAGAACTCAACGAATGCACCGTAAGGCATGATGGAACGTACTTTACCTTTGTAGACTTCGCCTACTTCCGGTACGGCTACGATACCCTTGATGATACGCATTGCGTCGTCAATGGATTTCTTGTTGGTTCCGGCAATTTCAATTCTACCGATGTTGTCTATTTCTTCAATGGTGATCGTTGCGCCGGTCTCTTCCTGCATTCCTTGGATAATCTTTCCGCCCGGGCCGATTACAGCGCCGATGAATTCTTTAGGAATAGTCATGGTTTCGATGCGGGGAGCATGCGGTTTCAGGTCGTCATGCGGTTCCGCGATACATTCGGTGATTTTGCTCAGAATGTATTCGCGTCCTTCTTTAGCCTGCAGCAATGCCTTTTCAAGGATTTCATAAGACAGACCGTCTACCTTGATATCCATCTGGGTAGCAGTGATACCATCTTTTGTACCGGTTACCTTGAAGTCCATATCGCCAAGGTGGTCTTCATCACCGAGGATGTCGGACAGTACGGCATATTTTTCTTCGCCTGCGTTCTTAATCAATCCCATCGCGATACCGGATACGGGTTTCTTGATTTTTACACCGGCATCCATCAGAGCCAATGTTCCGGCACATACGGTAGCCATGGAAGAAGAACCGTTTGATTCGAGAATATCGGATACAACACGTACTACGTACGGATAGTCGGCAGGAATTTGTCCTTTCAATGCACGCCATGCAAGGTGACCGTGACCGATTTCGCGACGGCCTACGCCACGCTGTGCTTTAGCTTCACCCGTAGAGAACGGCGGGAAGTTGTAGTGCAACAAGAAACGTTCTTTTCCGTGTTCCAAAACGTCGTCGATGATCTTTTCGTCCAGTTTTGTTCCTAAAGTAACGGTAGACAAAGACTGGGTTTCACCACGCGTGAAGATGGCGGAGCCGTGAGGGCCGGGCAGATAACCGATTTCACACCAGATAGGACGGATTTCGGTAGTCTTACGTCCGTCGAGACGTTTGCCTTCGTCCAGAATAGAACGGCGCATGGCCTCTTTCTCAACATCGTGATAGTAACGGTCGATAAGCGGAGCTTTTTCTTCCAGCTCTTCTTCGCTGAACTGCGCTTTGAATTCTTCGCGGATGGCATCGAAAGCATCCATGCGTTCGTGCTTGTTCTTATTGCCGGAAGCGGCGATTGCATAAGCCTTGTCATAGCAAGCGTCGTGAACAGCCTTGCGGAGCTCTTCGTCGTTTACTTCGTGGCAGTATTCGCGTTTTACGGTAGAACCGACCTCTTCTGCCAACTCCATCTGGGCTTTACATTGTATCTTGATCGCTTCGTGAGCGGCTTTCATGGCTTCCAGCAAATCTTTTTCGGACACTTCGTCCATTTCACCCTCTACCATCATGATGTTCTCATAAGTGGCGCCTACCATAAGGTCCATATCGGCTTTCTCCAGTTGCTCGAAAGTAGGGTTGATAACGAATTCACCGTTGATACGCGCTACACGTACTTCGGAAATCGGTCCGTTGAAAGGAATATCTGAAACTGCGAGGGCGGCAGAAGCTGCAAGTCCTGCCAATGCGTCCGGCATGTCAACGCCGTCTGCTGAGAAGAGGATGATGTTTACATATACCTCTGCATGAAAATTGTCGGGGAATAAAGGGCGGAGAGCACGGTCTACGAGGCGGCAAGTAAGGATTTCATAATCGGAAGCGCGACCTTCGCGTTTTGTAAAACCTCCGGGGAAACGTCCGAATGCGGAGAATTTTTCTTTGTACTCTACCTGTAACGGCATGAAATCTGTTCCGGGAACTGCGTCCTTGGCGGCACAAACAGTAGCTAGAAGCATGGTGTTGCCCATACGAAGCATTACAGAACCGTCTGCCTGTTTTGCCAGCTTTCCCGTTTCGAGCGTGATGGTTCTGCCATCAGGAAGCTCGATCGTCTTAACAATTGGGTTAATCATAAAAAATGTTTTATATCTATTTTCTTTCAAAATTCCCGCAAAGATACATATTTTATTCGTGTAATGCGGTGGGAATGAGATAAAAAGTTTGTATTTAGCTGTTTTTTGCACTTTTATAAGTGTAAGAAGCGGGAAAATGCTTTGACTAACCGTGAAAAGGAGTATATTTGCACGTTCTTTTTAGAAAAATACACGAAATATGAAAAAGATTCTTTTTGTAGCGTTGGCTGCTCTGGGCCTGAGCGCATGTGATTCCGAACCGAAATTTAAAGTGGAAGGCGAAATATCCGGTGCTGACGGCAAGACGCTTTATCTGGAAGCTTCGGCTTTGGAAGGTATTGTTCCTTTGGATTCTGTCAAGTTGAAAGGTAACGGTACGTTTGCTTTCAAGCAGACGCGCCCGGTATCTCCGGAATTTTATCGTTTGCGGGTGGATGACAAGGTGATCAACTTTTCCATAGATTCTACGGAAACAGTTCGATTGAATGCACCGTATACGGATTTTTCTACGGCTTATACCGTAGAGGGATCGGCCAACAGTGCGAAGATAAAAGAACTTACCATGAAACAAATGCAGTTGCAAACCAATGTGAATGCGTTGATTCAGAGCATGCAGGCGCATAAGATGGGTGCGGATGTGTTTGAAGACAGCCTTGCTACATTGATGAAGAACTATAAGGATGAAGTGAAGATAAATTATATTTTTGCTGCTCCCAATACGGCTGCCGCTTATTTTGCTTTGTTCCAGAAGCTGAATAATTATCTGATATTCGACCCGTTGAACAATAAAGATGATGTGAAATGTTTTGCCGCTGTGGCAACCAGCTTGAATAACTACTATCCGCATGCCGACCGTTCAAAGAATCTTTATAATATCGTGATAAAGGGAATGAAGAATACCCGAACTCCGCAGCAAAAGGTAGTGGAGCTTCCTACAGAAGCTGTTTCGGAAACGGGCATCATCGACATTAACTTGCGCGATATGAAAGGTAATATGCATAAGTTGAGTGATTTGAAGGGCAAAGCTGTCATTTTGGATTTTACAATCTATCAGAGTGCGGTTTCCCCTACACATAATTATATGCTGCGTGATTTGTATGACAAGTATGCCGGACAAGGTTTGGAGATTTATCAGGTTTCTTTGGATGCGGATGAGCACTATTGGAAAACAACCGCTGATAACTTGCCTTGGGTATGCGTGCGTGATGCCAATGGGGTGTATTCCAGCATAGCTGCCGCTTATAATGTGCAGTCGCTTCCGGCTGTCTTCCTTATCAATAAAAAGAGTGAATTAAGTGCTCGTGGTGAGTCAATTAAAGATTTGGATGCAGCAGTGAAGGCTCTGTTGTAACGTGTTATAAATTAGAAGATTTCATTTAAATATGTTACAAAGCACTACTTTTTGCTTGACACGCATTATTTAAAAGGCTATCTTTGCAAAGGAAAATAGGAAAGAGGGTTCCAGCATGCTGACCATGTTGGAATTCTTTTTTGTTTATAATACCATTAAAAAAACAATATAAATAATAAGGAGGAAAAAGTATGGCTTATATGTCAGAAGAAGGCTACAATAAGTTGTTAGCCGATTTAAAACAGCTGGAAACGGTAGAACGCCCGAAAATTGTGGCAGCTATCGCTGAAGCGCGTGACAAGGGTGACTTGTCGGAAAATGCGGAATATGATGCAGCAAAAGAAGCTCAGGGTCTTCTTGAAATGAAAATCAATAAACTGAAGCAGGTGATTGCCGATGCCAAGATTATTGATGAGTCCAAGTTGAAGACCGACAGTGTACAGATATTGAATAAGGTGGAACTGAAGAATGTGAAAAATGGTATGAAGATGACTTATACTATTGTGTCTGAAAGCGAAGCCAACCTGAAAGAGGGCAAGATTTCTGTAAACACTCCGATTGCACAAGGTTTGCTTGGTAAGAAAGTGGGTGATGTTGCTGAAATTAAAGTTCCGCAGGGTATGATTAATCTGGAAGTAGTAAACATATCGTTTTAAAGGAAAGGCAGGTCCGTATGCGGGCTTGCCTTATTTTATACATATATAAAGTTATGGCAACAATATTCAGCAGAATTATCGCAGGTGAGATACCTTGCTATAAGGTAGCGGAGAATGATAAATTCTTTGCATTTCTTGATATTAATCCGTTGGTGAAAGGTCATACGTTGGTCATTCCCAAGCAGGAAGTGGACTATATCTTTGATTTAAGCGACGAGGATTTGGCTGTAATGCATATCTTTGTAAAGAAAGTGGCATTGGCTATCGGTAAGGCTTTTCCTTGCAAGAAAGTAGGTGAAGCTGTTTTAGGTTTGGAAGTCCCTCATGCACATATCCATCTGATTCCTATGCAAGACGAAAAGGATATGATTTTCTCCAATCCGAAGCTGAAATTGACAGATGAAGAATTTAAGGCGGTAGCCGAAGCCATTCGCATGGCACTCTGATAGATTTTATTTCCTCCCCTATATAAAAATGAAAGCGGCAGTTGTTATATTCAACTACCGCTTTTTATTATACTTTCCTGTTATCGGAGAATCGTTTAAATATAATCATCTCCCAGTTTGATTTGAGCATCGTTTACATACTTACGTATGGAATGTTCTTCATCCTTTTTGCAAATCAGCAGTACATTATCCGATTCAGCGATGAGGTAGCCTTCCAATCCGTCGATGACGGCAAGTTTGTTTTGCGGAAGAACGACAATATTATTTTTGCTATTGTATAATAGAGACTGGCATTTCAGAGTAACATTCTCCGATTCATCTTTTTGAGAAAGGTCGTATAAGGAGCCCCATGTTCCTAAATCAGACCAGCCGAAATCGCCCAATGATACATATACATTATCTGCTTTCTCCATAATGCCGAAGTCGATGGATACATTAGGACATGCAGGGAAGTTCTCGTCTATGAATTTCTTTTCTTCCGGTGTTCCGTATACATCCTTTCCGGCTGCCAGTTTGGTCGCCAATTCGGGCAGAAGTGATTCACCGGCTTTGATGATACTATTGACATTCCACATAAAGAGACCGGCATTCCAATAAAACTCTCCGCTTTCTACGAAAACCTTGGCTAATTCCAGTTCGGGCTTTTCTGTAAAGGTTTTCACTTTATAGAAGTTGCTGTCTATGTGTTCGGCTATCTGTATATAGCCATATCCTGTTTCCGGACGATTGGGCTTGATACCAAGAGTTAGAAGTTTGTCCGATTTTGCAACAAATGCCAAACCTTTTTCTATGGCTGAAAGGAATTCGCTTTCTTTTAGGATGAGATGGTCTGAAGGAGCGACTACTATATTGGCATTCGGATTCAATGCGCGGATATGATAGGCGGCCCATGCAATGCATGGAGCTGTGTTTCTACGAGTAGGCTCTAATAAAATCTGTTCAGGTTTTAACTCGGGAAGCTGTTCTTTTACTAAGTCTGCATATAAGTCATTGGTTACAACCAGTATGTTCTCTGTAGGAATTACTTTGCTGAATCGATCAAATGTCTGTTGCAATAATGAACGCCCTGTGCCAAAAAAGTCTAGAAATTGTTTCGGAAGAGTTTTACGGCTGAAAGGCCAGAAACGGCTACCGATTCCACCACCCATGATTACACAGAAATTATCCTTATTGGTTATCATATGAAATGTTTTAAAAGTTTCTGCTAAAGTACTGCATATTTTACAAACAAGGAATGTTTGCAGGATATTTTCTTACTTTTTTCGCTTTTTTTTGCAGAAAGTATTGCAGGTTTCAAAAAAAGCCGTATCTTTGCACCGCATTTGAGAAATCAAGCATGCCCAGATGGCGGAATCGGTAGACGCGCTGGTCTCAAACACCAGTGGATTCACTTCCATCCCGGTTCGACCCCGGGTCTGGGTACAAAGAAAAACGATAAAGCCTTGTAAATTGAACGTTTACAAGGCTTTATCGTTTTTCTACTGAAACATAACTGAAACTCTCTCACTCAATTATCGGTACATCAATATTTTCGTTTTTTTCATTCCAGTTATCGACAGTAAAGTCACCGGAAGATTCTTCAGAAAAGATATTGCCCAAACTTAAAGTCAGAGTCAGCTTGGTATTGGCGTTGAGTGGAGAACTCAACGTTTGCTTAAAGCTTTTTACATTACCGTTTTTGAGTGTGATTGTTAACTGGAATTCAGATTTGCCGGCGGACGGGAATAACATAACCGTACTATTGCTCATTTGAGTACCGTCTATTGAGCGAGCCAATGGGAAAGCGATTGTACGTGGTATCCCTTGTGGCTCTCCAGTATAATAATTGAGCTCGCTATAAATATTGGTAATTCGCACGGCTACACTATCTATACTGGAACTCAGTACTGTATCGTCTTTATCTTTCAAAACAACTTTCAGTCCGGCTACCACTCGCTTTAAAGAGGCTTTGAGGCTTTCACTTCCAATCTTTATCGTTTGTGCTGCATATACCAGGTCGAATACAGGATAGTAAATGGTGTCGGCCGATATTTTAAATAAGCCAAGAGATTGTTTTGACATATCCAGTCCTATACTGTGAGCCGCTTCTTTTATGGCGGGATGGGCGTAAACAGGATCCTGATATTTGGGCGTTCCCCAATAAATCATGTTGTAAGTACCTATCGGTAATGAGATTTCTCGATTAATGGATCCGTCATAGAAAGTACCGTCCTTTACTTGGTAGTAACCGTAGAAAGGAGACAGCTTTCCTCTTACATAGTTTCCATAGTAGATGGAACTGTTTGCATCACATGGTATAACTGTCAGAATACCGGTAAATGAACTTTGTTGTCCGTTGATATTGTCGATACTCATTGCCATGCGCGGACTGATGAGGTGCGAATTGTCCGTAGTGTTATCCTTGTCATCATCCGAACAGCCTGCTATGAGAACGGCAATACCTATAAACATTATTAATTTTTTCATTATCTGTTGAGTTTTAGGTTATTCCCATAGAGAACATTTTGCAGTTAGAATGGTTCTCTGTCTTAAAAAGAAAAATATGCGGACGTTGTGGTATTGAAGTTAAATCCCATAGATAACTTGTCTTTCGTATGTAGATACTGTACATTTGCGTTATTTGTTCAACGAATTACCGATTATTGTCATGAGGAATAAAATCGTCTCTTTTTTGTCGCTTTTCTGCTTACTGTATTCTTTTACGCTTTCTGCACAAGTTAATGAACTGCCACGCTCCACGCCTGAGGCGGAGGGTATTCCTTCACAAGCCGTTACTGCCTTATTTGACTCTTTGATGTTACTTCCAAAAACCGAAATTCATAGTGTCATGGTACTGCGTTATGGCAAGGTGGTTGCGGAGATTTATCCGGCTCCCTTTGCGCCTGAGTATAGCCATACGATGTATTCCTGTTCCAAAACTTTTGTCAGCGCTGCGGTAGGACTGGCTGTTGCGGACAATCGTCTGCGCTTGACAGACCGTGTTGCTACCTTTTTCCCGGAATCATTGCCTGATACAATTTCGACCAATTTGGCAGCTATGACCGTGCGAGACTTGCTGACCATGACTTCCGGTATTGCTGCGGACTGGAATATGCGTAATATTTGTACGGACTGGATACGTACGTTTCTTGCAAAACCAGTCAGAGAACCCGGCAAACAGTTTGAGTATGACTCGATAGCCACTTACCTGCTTTCTGCCATTGTACAAAAAGTAACGGGGATGACCCTGCTGGATTATCTGAAACTGAAACTTTTCAATCCGATGAATATCATGGAAGTGGCGTGGGAAATCAGTCCCGAAGGTTACAATACAGGTGGTTGGGGACTTTATATCCAAAGTGAATCGTTGGCCAAGTTCGGTCAACTCTTGTTAAACCGTGGAATGTGGAAAGGCAGGCAGCTACTCCCTGCATCATGGGTAGAGCAGATGATGACCAAGCAGATGTCTACTTTAGGAGATGATTACGGTTATCAGATGTGGCTTTGCGAATATCCCGGAGCTGTACGTGCCGATGGAGCACTCGGGCAATATATCCTGATTATCCCGGATAAGGATATGGTAGTGGTTATAACGGAATGTACACGGACCAACGGTCGTGCACAACGTAGGTTGGTGTGGAACCGTTTGCTGCCTGAAGTGACTGACACCCCCTTAAAAGTCGGTAAGGCTTATGGACAGCTGCAAAAGAAACAACAATCCTGCCGGCTCCCTTTTGTGCAAGGTAAGACAATATCCCCCGAAGCACAGATATATAACGGCAAACGTATCACTCTCGAACAGAATAAATTCGGTTGGCAATCCCTTACACTGAATTTCAAACCAAGAGAAGTTGTAATGACAGTAACGGAAATGAATGATAATACTTACGACCTGCTGTTCGGTTATAAACAATGGCAAATGGCAGTAATAAAGGCTTATCCTCCTTATTCTATTATCCCAAAAGGACGTTTCTGCGGTATCGAAGGCCCTTTTCGGGTGGCAGGAAGTTATGCTTGGCCGGCATCAAAAACGCTTGAACTGAAAGTGCATTATGTCAATTGGGTATCAGCTCTTGACCTCGTCTTTCATTTTGACAGAAAGAATGTTGCTCTGACGGTTCAGGAAAATTATTCATCCGGTACGGGTATGGTTATTAAAGGAAAGGTGTGTGATTAGCTTCCATTTCCGGTTTTTCTGTATTTTTGCAACGTAATAAAGAATCAATTTATGATGAACCGTATATTACTTGCACTGAAACATCCTTTCATTTGGCTGTATCGCTTCCGCCACCGTTGCGGTTACGGGGTACATTCACCTTTCGCTTTCAATTTGATAACACACGTTATCTATGAATCCACTCCTTATTATAAGTATGAGGAGCTGGTAACCGCACAAAAGAAGCTTGCGCCGCAGAAAGACCGTACGTGGAGTTACGAATCCTTAAAAGTAAAGCGGCTTCTATTCCGTTTAGTGAATTACGCACAACCGACTACAGTTGTGGATGCCGGCAGACAGTCAGCCTCTTCTCTTTATCTGAAAGCCGCTAAAGAGGGGGCGGATTATACAGCCGCTTCCGAGTTGTCCGAACTTTTTCTGGAGAGTGGCGCTCCTGTCGATTTTCTATACTTGCACGATTACCGTCGCCCGGAATTTGTAGAAGAAGTATTCCGTATCTGTATTTCCCGTACTACTAAAACATCCGTTTTTGTAATCGAAGGTATCCGTTATACATCTCGGATGCGTGCTGTTTGGAAATGTATCAGTCAACACGAAAAGGCTGGTATTACTTTCGACCTTTATGACCTCGGCATTATATTCTTTGATAAAACCAAGATAAAACAGGACTACATTGTCAACTTTTGATTACCTTTAGGCGTTTCAAAGGAAAAATGACTATTATGAAAAAGAGCCTTGTATATACGAAAACCGGAGATAAGGGAACAACCTCCCTTGTGGGTGGTACCCGTGTTTCCAAAACTCATATCCGCCTTGAAACCTACGGCACGGTAGATGAGCTGAACTCTAACTTGGGTTTTCTCATTACCTATCTTTCCGATGAGCGTGACAAACAGTTCTTACGACAAGTACAGGATAAATTGTTCGCAATAGGTTCTTACCTTGCGACAGATCGTGAAAAGACCAAACTCCATGAAGTGAGTATTACCACCCCGGAACAAGTGGAAGCGGTGGAATATGAGATAGACCGTTTGGATGATACGCTTCCTCCGCTGACCTCTTTTATCCTTCCGGGCGGCTGTCGTGGGGCTGCCGTTTGTCATATCTGTCGCACCGTTTGCCGTCGTGCTGAACGCCGCATTCTTGCTTTGGCGGAGCAGGTAGACATTTCTTCAGAATTATTAGCCTATGTCAACCGTTTGTCTGACTATTTGTTTGTTCTTTCACGAAAAATGAATCAAGACGCGGAAAAAGAAGAAATATTTTGGAATAATAGTTGCAAGTGAAATATTTTGTTATACTTTTGCCGAAAAATAAAGATAGGAATTAATATTCACAATTTTAATACTTAGAAACTATGTATTGGACATTGGAATTAGCATCTAAATTGGAAGATGCCCCTTGGCCGGCAACTAAGGACGAACTGATAGATTATGCCATGCGTTCGGGCGCTCCGCTTGAGGTTATTGAGAATCTGCAAGAAATGGAAGATGAAGGCGAGATTTATGAAAGTATTGAAGATATTTGGCCTGATTATCCCAGCAAAGAAGATTTCTTCTTCAACGAAGAGGAGTATTAATACGCTTTGATTGAATCTTATCCATCGGTTTACGGATAAGACAAATTATAGAAAGAGGTAGTACGAAGGCCTTTGCTATGGCTGGGATACTATCTTTTTTCTTTTTAATCCCCATTGTATTGATGATGACACAAACAGGAGAGGCATGCCGTTTGCCCGAATTAAAAGAACGCCATTTGCCCGAAGACTGTCGGCAGAGTATAACGGAACTTTTGAAAGAAACCTATGGTTACGACCGCTTTCGTAATCTTGAAATTTACGATGATTTGTTTAAAAGCAGGGAAACACTCTGCATCTCTCAAGGGCAACTGATTGAAAATGTAATCCGTGAGGCGGAAAAGGCGCGGAAAGAAGAAGTGCAACCGGATAATATTCTGCTGACCGCCCCGACGGGTTCGGGTAAATCTCTGTTGTTCCAACTCCCGGCTATCTATCTGGGAAAAGAATATAATCTGCTAACCATTGTTGTTTCTCCTTTGAAGGCACTGATAGTAGACCAGGTAGAAGGTTTGCAAGACTTGGGTTATGAACGTGTGGCGTATGCATCTTCTGACCTTTCACCGGAGCAGAAGATGGAGGTTTATCGGGCGGTACGTGAGGGAGAAATTGACCTGTTTTATCTTTCGCCAGAGTTGTTGCTCTCCTACGACATCAAACATTTTGTCGGCAATCGCCGTATTGGCATGGTAGTTATCGATGAGGCGCATACGGTAACCACCTGGGGTAAAGAGTTCCGTGTGGACTATTGGTTTCTGGGGCGCTATTTAAGTGCTTTGAAGCAGAACCTAGGTTATACATTCCCGTTGTTTGCCTTGACCGCCACTGCCGTGTGGAATCCCAAAGGGGGCAATGATATGGTATTCGAGACGATCCGCTCCCTACAGATGGAGCCTTGCGTGCTTTATGTCGGTACGGTAAAGCGTAAGAATATCGGTTTCGATATCCGACAGCTCACATTGGAAGAGGGGGAAACCTACGATAAAGGTAAGCAGCGCGTCATATCCGGACGTGTGGAAGACTTCCTCAACGGGCATAAAACCCTGCTTTACTATCCCTTTGCCGGTAGTATAGATATGCGTATAAAGACTTGGGTACGCTCTGCCGACTGGCATTGGGTAGCTTCCTATTACGGTAAGAAAGAAAAAGAGCAGAAAGCCGCCATTGTGCAGGATTTTAAAGAGGGCATGAAGCGGATGATTGTCGCCACAAAAGCTTTCGGCATGGGTGTGGACATCAGCGATATTGATCGTGTCTACCACGTAGCGCCTTCGGGTACGTTTGTCGATTACATTCAGGAAATAGGCCGTGCAGCCCGTGATGCGGATGTTCAAGGCATTGCCGCCACTGACTATCACGAGCGTGACTTTTATTATATGAAACGTCTGCATCAAACGGGTAATATTGCACAGGAACAGTTGGAGCTGATTCTGAAAAAGCTCATGGAAGTATATCGGATGAAAGGAGAGAAAAAGGAAATTCTTGTTTCCCTGTCCGACTTTGAGTTTGTGGTGAAGTTGCCGCGTACCAAGAACAAACTGGAGTATGAGGCCGAACTGGGACAACTTATTAAGACCGCTTTACTGTGGTTGGAAGATGATTTGTCGCAGCGGTACGGAACGCATTTGTTGGAAGTCAGTCCGCAAAATCTGCTGGCAGAGGGTTACGTTCAGGATAAGACCGGTGATACCTTTGCACGCGAGTTTCAGAGCTATCTTACAAGAGTGGAAGGTGAAGAAGACGTCTATCGAGCCCGTCTGGATACTCTTTGGGAAGAGTGTTTTCCCGAGTTGGGATATAGAGAGTTCAAACAGAAACTGAATAGTGGTACCTTGTGGGAAGGTTCCCGTGCCGTCTCCGTGGGTAAGCACGAAGTTCTGCTGAAAGAAGATGCAACGATTATCCGACAGCGTATGGACGCTTTGTTCAAGAATTTGGTGACGATGCTGAAGACGGCTTTGCTGAAATCGAAAGGACGTTTCGATGAAGAAGAACTGCGTGCGGTATTTGCCGAGCACGGCATGGATGTGCCGTCTGCCAAGCGTTTCATCGGTTCGCTATTGGAAAGCCGCACCGAAGAGGGACGTAGCGTAAGCTATATCAGCAGTATCAAGAAGAAAGACTCGAATGAGCTTTCATTTACTGTAATCAAAGGCTTCGACCTGCTTTTGTCCCGTTATCAAAAGCTGTTTACCCAACGTATCACAGGCAATAAGGGCGCGCGTTTACAGTTCTACTGCACTCCGTTCTCCGATTTGAATATGCTGCTCAATCTTCTTTCCATGCTCGACTGCCTTTCGTTCAGTGTAGAGGGTGGTGGTACCCCCTGCGTACACGTCCGGTTCGACAATCCGGAGCTTCTGCAACAATTGGCGGATTCCAATGAATATCACAATCTCATTTTGGATGCCAACGAGCGTATTTTTGAGGAGCAGATAGATTTATTTTCCTCTTTCTTCGGTACCGATGCTCTGACGGACGAACAGCGTTGGGACTTCGTGGAAGAGTATTTTACCGGAACCGGTGTGGAAGAACTGAAAAAGAAGTATATCGTTCGTTAGGCCATGTGAGCCGAAAGAAACTGCTGAAGGATGCGCGCGTGATTGCGTATGGGATCTTTTGATGCATACAATAAGGTTACGGTGTCATACGTTTTTATTCTTTCCATAAATTGCCGTACGGCATCCGAGCCTTCCAATTCCGTTCGATATATATTCGCAAAGTCTTCCCAATGTTCCGTCGTATTTTCGTGAAACCATTTACGCAGTTTGGCGGAAGGAGTGATGTCCTTTTCCCATACATCACTTTTCAGATGCTCTTTTTTTATACCGCGAGGCCACAGGCGGTCTACCAATACACGATAACCGTCTGCCGCATCGGGGGCTTCATATACTCGTTTGATTCTGATTTGCGTCATGGATGCTCTTGTAATTCCGCTTCCAGTTGTATGGCACGCGGGAAAACGATGTTGTTTTCCAAATGGATGTGCTGATGCAGGGCGGCTTCAAACGCTTTGAGTTGTTGTAATACCAATTGGTAGCTGTTGCAGGCATCTTCCGGAGCAGAATATCCGTTTGTTAGTTTCTCGATGTGGCGGAAACGTTCACCTTCGGTATCATGCTCGGACATCATTACGGATATGGGATCCTGGATGCTGCCGCAGTGAAATTTGGGGAGTGTGGCGCCGTCAAGTTTGGCTTTCACCATTTCGTAGATGTATGGAAACAATACCAGCTCTTCCTTGTCGAGGTGTTGGTTGAGATCGGAAAGCGATTGCCGGAGCAACACTTGCACATTGTATAGTGCAGGATGATTTTCGCCATGTACCTTACATACTTTGTCGAGCAGTTCCTGTATCTTCGGTCCGTTCTTGCGGATGTTGCGGTGATGTATCTTCAAAATGTAATCTGCGAGTAAGTCCAGCGGCCAGTTCTTGAAGTCGATGTTTTCGGTAGCTATCGGAGCAAGGTTCTCAATGTCTTTGATAACCTCATCCATATCCGCTCCCGCTTTTTGGCTGGCTTTGGGCAAAAGAATAGAACCGTGGCAGCAAAAGTCGATGCCATACTTATCGAATACTTCGGCATTACCGAAATTGTCGGCAACAATCTCGCCGACTGTCATTGTTTCATAATCTTTCTTCATACAGAATTTTGTTTTATCTTCCTTGACGGAAATTGTTCGGCATTATTACAAATGTCCTGTATGGAATGTTTGAGAGATTATGATTATTTGAATTTACTTATCCTGCCTTTACAGTTTCTGGAAAGCCAGCCGTTCGTCTCCGTTCAGCAAGTAGATGATGCCGCAATATTGGAAGCCGTGTTTCTTGAGGATATATTGCAGGATATGATTATCGCGATGGGTATCGGCACGCAAGTTGGGTATTTGGCGGTAACACCATTGCAGGCAGGCGGATGCTATGCCTTTACTGTTTTCCGTACTTGCCAGACGGTGGATAACGCCATACGGGCGGATATCGTCTATCCATTCACCGTCGTGGATTTGCACATAGGTAGGGTCGTTTCCTTGTATAAAGGCGAAAGTTCCTACGATATTCTGTTCTTCATCGAGGCATACATAGCTGTTTCCGTTCTCGATATCTTTCTTGATAATTTCTTCGGTGGGGTAGCCGCCGGTCCACTGTTTCATGTTCCCGTCTTTGCGCATGATGCGTTTTCCCTGCTCGAAGATGTCCATGAGGGTATTGAGCTCTGTGATGTCTGTTTTTCTAATCTTTATCATAATGTGTTAGCCGAATCCGAATAAGAAGATATTCTCCGAATGCAAAGATAATTATTAATTTTATATTTTTTGCGGGTACACAGCACTAATGCCGCTCTCTCCCTTTGCCGGTAGGCGTTTGCATGAGTACTGCTAAATAATTTGCCGATACTGTGATTGTCATCTCTGCATGAACAATCTTGGAATGCTAATTGTTCTTTTTAGGGATAATTTACATATATTTGTCCCGATTATTTAAACATATTGAATTATGAAAAAAATCTTTAGTGTTTTTATGATAGCTATATGCTGTTTGGCAGTGGCTATACCGGCTCAGGCTCAATTGCTTAAGTTTGGTGTCAAAGGTGGTGTGAACTTGTCGAAACTTAAACTTGAAGGGATGAAAGATAATTCTACCGGATTCTTTTTCGGTCCTATGGCGGAAGTAACGATTCCCATTGTTGGTTTAGGTGTGGACGGTGCTTTGCTGTATTCTCAAAGAGGTGATAAAATGGAAGGTATTGATATGAAGCAAGCCGGCTTGGACATACCTGTCAATCTGAAATATTCTATCGGCTTGGGCAGTATGCTGGGCATTTATGTTGCTGCCGGTCCGGACTTCTTTTTCAACTTTAAGGGTGATAAGAACTTTGAGGGGGGAGATAAGATAGAGAGTAAAAAGGCTCAAGTGGGCATCAATGTAGGTGCAGGTGTGAAGCTGATTCAGCATTTACAGATTGGTTTCAATTATATGATTCCTTGCGGAGACTCATTCACTTGGAAGAGTGCAGGTGAGGCTATCGGTGCAAAGAATAAGACTTGGCAGATTTCCGCCGCTTACCTGTTCTAAGGATATAACGAGACTATCTTTGGATGGCGTTGTCGATTTTGATTGGCAACGCCGTTTTTTTACATTATCTTTGTCGCTGCAATGGAAAAGTTTGTAGATGTCATATTGCCCCTTCCTCTGCATGGCAGTTTTACGTATTTACTACCGAAAGATATGGCAGGGGAAGTACAGATTGGCTGCCGGGTAGTAGTGCCTTTCGGACGAAAGAAGTACTATACGGCCATTGTGCGGAACATACATTATTCCGCACCGACCGAATATGAGGTAAAGGAAGTGAGTGCCCTGCTGGATGCACATCCTATCCTGTTGTCCGAACAATTCAGGTTTTGGGAATGGCTGTCGGATTATTATCTCTGTACTCAGGGTGATGTCTATAAAGCGGCTCTTCCATCCGGTCTGAAATTAGAGAGTGAGACAATGGTGGAGTACAATCCCGATTTTGAATCGGATGTGCAGTTGCCGGAAAGAGAACGGAAGATACTGGACCTGCTTTCTGCAGAACCCGAACAGTGCGTTACGAAATTGGAAAAGGAGAGCGGTATCAAGAATATCCTGTCTGTGATAAAGGCCTTGCTGGACAAGGAAGCTATTTTTGTAAAGGAAGAGTTGAAGCGTACCTATAAGCCCAAGACAGAAACTCGCGTGCGCTTGACTGAAGCGGCAAGCAACGAACGACGTCTGCACTTTTTCTTTGATGAATTGCAGCGCCGTGCTCCCAAACAGTTGGATTTGCTGATGAAATATATAGAGCTCTCCGGTTGTTTGGGCAAAACACCGAAAGAAGTCACCAAGAAAGAGCTTTTACAGCGGGCTTCCGCTACTCCCGCTGTGTTCAACGGATTGGTGGAGCGCGGAGTTTTTGAGGTTTATCAGCAGGAGGTTGGCAGACTGAATACCACTTTAACCAAAGCGACATTCCCTTTAAATCCTTTGAACGAGCATCAGCAACGGGCTCACGATGATATTGCGGAGAGTTTTCAGACTAAGAATGTCTGCCTGCTGCATGGGGTTACATCCAGCGGAAAAACGGAAATTTATATTCATCTGATAGAAGAAACTATCCGTCAGGGAAAGCAAGTGTTGTATCTGTTGCCGGAGATAGCCCTGACGACACAAATCACCGAACGTCTGCAACGGGTATTCGGAGCCCGTCTCGGTATCTATCATTCTAAGTTTCCTGATGCCGAGCGGGTGGAGATTTGGCAGAAGCAACTCTCGGACGGCGGGTATGACATTATCCTGGGAGTACGCTCTTCCGTATTTTTGCCTTTCCGCAATCTGGGTCTGATTATTGTGGACGAGGAGCATGAAAACACTTATAAACAGCAAGACCCTGCACCCCGCTACCATGCGCGTAATGCCGCTATTGTGCTGGCTGCGCTGTATGGTGCCAAGACTTTATTGGGTACGGCAACCCCGTCCATCGAAACCTGGTATAACGCTATGTCCGGTAAGTATGGATTGGTGGAACTGAAAGAAAGGTATAAGGAAATACAGTTGCCGGAGATTATTTCGGTGGATATAAAGGAACTGCAACGCAATAAGCGGATGAACGGCCCGTTCTCTCCTTTGTTGTTGCAATATATCCGTGAAGCGTTGGAACAGAAAGAACAGATTATCCTGTTTCAGAATCGCAGAGGGTTTGCCCCGATGATAGAATGTCATACGTGCGGCTGGGTTCCCAAATGTAAGAATTGCGATGTCAGCCTGACATATCATAAAGGACTAAACCAGTTGACCTGTCATTATTGTGGATATACCTATCAACTGCCTCGCATCTGCCCAGCCTGTGAGGGTGCGGATTTGCGTAACCGAGGTTTTGGTACGGAAAAGATAGAGGGTGACATCAAACTTCTGTTTCCCGAAGCTACCGTTGCCCGTATGGATTTGGATACAACCCGCACGCGTGCTGCTTATGAGCGTATTATTGCAGACTTTGAACAAGGAAAGACAGATATTCTTATCGGTACGCAGATGGTTTCCAAGGGATTGGACTTCGACCATGTAAATGTAGTGGGCATTCTGAATGCCGATACTATGTTGAATTATCCGGATTTTCGTGCCTATGAGCGTGCTTTCCAGCTTATGGCTCAAGTGGCGGGACGTGCAGGACGGAAGAACAAACGGGGTAGGGTAGTGCTGCAAACCAAAAGCATCGACCATCTTATCATTCCCCAAGTAATAGCCAATGATTACGAAGGTATGGTGGACGGACAGCTTGCCGAACGACAAATGTTCCATTATCCCCCTTATTATCGTCTTGTGTATGTGTATTTGAAGAATCGCAATGAGACTTTGCTTGACTTAATGGCGCAGACGATGGCGGGTAAGTTGCGTGCCATTTTCGGCAATCGGGTGTTGGGACCGGACAAACCGCCTGTGGCACGTGTGCAAACCTTGTTTATTCGTAAAATCGTTGTGAAGATTGAAACGAAAGCTCCTATGGCGCATGTTCGGGAGTTACTGATACAGGTGCAGAAAGAGATGGTTATGGAAGACCGCTTCAAGTCGCTGATAGTGTATTATGACGTAGACCCGATGTAGGGAGTAATGATTGATATATGTAATATGTTGCAAACCAAAGGAAAAACTAAGATATTGTTTGTGTGTTTGGGTAATATCTGCCGTTCTTCTTCGGCGGAAGGTGTAATGAAACAACTGATTGAACAGGCCGGACGTGAAGATGAGTTTATTATCGATTCGGCGGGTATTCTTTCCTATCATCAGGGAGAACTGCCCGACAGTAGGATGCGTGCTCATGCCGCTCGCCGCGGTTACGACCTAACGCATCGCTCCCGTCCGGTATGTACGGATGATTTCTATGATTTCGATTTAATCATCGGAATGGATGACCGCAATATTGATGATTTGAAAGACCGTGCCCCTTCTGTCGAAGCGTGGAAAAAGATACATCGCATGACGGAATATTGCACGAAGTTTACTCATGCTGACCACGTTCCCGACCCTTATTATGGTGGGGCCGAGGGTTTTGAATATGTGCTTGATGTATTGGAAGATGCTTGTGCGGGACTACTCGAGATGGTTGGGAGCAATGGATAATCACCGGTTGTCAATCACTAATCATCCGATAGCCAATCAATGTCTCTCATCCTGATAAAAGCGTTTGTTGTCGTTGAGGCTGCACGTTGCATCCACTCCGACTTGTTGTAACCGTTCGGCTATTTCATTCAGTTTCTTTCTTGAAACCCTGCCGATGTAAAAAAGGCGGTAACGGTAATCTTTATCAAGCAGTTCCATGATATGGGTAAATGTCTGCTCTCGGGCAAAATCGAAGTTTACTTTCCGCAATTCCGCATAGGGGTAGCGGATTGTCCTTCCTACGCTGTGTACGGTAAGGGCTTCATTGTCCAATGACAAATAGCAAAAACGGGTCATTAGCATACAGATGAAGAAAAGGCTCAATCCGAAAGACAGTATGGCCGGAATGAATCCCCACCATACGTCACCGCTGATGGAGTAGTACCCCAATATTAAAAACATAAGGAATAATATAAAGAACCAGAACATATACAGCGAGGGACGCTGGTAGGTTGTTGCGGGAAGAAAGTCCGTACTTCGTTCATGCGGGGTGTAGTTGGTAAAAGGTATTCCTTGAGATACCAAAAAACGGACGAGGGATGAAGGATGCTTGAAAGGCGGCAGATATAATACTTTATCCTGTTTGTCTTTCAGATGAAAAACGAATATTCCCGGACCATATTTATCTTTTCCTGTCGGGACATCCTTGTGCGATGCCTGATGATACCGTTTCATGAAACTGAAACTTTTAATCCGGTGCAGCTGAATCCGTTGGCTTTGCAACAGCTGTTCCGCTCTTTGTCGTTCTTTGGCGCTTACTTCCATAGATTTTACTTTTTAAGTTCCGGGTAACTGATACGGGTGTGATAGATTGTTTTCAACTTCTCTTTGAAAACGGCTTTCACCGTCGCTATATCCTTGAAGGTGATAGGGCATTCTTTGAAATAACCTTCCTCTACCTGAGAATCGATGATTTTGTCTACCAGATTGCTGATGCTTTCTTCCGTATATTCGGACAGGCTGCGTGATGCTGCTTCTACGGAGTCGGCCATCATCAGGATAGCCTGCTCCTTGGTGAACGGATTGGGACCGGGATAAGTGAACAGTTCGTCGTTAGGCTCCTCACCGGGATGTTCGTTTTTCCAAGAAATGTAGAAATATTTTGTTTTTCCACGACCGTGATGTGTGGTGATGAAGTCTTTGATGACTTTAGGCAGGTTGTTTTTCTCTGCCAGTTTCAGTCCGTCCGTTACGTGGCTGATAACGACTTGCGCGCTTTGTTCGTAGCTGAGGTTCTTGTGTGGGTTGACACCGCCCGACTGGTTCTCGGTGAAGAATACCGGATTCTCCATCTTGCCAATGTCATGATATAGAGCGCCTGTACGTACCAGCTGGCTCTTTGCACTGATACGGTTGGCGGCTTCGGCGGCGAGGTTGGCTACCTGCATGGAATGTTGGAATGTACCCGGTACGGTTTCCGACATACGTCGCAGTAAGCTGTTATTGATATTGGACAATTCCACTAAAGTAACGTTCGATGTAAAGCCAAAAGTTTTTTCTACCAGGAAAAGCAACGGATAAGTAAAGAGCAGCAATACGCCGTTTATGACAAAATAAGTGTACATGCTGCCGTTCAGCTTCGATAAATCGTTTTCCGTTATCAGTTCGAAGGCGAAGTAAACGGCTGCATAGGTCAGAATTACCAGAATGGCGGTGCGGAATAGCTGCGAGCGTTGTGATAACTCTCTCAAACTGAAAATGGCAACCAGTCCGGCCGTAAGCTGCAACAGTATAAACTCATGCGGATAGCGCAGGCAGATGGAACATATCAGTATCGTGACGACCTGCGTGAGGAAAGCCGTCCGGGAGTCGAGGAACACGCGGATAATGATAGGCAGCATGGCATAAGGAATGACATATACATTGAATATGTTGTTTGCCACCATAACGGCCGTTACCACACAGTAAAACATGATAAGGGCGAAGAGCAGCGAGAGACTGCCCTTGCGGTTATAATAGTCCTTACGAAAAAGGTCGAGATAGAGCATGAAACAAAGCATGAAGATACTGACGTATAATACTTGTCCTGCCAGCATCAACCGTTTCTGCCCGATGGATTCGCTACGCTGGATGGACTCTTTGCGCAGGCTTTCGAGGATGTTGTAGGTTTCTTGGTTCACTATCTCGCCGCGGTCGATGATTTTCTGTCCGCTCAGTACGATACCGTTTGCCCATGAGTAGTTGTCGAGGATTTCTTTCTTGGCGGTTTCCGTCCGCTGGGCATCGTAAGTGAGGTTGGGCGACAAGTACTCGTTGAGAGAACATTGCCGGAGTATGTTCGGATGATAGTGAGTGGTATCGGCAGTAAGGAGATAGGCGTATGCCTGTTTTACGGAATAGAGTTTATCGATATTCCGTTGGTTGGCAAGCTTGTCGTCTATCACCATGATGGCGGATGTACTGTCTTTGTGCAATTGGGCAAGTTCTTCGGTAGAAAGTATTCCAGCCTGATATATTTCGGAAAGTATCCTTTCTATATGGCGGATGTAATCGGCAGAAGGCAGGACGTCGCGCAGGTGCATTTGATAATCGTCTTTCAATTTTTTGAGCGCCTGTCTCTCCGTACTTTTATTCAACTGAAAATAGGGTTGGAAAGAAGCCAGGATGCTGTCTTGCTCTCTTTTTACTACTTGGTCGTCTTTGTAGATAGGGAAATCGAAAGTGGCCATCAGCTGTCCGTACTTCCAGGGTTTGTCAATATCAAACTGGTAATTGAACTTGCCGTCCCTTGGCAGGAAGTACACGATAACTCCGACGGTGCCTATAAAAATAAGTGCCCTGTATATCAAATCTCTGAACGATAACTCTTTGTTTTTGCCTTTGAAATAACTCATATCGGTTGAAATTTTTGCGAAAAGTACAAAAAAAAACAATAGTATGGAAAAAAAGGTTTAATTTTGCCGTCTAATTTATTTATAAGTAAGATAGATTATGACAGAAAGAAAGGTCAGAGTCCGTTTTGCCCCAAGTCCTACGGGGGCGTTGCACATCGGCGGTGTGCGTACTGCGTTATATAATTATCTCTTTGCGCGTCAGCATGGAGGAGATTTAATTTTCCGTGTTGAAGATACTGATTCTAACCGGTTTGTACCAGGAGCGGAAGAATATATATTGGAGTCTTTCAAGTGGCTGGGTATTCTTTTTGATGAAGGTGTCAGCTTCGGCGGAGAACATGGTCCGTACCGTCAGTCCGAGCGTCGTGAAATATACAAGAAGTACGTGCAGGTGCTGTTGGATGCTG
Organism: Bacteroides clarus YIT 12056; assembly: GCF_900129655.1. Lineage (GTDB taxonomy): Bacteria > Bacteroidota > Bacteroidia > Bacteroidales > Bacteroidaceae > Bacteroides > Bacteroides clarus. Next base: position 409,551 of record NZ_FQWK01000005.1, read on the forward strand.
GTAAGGCTTACATCGCTTTTGATACTCCGGAAGAATTGGATGCCAAGCGTGCGGAAATAGCCAATTTCCAGTATGATGCTTCTACGCGTATGCAGATGCGCAATTCGTTGACGCTCTCCAAAGAGGAAGTGGATACGCTGATTGCAGAGGGCAAGCAGTATGTAGTACGTTTCAAGATAGAACCGAATGAAGATGTGCATGTGAACGACTTGATTCGTGGCGAAGTAGTGATAAACTCGTCTGTCCTTGACGATAAAGTTCTTTATAAATCGGCAGACGAACTGCCTACCTACCACTTGGCGAATATTGTGGACGACCATTTGATGAAAGTCTCTCACGTTATCCGCGGTGAGGAATGGTTGCCTTCCGCTCCGTTGCACGTGCTGTTGTATCGTGCTTTCGGCTGGGAAGATACGATGCCGGCTTTCGCGCATCTGCCGTTGTTGCTGAAGCCCGAAGGTAACGGCAAGCTCAGCAAGCGTGACGGTGACCGCCTCGGTTTCCCGGTGTTCCCGTTGGAATGGCACGATCCTAAGTCGGGTGAGGTGTCTTCGGGCTATCGCGAATCGGGTTATCTGCCTGAGGCCGTTATCAACTTCCTTGCCTTATTGGGCTGGAATCCGGGCAATGACCAGGAACTGATGTCGATGGACGAACTTGTGAAACTGTTCAATCTGAGCCATTGCAGCAAATCGGGTGCCAAGTTCGACTATAAGAAAGGTATCTGGTTCAACCATGAATATATTCTTCAAAAATCGGATGAAGAACTTGCGGAACTTTTCAAACCGGTGCTGAAAGATAATGGTGTAAATCCCGATGCATATAGCAATACATTCCTTACTACGGTAGTTTCTTTGGTAAAGGGACGCGTCAATTTTGTAAAAGAGTTGTGGGATCAAACCCGTTTCTTCTTTGTCGCTCCCCGGCAATACGCCGAGAAGGATGTGAAGAAGCGCTGGTCGGAAGATACTCCGCGCATCATGACGGAGCTTATGGAAGTGCTTCGCGGCATTGCGGATTTCTCGTCAAAACCATCAGAAGATATTGTAATCGGTTGGATTACGGAAAAGGAATATCACATGGGTAATGTGATGAATGCTTTCCGTCTGGCAGTGGTGGGCGAGTGCAAGGGACCGCATATGTTTGATATTACCGCGTTGCTGGGTAAGGAAGAAACGCTTTCCCGTATTCAGCGTGCTATCGAAACATTGAAATAAATAATCAGGAATGAGGGATTTCTTGTCATACCGTTTGCATTCTTCATTATTCATTCTTAACTGAGATAGTATGCTTTATAATTTGGCAATAATAATCTATGATATTGTGGTACATCTGGCTGCTCCTTTCAGCCGTAAACCACGGAAGATGATGAAGGGACATTGGGTGGTGTATGAGCTTCTTCGGCAACAGTTGGAGAAGGATGCGCGCTATATCTGGTTCCACGCGGCTTCTTTGGGCGAGTTTGAGCAGGGGCGTCCGTTGATAGAGAAGATACGTGCCAAATATCCCAATTATCGTATTTTGCTGACATTCTTTTCGCCGTCGGGTTACGAAGTGCGTAAGAATTACCGGGGGGCGGATATTGTTTGTTACCTGCCTTTCGACAAGCCACGCAATGTGAAGAAGTTCCTCGATTTGGTGAATCCCTGCATGGCATTCTTCATCAAGTATGAGTTTTGGAAAAACTATCTGGATGAGTTGCACAAGCGTCGCACACCTGTTTATAGCGTGTCTTCCATCTTCCGTCGCGGGCAGATTTTCTTTAAATGGTACGGCGGAACGTACAGAAACGTGCTGCGTAACTTCGACCATATATTTGTGCAGAATGAACGTTCCAAGCGTTATCTGTCGAAAATCGGCATCAATAAGGTGACTGTAGTGGGTGATACCCGTTTCGACCGTGTACTTCAAATTCGGGATGAAGCCAAGGATTTGCCACTGGTTGAGCTGTTTAAAAATAATACAATGACTTTTGTTGCCGGAAGCTCCTGGCAACCCGATGAGGATTTGTTCATCGAATATTTTAATCGGCATCCGGAAGTGAAGCTGATTATTGCTCCGCACGTAATTGATGAAAACCATTTGGTGGAGATAATCCGCAAACTGAAACGTCCGTATGTACGTTATACCCGTGCGGATGAGAAGAATGTCCGTAAGGCGGATTGTCTGATAATAGACTGTTTCGGGTTGCTCTCTTCCATCTACCGTTATGGGGAGATTGCTTATATCGGCGGTGGTTTCGGAGTGGGCATTCATAATACGCTGGAAGCTGCTGTGTACGGTATTCCGGTAATCTTCGGCCCGAAGTATCAGAAGTTCCAAGAAGCCATCCATCTGTTGGAAGCGAAGGGCGGGTTCTCTATCAAGAGCTATGAGGAGTTGAAAATATTGCTTGACCGTATGCTGGGAGATGAAGATTTCCTTCGTGAAGCCGGTAAAAATGCCGGAGCTTACGTAACCGATAATGCCGGGACTACGGATAAGGTTCTGGGTATGATAAACTTTTAGCAGATTGATTGTTATCAATCGAACAACCTATACTACCTGTCATTCAGAGCGAAGCGAAGAAGCTGCTCCTTCTACATATAGAGGAGAGTAGCTTCTTCGCTTCGCTCTGAATGACAGGTAGCCTTATTTATACCAATCGGAATACATCAGGTAGTTGTGTGCAATCTTCTGATTTAATTCTTTAGCCTGTTCAGGGTCTACCTTTTTGATGAATTTGGCAGGTACGCCTCCCCAGATGCTCCCCGGCTCTATTATGGTATTGCTAAGTACCAATGAACCGGCGGCTACAATAGCACCTTCGCCTACTACGGCATTGTCTAAGATAGTGGAACCCATGCCTACGAGTGCGTAATCCTTGATTGTGGCTCCGTGAATGGTGACATTGTGTCCCACAGAAACATGGTCTCCTATCTCAATTGTAGATTTCTCATACAGGGTGTGCAGTACGCTTCCGTCTTGGATGTTTACACCGTTGCCGATACGAATGGAGTTGACGTCGCCACGCAGTACGGTACTGAACCAGATACTGCAATCACGTCCCATTTTTACATCTCCGATGATAGCAGCGTTATCTGCTAAAAAACAGTTCTCTCCGATTTCCGGAGTAAAGCCTCTTACTGATTTTATTAGTGCCATTTTATTTAGTGATTATTGCTTTACATGCTTCTTTCAACCATTCCCTTTCATCATTGTTCAAGTCCGGCGCCAATTTTTCGTATACAGTCTGGTGGTACTTGTTCAGCCACTTGATTTCTTCTGCTGTCAGCAGCTCTTTGATAATACCTTTCCGGCAGATGGGACATAGGGTGATTGTTTCAAATTTCAGGTAATTGCCGAACATGCCTTTGCCCGCAGGAACGGTCAATACAAGGTTTTCGGTACGGATACCATGACTCCCGGCTTTGTACACACCCGGTTCGTTGGAAGTAATCATACCCGGTTGTAAAGGGATGGGATTCTCGTTCATCCGTATGCTTTGCGGTCCTTCGTGTACATTGAGGAAATGTCCTACTCCATGTCCGGTTCCATGCAGGTAGTTCATGTGCTGCTGCCATATCGGCATGCGTGCCAACACATCCAGTTGCGCTCCGCGGGTACCTTCGGGAAATACGGCCATTGCCAATGCGATATGTCCTTTTAATATTAAGGTATAGTCAAGCTTTTCTTCTTCCGTCAGGTTGCCGAGCGCGATAGTGCGGGTTATATCTGTTGTTCCGTCCAGATATTGTGCTCCGGAATCCAGTAGTAGAAAACCTTCCGGTTTTAGCGCTACGTCCGTTTCTGGAGTGGCTTCATAATGAATGATGGCTCCGTGTTCTTTGTAGCCGGCAATCGTGTCAAAACTTTCTCCCATGTAGAGCGGCTGGGCTGCCCGGAATTCATGCAGCTTTCTGTCTACGCTGATTTCCGTTTCTCTGCCTGCAGGAACGGCCTCTTCCAGCCATTTCAAAAACCTGACTAATGCTATTCCGTCTCTTTGCATCGCTGCGTGGATTCCGATTATTTCTTGCTCATTGCGAACCGCTTTCAGCAAAGCAATGGGAGATGTACCGTTGATTATCCGGCATGCGGGACAAATCGCCGAATAGATGGCATAATTTGTTTTTACTGGATTTACCAGTATGCTTTCCGCATGAGTATTGCTAAGGTAATCTTCTATTTCTTTGTATCCGTGTATGGAAATACCGTTTGCTTTGAAATATGAAGCCAATTCGGCTGTGACCTTTTGCGGCTGGATGAAACAGTGTATTTCGTATCTCTCAATCAGCAGATAACTTACAACAACCGGATTACAATGCACGTCACTTCCCCGGATGTTGAGCAGCCATGCTATCTCGTCCAGTGCCGACAGCAATAAAGACTCTGCACTCGCCGCTTTCATTTTTTTTCGGACGGCCGACAGCTTTTCCGTAAAACTCTTACCTGCATACTTCGTGTCGTAAACAAATGCCGGAGCCAACGGCATTGCCGGTCGGTCGCTCCATAACAGTTGCATGGGGTCGGCGATGCTTTTTACATGAATGCCGCTTTGCCTCAGTTCCCGTTGCAGATGTTGCACTTCGTCGGCAGAAAACATTTTTCCGTCTATGCCCACTGTGTCGCCCTTCTGTAATAGCGAACTCAAAAATGCGGGAATACTTGGCGTTTCGGGTAACATCTCTTTGTATAATGCGATACCGGTTCCTTCTATTTGCCGGTCGGCTTGCAGGAAATAGCGGGAGTCTGTCCACAACCCGGCCTCTTTTGCTGTGACAACTACCGTACCCGCAGAGCCGGTAAAGCCTGAAATCCATTCTCTCGACTGCCAGTGCGGCGCTACATACTCACTGAGGTGAGGGTCTGTACTTGGAATGATGAATGCTTGTATGTTTTCTTTGGCGATGTGTGCCCGTAGGGCAGCAATGCGTTCGTTTATTATTGAATTCATACTATAAAGGTATTGGTAAGTGCTTTCAAAGATACTCACTTTACTTCAATTATGGACGAGATCCGGTTATTTTATTATGGTCGCTGCCGCAAGTGCAACTTCTTGTACGGATGATTTTGATAACTGCCAGTAATAAAGGCAGGTATTTTATATCGGGATTATCGTTTTTTTTTGCCGAAAGTTTTGTGAATAAAGAAAGTATGTGTAATTTTGCCGCTCAATTTGATCGTGAGATTTTATAAACCATTAAATTTTAAAAACAAAAAATGATTGTAGTACCTGTAAAAGAAGGCGAAAACATTGAAAAAGCGCTGAAGAAATTTAAAAGAAAATTTGAAAAGACTGGTATTGTTAAAGAGTTGAGAAGCAGACAGCAGTTTGATAAACCGTCTGTGACTAAAAGACTTAAGAAAGAACGTGCAGTTTACGTTCAGCAACTTCAACAAGTAGAAGATTAATAATTCGTAATTTCCTTTGAATTATTGGATTCTTTTTTATACATTCGTTGCATGATTTAGATGTAACGATATGTTGTTGACAGATTCTTTTCTTGACTATCTTCTGTATGAGCGGAATTATTCCAAATATACCGTAGAATTCTACCGGACGGATATTCTTGAACTGCAGAAGTTTGGCGAGGAACTGTTGGGCAATTTAACTCCATCGGATGTAGATGTGGAACTTGTTCGTGAATGGATTGCTTCCTTGATGGATAGAGGTTATGCTTTTAATTCGATAAATCGAAAGTTGAGTTCTATCCGTACTTATTATAAATACCTTTTGCGAAAAGGGGTGGTTGAGTCGGATCCATTACAGAAGATAACGAGGCCGAGGAAAAAGAAGCCGCTTCCGGTTTTTCTGAGAGAAAGCGAAATGAATAGGCTGTTGGATGATATCGACTTTGGAGAAGGATTTGAAGGGTGTCGCGACCGTATGATTGTCGAAATGTTTTATGCGACCGGCATGCGACTTTCGGAATTGGTAGGGTTGGATGATAAAGATGTTGATTTCTTGGCTTCCCTGATTAAAGTGGTGGGAAAACGGAATAAACAACGTCTGATACCTTTTGATGAAGAGTTAAGATGTTCTATGCAGGAATATGTCAATGAGCGAAATAAATCGTTTCCGGTTCGTTCGGATGCTTTTTTTATTCGAAAGAACGGAGGGCGGATTACTCGTAGTATCGTAGCATATATTGTGAAACGGAACCTGTCGAAGGTAGTAACTGTAAAAAAAAGAAGTCCCCATGTGTTGAGGCATACCTTTGCAACGGCTATGCTCAATAACGGTGCTGATTTAGGCTCGATAAAAGAGTTGCTTGGGCACGAAAGTTTGGCGACTACCGAAGTTTATACGCATGCTACTTTTGAAGAACTTAAAAAAGTGTATAATCAGGCTCATCCTCGGGCCTAAAGAAAAAGGAGGTAAGTATGATAGTTAGAATTCAATCGATTCACTTTGATGCGTCAGAGCAGTTGCAGTCTTTTATTCAAAAGAAAGCTGCCAAATTGGAGAAATATTACGATGATATAGAGAAAGTAGAGGTGTCATTAAAGGTAGTTAAACCGGAAACAGCCGAAAATAAAGAAGTCGGAGTGAAAGTATTGGTTCCCAATGGCGAACTTTATGCAAATAAGGTTTGTGATACGTTTGAAGAAGCAGTCGATCTTTGTTTGGAAGCTTTGGAAAAACAGCTGGTTAAGTACAAGGAAAAACAACGGAGCAAATAAAATTCCGCTAAAATTTTGCGGGTAAAAAATAAATGTCTAAATTTGCAGCCGTTTCGCTCACACTAGAACGTTACGGTTGCATTTTTTAAGCCTGCCTCTTTAGCTCAGTTGGCCAGAGCACGTGATTTGTAATCTCGGGGTCGTTGGTTCGAATCCGACAAGAGGCTCAAAAGAAAGTGGATTGTCGTCGGAGAATTGAAATATATCATACGAGGATTCCGGTAGAGGGAAAAAAGAGTTCTATAGTATTGGGCAAATACCAGAGTGGCCAAATGGGGCAGACTGTAAATCTGCTGGCTTACGCCTTCGGTGGTTCGAATCCATCTTTGCCCACAACTCCGGTTTTCCTGCTGTTATAGCTCAGCGGTAGAGCACTTCCTTGGTAAGGAAGAGGTCCCGGGTTCAAGTCCCGGTAACAGCTCATAAAGATGTAAAAGCTGATTATTAATCAAATAAATAACAAGTAAAGCTATGGCTAAAGAGAAATTCGAACGTACCAAACCGCACGTAAACATTGGTACAATTGGTCACGTAGACCACGGTAAAACCACGTTGACTGCTGCTATCACTACTGTGTTGGGCAAAAAAGGTTTTTCTGAAGTAAAATCATTTGATCAGATCGACAACGCTCCTGAAGAAAAGGAAAGAGGTATTACTATCAATACTTCACACGTTGAGTATGAAACCGCTAACCGTCACTACGCTCACGTAGACTGTCCGGGTCACGCTGACTACGTTAAGAACATGGTAACTGGTGCTGCTCAGATGGACGGTGCTATCATCGTAGTTGCTGCAACCGATGGTCCGATGCCTCAGACTCGCGAACACATCCTGTTGGCTCGTCAGGTAAACGTTCCTAGACTGGTTGTATTCATGAACAAGTGCGACATGGTAGATGACGCTGAAATGTTGGAACTCGTTGAAATGGAAATGCGTGAACTGCTTTCAGCTTACGAATTCGATGGCGACAACACTCCTTTCATTCAAGGTTCTGCTCTTGGCGCATTGAACGGTGTTGAAAAGTGGGAAGAAAAAGTTATGGAATTGATGGATGCCTGCGATAATTGGATTCCATTGCCTCCGCGTGATGTTGATAAACCGTTCTTGATGCCAGTTGAAGATGTATTCTCAATTACTGGTCGTGGTACTGTAGCTACTGGTCGTATCGAAGCCGGCGTTATTCACGTAGGTGACGAAGTAGAAATCCTTGGTTTGGGTGAAGACAAGAAATCAGTTGTAACTGGTGTTGAAATGTTCCGCAAACTGTTGGATCAAGGTGAAGCTGGTGACAACGTAGGTCTGTTGCTCCGTGGTATCGACAAGAACGAAATCAAACGTGGTATGGTTCTTTGTAAGCCAGGTCAGATTAAGCCTCACTCTAAGTTCAAAGCTTCTATCTACGTTTTGAAGAAAGAAGAAGGTGGTCGTCACACTCCGTTCCATAACAAATACCGTCCTCAGTTCTATCTGCGTACTATGGACTGTACAGGTGAAATCACTCTTCCGGAAGGAACTGAAATGGTAATGCCTGGTGATAACGTAGAAATCACTGTAGAATTGATCTACCCGGTAGCATTGAACGTAGGTTTGCGTTTTGCTATCCGTGAAGGTGGTCGTACAGTAGGTTCTGGTCAGATTACTGAAATTCTCGACTAATAACCAAATATCTTAATCAGTTCCCGGTATTCTGTCGGGAACTGATTATGTTCACACGGGAGTAGCTCAGTTGGTAGAGCACCGGTCTCCAAAACCGGGTGTCGGGAGTTCGAGCCTCTCCTCCCGTGCTAATATTTTTGAAATGAAGAAGATAGTAGCTTATTTTAAAGAAACTTACGACGAACTTGTTCATAAAGTGTCGTGGCCTACGTATTCTGAACTTACTAACAGTGCAGTAGTTGTTTTATATGCTTCCCTGCTTATTGCATTGGTAGTATTTGCGATGGACTTCTGTTTCCAGCATTTAATGGAATTTGTTTATCCACATTAAAAAGAAGGAGAAATGTCTGAGATTGAAAAGAAATGGTACGTTCTGCGTGCTATTAGCGGAAAAGAAGCTAAGGTAAAGGAATACCTTGAAGCTGACATTAAAAACAGCGACCTTGGTGATTATGTATCTCAGGTATTGATTCCTACCGAAAAGGTATATCAGGTTCGCAATGGTAAGAAAATTGTGAAAGAGAGAAGTTATCTCCCTGGTTACGTTTTGGTGGAGGCTGCTCTGGTAGGTGAGGTCGCTCACCATCTGAGAAATACTCCTAATGTGATAGGGTTCTTGGGTGGATCGGAAAAACCCGTTCCTCTGAGACAGTCGGAAGTGAATCGTATACTTGGCACAGTTGACGAATTACAGGATGCCGGTGAAGAACTGAATATCCCGTATGTAGTCGGCGAGACTGTAAAGGTGAATTACGGTCCGTTCAGTGGATTTAGTGGAATCATTGAAGAAGTGAATACCGAGAAGAAGAAACTGAAGGTCATGGTAAAGATATTCGGACGGAAGACTCCGCTCGAATTGGGCTTTATGCAAGTAGAAAAAGAATAGTACAGGTGTTACGCTGTAATATTCTTCATTAATGTTTATATATAAATCAATTAAAAAATGGCTAAAGAAGTTGCTGGACTAATCAAATTACAGATTAAAGGAGGCGCGGCAAATCCATCACCTCCCGTTGGACCTGCTCTGGGTTCTAAGGGAATCAATATCATGGAGTTTTGCAAGCAATTCAACGCCAGAACCCAAGACAAAGCAGGAAAGATTCTTCCTGTGATTATCACTTACTACGCAGATAAGTCTTTCGATTTTGTAATCAAGACTCCTCCCGTTGCTATTCAATTACTTGAAGTGGCTAAGGTAAAGAGTGGTTCTGCTGAGCCTAACCGTAAGAAAGTTGCCGAGATTACTTGGGAACAGGTTCGTACGATTGCTCAGGACAAGATGGTTGACTTAAACTGTTTCACTGTAGAAGCTGCCATGAAGATGGTTGCCGGTACAGCTCGTAGTATGGGTATCGCTGTAAAAGGGGAGTTCCCGGTTAATAACTAATAAACTTCAATTAGAATGAGTAAACTGACAAAAAATCAAAAGTTGGCTGCAGAAAAAATTGAAGCAGGGAAAGCATACTCTCTCAAAGAAGCTGCTCAATTGGTAAAAGAGATCACTTTTACTAAGTTTGACGCTTCTCTGGATATCGACGTACGTTTGGGCGTTGACCCGCGTAAGGCTAACCAGATGGTGAGAGGTGTTGTATCACTTCCTCACGGTACTGGTAAAGTTACACGCGTTTTGGTGCTTTGTACACCGGATGCTGAAGCTGCTGCAAAAGAAGCCGGAGCTGACTATGTTGGTCTTGACGAATATATTGAAAAGATCAAAAGTGGATGGACTGATATTGATGTAATCATCACTATGCCGTCTATCATGGGTAAGATTGGTGCACTCGGTCGTGTACTCGGTCCTCGTGGATTGATGCCGAACCCGAAGAGTGGCACTGTAACTATGGATGTTGCTAAAGCTGTAAAAGAAGTAAAACAAGGTAAAATTGACTTCAAGGTTGATAAGAGCGGTATTGTTCACACTTCTATTGGTAAAGTTTCATTTAGTGCTGATCAAATTCGCGACAATGCGAAAGAATTCATCTCTACTTTGAATAAATTGAAACCGACCGCAGCCAAGGGTACATATATCAAGAGTATTTATCTTTCTAGCACGATGAGTGCGGGTATCAAGATTGACCCGAAATCAGTAGAAGAAATCTAATAAAACGGAGTAATAATGAGAAAGGAAGATAAAAGTACGATTATTGAGCAGATTGCTGCTACAGTTAAGGAATACGGTCACTTCTATTTGGTAGACACTACTGCTATGAACGCTGCTGATACAAGCGCGTTGAGAGCTTTATGTTTCAAGGCTGACATCAAACTGATGGTAGTTAAGAACACATTGCTTCACAAAGCATTGGAAAGCCTGGAAGAAGATTATTCTCCGCTTTACGACTGCATGAAGGGTACGACAGCTGTAATGTTTTGCAACACAGCGAATGCACCTGCTAAACTGCTGAAAGATAAAGCTAAGAACGGTATTCCCGGATTGAAAGCTGCGTATGCAGAAGAAAGCTTCTATGTTGGTGCTGACCAGTTGGATGCTCTCGTAAGTATCAAGAGTAAGAATGAAGTTATTGCTGAAATCGTTGCTTTGCTGCAATCACCGGCCAAGAACGTTATTTCTGCTCTACAATCAGGTGGTAACACCATTCACGGAGTTCTCAAGACTCTCGGTGAACGTCCCGAAGCGTAACTTCGGAAACAAAAAAACATCAATTTATTTTAGTAATTAAACAATTAAAATCATACAAAAATGGCAGATTTGAAAGCTTTTGCAGAACAATTAGTTAACTTGACAGTAAAAGAAGTTAATGAACTTGCAACTATCCTGAAAGAAGAATACGGTATTGAACCTGCTGCTGCAGCTGTTGCTGTTGCTGCTGGTCCTGCAGCTGGTGCTGCTGCTGCCGCTGAAGAAAAATCTTCTTTCGATGTAGTATTGAAGAGCGCTGGCTCAGCTAAACTTCAAGTAGTTAAAGCCGTTAAGGAAGCTTGCGGTCTTGGTTTGAAGGAAGCTAAGGACATGGTAGACGGTGCTCCTAGCGTAGTAAAAGAAGGTTTGGCTAAAGACGAAGCAGAATCGTTGAAGAAAACATTGGAAGAAGCTGGAGCTGAAGTTGAACTTAAATAACATTAGCCTGTCAATCAGGTAATTCGGTAAGGAACCCTTCGTGAAAAGGGTTCTTTACCTTTTTGTGTATATATTTAAAATTAAGTTCTACAAATCCATTAACAGATGTCTTCAAATACTGTAAATCAAAGAGTTAATTTTGCTTCGACTAAGAATCCGCTGGAATATCCGGATTTCCTGGAAGTACAATTGAAGTCATTCAAAGACTTTTTACAACTGGATACCCCACCCGAGAAACGTAAGAACGAGGGACTGTATAAAGTATTTGCTGAAAACTTCCCCATTGCCGATACAAGAAATAATTTTGTTCTTGAGTTTTTGGACTACTATATTGATCCGCCGCGTTATACTATAGACGAATGTATAGAGCGAGGGCTTACCTATAGTGTACCCTTAAAGGCAAAATTAAAATTATATTGTACCGACCCCGACCACGAAGATTTTGATACGGTTATTCAGGATGTATTCCTGGGTCCGATTCCTTACATGACGGATAAAGCTACGTTCGTCATCAACGGTGCGGAACGTGTTGTTGTGTCACAGCTTCACCGTTCTCCGGGCGTATTCTTCGGTCAGAGCGTGCATGCCAACGGTACTAAGTTATACTCAGCCCGTATTATCCCGTTCAAGGGTTCTTGGATTGAGTTTGCTACCGACATCAACAATGTCATGTATGCTTATATCGACCGTAAGAAGAAGTTGCCGGTAACCACATTGCTGAGAGCTATCGGTTTTGAGAATGATAAGGATATTCTTGAAATCTTCAACTTGGCAGAAGACGTGAAGGTGAACAAGACGAACCTCAAGAAGATTGTAGGTCGTAAGTTGGCGGCACGTGTATTGAAAACATGGATTGAGGATTTTGTAGACGAAGATACCGGTGAAGTTGTTTCTATCGAGCGTAACGAAGTTGTTATCGACCGTGAAACCATAATCGAGCCGGAACATGTTGACATTATATTAGAGTCGGGCGTTCAGAACATCCTTGTACACAAGGAAGAGCCGAACCAGTCTGACTACTCTATTATATATAATACTCTGCAGAAGGACCCCAGTAACTCGGAAAAAGAGGCAGTGCTTTACATCTACCGTCAGTTGCGAAATGCAGACCCGGCCGATGATGCCAGTGCACGCGAGGTTATCAACAACCTGTTCTTCTCAGAAAAGAGATATGACTTGGGTGATGTAGGTCGTTACCGTATCAACAGAAAGTTGAACTTAACGACAGATATGGACGTGCGTGTCCTCACCAAGGAAGATATTATCGAGATTATCAAGTATCTGATCGAGTTGATTAACTCAAAAGCGGATGTTGATGATATCGACCACTTGAGTAACCGTCGTGTACGTACAGTAGGCGAACAATTGTCCAACCAGTTTGCTATCGGTTTGGCACGTATGTCACGTACCATCCGCGAGCGTATGAATGTTCGTGACAATGAAGTCTTCACTCCGATTGACTTGATTAACGCCAAGACTATTTCTTCCGTTATCAATTCATTCTTCGGAACGAACGCCTTGTCACAGTTCATGGACCAGACCAACCCGCTTGCCGAAATCACTCACAAGCGTCGTATGTCTGCTCTGGGTCCCGGTGGTTTGTCGCGTGAGCGTGCCGGTTTCGAGGTGCGTGACGTACACTATACTCACTACGGACGTCTGTGTCCGATTGAAACGCCTGAAGGTCCTAACATCGGTTTGATTTCTTCACTCTGTGTGTTCGCCAAGATTAATGAGCTGGGTTTCATCGAGACTCCGTACCGTAAGGTGGCTAACGGAAAAGTAGACCTTTCGGATGAAGGTCTGGTTTACCTCACAGCCGAAGAAGAAGAAGAAAAGATTATCGCTCAGGGCAATGCGCCTTTGAACGATGACGGAACTTTCGTACGCGACAGAGTAAAATCACGTCAGGACGCCGACTATCCGGTTGTAGCGCCTGATGAAGTGGAATTGATGGACGTATCTCCCCAGCAGATTGCTTCTATTGCGGCCTCTTTGATTCCGTTCTTGGAGCATGACGATGCCAACCGTGCGTTGATGGGGTCTAACATGATGCGCCAGGCAGTTCCTTTGTTGAAGAGCGAAGCTCCGATTGTAGGTACAGGCATCGAACGTCAGCTCGCACGCGACTCTCGTACGCAGATTACCGCCGAGGGCGAGGGTGTTGTTGATTTCGTGGATGCTACGACTATCCGCATTCTGTATGACCGTACGGAAGACGAAGAGTTCGTAAGCTTCGAATCTGCACTGAAAGAATATACGATTCCTAAATGGCGTCGTACCAACCAGAACATGACGATTGACCTTCGACCTATTTGTGAGAAAGGTCAGCGCGTGACGAAAGGGCAAATCCTTACCGAGGGTTACTCCACCGAACAGGGCGAGCTTGCTTTGGGTAAGAACCTGTTGGTTGCCTACATGCCTTGGAAGGGATATAACTATGAGGATGCTATTGTATTGAACGAACGTGTGGTTCGCGAAGACCTTTTGACTTCCGTACACGTAGAAGAGTACTCTTTGGAAGTTCGTGAAACGAAGCGCGGTATGGAAGAGTTGACTTCCGATATTCCTAACGTAAGCGAAGAAGCTACAAAGGACCTCGACGAGAACGGTATCGTTCGCGTGGGTGCCCGTATCGAGCCGGGCGACATCCTAATTGGTAAAATTACTCCGAAGGGAGAATCAGACCCTTCTCCGGAAGAAAAGTTGCTTCGCGCCATCTTCGGTGATAAGGCTGGCGATGTGAAAGACGCTTCTTTGAAGGCATCTCCGTCTTTGAAGGGTGTTATTATCGGTAAGCGTCTGTTCTCCCGCGTCATCAAGACTCGTAGTTCCAAATTGGCGGATAAAGCGTTGCTGCCGAAGATCGACGATGAGTTCGACGGTAAGGTAGCCGACTTGAAGAAGATATTGGTGAACAAGCTCTTGAAGCTCACAGAAAACTACACATCCGAGGGTGTGAAGGACTATATGGGAGCCGAAGTAATTAGTAAGGGCGCTAAGTTCTCAGCTTCCGATTTCAGCGATATGGACTTCACTGCCATTCAATTGAGTAACTGGACAAAAGATGAGCACACCAACGGATTGATTCGTGCACTGGTGATGAACTTCATCAAGAAATATAAAGAGCTCGATGCAGAGTTGAAGCGTAAGAAATTCGCTATTACCATTGGTGACGAGTTACCTGCGGGTATCATTCAGATGGCTAAGGTTTACATCGCCAAGAAACGTAAAATCGGTGTTGGTGATAAGATGGCCGGTCGCCACGGTAACAAGGGTATTGTTTCGCGCGTGGTACGTCAGGAGGATATGCCGTTCTTGGCGGACGGTACTCCGGTAGATATCGTATTGAACCCGCTGGGTGTGCCTTCACGTATGAACATCGGCCAGATATTCGAGGCGGTTTTGGGACGTGCCGGAAAGAATTTGGGCGTTAAGTTCGCTACGCCTATCTTCGACGGTGCCACGCTGGACGACTTGAACGAATGGACCGACAAGGCAGGTCTGCCTCGCTATGGCAAGACTACTTTGTTCGACGGTGGTACAGGTGAGGCGTTCGAGCAACAGGCTACGGTAGGTGTGACATACATGTTGAAACTCGGCCACATGGTTGAAGACAAGATGCACGCACGTTCTATCGGTCCGTACTCACTTATTACGCAACAGCCGTTGGGAGGTAAGGCGCAGTTCGGTGGTCAGCGTTTTGGAGAAATGGAAGTTTGGGCGCTCGAGGCATTCGGTGCGGCACACATCCTGCAAGAGATTTTGACTATTAAGTCTGATGATGTTGTCGGACGCTCCAAGGCTTACGAAGCAATCGTTAAGGGTGAGCCGATGCCTGCTCCGGGTATCCCCGAATCACTGAATGTATTGCTGCACGAGTTGAGAGGTTTGGGCTTGAGCATCAACTTAGAATAAATTGAAATTTGAGAATTGAGGATTGGGAGATGATACCTCTCAACCCTCAGTTCCCGACTTATCAACATTTATTTTTCAATTTTTAATTCTCAATTATCAATTATATATAAAAGTATGGCTTTTAGAAAAGATAACAAGATAAAGAGTAATTTCTCGAAAATCTCTATCGGTTTGGCTTCTCCCGAAGAAATCCTGGAGAATTCGAGTGGTGAAGTTTTAAAGCCTGAAACCATCAACTATCGTACGTATAAGCCAGAGCGCGACGGTTTGTTCTGCGAGCGCATTTTTGGTCCTATCAAGGACTATGAGTGCCATTGCGGTAAGTACAAACGCATCCGTTACAAAGGCATTGTCTGCGACCGTTGCGGTGTGGAAGTGACAGAAAAGAAAGTACGTCGCGAGCGTATGGGACACATCCAGTTGGTTGTGCCGGTAGCTCACATCTGGTATTTCCGTTCACTTCCTAATAAAATCGGTTACTTGTTGGGCTTGCCTACCAAGAAACTCGATGCCATTATCTACTACGAGCGTTATGTGGTTATCCAGCCGGGTGTATTGGAAGGCGAGGTAGCACAGTTCGATTTGCTCGAAGAAGGAGAATACCTGGATCTGTTGGACAAGTTGCCAAGCGACAACCAGTACCTTGAAGATTCAGACCCCAATAAGTTTGTTGCTAAGATGGGTGCGGAAGCTATTTACGACCTGCTGTCACGCATCGACCTCGACTCATTGTCTTACGACCTGCGTAACCGTGCGGGCAGCGATGCTTCGCAACAGCGCAAGAGTGAAGCTTTGAAGCGTCTGCAAGTAGTCGAGTCTTTCCGTGCATCACGCGGACGTAACAAGCCCGAGTGGATGATTGTACGTATCGTGCCGGTTATCCCACCCGAACTCCGTCCGTTGGTACCGTTAGATGGCGGACGTTTCGCCACTTCCGACCTGAACGACCTTTACCGTCGCGTTATCATCCGTAACAACCGCTTGAAGAGATTGATTGAAATCAAGGCTCCCGAAGTGATTTTGCGTAATGAGAAGCGCATGTTGCAGGAGGCTGTCGACTCATTGTTCGATAACTCCCGTAAGTCGAGTGCGGTGAAGACCGATGCCAACCGTCCTTTGAAGTCCCTTTCCGACAGTTTGAAAGGTAAGCAGGGACGTTTCCGTCAGAACCTGCTGGGTAAGCGCGTCGACTATTCCGCACGTTCCGTAATCGTTGTAGGTCCGGAATTGAAGATGGGCGAGTGCGGTATTCCTAAACTCATGGCAGCCGAACTCTACAAGCCGTTTATCATCCGCAAGCTCATCGAGCGCGGTATCGTAAAGACGGTGAAGAGTGCCAAGAAGATTGTAGATCGCAAGGAACCCGTTATCTGGGACATACTGGAACACGTAATGAAAGGACATCCGGTATTGCTGAACCGTGCCCCGACACTTCACCGTCTGGGTATTCAGGCATTCCAGCCTAAGATGATTGAAGGTAAGGCAATCCAGTTGCATCCGTTGGCATGTACGGCATTCAACGCCGACTTTGACGGTGACCAAATGGCCGTTCACTTGCCTTTGAGCAACGAAGCTATTCTGGAAGCGCAGATGCTGATGCTCCAGTCACATAATATCCTGAACCCTGCCAACGGTGCGCCTATCACAGTGCCTGCACAGGATATGGTACTCGGTTTGTACTATATCACCAAGTTGCGTAAGGGAGCTAAGGGTGAAGGCCTTACTTTCTACGGCCCCGAAGAAGCGCTTATTGCCTACAACGAAGGCAAGTGCGATATCCACGCGCCTATCAGCGTTATCGTTAAGGACATTGACGAAAACGGCAATGTAGTGGATAAGATGATGCACGACACTTCGGTAGGCCGTGTTATTGTAAACGAAATCGTACCTGCCAAAGCGGGTTACATCAATACGATTATTTCCAAGAAGTCACTTCGTGACATCATCAGCCACGTAATCAAGGTTTGTGGTGTGGCAGAAGCGGCCGAATTCCTCGACGGAATTAAGAACCTCGGTTATCAGATGGCCTTCAAGGGCGGTCTTTCGTTCAACTTGGGCGATATCATCATTCCCGAAGAGAAGGAAGCGCTGGTACAGAAAGGTTACGAAGAAGTAGAGCAGGTAATCAACAACTATAACATGGGTTTCATCACCAACAACGAGCGTTACAACCAGGTAATCGACATCTGGACACACGTAAACTCCGAGTTGTCAAACATCCTGATGAAAACCATTTCAAGCGACGACCAGGGATTCAACTCCGTATACATGATGTTGGATTCGGGAGCCCGTGGTTCTAAGGAACAGATTCGTCAGCTTTCCGGTATGCGTGGTTTGATGGCGAAGCCTCAGAAGGCAGGTGCCGAAGGTGGTCAGATTATCGAGAATCCGATTCTTTCTAACTTTAAGGAAGGTCTTTCCGTGTTGGAGTACTTTATCTCTACCCACGGTGCCCGTAAGGGTCTTGCCGATACCGCTTTGAAGACAGCCGATGCCGGATACCTGACCCGTCGTCTGGTCGACGTGTCTCACGATGTGATTATCAATGAAGAAGACTGCGGTACGCTTCGCGGACTGGTTTGTACGGCTTTGAAGAACAACGATGAAACAATCGCCACGCTGTACGAACGTATCCTGGGACGTGTATCCGTACATGATATCGTTCACCCTACAACCGGCGAATTGCTTGTTGCAGGCGGTGAGGAAATTACCGAAGCCATTGCGCAGAAGATTGAGGACTCTCCGATTGAGAGCGTTGAAATCCGTTCTGTATTGACTTGTGAATCCAAGAAAGGTGTTTGCGCCAAGTGTTACGGACGTAACCTGGCTACCAGCCGCATGGTTCAGAAGGGTGAAGCTGTCGGCGTAATAGCCGCACAGTCCATCGGTGAGCCGGGTACGCAGTTGACGTTGCGTACGTTCCACGCCGGTGGTACGGCGGCCAACATCGCTGCCAACGCAAGTATCGTTGCCAAAAATCCTTCCCGTCTGGAATTCGAAGAGCTCCGTACGGTAGATATCATTGACGAAGCAGGCGAACCCGCAAAAGTAGTGGTAGGTCGTTTGGCCGAAGTGCGCTTCGTAGATGTCAATACTGGTATCGTGCTTTCCACACACAACGTACCCTACGGTTCTACGCTCTACGCAGCCGACGGCGAAGTGGTAGAGAAAGGCAAGTTGATTGCCCGTTGGGACCCGTTCAACGCGGTTATCATTACTGAAGCTACCGGTAAGATTGAGTTTGAAGGCGTTATCGAGAACGTTACCTATAAGGTGGAATCCGATGAATCTACCGGTTTGCGCGAAATCATCATCATCGAGTCTAAGGACAAGACGAAGGTTCCTACTGCGCATATCATGACCGAGGCCGGCGAGCTTATCCGTACTTACAACCTTCCTGTGGGCGGCCACGTGGTAGTAGAAGACGGACAGAAAGTAAAAGCCGGTGAAGTAATCGTGAAGATTCCGCGTGCCGTTGGTAAGGCGGGTGATATCACGGGTGGTCTTCCTCGTGTCACTGAATTGTTCGAGGCCCGTAATCCGTCTAACCCTGCCGTGGTTTCCGAAATCGACGGTGAGGTTACAATGGGTAAAGTGAAACGCGGTAACCGTGAAATCATCGTTACCTCTAAGACCGGAGAAGTCAAAAAGTACCTTGTGCCGCTGTCTAAGCAGATTCTGGTACAGGAGAACGACTACGTGCGTGCCGGTACTCCGTTGTCCGACGGTGCCATTACGCCTGCCGATATCCTTGCCATTAAAGGTCCTACGGCTGTACAGGAATATATCGTGAACGAAGTACAAGACGTTTACCGTCTGCAAGGTGTGAAGATTAACGACAAGCACTTTGAAATCATCGTTCGCCAGATGATGCGTAAGGTTGAAATCGACGAGCCGGGCGATACCCGCTTCCTGGAACAACAGGTAGTGGACAAGCTCGAGTTCATGGAAGAAAACGACCGTATCTGGGGTAAGAAGGTAGTAGTAGACGCCGGAGATTCTCAGAACCTGCAACCGGGACAGATTGTCACTGCCCGCAAGCTGCGTGACGAGAACTCCATGCTGAAACGTCGCGACTTGAACCCCGTTTCGGTACGTGATGCAGTGCCCGCTACTTCTACACAGATTCTTCAGGGTATTACCCGTGCCGCTTTGCAGACTTCGAGCTTCATGTCGGCCGCTTCCTTCCAGGAAACGACGAAGGTGCTCAATGAAGCCGCTATCAACGGTAAGGTAGACCGTTTGGAAGGTATGAAGGAGAATGTTATCTGCGGTCACTTGATTCCTGCCGGTACAGGCCAGCGTGAGTTCGACAAGGTCATTGTCGGTTCAAAAGAAGAGTACGACCGTATGCTTGCCAATAAGAAAACGGTGCTCGACTATGCTGTGGATGATAAAGTAGAAGAGTAATATACTACGCTAATACAATCAGTGATTTTTATAATGAAAAAAGAGAGCCTTGCAAGAGGTTCTCTTTTTTCTTTTATCACATGGAGACAAGAAACTTTTGGATGGATATGGGGAAGATGGAGAGTTTACTTGCAATGCTTCAGCATATACTCCATTGGCGGCACATAGTCTCCGATGGCGGTTATGCTCTTGTTGTGTCCGAAGTAAACGTTCCCTGTTTCACCGTTACGGTATTTCGCCACCATGATTACACCCAGTCCGTCGGACGGATAGCCGCTCTCCCTGCATCTCTATACTGTAAAACACCACATGCCGTCCGGCGCTTGCAGCGGCTTTTGCCAGATGCAGGGCTATGGCAGTCTTGCCCACCGAGGGACGGGCGGCGATGATGTTCAGGTCGCACGCTTGCCAACCGGACGTCAGGCGGTCTAATCCGGCCAGTCCGGTGGGTATGCCCGTTACGCCGTTCTTGGTGTTTCCGATGCGCTGCTCCGCTTTGGCTATGGTCTCTTCCATAAGCTGCTGCATAGGGCGCAACTGTTACGTCCAGCTACATTTGTTTTCGATACGGTCTGTCAGCAGGTGCCGGACGTTCAGTATATCTTCGATGTCGTAGGTAGGGTCCTCGGACCGGGAAGTCAGGCTGTTGATACCTACAATCAGTTCACGTCTCAGGTAGCGGTCTTTGATAAGCTAGGCGTGCAGTTCGATGTGTGCCGAACTCGTCACTTTCGATGATAGACGGACGATGCCGTATGCACCGCCTGCTTCATCCAATTTACCTCGCTTTTGTAAAGCCTCTTTCACTGTCAGTATGTCTATCGGTTCGTTGTTGCGGTGCATGTTTTCAAGCACCGCATACAACGTTTGTTCCTTTTCGTGATAGAACATCTCCGGGCGCAGCGTCTGTGCCACCAGCGGGAAAGCTTTTTTCTCTATCATCAGTGCTCCAAGCACTGCCTTTTCTATCTCCGTTATTTGAAAATTCGTAGTATCCACTCTGTTTTGTTTTTTTATGTTTTTCCCCTGCTATCTCATATTTCACCCATTATGCTTTGCCTTTCCTCTCGCTTTTGTCAGTACCCGTCTTCCTCGTCCAAAGAACATTTGTCAGCCAGATAGCTTATCGCCTGTTTGTAATAGCGTATATTGGCCAGCCCTTCGTAGTAGGGTATCTGCTCTATCGCCATGTTGCGTTCTTCGGAGGAGAGGCGCAGCCATTCTCGGCGGGTGCGCCCTATGCTCCGCTTGGGCAAGAGGGTGAGGTCGTGATATGCCTGC
Source organism: Bacteroides clarus YIT 12056 (assembly GCF_900129655.1). GTDB lineage: Bacteria > Bacteroidota > Bacteroidia > Bacteroidales > Bacteroidaceae > Bacteroides > Bacteroides clarus. The sequence continues at coordinate 430,558 of NZ_FQWK01000005.1, forward strand.
CAGAAGCGGTCGAACTGTTCGTCCCGGCAGAAAATCCACTACATGGATGTGGGCAAGGCTATGGTCTATGCTGTACTTTATCAGTTGCAGTTTTTGCAAATTCAGGAAGAATCGGAGAACGCGGGTTTTGCTCCAGCGGAAAAGGCGTGCCCAGGTGTCGAGGCTCTTAATGGAGTCGCCGCACGGGCAGGTTATCGTCCGGCCATAGAGCGTCATGCTGCCTTCGCGGTAGTTGACGTTGGTGATAAGGATGCAGTAGGCTTCCGTTTCGCTGGCGGGAGAGAAGTGGTGAAAAGGATGGGGAGCGAATGAGCGAGTGTGCAAGGCTCCGGTTCTGGATACATCCGCATACCCGGGCAACCGTCGGCAACGTTCGCCGGTCGGCCTTACTTCCTCTTTGCAGTATCTTTGTTTTACCAAGCCGGCGAAGTGAACATAAAGATAGTATTCATTTAAAATCAAAAAGGAGACAAAAGTATGGCTATTGTATTTAAAAAGGCATTGTGTAAGAATGTGGCGGATAAGTCGGCGGTGGCAAAGTATCATCTGCAGTTGCTTACTTTAGGGCAGAACGTAGGCATCGACCGCATGGTTTATCAGATGAAAGAGAACAGTTCACTTTCCAAAGGAGATATCTTCAGTGTGATTGCCAATTTCGTGGAGTGTATGCGTACGAATCTATATAACGGACATTCGGTAAATATCCGCGACTTTGGAGTGTTCAGCCTCTCGGCGCGTACCGAAGGTGCGGAAGCGGAAAAGGATTGTACGGCGAAGAAGATTCGGACGGTACGTATCAATTTCCGCCCCTCTATCGGCGTACGTCCCGACCCCGCTTCCACACGTGCGGAAGATGCCATGGAGTTTGTAGACTTGCAGACTTATCTGGATTCCCAGAAGGGTAACGGCGGGAATGGCGCCGCCGCCGGTAATGACGGGGAAGAAGAGAATTCGTTGGGATGAACCGTATCTGTGTGGTATGAACGAAAATAATGGAATGAAAGATGAAAGCGATTATTGAAAAGGTGTTGGAATGTCTGATGGCATTCCTTCCGTTCCTGTCCAAACGAGGCAAGAAGAAAATGGAGAAAATGAAAGAGTTCAGCGAATTGGTCAGAGAACAGTATGCGTTCCTGGTCGGGCAGTTGGAGAAAGTGCTACAGGATTATTTCGGGCTGAATACGCGGGTCAAAGAAATGCATACCGAAATATTCTCGTTGAAAACGAAGCTGGTAAAAGAACTGCCCCGCCGGTGCATGCGTGAGAGTTGTGATAAAAGACAATCGGAAAATAGCGTAACGGCAATATAGAGGTTTCGCCCTTGCAGGTTGACAGGCTTGCAGGGGCGGACTTCTTTATTCTTTCCGGCAGGCGGCTGCTTTTGCTTCGAAGTATTTTGTATGTTCTGAACGAAAGAAGTATATTTGCCTCTTAATTATAATAATGTATGGATAATATGGAAAATCAAGAGAATAATAACGGACAGTTGCAGATAGAGCTGAAAGAAGAGGTGGCGCAAGGCACTTATGCCAATCTTGCCATCATCACTCACTCCAGCTCGGAGTTTATCATGGATTTTATACGGGTGATGCCGGGGATGCCCAAGGCCGGAGTGCAGTCGCGCATTGTGCTGGCGCCCGAGCACGCCAAACGCCTGCTGCGCGCGCTTGAAGAAAATATAGGTAAATACGAACGCGCTTTCGGTTCTATCCGTATGCCGGACGAGCAACCTCTTCCGCCGCTGCCCAACATTAAGGGGGAAGCATAAAATCAAAAAAAAACTTGTAGTGCATTGATTATTCAAAACTTATTAGTATCTTTGCAGCCCAAAAGTGTATAGTTTTGAATTAATATAAACAATAATATATAACTAAAAACAATTAAAATGCCTACAATTCAGCAATTAGTAAGAAAAGGACGCGAGGTTTTGGTAGAGAAAAGTAAGTCTCCCGCCTTGGATTCTTGTCCTCAAAGACGTGGCGTTTGCGTGAGAGTGTACACTACCACTCCGAAGAAACCGAATTCAGCTATGCGTAAAGTAGCTCGTGTGCGTTTGACCAACGGTAAAGAGGTGAACTCTTACATTCCGGGAGAAGGTCACAACTTGCAGGAACACTCAATCGTATTGGTACGCGGCGGTCGTGTAAAAGACCTTCCGGGTGTACGTTATCACATCGTTCGTGGTACTTTGGATACAGCAGGCGTTGCCAACCGTACTCAAAGACGTTCCAAATACGGTGCTAAGCGTCCGAAACCGGGGCAGGCCGCTCCCGCTAAGAAGAAATAATCAAGCGGCCGAAGCTGATAAACAGTAAAATTAAAAGTAATAACTTACGTTTTAGTTTGTTGGAAATGCTAAAGGTTGAGTAAACACTCCGGTGGGAGAGTTGAAGAAAACAGAAGTAAACAACCAAGAACGAAAAACATTATTCTTTCAGACAAATGAGAAAAGCAAAACCTAAAAAACGTATCATCCTTCCGGATCCCGTTTTTAATGATGTGAAAGTTTCCAAGTTCGTTAACCACTTGATGTACGACGGAAAGAAGAATACCTCTTATGAAATCTTCTACGCCGCTTTGGAAACAGTGAAGAACAAAATGCAGAATGAAGAGAAATCAGCTCTTGAAATCTGGAAAAAAGCTTTGGACAACGTAACTCCTCAAGTGGAAGTGAAGTCTCGCCGTGTAGGTGGCGCTACTTTCCAAGTTCCTACTGAAATCCGTCCCGACCGCAAGGAGTCAATCTCAATGAAAAACCTGATTATTTTTGCGCGCAAGCGTGGCGGTAAGTCTATGGCTGACAAACTGGCTGCTGAAATTATGGATGCTTTCAACGAACAAGGCGGTGCTTTCAAACGTAAAGAAGATATGCACAGAATGGCTGAAGCTAACCGTGCATTTGCTCATTTCAGATTCTAATACTATAAGAAACTAACCAATCGAAGATTAAAAACTTAAAGTAAAAGGAATTAGAAAATGGCAAAGAATGATTTACATTTGACACGTAATATCGGTATCATGGCCCACATCGATGCCGGAAAGACAACAACCTCTGAACGTATTTTGTTTTATACGGGTTTGACCCACAAAATCGGTGAGGTACACGATGGTGCCGCTACAATGGACTGGATGGAGCAAGAGCAGGAACGTGGTATCACTATCACTTCCGCCGCTACTACCACTCGTTGGAAATATGCCGGTGATACTTATAAAATCAATTTGATTGATACCCCGGGACACGTTGACTTTACCGCTGAGGTAGAGCGTTCTTTGCGTATTCTTGATGGCGCCGTTGCTGCTTACTGTGCAGTAGGTGGCGTTGAACCGCAATCCGAAACCGTTTGGCGTCAGGCTGATAAATATAACGTGCCGCGTATCGCATACGTTAATAAAATGGACCGTTCGGGTGCCGATTTCTTCGAAGTTGTTCGCCAGATGAAGGACGTTTTGGGTGCTAATCCTTGTCCTATCGTTGTGCCTATCGGTGCTGAAGAGTCTTTCAAAGGTCTGGTAGACCTTATCAAGATGAAAGCTATCTACTGGCATGATGAAACGATGGGTGCTGACTATACGGTAGAGGAAATCCCGGCCAACCTGATAGACGAAGCTAACGAATGGAGAGATAAAATGCTCGAAAAAGTAGCTGAGTTTGACGATGCTTTGATGGAGAAATATTTCGATGATCCTTCTACTATCACAGAAGAAGAAGTCTTGAGAGCTCTCCGTAACGCTACAGTACAAATGGCTGTTGTTCCTATGTTGTGCGGTTCTTCATTCAAAAACAAGGGTGTACAGACTTTGCTTGACTACGTTTGCGCATTCTTGCCTTCTCCGTTGGATACAGAAAACGTTGTCGGTACAAATCCCGAAACCGGTGCTGAAGAAGACCGTAAGCCGAGTGAAGACGAAAAGACTTCTGCCTTGGCGTTCAAGATTGCGACCGACCCGTATGTAGGCCGTTTGACTTTCTTCCGCGTTTACTCAGGTAAGATTGAAGCCGGTTCTTATATTTACAATTCTCGCTCTGGCAAGAAGGAACGTGTTTCCCGTCTGTTCCAGATGCACTCAAATAAGCAGAATCCTGTTGAAGTGATTGGTGCCGGTGATATTGGTGCAGGTGTAGGCTTTAAGGATATTCATACCGGTGATACGCTGTGCGACGAAACTGCGCCGATCGTATTGGAGTCTATGGACTTCCCCGAACCGGTAATCGGTATCGCAGTCGAACCTAAGACTCAGAAGGATATGGATAAGCTGTCTAACGGTTTGGCTAAATTGGCCGAAGAAGATCCGACGTTTACAGTCAAGACTGATGAGCAGACAGGCCAGACGGTTATCTCCGGTATGGGTGAGCTCCACTTGGATATCATCATCGACCGTCTGAAACGTGAGTTCAAGGTTGAATGTAATCAGGGTAAACCTCAGGTTAACTATAAGGAAGCTATCACGAAGACTGTTAACTTGCGCGAAGTTTACAAGAAGCAGTCGGGTGGTCGCGGTAAGTTTGCGGATATCATCGTGAATATCGGTCCTGTTGATGAGGACTTTACTCAAGGCGGTTTGCAGTTTGTTGACGAAGTGAAGGGCGGTAATATTCCTAAGGAATTCATTCCGTCTGTACAGAAGGGTTTCACAACTGCAATGAAGAACGGTGTGTTGGCCGGCTATCCGCTGGATTCACTGAAAGTGACTTTGGTCGACGGTTCTTTCCACCCGGTTGACTCTGACCAGTTGTCATTTGAAATATGTGCTATTCAGGCATACAAGAACGCTTGCGCTAAGGCAGGTCCGGTATTGATGGAGCCTATCATGAAGCTGGAAGTTGTTACTCCGGAAGAAAACATGGGTGATGTTATCGGTGACTTGAATAAGCGTCGCGGTCAGGTAGAAGGTATGGAATCAAGTCGTTCGGGTGCCCGTATCGTGAAGGCGATGGTTCCGCTGGCAGAAATGTTCGGTTACGTGACTGCGTTGCGTACTATCACTTCTGGTCGTGCAACTTCTTCAATGGTATATTCTCACCATGCTCAGGTTTCTAACTCTATTGCCAAGGCAGTATTGGAAGAAGTAAAAGGTCGTACAGACTTAATCTAAAAAAATAACTAAAGTCCGTAGGTTAGCGAATGACTCTTAACCTACGGAACTTTATCTTATTATAATAACACTATTAATAATTAAGACAGTAATGAGTCAAAAAATTAGAATCAAACTGAAATCTTACGACCACAACTTGGTTGACAAGTCAGCTGAGAAGATTGTAAGAACGGTGAAGACGACGGGCGCCATCGTTAGCGGTCCGATTCCTCTTCCTACGCATAAGCGTATCTTTACCGTAAACCGTTCGACTTTCGTTAACAAGAAGTCGCGTGAACAATTCGAACTCTCTTCTTACAAGAGATTGATCGACATCTATAGCTCAACAGCTAAGACAGTAGATGCTCTGATGAAGTTGGAGTTACCGAGTGGTGTGGAAGTAGAAATCAAAGTGTAAGTATTAAAAATTTAGTGAAATGCCAGGATTATTAGGAAAAAAAATCGGAATGACATCCGTTTTCAGTGCCGAGGGTAAGAATGTACCATGCACTGTTATCGAAGCAGGTCCTTGTGTTGTTACTCAAGTGAAGACTGTAGAAAAGGATGGCTATCAAGCTGTTCAGTTGGGTTTCCAGGACAAAAAGGAAAAGCACACTACAAAGCCTCTTATGGGCCACTTCAAGAAAGCCGGAGTAACTCCCAAGAAACACTTGGCTGAGTTCAAAGAATTTGAGACAGAATTGAATCTGGGTGATACTGTTACCGTAGAATTGTTCGAAGGCGTTGACTTCGTTGACGTTGTAGGTACTTCTAAAGGTAAGGGTTTCCAGGGTGTTGTGAAACGTCATGGTTTCGGCGGTGTAGGTCAGACTACTCACGGTCAGCACAATCGCGCTCGTAAGCCGGGTTCTATCGGTGCTTGTTCTTACCCTGCAAAAGTGTTCAAAGGAATGCGCATGGGCGGACAGCTTGGTGGAGATAGAGTGACTGTTCAAAATCTGCAGGTATTAAAAGTAATCGCGGAGCATAATCTCCTTTTGATTAAGGGTTCTGTTCCTGGTTGCAAAGGTTCAATCGTAATAATTGAGAAATAATGGAAGTTAACGTATATAACATTAAAGGTGAAGATACTGGGAGAAAGATTACGTTAAACGAGTCTATCTTCGGAATTGAGCCCAACGATCACGCTATCTACTTGGACGTTAAACAGTTTATGGCTAACCAGCGTCAGGGTACACACAAGTCAAAAGAAAGAAGTGAAATCAGCGGTTCCACTCGTAAAATCGGTCGCCAGAAAGGTGGCGGTGGTGCACGTCGTGGTGACATGAACTCACCGGTACTCGTTGGTGGTGGACGCGTATTCGGTCCGAAACCGAGAGATTATTACTTCAAACTGAATAAGAAAGTAAAGGCTCTGGCACGTAAGTCGGCTTTGTCATATAAGGCTCAGAACAATGCTATCGTTGTAGTAGAAGACTTCAACTTTGAAGCTCCTAAGACGAAAGATTTTGTTGTTATGACAAAAAATCTTAAAGTTTCTGACAAAAAGCTGCTTGTAGTTTTACCGGAAGCAAATAAAAACGTATATTTGTCGGCTCGTAACGTGAAGGGCGCCAATGTGCAGACTATCTCAGGGTTAAATACTTACAGAGTATTGGACGCTGGTGTTGTTGTGTTTGCTGAAAGCGCACTTTCTGCTATCGACAATATCTTAATGTAAAAAGGAGGCTTAAATAATGGGAATTATTATTAAACCGTTAGTGACAGAAAAAATGACTGCAATTACAGATAAGGCGAACAATCGTTTCGGCTTTATCGTGCGTCCTGAAGCTAATAAACTGGAAATTAAGAACGAAGTTGAAGCCCTTTACAACGTTACCGTGGTTGATGTGAGCACCATTCGCTATGCCGGCAAAAACAAGAGCCGTTATACGCGTGCAGGTATCATCAACGGACGTACGAATGCTTATAAGAAAGCTATTGTTACGTTGAAAGAAGGAGATACTATTGATTTTTATAGCAATATTTAAAAGAAATGGCAGTACGTAAATTTAAGCCCACAACACCGGGGCAAAGACATAAAATTATTGGTACTTTCGAAGAGATTACTGCACGAGTACCAGAAAAGTCTCTTGTATTTGGTAAGAAATCTACCGGTGGTCGTAACAATACCGGTAAAATGACCATGCGCTACATCGGTGGCGGTAGTAAGAAGATTATCCGTATCGTAGACTTCAAGAGAAATAAGGACGGTGTACCTGCAGTGGTTAAAACAATTGAATACGATCCGAACCGTTCGGCTCGTATCGCTTTGTTGTTTTATGCAGATGGTGAAAAAAGATATATTATTGCTCCCAATGGATTGCAAGTTGGTGCGACTTTGATGTCAGGTGAAACTGCTGCTCCGGAAATCGGTAATGCTCTTCCGCTTCAGAATATTCCGGTCGGTACCGTAATTCACAACATCGAATTACGTCCGGGTCAAGGCGCTGCTTTGGTTCGCTCGGCCGGTAACTTCGCTCAGTTGACTTCAAGAGAAGGTAAATACTGCGTTATCAAGTTGCCTTCTGGTGAGGTTCGTCAGATCCTCAGCACATGTAAGGCTACTATCGGTAGCGTTGGTAACTCAGATCATGGATTGGAAAGTTCAGGTAAAGCTGGACGTTCTCGTTGGTTAGGACGTCGTCCGCGTAACCGTGGTGTTGTTATGAACCCGGTTGATCACCCGATGGGTGGTGGTGAAGGACGTGCTTCAGGAGGACACCCGAGATCTCGCAAGGGATTGTACGCTAAGGGTCTTAAAACAAGAGCTCCGAAGAAACAATCGTCTAAGTATATTATTGAGAGAAGAAAGAAGTAATCTGATTAATTGAGTAAATTATGAGTCGTTCATTAAAAAAAGGTCCGTATATTAACGTTAAGCTTGAGAAAAAAGTGCTTGCCATGAATGAGTCGGGCAAGAAAGTGGTAGTTAAGACTTGGGCCAGAGCTTCAATGATTTCGCCTGATTTCGTAGGCCATACTGTTGCAGTTCACAATGGAAATAAATTTATTCCTGTTTATGTTACCGAAAATATGGTAGGACACAAGTTGGGCGAATTCGCTCCAACTCGTACATTCAGAGGACACGCTGGTAACAAGAAAAAATAAAACAGGATTTATCTGAAATAATAAAGTAATAATATAATGGGAGCAAGAAAAAAAATATCGGCTGAAAAAAGAAAAGAAGCCCTTAAGACCATGTATTTTGCGAAATTGCAAAATGTTCCTACTTCCCCCCGTAAAATGCGTCTCGTGGCTGACATGATTCGTGGGATGGAAGTGAACAGAGCACTCGGCGTTTTGAAGTTCTCTTCAAAAGAGGCTGCAGCCAGAGTGGAAAAGTTGCTGCGTTCTGCAATTGCTAACTGGGAGCAGAAAAACGAACGTAAAGCTGAAAGCGGCGAGCTGTTCGTAACCAAGATTTTTGTTGATGGTGGCGCTACACTCAAAAGAATGAGACCGGCTCCGCAGGGTAGAGGTTACAGAATCCGCAAACGTTCAAACCACGTAACGTTGTTCGTTGGTTCTAAAAGTAATAACGAAGATCAAAATTAAGGTAAATGGGACAAAAAGTTAATCCAATAAGCAACCGTTTAGGAATTATCAGAGGATGGGATTCCAATTGGTATGGTGGAAAGAATTACGGCGACTCTTTGCTGGAAGATAGCAAGATTCGTAAATATTTGAACGCTCGTCTTGCTAAAGCAAGCGTTTCAAGAATTGTAATCGAACGTACACTGAAACTCGTGACTATTACCGTTTGTACAGCACGTCCGGGTATTATTATCGGTAAAGGTGGCCAAGAAGTTGATAAGCTGAAAGAAGAATTGAAGAAGGTCACTGATAAAGATATCCAGATCAATATCTTCGAAGTGAAAAGACCTGAGTTGGACGCTGTTATCGTGGCTAACAACATCGCTCGCCAGGTAGAAGGTAAAATCGCCTATCGCCGCGCTATCAAAATGGCTATCGCCAATACTATGCGTATGGGTGCGGAAGGTATCAAAATTCAGATTTCAGGACGTTTGAATGGTGCAGAAATGGCCCGTTCTGAAATGTATAAGGAAGGAAGAACTCCGTTGCACACTTTCAGAGCAGACATCGACTATTGTCATGCAGAAGCATTGACTAAGGTAGGTCTTCTCGGTATTAAAGTTTGGATTTGTAGAGGTGAAGTTTATGGTAAGAAGGAATTGGCTCCGAACTTTACGCAAAGCAAAGAAAGTGGTCGTGGAAGCAATAGCGGAAACAATGGCGGAAAGAACTTCAAAAGAAAGAAAAATAATCGCTAACGAATTTGATTTTTAGGAATTATGTTACAACCGAAAAAGACAAAATTCAGAAGACAACAAAAAGGCCGTCAAAAAGGTAATGCCCAAAGAGGAAACCAGTTGGCTTTCGGTTCTTTTGGTATTAAGGCCTTGGAGACGAAATGGATTACAGGCCGTCAGATTGAAGCTGCGCGTATTGCAGTGACAAGATATATGCAACGTCAAGGACAGATTTGGATTCGTATTTTCCCGGATAAACCTATTACAAGAAAGCCTGCTGACGTACGTATGGGTAAAGGTAAAGGTAGCCCCGAGGGATTCGTTGCTCCTGTTACACCGGGTAGAATTATTATTGAAGCTGAAGGAGTTTCTTATGAAATCGCAAAAGAAGCTTTGCGCCTAGCTGCACAGAAGCTTCCTATCACAACCAAGTTTGTGGTTAGACGTGATTATGATATCCAAAATCAAAATGCGTAAGAAGTATGAAAATTGCAGAAATTAAAGAAATGACTACCAATGATTTGGTAGAAAGAGTAGAAGCAGAAGTGGCTAACTATAGCCAAATGGTTTTAAATCATTCTATTTCTCCTTTGGATAATCCTGCTCAGATCAAACAATTACGCAGGACTATTGCGCGTATGAAAACTGAATTACGCCAGAGAGAACTTAACAATAAATGATGAGCTTGATGGAAGCAAGAAATTTAAGAAAAGAAAGAACAGGGGTTGTGCTGAGCGATAAGATGGATAAGACTATCACCGTTGCAGCTAAGTTTAAGGAAAAACACCCCATATATGGTAAGTTCGTTAGTAAGACGAAGAAGTACCATGCTCATGATGAAAAGAATGAGTGCAATATCGGCGATACTGTACGCATCATGGAAACTCGTCCTTTGAGCAAGACTAAGAGATGGAGATTGGTTGAAATAATTGAAAGAGCTAAGTAATTATGATACAAGTAGAATCCAGACTTACAGTATGTGATAATAGTGGGGCAAAAGAGGCTCTCTGTATTCGCGTTTTGGGCGGTACAGGTCGTCGCTATGCTTCAGTAGGGGACGTGATTGTTGTTTCTGTAAAGAGCGTTATCCCTTCAAGTGATATTAAAAAAGGTGCAGTGTCTAAAGCTTTGATCGTACGTACTAAGAAAGAAATCCGTCGTGCTGATGGTTCTTATATACGTTTTGATGATAATGCTTGCGTGTTGCTGAACAATGCAGGTGAAATTAGAGGTAGTCGTATTTTCGGTCCGGTAGCTCGTGAACTTCGTGCTACTAACATGAAAGTTGTGTCACTCGCTCCTGAAGTACTTTAATTTTGTAAAAGATTTAAGTAATGAGTAAATTACATATTAAAAAAGGCGATACAGTTTACGTAAATTCTGGCGAAGACAAAGGTAAGACTGGTCGTGTATTGAAGGTTCTTGTTGATAAAAAACGTGCAATCGTTGAGGGTATCAACATGGTGTCTAAGAGCACAAAACCGAATGCAAAGAACCCGCAAGGTGGTATCGTGAAGCAAGAAGCTTCTATCCACATTTCAAACTTGAATCCGGTTGATCCAAAAACTGGTAAAGCAACGCGTGTTGGTAGAAAATTAAGTGCTGACGGCACTTTAGTGCGTTATTCTAAAAAATCAGGAGAGGAGATTAAGTAATGAGTAATACTGCTAGCCTTAAGAAAGAATATGCAGAGCGTATTGCGCCTGCATTGAAATCACAGTTCCAGTATTCTTCTTCAATGCAGGTACCCGTACTTAAGAAGATTGTTATCAATCAGGGTTTAGGTATGGCCGTTGCTGATAAGAAGATTATCGAAGTGGCAATTAATGAAATGACTGCGATCACTGGCCAGAAAGCCGTTGCAACCATTTCTCGTAAAGATATCGCTAACTTTAAGTTGCGTAAGAAAATGCCGATTGGTGTTATGGTAACTTTGCGTCGCGAGAGAATGTACGAATTCCTTGAAAAATTGGTTCGTGTAGCTCTGCCGCGTATCCGTGACTTCAAGGGTATTGAAAGTAAGTTCGATGGAAAGGGTAACTATACCCTTGGTATTCAGGAACAAATCATTTTCCCTGAAATTAATATCGATAGTATTACCAGAATTCTCGGAATGAATATTACCTTTGTAACCTCTGCGCAAACAGATGAAGAAGGTTATGCCTTGTTGAAAGAATTCGGTTTACCGTTTAAGAACGCTAAAAAAGATTGATAATATGGCAAAGGAATCAATGAAAGCACGCGAAGTAAAGCGTGCCAAATTAGTAGCCAAATATGCCGAGAAAAGAGCTGCATTGAAGCAAATCGTTAGAACAGGTGATCCTGCTGAAGCTTTTGAAGCTGCACAGAAATTGCAGGACCTGCCTAAGAATTCTAACCCTATTCGTATGCACAACCGTTGTAAATTGACTGGTCGTCCTAAAGGATATATCCGTCAATTCGGTATCTCCAGAATTCAGTTCCGTGAGATGGCATCCAATGGTCTTATCCCAGGTGTAAAGAAAGCAAGCTGGTAATTTTTGTTTTTTAAATATTGTCAGGGTAGTCCTGATTAATTTAATTTATTTTTATATGACTGATCCAATAGCAGATTATTTGACGAGGTTGCGGAACGCTATTCAAGCAAAGCACAGAGTTGTTGAAGTTCCCGCTTCAAATTTGAAAAAAGAAATCACTAAGATTCTTTTTGAAAAAGGCTACATCCTTAATTACAAGTTTGTAGAAGATGGTCCTCAAGGTACTATTAAAGTTGCCTTGAAGTATGATCCGGTTAACAAAGTTAACGCTATCAAGAAACTGGAAAGAATTTCTTCTCCGGGTTTGCGTCAATATACCGGTTACAAAGATATGCCGCGAGTTATTAATGGTTTGGGTATTGCTATAATATCTACTTCCAAAGGTGTAATGACCAACAAAGAAGCCGCTGAACTGAAGATCGGTGGTGAAGTTTTGTGTTATGTATATTAATAGGAGGAATTAGCAATGTCAAGAATAGGAAAATTACCCATTAGTATCCCCGCTGGAGTAACAGTTACTCTGAAGGATAATGTGGTTGCCGTAAAGGGACCCAAAGGCGAAATGAGCCAATATGTAGATCCTGCTATCAATGTTGCCATCGAAGAAGGCCATGTCGTTTTGACAGAGAATGAAAATGCAATGCTGGATAATCCGAAGCAGAAGCATGCATTCCATGGCTTGTACCGTTCATTGGTTCACAACATGGTTGTTGGTGTATCTGAAGGATATAAGAAAGAGTTGGAACTTGTCGGTGTAGGTTATCGTGCTTCTAACCAAGGCAATATTATTGAATTGAACTTAGGTTATACGCACAGTATCTTTATTCAGTTGCCTGCTGAGATCAAAGTAGAAACAAAATCTGAAAGAAATAAGAATCCTCTTATCATTTTGGAATCTTGCGACAAACAATTGCTTGGTCAAGTTTGCTCTAAAATACGTTCTTTCCGTAAGCCTGAACCGTATAAAGGTAAAGGTATTAAGTTTGTTGGCGAAGAAATTCGCAGAAAGTCTGGTAAATCAGCCGGTGCTAAATAATCATTTAAATTGATAGTATTATGACAACAAAAATAGAAAGACGTATTAAGATTAAATATAGAGTACGCAATAAGATTTCAGGTACAACTGAATGTCCGCGTATGAGTGTGTTTAGAAGCAATAAGCAAATCTATGTTCAGATTATCGACGATTTGTCCGGTAAGACGTTGGCTGCGGCTTCTTCTTTGGGTATGACTGAAAAAATGCCAAAGAAAGAACAAGCTGCCAAAGTAGGTGAACTGATTGCAAAGAAAGCTCAGGAGGCAGGTATAACTACTGTTGTTTTCGACCGTAATGGTTACTTGTATCATGGGAGAGTAAAAGAAGTGGCTGATGCTGCTCGTAACGGTGGACTTAAATTTTAATCATTATGGCAGGACTTAATAATAGAGTTAAGATTACAAACGATATAGAACTGAAAGACAGATTGGTTGCTATTAATCGTGTAACCAAAGTAACCAAGGGTGGTAGAACTTTTAGTTTCTCTGCTATTGTGGTAGTAGGAAATGAAGAAGGTATCATCGGTTGGGGCCTTGGTAAAGCTGGCGAAGTAACTGCCGCTATTGCTAAGGGTGTTGAATCTGCAAAGAAGAACCTGACTAAAGTGCCTGTACTGAAAGGTACGGTTCCTCACGAACAGTCTGCTAAGTTTGGTGGTGCTGAGGTATTCATTAAGCCGGCTTCTCACGGTACTGGTGTTGTGGCAGGCGGTGCGATGCGTGCAGTGCTTGAGAGTGTTGGGGTAACGGACGTTTTGGCTAAATCCAAAGGCTCTTCCAACCCGCACAACTTGGTGAAAGCTACTATTTTGGCATTAAGCGAAATGCGTGATGCCCGTATGGTTGCTCAGAACAGAGGAGTTAGTATGGAAAAAGTATTTAGAGGATAAGGAGGAAGAATATGTCGACTATAAAGATTAAACAAGTTAAAAGTAGAATTGGTGCTCCTGCTGATCAGAAGAGAACTCTCGATGCACTGGGACTTCATAAGTTGAATCGTGTGGTTGAACACGAATGCACTCCTTCAATTCTTGGAATGGTGGATAAGGTTAAACACTTGGTTACCATTGTTAAGTAATTATTTGTTGAATATAAAACGAATTACAATATGAACTTAAGTAATTTAAAACCTGCAGAGGGATCTACTAAAACAAGAAAGAGAATCGGACGTGGTCCGGGTTCTGGCTTGGGTGGTACTTCTACCAGAGGTCATAAAGGAGCTAAATCAAGATCTGGATACTCTAAGAAAATCGGTTTTGAAGGTGGTCAGATGCCTCTTCAACGTCGTGTTCCTAAGTTTGGCTTTAAAAATATCAACCGTGTAGAGTATAAAGCTATCAATTTGGATACAATTCAAAAACTGGCCGAAGCTAAAAAATTGCAGACTGTAGGTATCAATGACTTCATCGCTGCTGGTTTCATTTCTGCAAGCCAGTTGGTAAAAGTATTAGGTAACGGAACTTTGACTGCTAAGTTGGATGTACAAGCACATGCATTCTCTAAGACTGCTGTTGCTGCCATCGAAGCTGCTGGTGGACAAGTAGTAAAACTCTAATTCGATGAGAAAAGCTATTGAAACATTAAAGAATATATGGAAAATTGAGGATCTGAGACAACGGATCCTCATTACCATATTGTTTGTGGCAATTTACCGTTTTGGTTCGTATGTTGTATTGCCGGGTATTAATCCGTCAATGTTGACACAATTGCATCAACAAACAAGCGAGGGTCTTTTAGCCTTGTTAAACATGTTTTCTGGAGGAGCATTCTCTAATGCATCTATCTTTGCATTAGGTATCATGCCTTATATCTCCGCTTCCATTGTGATTCAGTTGCTGGGTATTGCGGTACCGTATTTCCAGAAATTGCAACGCGAAGGTGAGAGTGGTAGAAGAAAAATGAATCAGTATACTCGTTATCTGACGATTATCATTCTGTTGGTTCAGGCTCCTTCTTATTTGCTCAATCTTAAAATGCAGGCTGGTCCTTCCTTAAATGCTTCATTAGATTGGACTCTGTTTATGCTTACTTCTACCATTATATTGGCGGCTGGAAGTATGTTTATTTTGTGGCTTGGTGAGAGAATTACAGACAAAGGAATTGGTAATGGTATTTCTTTGATTATCATGGTAGGTATCATTGCACGTTTACCGCAGTCTTTATTTCAGGAATTGATTTCCCGTATGACTGATAAGACCGGTGGTTTGGTGATGTTCTTGATTGAGCTTGTAGTCTTATTGCTTGTTATTGCGTTTGCCATTCTATTGGTGCAAGGTACAAGAAAGATTCCTGTTCAATATGCAAAGAAAATTGTTGGTAATAAACAATATGGCGGTGCAAGACAGTACATTCCTTTGAAAGTAAATGCAGCTAACGTGATGCCTATCATTTTTGCTCAGGCAATCATGTTCATTCCTATTACTCTCGTTGGATTTTCGAATGTAAATAATGCGAGCGGTTTCATACATGCATTAACTGATCATACAAGCTTTTGGTATAATTTGATTTTTGCGGTATTGATTATACTGTTTACGTATTTCTATACTGCAATTACCATTAACCCGACTCAGATGGCTGAGGATATGAAGAGGAATAACGGTTTCATTCCGGGTATCAAACCGGGAAAGCAAACGGCAGAGTACATTGACGTGATTATGTCACGTATCACTTTGCCGGGTTCTTTCTTCTTGGCTTTGGTTGCTATTATGCCTGCATTTGCCGGTATATTCGGTGTGAAAGCAGAGTTTGCTCAATTCTTCGGCGGTACATCTTTGTTAATTCTTGTAGGTGTGGTTCTTGATACTCTCCAGCAGGTTGAAAGTCATTTGTTGATGAGACACTATGACGGTTTGCTGAAGTCAGGACGTATTAAAGGCCGTAGCGGTACAGTGGCTGCGTATTAATCTTATCTGAAGAATGATATTTCTTAAAACTGAAGATGAAATAGAGCTGCTCCGTAAGAGTAATTTGCTTGTGGGGAAAACGTTGGCTGAGATAGCTAAGGTTATAAAGCCCGGAGTTACTACGAAAGAGTTGGATAAAGTAGCGGAAGAGTTCATTAGAGATAATGGTGCTGTTCCTACTTTCAAAGGTTTTCCCAATCAATACGGTGATCCGTTTCCGGCTTCAATTTGTACTTCTGTAAATGAACAGGTAGTACATGGTATTCCGAGTGATGATGTGGTACTTAAAGAAGGTGATATTGTTTCTGTTGATTGCGGTACGTACATGAACGGCTTTTGTGGTGACTCGGCTTATACGTTTTGTGTAGGTGAGGTTGATGAAGAAGTTCGCAAATTACTGAAAGTTACTAAGGAAGCGCTATATATAGGAATACAGAATGCTGTTCAGGGCAAGCGGTTGGGTGATATAGGATATGCTATACAACAACATTGTGAGTCTAATTCTTATGGTGTAGTGCGTGAGTTTGTCGGTCATGGCATTGGCAAGGAGATGCATGAAGATCCTCAGGTTCCTAATTACGGTAAGCGTGGTTACGGGACGATGTTGAAAAAAGGTTTGTGTATTGCAATCGAGCCGATGATTACTTTAGGTAATCGGCAAATAGTAATGGAACGCGACGACTGGACAGTTAGAACCAAAGACTGTAAATACGCAGCTCATTTTGAGCATACCATAGCAGTTGGAAGTGGTGAAGCTGATATATTGTCATCGTTCAAATTCATTGAAGAAGTATTAGGAGATAAAGCAATTTAAGAAGTTAATATGGCAAAGCAATCTGCAATAGAACAAGATGGAGTTATAGTTGAAGCATTGTCTAATGCAATGTTTCGTGTTGAATTAGAAAACGGACATGAGATTACTGCGCATATTTCCGGTAAGATGCGGATGCACTACATCAAGATCCTGCCGGGTGATAAAGTAAGAGTCGAAATGTCTCCTTACGATTTATCGAAAGGAAGAATTGTATTTAGATATAAATAAAATTAAGATATGAAAGTAAGAGCATCCTTAAAGAAACGTACGCCAGAATGTAAGATCGTTAGACGTAATGGCCGTTTGTATGTTATTAACAAGAAAAATCCTAAGTATAAACAACGTCAAGGATAATATTATTATTTTTGCAAAAAAAATAATTTAGTATATGGCTATAAGAATAGTTGGTGTCGATTTGCCTCAAAACAAGAGAGGTGAAGTTGCGTTGACCTATGTATATGGAATAGGTCGTAGTAGTTCAGCAAAGATTTTGGACAAAGCAGGTGTAGACAAAGACCTGAAAGTAAAAGACTGGACGGATGATCAGGCTGCCAAGATTCGTGAGATCATTGGTGCAGAGTATAAAGTAGAAGGTGATCTTCGCTCTGAAGTTCAATTGAACATCAAGCGTTTAATGGATATCGGTTGTTACCGTGGTGTACGTCACCGTATCGGTCTCCCTGTTAGAGGCCAGAGTACAAAGAATAACGCTCGTACTCGTAAGGGTAGAAAGAAAACCGTTGCTAATAAGAAAAAAGCTACTAAATAATAATTGTTGATATGGCAAAAAAAACAGTTGCAGCAAAAAAGAGAAATGTAAAGGTAGATGCTAATGGACAGTTGCATGTTCATTCATCTTTCAACAACATTATTGTTTCTCTGGCTAATAGTGAAGGTCAGATTATTTCTTGGTCTTCTGCCGGAAAGATGGGATTTAGAGGTTCTAAGAAGAACACTCCTTATGCAGCACAAATGGCTGCTCAAGACTGTGCTAAGATAGCATACGATCTTGGCTTGAGAAAGGTAAAAGCATATGTGAAGGGTCCAGGTAACGGACGTGAGTCTGCTATTAGAACTATCCACGGTGCAGGTATCGAAGTTACTGAAATCATTGACGTAACTCCGCTTCCACATAATGGTTGTCGTCCTCCGAAAAGACGTAGAGTTTAAGATTTACCTTTAATAAAAATGAAACTTGATATTGTTATTGGATTGTAAATTCTTCTCTACAATCGCGGCTGCAACAAATTAAGTTCATGAATAACAATTAAATATTTAAAAAGAAATGGCTAGATATACTGGACCAAAATCAAGAATAGCCCGTAAATTCGGTGAAGGTATCTTTGGAGCAGATAAAGTATTGTCAAAGAAGAACTATCCTCCCGGACAGCACGGTAATTCAAGAAAGAGAAAAACTTCTGAATATGGTGTTCAACTTCGTGAGAAACAGAAAGCCAAATACACCTATGGAGTTTTGGAAAAACAATTCCGCAACCTGTTTGAGAAGGCAGCTACCGCTAAAGGTATTACCGGTGAGGTACTTCTTCAATTATTGGAAGGTCGTCTCGACAATGTAGTATTCCGTTTGGGTATTGCTCCGACTCGTGCAGCTGCTCGTCAGTTGGTTAGTCACAAGCATATTACTGTAGATGGTGAAGTGGTAAACGTTCCTTCATATGCAGTAAAACCGGGTCAGGTTATTGGCGTTCGTGAAAGATCTAAATCTTTGGAAGTTATCGCTAACTCATTGGCTGGCTTTAATCACAGCAAGTATCCTTGGTTGGAATGGGATGACAACGCTAAAGTAGGTAAGTTATTGCACATACCTGAAAGAGCGGACATTCCTGAAAACATTAAAGAGCATTTGATTGTAGAATTGTATTCTAAATAATAATTAATTTCATGGCGATATTAGCATTTCAAAAACCTGATAAAGTATTAATGTTGGAAGCGGACTCTAAATTCGGAAAGTTCGAATTTCGTCCGTTGGAGCCCGGTTTCGGTATTACCGTGGGTAATGCACTGCGCCGCATCCTGCTTTCCTCATTGGAAGGTTTTGCCATCACTACTATCAAAATAGAAGGTGTTGAGCATGAATTCTCCAGTGTTCCGGGAGTTAAAGAGGATGTTACTAACATTATCTTGAATCTGAAACAAGTGAGATTCAAGCAAGTAGTTGAAGAATTCGAGAGCGAGAAGGTAAGTATTACAATCGAGAATTCAAGTGAATTTAAAGCAGGTGACATAGGTAAGTATTTGACTGGATTTGAAGTGTTAAATCCTGAATTAGTTATTTGTCATTTAGATTCAAAATCAACTATGCAGATAGATATTACGATCAACAAAGGTCGTGGTTATGTTCCTGCTGACGAAAACCGCGAATATTGCACCGACGTGAACGTAATTCCTATCGATTCTATTTATACTCCGATACGTAATGTTAAGTATCAGGTAGAAAACTTCCGCGTTGAGCAGAAGACTGACTACGAGAAGCTGGTGCTTGAGATTACTACGGATGGTTCCATTCACCCGAAAGAAGCTCTGAAAGAAGCTGCGAAAATTCTGATTTATCACTTCATGCTCTTCTCTGATGAGAAGATTACGCTGGAAAGCAACGATGTTGACGGCAATGAAGAGTTTGATGAAGAAGTATTGCACATGCGTCAGTTGCTGAAGACCAAGCTTGTTGATATGGATCTCTCGGTTCGTGCCCTCAACTGTTTGAAGGCCGCCGATGTAGAGACTTTGGGCGACTTGGTACAATTCAACAAGACCGATTTGCTGAAGTTCAGAAATTTCGGAAAGAAATCGCTTACCGAGCTTGATGATTTGCTGGAAAGTCTGAATCTGTCGTTTGGAACTGATATTTCTAAATATAAATTAGATAAAGAATAAAAAATGAGACATAATAAAAAATTCAACCATTTGGGTCGTACTGCCTCTCATAGAAACGCTATGTTGGCTAATATGGCGTGTTCTTTGATTAAGCACAAAAGAATCACTACGACCGTTGCAAAGGCTAAAGCTTTGAAGAAATTCGTTGAGCCTTTGATTACAAAAGCTAAGGACGATACGACAAATTCTCGTCGTGTAGTATTTAGCAATTTGCAAGACAAGTATGCTGTAACTGAGTTGTTCAAAGAAATCTCTGTGAAGATTGCTGATCGTCCGGGTGGTTACACTCGTATCATCAAAACCGGTAACCGTTTGGGTGATAACGCAGAAATGTGCTTCATTGAACTCGTTGACTACAACGAAAACATGGCTAAGGAAAAGGTTGCTAAGAAGGCTACCCGTACCCGTCGTTCAAAGAAGGCTGCTGCTGAAGCTGCTCCCGCTGCAGAAACTGCACCGGTTGCCGAAGCTCCTGCTGCTGAAGAAGCGAAAGCAGAATAATTCAACTATTCTTTTTATATATAGAAAGCCGTCCCAGAGATTGGGGCGGCTTTTTTGTTTATACTTTTATTTACATGAACAAACATTAAAAGATGTGTGTATAAAGCTAATCAATGAAATAAACTGTTATATTTGCAGATAGTTATGGGCAAATACTTAAAAGTCATAGGTTTTTTGGTGCTTGCGTTGGCTTTGTGGCAGACGTCGGGTGCTGCATTTACTGTCAGTGGTGCGGTAAGTGCGGAAGATTCTGTGAATATCCGGACAGTGACTGCCGCTCATTATCAGGACGAGGCATGTTTCACTTCACCCCAATTGCCCTATCTGCCGGTTGCTGAGCTGGCAAGTAACAACGGACATGTCCAGTCGCTTACCATGTCCCGTATTCAGCGTTCCTATATCACTGAATATATCTTTTCACTGAAAGACTGGGTGGATAAGCTTGCCCAGCGCGAAGCGGTTCTGTCTTTACATAGAGAGAAACTCTATGATGCTACCGCTTACTACCGTTGCCAGCCTGTGTGTGAGTACTACATCTTCACACTGAGGCGAATCCTGATTTAATGTCTTATTGTACTCGGGCTTTTTCTTGTGTACGGGCGCTGAGTGTCCGTATGGGGAGAGATTGTATTCTTTATTTCAATAATTCATTAATTCATAAAACTATTTATATTATGGCAACTCAAACAATCGACGCAACTCTTTTTGCGTCTTCACATCCCGATATCGCAAAACGTACAAGTGTTTCCGGACTCATCATCTCCTTGGTAATGATGGTAGTGGGTATTCTTATCTTTGTATCTATTTTTGAAATGAACGATAAATCCTCTACCATAAGCATGGGGCTGATGGTACTGGGCACGGCATTGATTTTATTGGGAGTATTCCGTTTGTTCTGGAAATCCAAAGAAATCGTGTACCTGCCTACGGGAAGCGTGGCAAAGGAACGCAGCATGTTTTTCGATTTGAAATACATAGGTAAGCTGACCGAGATGATTGAAAACGGTAATCTGGACAGTGAGGCCGGAGTGAAAAGCGAATCAAGCGGTAACGTGCGTATGGATATTATGATTTCGCAGGACAACAAATTTGCTGCGCTGCAGCTGTTCCAGTTTGTGCCTTACACCTATACTCCGGTGACTTCCGTACGCTATTTCACGGGTAGCGAGGCGGCGGCAGTTTCGGCTTTCCTGTCTAAATGCAAGGCTGTCTAAATAAGTTCGCGTAAATAAAAAACAATCAATTTAGCTTTTCAGTATAAAGTGGGGATTAGTCGGTGACGGCAATCCCCATTTTTTTCATAAGGAAGCAGGCGTTCATGTTCTGCGCCACGCCCGGGCGGAGACGGTAGGAGAAGGTCAGCTCGTTGTCGGTGATATCTGCTTCGAAGCGGCAGTTGCGGATATTCTTCGGGAAAAGGTCGATAAGTGTGCCCAGCAGCAGGTCGTGGGTAGCGATGATACCGTTTGCCTGCAAAGTCATGAACTGCTTGATGAGTGCAAAAGACCCTTTTTGTTTATCCATTGAGTTTGTTCCTTTCAAAATTTCGTCCAGAATGATAAACAGTTCCTCTCCCGATTGCAGTTTGTCGATAATGAGTTTCAGACGCTTCAGTTCGGCAAAAAAGTAGGACTCGTTGTCGGTCAGGGAGTCGCTGGTGCGCAGACTGGTGATAAGGCGGGCGGGATACACTTCCATTTCTTCCGCGCAGACAGGCATACCGGTACAGGCGAGCAGATAATTGATACCTATCGTACGCAGGTAAGTACTTTTTCCTGCCATGTTGGCGCCGGTGATGATGATGAAGAAAGGCCGCTTCTCCATATCGATGTCGTTGCGCACACAGCGGTCACGATGCATCAGAGGATGTCCCAAAGCCTTTGCACGGAGCATGAAATGGGCATTGCCGTCGGTATTCTCCGTATCGGCGCCCTTTGCACCGGAAGGGATGCCGGCTTTGGCGGCAATCATATCAGCCTTGTCGAGCAGGGTAGGATAAGAATAGCCGGGATGATTATAAGCAAAAGTTGCCAACGAGTTAAGAGCGTCCATCTGTCCGAGGGCGTCGAGCCAGTGAGGCAGTTCGCCGGCATATTGCTCTTTCCAGGCTTCGATGCGCATCACCTGCCGCAGTTCCCAGAAGAAGAGACCGTTGAGAATGACGTACATAAACACATTGTTGCGTTGGTCCAGCTCATTCATCAGTTTGCTCAACCGGCTGATGGAGAGAGAGGCTTTCCGCTGTTCGCCGCCGATTTCTTCTTTGATACTTTTCAGCAAACCGCATTGCATGGGGCGGGCTTCCATGAGCTTGAGCAGTCCGGCATACGTGCCGAGAATTTGCAGTTTCTTGCCGTACACGGCTTGCATCCTGGTAATCTTTCCGGTAAAGGCGAATCCGGCGGTGACGAAGAGTGTCCAGATTATTCCCCATATACTTGCCGGCAAATAACCGGCAACGACCGACAGCAAACATACACTATTGATGCCCGTAATGATTATCGGCAGAACGCGCAAGAACCTGTTCCTGCGAAATACGCCGGGACTTGCCGCCCATGCTTTCAACTCGGTTTCGTCGGCCGCCTTGCCTTTATGCAGCAGGCCGAGGACGCGGAAACGCTGGCGGAATTTCAGTGCGGGAGCCAGCTCGCGTACGGCTGCCTGCCGTTCCTGTATCTCTTCTTTCTTTTCGAGATGTCGCCCCAGCCAGTCGGCCAGCAGACGTTTTCCCGGTTCGGTGCAAGTGCGGTTGACGTACTGAAACAACGAATGCGCACCGAATACGTCCAGGTCGTAGGCATACAGATGCGCAGGGTCGGTAAACTCCTCGCCGCTGTCGAAGCAGGATGTGTCATAGTCCAGTGCGGCCAGTTCCTGCCGGTTGACCTCTATCTTTTTCTCCAGATAGTCTTTGCGGTGGAACAGACGGTTATGGTATTTTATCAGCAGGATAAAAGGCAGAAGGGTGACAAGCGCAATCCCTGCCAGTACCGCCCAGCTTTCCGCCCGGAAACAGATAAGTCCTGCCACTCCCGCGATAAACAGCAGCAACCGCAACGTGCCGATGCGGTAAATCTGTCGCTGTACTTTATTCAACTGCTGTTGCGCTTCGTCCGCAATGTGGCGGTAGGTTGATTTTATATTCTCGATGCTTTCCATTTATTTTCATGCTTTATTGGTAGGCAAAGATAAGTAAATATATGGTTTTCCCCCTAAGGATAGATGAAATACCAACCGTTGGTATTCAAAGTACCATGGTTTGGTACGAGGCCTACCAACCGTTGGTACGGAAGCTACCATTGCTTGGTATTCGAACTGCCAACGGTTGGTATTTGTATTTTCCCCCGCAGCGGCGGGATTCTGCAAGGCCGATGCCGGTATATGGAAATCACTTTGTGGGAGATACGGCGTTTTTTTCTTCTGTATGTTTGCTGAATAACGATAAAAAATGTACCTTTCGCTCAAGAAAGCAAAGTTCCAAAAAGAAAGGATAGCGATATGAAAAGAAGTTGGGTGTTAGGAATATGGGCGTTATTGGCTTTGCCGTGCTCGGCGCAGCAGATAATGTATTCCAACTTGAAAGAATTGGTGGAAGACCGCGGAGATACGGTCACTATATTGAAAGTTGAGAAGCGTTCCAAGAACCAGATTTATTTGATGGGGGGAGCGGATTATCGTATAGAGGCTGAGGATAACTCAGGTTTGTGTCGTTATTTGAAATCCCGTTGTTATGCGGTGCGGATAGACACGTCGCTTTATGTCAACTGCAGGAAGATGCGCTATAAACGCTATCGTTTCGGCGGCTGGTATGCGCCTGCAATGTGGGTGAAAGGGAAGATTTATTACTGTGCGCAACCTGTGGGGCAGGTTGCCGCGAGCACTGCCACTCCGCCTGACGCGACGAAGCTGGGCGGTGAAGTGGGGGATGCCATCAATGCCTCGGGGCTGGTATTCGCGCGCGTGTACTATGAATTGAATCCGGAGACGGGACGCTCGGAGTTTGTAGGCAGGAAGAAGATGCTGGAATTGCTGGCGGGCTATCCGGAGCTGAAAGAAGCTTTTGAAAAAGAAACGAGCGAATCGTCCGAGGTCATCGGAAAGTATCTGAGACAACTCGAGTCTGAACCGACTTGTTTCACCGAATAGGCTCAAGCGCTTGTCGGGCTGACCCAAAAAGCGAAAGAAAAATGCCGGACTTTTCGGCGAAGATACGCTGAAGCAGATAAAAGTGCAGAAGAACGGAGATGTCAATATCAGTTTGCGAGTGCGGGGCAGCCGGCATAATCGGGTATTTGAGTGGGCTATGACGCTCTATCATGATTCCAACCAATGTTTCGTGCAGGCAAGTAAAGTTTACATGGCAGGGAATTTCAGTTTCAAGGGGCGTATTCTGCCTTTACCGGAAAATTAATTCTGAATATATAGGCTTATGACGGGAAATATGGATTTGGCGATAAAGCCCGGCGGGATAATATTTCTGTGGACTGTTTCGGCATTGCTCGTATTGCTGCTTGTTGTCGGAATCTTTAGTAACAGAGTACGTCAGTACTTTTATGCCCACCCGAAGGTTGAGTTTTGGGTAGGTGGTACTTATTTTGTCTGCCCATTTCTTTTGCTGGAGCAATACATGGATTGGTGGCGGGCTGCTCTTATCGCCTTGGTACTTTCTCTCGTTTTCGAATTTCTTTTACGGAAAAATAAGCGGAAAGCCTAATCTTGTGCGGGACTGTTTCGGATTATGCGATGATGTCGCTAAAATGAGAATCCGTAATCTAAATAAGCTGCGCACTGTTTCTACTTTACTAAATGATAAAATTCCCGGTATCCTGTTGCGAATATCGGGAATTATTTTTATATTGCGGCAGATACGCGCCCGTATCTGTTGACAATTTGTAACTATTCACCTTAATATACTATGGAGATTACTTTAAGCAAAACACTGCCCCCTTATCCCACCTTCGTAGAAGGTATCCGGCGGGCGCCCGACCGCGGTTACACCCTCGACCCCACGCAAACGGCTACGGCATTGAAGAATGCCCTGCGCTACATCCCTGAAGAACTGCACGAAACGCTTGCTCCGGAATTTATGGAGGAGCTCCGCACGCGAGGACGCATCTACGGTTACCGTTATCGTCCGCAAGGCGACCTCAAGGCGAAACCCATTGACGAGTACAAAGGGCGCTGCATCGAGGGCAAAGCCTTTCAGGTGATGATAGACAACAACCTCTGTTTCGACATCGCCCTCTATCCCTACGAGCTTGTCACCTATGGCGAAACCGGGCAGGTATGCCAGAACTGGATGCAATACCGCTTGATAAAGCAATATCTCGAAGTCCTTACCGATGACCAGACGCTCGTTATCGAAAGCGGACACCCGCTGGGACTGTTCAAGTCGAAGCCCGAAGCGCCGCGCGTCATCATTACGAATGCGATGATGGTGGGGCTGTACGATAATCAGCGGGACTGGCACACCGCCATGCAGATGGGCGTTGCCAATTACGGTCAGATGACTGCCGGCGGATGGATGTATATCGGCCCGCAGGGTATCGTGCACGGCACTTTCAATACCCTCTTGAATGCCGGACGGCTGAAACTCGGTATCCCCCAGGACGGCGACCTGCGCGGGCGGCTTTTCGTTTCTTCCGGTCTGGGCGGCATGAGCGGCGCCCAACCCAAAGCCGCCGAGATGTCGGGAGCTGCCGCTATCATAGCCGAGGTGGACGCCTCACGTATCGAAACCCGTCATCGGCAGGGTTGGGTGGGGCATGTGACGGATTCGCTGCCGCAGGCTTTCGCATTGGCAAAAGAGGCCATGGACAACCATGCTCCGATTTCTGTGGCCTATCACGGCAATGTGGTAGACCTTTTGGAATATGCCGTAAAAGAACGGATACATATCGATTTGCTTTCCGACCAGACATCCTGTCATGCGGCGTACGACGGCGGCTACTGCCCCGTGGGACTGACCTTTGAGGAGCGTACCCGGATGTTGCATGAGAATCCGGCGGAGTTCCGCCGTAAAGTGGATGTCACGTTAAAACGTCATTTCCTTGCCATCAAGGAACTCGTGGGCAGGGGCACATACTTCTTCGATTATGGCAATTCCTTTATGAAAGCCGTCTTCGATGCCGGTGTTCCCGAGATAGCGCGCGACGGCAGTGACAAAAACGGCTTCATCTTCCCCAGCTACGTGGAAGACATTATGGGACCGGAACTTTTTGATTACGGCTACGGGCCGTTCCGCTGGGTTTGCCTCAGTGGCAGGCATGAAGATTTGGTAAAGACAGACCGTGCCGCCATGGAGTGTATCGACCCTACCCGCCGCGGACAGGATTTGGATAATTATAACTGGATACGCGATGCCGAGAAAAACAATCTGGTGGTAGGTACGCAGGCGCGCATCCTCTATCAGGATGCCGAGGGGCGTATGAAAATTGCGCTGCGTTTCAATGAGATGGTGCGCCGTGGCGAGGTAGGCCCCATTATGCTGGGACGTGACCACCACGATGTCAGCGGCACGGACTCTCCTTTCCGCGAGACGTCCAACATAAAAGACGGCAGCAACGTAATGGCGGATATGGCGGTGCAATGCTTTGCCGGTAACTGCGCACGGGGCATGAGCCTGGTGGCGTTGCACAACGGCGGCGGGGTAGGTATCGGCAAAGCCGTCAACGGCGGCTTCGGCATGGTGTGCGACGGTTCCGAGCGGGTGGATGAAATCCTGCGTTCCGCCATGCTTTGGGATGTTATGGGCGGTGTGGCACGCCGTTCGTGGGCACGCAATGCGCATGCCATGGAGACAAGTGAAGAATTTAACCGCACTCATTCGGAAGGTTATCACATCACGATACCTTACGTGGCGGATGAAGAACTGATAAACAAATACATAAATAAATGATGAATTAAGAATGAAGAATGAAGAATTACCTTGCGGCGCATTTGCATTGCGCAGCCTAATTCTTCATTCTTAACTTAAAAGGGTTATGAATAAAATCGTAGAATGTGTCCCCAATTTCAGTGAGGGACGTGATTTGCAGAAGATAGACCGGATAGTGGCTCCGTTTCGCGGCAGACAAGGCGTGAAGTTGCTGGATTACAGTAATGACGAAGATCATAACCGGCTGGTTGTTACCGTGGTGGGTGAACCCGAACCGCTTCGCGACGCCGTGCTCGAGGCCATCGGCGTGGCTGTGCAGCTTATCGACCTGAACAGGCATCAAGGCCAGCATCCCCGTATGGGAGCTGTGGACGTGGTTCCCTTTATTCCTATCAGGAATGTAACCATGGAAGAAGCCGTTGCGCTTTCCAAAGAAGTGGGCGCGGAAGTGGCAAAACGTTATAATCTGCCTGTCTTCCTTTACGAGAAATCCGCATCGGCGCCTCACAGGGAAAATCTGGCGGCCGTCCGTAAAGGAGAATTCGAGGGAATGGCGGAGAAAATAAAGCTTCCCGAATGGCAGCCCGATTTCGGTCCGGCGGAACGCCATCCTACTGCGGGAACGGTAGCCATCGGCGCACGTATGCCGTTGGTGGCGTATAACATCAATCTCAGCACTCCCAGTCTGGAAATTGCGCACGACATCGCCAAGAAGATACGCTTCATCGGCGGCGGCCTGCGCTACTGCAAGGCTATGGGAGTGGAACTGAAAGACCGGGGGATTACCCAGGTGTCCATCAACATGACCGACTATACTCGTACGGCGCTTTATCGTGCTTTCGAGTTGGTACGCATCGAAGCGCGCCGCTACGGCGTCTGCATCGTGGGCAGTGAGATTATCGGCCTTGTGCCTATGGAAGCGCTGATTGATACGGCTTCCTACTACCTCGGACTGGAGAACTTCTCGATGCGGCAAGTGCTGGAAGCCAGAATAATGGAGTAACTTCCCGATTCTTTTTTAAACCTGAAAATATGACGGAGAACCTTATCATCTTCAATGCCCGTGTCGTGACTCCGGTTGGCTTTTCCGCCCGCCGCGGCAGGGAAATGGAAGAACTTTGTATCATGGATAACGCTACGGTGGAAGTCACCGGCGGCGTCATTACCTACGTAGGCCCCAATCGTGGCGAGGAGCGCGACGGCTATTATCAGCGTTACTGGCATTACAATGCCCGCGGCAAGTGTCTTTTGCCAGGGTTTGTCGATTCGCATACGCATTTCGTCTTTGGCGGGGAGCGTGCCGAAGAGTTTTCCTGGCGGTTGAAGGGTGAAAGCTATATGTCCATTATGGAGCGTGGCGGCGGTATTGTCAGTACGGTGAAAGCTACCCGTGAGTGCAATTTTATCCAGTTGCGCGGTAAGGCGGAAGGATTTTTGAAACAAATGAGCGCTATGGGAGTGACCACCGTCGAGGGCAAAAGCGGATACGGGCTGGACAAAGAAACCGAGCTGCTGCAGCTTCGTGTGATGCGCAGCCTGAATAATGACGAACACAAGCGGGTGGACATCGTTTCCACTTTTCTCGGTGCGCATGCGGTGCCTCAGGAGTATGGCGGACGTACGGACGATTATGTGGATTTCATTATCCGTGAAGTCATGCCCGCCGTCGTCCATAACGGGCTGGCGGAGTTTTGCGATGTCTTTTGCGAGCAAGGCGTGTTCTCCATCGAGCAGTCCCGCCGCTTGCTGACCGCTGCCCGTGAAATGGGGCTGGCCTTGAAACTCCATGCCGACGAAATCGTGCCGTTGGGCGGTGCGGGGCTGGCTGCGGAACTCTCCGCTGTCTCCGCCGACCACTTGCTGCACGCTTCCGATGCCGATATCCGTGCCATGGCAGACAAAGGCACGGTTGCCACATTGCTGCCTCTTACCGCCTTTGCCTTGAAAGAACCGTATGCCCGCGGACGTGAAATGATTGATGCGGGGTGCGCCGTTGCGCTTGCCACCGACCTTAATCCCGGCAGCTGTTTCTCCGGTTCCATCCCGCTGACCTTTGCGCTGGCGTGCATCTATATGAAGATGAGTATCGAGGAAGCCATTACCGCCCTCACGCTGAATGGCGCTGCCGCCTTGAACCGCGCCGACAGCATCGGCAGTATCGAGGTGGGGAAGAAAGGGGATTTTGTAGTGCTGAATACGGACAATTACCATTTTCTGCCCTACTACGTGGGGATGAACTGTGTGCACACCACGGTGAAGGAAGGCGTGCTCTATCCCGTACTCTGAAACAAAGAACTTATGCTTTATACTGAATTACTTTATACTTAATTTACACTTAAATACCATGTTAGTCGATTTAACACTCAAAGAGTTTTTGAATAAAGTGGCGGGCAGCGATCCCGTCCCCGGTGGCGGCAGTATCGCCGCCTTGAACGGAGCTATTGCCTCGGCTTTGGCGGCAATGGTTGCCAACCTTACTATCGGCAAGAAAGGCTATGAGGAGCATGAAGAACTGATGCAACACATCGCCGGCGTGGCTTTGCAAGAGCAAAATACCTTTATCGAGGATATTGACCGCGATTCCGAAGCCTACGACAGCGTGTTTGCCTGCTTCAAGATGCCGAAAGCCACCGATGAAGAAAAGGCCGCCCGCAGCGCTGCCATTCAGGAAGCTACCAAGTTTGCCGCGCTTGTGCCCATGCAGGTGGCCCGCAATGCCTACGAACTGATGACCGTCATCATGGATGTAGCCCGCTTGGGAAACCGCAATGCCGTAACCGATGCCTGTGTGGCGATGATGTCCGCCCGTTCCGCCGTATTGGGAGCGCTGATGAATGTGCGCATCAACCTCGGTTCGCTGAAAGATAAGGAGTTTGCGGCCAAGCTGCAAACCGAAGCCGCCGAACTGGAGCGCCTTGCCTGCGCCAAAGAAAAAGAATTGTTGGACGAAATCAATGAGGAACTCAAAGTATGAAGAATGTCTACCATGTCGGTTCGGGCGAACTGACTTTCGACCTTATCGAACGCATCATCAACGAGAACCTGAAACTCGAGTTGGCTCCCGAGGCCAAAGAGCGCATACAGAAATGCCGCGACTACCTGGATAAGAAAACGGCCGAGTCCGCAGAACCTCTGTACGGCATAACCACCGGGTTCGGCTCCTTGTGCAGCAAAAACATCTCACAGGATGAGCTGGGCACTTTGCAGGAAAACCTCATCAAAAGCCATGCTTGCAGCGTGGGTGAAGAAATCCGTCCGGTCATCATCAAACTGATGATGTTGCTCAAGGCGCATGCACTGTCTTTGGGGCATAGCGGTGTGCAGGTCATTACCGTGCAGCGCATCCTCGACTTTTTCAATAACGACGTGATGCCTATCGTCTATGACCGCGGCTCGCTCGGAGCTTCGGGCGACCTTGCGCCGCTTGCCAATCTTTTCCTGCCCCTTATCGGTGTGGGCGATGTGTACTACAAAGGCCGGAAGCGCGAAGCGATCAGCGTACTCGATGAATTCGGCTGGGAACCCGTCAAGCTGATGAGCAAAGAGGGACTTGCCCTGTTGAACGGTACGCAATTCATGAGCGCCAACGGTGTCTTTGCCATTCTTAAAGCCTTCCGCCTCTCCAAGAAAGCCGACTTAATAGCCGCTCTTTCGTTGGAAGCCTTTGACGGCCGTATCGACCCTTTCATGGATTGCATCCAGCAAATTCGTCCCCATAAAGGACAAATCGAGACGGGAGAGAACTTCCGCAAACTCTTGGAAGGCAGCGAACTCATAGCCCGTCCCGGCAAGCATGTGCAAGACCCGTATTCTTTCCGTTGCATTCCTCAGGTGCATGGGGCGACAAAAGATGCCATCCGCTATGTCTCCTCAGTCTTGTTAACGGAAATTAATTCCGTAACGGACAACCCCACCATCTTCCCCGACGAAGACCGTATCATTTCGGGTGGAAACTTCCACGGCCAGCCGTTGGCTATTTCGTATGATTTTTTGGGCATCGCCCTTGCCGAGTTGGGGAATATTTCCGAACGCCGTATCGCTCAGCTTATCATGGGACTGCGCGGACTGCCGGAATTCCTGGTTGCCAACCCCGGTTTGAACTCGGGATTTATGATTCCCCAATATGCCGCCGCTTCTATGGTAAGTCAGAACAAAATGTACTGTTATGCCGCCAGCAGCGATTCCATCGTCTCCAGCAACGGACAAGAAGACCATGTAAGCATGGGTGCCAATGCCGCCACGAAGCTCTATCGCATCATGGACAACCTGGAGCACATCCTTTCCATCGAACTGATGAATGCCGCGCAGGGCATCGACTTCCGCCGTCCGCAAAAAACTTCACCCGTTTTGGAACGTTTCCTGCACGAATACCGCAAGGAAGTTCCTTTCGTGAAAGACGACATTGTAATGTATAAAGAAATTCATAAAACTGTGGCGTTCCTCAGTCGGACTAAGTTCGATTATTAGGAATCTTCCCAATAAATCTGCCATAACCCTAATTTTTATTAATCGTTTAACAAAAGAAAGAAAACTTAATTGGTGAATTGAGTTTTCTTTCTATATTTGCTTCGTTTTATTCCGAAAATGAATAAAAAGAGTTTTTGAACTTTAAAAGGAAGAGAAATGAGCGAATATACCAAGCACCTTACTCCCCGCCCTGAATTGAGGGAACGGATTATTGAGACTGCGGTGGAAGCTTTTTCTGCGCACGGTATTAAAAGTATTACAATGGATGATATTGCGACTTCATTGGGTATTTCCAAACGTACCCTTTATGAAGTTTTTTCTGACAAGGAAACCTTGTTGGAGGAGTGCATTCTGAAAGGTCAGAAAGAAGGGGATGAGTTTCTGAGAAATGTGCTTGCCACATCCGAAAACGTATTGGAAGTACTGCTGAAATGCTACCAACGCAGTATCGAGCAGTTCCATGCCACCAACAAGAAGTTTTTTGAGGACATCAAGAAGTACCCCAAAGCTTATGAGCTGATGACGAACCGACACAACCAGGACTCGGAAGAGACGGTAAATTTCTTTAAAGAAGGCGTGAAGCAAGGCATCTTCCGCGATGATGTGAATTTTGCCATCATCAACCTGTTGGTAAGGGAGCAGATTGATGTGTTGATGAATACGGACATTTGCAAAGAATATTCTTTCCTTGAAGTTTACGAATCCATCATGTTCACTTTCCTGCGGGGAATCTCTACGGAGAAAGGCGCGCATGAGTTGGAGGTGTTTATCCGGGAATACCGAAAAAAGACAATCACCGGAAATAACGAGACAGAGAACGATTAGAAAACGATTAATTGCTTTATGAAGATGCAGAGATTTTTTGAGGGTAAGAAATGGATGTTGGCTGTTGCCATACTATTGGCGGGCGGCTATACACGAGCACAAGGGACGCAAGATACCTTGACCCTGAACCTTGACAAAGCCTTGGAGATTGCTTTGAGCGACAATCCCACCATTAAAGTGGCGGAAGAGGAGATTGCTCTCAAGAAAGTAAGCCATAAAGAGGCTTGGCAAAACTTATTGCCGGAAGCAAGTATTTCGGGCACGATGAGCCATACCATTACGGCGCCGCAGTTCAGTATCGGCGACCAGACCGTGAAGATGGGTAAGGATAAGGCGAATACCGCTACCGGGACGTTGAATATCAGTCTGCCTTTGTTTGCTCCGGCTGTGTATCGGGCCATGTCGATGACAAAGACGGATATAGAACTGGCTGTGGAGAAGTCGCGGGCTTCCAAGCAAGACCTGGTGAATCAGGTGACCAAGGCCTATTACCAGTTGATGCTGACCCAGGACTCATACGATGTGTTGCAGAAAAGCTATAAACTGGCGGAAGACAATTATAACATCGTCAATGCCAAGTATCGGCAGGGTACTGTCAGCGAATTCGATAAGATTACCGCCGAGGTGCAGATGCGCAGCGTGAAACCGAGTGTCATCTCTGCCGGGAATGCCGTGACGCTTTCCAAACTGCAGCTTAAAGTGCTGATGGGCATTACCGCCGATGTGGATATTAAGATTGACGATAGTCTGGCGGCCTATGAGGGAGTGGTGTTTGCCAACCAGCTGGACAATACGGTTCACGAGGGTTTGGTGAACAATACTACCATGAAGCAGTTGGAGTTGAATCGCCTGATGCTTCAGAAGAACATCAAGTCGCTGCGCACCAACTTCATGCCGACGTTGGGTCTGGGCTATTCGTATCAATATCAGTCCATGAATAACGACAGTTGGAATGTCTTTAATTATAACTATGGAAGCAGTTCTTCTCTGGTATTCAGCCTGAGCATTCCTTTATATAAGGCAAGTAACTTCACGAAGCTGAAGTCCAATCGCATTCAGATGCGCCAGTTAGACCAGAACCGTCTGGACACGGAACGTAAGCTGAATATGCAGATTACGAGCTATCAGGATAATATGTCGGCCAGTTCCGAGCAGGTATCCAGCAACAAAGAAAATGTGATGCAGGCCGAAAAGGCGGTGCAGATTGCCGGTAAACGCTACGAGGTAGGTAAGGGAACCGTGCTCGAGCTGAATACCTCGCAAGTGCAGCTCACCGAAGCGGAACTTACTTACAACCAATCCATATACGATTATCTGGTGGCTAAGGCCGACCTCGACCAGGTGTTGGGAAGAGACTACATCATCAAAAATCAGAAATAAAATAAGAACAACGATATGAAAAAAAGTTTTCAATTGATTGCCCTGCTTGCAGTAGCACTGTTGGGCGCTTGCAGCGGCGGAAAGGACAAAGCTGTTGCTGAACAGGTGGATGAAAAGCCGAGAGTGAAGCTGGCGGATGTAAAAGCGCGTCCGGTAGAGCAGATTCATGAGTACACAGCTACCGTAGAAGCAGAGGTAAAGAACAATATAGCCCCTTCCTCCCCGGTGCGTATCGACAGAATATTGGTGGAAGTGGGCGACCGCGTATCCAAAGGCCAGAAGCTGGTCAGCATGGATGAGGCGAACCTGAAACAAACCAAGTTCCAGCTGGACAACCAGGAGATTGAGTTCAAACGTATGGACGAGCTGTACAAAGTAGGCGGCGCGTCCAAGTCGGAATGGGATGCGGCCAAAATGGCTTTGGATATCAAGGAAACGGCGTACCGCAACCTGCTGGAAAATACTTCGCTGCTCAGCCCGATAAACGGTGTCGTAACAGCCCGCAACTATGACAGCGGCGACATGTACAGCGGCGGCGAACCGGTATTGGTGGTGGAACAGATTACTCCGGTGAAGTTGCTCATCAACGTGTCCGAAACCTACTTCACCCAAGTCAGGAAAGGCGCTCCGGTAGCGGTGAAGCTGGATGTCTACGGTGACGAACCCTTTGAAGGCTATATCAGTCTGGTTTATCCTACGGTAGACCCGAACACCCGTACTTTCCCCGTAGAGATTAAACTCGCCAATAAAGACCGGCGCGTACGTCCGGGAATGTTTGCCCGCGCCACGCTTAATTTCGGTACCAAAGACAATGTAGTTGTACCCGATTTGGCTATCGTGAAGCAATCCGGCTCCGGCGACCGCTATGTATATGTGTACAAAGACGGTAAGGTTACTTACAACAAGGTGGAACTCGGCCGCCGCATGGGTGCTGAATACGAGCTGGTTTCCGGCGTGCCCGATAATTCACGGGTAGTTATAGCCGGGCAGACCAAGCTGGTCAACGGTATGGAAGTAGAGGTGGAAAAATAATTCTTCATTCATCATTCTTAATTCTTAATTAAAAAGAGTATGAGTTTATACGAAGGTGCGGTTAAGAAACCGATTATGACTTCGCTCTGCTTCCTGGCAGTGGTGATATTTGGTCTGTTTTCTTTGTCAAAGTTGCCTATCGACTTGTATCCGGACATTGATACGAACACGATTATGGTAATGACGGCCTATCCGGGAGCGAGTGCTTCGGATATTGAGAACAACGTGACCCGTCCGTTGGAAAATGTTTTGAACTCTGTCAGCGATTTGAAGCACATCACTTCCCGTTCTTCGGAGAATATGTCGTTGATTACGCTGGAGTTTGAGTTCGGCAATGATATCGACGTGCTGACAAACGATGTGCGCGACAAGCTGGATATGGTAAGTTCCGAACTTCCCGATGATGCGGAAAATCCCATCATCTTCAAGTTCAGCACGGATATGATTCCTATCGTGCTGCTGTCCGTACAGGCCAACGAGAGCCAGTCGGCGCTTTATAAGATTCTGGACGACCGTGTGGTAAATCCTTTGGCGCGTATTCCCGGTGTGGGTACGGTGTCCATCAGTGGTGCGCCGCAACGTGAAATCCAGGTGTATTGCGACCCTTACAAGCTGGAAGCGTACAATCTGAGCATCGAAACCATCAGTTCCATAATCGGGGCGGAGAACAAGAACATACCGGGCGGTAACTTCGACATCGGTAACGAAACCTATTCGTTGCGTGTGGAAGGTGAGTTCGACGACTCCCGTCAGTTGGCGGATGTGGTTGTAGGCACATACAATGGCGCTACGGTCTATCTGCGCGATGTTGCTCGGATTGTGGATACCGTGGAAGAGCGTGCGCAGGAAACCTACAACAACGGTGTGCAGGGCGCTATGATTGTCGTTCAGAAGCAGTCGGGCGCCAATTCCGTGGAAATCTCTAAGAAAGTGCAGGACGCGCTGCCCCGCTTGCAGAAGAACTTGCCGAGCGACGTGAAGCTGGGCGTCATAGTCGATACGTCCGAGAATATCCTGAATACAATCGACAGTTTGACGGAAACGGTACTGTATGCCTTGCTGTTCGTTGTCATCGTGGTGTTCCTGTTCTTGGGACGCTGGCGTGCCACGCTGATTATCTGTATTACGATTCCGCTCTCTCTGATTGCTTCGTTCATATACCTTGCCATTTCGGGGAATACGATTAATATCATTTCGCTTTCGTCACTCTCCATAGCCATCGGTATGGTGGTGGACGATGCCATTGTGGTGTTGGAGAACGTCACGACACACATCGAGCGCGGTTCCGATCCCAAGCAGGCGTCCGTTCACGGTACGAACGAGGTGGCGATTTCCGTAATCGCTTCTACGCTGACGATGATTGCCGTGTTCTTCCCGCTGACGATGGTTACCGGTATGTCCGGCGTGCTGTTCAAACAGTTGGGCTGGATGATGTGCGCCATTATGTTCGTCTCCACCGTTGCGGCCCTGACGCTTACGCCGATGCTCTGTTCGCAGTTGCTGCGTTTGCAGCGTAAGCAGTCCAAGGTGTTCCGGATATTCTTCGGACCGATAGAGCGTACGCTGGACGGCTTGGACAACTGGTACGCACGTATGTTGAACTGGGCGGTGCGTCACCGTATGTCGGTACTTCTCGGTTGCGTGGTATTCTTCATCTTGAGTTTGTTCTGCGCAAAGTCCATCGGTACCGAGTTCTTCCCGGCGCAGGACAACGCGCGTATTGCCGTACAGCTGGAGTTGCCCATCGGTACCCGTAAAGAGGTGGCGCAGGAAGTTTCGGAGAAGCTGACCAACCAATGGCTGCAAAAGTATAAAGGCGTCATGAAGATATGTAACTATACCGTGGGACAGGCCGACTCGGATAATACCTGGGCTTCCATGCAGGACAACGGTTCGCATATCATCTCCTTTAATATCAGCTTGGTAGACCCGGGCGACCGTGACGTGACGCTGGAAGCCGTCTGCGACGAGATGCGCGAGGACCTGAAAGCTTATCCTGAGTTCAGCAAGGCGCAGGTAATCCTCGGCGGCAGCAATACGGGTATGTCTGCCCAGGCATCCGCCGACTTCGAGGTCTACGGTTACAGCATGGAGGAGACCGATAGCGTTGCCGCCCGTCTGAAACGTGAGCTGCTGAATGTGAAAGGCGTGTCCGAAGTCAACATCAGCCGTAGCGATTACCAGCCCGAATACCAGGTTGACTTCGACCGCGAGAAGCTGGCGCTTCACGGACTGAACCTGTCTACCGCCGCTACCTACCTGCGTAACCGTATCAATGGCGCGACAGCTTCCAAATATCGTGAGGACGGTGACGAATACGACATCAAAGTGCGTTATGCCCCCGAATTCCGTACCAGCCTCGAGAGTATTGAAAACATTCTGGTGTACAATGCCAAGGGTGAAGGTATCCGCATCAAAGACCTCGGAACGGTCGTGGAACGCTTTGCTCCGCCTACCATCGAGCGTAAAGACCGCGAGCGTATCGTGACGGTATCCGCCGTTATTTCCGGCGCTCCGCTGGGCGACGTGGTGGCTGCGGGTAATACCATCATAGATAAGATAGAGAAACCGTCCGACATCACCATTCAGATATCGGGTTCTTACGAAGACCAGCAGGATTCGTTCCGCGATTTGGGAACATTGGGCGTGTTGATAATCATTCTTGTGTTCATCGTAATGGCCGCCCAGTTCGAGTCGCTGACCTATCCGTTCATCCTTATCCTCTCGGTTCCGTTCGCCATGAGCGGTGTGCTGATGGCGCTGTTCATCACCAATACCACGCTGAGTGTGATGAGCTTGCTGGGTAGCATCATGTTGATAGGTATTGTGGTGAAGAACGGTATCGTGCTCATCGACTATACGATTCTCTGCCGTGAGCGCGGACAGTCGGTGCTGAATGCGGTGGTTACGGCGGGCAAGAGCCGTCTCCGTCCGGTGTTGATGACGACCATGACTACCATTCTCGGTATGATTCCGATGGCTGTCAGTACCGGTCAGGGTTCTGAGATGTGGAGTCCGATGGCGATTGCCGTAATCGGCGGTCTGACGATTTCTACCATCCTGACGTTGATTTATGTGCCCACCATGTACTGTATCTTCGGTGGTGTCGGCATCAAACGTCAGCGTCGCAAGATGCAGAAGCAGCTGAACGCTTACTTTGAAGAACAGAAACAGACTAATAATTAACAGCAGATATTTAACAGTTGAATAATGAAATCAGTATTAATCACATTCGATCAAGCATATTACGAGCGCATTATCGCTACGCTCGACAGGCTGAATTGCCGGGGCTTCACTTATTGGGAGCAGGTTCGCGGACGCGGTTCCAAAACCGGAGACCCTCATTACGGCAGCCATGCCTGGCCTTCCATGTGTTCCGCCATTCTTACAATGGTGGAAGACGGAAAGGTGGACTCCCTGCTGGAAGTCCTTCACAACATGGATAAGCAAACCGAGCAATTAGGGCTTCGGGCATTTGTCTGGAACATAGAGAAGACCATCTGAGGTTTTCCGTGGCATGAACGGCAGTTATCCTCATGGGAAAAAGATATTTCCCGTGAGGATAATTCTTTTTTGCGGGAAGATATTTATTTTCATCCGATTCTCTATCTTTGCGCCCGGATTGGTTATGGAAAAGAGCGTTTTGAAACATACAGGTTGGTTGATGCTTATTGTGGTGGCCTTGCTTTTGCTGATGAGCCTGTTGCCGGGAGCCACGATAGGGCGTTATGTGTTGAGGCGGGTAGACATACTTGGCGATGTGCGTCCCGTGCCGGAAGTCGTGAGCGAGCCCGACAGTCTGCTGCCGCCACCCCCGACAGTGAAGCCGGCCTTTGTAGACACCTGTCGAAGCGGCATGACCTGCATTGAAGATTACAGCGACTCCACCCTGCGCGGCATGACACCTTTTTATCGTGCGTTGGACGAGCTGGCGACCCATCCCCGCCTGGTACGCGTCGCCTACTTCGGAGATTCTTTCATCGAGGCGGATATCCTTACGGCCGACCTGCGCGCCATGTTGCAGGAACGTTATGGCGGATGCGGGGTAGGCTTCGTCACGATTACTTCCATGACCAACGGCTACCGTCCCACGGTGCGGCACAACTTCAGCGGCTGGCAGAGCCATTCCGTCATGGATTCCGTATTCTTCGACCGTAGTAAACAGGGCATTTCGGGACACTATTTCATTCCGCATCCCGGCGCCTACGTGGAACTTCGCGGACAGAAGAACTACGCATCCCGGCTCGATACCTGCGAACACGCTTCCATCTTCTTTTATAATAAAGGCGAAGTCACCCTCTCGGCGTCCGTCAACAAGGGAGAGCCGCAGACCGAAACATTCCCGCCCACGGGCGAACTCCGTGAAATGGATGTGACGGGACACATCGGTTCTGTACGCTGGAAAGTGGAAAGCGCCGATTCCACCTTATTCTACGGACTGGCCATGGACGGCACGCAAGGAATTATTGTGGATAACTTCTCGCTCCGCGGCAGCTCCGGCCTGTCTTTGCGCTCCGTACCCGTATGGATGATGCGCGAATTCAACGAGCAGCGTCCTTATGATTTGATAATCCTTCAGTATGGACTGAATGTCGCAACGGAACGCGGACGGAACTACGACCGCTACCGCGACGGCATGGCAACCACCATTGCCCACCTGAAGAACGCTTTTCCGCAAGCGGGTATCCTCATCGTCAGCGTGGGCGACCGCGAGTATAAAACCGAAGAAGGCGACCTGCGTACCATGCCCGGTATCAAGAACTTAGTCCGTTACCAGCAGAACCTGGCCGCCGACAGCGGAGTGGCCTTCTGGAATATGTTCGAGGCGATGGGCGGCGAGGGCAGTATGGCGGATATGGTACATGCCAAGCCCTCTTTGGCCAATTACGATTATACGCATATCAACTTCCGTGGCGGCAGGCATCTGGCCGGATTGCTTTATGAGGCGTTGATTTACGGTAAAGAACAATACGACAGGAGGCGTGCCTATGAAGCGGAACCATAAAAGGTATTTACGATCGGGCGACTTACGATTTGCTGTTTGCTGCGTGGTGTTGACTTTGCTTTTTCTGCCGCTGCGGCGAGCCTGTGCCCAAGATGCGCTTCCGGGTTGTCCCCGGCTTCAGGAAACGGCGTTTGATTGCGACACGCTTATGGTCTGCGGACAGCGTACGGATACCCTGCCCGTTCCTCTCATCGCCCTGCCCGCAGCCTTTCGGCAACTGGGCGGGAACGAGCTGATAGACAGTGTCGGCATTCTGAAACCCTTTTGGGAGAAGCTGCGCATGCTCCGTCTGGGCATCGCTACCGATACGATACGTATTGTACATGTGGGCGACAGCCATATCCGCGGCCATATCTTTCCCGAAACCACGGGCGGGCGGCTTCAGCAAACATTCGGCGCATTGTCTTATACGGACGTGGGAATAAACGGTGCCTTTTGCGTAACCTTTACCCGTCCGGAGCGTGTGGCGGAT
Organism: Bacteroides clarus YIT 12056; assembly: GCF_900129655.1. GTDB lineage: Bacteria > Bacteroidota > Bacteroidia > Bacteroidales > Bacteroidaceae > Bacteroides > Bacteroides clarus. Next base: position 470,627 of record NZ_FQWK01000005.1, read on the forward strand.
ATCGCCGCGCTGCGTCCCGACCTCGTCATTCTCTCCTTTGGAACGAACGAGAGCCACAACCGGCGATACAGCTCCATGCTGCACTACCGGCAGATGGACGAACTGGTGCGCATGCTTCGTGACAGGCTGCCCGGCATCCCGATGCTGATGACTACCCCGCCCGGTTCGTACGAGAGTTTCCGTCAGCGACGTCGCAGACGTACTTATAAGATTAATCCCCGCACCTCTGTTGCCGTGCAGACCATCCGCCGCTTTGCCGATGCCAACGGACTGGCCGTGTGGGATATGTACGAGGCTTTCGGCGGTGTCCGCCGGGCCTGCCTCAATTGGCGGGAAGCGGGACTGATGCGTCCCGACCATGTGCATTATCTCCCGGAAGGGTATGTATTGCAGGGCGAAATGTTCTATCGCGCCTTGCTGAAAGCGTATAATGACTATTGCAGCCAGTGAATGTATTTTAACTCATTAAGCCGTAAACCGACCGATGTGGAATATTAGCGAACTTCCGAACAAACTGAATATAGACCTTACCCGCCTGCACGACTTGCTCGTGTACGACCCGCACGCGCCGATGATATTCAGCAGCGGTATTTTCCTGTGGCTGTTTGCCGCCTTTATCGTGTTCTACCTGCTTTTGCAGCATCGTACCACCGCCCGCCTGATGTTCGTAACCCTGTTTTCTTACTACTTCTATTATAAAAGCAGCGGTACGTATTTCTTTCTGCTCGCCATCGTTACAGTGAGCGACTTCCTCATAGCCCGCCTTATGGCGCATGCCACTGCGCGTTGGCTGCGTAAAACATGGGTTTTCCTTAGTTTGACAATCAATCTGGGATTGCTGTGTTACTTTAAATATACGAATTTCCTGGGCGACTTCTTTGCTTCGCTGACGGGCGGCACGTTTACCGCCATGGACATATTCCTTCCCGTGGGCATATCATTCTTCACTTTCCAGTCGCTGAGTTACACGATTGATGTGTATCGCAAGGAGATAACGCCCCTCACCAATCTGCTGGACTATGCGTTCTACGTATCTTTCTTCCCGCAGTTGGTGGCAGGGCCTATCGTGCGCGCACGCGACTTTATCCCGCAAATCCGCCGTCCGCTGTTCGTTTCCGGAGAGATGTTCGGCAGGGGCGTCTTCTTGATTGTAAGCGGACTGTTCAAGAAAGCGGTTATCTCGGACTATATCAGCATCAACTTTGTGGAGCGCATCTTCGATAATCCGACTTTGTATTCGGGCGTGGAAAATCTTATGGGCGTTTACGGCTATGCGCTCCAAATCTATTGCGATTTCTCCGGGTACAGCGATATGGCTATCGGCATTGCCTTGCTGCTGGGCTTCCACTTCAATATGAACTTCGATTCGCCTTATAAGTCGGCATCCATTACGGAGTTTTGGCGTCGTTGGCATATTTCGCTTTCCAGTTGGCTGCGCGATTATCTCTATATCTCTCTGGGCGGCAACCGTAAAGGTAAGATACGCCAGTACGCCAACCTTATTATCACCATGTTCCTGGGCGGTTTGTGGCATGGGGCTTCCTGGAATTTCGTCTTTTGGGGCATGTTGCATGGTGTTGCTCTGGCAGCCCATAAGTTCTGGATGGGCATTACCGGCAGGAAGAAAGGCGAACGCAGTCATGGCATCCGCCGTTTCTTCGGCACCGTTATCACGTTCCACTTCGTTTGCTTCTGTTGGATATTCTTCCGCAATGCCGATTTCTCCACTTCGCTGGATATGCTGAGGCAGATATTCACTACTTTCCGTCCCGGACTTTTCCCGCAGCTGGTGGAGGGGTATTGGGAAGTGTTTGCATTGATGGGGCTCGGTTTCTTCCTGCATTTCGTTCCGGACAGTTGGGAGCATGCTTGCAGCAAGGCGGTGGTTCGTCTGCCGTTGGTAGGGAAGGCGTTGCTGCTGGTTGCCATGGTCTATCTGGTTATTCAGATGAAGAGTTCGGAGATACAACCGTTCATTTACTTCCAGTTCTGAGAAGTGCAGAAACTAAAACCCGCTTACTTGAGTAACTGTTTTGATTCTTTTTGTCAGGTTTTCTCAGAAGTCTGATTTGAAAATTCATCTGATAGGGAACTCATCTGATAGGGTAACTCATCAGATTGGTTAATTAAGCAGATTTGATGATTCATCCGACCTGACAAAACCTAAGCCTGAAAGGCTTTTATCATATAGCCCGGGGTAACACCCCGGGTATGTGAATACCATTAATATTGCGCCCTGTAAGGGCAAAAGGCTAATATTCAATGATTCTGCCCTTACAGGGCGCAGAATACCGGGAACATTTATACCCGGGGTGTTACCCCGGGCTATATGATAAAAGGCTTTCAGCCTTAGGTTACTTCATTATTAACTTCCGATTCTCATTATTGAGAAACTGTTTGGATGCCTTCCTCTTATTCCACTACGATTTCATCAATGAACAGGAACGGTATTTTTCCTTCTCCCGGATGTCCTTTGGGCAGGGCGGGCGTACGCTTAATCAGTACCTTGACATAGCGTGCTTTTACGGGTTCAAAGGTAATCCCGTAGCTCTCCACCGCTTTCTTGCGGCTGTCCGTTTCGGCCGGGAAGTCTTTGCTTGCCACTTCACGGAAACTCTTATTATCGTCCGACACTGATACCGTCAACCCCGTACATCCTGCAATCCAGGCGCTCATATCTACTACGGCATGGGTAGCGACACGTTTTATTTCCGGTAATCCGGCAGTGTTCCCGGCAGTTGCATTTCCGGTCGGTGAGCCGAGGTCGATGACGGCCGTCACATCTCCGTCTATAAAGCCAATCCAGTCGCCCGTGGCATAGTTGTCGTTGCCGCTCATGCCGTCTACCAGAGTGGCGGCACCCTTAAAGGCATATTTCGGGGCGGGCTGCGTGCCTGTTAACTCAATCGGCCGGAAAGTGGCTTTATTGAAATTGATGCTTCTTGCTATCACCTTGCTTCTCCCTTCGGGACGGATGGCGACGGCACGCAGGTCGGCGGATTGCCGGATCGCTATTCCGGTTCCGTTGTACCGCTGCGAGGCTGTGGTGGGTTCGGTGCCGTCCAAAGTATAGTAGGCGGGGGCGTTGTCGATGGTGCGCAATGTGGCCACTACGGCTCCGTTACCCTCTTCGGTTTCCTCTTGGGTCGTGGTGAATTTGGCCTGGATGTCGAATATATGTTTGGCGTAGTTCATGCCGTCCCGTTGATATAGCTCCATGAGGCGAGGCAGGCGTCTGGTGAAGTCGGCGTAATCTTTCTTTTCGGGCTGCGTCCACTGCACTTCGGCAAGGGCGGCCATACGCGGCAGTACCATATACTCTACATGCTCCGTTGTGGCGATGTATTCCGTCCACAGGTTGGCCTGTGCGCCGAGGATATGCTTGGCCTGTTCGTCGGTGAGCGAGGCGGTAGGGTCGAGGCTGTACACTTTCTCCACCGGTACGTAACCTCCTATGCCGAGGGGTTCGTCTTTGGTATCGGCGGTTTGGAAATAGTCGAAGTAGCAATATACGTTGGGCGTCATAATCACGTCGTGTCCCAACCGGGCGGCTTTGATGCCGCCGGATGTGCCGCGCCAGGACATAACGGTGGCGTTCGGCGCCACGTCACCTTCCAAAATCTCATCCCAGCCGATAATCTGCCGTCCTTTGCTGTTGAGGAACTTTTCGATACGTGTCATGCAGTAGCTTTGCAGGCGGTCTTCGGCCGTATGCCGTTTGTCTGCTTTCAAGCCTTCCGCTTGGATGCGCGCCTGACATTTGGGACACTTCGCCCAGCGGGAACGGGGAGCTTCGTCTCCGCCGATATGTACAAACCTGGAAGGGAATATTTCGGTGATTTCCGCCATTACGTCTTCGAGGAACTGCATGGTCTTTTCGTTGCCGATGCATAATACATCCTCAAAGATGCCCCAGTCGGGAGATACTTCGTACGGTCCGCCCGTACATCCCATATCGGGGTAGGCGGCTAAGGCGGCAAGCATGTGTCCGGGCAGGTCTACTTCGGGAATCACGGTGATGTAACGCTCTTGCGCGTACTTCACAATCTCTTTGGCTTGTTCCTGCGTATAGAAGCCGCCGTACGGGGTGTTGTCGTATTCCCCGCTTCTTGCTTTGCCGATGACGGTGCGGTTGCGCATGGAGCCGATTTCCGTCAGCTTCGGATATTTCTTTATTTCGATTCGCCAGCCCTGGTCGTCCGTCAGGTGCCAGTGGAAGGTATTCATGTTGTGCAGCGCCAGCAGGTCGATATACTCTTTTACGAATTCGAGAGGGAAGAAGTGCCGGCATACGTCGAGATGCATGCCGCGGTATGCAAAGCGGGGTTCGTCTTTGATGTTGCCTGCCGGTATCGAGATATCGGCTCCCTGCGCTGCGGCGGGGATGGATTTCCGTAATGTCTGGCAGCCGTAGAATACGCCGTTCTCTGTCCGGCCGTTGATTCGGATGCCTTCGGAAGTTGTTGTCAGCGTATAGCCTTCTTTGCCGGCAATGTCCGCGTCGAGGCCTAAGCCGATCGCGTTCTTCACCGTTTCGCCCTCTTTCAAGGCTTTTACCCGGGGCGCATATCCGGTGGATTGACGGATGTATCCGGACAGAAATTCCGCATTGCGTTTCAGCAAGGCATTGCCTTCGGGGTAGGTGATGGAAACGCTTTTGCTTAATAGGAACGGCTTTTCCTGCGTCAGACTGACCTCTTGGGGGAGAGGAATTACTTGGTAATCGGCTTCTTTCTCCGCCCGGCACGAAGTGCATGCCAGGGCTACGACGCCTGCAAGGAGTACGTGGTTAAGTTTTGTCATCATAGATTTGATTGGTTTTTAATAAGTTTCCCACAAATATATGGAAAAAACACTTATGGACGGAACTCAGCCACGCTTTTCTTCATCATGCCTTTTTGGCCCGGAACGCCTTGGGCGACATGCCTGTGTGTTTCTTGAAGAATCGCCCGAAGAATGACTGATCGGGGAAACGGTATTTTTCGGCTATCTCTTTCAGCGACAGTCCGGTGGACTGCAAAGCCACTTTGAGTTCCAGTATAAGAAAGTCGTCTATGATTTCTTTGGCGGTTGTCTTTCCCATTTCTTTGGTGATGGCGGAGAGATACCGGGTGGATATGCAGAGTTGTTCGGCATAAAACGCGACGTCCCTCTGGGTGACGCAATGTGTATGTACCAGATTAATGAACTTTTTGAACAATTCATCTTTCCGGTTGCTTCCCTCTATCTGTTCCTGTGTAAAGAGCCGTTGCACCTTGTCGTACGTATCCAAAAAGAATATCTGGAGCAGGTTTTGAGCGATGGTTTGTTGAAAACGGTTGGCGGAATCTTTGTAAATTGCATTACTGGCTTCAATAAGTCCCGTTATGGAACGCAAGGCTTCTTTTTCCGTATGAGTATAGCAGGCATTCTCCTTCAGAAAGTGGATAAACGGCGGGTCGAGGCGGAAGCAGGCAGCCTTGAACATCTCGTCCGAATAGGCGAAATAGTGTATCCGGAAGTCCTTACTCGCCGATGTGAGGGAGAAGATGGAGTTGGGTAATATCATTATGTTTGTATTGGGAACGATGTGGTAGCGTTCCAAATCAATCGTGATATCCGCCTCTCCGCTGATGCAAAACATAAGCGCTCCATTGGGCAATTTGATGAGGCGTTTGTAAAAAAACTCCAGATTGTCCGTTCCGGCTCTGAACGGTTCTGCTTGGGTTGTCAATAGTGGATTCATCTTTTCTGATAGTCGTTGATTTACGTCGGCAAATGTACCGGTTCTTTTTGGTTTATTAAATAGCCTGTTCCGAATTTGAACAATCGCGTACGTCCTATGAACTGAGTTTTTGTTCAGAAACGGCATACCTTTGCCCCCGACTTTCAAAGTTATCAGTAAATCACTTTTAAGATAAAAAGAGTATGACAACAAAAAAGAGTATGATGAAACAGATGATAACCGTCATCTGCAGTGCAACATTGGCAGCCTGCGGCAACGCTCCTGCCGTACAAACCCGGTCGGAATATCAGGTGATGGATATCACTACATCCGACAAAGAATTGCAAACAACTTATTCGGCGGCTATCCGCGGACGACAGGACATCGACATTTACCCGCAGGTGTCGGGAACGCTCACCCGGCTTTGTGTGGAAGAAGGGCAGGCTGTGCGCAAGGGACAGATATTGTTTATCATCGACCAAGTGCCGTATATAGCGGCTCTGCGTACTGCCGAGGCTAATGTGGAGGCGGCAAAGGCCGGTGTGGCGACTTCCCAACTGACATACGACAGCAAGCGGGAACTCTATGCCCAGAAGGTTGTTTCCGAGTTCGATTTGAAGACATCCCATAACAGTTTGCTGAGTGCCAAAGCGCAGTTGGCGCAGGCGGAAGCCCAGCGGATAAACGCCGCCAACAACCTTTCGTATACAGAGGTGAAAAGTCCTGCCGACGGAGTGGTCGGCACATTGCCCTATCGGGTGGGAACGCTGGTCAGCTCCGGTATGCCGAAGCCGCTGACAACCGTTTCGGACAATTCCGATATGTACGTTTACTTCTCCATGACGGAGAACCAGATGCTGGAACTTACCCGCCGGTACGGTTCCAAAGACAGGGCTTTGGCGGAGATGCCCGCCGTCAGCCTGCAACTGAACGACCGTTCCACCTATCCTCAGGAAGGAAAGATAGAAACGATAAGCGGTGTAATCGACACTTCCACGGGTACGGTAAGCCTGCGCGCCGTCTTTCCCAATAAGGACGGATTGCTTACGAGCGGCGGTTCGGGTAATGTCATTGTTCCCCTAAAGAAAGAGGACTGTATCGTTATTCCGCAGGCGGCCACCTACGAATTGCAGGATAAGGTGTTCGTCTACAAGGTTGTGGACGGCAAGGCGCAGTCCGCTCCCGTACAGGTGACGCGCGTCAACGGCGGACAGGAATATATCGTAGAGAACGGTTTGCAGGTAGGCGACGTGATTGTCGTCGAAGGTGTGGGACTGCTGCGCGAGGGTACGCCTGTCGTGGCTAAGCCGGCATCGGATAATCAACAGGTAAAGGAGGGATAATCTTATGAATCTTAGAACATTTATAGAACGCCCGGTTCTTTCGGCGGTCATCTCCATCACGATTGTCATTCTGGGCATCATCGGTTTGTTTACGCTCCCTGTGGAGCAATATCCGGATATTGCGCCGCCTACCATCATGGTGAGCACCACCTACTACGGTGCAAGCGCCGAAACTCTTCAGAAGAGTGTAATCGCTCCGTTGGAAGAGGCTATAAACGGTGTGGAAGACATGACTTACATGACTTCTACCGCCAGTAATGCGGGTACGGTGTCCATTACCGTTTACTTCAAACAAGGTACGGACCCCGATATGGCGGCGGTCAACGTGCAGAACCGTGTTTCCAAGGCTACGGGACAGCTCCCCGCCGAAGTAACGCAGGTGGGCGTAACCACCAGCAAGCGGCAGACCAGTATCTTGCAGATGTTCTCCCTGCACAGCCCCGATGACTCTTACGACGAGAACTTCCTTGCCAACTATATCAGTATCAACCTGAAACCGCAGATTCTCCGTATCTCCGGCGTGGGCGATATGATGATTATGGGCGGTGATTACAGTATGCGCATCTGGATGAAACCCGATATCATGGCGCAGTACAAGCTGATACCTTCGGATGTGACGGCGGTACTGGCGGAGCAGAATATCGAGTCGGCCACGGGTTCGTTCGGCGAGAATTCCGACGAGACCTACCAATACACGATGAAATATACGGGACGTCTCATCACCCCCGAAGAGTTTGGCGATATCGTTATCCGTTCTACGGAAGACGGCGAGGTGCTGAAGCTGAAAGATATCGCCGACGTGGAGCTGGGCAAGGACAGTTATGCTTATAAAGGTACCATGGACGGTCATGCAGGTATCTCTTGCATGATATTCCAGACGGCGGGTTCCAATGCGACGGAGGTAAACAGGCAGATTGACGAGCTGTTGGAAGAAGTGAGCAAGGATTTGCCGAAAGGGGTGGAGCTTACTCAGATGATGTCCAGCAACGACTTCCTGTTCGCGTCCATTCACGAGGTGGTAAAGACATTGATTGAGGCTATTCTTCTGGTTATTCTGGTGGTATATGTTTTCTTGCAGGACATCCGTTCCACGCTGATTCCGTTGGTGGGTATCATCGTGTCACTGATAGGCACGTTCGCTTTCATGTCGGTGGCGGGTTTCAGCATCAACCTGATTACGTTGTTCGCGCTGGTTCTGGTTATCGGTACGGTGGTGGACGATGCCATCGTTGTGGTAGAGGCGGTGCAGGCACGTTTCGACGTGGGGTATAAGTCCTCTTATATGGCAAGTATCGATGCGATGAAAGGTATCTCGAATGCCGTTATCACATCCTCTCTGGTGTTCATGGCCGTATTTATTCCGGTGTCGTTCATGGGCGGCACGTCCGGTACGTTCTATACGCAGTTCGGTTTGACAATGGCGGTGGCGGTAGGTATCTCGGCGGTGAATGCCCTTACCCTGAGTCCGGCTCTTTGCGCTTTGTTGCTGAAGCCGTATATCAATGAGGACGGTACGCAGAAGCAGAATTTTGCCGCCCGTTTCCGTAAAGCGTTCAATGCCGCGTTCGACATTCTTGTGGAGAAGTATAAGAAGATTGTGCTGCTGTTCATCAAACGCCGCTGGCTGTCATGGTCGCTGCTGGCATGTTCCGTTGTATTGCTGGTGTTCCTGATGAATACCACCAAGACGGGTCTGGTTCCCGATGAAGACCAGGGAGTGCTGTTTGTCAATGTGAGCACCGCGCCGGGCAGTTCCCTGAAAACCACCAACGACATAATGGACCGTATCGAGCAACGCTTGGAAGGTATTCCGCAGAAACTGCACTTGCAGAAAGTGGCGGGTTACGGTCTGTTGTCCGGGCAGGGCAACTCCTTCGGTATGATTATCCTCAAGCTGAAGCCGTGGGATGAGCGTACGGACGATGAAGACCAGGTACAGGCTGTTATCAACCAGATTTATGCCCGTACGGCGGACATCAAGGATGCAACCGTTTTTGCCATTGCTCCGGGTATGATTCCGGGTTACGGTATGGGTAACGCTCTCGACCTGAACATACAAGACAAGCAGGGGGGCGATATCAATACCTTCTTCCGGACCACCCAGCAATATCTGGGCGTGCTGAACCAGCGTCCCGAAATCTCCATGGCCTACTCTACGTTCGATGTGCGCTATCCGCAGTGGACGGTGCAGGTGGACGCTTCCAAATGCAAGCGTGCGGGCATTACGCCCGACCAGGTGCTGGCTACGCTCTCCGGTTACTATGGCGGGCAGTATGTATCCAACTTCAACCGTTTCTCCAAGGTGTACAAGGTAATGATACAGGCCGACCCGAAATTCCGTATGGACGAGGCGTCGCTCGACAATGCTTTTGTGCGTATGTCCAATGGCGAGATGGCGCCTTTGAGCCAGTTCGTTTCACTGACACGTTCGTATGGCGCGGAGTCGTTGAGCCGTTTCAATATGTTCAACTCCATTGCGGTGAATGCCATGCCTGCCGAGGGATACAGTACGGGTGACGCTATCCGTGCCGTACAGGAGACTGCGGCGGAGGCGCTTCCCAAAGGTTACGGTTACGACTTTGGCGGCATCACCCGTGAGGAAAGCCAGCAGAGCGGCACCACGGTTATCATCTTCGGTATCTGTATCCTGATGATTTACCTTATTCTGAGTGCGCTCTATGAGAGTTTTATCGTGCCGTTTGCCGTAATCTTCGCCGTTCCGGTAGGTTTGATGGGCAGCTTCCTGTTCGCCAAGCTGATGGGATTGGAGAATAACATCTACCTGCAGACGGGTTTGATTATGCTGATCGGTTTGCTTGCCAAGACCGCTATCTTGCTGACGGAGTATGCTGCCGAGCGCCGCAAGGCGGGTATGGGGCTTATCGCTTCGGCTGTCAGCGCCGCCAAAGCCCGTTTGCGTCCTATCCTCATGACCGCGCTCACCATGATATTCGGTTTGCTGCCGCTGATGGTGGCCACCGGTGTGGGTGCCAACGGTAACCGTTCGCTCGGTACGGGAGCTGTGGGCGGTATGGTAATCGGTACGCTGGCATTGCTTTTTATTGTTCCCGCCCTGTTCGTCACCTTCCAATGGCTGCAAGAGCGTCTCCGTCCCGCACAGGCCGTACAGACGCAGGATTGGCAGATTGAGGAGGAAATGGAAGTGAGCAAGCACGAGATAGAAGATGCGCATAAATGATAATATTAAGACCATAACAATGAAGATAAAACTCATAACTTTATCCGTCTCCTGCCTGTTACTGAGCAGTTGCGGTATCTATACCACCTATGAACGCCCTTCCGATATCAATACCGATGGGCTATACGGACAGGATTTGAATGAAGAGGCCGTTGCCGTTGATACTGCCTCTATCGCATCCTTGTCCTGGCGTGAGTTGTTCACCGATTCACATCTGCAAACGCTCATCGAACACGCTTTGCAGAGTAATACCGATTTGCTTTCAGCCCAACAGCGTATCAAGGAAGCCGAGGCTACTCTTTCTTCGGCGAAGTTGGCTTATCTGCCCTCGTTTATGCTCACTCCCCAGGGCGGTGTCAGTAGTTTCGACAAGTCGAAAGGCTCATGGACTTATACCGGTATCGCTTCCGCCAGTTGGGAAATCGACATTTTCGGTAAGCTGACGAATGCCAAACGCCGTTCCAAAGCTCTCTATCTTCAGAGCCTGGAGTACGAACAAGCTGTCAGTACTTCCCTGATAGCCAATGTCGCCAATCTTTATTATACCTTGCTGATGCTCGACGAGCAATACCGTATTTCCGAGGAAACCGCCGTCAACTGGCGCGAAAGCGTACGTACCATGCGTGCCATGATGGCTGCCGGTATGACGAATGAAGCGTCCGTCTCCCAGTCCGAAGCCAACTGCCGTCAGGTTGAGGCTTCTTTGCTGGACTTGAAGCAGCAGATTAAGGAAGTGGAGAACAGTCTTTCCATTCTTCTCGGAGAAGTGCCGGGCGGGATAGAGCGCGGTCACCTTGCCGGGCAGGACTTTCCCGAAGAGTTGACGGTAGGGGTGCCTTTGCAGCTCCTTTCCCGTCGTCCGGACGTAAAGAGTGCGGAACTTTCTTTGGCGTCTGCCTTTTACAGTACCAATGCGGCACGTTCTGCGTTTTATCCGTCCATCACGTTGAGCGGTACGGCAGGCTGGACAAACTCTGCCGGGAATATGATTATCAATCCCGGCAAGTTATTGCTTTCCGCTGTGGGGGCATTGACGCAACCTCTGTTTAATAAAGGCTTGAACATTGCACAACTGAAGATAGCCAAAGCCCAGCAGGAAGAGGCGAAGCTCGCCTTTCAGCAGGCTTTGCTCAATGCGGGCAGTGAGGTGAATAACGCTCTTACGCAGGTGCAGACCGCACGCGGCAAGACGGAGTTGCGTACCGGACAGATTACTTCTTTGGAAAATGCCGTTCGCAGCACACAGCTTCTGATGCAGCACGGTACTTCCACTTATCTGGAAGTTCTCACCGCGCAGCAGTCTTTGCTGTCTGCGCAGCTGACGCAGGTAGCCGATCGCTTTGATGAAATACAGGGAATTATTAATTTGTATCAGGCGCTTGGCGGCGGAAGAGATTAATCAATAGTAGTTTTACATACTCTCTCTCGTTTTTATTCTCTCACCCCTTCGCTTTTCCGGGTCTCTCGGAAGTGAAGGGGTTCTTTTTTGCTTTTTCCGCTTTTGTTTGTTTTCTTCTTCTTCTTTTACTACTACTCTGTTGTTGCGGCTTTTCCTCTGTTGCTTTCTTTGACTTTTTCTCATAAAAAAAGGCTATCTCTCCCAGACAGCCAATCTTTTTTTGTTAACCTTAAATCTAATACTATGAAAAACACACTGCAAAGATACTTCTTTGTCCGTATTCTCCAAACTTTTGGGAGCAATCCTTTCTTTTTATAACATGCTTTAGCTGCGTGATATTTCCGTTAACATTTAACATAATACCTGTTTCCCCTTTAACTTATACAAACCCCGGCCGTTGATACAGGCCACTGGCGTATAGGCATGGACTCTGACGGTTTTATAGTGATTGGCGTCCTGCATGGCCAATGATGTCCGGCCGCACGAGTGATCTGGTCTGTTGATAAAGCTTATAGGTCAAGTCTCATCACGGCTCTAAGCAAGGAAAGGCCATGCCTGACTGTACATGCCATACAGTTCTTTGAAGGAGATGGATATGCGGCAAACTAATCTTACCCCGCCCGTGTTCTTTTCGTACCACGGCTGTTGTATGCAAAGAACACAGGTGAGGTAATTAAGTACCACTGCCGTGGTACGAATAGTTCTTTATATTTTTGTTTCTTACTTCCGTTGACGCCAGCGTTTACCTTTCCGTTATTTCAGAACTGTTCTTCCTTGTTTTTCAATAAACCATTGGCTTATTGAAAAGCGTGCATTTCTAAGGATGTACTCCTTGTGTATGCATTGTCTACGCGCCCGCCTACGTGCCCGCATGCACGTGCGCATATATTATAATGTGTCCCTTGCTTTCATCAGCCTGTTCCCTGTTCTGTTTTATGCTCTACAACATCTTTACTAATCAGCGAGTTAGGAAAAAGTTTCAAAAATATTGGGAAAAATTGAAAGATATATTTGGTGCGTATTCTAAAAAGCCCTACTTTTGCATCCGCTTTCGAGAACGGGAGCAGCGTTTGATTGACATTCTGACAGAAACGGAGTAAGAACCCTTACTTTTTTCTTCCTTAACCGGCTGGTTTCTTTCGAAACTTTCCCCTTTAAAAA
>NZ_FQWK01000006.1 GCF_900129655.1 Bacteroides clarus YIT 12056
GCGCGCCCAATGCGCCGAGAACGGCCGATGCTACTGCGATTACGATTTTGAGGAGCTTGTCCCACCAGGTTGATTTTGTTGACATAATAATTGGGGTTAAGTTAAGTAAATACGCATAATCGGCTTATACTATCTTGATATAAACTGGTTTTCAATATTTACTTATGGGTTATTTATAATAATGAAGATTGATTGAAATGTTATCAGGGGATAGGGGTACGGACGGGCAGACGGCCTTTCAATAACGGGATAAGGCTTGAAATCCGTTCTGCCCCGTCTTTACCCTGTTTCAGCCCGGCGGGTTCTTAGCCCAACGGATTTTCTTCTTCTCCGCTGTTTCCGCCGCCGTTGCCACCGCCGCCGTTACCGTCGCCTGTCTCTCCGTCCATTGCCGCCTGCACATCGAGAAATTCAATCTTCTCCCCTGCACGCGTAGACGTCAGATTCGGTTTCACACTGCTCGAAGCCCGAAAGTTAATCTTCACCGTCCTGATATTCTTGGATGTACAATCCTTTACATCCGCCACTCCCGCCGAGTGCGCCGAAAGGCTGAACACGCCGAACTCCTGAATATTTACCGAATGACCGTTATACAACGCCGTCCGCATCGCTTCCACGAAGTTCGTCAGCACACTCTTGATATCCCCGTAAGAAAGGGAACTTTTCTCTTTCATCTCGTACGCGATACTCTCCAGCGTCATTGTCTGACCCATCGTAACGAGGCGGGGATGAAACACTATCTCGGAATTTTTATTCTTCGGGTCTTTCCGATAACCCACTTTCTTAAATGGTACTGCCATAGTAAATTGAGAATTGAGAATTAAAAATTAAAAAATAGGGAGACTGAGCCGGGGTGCGCAATTGGCGGTTAACCATACCCTCTCTTGTTCCGTAGGACAAAGATACGGAAGTACGCACCGCTGTTTTGTCGTACATGGGTGCGGCGGTATATGTATGTCGATAGTTGGATTTCAAGTGATTATAATGTGCGGTTCGCTTCCGTAGTCCGTATTTTTTCCGTATATTTGAGGTATATCCGAGAGATGGCTCAAACAAAAAAAACAGTAATCATAAAACGTTTAAAATCATAACAAAGAGATGGAGAATCATTGCATTGAAGAACCTTTCATTATCCGTTCTTACAGAAAGTCGGAGTTGGCGCACTTATATAATCCCGATATGCCGCTTGTGCCCGCCATGCGCAAGATGAGGTATTGGATACAAAGAAATCCCGAACTGTACGAGGCCATGTACAGGTCGGGAGAAGCAAGGGGAGACCACCGCTATACGAGGCGGCAGGTGAGGCTGATTGTAGAGACGCTGGGAGAGCCGTAAGGCTTCTATAAATCTGTAATTATTCTATTGAATTAATTCTATCATGAGCTTTCAGTATTCGGTTCAATACCGACATTCTTGTATGATAGCCTATGTCGCCAATCCCGTTTGCCGTACATCAAACGGAAGTTGCAACATAGGCAGAACTTTTTTTGATATACACTCTATTGCCGGAAGTTACGCTCCACCTCGTCCGACTGGAACTTCACCACTTCATACTCCGTACTGCCCTGACCGTTCGTACGCGTCGCAAAACCATACTTCTCGAGCGCCTGCACCAGCTCCTGCTGCGTCTGCCGGTTCACCTGCACCTTACCGTAAATCGTAAGATGGGTAAGGATGGCGGAAGCGGGCATCCACTGAACAGACAAATCCTCTGCCTGAGGACGGCGGAAAAAGACGAACAGGTTCTCTTCCACCGGGTCCTTCATCCGGTGACGCTCGTTATGAATGTTCAGCCCGTCTATCTCGTCGCCCTCGTACCAATACCGGAATCCGCTGCCCAGCAGCGACATAGCCTGCGAATACACCCCCTGATAATTCACGGGGCGACGATAATCCACCGAAAGCACCGATGAGGGCAGGAAACGCCGGTTGCCGTCGATGTCCTGCAAGCACTGACGCTTGTTGGTACTCGCGATGAACGAGGCATGCCGCGCGAAGCAGAAAGCCTGCGTATCGTACACCTTGCGCTGCGTCACGCTCTCCTGCGTGATGATACGCTTCAGCCCCGCAAGGTCGGCCGCCTTCACACCCTGAAACTCTTCCATGTTGATGAGATAGCGGGTGGAAAGCAGCAGCATGTCGTCCTTGCTGTCCGGACATATCATGCCCGTGTGGTAGTACTCGCGCCACTGGGGCGGAAGCAGACGGCTTATCCACGTGCTCTTGCCCTTGCCCTGACCGCCGAAAAGTATCAGCACGAGCTGGTTCACCTTCTTCTCGTACAGCGCGCAGGCCACCGAGCCCACCAGCCAGCGGCGGAAACTCTCGCGCCAGAACTTCCCGTCTTCCGTCCGTACGGTATCGGCCAGCTCGCCGATGTAGTCCGTTACGCCGTCCCACGGGGGAAGATTGAGCAGATAGTCCTCAAAGGGATTGAACGCCGTGGCGTAGTCGGAGTCGACAATGGCCTTCAGCGTGTTCAGGGAGCAGTTGATGCCGTCCGTCAGCAGGCTTACGTAGATGGAGTTCAAATCCTTGCTCCGCAGGGGGCTGAAGACGGGAGAAGCGGTAAGGGAGTCCGTCCCGCACGCACCGTCCTGCTCGCAGAACTCCAGACGATCCAGCACCGTATTGCGGCGGAAGCGGTAGCGAAGCGAAAGGAAATCCATGACGCGGCTGACGACGGGAACCTTGTCCTCTTTCGCCTTCTCGGCCGCACAGGTCTTGCTCACGTACAGGTAGGCGTTACCGATAGCCCCCGCAACGTCCAGGTCGTCCTGCCGGAAGTCGCGTTCGGCAAGGAGCACGGCAACTTCCTGAGGGATGTCCTTGCGGAAGCAGCGGTTGCCCAGTATGAAGAGGAAATTGTCACGGTTGCCCTTACGGAAAACCTCGGAACGGCGGGTGGTGTTGAGCGCCTTTTTATACTCCATGAGATGCCAGGGGGCTATTTCGGCAGACAGGGCGGAAGCGTCGTCACGCCGCGGCCTGTCACTCTTCTTGCCCTGCAATGTTCCGTTACCCGCCGTTTCGTCCGGCAGTCCGTTACCCGTCCTCTCACCCGGCAGTTTCCCCGTCAGCCCGTCTTCCGCCGACTTATCCCCCGTCCCTTTCTTCTTCCTCTCCGTCTTCCCGGGCACGAGCACCCGGGTCGTCACTTCCTCAATCTCCCCCAGCAGAGCCGTATTCAGATACGCCTGCGCATCGAACGAAGCGAAGAAGCCCCTACCGATATCCTTACCGCTCACGTCCACCGGAAGTCCGATGAGGCGCTCCACGTACAGGCGGGCGGCCTCGTACATCAGCGCATGATGATTCTCAAGCTCCGCGTACGTGATGAAAGGCACGGAGAAGGTCATCTTGCGCAGACGGCGGGCATACGCCGTGCGCAGGTAAAGGAAGATTTTGAAGCCGTGCCGCTTGGGCGTGAGGAAGCACGCCACAACGTCGGCGTCGGCCTCAAGCAAACGGCGGACGGCATCCACACGGTCGTCCGCCAACTCGTCCACGTCCACGGTGATGACGGGGTTGTAGCGAAGCAGGCTGTAAGGCTGCCGCAAGGCGGAGTAGTTTCCCGTGAGCGTAAAAAAAGGGAGCTGCTTCTTGATGGCGTTCGCTTTGGAGAGGTCGCCCAGACGCAACTGCTGCTCCACTTTCCGAACCGTATGGAAGTAGGCGCCGTTGCGGATGTTGGTTATCACAGTAGTCAGGTTCGTTTCGCCGGAAACGGTGGAGAAGCCGCTGTAAGCGGTAATCATGAGGTCTTTCATCGATGTTTGTTTTAGTTTGCCCTATCGGCGGGAACAAAGATAAGCGTACGCTCCCGGATACGAAAATAGTCCTCTCCACAGGAAAGGACTATCCGCTTCACTTATTTCGGACGCTCATCGGACGCGCCCTGCTCCTCTTTCGGGAAAAGACGGGCAAGGGTATTGTACAGCGCCGTTTCGATGGACTGCTCCTTCATCTCCGAACTGCGGTCGCGGTCTTTCTCCACAAAGCAGAACGCGTGCAGAATATGAGCCCAGCCCCTCACCTCACGGCTTATACTTAAATCAGGACATCCCGCCGCCTGATGGCCGTGTATCTGGCAGGCAACGGCCTCGAACAGAAGCTGTTTGCCCGTATCCACGTGCACCTTGCCGTCAAGCATCAGGTCAATCCCCGTAACGATGCGGGATACGTCAAGCTTTTCATCCTTCGAAACAAACACATAACGGTCGCAATCTACAAACTCCGCTTTTTAAAAATAGCACTTTTCATACTCTTTTCTCTTTTTTCGTTTAACATTTAAAGGCTTCAATTAATATTAACAGGCAAATTTAAACATTTATTAAACGCGGGCAAAACAATCGCCGGAAACTTGTTGAGAATAAAAAAAATCGCCGACACCGTGAAGAAAGGCAGGAGGGTATATCCCCCTCTCTAATGAATCGGCGATTTTTCTCAGAAAAAAAAGAAAGAATACGCCCGTGCGTGCGCACACGCGCATGTACTATATATATGAAACTTGTATCATCAGGGAAAAGTTGTAAAGAACAGAGAAATAACGGCGGTGAGTGTTGTAACGAAAATTCAACGAAAACGGAGGTGTTTTTTAAACGTACGTTTGATAAACACAAAGATACGCATACTTTTCATAATACCAAATTATTTTGATAATATTAATTTCGGATGACAGCAAAATAATTTTTCAATATGTTGTGGAACAGACGCTTACATCCGAAATAAAAATAGTACTCTGACAAAGGAATAAGTATAAAGGGCGGGGCTGAAAGAGAGCCCCGAAAAGGTGTTTTTCAGACGTACGTTTAATAAACAATTTGCCCTGAAAAGCAAGCAAACAAGCAAACAAACAAATAACATTTATGAACCTGAAACTTTTGTTAATCATTGGGTTTATGCAGGTACTGCCTTTTCCGATATATTCACAGGAAGCGCGAGAGACAAAAAAAGAGGTCTTCAGCGCCGATACCGAACAAAAGACAGAACTCGTACTGCATTTCCGCTTCGACCGCTCAATGGTCGACTACGGATATCGTGACAATAACCGGATACTTGCCGCCATGCACAAAATCTTCGCAGACAGCCTGTGTGTATCCCGGATAGATTCCGTGTGCATACAAGCCTTTTCCTCACCCGAAGGAGACGCCGATTACAACCGGCGTCTCGCTCTGCGACGCGCACAGGCCGTCAAAGGGTATCTGGTCTGGAAATACCCCGGACTGAACCAGTACCGCATCCGTACCTCTGCGCAGGCGGAAAGTTGGGATGCCCTGCGTGATGTCGCACTGAACGACACGCTCCTGCCCTGCCGGGACGAAATATTGCAGATATTGAAGCTGAATACAGGCGAAAAACGGAAAGAGGCTCTCTTGAAGAAGCTGAATACAGGTATTCCGTATCGGCATATAAGCCAATGGATTTTGCCTGAACTGAGAAACGCATCTATATGCACCGTCTATATGCGGCCGCTAAGGCATGCACAGCAGGGTAGCAGGCTTGTAGCAGATGCTCAGGGTAATAACATGAAAGAGTACCAAAAGGCAGACGGAGCAGAGATTACAGATGATACGGAAGTCGTAAACGGTGTAAGAGTTGAGAAAGGCAATGACACAAACGCAAACGGTACAGAAGTTATAAACGGTGTAAGAGTTGCAAAAGGCGATGATACAAATGCTAACGGTACAGAAGTTATAAACGATGTAAGAGTTACGAAAGGTAATGATACAAACGCTAACGGAACAGAAGTTATAAACGGTGTAAGAGTTACGAAAGATAATGATACAAACGCAAACGGTACAGAAGTCATAAACGGTGTAAGGGTTGCGAAAGGCAATGACACAAACCCTGACGGAACAAAAAACATAAACGGTGTAAGAGTTGCGAAAGGCAATGATACAAACGCTAATGGTACAGAACTAACAGACAACACAGAAATCACCGGTAGCACGCAAGTAACAGGCAATACCCCAACAAAAGGCAGCGCCAACGCAATAGCACCCGGTAAATCCCGCCGTCGCCCCCTCTTCGCGGTAAAAACCAATCTCCTCTTTGATGCGGCGCTCATGCCCAACATCGAGCTGGAAGTCCCCATAGGCAAACGCTGGTCGCTCAACGGAGAATACATGTTCCCCTGGTGGCTGATAAACGATGACAGATACTGCCTGCAAATACTCATGGGCGGGCTGGAAGTCCGTTACCGGCCGGGCAAAAGGAGCGGACGCGACGTACTCACCGGACATTTCATCGGCCTCTACGCGGGCGGTGGAAAATACGACCTGCAATGGGACAAGAACGGCTATCAGGGAGAATTCTTCATTGCCGCCGGAGTGAGCTACGGCTACGCCCACAGCATCGCCCGCAATCTCCGACTGGAATACAACATCGGCATCGGAATGCTCCGAACCGACTATCGCCACTACCACTCCCGAGACAACCACCGGACCCTGCTCTGGCAGGAAAACGGCGAGTACACCTGGCTGGGCCCCACAAAACTGAAAATATCACTCGTTTGGCTGATTACAGGAAAAAACAAAAAATAAAAGAATATGCTATCCCCTCTGACTCAAATAGCAATAACATTGTTGCACGACATCGCCATGCACGAACCGCATGAAGCGATAGGCCACTGCACCTCTCCCGAAGAGCTGCGATACATATACACACGCCTCGAACAGAAAGGAATGATATGCCGCAAGGAAAAGGCAACCGAAAAGGCAAACGAAAAAGCAGCCGAAGATGCCGGCGCCGATACATACACCACCTGTTCCTACAAGTTGTGCCGACCGCTATGCGAAATCTCCCTGCTCGAAGTGCTCGAAGCCATAAACGGACACCTGAACTGCAACCACCCCACATCCGAAGCGTTCTACACCCGCTACGGAAAGATGGCGCAGAAACTGGGAGTGGTCAACTATATTACAAGGCTCTATCTGTCGGAAATAAAACTGATAGATTGTTAATACTAAAACACAGAAATAAATGAAGAATACAGTTTTGTTTTTGCTACTGCCGCTCTGGCTGGCGTCCTGCGAACGAAGGGAACTGACCTTCTATACGGAGGCCGAAATAACCGTGACGGCCGACTGGAGCCGTGCCGACCAGCAGGAAGAAAACCAATACGGAGCCACCCTGATTTTCTATCCGCAGGACGGAGGCACACCGCGCGTCGTACTGATGGGAGACCGTACGCAAACTACCGTACGCCTGCCCGATGGACGCTACGACGCCATACTATTCAACCGTTCGTTCGACGAGTTCGGCACAATGGCCTTCCGGGGACAGGAGCAACTGCACACCCTCGAAGCCTACGCCCTGCAAACGGAGACGCGCTACGGAACGAAAATCATCACCGCGGCGCCCGGCAAGCTGGCTTCTGCCGTGATACGCGACTTCGAAGTGACGGACAACATGCTGGGCAACTACGCCCCGGCCGGAGCACGCAGCATGGCCGACTGTCCCGACGGAAACTGCCGGCTGCAATTCACTCCCCTGCCCCTCACCCGCAAGGTGAAAGTAAAGCTGCACATCACGGGCATCAACAACATCAAGCAGGCCACGTGCCAACTCAGCGGCGTGCCCCTCTCCGTCTACCTGCACGACGGCAGCACAACCCATGCCGAAAAAGGCGTGCAGGAGTTTGAAGTAGAGGACATCACCCCGGACGAGGACTTCGCCGCCAACGGCACGCTCAGCGGCACCATCCACCTCTTCGGACTGCCCTCTACCGAAGAAGTGCAAATCAAGGTAAGAGCCTTGTTGAAAGACAACACCACCGTTATAGAGCGCGAAGTGGAGAACATCGAAGCGAACGAAGAGGCGGACGGCAGCGGCGTCACCACCCTGCATATAGAAGCCGACATCACCGAACCTCTGCCCGACGTGACCATCTCGGAAGACTCCGGATTCAACGCCAATGTAGACGAATGGGGACAAGAGAACGATACAGAGATTCCGATTTAAGAAATACGGCTCATCAACCTAAAGACGCAAAGCTAAAGATACAAATTTAAAGATATAATTTATCAATCTAAAAACAACATTCAGTTATGAAAGCAAAGAGTTTATTCTCACTGGCCATCATCTTAATGGCCTTGGCAGGATGTTCGGAAAATGAGATTACCGAACAGAACCCGGACGCCAACAAGCCTATCGGGTTCGACACCTACACCACGGCGCAAGCCCGTGGAGCGGAAAACGGGCTTCCCGCTGTAAAGACTTCCGGCTTCGGGGTGATGGCGTACCAGACCAACGGAGCTTACAGCACCGCCGGAGCAAAGTCCGAATTCATGAACAACCAGAAAGTGACATGGAACAGCAGCGGCAACGCATGGGTATACAGCCCCGTAAAATTCTGGCCGGCAGACGCCAACGACAAAATCTCGTTCTTCGCCTACGCCCCCTATGCGGGCAGCAACGGCATCACACCGGTGTCCGCCGACGCAAGCAACAACCCGAAAGTAAAATTTGAGCTGCAAACCAACCAAAAGAATATGGTAGACCTGGTAGTATCCGATCCTACGGACGGTTCCAACAATACGATGGACAAGAATTCGACTTCGGGCACGGTAAACTTCAAGTTCCTGCACCCGCTGACCAGAGTGGCCATGGAAGCCAAAACGGGTACGGACATCAGCGCCAACACCGACACAAAGGTATTCATCACAGGCGTATCGCTGATACATACCAGCAAGCTGAACAGCAAGGGTACGCTGGACATGAAAACCCTGACGTGGGCAAGCAATACGTCGGATTATCTGGCATCTCCTTATGCGCTGACGGCAGCCTCATCCAACGGCATATTGAACCTGACGGCAGCCAACTTCGCAGGCTACACCACAAGCTCCATCGACATATCTTCCGCCGGAACAACCGCCACATCGCTATTCCCCGCCAATGAATACCTGTTCCTGCTCCCGGTGAGCAATGCCACAGGCACAGCCGTAGCCGGTGATGTACAGGTAAAAATCGCATACGACATGGTGAACAAGACAGGTGCCGCTACCCACACCAAATCCTCGGTGGAAAAGACAGTGAACCTGCCTGCCGGTGTTTTCAAGAAAGGCACAGCCCAAAAATTCACTTTCACGGTGAGCCTGAACGCCATCTCCTTCAACGTAACTACCGTAGAAGGCTGGGGAACGGAAAGCGACACACCCGTAACCGTTCAATAACCCGATGTAACGAAACGATAATAAGACGATTTCCCATCGCCCGGTCAAGGTTGAATGTCCTTCTCCGGGCACACAACAAACTTTTTCAGTAAAAGAAGCAAGCAATGAATATGACGAGAAGAATGAAAGGCGTGTACATCCTTATTCCGCTGCTGTGTACCCTGTACGCCGGCTGCGACAGCAAGGACGAAAGCCTTATGTCCACCCGGGAGATTGGTTTCTCCACCACCGTAGCAAGCAGTGAAGCGGAACCCGGCACACGTGCCGAAGCCACCACCGACAACCTTACGGAAATGGGTGTATTCGCCTACTTTACGGGCACAGGTAACTTCAGCAACGGCAGTTCCACTCCCAACCACCTGTACAACCAATCGGTGAAGAAAACGGGCGGCGTCTGGACGTACAGCCCCGTAAGGTATTGGCCTGCCAACGCCAACGAGAAAGTATCATTCTTCGCTTACGCGCCCCATACCGCCGCCGTTTCCGGCAACGCCAACGACAAGATACGGATAGCGAAGCCCACCGCCTTCAACGCCCCGGGCAGACCCGTTATCAGCTATTCCGCCCCCAAAGGGGAACTCGACCTGCTGCTCTCGACAGGCGTAACGGACTGTGCTAATACTCATGGCCCCGTGCAGTTCACCATGAAGCACGCCATGACCAAGGTGGTCTTTAAAGTAAAGACGGGCGGCAGTGACTCCAAAACCATAACCGGTATCAGCACCGAGTGCGCCTCATCGGCCGACTTCAGCATAAACGACGCCAACACCGCGGTCACCGCGGAGAACATCGGTACAAGCAAAAGCACTTGCACGGCCACCGTCAGCATAGCGGTCGACGGCACGGCAAAGACCGTAAAAGAATTCTTCCTGATACCCTCGCACCCGAACGATACGAAGGTGACGCTGACCTATGCCGATGGAAGCGGCTCCACAACCGTAACAGCCACCCTGCCCAATGTCACCCCCAACGACTGGCTGTCCGGCAAAGCCATAGGCTACACCCTGACGATACAAAACAACCAGATAACCGCCATCACGGTGAACTCCGACATAACATGGGATGAACTGAAAGTCCCTATCCCTTCCGACACCGACTATGACTATATCATAGCCACCGCCGAAGACCTCGCCCAATTCCGCAATGATGTGAATAACGGAAAAATCCGTCCCGCCAAAGCTTTACAAGTGGCGGACATCGACATACAAGACCTCGCTACCTCGAAATACTTCTCCAACGATGTCACCGACTGGACACCGATAGGATATAAAGTAGAGTTTCAAGGAGTATACAACGGGAACGGACATACCATAAAAAATTTAAAGATAAAAACCGGAAAGACAAGCCAGGGTATCGGCCTTTTCGGACAGGTAATCGAGTCTCTGCTGGTGGGTATAAATCTGCGCGACGCAGATATAACGGTCGGGTCTCCTATAACCTACACAGGAACACTGGCAGGAACGGTCGACCAAGAGACGCAAGTAAACTATTGTTCCGCCACCGGAAAAATCAGGAAAGTTCCATGTAATGCCGACGGCGGCCAGCCGTACATAACAGGCGGGCTGATAGGAGATGCAAAGGATGCTTCAATAATCTTATGCCATGCCAATGTAGATATAGGGGAAGGAGGTATTTACAATCACACCTCGTCAGCCGCCATGAATGCCTGCACCATAGGAGGATTAGTGGGCTACATGTCAACAAACAAAAGCAGAATCGCATCCTGTTGGTCTTCAGGCAATATTAAGTTGGGACCTATTCCCGCAAACGCCGGGTATATTGTCACAGTCGGCGGATTTTTAGGCGGCGATGCCCATAGCGGCGATATTTACGGTTCCTATTCTTTAGGAAGCATAGCACTCTCTTTCAGCGGAATGGCCAGCAGCGGTGACACCAGAACAGTAAACGCAGGCGGTTTTATAGGCACTGTCAACGCTATTCTGTGTACGTCTTGTTATAGTTATACGCCACTTTCCCTTACGTACCCCGATATAGATTCGCAGGGTAATATAGGTACTGTTAATTTCGGCGGTTTTACACCCCTAGATTATTCGACATTCAGATACTGCTATGGAGACGGCTCGGTGCTGCCCAGAACAAGCTATTTCAATTATAAAATAAGCTGCTATGAGTTCTCCGATAGCCCGAATTCAACATCTTATTCCTGCAATACATTAGGCGGGAAAACGGTACAAGAAATTCTCAGACCAAGCAGCAAGATTAGATCATCCAAAACATTCAGATGCGCCAAGTACGACTCTTCCATCAATGCATACTATACGATGCCCCCGATGCTTTACATCATAAATTGGGACAGCGATAATTTCTGGAAGCAGACTCCGGCCGATCCGACATACCCCGAAATAAACTATTATGTAGATATGACGTCGTTATAGGCGTTATGTCTTTGCAGATACCATGTCTTTATCCTAAAAACAGCGTAACGATGAAAAAGCATATTTTACATATCCCATACAGTAAACGCAGCGTATGCAATGATGTACACGGCATACACTGTGTACATAACACATTCCGTACACGCAACACGAGCCGTATACACAATCTATTCATATGGTGCGGCATAGGCCTGTTATGGCTCTGTACCGCCTGCACGGAACAGGACGAGTTTTCCGCCGCCATCTTGCAACCTCTCACCTTCATCATAGACGAGCCCCTGCCCTTTCAGGAAATGACAGCAGGCAGCGGCAACACCGCCGCTCAGCCGTCAGGCAGGGACGACTCGCATGCACGTCCCCATACCCGTATCGCGGATTCGGGCGAAACCGTGTCCTGGGAGAATAACGACAAGATATATCTCGCCGCAGCAATAACCGTCAGCACAAGTACCACGTACGCCTACTCCACCGCCACATACAACGGCAGTACAAAAAAATGGAGCGCGCTCACCCCGCCCATCTCCGCCCCGGCAGGCGCCAACGTCAATGTGGAAGCAATCTACGCCAAAGGTACGCTGTCCGGTAACACCATGACTCTTGCGGACAACAGCATCATAATGAAAGCGAGTACCAAAAACATTAAGGTCACAGCCCCTGCCGAACCCATAAATCTAACCTTTCTGAGCACGCAGGTACGGGTGGAAGTAGCCGGAATGGACAATGGCATTACCCCCACTTCCAGCCTTGCAAATATTCCCCAAAGCATAGACATACAGCCCGCCAAAGGCAGTTTCAGCATCACCACCGCCAGTAAAACGGATTTCATTTCCGACAACGGAGTGTATTACGTATTTCCCGGTGAAATAAACCTTGCAACATCCAATCATAAGGTCATAGCCCTAACCAACACCCGAGTCAACAGCTCCTATTTTCTTGACATGAGCGGCAGAGGCGGCCACGTCCGTCCCGACGGAGATATCCATGTAGGCGACTACTATTACAGCGACGGCACCTGGAGCGACGGTGGCTACCGGCTACTGACGGACGGCACCTGCCTGCAAGAAAACGTACCGCCCCTCGTAGGGAAAACATGTATCGGCATCGTATTCGCCGTAGGCCATTCAGATTATGATACATCCAACTACAGAAACACCGGCATCCGTCAGGATAAATGCCAGGCCTATGTGATAGCTTTAAAAGACGCAGGCGCTGAATGCCGGTGGGGCGTCCCCGGCCCTGTTGTAGGATGCAGTGTATCCAACAACGGCTCCTATCCCGAAAAAGACTGGAGCGGATATTTATATACCAAAAAAATCGATGATTATGCCACTGCTAACGGCTCAGGACTCGATCCTGAAAACTTTGACGGATACCCGGCCACTTATTATGCCAAAATAGCCTATGAAACGCAAGTAGCAGCCCCAGCGACAAGCAGCGGCTGGTTCCTGCCCGCCATCGGACAATTGTATGAAATTTGGCAGCAGAAGGATTTATTACACAACATTATTCCCAGCCATAGACGGTACTGGTCGTCTTCGGAAGATAGCGCGAATACAAGTTTGTCCGTACTGGTATTAGATGTAGCAGCCACTCCCGTAAGCCAACGAATATCAAGCCTTAACAAACATGACCGCTATTCAGACCCTAACGGCACGTATTCCTGGGCGATTTTGGCTTTTTAGTCCATTATAGCGTGAGGCTGATATGACATGTACTGAGGTTGCTGTGGGAGTAGCAGGGGATGAGTGGGGAGAGAGAAATAAAGGTAGTAAAATAAGAACAAAGATAAAGGCAGAGATGAAGGACAAAGATAGAGAAACAGAAAAGAGAGAATAAGATAATATTGTCAAACTTTCAAGGACATATTATTCTGTCATTCAGAACGGAGTGAAGAATCTCTTCTCCTGCTATATACGAAAGAGGGATTCTTCATCGCAAGCTCCTCTGAAGACAGCATGATATATCCTTGAAAGTTTGACAACATTATTTATTAGGAATCAGCGTATTCATTTATCCCCATAATGTCCTTTGGTTGAAATAATCGTCACCGTCACCACCTCTTCTTCAACGGTATAAATAATTCTATTAAATTTATCTATTCTCCTACTCCAATACCTGGAAAGATTGCCTTTCAATGCTTCTACTTGTCCCGTCCCTGTGGTAGGATATTCTATCATCTCTATAAGTAGTTTTTCTATTTTAGATTTTCAACGGTTTGACACAACCGTTTGAGAGATAAACATTTAACTGAATATTTGAGAAATCAAAGTAACGACTTAGCAACTGTTCGATTTTCTGTGTTTTGCGGTGCTATGCTGTCAAATAACTCATTGCAAAGATAGAATATTTTTGTGGATTTTAAGCATATATTCCCATAAATAAATTCCATCTTTTAAGAGTACAGGCTGAAAAATCAGCAATAATCATCAATAGAGTCTCCACCTTTCCATTCTAAGCCCTGTGCAATAGTAAATTGCTTTTCTGCACCTTCTTTTGTAAAGAACGTGCGCCCTGTGTGAATAAATAGACCATTTTCATAGGTGACTTTTGCAAGTGCATAGCGTTTGATAGCACCCTCACCTTCAGACGACTCTGTCATTACATATAGGTCTTGTTTGTCTACGGAAAATCCACTAGTTATTATCAATGATGCCCCATATTGATTTTGAGAAAAGATAATTCCTTCTTTTAGGTTTTCGGCATAGGTGGCAAGTGGATTATCACCGACCATTTGTGGAGTACAAGGAAATTCAGAAGGTGTACGCCAGTCGCGTTGTGCTGCTCCGGGTGTTAATGACATAGTATAGTCTGGTTCTTCCGATATTTCTTCAATATGATTATGCTTTGTAGATAACGGTTGATAAATCCACTCTCCCATTGAGCCACCTGATGGTTGTTTATCGCTCGCAGCCCATTTTAACAGATTTTTTAAACACTGGTCTCCCTCATCTTTAGTAACAGTCCGCATCCATCCGAAACCTGTGTCGGACTGAATCATATCCCGATATTTTTCGGGATTGGCGAGAAATTCCTCTGCACTACAACCACAGATATATTCAATCTTCTTTCGTGAAATAGGATTTAACAATACGTTTTCAAGTCTTGTAAGCCAGCGTAAGTTTTCTATCCGATTGTTCTGACGATTAGTATCTATATGGTCAACAACATAAACCTTCGTATCCTTAACCCCATAAAACGCCATTGCCACAATAATATGAACACGTGCCGAGCCAATCTCCATATATCCAGTTTTGCTGTTGGGTTTACCGAAAGTCCATTGACAATCAGTTGGTCGCGGTTTCTTTCCTTCACGAGGGTGACGCCATACCGCTCCATTATCACGAACAGAGTATCGTTCGTCTTTGTAAATGCACTCTTCTTCTCGGGTATAGTCATTGACATTTGTTTTCATATCACATCTTCCTAAATAGTTTATTTTTTAGGGAATAAGCCTTCTAAGGCTCGTTTAATGGCTTGACGGATGTCATCTGCTTCTGTTTCACCTTGTCCTTCCGCAGTACAAGAACATATCATTTGTTGTGTTTCGGCAGATATAAATTGGATTGTTACTTCAATAGTATATCCCAACCCTCTATTCCGTCTGCCACTTTCGCCATAATTTACAATCAGGGTTTCTTTGGATAACTCTGATTTAAGTTCAGGCAATATTACAAATCCCTCCTTAATTAATACTCCTGCAATAACATCGCTTGGATTAACACTTTTCATTGTCGAAGACCCATATATTCCATATTGCCCACCATACGTTCCACCACTGCTAGATGTTAGCTCTTTTGTGGGAGAAATATATGCATACTTAAACGTATCAATAGGAGCATTCTTGACAATTACGGGTAATCGAAGTGGAGCACAGCTTACTAACATTAAAATACTACAGATCACAAAAAATACTTTTTTTATCGCACTCATACGCTATTAGTTTTATATCCTCCAGCTACCACAAAAACCTTTATATATCACGAAGCGTGGAACTGTATGCCACACTTCTTAATGTACAGGCCCTAAGAAAACCTTTGTGAACAGATGTGGGAATAACAGCCCCACGCATATGCGTGGAGACTATTACGACCTCTCTTGTTCACTTTTGAAGTTTCTCAGGCTTCGTACATACAAGATGAGAGCATAACGCCTCGATATTTCTAATATGTCTTGGATAGAGTTGCCCCAATCCGACTGCAAAAGTACAAAAAGTCCGTGATATGTCATTGGATTATCTCGGACTTTATTTTGATTTACAGTTACATACTTCTGCACTCTATCATGGCTTCAGTATTCAGATAGTTTTCTAACCCCATTAATCATCTTCCTAAAAGGTATGGTTTTCTTTTTTAGTTCGTGAAGCAATGATTGAATTGTACGGTTTCTGCCGTTGGCTTTGAAGAGTCCAGAGAGGTGTAACCTCTTTGGCTTATTGGGGAATTTTCAGCGGTACGAAGTATTGCGGCTCGGAAAATTCCCTAATAAGCTACGGCATTTTCCGTGCAAATACCTGTACGTGGTGTCTGTGATTAGACCTGCTTCAGTCGTTTACTTATATACTTTACGGCGTGTGTTGAATGGTGGTTGCCCTTTCTCGGATGACCGCCTTTGACTATTGCATATGCTCGTTTTCAAGTGCAGTCATTGTAGCTACTGTATAGACCAACGGGATGCTTCTCCCAATGATTAGGGAGAGGGTGGCAAGTGGTTTCGGTCTGCCCGAAACATAAACTTGCTACCCTCCAAAACAAAAGAAACTTATTTTGAGCGACTCAAATTACTCAGACAAGGAACATATGTTAGAAAGACGGAATTAAGACAAGAATCTATCCGAAGCGAAAGGGCGATGCAACATCGGCATCCAACCTTGAAACCGTCAAGTCCGTATGCCTACTTGCAAATGGGAATAATTGCATTTCTTCTGCTATGGGAATTATCCTCCCACATTTTCCCAGCGAACTGATGATGGATAAAAAATCCGATGATTTGATGATTAGCACATTCAATATGCTGTTATTTAATCATTTATACCCTCATCAAGTTCTCATCAAACTACTTACGAAAAGAGAAACTCATCATTTGCGGGTCGGCTTGCTTTGTCTGTCATCTTTCTCCTTCTTTTCATCGGTAAAATACTTTTGATAAGTATTCGATGAGAGTATAAGTGTCTATATTTCAATATGATTATATACTTATTCATCAATTCATCAAAAACAAAGGTATATTATTCCGAAAAGCATTGCTCTTGGTTCGCTTCGTGCCTACCGTACTAACAGCCACATCCACCTCTGAATGGCAGTGTGAACAGGTATGTTTTTTCTTTTCGCCGGTACATAATCCTTTCCAACAGCATATTACGGACTTTAGCTGCTCCGAATGTATTGATACGGAAAGCAAGGGCGACAACCATATCAAGGTTGTAAACAGCCAAACCGCAGCCGTTCGCCAAATGCAGGTGGCGTTTTGCTTCGTATTCTTTCAGAACTCCGCTATTGTAAACAGCCTTTATTCCTGCACGGACTGTCGGGGCGATAACCCCGAACAGTTCCACAAGTTCAAATTCAGACATCCATATATTGGCGGTATCAATCGGCAGGGCGATATTGCCCTGCCCGTCCATTGTAATGACGCTTCTTCTCTCTTTCATCGGTATTCGGTTTTATAGGTTATCAAATGACACTGCAAATACTTTTCTCCATATCCTCCAGCTTGTGCGACAGGGTTTCCATATCCTGACTAATCTTCTGGTTCGTTATTTTAGCGTATATCTGCGTGGTCTTTATGTTGGTATGCCCTAACAGACGGCTGACGGTTTCAATGGGTACACCGTGCGATAAAAGCACGGTCGTGGCGTTCGTATGTCTTGCAACGTGCGTGCTGAGTCGTGTTTTGAAACCGCATTGCTTGCCGATTTCTTTCAGTACCTTGTTGCAACTGCCGTTGCTTGGTACGGGAAACACACGATTATCCCTTGTCAGCCCCTTGTACTTCTCGATGATTCGCAGGGGAACGTCCAACAGGCGGATGTTGGATTCCGTGTTGGTTTTCTTTCTTCGGGTAATTATCCATAAGTTACCATCAAAGAATGTTTGCAGGTTATCGGTGGTTAGGTTCTTCACATCGGAATATGCCAACCCCGTGAACACCGAAAACAGAAACAAGTCCCTCACAAGCTCGTGCGTCTTGTTCTTCATCGGAGCGTCCATGAGTGTCTGTATCTCCTGTTGGGTAAGATACCCCCTGTCCACGCTTTCGGGAGAGTTGATATACCCTGCAAAGGGATTGAACGGCAGACGTCCGTCATTCCTCGCTATCGAAATGATGTGCTTCAACACAATCATATAGCCCCACACGGTATTGGTGCGGCACTTCTTTACAGTGCGCAGGAAATACTCGAAGTCATTGATGAACGTGAGGTTCAACTCTTTTAGGGGAATATCCTCACGCTTGTAGGTATGGGGCAGAAACTCCCGTATATGCTTGCAGACGGTCTGATAACGGTTAAATGTTCCTTTGGCACGGCTGTGTCCGACTTTCTTTGCAAACTCGGCGTTGTGCTGCTCAAAAAGTTTAAGCAAGGTTTCCTGCTTGACACCGATACCGAGATAGGCATCTTTCAGTTTGGCAGCGGTTACATACCCGTCCGTCTGCATCAGTTCTTGGTATCGGCGGTTTACCTCCACCCGAATCTTGTCAACGGCAAGATTAATTCTCTGTGCTTCGGCACTTTTGCCCGAAGCACGGCTGTTTTTCACATCCCACAAGTGTGGGGAAACATCCATCTTGCAGCTGAACTGTTTAATCTCTCCGTCCACCGTAAGGCGGCACATCAGTGGCAGGTTGCCGTTGGGCTTTGCACTGCCTTTCTTCACGTAGAATAAGACCTTGAATGTGCTTCGCATAACTCACTTCTTTTTTGGTGACAAAATTAGTTTACCGTGAGTTACTGACAGCTACGCAGAATTACGCAAATCTCAGAAAAACAAATGCTTATTCTAAAAATTTACACATTACGGTAGTAATGATGTGGTAACTGAACTCTTGCGTTATATGGCTTTTGAATGTCTGTTAACGACCTTTTCCACATCAAAAACAAAAGCGTAACGACCACTCTTTCAGTTGAATCGCTACACTTTTCTCAAATTTACTTTTTTGCTATCTGTTTATTTTATTCTTACCACATCCGTTATCTTTTCATACCACAGCTGTTGTAAGAAAAGATAACGGCAGTAGTATGAAAGGATAACAGGCGTGGTAAGAATAGTTTTTCCACAAGAAAACAATAGCCTGCAAACAGTTCAGCCCCAATTAACAGCAAGCAACAAATAAATGCATACACAGCGACATCCTCTACCTATTAATGATTATTTTATGTTCTTCAGCATAAAAACTATGCATTTTATTGTGCAATTACGGAAATATTTCCGTAATTTTGCGCGCTCTAAAGGATAACATATCTAATCACTTTCAAAAAAAGAATATTATGGAATTAAACAAAACCTTTATTGACGGGCTTTGGAGCAAAGAAATCAATGTTAGTGATTTCGTTAGTAAAAACATCGCACCCTACACCGGAGATGCATCTTTCCTGCAAGGACCTACGGAACGTACCAAACGTATTTGGAACCTCTGTTTGGAAGCATTGGAAGAAGAAAGAGCCAATAACGGTGTTCGCTCATTAGATCATACTACAGTATCTACTATCACTTCACACAAGGCAGGCTATATCGATAAGGAAAACGAACTTATCGTAGGTTTGCAGACAGATGAGCTGTTGAGACGCGCCATCAAACCTTTTGGCGGCATCAATGTCGTGGCGAAAGCATGCCGCGAGAATGGCGTAGAAGTAGATGATAAAGTAAAAGACATCTTTACACATTATCGTAAGACTCACAATGACGGCGTATTCGACGTATATACCGAAGAAATCCGTTCGTTCCGCTCTCTGGGTTTCCTTACCGGACTTCCCGACAACTATGCACGCGGACGCATCATCGGTGACTACCGTCGTTTAGCATTGTACGGTATCGACCGCCTCATCGAGGCCAAGCAGGAAGATTTACGCAACCTGACCGGCCCCATGACCGAGGCACGTATCCGCCTGCGCGAAGAAGTATCAGAACAAATCAAGGCTTTGAAGGACATCAAAATCATGGGTGAATACTATGGTCTCGACCTCAGCCACCCTGCCACATCTGCTCAGGAAGCTGTACAATGGGTATATATGGCGTACCTCGCTGCCGTAAAAGAACAAGACGGAGCAGCCATGTCATTAGGTAATGTATCTTCATTCCTCGACATTTTCATCGAATACGACTTGGCTCACGGTAAGATTGACGAAACTTTTGCTCAGGAGCTGATTGACCAGTTCATCATCAAACTGCGTATGGTACGCCACTTGCGTATGCAGTCTTACAACGACATCTTCGCCGGAGACCCGACTTGGGTTACCGAAGCTATCGGCGGACGCTTCAATGACGGTCGCGTGAAAGTAACAAAGACTTCTTTCCGCTTCCTGCAAACGCTGTACAACCTCGGCCCGTCTCCCGAACCCAACATGACCGTTCTGTGGAGTCCCGAATTGCCGGAAGGTTTCAAGGAATTCTGCGCCAAAGTATCTGTGGATACCAGCTCTATCCAATACGAAAACGATAATCTGATGCGCGAAGTACGTAACTGCGACGACTACGGTATTGCCTGTTGCGTATCTTACCAAGCCATCGGTAAGCAAATCCAGTTCTTCGGCGCACGTGCCAACCTCGCCAAAGCGTTGTTGCTCGCCATCAACGGCGGACGTTGCGAGAATACCGGAACCGTAATGGTAAAAGGTATCCCCGTACTGACCCACGACACGCTGAACTTTGAAGAAGTAATGGCCAACTACAAGAAAGTGTTAACGGAGATTGCCCGCGTTTACAACGAAGCAATGAACATCATACACTACATGCACGACAAGTATTACTACGAAAAAGCCCAAATGGCATTCGTCGATACCGACCCGCGCATCAATCTTGCCTATGGTGTAGCCGGACTTTCCATCGCTATCGACTCACTGTCCGCCATCAAATACGCCAAAGTAACGGCACGCCGTAACGACATCGGTTTGACGGAAGGCTTCGACATCGAAGGTTCTTTCCCCTGCTTCGGTAACAATGACGACCGTGTAGACCATCTCGGCGTAGACTTGGTTTACTATTTCAGCGAAGAGCTGAAGAAGCTGCCCGTTTACAAGAATGCCCGTCCTACCCTGTCATTGCTGACTATCACTTCCAATGTGATGTATGGCAAGAAGACCGGCGCTACTCCTGACGGACGCGCCAAAGGTGTCGCTTTTGCTCCGGGAGCCAACCCGATGCACGGACGTGACAAGAACGGTGCTATCGCTTCTTTGAGTTCGGTAGCTAAACTGCGTTATCGTGACTCGCAAGACGGTATCAGTAACACATTCTCTATCGTTCCGAAGTCATTAGGTCCTACTGACGAAGAGCGTGTCGACAACCTGGTTACCATGATGGACGGTTACTTCACCAAAGGCGCGCATCACCTCAATGTGAACGTATTGAACCGTGAAATGTTGGAAGATGCCATGGAACATCCGGAAAAATATCCGCAACTCACCATCCGCGTTTCCGGTTATGCCGTAAACTTCGTGAAGTTGAGCCGCGAGCATCAGTTGGAAGTCATCAGCCGCAGTTTCCACGAAAGAATGTAAGTAATACTTTAAGAGTATAATCTTCAGGCACGGATTACGCGGATTTCACGGATTAAGTAAACAATCCGGGTGCTCCATGTAATCCGTGCTTTTTTCTTAATACATTCTTACTTATAATATACGATTATGATTAATGTTCATTCATACGAATCAATGGGTACCTTTGACGGTCCGGGATTACGGCTCGTCGTTTTCCTTCAAGGCTGTCCTTTCCGTTGCCTGTATTGCGCCAATCCCGACACCATAGACGCAAAAGGCGGTACTCCCACCCCCGCCAATGAAATTCTACAAATGGCAATCAGCCAAAAAGCATTCTTTGGAAAGAAAGGGGGAATCACTTTCTCCGGTGGCGAACCCACATTGCAGGCCGAGGCATTGATACCTTTATTCAGAGATTTGAAAGCCAACGGCATCCACATCTGCCTTGATACCAACGGTGGTATCTGGAATGACAAAGTAGAGGAATTGTTAAGTCTGACAGATTTGGTATTGCTTGACATCAAAGAGTTCAACCCCGAACGTCACCGTGCTTTAACCGGGCGCAGCAACGAACGAACCTTGCGCACTGCCGCCTGGCTGGAACAACAAGGACATCCATTCTGGCTGCGCTATGTCTTAGTGCCGGGATATAGTGATTTTGAGGAAGATATACGTAATATGGGCAAGCAGCTTGGCAAATACCAAAGCATACAACGAGTGGAAATACTTCCCTATCACCGCTTGGGAGTACATAAATACGAGGCCATGGGCTGGGATTATCAATTAAAAGAGGTAATAGAAAATACCCCCGCACAACTGGAACGAGCCGAAAAGCTCTTCAAAGAGTATTTCCCCACAGTAGTGGTAAATTGAGAATTGAGAATTAAAAATTGAGAAATAGGCTGCGCTATAAACTCTTTATCGGTATAAACCCCGATTTTGCTATTTACTATTATAGCGCAGCCTATTTCTCAATTTTTAATTCTCAATTCTCAATTTAATCAGTAAGTCAACCGTATTCCCCCTTGTAACGTAAAGTTACAGGGATTTTCTTTCCTTATCGTCTGAATATCGGAGCCGTCATCGAAGAAGTAAGACACTCCCGGTTCTACATAAATACCTACCCTTTTACTTATATTGTACTGTGCACCCACAGCTCCCATCACAGAGAATTGCAACGGTTTCACGGTTTCGCTCCGACTGCCTATTTTACCATAAATACATTTCTCCATGGCGCCTCCGGCGGAAACATACATGATAAAGGACTTCTTATCTACAAAATTCCAGTTGGCACGCAAAGGAATACCTAAATAATGCAATTTCTGGCTGACCTTCTTCGAGCTTCCGGCAAACTTCACATCCGAAGCAAGATACGTATATGTCAAACCAGTCTCTACGGAGAATCCTTTCGCAAGTCCTTTACGCACTGAGAAACCGAAAGACAAGGGCTGCTTATGGTCTATATCCACTATCTCTTCCGAGTTTTTCATCAGATACGGCATACCATTCTTGAAAACAAGTTCCTGTCCTTCCGGAACATCCATTATACCGTTAGCCACCGTAGCCAAATCGACCTTCCCGCCGGAATAGCCGAACCCCGGATCGCTTTGTACAAAACCGCTTTCACCGATACTGTTTCCGGCAATCAATCCGCCCGTATTTCCCACAGCCAGCCCGACCGACCAGCCGCGTGACTTTTCTTTTTTCGTATTTCCAACCGGCAGTTGCAATTTATCCCTACCGGACGGACGACGACGTTCAGCCTGCTGTTTCTCCGTACTATTATTTCCGGTTGTAACAACCTCATCTTCTTTTTTCGTTGCCGGAACCGTTTGTTCCTGTACACTCTCTTGAATTTCCGGTTCCGTATCCAAAGGCTGCATCTTCGTTGTCTGCTCCGCATCACCTGCTGTATCCAGTTGTTGCGCCAACAAAGAACGCCTATTTGTACCCGCTGACGATACCTGTTTCTGCGCGCGATAGTCAGGTTCCGTTATTTCTGTCCGTATTGAAGGTGTCTGTTGCTCCGGCAGTCTGTCCGGAGCAATTGCCAATGCCGGCACAGCCGTACCCCTCATTTCCTCTCCCACAGGACTCTGAAGCAACCACACACTGACTGACGACACCGCGATAAGCAATGACGCAGCCGCAGCTACAGCCCAGCGGCGGAAAGGAATAATCCTCCGTTTTCCGGCTACCGGCGGCTTCGGAGCGGACAAATCCTTTTCAAGCCGTTCCCAACCGGAAACGGGTAACGGTTCGGAATAATCCTCCAACCGTTCCTTTATCTTTCGCATCCACAATTCATCTTCCATACGTTTCTTCATTTATGCGTTCTTTTTCATCCACTCCTTCACCTTAACCGCCAAAGCTGCTTTGGCGCGTACCAACTGCGAAGCCGAGGATTTTTCATTGATGCCCAGCAGTCGGGCGATCTCCTTGTGAGATTTATCTTCAAAAATAAACAGGTTGAATACGGTACGATAACCGGCAGGAAGTTCGCTGATAAATTGCATCAATACTTTTTGAGGAATTGTATCCACAGCCGAGGCATCCGGTTCTTCATACGTTTCCGGCACATCATCCAAGGCAGCAGACTGGTTCATCACATCATTCTTCCGCAAATACTGTAACACCGTATTCACCATCACACGCTCCATCCAAGCCCGCAAAGAACCCTCTCCCCGCCAAGTGAACTTATCGAAAGAATCGAACAGCTTCAAGAAACCGTCATGCATCAAGTCCTGTGCGGTTTCCCGGTCACCGGCATAACGCAAACATACGCCGAGCATCCGCCCTGCATACTGTTCATACAGTTCTTTGCGGGCAAGGTTGTCGCCTTGCCTGCAG
Organism: Bacteroides clarus YIT 12056; assembly: GCF_900129655.1. Taxonomy (GTDB): domain Bacteria; phylum Bacteroidota; class Bacteroidia; order Bacteroidales; family Bacteroidaceae; genus Bacteroides; species Bacteroides clarus. The sequence continues at coordinate 24,114 of NZ_FQWK01000006.1, forward strand.
CGTTCTGCCAATACCTGTTCTTCCATTCTCTCTTTTAACACGTGTTTACCTTATAAATGCAACAGGCGCAAAAATACTGCATCCGGCAGATAAGAAATTCATTCTTCATCTTCTTTAACAATCTTATAAGCAGTATTTGTACAATCCCGGCATTTTCTGAATACGAAATCTAAAACAGAACCAATAACAAAACCTCTACTTATGAAAAAGTTAAGAACAACATTAGCCGCATTTCTGCTACTGCTCATTGCCATGCCCGTATTGCAATCCTGTCTGGACGATTGGGACGATGATGAGCGTTCATCCCTCACTATCGGCACTGTACGTATCATTGACGGAAAAGACTATTATTTCGCGCTCGATGAAGGAAGCAGAATGTTTCCCGGCGATACCGCCCAAGTCAATAACTATACGCTGGTGGAAGGACAACGCGCTTTTGTATATTTCAACTTGCTGGACGAAAAGGTGGATGGCTACGATTACAATGCCAAAATCAATCATGTAGAGAATATTCTCACCAAAGACATCTACTTCATGCCCGCCGAAAGAGCCGACAGTATCGGTGACGACCGCATCAACATAACCAATATGTGGATTACGGGCAATTATCTGAATATTCAGTACCAGCTATATCACAGCAACAATAACGACAAGAAACATATGCTGAACCTGATAGTCAACGAAACGTCCGACGGCAAAAACGATAAAGAAGGCTATGTCACGCTGGAATTCCGCCAAAACGCCTATGATGACGAACCCCTCATGCCGGGACAAGGACTTGTTTCTTTCAAACTGGATAAGATAGCCGACCGGATATCCGGAAAAACCGGACTTAATATCCGCGTAAAAAGTTTGTACGACGGCGAACGTTATATGACTGTCGACTTTAAGAAAGACGAAAACTAATCCATTCTGTGGAACACTCTTTTCAAGTTCTTTTTATAAAAGCGGAGTGAGGCATTTGTCAAAAGAAAGGCGTATCTTTGCAGCCGATTTTACAAAATTACTTTCTACAACCATGAAAAAAGGACTGCTGTACGCTATATTGGCATCTGTGCTATGGGCCATCGTAAACCCGTTCATCAAGCAAGGGCTCAGTTATGATTTTACTCCGATGAATTTCGCCGGTATTCGTTTTACGAGTGTCGGCATTCTGCTTTTTGCTTATACCTGGCACAAAGGTATGTGGCAGGAAATCAAGCAGTACCGCAAACTGTTCCTCAACTTGATATTCATCAATATGTTCATGGGCTATACGGCCTTCTATTTCGGGGTGGACTTTGTCAGCGGGGCTATCTCATCCATCATCATGGGTATGACACCGCTTATCAATGTATTGCTTGCCCACTTGCTGGCAAGTAACGACAAGTTGAACGGTTACAAGATAGTCAGCCTCATCGTCAGCCTTGCGGGGCTTTTGCTGATTGTAGGAATGGGCAGCGACGGCGAACCGCTGGATTGGAAAGGCAGTACAGGCATCATACTATTATTGCTCAGTATCATTTTTCAAGGCTACTCCGCCATCTCCGTATCCGAGGAGAAAGGCAAAATCAACCCTATCTTCCTGAATGCCGTACAGATGTTCTTCGGTGGCGCCCTTATCTACATCATCGGACTGAGTACGGAAGGTTATCATTCTTTTATCGGCAAGCCTGCCGGGTTCTATATCAGTCTGGGTATTCTTGTATTCATTTCTGTCTTTGCATTCAGTTTCTGGTTTATGGCGTTACAAAGCAAAGGAGCAAAAGTCAGCGACATCAATATGTGCCGCCTCATCAACCCGATTCTCGGAGCTGTATTAAGTTGGATTATGCTTGCGGGAGAATACCCCACATTCAGTACCGTAGCGGGTATGTTGATTATTGTCAGCTCACTGATTATCTACTTTAAAGGAGCGGATATTATAAAGTACCTTAGTACAAAGAAGTAAGCAACAATGGAATAACAAAGTTATATGAAGCTACCATTATTCCCACACGATATAAAAGAAGTATCTCACTGGAAATAGAATGAAGCTAAGGTATATAATGAAGAAATTCTATGATTGCATCATATAAGAGCGAATAGGAAATAACTGCTTTTATTGTTTTAAATAACATAAAATCATAAAATTCACTTTTGCCCATAATTCTATTCATTCAGACATTACAATGACTATCTGTGTGAGTGTACCATAAAATTAAGCCACGAACCAATCTTTATCACATTTTACTCGAACTTACCGCTCCCCGACCTCAAAATATTTTTTGGCGCGACATCGGAAACCTCACTCTTGCCCTACCCGTACCCGATATCGGCAAAGATCCGCGTACCTACACTACCTGAACGGTGAAAGCATCCGCCTGCTTTCCGTAGAAATAAACTGCCAGATGAGACGGGAAATATCACCGATTATGACATGAACGAGTTAGTCAACGAAGACACCCTGATGAAACATTTCCAGCTGTGGCGAAAGAAGGAGAAACTGGAAAGAAAAAAAGAAAGGGGAATATAGGCATACCGCCGGATTTCATGATAAAATACGTATCTTTGCCACATCATAGCAGTGGTATGGCAACAGACACCTATTCAACAGAAAGCAAAGAATACGAAAACTCCCTCGACGCATCATATAAGAAAGGGAAGGGTATTTATTACACCGACATGGAACTGTCTTCAAGAATCATCAAATTCCTGGAGATTCCTTGCGGCGCCTATATACTGGACCCTTGTTGCGGAACAGGAAACTTTATCGTATCGGCACGGAACTCAGGCCATGAAAATGTGTATGGTTCCGATATCGACGCAAACGCGATAGCTCTCTGCCAAAGGAAAAGCGGCATAAAGAACATCACCGTGCTGGATACTTTAGCGAACAACGGCAAGGATATCCTACGAGAGCTGCATTTAAAATCTCCCGTAGATTATGTGATAGGAAATCCGCCTTATGTGCCTATCAACAAGGACATCACCATAGACACTCCCGACCGACTGTTCCTGAAAAGCGTAAAAGAATCGGGCAGTAACTTATTTATTGCCGCCATATACAGGGCTTTTGAACTGGCCTGTCCGGACGGTGTGATCTCATACATCATCCCCAAAAATTTCCTACATGTTGCCTCATACAGCAAGCTGAGGAAGCTGATATTGAGTGAAAAAACCATACTGTCGATTATTGACATCGGCGTGTATTTTAAAAGCGTAAGGGGGGAACAAATAATCATCACCCTGAAAAACAGCCACGTCCCCAACCACAATATCCGCATCTACGGATATGGCAACAATGAATTCATCAAGCGTCTGGAAGTTCCGCAGAGCTTTTACGACAACGAGATTCTATTATTTGAAAATGAAACGGATTTCCGCATATATAAGCGGTTAGAATCCTCGTATAAGAAGTTAGGCGATATCTGTACAGGTTATGTGGGCAGGGGCAAATCCAAATTTCCATCCGCCGTCACAGGAAAGGACATCCGAAAGTTCTCCCTAAAGAATGCCCCCGTCCCCCAGAAAGGCAACCGGGTGTTTATTCAGAATATTTACAGCGCCGAGGCGGGTATCATCGCCAGCCTTGCAGGAAACTTAGAGGCCTCTGAAACCGTCACTGTAATTACAGACCGCGACGAAAACATGTGCCGGTACATTCTGGGCATTTTACATTCCAGACTATGCAACTATTTCCTATTAAAATTCTGCTACAACAATTCCAAACTTACCATGCATACCGATGCCAAATATCTTAAAAAGTTGCCGTTCATTATTAACAGCCGTACTTTTGATAAGGTAGTAAGCATCGTAAAGCTACTTGAACAGACCCGATATATGAGTGATGAATGGTTTGAAGCCGTGGAGTCGTTAAATGATGTAGTTTATGAGACATACGATATAGGCAGGGCGGAAAGCGGGTATATAGATGCTCAAATGAGAGGGGTGCAATCCGGGAAGTGGGATTATAATAGACAGAAATAGCGGAGAGACGGGGATTCGAACCCCGGATACCCTTTTGGAGTATACACGCTTTCCAGGCGTGCCTCTTCAACCACTCGAGCACCTCTCCTTTTCGAGGCGCAAAAGTAGAGGAAGTTTTCGAATTTACCAAATGTTTGGCATAAATAATCAGCCGAAATATATTATATTCGACCAAACTCAAGTAAAAAGCGAAAAAAGCTTCGATAATCAAATTTAATTATTACTTTTGCAGTACCACTTATGTACGATAAATGCGATATACGCAACGGGAAGGCATTAAGCCCTCGACGGTGCGTTTATCGCATTTATTGTTAGTACATGAGTGGTGTCAATATTAACAAGTCGGGGGCTTTTTTAGTTCCCTTTCTTATTATGCATTTATCTTTTTTTAGATACTTGTATAGCCCTCTTAAAAGGCTATTATAAATTTTGTCGTTTTCCCGTCTTACTTGTGAAAGCAGGACGGGATTTTTTTAACCGCCCCTGAACAAAGCGCACCGACAGCCCGTTTATATAACAGAAAACGACAAATATCCCTCATTTTTAATTCCATATTTGCTTGTCCTGCCCAGGGCAAACCGAGTTAAATAAACCGCCCCGGTCTGAAAATGAAACGTGAACCTGAACCATTAGTTAAAATAAACAATATTATTATGAGTAAAATAGAAATCAGAAACCTATACCTAATTTTCGGAAAAGAAAAACATAAAGCGGAGAAAATGCTGAAAGAGGGCAAAACCAAAGAGGAAATATTAAAGGCAACCGGATGTACCGTCGCCGTAAAGGATGCCAATCTCTCTATCAACGAAGGTGAAATATTCGTAATCATGGGACTGTCCGGCAGCGGGAAATCAACTTTACTACGCTGTATAAACCGCCTGATACGCCCTACCTCAGGAGAAATCATAATCAACGAAACAGACATCTCAAAGGCTTCCAAACAGGAGTTACTGCAAATACGCAGAAAAGAGCTCGCTATGGTATTCCAACATTTCGGATTGCTGCCCCACCGCTCCGTACTGCACAACATCGCTTTCGGGCTGGAACTGCAAGGAGTGAAAAAGAGGGAACGTGAAAAGAAAGCCATGGAATGTATGCAACAGGTAGGGCTGAAAGGCTATGAAAACCAAATGGTAGGACAACTTTCCGGCGGTATGCAGCAACGTGTGGGACTGGCACGTGCCCTTGCCAATAACCCGGAAGTATTGCTGATGGACGAAGCTTTTTCCGCCCTCGACCCGCTGATACGTGTACAGATGCAGGATGAACTGTTGACTTTACAGTCGAAAATGAAAAAGACAATTGTCTTTATCACCCACGACCTGAATGAGGCCATCAAGCTGGGTGACCGCATCGCCATTATGAAAGACGGCGAAATCGTACAGACAGGCACTTCGGAAGAGATATTGACCGAACCCGCCAATGCTTATGTGGAACGTTTCGTAGAAAATGTAGACCGTTCCAAGATTATCACCGCAAGCTCTATCATGGTAGACAAACCGCTCGTAGCGCGACTGAAGAAAGAAGGGCCGGAAGTGTTGATTCGTAAAATGCGTGAACGCAATCTGACCGTACTGCCTGTGGTAGATGCCGGCAATATCCTGATTGGCGAGGTCGGACTGAACGACCTGATAAAACTGCGAAAGGAGCAAATCCGCTCGATAGACACCGTTGTGCGCCATGAAGTACACTCCGTACTGAGCGATGCCATACTTGAGGATATCCTGCCGCTGATGACGCGCACCAACTCACCTATCTGGGTAGTGAACGAGAACCGGGAATTCCAGGGAGTGGTCCCACTATCATCACTTATCATCGAAGTAACCGGAAAGAACAAGGAAGAAATCAATGAAATCATTCAAAACGCAATAGAATTATGATAAATATAGGACAATATATAGAAACGGCCATCAACTGGCTTACAAATAACTTCGCTACATTCTTTGACACTCTGAGCATCGGTATCGGCAGCTTTATAGACAGCTTTCAGCATGTGCTGTACGGGATTCCCTTTTATATCACCATTGCCGTACTGGCAATTCTTGCCTGGATGAAATCGGGTAAGGGTACGGCAGTATTTACCGTGCTGGGACTGCTGCTGATTTACGGAATGGGCTTCTGGGAAGAGACCATGCAGACTTTGGCGCTCGTACTATCATCCACCTGTCTCGCACTGCTGCTGGGAGTGCCGCTGGGTATCTGGACTGCCAACAGCAACCGATGCAATAAAATCATGCGTCCGATATTGGACTTCATGCAAACCATGCCAGCCTTTGTGTATCTGATTCCGGCAGTACTGTTCTTCGGACTGGGCACTGTACCGGGAGCATTTGCAACCGTCATTTTTGCCATGCCACCGGTAGTACGACTGACCGGGCTCGGTATCCGTCAGGTTCCGAAAAACGTAGTGGAAGCGTCCCGCTCTTTCGGTGCCACCCCTTGGCAGTTACTCTACAAAGTACAGCTACCGCTGGCATTGCCAACCATAATGACGGGAATAAACCAAACAATCATGATGTCTCTGTCCATGGTAGTGATTGCCGCAATGATTTCGGCCGGCGGTCTGGGAGAAGTCGTCCTGAAAGGAATCACCCAGATGAAAATAGGACTTGGCTTTGAAGGCGGTATAGCCGTCGTCATACTGGCTATCGTACTGGACCGCATCACGCAGGGTATGGCGCAAGGCAAAAAGAAAAAACAATAGAACAGGAAAGGAATAAGGAATATGAACAGACTGAAAACAACAGCCGTACTGTTACTGGCAGCTTTGCTGGCAACAGCCTGCGGCCACCTCAACAACGATAAGAAAATCAGCATAGCCTACGCCAACTGGTCGGAAGGTATCGCAATGTCTCACCTGGCCAAAGTAATACTGGAAGAACACGGCTACGACGTACGGATGCTGAACGCAGACCTAGCCCCTATTTTCGCTTCATTATCGCGCAAAAAAGCGGACGTATTTATGGACGTATGGATGCCGGTAACCATGCATGATTATATGGAGCAATACGGCGACAAACTGGAAATCATCAGCGATGTATACGACAATGCACGCATCGGACTGGTAGTCCCGGAATACGTCACTATCCAATCTATCGAAGAATTAAACGGGTATAAGGATAAATTCTCCGGAAAAATTATCGGCATCGACGCAGGAGCCGGAATTATGAAAACAACCGAAAAAGTACTGGACGGCTACGGGCTGGACTACAAACTGATGACCGCAAGCGCTCCCGCCATGACCACATCGCTGGGAAAGGCTATTCAGAAGAAAGAATGGGTGGTAGTAACCGGCTGGACTCCGCACTGGATGTTCGGACGTTATAAACTGAAAGTACTGGACGACCCCAAACAGATATATGACAAAGCGGAATCCATCCACACTGTAACTTGGAAAGGCTTTAGTGAGAAGGAGCCGTTTGTTACCGAACTTTTACGAAATATCCGGCTGAATGACGAACAAATCAGTTCGCTGATGACCGCTGTGGAAGAAACACGGAAAACGGAAACCTATGCCGCCCGTCAGTGGATGAAAGAACATCAAGCGTTGGTAGACAGTTGGATTCCGACACAATAAAAGATACAAATTCCCTATACGTCCGACGAATTTTTATCACCGGAAGTATAGGGAACATTATGCTATGGTCGGAGCTGCTCTTAGCCGAAATTAAACGTATAAGCGTTCTTTCGCTGCAACTCGATAGTTCCATTCTTTCGCTCTATGCTGATCTGGTCTTCTCTTGCCAGCCAACCTGCTGCCAACGCTGTGCTCTCCACGCTTAAATTCAGCTTCTCGGCACGCTCAACGATTGAAATCTCAGTTACTTCATTTAGTGCCTGCCAAACTTTTCCGGCATTGACACCTACAATTTTCTTGTCCATAAAGGTTATTAATAAAAACGGTTAGTAGTAATAATGGTTAGTTTAAGTATATTCATAACAGGTAACTGCCACTCTATTGTAAAGAGAATACCGTATCAGAGAGGTTCAAATCCCGAAAAGACTTTCCGGGAAGAAAACAGGAACAGCGACACACGTGTTTATCATATTGCAAAACATTTATGGCTTGTGCCCTTATGTGCAAACCAATTAACATAAAAAGCGTAAGGGCATTAGCTTCTTATAGAGCACAAAGTCTTGATATCCCTTTATACAGAAGTCGGCTAAACGCTTTTTTCCTAAAATGCAAAAAACACTGCCACTCGATTGCGACTATACAAACATACAAATAATTTTAAAAATACAAGCACAATCAACTGTTTATCTTTATGAGTAACGATAAAAACAGATATTTAGGACATTATTATTACAAATACATCGTAGTATTTCCATGTATATCCGATATTTACGGGAATTGTGAGTTGAAAGTGTACAATATAAATGTGACATAGTTAGAACAAACAGCAAGGGGGTACATCATCTTTTTTCAGAAGATATTAGCGGGGAATGTCCTACCGTTGACAGGACGCATTATAATTCTTTTCCAACAGCGATTTAATTTTAAAAGAGGATACACCTATAACAGTACAAACTATCCTCTTTTAATCCCGTAGCATAAAAAACAGATATATAAGTTTCTATATTTCAACCTTTTACCATTTTACGCTTATAGCCGACTAAATACAACAAAATACCTTAGTACCTCTCTTGCTTTTTCCGAAAAAATTCTATAGTCTTTTTACAAACAGCTACCGCTCCTATTCTTTCTTTTTGCGGCATATCCACTACTACTCTTTGTTTATCATAGTTAATTACTATCTGTTTTACAGTTTTATCCATACGCGCATCAGCTACAGAAAAAATTATTTCTCCTTCCTCCTGTTCTATGAGCAAAGTACAAGGTTCAGATACTGTAATCTCTTTTTTCCCTATCTTTATATTTTCACCAGCACAATAGAATGAAGCAGCTATAATCTTTGAATCCATTGAAGCAACGGCTTGCACTAAAGTATCATTTCTTAACACAGTAAACGGCATTTTATTATTAGGTACCCCCTCACCACAATAAACAGCATAGCCATAATTGCCATTCTGAACACTCCTGCCATGATCTAACCACAATCTAAAAATGGCAGCACTATCCGGTAAATTACTTTTCCCTTTATTCGTCAGATTTCTCTTCAACCAATCATTAGGTTTTATCTCCATACTATAAGAAGCTATCGGCGAATATTGAGGCAACAAAGTATAAGCAAATCCGTTATTTTGTATCATCCAAAGAGGTTTGCGTTTACAATCAAGCAGACCTTGTTTTTCGACCAAATTCAACCGTTTTTTTCCATCAAACAAAAAGACTTCATTCTGTAAAGCCGTCTGTTCTATGGTAGTACGAATATTCCCTTCCAATTCAGGACGTAAATTAGTGACACCGGCTCCTAAAGCCACCATATAATCTCCCAAGAAAAAATAAGACTTATAAGCCTTTATCCCAAAAGCAGTAGGATTGATTTCCGGCACGTCTTTTTCTTTAGAGGTGGCATTCATTTTCTCAAAAATGAATGCAGCCACTCCATTTCCCTTTCCACTAGTAGCACCCGCTGCAAAATTATATTTACTGCAAAATCCTCGCCAATTGGTTATCGGCTTTAACCGTTCCATTCCTTCACGAGCAGTTATACCAGGCAAGGCAGTGAAATCCATCGCACCTATTATTTTACGGTGTTCATCGCCATTACGTTGCATCAATGTTACACCGTCATTGGTGAATATATTAAATTCATCAGCAAAATTACTTGCACTCTCCAATCCATCACAACGCACAGAAGCCATATTGACCATAATATGGTATCGAGGAGTTTTTTTGATAAAATCATCATTATTGAAGAACCAGCGACATCCATGATACATCCCGGCCGGATAATTTGTCATACAAATACTTTCTCTACCCACTTCCCGTAACAATGTCTTTAATTCCTGTTGCTCTTCTTGCGTGAAAAAATCACTCCAATCATTTATAGTGGCTTTCAACATGCTATAGTAAGGTATAGGTTGGTGCTGCTTATCATAATAAACCATAGAATACCGATCTAAACAAGGGGGAATATAACCTTTATAATAATAAAAATTACTACCCCTATAAAAATTAAGCAATGCTAACGCATTATCACGAGTTAAAACTGTTGCCCAAGGTGTCCCTCTCAGAACTTTCAATATATTTAGAGCACTGGAAGCACCATGTATGGGGTATCCCCACACCAATGCCTGCATTCCATGCCCCCATCCCGCGCCATCAGCCGTAAATCCTTCGTTCCAAAAAGCTTCCATATAGGTATTTTGAGATACATAACTCAAACTTTTCTGAGCTACTTCCGCCACAACATCCACCATTGGTATGGAGTCCATCAACACTGCAGTTTCCAGTAATGGACGATAAGCAAGAGCATTTCCACCTACCCACCAAACATGATGCCTAAAACGTTCCACACTGACTACATTACAATCCGTAGCATCATTACGTAAAGGCTGTGTCCATGATTGCATTGCCAGCCGCCTCAATATATCATGCGCTTCTTTCTCCAATACCGTCACTTCGCATCCACTCTCAATTTGTTCCATACATTTCCACAAATTAAAATAGACTTTACAAGCCGCCTTAGGAATAGCAAAACAAGAAGCATGAAAACGATCATTAGGTTGCCGTTTCAATTCAATGGTACCATAATGCAGTATGGCTTTCCAATAACGTTCAGGTATCTCCACTCCACTCTTCCGGAAATAAGCGGCCAAATCACCAAGTCGTCCCCATATATCCGTCAGATAGAATCCTAATTTCTGCTGGTCATCAAATGAAACTTTCTCCAACAGTTTCTTAGCCACTATCTCCTGCTCATAATCCACTCCATCCACAAAAGCACCTGACGTATCCAATTTATCCAAATACTCCACACACGAAGTTTGATAATATGATTTGTCTATATGCTCTATATAATAGGTACGTAATCTCTGCATAGCCTCTTCTTTGGAAGCCTGCGCAGTCGTGACCTGGAATAATAGTATCCAAAGAATACTTTTATATAAAATCTTCATAAACATCTACTATTACTATAAAAAATGTGACGAATAGTATCGAGGGCTATTCGTCACATATTCCTGAAAACATCTTTTTACCTTAAATTAATAACCCTATCAAATCAATCAAAATTTAGATTTAAAGTATAGTATATCCCACATCATTTCTTCAGTTCGATTTCCCAAATAGAAGGACCCCAAGTTTTATCCGCACGTTCGAGAATTACCAAACGGAAATAACGAGAAGTCACAGCAGGAAAACTTTGTTCAAACCCTTGACCAATCTTGGTTCCTTCGTAAGCGACTTTCCACTCTTCACCCACCTTATACTGGATTTGGAAACGAGTGATGCGACTCTGATACTCTTCAATGGCTACTTTTGAGAAGGTCATTTCCTTTCTGTAATCCATTTCCAGCCACATGTCCTTAAAATCCGTATAGTCCTGAGTCGCCCAACGAGTTTCCATATCACCGTCGCAAGCCAACTCACCGGGATAATCTTCATTGTACTGATTGAAAGCTGTTACTTTCGGAGCTTGTGCATTTGCCACACTTACCATACCAAGGCAGAAAATTGCCATTAACATAATCTTTTTCATAACGTTACTTTTTTAATGATTAATAAATATATTGGTTAAAAACACTATTCTTACTCTAAATTGTACCATCATCCTCTTCTTGGACAGGTTCCACTACTTTGATTTTCAGTTCTTTTATCTGTTCCTTATATCCCCAAGCATTGGCATTACGCGCAACAAAAGTTACAGTATACTCACCCGGTTCATTATAAATATATGTATAGTTCTTCAAGTCAAATGAAGCATTCTTGATAGAAACTCCCTCATCGGGACTCACAGCCGATGGTGTCATTCTTTGACTGATCGCCCATACATATGTACCTTGAGCTGATGACTTACGTCCATTAATTGTGACCTTCTGATCATCCACCACCGTCACTGTAGGATTATTCGTTTCGTTATCATTGGTGTGAATACGACAAAAGCCAAATCCAAAATCCTCTTTTGGATTATCCCGTTCCAACGTCTTTCCATCTATAGTCTGCACCAATCTCGGATAAAAGAAAACATCCGGATGAGCTCCGACCCCATTTTCATCCAATAGGAGATCCAAAGGCGGCAGTTCATACCTGAGAGCAACAAAAAACGGCTTATTACCATAATCGGTAAGGTCCACATTTACATTTTCCACTTTACCATGTTGATAACCTGCAGCATCCATATTCAGGAGAGGAACTTTCAGTCCACCATCCATATCAGTCCATGTAGCGCTCTCAATGTTGACTTGCTCCATCACTCCGTCAAAATCTTCCGAAAGATACACTTTCACCGCATTGCGAAATCTTTTTCCCGCCCATTCCAGACTGAGATCATAATTTAGGCTCAACGCTTCCAATTGGGCTTCAGTACGATTACGATAGGCATAACGATGTCCGTAGTCACCCGACCACATTATCAAATAATCAGGACACCCATCAATACTGAACACCACCGGTTCACCCACTTTATATTCTTTCTGGTCACTCACCAAACCGAGCTGGAAATCCAGGTCGTCCACCTCATCGCCATTACATGCTGTCATACCAAGCCCTGCCAGCATCAATATACTACGAAACATTACTTTATGTATCAAACTACTCTTCATATTATCAAAACACTATTTTTTGTTCTTTTAATCTTTCTATCCACTTCGGCAGGATTCCCAATCTATGTTGCAATTGGGCTTCATAGAGAGAACCCGGTGTCACTATTTCCCCATTATCAGAAAGCAACTTGCATTCGGGAAATTTGAATGTAGTAGCTGCTCCATGAAATCCCACAATCATCGGCGGCAGAAAAAGAAAGCCACCTGCACCACTCGGATCTACTTCCCACCAACTAAAGTTTCCACCTGACGGTGAAGCGGTGGCATTGAAATTCCACAACGTCAAATCCTGCATGTGATTGGGCAACGCACTCATGGCACCTCCCTGATGTCCACGCGGAAACCCACCTTTACAAGCATCCAACAATGTGGCACGAGGTTGTGAACCATGCGACTCAAAACAGGTTTTATCTCCCCAACGACACCGCCAAATAACAGTCCCTATGGCAGGACGAGATACGCCACAAGTATGAAGCATCCCCGCCTTTTCACCTTCTGTATCAGAATCGGCAGAATCTGTTACTTTGCCGATGAAGATGCGCGATGACCCGAACGACCGCACGGCACAATGCCCCCTTTTCCCCATTATCTGAATATCATAGGCGGAACAGTTGGCGGCCATCGTAAAGGTAGCCGCTTCGCTCACACTGTCAAAATCGGTCCGGCGTACCCAACCATCCACCACATGGCGGAATCCGAAAGGAATATAACCGGTATCGCTCAACCACGACAGATGCTCATAATGTTCAGGAACATTTCCACGGAAAGTCATATCTTCCACTCCGATATTCCGTACATAGGAGTAAGCACGCAAGTCCCAGTTCCAACGAGGATCCACCTCGTGCATAATAGGTTCCTTGAAAGTTACCACATGTCCCTCTATACTGGTTATCAGATGATAATCCTGCACTATTACGCCATCATTCAGCAATCCGGACATTCCGCTATGAACACTGTAAGGAAGCAATTCATGCGCTATCAATTCATGCGAATTATCTTTCAAATGGAGACAAGCATACTCCCCTACTCTCAATCCGCTAACGGAGGACAGTTCCACCGAAAAGCTGCCTTTGGCCGCAGGGGCAACCACCCTATTCGCCGTACCGAACAGTCCGGGACCTTCCAACGAGAGCGTGTTATAGGCAAAACCTCCAGCAGGATGTATCGGATTGGGGGCTTTTAACACTAAAAACGTTTTATTACGCCCCGCACCTTTCAGGATAACATTACTTGCCTTAATACGAATCGTTTCATTCTCATAAGTCACCTCATCCTGTTCGTCGTGCAGTATGAACTCACCCTCGGGAAAGTATATCACGGCATTCACTTCCGCATAGTTATCGATACCCTCAATATCAGCCAATAATCGCAAAAGCGCTTGTCTGTCCGATTTTCCATCATCAGGTATACCGCCATAACGAGTGATATCATACCATCGATAGTTCAGCGTTTCTACTTCGGCGGGAGCCATTTCACCATGTTTATAGCCGGCATACGAAAAGTCAAGTAATACATTCTGCCGATTCTGAGCTACAAAATCATTCCACGGCTTGCAATCTTTTTCCGTATCCGAAGGGGTCTCCGTTTCCTCGGAGCTTTCTTCATTTTCCTCCAAAGATAAAGAAATATCATCCGAAGAACAGGAAAACAACATTGCCGAAAGCACAAGCGCTACTCCAAACAGATACTTAATATTGTTGGTACTTAACCTCATGGCCATATTATTCTCTCTTTTCTAATTTCACTTCCGAAATATCTATCCTGGCATTTGCCGTACCGTAGCAACAGAATATGACGCTGTATCTCTCACGCGATTTCGAAAGCAGTACGGATGTATCATCTACAAAATCAGCATTACCAACTCCACCATAAACTTTAGTAAAGTCTACTACCAAATTATACTCTTGATCCACTTCACTCAAGTTGCAGTCCACAGACGAGCTATAATCCACCTCATCGTCTTTTTTTATTTGGAAAATCCTGTTACTACCGATATTCCGAGAATATACATATACTTTCAAGCGTCCTTTTCCCTCTTCCGCCGTAGTATTTTTAGCTTTGAAAGTCAATTTATACACATCGTTCGGTGCTCCGTTCACTGTCATGCCAACACAATCCTTATACCATGTTGTATTATTATCTCCTGTCACCACACTGAGTACACCGCTTTCTATCGTCACTTTCCTATTGTCAGTAGAACTTCCTGCAATGTAATCAAACCATTCGTTTGCCCAAGGCACCTTAGCATCATCAGTACCTGAAGGATAATAATCGCCTATATCCCCCACTACCCTGATATTTTCCTGTGTTAAATCCGCAAGATCTGCATATATCGTTTCGGGTACTGGAAGTGTATTTTGTAACACTACGTTAAAGCATTGAATGCCATTCACGGCAAGAGTGGCGTCCGTCTGCCCCACATACTGGTAGACAGTATGGGTGGTGGTAACCACAAAACGGGTAACATTGGCTTTCAAAGTCTGCGCAGGAACCACGGTACGGTATTTGTTACCACCTATCGCCTGCATCGCTATCATCACGGGACGTTCGGAAACATCCGCCGTGGCAGTTCCAGCCGGCAAATCCACTGTTGCGGTTTTCAAGGCACGCATCTGTACACCGGTCACCTTTTCATCCGTAACAAGCCCACTTACCGTAACCTCCACCAATGACAACACATGTTGGAAAGAAAAATTCACCGTTTGAGGATTTGCAACATCCAGGCTCCCCGCAGCAAGCAATAAGTCACTACTGTTATACCCCTGTTCTTGGTTTTCGTTTACTGAAAAAGAGAAACTTATGTCATTGATACTTTTATCATAAGGATAATAAGCATAAAACATCGTCTCATTCTGTGGCTTAGTCAATGCTTCACCATTCCACTCACTACCGCTGTACTGATAGCGCAAATTATCGGCTACAAGTTGCGCTTCACTACCATTCGCTACCCCAAAGATACCCACCTCGTCATTGGCTACAAAAGCAGTGGCGTTGGAAGCATCGGTAATGGTACGTGTCTGTACAATATCAAAGTTGAAATTCACATTCCGGTCTGCCAACATTGACACTTCTTCCATAACACCTTGGGTACAGGCGGAAAATCCGCCTGATACAACCACGCACACGTTTACTATGAGTACTTTTATCTTCATTTTAATCTTTTATTTTTTAGATTACTCTATTCTGCGGAAAACAAAATTGCGGAATTGGAAAACACCACGTTGCGGTCTCAGATAAATGCTGAACTTTTTACGTACCGCTTCCTTGTCAGGTTCAGACAAATCATTTAATATCTCACCAGAATCAAAACTCTTTTGATATTTAAGAGTTTCCATATCAACCCGTAACTCCACTTTTTGATATTCTAAAGCCATTTCTTCAGTATAGACATCCCTATCAACAGTTTCATCCTCATTGTAAGTTGATACAATGCCTTGCGTACCTTGCTTATGAAAAGCAACTCTCAAAGCAGGAGACATACCCTCTATGTTGGCATTTTCCACCATTTTAGCTTCAAAAGTAAGTACGTACGTAGCTGCCTTTACATTTGTTAATGTATATCCGGTATAAGTAAACCACATACTTCCTCCATCAATATGTTTCGCATCCACTTTCAACTCCCCATTCTCAATAGTTACCATTGCAGGAACAGGCTTCATATCTTCTCCATCATTACCATTGAACCAACGATTTTCATTATTAACCTCACCACTCGTCAACTGCCGAACATTGGTCAATTGAAGAATATCTTCCGTTACCATATCGTTAAAGTTGGCAAGAATCATATTCTGCGCAGCTTCCAAGTCGGATACCTCATCTGTAAATGCATCCCAGTTACCAATATCGGAAACAGCGACACCTATTTCAGCCAATTCCACGGCTTTCGATATAGTAAACGGCTGTATACCGTTGGCTTTCAAAACTACATCAGCGGCAATAGCGGACTGATAAACCGATTTATCGGTTATAACACGGAAAAGAGTTTTGCCTGTATTCAAAGTCTGCTCAGGCACAATGGCACGATAAACATCATTTCCGTCCGCATTTTTTCCTTTTGCCATTTTTATGAAGGTAGCGCCAACATCACTTTTCGCTATAACCGAAGGGAATTCTGCGGAAAAGTCTACCGCAGCTTCACCTACAGCACGCAATTCCACCGACTGCACTTCCGTACCTTCAAAATCTTTCAGCGTAATCTCTACCAATGCAAGCGCATGGCGAAAATTCAAAGTTACCTGATTGGCGCCTGCCGGTACCTCTTTGTTGCAGCTCAGCAGCAAGTCACTTTTATTCAATCCGTTCTCGGCAGATTGGTCGGCTTGTACGGTAAAATCGAATTGTAAAGTATTCACCGTACTGTTATAAGGATAGTAAGCATAGAAATCGAGTGCGCTGTTATCTACCGGCACCCCTAACGCTTCGTTTACGGCATTCCAGTTTGTTCCATCATAGCGATAAGCAAAATTGGTATATACCGCTTCGGCAGATGCGTCTTTCGTTGCAAAAACACCTACTTCATCCTCATCCACAAAATTGGTAGTATAATCATCCGCCATTGCGGTACGTGTACTTGCCACACTGAAGTTAAAGGTAATCGCTCTGTTGGCTTGCGCATCCAAAGCCGTATTTACATCCTGATTACAAGCAGCGAAAATCATCATTCCCGCCAATAAAGTTCCTGTCAAAAATGAATATGTTTTCATGTCTTTTTTATAAGGTTTACTAATTAGTTGTTATCTGTTCTTGTTAATCTAAAATCGTAGAAATAAAAACTTCCCAACCAGGGCTGTATACAGAAACTGCCGGTTGTACGTGCCTCTGCGGCAGCCGGGGTCCAATCCGCAGAACCCATATTACTGCTCTTCATGTTCTCTTCCGTATAGTCCAGCACAATCTTATGCAGTTTTGAAGTTGTATCTTCACCCTCAAAAAGCGTCAGTTGCGCGCTGATTTCCGAATCCGTAGTTTTCTTAATACCAACCAGATTATTGCCTTTGGTATAAATGAACGCTTTTACTTGGGGCTTTTTTCCCGCTGCCGCTTCTTTCAATCGGCTTCGGAAAGAAAGTTCATACACTCCCGGAGACAGATCCGGTAAACGAACACCTACATAATTAGTCCACCAACTTCCAGATTCAATACTTTTGGCATCATTCAGTATCATATTACTGTTATTCTGTTTTTCTATCACGGCATTACCTGTTTCAGGTTTTTTATTATCCAATCCATTGAAATAAGTACATGGCTGTACATCGGGGGTTTTATTGACATTATCCAATATCACAATATCTTCTGTTACCAGATCTCTAAGAGATGTTAATAAATTCTCTTCCGCTACAAATGATACGTCATCCGAAGGAGTACTCCAATCCTCAATGGATTGCTCGGTAGTAACCACCTTAATTTTATCAAGGTAAACAGTTACTTCGTGTATATATCGGATAGCGGGTTCAAGTTCCATCACATCATCAAAATTCCACGTAAAAGTACGCCCACCCATATTCGGCAGAGTGATTTCAACAGAACAGCCTTCCATGGATGCTAGCGGAAACAAACGTCCTGTAGCGATGAAATCCTCTTTTCCAGTAGTCAAAACAATATCTCTTTTATGAGTAGCACCCATTTCCTCAAACAAGCCGGTCAGCAAGTTAAAGTTTCCCTTAACGTACATTCCCTTTACTACTACACAGAAGTCTTCCATATATTTTTCAGGTACTTCTGCCGTATTCTTCAATCGAAACACCACTTCCGACAATACAGGACGGAACTGTAACGTCAGTTTGTTGTTATCCTTGGAGATACCAAGCGCATTGCTTGCATACATGAAATTGTTATTCTGCACACTGCTTTGCATCGTAAGATCCCATTTGTATAAATCGTTCTCCAAATATTCATCATCACTATACGGATAATATGCCTTGATGTCAACCTTACTCCCATCTGCTGGCAAATAAATAGGGTCCTCGTTCTCCAATGGAGACAGTGTTCCCTGAACCACCGATGTATTCTGTGATATTGCCTCATATTTAACATTACGATAAGGTTCCACACATTCCGTAGTACCTTCTTTCAATACAAACAAACCTACTTTTTCATTTTTATCCCATACCACAGAGGAAGCTTCTTGATTGTATGCCATGGCTTCCCCTACCACAATTGCGGGGACTTTCCCTGCTTCCGGTTCAGGAATGTCGGTTCCCCCATACCCTTCCTCGTTGTCGCAACCGGTAGCCAACAAGATAAAAGTTCCTGTTATGGCTATACTCCAAAATATCATTTTAAAAATTCTCATGTCTTTCATTATTATTCTGTATTATTAATGGTTACCAACCTTCATTTTGGCTACACAAAGTATTCGTACTCATTTCTGCCTCAGGGATGGGAAAGTAAATATGTTTCGACTGAAATTCAATGGCAGGCTGCGCCTTAATATTAGTGTTCGTACCGGAAAGTAACGAATATCCTACCATTTTCCCATCCCATTTACTACCCGGATCACTAATGATGTTCTGGTCTGCAAGCATTTTAATACGATATTCATAATAATCTTTCCCCCAACGACGCAAATCCATCTTACGGTTACCTTCAAAACAAAGTTCACGGGCACGTTCATCACGAACTAATTCACGAAATGTAGCCAAATCATAATTTCCGAACTTTATCTTTGAAGCACCGGCTCTTGAACGTACCTCATTTATGGCATCTTCCGCTTCTTGTGTTGGACCTCCATTCACTTCATTAGCAGCTTCGGCAATCATCAACAATACATCCGAATAGCGCATTACCGGCACATTAATCGAAGTACTATATTGTGTCAGAGGACGTACTACCTCATATTCTCGACGCCATTTGGCGGCATTACCGTCTTCCATCTGCTTGATATCATTCTCCGTACGATACACTTTCTCTACCAACCCCGTAGATTTATCTTCTCCAAAACCATAATTAGGAAAGTTCCACCATTTACGGGCATCCGTATCCTCGTACATACGGAACAGTATTTTTGTACCGTCATAAAAGCCATAACAATAACCATGATCAGGGTCGGTATGACACCCTTGGGTTATACCAATGGACAAACCGAAAGAACCGGATTCACGCGTGATATTCAAATCATTACCATACATTTCTATTTCAAACATACTCTCCTTGATGTTGTATTTATCAGCGCACATATCCATAAAAAGTTGCTGATAACCATTTATTCCCTCACGTGCTTGTACTAATTCATGAAGTCCGCTATCTCTCACTTTACGCGCACATTCCAATGCTTCTTCCCATTTATCAGCATATACCGGATATCCAGACATCCACATATAGGCTCTCGCTAATAACGCCAATGCGGTAGTTTGGGTAATGTGTCCAGGATTATCCCACTTATCTGCCGCAAAACAATCTGTCGCTGCCACCAAAAGGTCTGAAACAATCTGTTCATATACTTTTATCTGTGGTGCACGTTTCATTTTTTGCTGATTGAGATTAGTAGTAGGTTGTAAACGCAAAGGAACATCTCCCCAAAAACTGACCAAATTCATATAATAAAGCGCACGTAATCCTTTAGCCTCTGCTAACAGACGTTTTTTATTAAGTTCACCACCGCACACCTCAGCAGATTTATCGGTTATCTGTGTTATGAAATTATTGGCTCGGTTAATACCTGTATATAGATAATACCAAGTATTTTTAAGATTGGTATCAACTGTACTGTAATTATTCAAGCAAAGCATCGTAGTACCTATAGAGTACTGCTTATTATAAATCATTAAATCGGAACCGGCATCAAATGTCAAATAAAGGTTTCCTCCATAAAGCTTACCATCAGTCAACGGATCATAAACGCCGGCTAAACCAGCCTCACAACTTTTCTGATCATTATATACTGTTGTTTCGGATAAATCGTCAAAAACATCCGTTTCTAAAAAATCGCAGGCAGAGAAACCTAATATTCCAATAATATATAGAAACATCTTTTTCATCTTCATCACATTTTGATTTTATATACTCATTTTCACTCCAACTGTATACGTAGCCGAACGAGGATAGGCAGAATAGTCAAAGCCCCGTGTCATAGACGAATTACGTGTAGACACTTCCGGATCATAACCGCTATATTTAGTCCACGTTATCAAGTCTTGTCCACTGAGATAGATACGGAAAGACTTAATTCCGCTTTTCTTTAACCATTTAGACGGGAAATTGTACCCCAGCTGTATCGTTTTCAAGCGTAGAACAGAAGCATCTTCCACTTCACGGTTCGTATTGAATCCCGGCTCGTAAAAGCCGCGGGTAGGCGCCCACAAATAATTGGTATAGTTACCTTCCGTTACGGTTCCGTCAGCGTTCACCGTACGAGGAGTCCAATGGTTCACAGCAGTAGCCAACTGATTAGTATGCCCACCTCTAAGTTCCTCAAGCAGTTTCCGGTTATAATTAATCAAATCGTTACCGTAAGACCACTGAAAAAATACGCTGAGGTCAAACCCGCGGTATTCGAAGGTATTAGTAAATCCACCTATATGTATTGGTAAGCCATGGCCAATAATAGTACGATCATCAGTTGTAATCTTACCATCTCCGTTAATATCTTTCAATTTAGGATCTCCCGGGCGGATTTCACTCCTTTTGCGTCCATTATCCGGAATCCCTTGTTTTAAGACAAATACATTAGGCGCTATTTCATTAAAGTCCTCATATTGATAAATCCCATCAAAAACATATCCGTACATTTCCGACAACGGATGTCCTACTTTAGCGATATACATATCACGTAATTCAGGATAGCGAATACCCACTACACGGCTTAATTGTCCGTTGGAAAGAGCGGTAACTTCATTTTTATTGAAAGAGATATTAAAGCTCGTAGTCCATTTCAACCTGTTCTTTCCACCTTTTAGGTTCACTGTGCTAATATTGAATTCCATTCCGGTATTACGTACACTACCAACATTCTGTTGTACACGTTCATAACCGATGGATGGCGGGGTATCCGCATAGAGCAAAAGGTCTTTCGTATCTTTCAGATACCAGTCTACCACGGCATTGATACGATTATTAAAGAACCCCAAATCAATACCAATATTAGTTTGATAAGTAGATTCCCATTTCAAGTCACGGTTTGCTAATTGTTTGGGATAAATGGCAGGATTCATCACACCGCCAAAAGCGTAATTCTCATTACCTGCATAGAGTAAATGCGAAGGATAATTCACTTCTGTTCCATTATTGCCTGTGATACCCCAGCCAACTCTCAACTTCAGATTAGACAACCATTTTCGTGATTTCTTCATAAATTTCTCTTCTGAAACTCTCCAAGCACCAGAAACGGAAGGGAAATATCCCCATTTATGATATATCAGACGAGAAGAACCGTCTGCACGAATTGTTCCGGTAAAAAGGTAACGAGATTTCCAATCATAGTTGGCACGAGCAAAGAACGACATCATATGCTGTTCTGTTTTTTCAGCCATTGTACGCTTGGCTGTACCTTGGTCAATGCCCCACAAGCCTAATTCTTCCCAAGGTACCAACGAGGATGAACCTCCTAAGCGTTGATACTGGTTTCCCGAGAGGGAAGCTCCCAACATTCCCATGATATTATGTCCCTTTTTATTAGTCCGATAGGTCAGTGTATAATCATTTGACCAATTGTTGTACTCTGTATAATTAAAACTCCCGTTTTGTTTATCCGGTTGATACTGCTCATCCCCCCAATAAGTATTGGAATTATTAAAAGAATAGCTGCGAATAATACTCGAGTTAAGAGAACCGGTTGCTCTGAATTCTAAATTCTTTGTAATCTTCCAATTAAAGTAAGCATTCATGTTCAAAGAACGATTTACATTTTCATTCTCCTCATTTTGAACAGTCTTCACCGGATTGTAGCGATAATCATTAGCACCGCTGATATTCGGGTCAAAAGCCTCATTTAACAAATCTTGGTCAACATTATAAGTCAAAGGACGATAACCCAAAATAGAATAGAACAAATAATGACTACATGACCATCCGCCATGGCTTTCTGAAGGATTGGCCCCTTGAGTCTTATTATTAGAGTAATTGACAGTAGTACCTATAGTCACATTTTTAGATAGTTGCTGATCCAACGTCACACGAGCACGAAAACTATTATACTGAGAACGGGTCAATGTTCCCTTTTGGTAAAAATAAGAAGCACTAGCGCTATATTTCGTACGTTGAGTACCACCACTCAAAGATACATGATGACTGGTATAAGGAGCTCCATCCAGAAGAATATCCTGCCAATTATATGCTTTTCTGTTTTTATAGTCATCCAAACGCTGATAACGTCCCAAACTTTCATCATAACTTAAGTAAGTAGATTTTAAATACTGTTCGGAAGTTTCATCCAACTCTATCTGTAACTTTACAAAATCATAAGCATTCATCAATTTCAAAAATTGCGGTTCCGTCTGCCAAGAAAAATAACCGTCATAAGTCACAGTGGGCGGTGCTTCTTTTCCGCGTTTGGTTTTTACTATAATAACACCATTA
This sequence comes from Bacteroides clarus YIT 12056, assembly GCF_900129655.1. Taxonomy (GTDB): domain Bacteria; phylum Bacteroidota; class Bacteroidia; order Bacteroidales; family Bacteroidaceae; genus Bacteroides; species Bacteroides clarus. The sequence goes on from NZ_FQWK01000006.1 coordinate 47,244, forward strand.
GCACCACGAGCTCCATAAATAGCAGTTGCCGAAGCATCTTTCAAAACATCGATGGACTCTATGTCGTTGGGGTTATATGCAGCCAAATTAGGGTCGCTGGTAGGGAAGCCATCTATCACATAAAGGGGAGAACCATCGGAAGTATCTGATATAGTATTACTACCACGGATTACAATATTAGTACTTGCTCCGGGACGTCCGTCTGTGGACACTACTTGTACACCGGATATACGTCCTGCCAATGCCTGATCAAAAGAAGCGACAGCAGCCTTGGTCAAATCTTCCATATCTACTTTAGCCACAGAGCCTGTCAAATCACTCTTTTTGACAGAACCATAACCAATGGCTACCACCTCATCCAACATCATGGCATCTTCCTGTAATTCCACATTTATCTGTTTCTTACTACCTACCTTTATTTCTTGAGTAGTAAATCCTATAAAAGAAAACACAAGTACAGATGAGCGGTCAGGAACAGAAATATTATACCTGCCGTTGACATCGGTTACCGCTCCTATTTTATCTCCTTTCACACTAACGGTTACACCGGGCATCGGTGCCTGAGTCCCGTCAGTGACAATTCCACCGACGGAAAAAGTCTGAGCCCAGACAGCAGATATAGAAAAGACTAGTGCCAGTAAAACACATTGGCTTCTTCTCAAAATCATTTTTTTGTATTTTTCCATATTATTAAATAAGTAGATTTAATTCAATGCAAATGTCACGCTTCTTGTTTTTTAAAAGTTGTACTATCCGTACAATAGGCTTCACTATCCGTACAAATCGTACAATCCACTATAAATCAATACATATCACTAATCATCTTGCCGAAAAAACTCTCTTTCGAGTATTATCAGAGAGTATTTATAAATAAGTTTGCTTGCTCGACAACCCTATCAGCCGGAATATCCTTTAATTGATGTTCATCAAAGTTTCTTAAAATCCGCTCCAGCTTTGCCAGTTTCTTCACATCCCCATTCCGTTCCCATTCCTGCTTTAAAATACGTATTTTTTCATAGGCCTGTATACCCGAAAGCAAATTCTCAAAGCGCATGGAAGTCCTTCCGCCCGGATACAACAGATAGGTGTCACCTGCTCCCCATGAGTAAAAACGGCTGTCCAACAATGGTTCTATCGTCCAGCTGTTAAGCGCCCAACGGAGATAACCGTCAAGATTTTCCTTCGCAGCATACCATCCCAGCCATTCCGCTTCCGCCGGATTACTAAAAGTATAGGTGTTTGGATAAGACTCTTCACAGCAGGTGTAATAGGTGGTAATCTTACCTTCCGATCTGCGTTTACGTTTCAAACTCTCACTATACTTCATGCGCAGCGCTACGCAATAATCGTCCAACTCGTCCGACAGCTCATCATGTAAAGCTCCCGCCAAAGAAACTTTAAAATCAGCATCAGCTTCACGAATAATGGAAAGCGCTTCCTGCATGTCCTTCATCGGGCGCTCATCCATGGCTATATGCGTAATATCAAACCATCCCTTGCTTTTCAGATGAGCGGCAAAGTCTTTCAACATCCCTAGCCAAAAATCACGGTACACCTGCTCACCCGGTTTCGCGTGCAATTCTTTCAACGAATTGGTGGCTTGATCGTAGTATTGGAACGAAAGTCTCCAAGGAATCATAGAATAGCATCCTATAGCCCGAGTCACTCCCATAGAACGCATAAATTCCACCCAGCGGTCGAACACTGTATAATCGTACATCCATGTGCCATCCACCCGCTTCATCCAAGTCACCATTGTTTCAAACGGGTCGTAAGTCTGCGCATTCCACGGCTGGTGGATAATAGAAGCGGTAACTACTTTTCCCCCGGCATCGGCATAAGGCTTGAGCTCCTTTTTCAGTAAGGCAAAGTGCTCTTTGCTCCAGGGTTGCACACCATAATAACGTGCCACGGCAAACGGATTTTGCCATAAATCAAGATGAAATGCCCATTGCGCCGGCGCCGGCAATGTGTGGTTCAACACCTGCAATTCCAGCTTCAGCCGTCCTATCACTTCTGTCCCGTTCTTCAGAGTCACATCCGATTTATAGGTTCCTGCAAGCGCATCTCGCGGTATACGGATACCTACCCAGTATCCTTGTGAAGTCTTTGCTGCCACAGGCAAGGATAAAGCCAAATGGTCTATCGGGTCTGCCACTAGCGTAGAGTCATATCGCGAGGCATCCGGACGATCGCCGCACGTGCCTGCTTTATGATGATTTAGTTCATCGGTCATTACATAGCGCACAAAACCTTTCAGTATGCAGTCCGAAGATATTTCATATTTACCCGACACATGTAACGGCGCCGTTATCTCCACCGATACATTCTCCAAATCCACGGCAGAAGCTATTACCAACTGCGCGGAAACTTTTTCTCCTTTCCAGCCTTTCAACTTCCCGGTTATATCTTTCGGAAGTTTCGCCTTGCTTTCTTTGGCATAGCGCACATATTTACTACCCCAGTTCACCGACACGCCGGACACTCCTCTCCATGTTTCATTATCGGTTGCCGCCGGATTGGGTAATTCCGAATAATATTCCACCGGAAAAGGGGGCTGACCTGTGATATGTCCCGAATGGGTCACTCCCATACGTTCCTGGCTATAACTATACTGAGCCAAACATAAACAAATGCCTGCTACAATCATTTTTCTGGTTTTCATTCTTATATGTTTTACGGTATTCATATATATTTTTTATTCATTGCTGTAAGTAAGGCGTATATTCAACGTGCCCGAAAGAACTTCGGCATCGCGATACGCATATCCTTTCTTACGGAAAACAAGAATATCTCCTTCGGAAGCTTCTACCATGAAAGCACCGTTACAATCGGTACATCCCACAAGTATACCATCGCTTTTTGTATAAATGTCGACGCCATGTACCAATGTCGCCTGAATATCCCGCACCACTCCGCGTACCTCTATCTTTTTACCAACCGACACGGTTTTCTTTTCCACAGGTACGGAACACTGTTTTTTCTCCCTGACTTCTTTTCCTATCCACAGTGTGTCGCGCAACAAAATGCGATCGGAAGCATTACCCAGTTGAAATTCAAAAGCACCGGGTTCTATCACTCGTTTTCCATCATTATCCGAAATGGCAAGTTCGCTCACAGGCAACGACAATTGAACCTCACTGCTTTCTCCCGCCTTAAGCCCCACCTTTTCGAAAGCCTTAAGCTGTTGTACAGGCATCACTACGGAACTGACCAAATCACGGACATAGAGTTGGACCACCTCTTTACCGGAACGGTTACCGACATTACGGAGCGTACATTTTACGTAAATGGAATCGTTCCTCAAAGAAGTATCAATGCCCTCAAACACGAAATCGGTGTAGCTGAGCCCGTGACCGAAACTCCATAAAGCCGCCGGCGAGGAGAATACATAGTCGCGTCCCGGTTCCGAATAGCTCCCCGGCTTCTTGTAAAAACCCTTGTCCGATGGCAGATGATTATAATATACCGGTAAATGTCCGGTACTTTGAGGGAAGGAGAAAGTGAGATGTCCCGAAGGATTAACGCGCCCGAACAGGATATCGGCAATCGAATTTCCTTCCTGTTCTCCTGCATACCATTGAGCAAGGATAGCCGGAATATGTTCCTTCTCCCAAGATAACACAAACGGTTTGCCACTGACCAATACCAACACCACCGGAGTACCTGTGGCATACACCGCTTTTATCAACCCGGACTGGGCACCGGCCAGTGTCAAATCATTCAGGTCAAATCCTTCCCCGCAATTGGTATTACTGTAATCGCGTGCCAACGAAGCACTGGAACTTCCCACAAAAAGTATGGCGACATCACTCTTACGGGCAGCTTCGACTGCCTTCGCTATCAAAGAAGTATCCGGCGACATCATATCACAGCCTTTGGCATAATGTACTTTGACCTTGTTTCCCACTAAACGGCGGATACCTTGTAGCGGTGTCACCCCGTCTTTATTGCTACGGCTCCATGTATAATCACCAAACTGTACTTGGTCGGCATTAGGACCAATCACGGCAACAGCATCCAGACGTTTCTCATCCAAAGGCAGTAATTTACCTTCATTCTTCAGCAACACCACAGACTCATCCGCTATCTCACGCGCCAAACGGACACTTTCCTCAGAATGTACTTTGCCTGCACGATATTTCTCACCAAAGGGGTCCTCAAACAATCCTGTTTCAAACTTGGCTGTCAGCACTCTGCGCACCGCCTCATCTATGTAGCTCACAGGCAGCCTCCCCTCCTTCACCGCCTGCTTCAAAGCCGGATAACACTCACTAGATGCTTCCACATCCAAACCGGCCATAAGAGCCTGCAAGGCACACTCTTCCGGACTGTTGGCCGTATGATGAAACGTTTGCAACATTTCAATAGCTCCCCAGTCGGAATAGACGTATCCCGTAAATCCCCACTGCTTACGTAGCACATCGGTCAGCAGATAATGAGATGCCGAATTAGGAATACGATTCCAAGAATTATAAGTAGACATCACCGCCTTCAAAGGTTGCGACTTTATTATCATTTCAAAAGGTTTCAGATAGATATCATGTAAATCGCGAACACCGCATTCCACAGATGCCAAGTTCAGTCCGCCCAACGGATTGCCATGCGGACCGAAATGTTTCAGCATGGGCGATATCCCTTGCTCCTGATATCCTTTGACCTCGGCGATACCAAACAATCCGCATAGAAAAGGGTCTTCACCATAGGATTCCTCCACACGTCCCCAACGCAAATCACGCACTACATCCACGCAAGGCGCCAATATCTGTTTCATACCCTGGGCATGAAGTTCACCGGCTATCATCTTTGCTTTCCGGTACGCCAAATCGGGATTAAAAGTGCTTCCCAAAGCAATGTTTTGCGGATAAATAGTGGAACCTTCGTGGGCTGAACCGTGCAAAGCCTCGGCCACATTGAAGCAAGGAATACGCAGCCGGGTATGATTGAGCATATATTCCTGTATCTTACGCATATTTTTCCGGCAATTCTCCCCTGTCAGGGGGAAACCTTCCACAAATCCCCAACATTTATCACCGACTACCTTTGCCAATTTATTCTCGTCCAGTTCTTGTCCGTTGAAAATATCCCAAGAATGAACATGACGGATTTGAGCTATCTTTTCGTCCAATGTCATCCGTTGTAACAGATCATCCACACGAACCTCCACCGGTAACGCTGCTTGTTGATAAGGCAGCTGCTGTGCTTGACAAACCGAGCTTACCAATAGAAATAGAAACACACTCACATCTTTTCGATATCTCTTCATAATATATCAGATAAAAAAGTTCATAAAACAACGCAAAGAGAGCCGTTTTTGTGAGAAAACAGCTCTCTTTGCGTTCACTTTATTGCACTGCGCGTACAATAAGTTCCGGTTCTCTTATTCAACAATCAAAAATCCGCTACGCTATCCTTTCGTCTGTCAGGTCTTGGTAAATAAAGGGAAGAAATAGGGATACAGGATAGCTCAGACCGGGAAAAAGGCAGTGTATCCCCTGTTTGAAAATCCATCTCCAGCCTAAAGATATATATCTTTAAGTTAGAGATGACGGTCTTCAGTTTAAAGATGTACATCTCCAGACTGAAGATAAACTTTATTTCCTGTTTCAGATAAGTTTTATCCCTGATTCAGGTTACTTCTTTCCTAACCCGAAGCAGCTTTCCTCCCAATAACTCTCTCCATCCTGTCTACCTTCCGCTTTTTCCCCTTCACATCGCCCTGCTCATACACTTTCACAGGTACAAGAAATATCTTTTTTACTACCGGAAGGAGCTGTCTACCGCAGATATCATTCCGAAAATCCGATTATCATTCAGGCTCCACACACATCTGCCTTGGGCATCCAGCTGAAATAACTGGGGCATATTCGACTTCGCCGCATCAGGGCTATGTCCTTGCCAATTGCATACATACAGTCCATCGCCGGATACTGGGCATAAGCCCGCAACAAAGAAAAGGCGTACGTTGTCAATATCGTTTTCGCCGAATTGAGCCAAAACCTCACCCGATCTCCAATCTATTTTCAACAGCCGATGACGGTCGCCACAAGCCACCCAACAACAATCGCCTTTCCCGTTCATTATTGTAAAAGGATTTCCCTCTACCCGTACTGTCCGCAACAATTCACCCTTTGGCGACACCTCACGTATCTCACCGGTTCCCATCAAAGGTAACAGGTAATTTCCACGCTTATTCTTATTCACTTGGCGAAATTGTGAATGTGTGTTCTCAATGCCTGTCTCATATTCTGTTTTTGACAAGATTTCTCCTTTCCTATCAACCTCTAACATAACGGCCGGATGTCCTGTCCACGCCAGCAAATAATTTCCGTCAGGCAGCACGCGTGCCGTCTGCATTTCACAACCTGCCGGCGCATTAATGCGCCACACCTCTTCATGATTCAGGCCTACTACTTTTGCACCACGGCGATAAGAAAACAATATATTTCCATCGGGAGTAAATGATACCGAATTACACTCCCAATGCATACTCAACGGATGTTCCCACTCTATGGTTTTGCTCTCTTTGTCCACTATCACAATCTTGTTCCAACCGGAACCGCTCAACAGCAGCTTTTCTTTCTTCTGCCCGGCGCACAAAGGCAAGGTGCACAATAGCAATACATATAACAGATAGTTTTTCATCATCTCTTTTTCTATTAAAAAAATCGGAAGCAGAAGTATCCTTTTCCGCTTCCGATATCCAGACATTCTATTAATTCCGTAGAATACTACTACTTTTTCGCCAAATCCCGATACATTTCAAAACCTTGCCCGGAAGTCAAACCCTGATGCACCACTGCATGTACAGCCTGAATCATTGCTGCAGGGGCATCGCTTTGGAACACGTTACGTCCCATATCCACGCCTGCCGCACCATCATTGATTGCTTTGTAGCATAATTCGAGCGCTTCTTTCTCGGGAAGTTTCTTTCCACCAGCTATCACGACCGGTACCGGACAAGCAGCGGCCACCTTTTCGAAACCTTCGCAATAGTAGGTTTTCACAATATTAGCACCGTTCTCTGCGGCAATACGTGTAGCCAGACCGAAGTAGCGGGCATCGCGAACCATTTGCTTACCGACTGCAGTAACTCCCATTACAGGTATGCCATAACGGCTTGCCTTATCCACGGCACGATAAAGATTTGCCACCGTTTTTGCTTCATGCTCTGCTTCGCCGATGGCCAACATCACTGCCATAGCGGATACATTAAGACGAATGGCATCTTCAATATCCATCAAAACATTATCATTCAAGGCAGTAAGTAATGATGTCCCTGCGTCAGAACGCAAACAGACTGGAATATTCATATTGGCAGGAATAACCGAACGCAATATACCACGAGTACACATCAAACAATCCGCATATTTTATCAAAGGCACGATGGAAAGGTCTATTCGTTCCAAGCCGGAAGTAGGCCCCATAATAAAACCATGGTCGCAAGCCAGCATTACTGATTTTCCTGTTTCAGGATTAAATATGCGCGACAAGCGGTCTTTCATTCCCCAAGATTGGTTCTCAGCCCCTTTTACGTGAAAGTTTGTTTGTACTTGCGCCATTCCCAAACCGAAATCGGCACCTTCTCTCAAATCATCTAAATCAGCCATATTCTTTTCAATTATTAATATCTTTGTTTAATTATCAAAAGCCTCTGCAAAAGAGGCAAACATACAACTCCATGAAGCCGCTCCGCTATCCATATAGCCGACAGAGCGTTCACCGTAATTACGGGCACGCCCAAAGTTCGCCTGCATTCCAACAGTGGCTTCCGCGCCTTTTACCGCCGCTTCGGCGCCGGTCTTAAACACTTCCGCCACATCGGACGACGCGCAACTTTCCATGGCTTCAACAGCCGGTACAAGCGCATCCATCATTGTTTTATCGCCTTTCCGGGCTTTGGTCTGCTTACATACATTAGCCAATCCGGCTGCAAACATAACCTTCACTTCGGCGGCCGAAAGTGCCGTACCCTCAACGGCATCACTCATTCCTAAAAAGAACGCACCCAGCAATGTACTGGTGGAACCGCTCACTTGAAGCATTACATCAAATCCCATACCATTCAGCATAGACTTGAATTCAGTCCCTTTACGGGAAGAAGCCACAATAGCGGCCATAGCCGCCACAATAGCCTGCCCATGATCACCGTCACCAATAACTGCATCCAATTTGGAAAATTCATCTTCACGAGCTTTGATATGAGCCAAAGCCGTTTCCAACATCTTTCTGAATTGCTCGATAGTCATCTTTTCCATGTGTCCGGGATTTATTTTCCAAAAGTCGTCCAATAGGGAGCTTCGGCGGGTTTATTATCCAAATAGTCAATATGATCTTCATCCGGCAAAGCCATAATCATCTGGAAGCCGGCCTGTTCCTGAACGGTAAGAATTTCCTGGATACGGCTGAATACAACCTGAAAACCGCGCTCCTCCAACTCCTTATATGCTTTGCGGAAAACAATATTCAATTCCATGTGAGTAGTAGAGCCCACACCGTTTATGATTAACATTACCTTGTCTCCCACAGCCGGTTTCAGTTGTTTGCACAGTAGGTCCACCATTTCGACCGCCGTATCATCAGCCGATACCAACGGCTTTTGACCGCCACCGCCTTCGCCGTGCTGCCCCATTCCGATTTCCATCATACCTTCCGGCAAATCGGAGATTACGGCACCGTTTTGCGGATGCGTACACGAGCGCATGGCCACAGCGAGTGTAGCCACCTTATTCGTGTAGCGGGTACCTATCTCCAACAATTCATCCAATGACTTACCTTCTTCAGAAGCCGCGCCCAAGATTTTGAATAAAGGTACGCAACCGGACAAACCGCGACGGTTATCGGCAGGCGCATTAATTCCGGCACTGATATCATCGTGTACCAACAGTTGCTTAACCTTGATACCTGTACGCTCTGCCAACTGGCAAGCCATATTGGCGCTCATGACATCACCCGAATGATTCAATACAACCAGCAGAATGCCCGCCTCACATTTCATCAGCTGCAGTGCTTGAAATACACGTTGCGCGCCGGGAGCGGCAAACACGTCACCGACGACGGAACAGTCCAACATACCGCGGCCTACAAAGCCACTCAATGCAGGTTCATGTCCGGAACCGCCTAAGGTAACAATAGCCACCTGTCCCTCTTTCTTTGGCTTTACACGTACTACAATATTCTCACTGGCAAGTTTTACATAATCACGATATGCCAATACGTAACCTTCCAACAACTCCGAAGTTATATTCTCAGGATCGTTTATAAATTTTGTTTTAATATTCGACATGATATTTTCTTTTTAATAGTTATTTCAATTCCATTATTTCAACTGCGATTCCTTCCTCTTCAATAAAGGCTATTGTAAGATGCTCATCACAGACAGCCGGACCGAAAATTACTTTCTTCCCTTTCAATTCTTCCGCCAATGACGGAACCGTGTAAGCTATATGTCCCTGTTTTTGTATCAACTCGGGCATGCAACTACCCTCTTCAAACTTCAGGAACTCTATCCGGTTGGGGCTTTTCGTGTAGTCGGTCAGCCACACGCTCAAACCTTCATTGTAAAAAGCATTGTCCTTCTTTTCTGTGACAACGATACCCACATGATTAAATGTTCTCATAATTATTTTTCAATTTTAAGTTTCTTGATTTCATATTCCGTATCCGCAACGACATCCGTTTTTTTCCACCTGATATATGAAAAAACAGTAAACAAGACACATACGCCTGCCAGGACACCCCCATAGACCATCATGTCGCCCGCTCCCTCATTATATCCATAAGCGTGCATTCCATTCAAGAAATAATTCACCCCGAAATAGGTCATCAAAACAGAAGCAAACGCCCAGACAGACAAAACGTTGAAGAGCCAAAGAGAGGAGTCGCATTTCAGAAGATGCACGTGTGTCACCACTGCGTAGACAAGTATGGTTATCAACGCCCAGGTTTCTTTCGGATCCCAGCCCCAATAACGTCCCCACGTCTCATTTGCCCAGACGGCTCCAAGGAAAGTGCCTACTGTCATCAACGCGAGTCCCACCCATAATGACATTTCATTCAGTATGCTGAGTTCCTCTATCTGTAACATCCGTTCAGGACGGCGCGATTTATGGCCGGTTATGATAAACAGCACCATATTGCTCATCCCTATCAACCAACTGATACCAAAAAATCCGTAAGCCGCCACGATAACAGCCACATGGAACATCAGCCACGGAGATTTCAGTACAGGAACCAACGGGGTAATCTCGGGATCCATCCAATTGAGTCCGGCTACAAAGAGAATAACCCCGGCAAACAACAGAGACAACGCAAATGACAAAACATTGCGACGGGCAAACAACAACCCTGCCAGGACAATCGCCCAAGCCACATATACCATAGTCTCATAAGAATTACTCCAAGGTGCATGCCCGGAAATATACCAGCGCATACCCATTCCATACATATGCAAATGGAAAACAGCCAATGCCAATCCCAATAGTACGTAATGTAATATGTTTCCCCAACAACGTCTATCCGAACGTATACCGAAAAGCGTCAATAGTAAAGCTCCTCCCAACAGCAGATATCCTATCCTGCACAAACGAAAAGGTTGCAGCGCATTATACCTGCATTCAGCCTCTAATTTTTCAGAAGAGATAAGACCTGCCGACGCTTTGGCATTCTGATAGGCAACAATCATATCCAACACTCTGTCTGCCTCCGTCTGATTATGGTTCAATATAGATTGCCTGACTTCATCCAGATACCAATCGAAAATTTTACTGACAAACATGGAGTCCTTACCAATAAATAATGATAAATCGTCGCCCGGAGCATACCATTTGTTACTTTGGGCGTTATCCAAAGGAAATATTGACAAGAGTTGTCGGTTGAGAAGTTGATGAAACAAATTGATACGTTCATCAAGTTTCAATACATCCTTGTCTAAAAGAGAACGTTCCGGCACTTTCTTCCGATAGATCCTTTCCAAATCTTTCTGTAACTTGTATGAACCGTCATCGGTAAACAAATCGGTGTATGCACAATAACCACCGGATAATCCATAGCGCCCACAGATGTCTTCACCCGGAAGGCTAATAAAAGGAAGCCGCATCCATACATCGGGCATCAGCAAGACACTCAGAAGAAACTGATCGGAATTAATCCCCTTTACCTCGGTCGATTTATGCAGTTTACGCAATAGTTCCGACGAAAAAGTACTTATCGGCATGACACGCCCGTTTGGGGATTGCATTGGCAATGCCGCAAACTTTTTCGCATGCGACGGACTGACGGCATGCCTACGCACAATATCCGACAAATCGGAAATATCCGCAAAAGCGAAGGTACTTAAATGCAGGAAAAAAAGGAATGCGATAGTACGTCCGGAATACAGTCGTTTCAACCGATGCCGCAGCCGGCTAAATCGGGATTTACCCGACAAAAAGACGATTAGAAACCCTGTCGCAAGCAGAAAATAACCGGAATACGTAATATAACGTCCCGCAATATCATGGTTCACCGACAGTACCGTCCCCTGTTCGTCCTCATCGTAAGATGCTTGAAAGAAACGATATCCTTGTATATCCAATACATTGTTCATGGATATATGTTCACTGCGGCTTTCTCCGTCTTTGTGTATCACAAGTACACTCTCATAGGAAGAAGGACTCGAAGAACCCGGATAACGAGATAGCTCAAAGTTTTTCAGCTCAATTGCAAACGGCAATTCATGCTCTGTGCGTTGTCCGCCGTCAAGCATTACCAGCCGATTGCCGGTCTCACCTTCACGAAGATGAAGAATACCTTCTTCACCCGTAAGAAAAGAGACAAGAGCCCCAATCAGGATAACGATAAAGGCGCAATGAACTATCAACATTCCTAATTTGACATACCGCCGGCAATGTTTGACAACAAGTACGAAAATCAAATGTAGTACTAATGTGCCTTGATAGAAAAGAAACCACGGAGCATGATACACCTCTGCTTTCGCTATTGCCGTACCATAGAATTTCTCTATGATAGTGGCAATAGCCAAAACAATGGCATAAACACACAACATTATCACCGTAGTTGCAGAAGAACTGAACAAGTTTTTCATGAATTATTCTTCGATAATGACTCTAAAACCTACGTTAAACACACGCTGATGCGGATAGTAAGCTTTACGGACATAAGATGTGGAGAACTTGGGACGTTCGATATATGATCCTCCCCTTACTACTTTGAACTCGCCGGATACTTTGGCTTGTTCTTTATACGGATAAGGAATATAGTCAGAACGAGTCCATTCGGCCACATTCCCGTGCATACTATATAAGCCAAAAGGATTAGAACGGTAATCGGACGAAGCCACCTGCACCATCGCACCATCGTTTACACTTGCCTCTTTTGGTAAATAGGTGTAGAATTTATACCAATAATTGTTGGGAGCCATAGGTTGGGGATTTACACCGCTTACCGCCATACGGTTACAACTTGCATCAGCCAAATTCTCCATCTTGCCAAAATCGGTATTCAAATCGCCATACCAGAAATCCGTATCGCTACCGGCACGACAAGCCCATTCCCATTGCGCTTCGGTAGGCAGAGTTATGTTCAGCCCCGTCTTCTCGCTCAACTTCCTGCAATATGCCATCGCATCTTCATAGCTCACACGGATTACGGGTTGTTCCGGCTTGTTGGCAGGATAACCAAAGTGTACATGGTCTTTCCATAATTGGTCTACATAACGGCTGTCATGTTCCGGAAAAATCACATTATATTGCTCGTTGGTAATCTCCACTTCGCCCATCCAGAAGGCTTTATCTATCTTCACCTTTGATACAGGACGCGCATCGGCAGCACCATTCCAGCTACCCATGGCAAATTCACCCGCAGGAACGCGAACAAATGTCAATTTGATCCCGGGAGCTAAAACCACCTCTTTACGGTTGTTCTTTTCGCCGGCAAGCATAGCCTTTGCGGTTTCCGTATCAAAAGGCCAGTTCTTGACTTTCACTTCTTTGACTTTTACCTCTTTTACAGGCTCAGGCATTTCTGGTTTGACAGTGCCTTTACCTTTAAGATAGGCCGCATAATCGGCAATTTCTTTCTTCCAATCCACTCCCATACCATTACCATACTTGTTGGTTAATTCTATACGACGGGCTATCTGGTCATAACCCTGATAAGGAGTACCGCTTATCTTATTAGCATTGAAGAACCCTTTATCAGGAGCATTGTAATCAATCCAAGTGTAAAGTGTCCGCCACTCTTTATCGGTAAGCTTCACATTATGATGCCCTTTCTTCAATATCTGAATCAGTTCACTCGTATTAACATGATATTCGTATGGTTGCAATACAGCCATATCGGCTTCCGGCCCTTGGCGATGTACATAAGGATGCAGATTCAAATAAGCCGTACCATATCCTCTTTCCTTCTTACCGCCGCGCAAGTCAAATATTTTCTCGCCGTTATGACAAGCCACACAAGCACGATCCAATATGGGTTGTACTTCTAAATCGAATGTAAAAGAACGGACTCCGCCTTCGGGTGCCTTGATTGCATGCGCAGGACGCTGGGAAGCGATTGTACGTTTGGGAACCGGAATTTGATTCTGGTCTTCGTGGCACCCGATACAAGAGACTACTTCGCCAGGCTGACCTGTCAACCAACTACGCATAAGCTGTACCGCAGCTCCGTCTTTGTCAATTGGCTGGATTGAAATCGGCGTATTGGCAGGTATCTTGAATATAGCAGAACCGTCTTCTTCGACAGGAACCGTTCCTAATTGGCGCTTAATATCCCAACCGCTCTGAATGCCATGCCAGTTGAAGTCGGAAGTGGTTTTCAAGTAAGCGTATTCATAAGCGTGCAAACGAAGTTCTTTAATGGTGCCACGCGGTACATCACGCAAACCCTCTCCTTCATAAATGTCCTGAATGAAAACAGTGGCCTCTTTCTCATTCAGTTTTACCCTGTCGGGAATAGCAGGCGGCGTCACTGTCTCACGTACCACAATCGGGCTGATATATCCCTCCCCTTCCTGTTTCATCAGACAAGTAACATTATCAAATACATCTACCAGATAAATCCCCCATAAATCTTGTGGTCCTAACTTAGCGGCTACCAAGAAGTATTTATCATCCAACGGAGTAGGCTTAATGAACTGCGGCCATACTCCATTTACCAGTTCGTCTTTTATCACCTCCACGATAGGACGGTTACGATATGGAATTTCCTGCAACATACCGGCAGCACCTTTACGGGATTTAGTGGGGTCGAAAAGTATCAAACGTCCTGAACGTGCAATACCATGATGTCCTGAAATAATTCCGACAAACGCTGAAGCATGATTAGGGAGCGGCTGAATATCAAACGTACTGTTTGGAAATGCAGAACCACTGCCAAACAATGCTTTCTGTTCCGTTCCATCCGGATTCATATGCATCACAAAACGAGAATAATAGTGCATCAAATCCGTATATTCCCAACGAGTATACATCACGCGTCCGTTGTGCATCACCACCGGATTCCAGTTAGCATCCTGATCGAATGTGATACGGCGTAAATTTTCTGTTTCCGGGTCATATAACATCATATTTCCTACCGGGTCACTTCCGCTGACACAGGGAACTCCCTGATAGCCGACATTGGAAATAGCTATCAAACGGCCATCCGGCAGATAAGTTCCGTCATAAAATTCTAAATCAGGCTCTACCATCTTCAACAACGGTTTATATCCCGTACCATCTAATTTTACTTCATGTATATTCCAACGATTATCCGGCATTGTAGCTGTAAACATCACTCGTTTGCCATCCCAATGCATCTTGAGGTCGGCTATGGACGAACTGTTTGCAGGCTTAAATACACGACGCATCTTAATATCGCCACGCAAATTGGAAAGTTCTACAATTTCCGCATTAAACCCGCTACGACGGGCAGACTCCTGATTACTCCAATTATTTGCCTGTGTACCTAAATCCGGTGCCATCGCCTTACGCGCCCCGGTACCCAACAGAAAACGTGCCGCAACAATTCTATCACCGTCAAGTAAAGGATTTCCCAACAAAATGGCACGTTTACAAGATACCGCTTTATAGACATCGGATATCGCTTGCGAATCGCCCTGATAAATTCCATCGAAACCTTTCTGATCCAACGCAACAAGTTCTTTCAATTTAGGCTCGTACCTGGCAATATCATAACCACGCTGTTTTTTCAAATCATCAAATGCTAATTTCACAGCAGGGATATTCAACCATTCAAGCTCTTCCTGAGCTTCAAATACCTTTTGAAGAATTTCAAAAACTTCGAGATACCTACGTATCTGTATATCCACATTCTGTTCGGTAACTATCTGTTTCAACTGATTTTTAAAAAAAGCAGGTTTCTTCAATTTAGCCACTATATTGTTGACCAACTCTCTTTCCACAGAAGCATCCTCCGCCGTCATCCAAGTATCCAAACCTCCCAAATAGCTGCCTAATATCCCTAATTGTTCCGGATACCGTTTCATCAAATCAGCTATAATCTGATCCGGAAGTACATTCATAGCCTTGAAATAGACACTACCCGAAGCAGACGAATCATCTACTCCAACTTCAGCGACAAATCGTTCATAGCCTTTAACATTATATATCAACATTCCTTGAGCATGACAATGCACACCATGCTTATAGGACTTTCCGGCAATCTTAATAGGTTGTCCGTGAGCATTTGTATTCATCGTAGGATTTCCCCAGCCAGCTTTACCAAATTCATAACGAACCTCATCAAGCCACACTTCCGTACCATCTGCCTTAATCAAACGGGCATTACCCCAAATTCCTTGATCATGGCTGGTACCATCACGGCCACCATCCGTAATCAGTATCAACTTTTCACTACCATTCAGGTCTACTTCAAAAGGCTCCGCTTTCTGTTTCACTTTCTTCCATCTGGAAACAACCGGCATACCCGATTTTTCCAGTTGAGTACGCAATTCAGATTTGGCAGTAACCACAGCATCAATCCAAGATACAGATACCTTATCTTTAGGAACGGCTCCCACCCATATCGAACAGTAGCAAAAGCCAAGTAATAAAATCAAAGATTTATTCATAAGTCCTTATTATATTAGATTAAATATCTCCTTTTATAATGCGGCGTTTGAATTGGTGAAACGCAATCCGGCATTATCATGGTAAGTAGCCCACTCCGAAACAATAGCACCTTCGGGACCTGCCATCAGAAAATGAAACGTAGCCAACTCTTTTAAAGGCAACACCTCACCAACTTTCTGGATAACATAATTACGGCTTTTTACAGGACCGTGAGTAGCGGGTATCTCAGGAAAACCAGACGTTACCTCTCCAACTTCCGAGCAGTTGTATGCCCATCCCTTTTGTACCTGCCATGACTCATGCTTAGCGGGATATCGGGTTGCCACATGGGCATGTTCGGGAATCATCTGCCCGGGGAGCAGATAAATGGCATGAGCAAAATAACCATATTTTTCATTGTTCACCCAGAAAATGCCTCCCATACCGACGTGTTCAAAATCACCCAGACCAAAATCCGTAACCCACATATCCTTCGCCATCAACTCTGTAAAAGGAATATCATAAAAAGCGAACATGTCTTTCATAGCTTCCATCGCTACATCTTGCTGAAATCTGCCGTCTTTATAAAAATCGGCATTCGTGTACTTCTTTGAATAACTCATACTTTTTTTACTTTTATCATATTTTTGATAACATTCTGTTCCGCAAAGGCAATTATTTTCATTACTTGTCGCAACCGGCTTATTCATGCACGAAACCAGCAGCAACAAAACCATACCCGATAAGACTGACGGCAGATACTTTTTTCTCATAATCATCATATTTTAATTAATTTAAATAGCATTCAATCGACAATAAATTCTACTTTGAAGCAATACCTTCTATTTCAATCAGCAATTCTTCCCTGCACACGTCCGCACGAAGGTAAGAAATCGGTATAGACAATCCGGCTTTCTTCAGCAAGTCAACAACAACCCCGTAATCGGAAGGATGCTTCAGGTAAACACGAAGCATATTCAGCTGTGCACCACTTATCAATTGTTCTATATTCTCCATCGTTATATGGAATTGACGTTCTATATCGACCCCTGTCATACTTTTTTCTCCTCTGATTGCAGCGGTACCCGATATATAAATCAGTTGCCTGTCATTAAAAGTAACGCTCTTGGCACGTTCAAATTTAGGGGTTGATTTTCGTTCTTGCGCAACTTCCAAAACCTCATCCGAATAAGCATGGGCAGCAACTTGTAGCTTGTTATCAATAGCCGAAGCAAAACACTCCTGATGATGAAATACAGCGGCATCCATATCTACCAGAACTCCACCCAAATCAGTACCTATACCAGTTGCAGCAGGATAACCCGTATGCCAATCGGCAGATTTATAAAAGTTGCTACGGACATTATTAAACATTTGATAGTGTTGGTCAACCCCGTCAAAATCCGTAATTCTCTCTATATAATTCCACTGGCGAATGATATTCCCGATAGCAAATCCCTCTTTATCCAAAATCTCCATTGCCAGACGGAAAGCCTCAATAGCTTGCAATTGGATATCCATATTCTGTACATCTCCATGAAATCCTCCACAGAAAAGAAATCGTCCGTCCATATTCTCCAATATCGCATAAGGATACCCGTTCCTCTTGCGATACGCAACAACGTCTCCTTCTGAAACTTTATAACTATGTACCTCCATCGCCAATCCGCCATTCAACACAGGCTGAGATACGAAACTGACAGCAGGTTCCCCGCCTGTTCCATAAAATTGCTTTACCTTGCTTTCTAACTTATCTCGATATACGACATACTCGTCATTATCTGCCGGTTTGCCAAAAAAAACTAAGCGCAACACAGCTTCACCTTGCGGCAGACACCTTAGCAAATCATCTACCATACTATCAAATTCAGCCAATCCAGTCGTATATATACGATAATGTATTTTATCACAATAATTCATACTCTTATTTTTATAATTATCATAAAGAATTTACATATTCGGTCAAAGCCTTAATCTCTTTTGCAGACACTTTCTTAGTGATTCCATGCTTATGTACTGAAAATACCTCTTCCATCGTGGCAGCCCTGCCATCAAACAGATAAGGAGCTGTACGCCAGACTTCACGCAATGTGGGAGTATCCCAGCCTTTCTCAAATTCAATATCTTCGCCGATACGGTGCATCTTCATATCGGTGTAGTAGGTACCACTATGGCACTCACCGCATTTCATCTTTTCAAAGACTTTACGTCCTTCCTGAGCCAGTTCTGAAAGTTCACCATCTACCAAATAAGGGCTCGGCACCGGTTTGAGAGCCTTTAAATAAGCGTCCACGCATACCGCATCCTCCTCAGCTATATTGAAAAACTGGATATGTTTGAAACCGGCACGGACAGCAAGTTCCGCATGTTCGCGGATACCTGAAATCATATTCGGAGCTGTCACATGCGAAAAGAGCATACTTTTACAGTTTTTAGGATTTCCTACCCCATCATTCATCAAATCCCAATTCATTCCGTCCGTACGTGCATCCGGATGACAGCCATTACAACTCTGCCAATTCTGAAAACATTGGGAAGCATCATTAAACAGCCGTTCCCCTTTATGCTCCATCGTTTCTTCACGCTCCGGATTTTGTTCTACCGCCACAACCTGGCCAGTTTCCACATCAACAATATTCAGAATATCGGAGAAATAAGTAGGAATAAAAAGTTTTCCATCGGTTAATACCATCTCCCGCGGTCCATTTCCTTTCAGCGGAACACGCTTACGCAAACCATACAAAAATCGTAAATCATAATCCAACATTTTCTTATCGGGATAAACAAGAAATTTATCCAACATTGCTTTCTGATCGATTATGCTGACTTCATGTGTACCTGAATGAGTTATGAAAAGAGACTTCTCGTTACAAGCAATACTCCAAATCCCGGCCGCTCCCCGTTCCGGTTCATCTACAATTACCGCTCCCAGATACTCTTGGGACGCAACATCAATGATACTGAATGCACTCGTATTCATCCATCCTTGCTGTAATTGCGAGGTGGGAACAGTAAAACGCCCCAAATTGTGGGAAACATACATATACTGTCCATCAGCCGAAAGACACATCCCACGCAAGGCATTACTACCATTTGCCAATTTTATATCTTTCACTTTAGTAAAATCATTTATACGGATAACAGATACGCACGCAGCCACTTCATCAAGATTAGCTTGTTGAGCAGGAAGATAGTTCGTTGAAAAAAGATATTTCCCGTCCTTACTTAATAACATGGACTTCGGTTCACGCAATACATTCACAGTACGTACTACCTGCCGACTATTCAAATCTATTTCTGAAATAGTGTTTTGAAACTGGTTGCACACATACAGACGAGCTCTTACCGAATCAAGCAAAGGGGCGCAAGCACCAGATCCCGTGACAATCGTTTTCTCCACTGCTCCCGAATTCAGAGCTACAATATGCAGTTTACCTATTTTATCAAAAGTGGTTACATATAAATAATTGTCATCCAAAGTTATTCCGGTAGGCGGTTCGCTCAAGTCAACAGTACGCAACGCACGCCTACCATCAGAGGAGAAAAAACGAACACGATTCATTCCTTTCTCAGCAATTACTATCTCTCCCTCGGAACTGACTGCAATATCCGCATAAAAAAACGGTAGCGTACCCGCTCGAAGAACAGGCACACTACTTACACACACAATAATCAGTATCAGCTTCAGCAAATACTCCACTTTTTGAAAATAACCAACCTCTTTCATAGCATTCAATTACGTTGTTTATGGTAGCGGCAAAATTCTGAATTTGCCATACAATAAACATGCACTAACAGTACACTTTAATGCACCACGAATTCAAAAGAGGCTATATTATCTCCCAAGGGCTTACCCTATATTAATTTTCCTCATTTAGCCCTGCATTATCGTTACGATAAGCCAATGGACTCACTCCATAAGCTTCTTTAAAACAACGGCTAAAGAAACGAGGAGAACTAAACCCCGTCTTGTCCGATATTTCAGACACATTTTTCGTCAAATCCGTTTTCAATAAGAAAGCCGCTTTCTTCAACCGGACGGTGGTAAGAAACTCCTGTGGGGTCTGTCCGGTAATACCTTTTATCTTTTGGAAGAAATAAGTGCGCGACATACACAGTTCACGAATCAAATCATTCAATCCGAATTCCGAATTATCTAAATTCCGTTCGATAATTTCCATGGTCCGCTCCAACAAATCCTCATCCATAGGATTAATAGCCAACATCTTTACAGGGGCTTGCGGCTGTTTGCTGAATTTTTCTTGTAAAATACGTCGTCCGTTAACCAAATTATTACAACGGGAAATAAGTAAAGCCGTATTGAAAGGTTTGGTAATATAATCATCTGCGCCTATACGAAATCCCTCCAAAGTATGTTCTACAGCCGTACGGGCCGTAAGCAATACAACCGGTATATGACAAGTGGCGAAGTCAGTCTTTATCTGTTTACAAAATTCCGTACCTGTCATCTTTGGCATAACAATATCACTAAGTATAATATCAGGACAGAATTCACGTGCTTTTTCTGTCCCATCCTCTCCGTCTACTGCCAACGCCACATCATAATAAGGTCGGAATAACCCCGCCAACATTTCTCTAAGAGAATCATTATCTTCAACAATCAGCATTTTTGCATTTTTAGGATGTTCAGAAACCTTTTCTTCTTCCAATAGGCACATATTCTGAGAAACAAACAGACTATTGCTTATCTCCCCTTCCGCTTTAGTATCCACCTGCAACTGTTCTTCCGCAAAATGTTCATTCCCCAATTTTAATCTCAGAGTAAAAATAGTTTCCTTATCAGGAATACTACAAGCTGTCAATGTACCATGATGCAATTCCACAAGTCCTTTACTTAAAGAGAGACCTATACCAGTTCCTTCAACCATATCAGAGGCAGGATCCACCGAATAAAAGCGTGTAAAAATTTTATCTATATTTTCCTGACTAATTCCCTCACCGCTATTTTGTACTTCAACGATTGCCTCGTCTTGATTCCGGTACACACGAATTAGAACAGTTCCACCTTGAGGAGTAAATTTAAAGGCATTAGAGAGTAAGTTATTCATAACCTTTTGTATTTGCTTGGCATCATACCATACCTCAAGTTTTTCTAAATCTTTTTCAAAATGGAAATCAATTTGTCGGGTAGCAGCATACTCTACGTATAATAAATAGTTTTCATATATAAAATCAATCAAATCATGACAACTGACCATTATTTTCATGTGGCCTTGCTCCTGTTTACGAAAGTCCAATAACTCAGAAATTAATTCCCTAAGTTGAAGAGCATTCTTATAAACATTCAATATTTTGTTATAAACCGACGGAGCAAACGCCTGTAGCTGTAACAGCATTTCCATCTGTCCGATAATTATGGTAAGCGGAGTACGAAACTCATGAGAAATATTAGTAAAAAAACGAAGTTTAGATTGATTCAAGAGTTCCACGTCGTGAAGATGTTGCTGTTCATATTTCAAAGATTCACGCAAGTGAAAACGAACAAGATAAACACGTACTAAAAAATAAATAATGCTTCCCCCTGCCAATACATAAAAGACATATGCCCAAGTTGTTTTATAAAATGGAGGTAACACCTTAATTCCCAATCGATATTCCGTTTCATAATCTTTTCGTTTCCCTACCGCTTTCAATGATAATATATACTCTCCTGCAGGTAAATTGGTAAAAGTAATCATTTTCTGACCATGTGTGCTGAGCCAATCCTTTGAAAAGCCCTCCAACTTATATAATAATTCATCTTTATTCGCGGGAAGATAGTTTGTTTCAGTAAACTCAAAACTAAATACAGAATATTTACTATCCAACTCTATAAAAGAAGTATAATAAAGAGCCTCTGACAAAATTCCGGTTTCATCTCCTACACGTACTTCATTACCATTCACCCACAATCTATCCGGAATAATCCGATAATATTGATAAGCCACTTTTAAATCTTCTTCATTAAAGGAAATCATCCCGTTCATTCCTCCCAAAAAAATCTCACCATCCTCTGCCTGAAATAAAGAATTCTCACTAATATTGGTAAATGGGAAACCATTTTTACTATTATAATAACTAAATTCCTTATTCTCTAAATTGAATATACAAAAACCCTTATCTGTAGTCATAAACAAATCACCTTCCTTCGACTCACAAATGGCATAGATATAATCACCGCTTGCATTATCACGTTGAATTACAAAACGTTCAAAGTTATTTTCAGCAGGTAGAAACCGATTTATCATTCCATCACCGGTTGTCAACCAAATGTTATGCTGACTGTCTTCATAAATACAAGTAATCAAATTATCACTCAAACTTTCCGAATTTCCATATTCAAAAGAATAAACTGTAGAATGATTATTTTTCATATCATAACAATAGACACCTGTACCTTCTACTGCCGCCCATAACCTATCATTGGAATCCATCATCAAATAATGAGAAAATGTATTTATTAATAAAGCGCTCTGATTCGTATCCGGATCAAAAAGAAAAATACCATCATGGGTAGAAATCACTAATTTATCCCGATAAGGTACAATACTCAAAACAATATCATTTCTTCCCGCCTTTTCACAAATGCCATAAACGGAA
This sequence comes from Bacteroides clarus YIT 12056, assembly GCF_900129655.1. Lineage (GTDB taxonomy): Bacteria > Bacteroidota > Bacteroidia > Bacteroidales > Bacteroidaceae > Bacteroides > Bacteroides clarus. Next base: position 69,899 of record NZ_FQWK01000006.1, read on the forward strand.
ATTTGTTCAGTTTGCAAATCCAGTTTATTCAATCCTCCCTGATGGGTTCCAATCCAAACGGCTTTTCTCTTCTTGTCGTAATAAAGAGACTTCACAATATTTTTGGAGAGCCCATTCCCCGTATCTTTATGACGATACCATTTAAAATTACCAGTATCACGATCGTAACAATTCAAACCGCCTCCATCAGTTGCAATCCATAATTCATTGTTTTCTCCTTCAATGATAGGTCCTATCAGGGAAGCACTCAAACCGTTTTTTTCTGTCGCAGAAACTCTATAATGAGTATAAACTTGATAATCCGGAGTGAAATAGTTTACACCACCAAAATAAGTACCAATCCAGATAGTTCCCTGCTGATCTTTCAATATACTAAAGATAGAAGAATTACTCAGACTGCCAAATCTCTCAGACGATACATAACAAGTAAATAGACCGGTCTTTTTATCAAATTTATTCAACCCCCGTTCTGTACCTAACCATATACTACCCTGGTCATCCTCACAGACACATCTCACCGAGTTATCTGCTATCGTATTTTTCCCACTATTCTCTATATAATGAACTACTGTTAATTCAGAAGAAACACGATATACTCCGTCACTCCAAGTACAAACCCATATTTCACCTAAGGAATCCTGAAAGAAACTATGAATCTGTACCCCCTTAAAAAGATGCTTGTTTACTTCTCCATCAGACGACACGATAAAGACACCATCATTGTGTCCAACCCAAAGTTGACCGGATTTATCCATCATCAGACAATTAGGAACTAAATGTTTAGGAAAAGTACAATAGACTTTCCGTTCACCACTTTTCTCGTCATATTCAAAAACAGATCCGTAACTTCCTAAATATAAATTTCTCTTATGATAAAAGATAGAGTTAATCCATTCCTTCGAGCTATTATCAGACAAATGTTTAAATTCTTCCGTACGCATATTAAATTGGCAAAGACCTTCTCTAGCCAATATGTATATAATACCTTTCCCATTACCACATATATTTTTAATTTTCCGCCCCAACAAGGTATGTATATTTCCCTTCTCTTGTTTATACGATTTAATCCGAGCGCCATTATAAACACTTATCCCATTACGAGTACCAATCCATATTTGACCACGTTCATCAGCATAAAGAGCCTGAGCAGTAAATTGAGACAAACCATCATCTGTTGTTAATGTACTAAAAAAAATATTTTCCTGGGTAACAGCTTTCAGGAAAGGAGTAAACATACCCTGAAGAAGCAAGTAAATCAAAAAAGACTTACACAATTGTGTTTTCATAACATTACGAAGCATTAATAAAAAATGGATTACATTATCAATAAATACAAAACTATATATTACATTATATTAAAACAAACATCCATTATGGCAATCATAACATTTCTGCATTTTTTGTACGGAGACGGCACTTCATTTGTACGCTAAATGAAGTTACGGCTATTTATATTTATGAATTTTGCATTTATAATAAAGCAATTCACTATTAATAAAAAACATTCATTATGAAAAAAACAATCTGTATTTTACTTTTATTTGTAGAACTAGTTTCTTGTCAATCCAAGAGGAATATCCTCGCAGAGCAAAAAGACACCTTACTGCAAACAGCAGATGAATGGAAATTAGTTTGGGCGGATGAATTTAATCAGAAAGGAAATTCTTTTGACACTTCAAAATGGAAATTTGAAGCAAAAGGTGAAGCGCCATGGAATAAGTATATGGTACAAAGTTCCGAACAAGCTTATGTGCAGAATGGAAAATTGATACTACGAGCAGAAAAAAAGAACGGGAAATATATCACAGGTGGTATCAGTACACAAGGAAAAATGAGTTTCAAATACGGAAAATTGGAAATATACGCTAAATTCAACAGTTTCCAAGGAGGATGGCCGGCTATTTGGCTAATGCCCGTAAAACGTCAATATCCGAATCCGGCTGGAAAAAACGAATATCCTGGAGAGATAGACATTATGGAGCAAGTCAGTTTAGAGAAAGTCGTTTGGCATACTGTACACAGCCATTATACACTTGACTTGAAACTCGACAAAAATCCTGCGAGAGCTGGTAGCGGAACTTTCAAAGAAAATGAATTTAACCTCTATACGCTTGAATGGACCCCCACCGAATTAACGTTCTTCATTAATGGAGAAAAAACATTTTGTTATCCCAATTTACAATTGGATAATGAAACAAAAATGAAACAATGGCCTTTCGATGTACCCTATTATTTAATAGTAAACTATGCCGTCGGAGGAGAAGGAACATGGCCGGGCAAGATTAACGACACAGGACTTCCTGGAATCATGGAAATCGAATATGTGCGATACTTTCAGAAGAAACATACATATGCTTAGTTTTACTATATACTAAAAATAGAAAAGTCCTGTAAATCGCTAATTTACAGGACTTTTCTATTGATTTGCAATTCTTTCCAGCGGAGAGACAGGCTCTATCACCTATATTTTCATAGAATATCATAAAATGCCAATACACTGTTAATTATCAAGTTATTACAAACCGCCATTCAAACAAAATATTTTTCAAAAGCCTTGCATATCTCATTTTCTGGGTGTAATTTTGGGCGTAAATTCTAATTTTACAATTATGAACATTAAGAGAAATATTATTTTTGCCCTCGAAAGCAGAAGGCGAGACGGAGTGTTGATTACAATAAACCTCCCCATCCGTATGCGTGTGATATTCGCAAATCAGCGCATAGAGTTTACAACCGGCTACCGCATTGATGCAGCCAAATGGGATGCAGCCAAGCAGCAAGTAAAAAAAGGATGCACCAACAAACTAAAGCAAAGCGCATCTGAAATTAATGCAGACCTGCTAAGGCTATGTACGGAGATACAAAACATCTTCAAAGAGTTTGAAGTTAAAAACGAGTTTCCCACCACAGAACGGATAAAGGAAACCTTCAACGCAAGAATAAAGGATGCAACCGACAGAAAAGATGCAGCCAAAGAACCTAATGTCAGTTTTTGGGAAGCGTTCGAAGAATTTGTAAAAGAAAGCGGAAGATTGAACAACTGGACGAAAGCAACCTACGAGAAGTTCGCAGCAATGAAGAACCATTTGAACGAGTTCAGGAATACGCTTTCTTTTGATACATTCACCGAGAACGGTCTGAATGACTATGTAGACTTCCTGCAAAGCGATAAAGACATGCGCAACAGCACCATAGGCAAACAGATTTCTTTTCTGAAATGGTTTCTACGGTGGAGTTACAAAAAAGGATATAGTCAAAACGCTGCTTATGACAGCTTCAAACCTAAATTGAAAAACACACCCAAAAAAGTGATATTCCTCACACCGGAGGAGCTGAATAAATTGAAAACCTATCAGATACCCCCAACTAAGCAATACCTTGAACGTGTAAGGGACGTTTTTCTGTTCTGCTGTTTCAGTGGGCTGCGCTACTCGGATGTGTACAATTTGAAACGGAGCGACATCAAGCAAGACCATATAGAGATAACCACCATAAAAACGGCAGACAGCCTGATTATAGAATTGAACGACCACAGCAAGGCGATACTGGATAAATACAAGGACGTACACTTTGAAAAGCATAAGGCACTTCCGGTCATCAGCAATCAAAAGATGAACGATTATTTGAAGGAGCTGGGAGAGCTTGCGGAAATCAATGACCCGGTAAGAGAAACTTACTACAAGGGAAATGAACGCATAGATACTGTCACCCCAAAATACGCCCTGCTGGGAACCCATACCGGAAGAAGAACTTTTATCTGCAATGCTTTAGCATTGGGTATCCCCCCACAAGTGGTGATGAAATGGACAGGACACAGTGACTACAAGGCGATGAAACCATACATAGACATAGCGGATGAGACAAAGGCGAATGCAATGACTAAATTCAATAATATGTAATATCTTTTACTTTCAAACGAATAAATCAGAGGTAAAATCTGAAATTCTATGTTTATAGTTGGTAGTTATTGAATTTTATACTACCTTTGCTGAAAAGATATCTTTTTAAAACCGAGGCGTAAAGATAGCCAAATTCCCATGAAAGAAGCTATCATGATACAGCCCCCTCTATGCAGAAAATTGCATAGAGACAGATAAACAAAAATTCTGCATGATATTCTTGATAGATAAATGCAGGATTTCATTATAACAAAAACAACTTGTTCAAATCAGCAGAACAGCAAGAGTGTTTCAGATTGCAAGAAGAAGGTAGAAATTAATACAAAATTTGATTTCTACTCAGATGAAAGTCGTCTCCTTTCTTAGCGTTTTCATAATACGCAAGAGGCAGCTTATTTTACTTAAACAATTGAAAAATGACTGAAATGAACAAGCCTTTGGGCGCTTTGACAGTTCAAGAGTTGCTTGATATTTTAGCACCGCTAATTTCTCGTCAGCAATCAACGCAACCAGTTTCCTCAGAACAGACCAACGATAACAAACGTTATGTTTACGGTTTAGCAGGGCTGGCAGGATTACTGGGTTGCTCCATAGTCACCGCCAATCGGATAAAGAAAAGCGGAGTAATCAACAAGGCTATCTCGCAAGTAGGTAGAAAGATTATTATTGATGCAGATTTAGCATTGGAGCTCCTGAACAGTTCTCGAAAATCAAATCCCCGAAAGCACTGATTAATCATGTAGAACAGAGCCGTTATCGCCTTTGATAACGGCTTTTTGCGTCTCGTAATTTTGTTTTCCAACTTGAATCTACCAATTACCACCATTGGCAGGAAAGTCCCGGAAATCGCTTCTAATTGCCTCTATGGATTTCGTAACATCCTCACTCCAAATCAGCCATAAGAAACCTCTCCCACCCCTTGATTCTCGCCCGATTTAAGCAGTTCAGTTTCTCTGTAACCATTTTATAGTCAATGCTGAAAACCGTTCAAAAATCGCCCCTATTCGGCATCTGTAGGCTCACTATTCGTGCAGATACCAAGAGGCAGCTTTGAGCTTTCATAATACCTGCTGAATATGCTCTACAACCTACTCTCGTGAAATTTGAGGCGTTTTTCTTTTGAGTTCCAACACCTTTTCTATACCTTTGCGGTGCTTTCTGAGTTCGGGAAGCAGACATAATAACGAAAAAGAGCGTTTAAGATATTATCCTTTATTGAAATCTCGACAATTTCGATTCCCAAGGATAGTAGACAAAATGCTCATGCTGATGTTATATACCTACTTGCAGTTTGCAGTAGCTTATATATCGTTTGGCGTGGGCTATTGTTTATTACTTGGGAATGGGCAGTCGAGAGCCTCAATAAGGTAATATTCAGTAGTTCCCACGCCTCTTCATTTTTAATCGCTTACAAAGGGAGCAGGTAGGCATCAATCTAAAATGGAATGAAAACTTCAAGATTAATCGGTTTGCTCCTTGTTTCTGTAACAGTGAGCATGAACTCTCTAACGTGCAACGCCCAAAGCTACAAAGGCTCTATTGAAGGCGGTAGAACTTTCCATACTGATGATATAGGAATGTTCAGTACTACTGATATTTATACTACGCATGGGGTTCAGCTTGGCTCTCGTTTTTATATCGGTGCAGGTGTAGGTGTACGTTTAGGCGATGATTACACTTCCATACCGCTATATGGTAGCGTGAGATACACCTTCCTTAAAAAGAGAATCTCTCCGTTTGTTGATGCGAAAGTAGGCTATAGTCTGCTTGATGCAGCAGGATTCTATGCAAATCCGGGTGCTGGTGTGAATTGGAATTTTTATAAGACGTTATCTGTGTTTCTGAAAGTCGGATATACATATAATTCCAAAGCATACGGAGAGGCTTGGAACAAAGACGGTGATGATGTTTATCCGCATGGCGTCTCTGCTTCTATAGGGTTTAGTTTCTAATCAAAAAAGCGTGCGACTTTATGTCGTGTTCCTCATGCCTTATTATTCGATAACGCTCTGAGAAGGAACATAGGAGCAGGAATAACAATCTATTAGTTAAAATGAAAACATTAAGACTTATCGGAATGGCTTTGATAGCCGTAATTATGTGTGTGAACTTCGTAGCTTGTAGTGATGATGAAGAAGAAACAAACGCTACAATTGAGGGTACTTGGAAATATACTTCAAGCTCTGATGAAGATTTACGTTCAGGTTCTTTCACTTTCAAAAGTAATGGTAGTTTAGTTTGGGCTGACGAAGAAGAAACTTCATCTAATTGTTCTTATACCCTAAATGGTAGCAACCTGAAAATCATACTGAATCAAGATGATTATATTGAAGGTACGATAACTATTTCTAAGAATCAGGCTACTTATAAATATACTTGGCATGATTACGCAGGAGAATGGGACGATGATACTGAATATACTATGACTTTAGTAAAACAGTAGAATAGAAGAAATCGTGAAAAGTCGTAATGGAGTGATACTCTGTTACGACTTTATTTTTATAGCTGTGTGATGAAGGGAATAGCTGGGTAATCTGAATAAATTCTGATAGTAGATTTAGCAGACTGGGAGGGTAGAAATATATACCCTTTTTCATCCACAATAAAGAGGGTTACATAATTTTCCCGTACCGACAAGCATACCGCTACACCTCTCTAAAACGCCCCTCCGTACTTCCAATTTTAAATTTATATATCTACCCTTCTCTAATTCAAAAACGGAGGTTTTCAATCAAAACCAACCATTTAACGAAATTTCAGTAGCTCAATATTGAGCCATGCACTGCTTCTATACATAGGGAGGAAGATGTTTTCGGGAAAAGCACTCCCTCGAATTACTGATGATTTTTGTTTGTTTAATCATTTGTAATTAATACAATACAAGACTAATTACATTAACCACTACTTAAAATAGCGAAGTCAGGGGAGCTATATACCTTACTATCTCGAAAGCACATCAGACATATAAATTCTGCTATTCCATTCATACTATCTCCCAAGTCGGATTTATAGCTCAAATCGTTATTCAGTCAGATATAAGTACGGAGCAGAGAGCAATCCTTGTAAATACTTGGTATCTGCCTAAATCAATCAATAATCATTTAATTCAAATTCATTATGGAAGCATTACAAATCATGCCTATCATGGCACAGAACCAATCGAGATTAAACTTGGGTGAGTACGCAGAAGAAGTAACCATTATCCCAGACGAAGCAACAGCAAAGTCGGGTGTGAGTTTCCTTGAAGCAAATACCGATGAAATCACCATGAACGAGCTTGCAAACAAGTGTGTCGTTCCGACATGGGCTAATCAAGAGCTGACTATCGCACACCAAGATTTTATCTCCTGCGTACACGATGCAGCCAGTTCCTTCTATGCAGGAGAACGGTTAAACAACCCCGATATAAGAGTTTCGCATATTGTCCGAGGCAGAGTACCGCAAGCACTCGGAAAGAAAGCCTCAGAGCTTTTAGAATGCGAAAAGACGCAGTTCTACCAACGGCTTGCATTTGCTTTTACTATCCCGACCATTACAGAAACGGTAAGAGGGCAACGGCTTGAATTGTGCATCGGTGGAGTGCGGAACTACAGCGACCTCAATTTGTACCGAGCCACCAAAGGAATAGAGAAGTTCTCCGTCTTTGTCGGGTGGAGAGTGCACGTCTGCTCCAATCAGGTGCTAACTGGTGAAGGACTGAAATACAACATGGAGGTGACGAACATCAGTGAACTCTACCGTAACGTGCTTGAACTCTTCCACAGCTTCAATCCTGCAAAAGAAATCCACCTGATGCAGACGCTTACCGATACCTCACTGTCCGAAACCCAGTTTGCGCAAATCGTAGGACGGATGCGGATGTACCAAGCATTGTCACCTGCAAGGCAGAAAGCAGTTCCAAGACTACTGATAACCGACAGCCAGATTAATTCTGTTTGTCGAGACTACTACCACAACGAAGTGTTCGGAGCAAAGGATAACGCTATATCCATGTTCGATTTTCATAATCTTCTAACGCAGGCTAACAAAGGCAGCTACATTGATACTTATCTGCAACGAGCCGTAAATGCTACGGAAGTCAGTGTAGGGCTTAACAACGTCCTGCAAGGAATTGATAACAAATACGCTTGGTTCTTGGGCTAAGTGGTGTTGATTGAGAGAGAGGAAAGGGCAGCTATTCAGTTAGTTGTCCTTTCTTTATTTTATGAACTTCTTAAAACTACAATAATATGGAATTACAAAACAGTCGTGAATACAAGGCAGCACAAGAACTGGAACGAGCCTTAAACGATATGGGCTGGAGTCCCAAGAGATTCGCAGAAAGCACCCGATTCTACCACCGCACCTTACAGCAGGAATTAATGCGAACCATAGTGGCGGTTATCCGAATGGTAGGTGACGACAGCTATAGGACAGACCTCAGAAACCAAGCATCGCATGAACTGTGTAAACGGATAATAGACAGCGGTGTGCTGGATGATATTTATCTTCCGTTCATCTGATAAAGTACAGACAACAATTATCAAGAGGACATCATCAGCGTGGTGTCCTCTTTTATTTATTAATTAATAAAACATCACATATCATGGATATAGATTATCAAGTGGGAGAGGTGGAGCTTTCCTATAAATCAACAGTCAGAAAGAAGCGAAAAATCGCTACATCTTTCGATGCGTACGGAATGTTACTACCTACGTTCAGGGAAGATACAATCGGCTATAAGGAATATTTTAAAGTCGTACTTCTCAATCAAGCGCAGGAGGTTTTAGGATATACACAGATTTCGGAAGGAGGGCTGACAGAAACAAGTGCCGATGTGCGGATAATCCTGCAAGCAGCCTTGCTTACCAACGCTACGGCTATAATTCTCGCGCACAATCATCCAAGCGGAAAACTTCGCCCCAGTCAGCAGGATATTGCCTTGACGGAGCAGGTGAAGAAAGCAGCCGAGATTATGCGAATAACGGTCATAGACCACATTATTCTAACGGATGATAGCTATTACAGCTTTGCCGATGAAGGACAGCTATAGGGTTTCTATTCCGGTCAGGTAGTGGGTATCTGATATGGGTGCTCACAATCTGACCGAGATAAAACATTCACTTTCTATATTAGTGAATGTTCCCCTAATAATCAACCAATTAGCAAACCATACTCAAAAATAACATTCACTTTTATTCATTTACATACAAAACCGAATATCATGTCACTCAAATACTCAACAACAACAGCAGACTATCTTGTGTGGTCGGATGCGATGAACCTAATCCGTAAATTAGCCAAAGACGGAAATTATAAGATTTCACTTCTCATATCTTTGGGATGTTTCACTGGATTACGGATTTCTGATATTCTCGCTTTAAGGTGGAAGCAGATACTTGGTGCAGACGAGTTTACTGTAATAGAGAAAAAGACCGGTAAACAAAGAATAATCAGAATCAATCCCCAGTTACAGCAGCACATCAAAGAATGTTACAAGCATATAAATCCGGTCGGAGTTAATGCGCCAATCCTCATAAGCCAGAAAGGAACGGTATTCACAGTCCAACGGATTAATGTCGTTCTTAAAGAGGTGAGAAGGAAGTACCGACTAAAAATTAAGAACTTCTCTTGCCACAGCCTTAGAAAGACTTTCGGAAGGCAGGTCTATACGATGAATGGAGAGAACTCGGAACTTGCTTTAATTAAATTAATGGAATTATTCAACCATAGTTCGGTTGCTATCACCAAACGATACTTAGGGCTTCGTCAGGAAGAAATTCTTCAAACCTATGATTGTCTTACCTTTTAAAAAAGAAGGTCAGGAAAGGCTGTTTTTTAAGCCTCCCTGACCTTCTTTTTTAGTACAACGACCTATTGAAGATTATCTAACACTTCCAAGATTCTCACATCAAGTTCTTTAGCCAACGACATATCTTCCGTAATTGTAGGATTACTTGATATCTCCTTTATTTTCTTTCTCAATCTATAAGTCTCATTTGCCGAAAAACCTGCATTGTTAGCTATCTGATTAATATAACGGATTAGTTCTTCATTCGGGATTTTTGAAAGACCATGTGCAGTAATGATATTAAAAGCCTCATTAGGCGTTTTGATTAACCTCATAGCTTCCGCAGCAACAGCCTTCTTTTTCTCTATCTTGAAATAATCCTCTGCCCATAGCTCCGCGATTTTGCGATAAAACCTTTCATCATACAAGGTGCCCCCTGTTACTTCCGGCTCTTTTAAACGAGTAGCAAGCCTACCGAACCAACGGTGCTCGTAGCGTAGCAAATTATCGCCTACCAATCCTTTGGGATGAAGTTTTCTTTTTTCAAGCGATTCAAGCTGTTTATCATAAAAAGCAAGACATTGTCCTTCTTTATCTACAGTTCCTTGCCTATATTCCAAAGTCTCATCTTTCACGACTACTACTCTTTTGAAACGGCTCAAAGCTCCCAAACAATCAAAATACATTCTCACTGGTTGCCCCATGCTAAACGTAGTTGCTACATCTATCCGAGTTACACTTGCGTTATTCATGTCGTAATGCAAAGTATCGGATAGAAACTCAATACATGCTTTTGCGTCCATACGTTTCAACGTGAATGAGTTATCGGGATAGAGCAAACGAGGGAAACTGCAATCACAATATATCCAACCTATTCCTACTCTAATATATGCTTTTCCTATATACCCTTCATTATAACGAATCTCACCCGTTTCAACATTTGTTTTCGCATCACAATTACTAAGATACTGACTTAGCATATTCGGGTCTATCCGGTAGTCTCGTTGATAAAATCTAACGGTATCATACATAACATAAGATTTATGTGATATACAAATTTTGTAGATAACTCACCCCTTATTATATAAGGGAACTACCGGAAATCCTGACACTCATCATCCACGACTCTATTTCCTGACGATTGAAATAAATCCGCTTACTGGAACGGTAAAAAGGTATCTGCTTTGCACACGTCTTTTTATAAAGACAAGAAACACTTAATCCGGTCAGCAAAGCAACTTCTTCAATAGTCAATACATTCTTTGCTGCAAGAAGGCTGAGTGATTTGATTTCTTTCAACTCTTCCAAGATTGCCGTTTTAAAATCTTCCATACTACTTTTTTTAGAAGATTGAAGCAAGAAATATTCTTTGCTACATCTCATTCAATCAGGATATATCGCACCCCCTTTCAAAATCGGTGAAGTAAATATCAGTCGAAAGAGGAACGGATGTCATAACAACAAGGAGGAACACCCAAAAACAAACATATAAATAGCCTTATCTTTCCCTTGATTAGTCAATGATTAGCAAATAGTTATGTTTTATTTTCACTTATCTTCAATCTTTTCTGTTTTTAAAGAAAGGTAGCCAAAAGCAATCCTAAGGCTATTTGGGACGAGAAAACAAGTAGGTAGAGTAATTAAGGAAAATCAAAAAACACCAATACATAGCCTGAATAAGCTATAGAATAGAAGCAGGAGAACTTAAATAAACTAAAAACACCCAATTTTACATTGTAGGGTGTAAAACTGGGTGTAATTCTTGTAAACTATTGATTTTCAACGTTTATTGCGGAGAGACAGGGATTCGAACCCCGGGTGCCTCGCAGCACAACGGTTTTCAAGACCGCCGCAATCGACCACTCTGCCACCTCTCCAAAACTTCCTTTTCAAGAAGTGCTTTTCTCTTAAAGCGCTGCAAAGATAATACTTCTTTTTTAAACAGCAAACAAACTCGGCATAAATATCACTCTCTCCCTTAAACTGCTACGGTGGTACAGTACAAACTAATAACCGATACAACAATCTATTTTAACAATAGCAGCTTTATTTCCTGCTTTCTTCAGTTCGGCTAAGTCTTTAACGGCTTTTTCCTCAAACTTAATTATATATGCCATTTCAGAGATTGTTCATGAATTTTTCAATCTCTTCCGTCGACCGTAAAGTAACAGCGCCTTTCGCTTCTCCGGCTTTATGCGCCTTTACCCGCTTTTCAATCTCTGCCCTATTATCGGGATCTTCAAAAAAAGGATCACTTGTAGGACTTGGGTTTTCCGAGACTTCTACGGATATGGAATTAGCCTTAGCAACCAAAAGATGCTCTATAAACGCCTTTAAACTTTTTCCCTGCGATGCAGCCAGAACCGATAACTTTTGCAATACATCGGCCGGCAAATCGATATTCTTTCTTTTTTTCTCTAATACTGCTGTTGCCATAATATAATACTTAGTATATTCGCAAATATATAAAATATACATTATATATAGAGTATATATAATACAGATTTTATATAGATTTATATTTTCATACCTCTTATCATCGAATATTTAATTGAATGCATCGATCCGGCCATTCTTGTACGCAGCAAATAAACTCTCCTTTACTTCATAGATTCTAACTTTTATACTATCTTTGTTCTGTGGCACTTCAAAGGTAACACGTTGAAGTACCACAGAACAAATAAAAGATATGAAGGATAAAGAACTTGATATTGCGTATTTTGTTTCATTTTGCATTGAACAATACAAGGTGCATATCTCTGCCACCGGTGGAGAAGTCATGAGTATATTCGACCGATACGGAGTTACAGAATATTTATCTGCAAACTTTGATGTATTACATACTCAAAGCAGACAATGGCTGTTAGAAGAAATTGACGACTTCATACAACAAAGGAAACAGGAAGAACAAAAATGAAACTATATCACGGCAGTATAGATAGAGAAATAACCAATCAAAACCTACATTTACTTTTACCCGCCAAAGTAAGTCTGTTCGCCAAAATCTATGCCGCCGAAAAAGGCGGAACATTATTAGACGCCCTTCGGGCATTCTATAAATCCGATACATATAAAGAACTGGAACAAGAGGAAACAAAATTATGGCACTACGGCCCGGTAGCTCTTTATGAAGAGTATATGGAGAAAACAAACCGCAAACATCATAAAATTAATTTACCGTAAACTCCGACATACAATTTATGCCGGAGTTTATTGCATTTTCCCAGCTATATTTTGCCATCTCGCAAAAAATAGCGAATTTTGTTCGTTCAAAACAACGGTCATACAAAATTAAAGATAAATGAAAAAAGCTCTAATTTCCGGAATTACCGGACAGGACGGCTCGTTCCTTGCAGAATTCCTATTGCAGAAAGGGTATGAAGTGCACGGCATCATGCGCCGTTCATCTTCCTTCAACACCGGACGCATCGAGCATTTGTACTTTGACGAATGGGTACGTGACATGAAGCAGAAACGTACCGTCAACCTGCACTATGGAGATATGACGGACAGCAGCTCGCTGATACGCATCATCCAGCAGGTGCAACCGGATGAGATATACAACCTCGCCGCACAGAGCCACGTAAAAGTATCTTTCGACGTGCCCGAATACACCGCCGAGACAGACGCCATAGGCACGCTACGCATGCTGGAAGCGGTACGTATCCTCGGACTGGAAAAGAAAACGAAGATATACCAGGCCTCTACATCAGAGTTGTTCGGCAAGGTACAGGAAGTGCCCCAGAAAGAGACTACCCCGTTCTACCCGCGCAGCCCGTACGGCGTAGCCAAGCAATACGGCTTCTGGATTACGAAGAACTACCGTGAAAGCTACGGCATGTTCGCCGTCAACGGTATCCTCTTCAACCACGAAAGCGAACGCCGCGGCGAAACATTCGTAACCCGCAAAATCACACTGGCCGCCGCACGCATAGCCCAAGGCTTTCAAGACAAACTGTATCTGGGAAACCTCGACGCACGCCGTGACTGGGGATATGCCCGCGACTACGTGGAATGCATGTGGCTCATCCTGCAACACGACACACCGGAAGACTTCGTGATTGCCACCGGAGAGATGCACACCGTACGCGAATTTGCCACGCTGGCCTTTGCAGAAGCAGGCATACAGCTTCGTTGGGAAGGCACAGGCGCAGACGAGAAAGGTATCGACTGCAAAACCGGCAAAGTACTGGTGGAAGTAGATCCCAAATACTTCCGTCCGTCCGAAGTGGAACAACTGCTGGGCGACCCCACCAAAGCCAAAACGTTACTGGGCTGGAACCCGCAGCAGACGAGCTTTGAAGAGTTGGTACGCATCATGGCGGAGCATGACATGAAGTTCGTACGGAAACTGCATTTGAGAAGCAAAGAGATTTAACCAAATAATTAATTTTCAGAAACCATCCCATTCATTACAATGTTAGACAAGAACGCAAAAATATACATCGCAGGGCATCGCGGACTGGTAGGTTCCGCCATCTGGAAAAATTTGCAGGAGAAAGGCTACACCAACCTCGTAGGCAGAACCCATAAAGAACTCGACCTGTTGGACGGAGTCGCCGTACGCCGTTTTTTCGATGAGGAGCAACCGGAATACGTATTCCTCGCCGCCGCTTTCGTAGGCGGTATCATGGCAAACAGCATCTACCGCGCCGACTTCATCTACAAGAATCTCCAGATACAGCAAAACGTCATTGGCGAGAGCTTCCGCCACAACGTGAAGAAACTGCTTTTCCTGGGCAGCACCTGTATCTACCCGCGTGACGCCGAGCAGCCGATGAAAGAAGACGTCCTGCTCACCTCACCGCTGGAATACACCAACGAGCCGTATGCCATCGCCAAGATTGCCGGGCTGAAGATGTGCGAAAGCTTTAACCTGCAATACGGTACTAACTACATCGCCGTCATGCCCACCAACCTCTACGGACCCAACGACAATTTCGACCTGGAACGCAGCCACGTACTGCCCGCCATGATTCGCAAGGTACACCTGGCCCACTGCCTGCAACAAGGCGACTGGGATGCCGTACGCCGCGACATGAACCTGCGCCCCGTAGAAGGTATCGACGGCGGCAACAGCAACGAAGAGATACTGAACATACTTGCCAAATACGGCATCGGCGAAGGGGAAGTCAAGTTATGGGGTACGGGAACGCCGCTGCGTGAATTCCTCTGGAGTGAGGAAATGGCGGACGCCAGCGTATTCGTCATGGAGCACGTGGACTTTAAAGATACCTGCAAAGCCGGAGAGAAGGATATCCGCAACTGCCACATCAACATCGGTACGGGCAAGGAAATCACCATCCGCCGCCTTGCCGAACTGATTGCGGACACCGTGGGGTATCGCGGAAAGCTCACTTTCGACAGCAGCAAACCCGACGGCACCATGCGCAAACTCACCGACCCCGGCAAACTGCACGCGTTGGGCTGGCAGCATAAGATAGACATCGAGGAAGGTGTAGAGCGGATGTACCGCTGGTATTTAAGCAACGATAAATAAGCATGACGGTAAAACTCCGGCACATCGGCGGCATCGTATGGCTGATGCTCCTCTTTTGCATCGTCCCGGCAGTGGCGACAGCCGCTGCCACAACCTACCCTGTCCGGGGAAAAGTCATTGACAAGAACTCCCGAAAGCCCGTTGCCTACGCCAACGTAACGGTAACGGGCCTTCCGGGCAAAGGGGCTTCCACCGACTCGCTCGGCGTATTCCGCATCGAGCAGGTACCGCCGGGAATATACCGTTTCGAGGCTACGTGCATAGGATACGTCACCGCATCCAGCCCGGAATATATAGTCTCCGCCTCTACTCCGTTCATCGAAATAGAGATGGAAGAAGACGCCAATCTGCTGACGGCGGTCGTGGTTACGCCCTCTCCTTTCCGGAGAAGCATAGAAAGCCCTGTAAGCATGCGTGTCATCGGCTTGCAGGAAATCGAGAAAAGCCCCGGAGCCAACCGGGATATTTCCCGCATAGTACGTGCCTATCCGGGCGTGTCATTCTCTCCTGTCGGCTACCGAAACGACCTTATCGTACGGGGTGGCTCACCTTCCGAAAACCGTTTCTACATGGACGGCATCGAGATACCTAACATCAATCATTTCGCCACGCAAGGCGCGTCGGGCGGCCCGGTAAGCATCGTCAACGCCGACCTCGTACGGGAGATTACATTCTATACAGGCGCATTCCCCGCCAACCGTTCCGGAGCATTGAGTTCCGTGCTCGACTTCCGGCTTCGTGACGGCAACCCGGACAAGCAGACTTTTAAGGCAACCCTCGGAGCATCCGAAGTGTCCCTGAGCGGCAGCGGACATTTCAATGACCGCACCACCTACCTTTTCTCCGTACGCCAGTCGTACCTGCAACTGTTATTCAAAGCATTGGGGTTGCCTTTTCTGCCCAACTTCATAGACGGGCAATTCAAAATAAAAACCAGGCTGACGGAACATGACGAGCTGACCGTACTCGCCCTGACAGGCATCGACAAAATGAAGCTGAATACGGACGAAAAAGGAGAAGACGCCGAATACCTGCTCAGCTACCTGCCTACCATCCATCAGGAGACTTTCACCGTAGGAGCCGTGTACAGGCATTACGCCGGAAAGCACACGCAGTCCGTCACCCTCAGCCACAATTATCTGAACAACCGCAACCTGAAATACCGGAATAATGATGACTCTTCCGAGGACAACCTCACCCTGCGTCTCCGTTCGGTAGAACAGAAAACCACCGCCCTGTTCGAAAACCGGACCCGTCTCGGACAATGGACTTTGAAAGAGGGTGCGGAACTTACCAACTCCGGCTATACGAATAATACCGACAGTCCGTTCTCCCTCTACAAAACCTCGCTCAATATCATCGGCTGGGGAGCTTTCTTCTCGTCCGACTATTCCACCCGCGACAACCGTTTCACCCTCTCCGCCGGCATCCGCGTGGACGGCAACAACTACAACCGCGGCATGAAACAATTGTGGAAGCAGTTATCTCCCCGCCTCTCCGCCTCGTACAAGCTGTCGGAGCAATGGATTCTGAACGGAAGCGCCGGGCTTTACCACCAGTTGCCGCCCTATACGGCGCTGGGCTACAAAAACAACGATGGGAGCTACCTCAACAAAGCATTGAAATATATGCGGGTAATGGAAAGCAGCATCGGCGCAGACTGGCATCTGCACGACCGTATCATGATTTCCGCCGAAGGCTTTTTTAAGCGTTACAACCGTATTCCCCTCTCCCTGCAAGATAACATCCCGCTGGCCTGCAAAGGCAACGACTACGGCGTGGTAGGCAATGAACCGCTGGCTTCTACCGCTGACGGCAGGGCATACGGCTTGGAAACCATGTTCAGGTGGCAGGTATCCGGCCGCTTCAACCTGGTATCTTCCTTCACCCTCTACAAAAGCGAATACCGCAACCATTCGGGAGACGATTACATTCCGTCCGCATGGGACAACCGTTTCATCCTCAACATGAGCGGCACGTACAACCTGCCTAAGCGCTGGAGCATAGGCGGCAAGGTGAGCTACATAGGCGGTGCGCCCTACACTCCCTACGATGAGGACAAATCATCGCTCGTCCAGGCCTGGGATGCCAAAGGACAGCCTTATTACGACTACTCGCTCTACAATACTGGGCGGCTTCCCGACTTCGCCCAACTGGATGTGCGTGTGGACAAGTCTTTCTACTTCCGCCGTTGCATGGTGGGGCTCTATCTGGACTTGCAAAACGTGACCGGCAGCAAACTGAAGCAGCCGGATGTCATCATGAGCACAGGCGTCATTGAAAACCCCGCCGCCCCCGCGTCCGAACAACGTTACAAGATGAAATACCTCAAACAGGAAAGCGGAACCCTGCTGCCTACCCTGGGCGTTACCGTAGAGTTTTAGGAAATCCGCCGGAGTACTATTTTCCCCTAAAAGTTTGCATTCTCTATATAAACCCTTATATTTGCACAATTTTCAACTAAATGTGCAATATAATAATGGAACAAAGTTTTATCGCCTATATAGAGAACAGTATAAAGGAAAACTGGGACCTGGACGCCCTGACCGACTATAAAGGGGCAACCCTGCAATACAAGGATGTAGCCCGCAAAATAGAAAAGCTGCATATCATTTTTGAAGCGAGCGGCATCAAGAAAGGCGATAAAATCGCTGTCTGCGGCCGTAACAGTTCGCACTGGGGAGTGACTTTCCTCGCCACGCTGACGTATGGCGCAGTCATTGTGCCCATTCTTCACGAGTTCAAGGCCGACAATGTACACAACATCGTAAACCACTCCGAAGCCAAGCTCCTTTTCGTAGGCGACCAAGTATGGGAAAACCTCAACGAAAGCGCTATGCCGTTGCTGGAAGGCATCTTCATGATGACCGACTTCACCCTGCTGGTATCGCGCAACGAACGGGTTACTTACGCCCGCGAGCACCTCAACGAGATGTTCGGCAAGAAATTCCCCAAGAACTTCCGCAAGGAACACATCGATTACCACAAAGACCAACCCGAAGAGCTGGCCGTCATCAACTATACTTCCGGTACGACCAGCTACTCGAAAGGCGTAATGCTGCCCTACCGCAGCCTGTGGTCCAACACCAAGTTCGCCTTCGAGGTACTGCCGCTGAAAGCCGGCGACAAACTGGTATGCATGCTGCCCATGGCGCACATGTACGGACTGGCATTCGAGTTCCTGTATGAGTTCTCCGTGGGTTGCCACATCTACTACCTCACCCGCATGCCGAGCCCGAAGATTATCTTCCAGGCCTTCGCCGACGTGAAACCGAACCTCATCGTAGCCGTACCGCTCATCATCGAAAAGATTATCAAGAAGAGCGTATTGCCCAAGCTGGAAACCCCTACCATGAAGCTGCTGCTGAAAGTGCCCATCATCAACGACAAGATAAAAGCCACCGTACGCGAGCAGATGATACAGGCGTTCGGGGGCAATTTCGCAGCGGTCATCGTCGGCGGCGCAGCTTTCAACCAGGAAGTGGAGCAGTTCCTGCGCATGATAGATTTCCCCTACACCGTAGGCTACGGCATGACGGAATGCGGCCCTATCATCTGCTACGAAGACTGGACGCGCTTCAAGCCCGGTTCCTGCGGTAAGGCCGCTCCCCGCATGGAAGTGAAGATTCTCTCTCCCGATCCGGAGAATGTACCCGGCGAGATTGTCTGCCGCGGTCCCAACGTCATGCTGGGCTACTACAAGAATGAAGAGGCTACCGCCGAAGTGGTGGACAAAGAGGGCTGGCTGCATACCGGCGACCTCGCCCTGATGGATGCCGAAGGCAATGTCACCATCAAAGGACGCAGCAAGAATATGCTCCTCGGCCCAAGCGGACAGAACATCTACCCCGAAGAAATAGAAGATAAGCTGAACAACCTGCCGTACGTATCCGAAAGCATCATCGTACAGCAGAACGAAAAGCTCGTAGGACTGGTATATCCCGACTTTGACGATGCCTTTGCCCACGGCCTCAACAACGACGACATAGAACGCGTCATGGAAGAGAACCGTGTGGCGCTGAACGCGGAATTGCCTGCTTACAGTCAGATTTCCAAGATGAAGATATATCCCGAAGAATTTGAAAAGACACCCAAGAAGTCCATCAAACGCTTCTTGTATCAGGAAGCAAAAGGATAAGACGAAATAGTGGATAGCGGTGAGTGATTAGTGATTAACGAGTTATGCGGCCTGCGCTGATTGTTCACCGCCATTCATTCAATCCCCCCTAATCACTAATCCCTAACCCCTAATCACTAACCCTTTCTTTCTCCGATGAAAAACGAATTATTATTATCCGCCGCGTTACTTCCGTTATCCGGAATGTCAGGAGCAGTCCAGGCGATGCCGTCAAGCGAGGCAATGCCCGCCGCGAAGCAACGCCCGAACATTATTTTATTTTTAGTGGATGATATGGGATGGCAGGACACATCTCTGCCTTTCTGGACACAGCGCACCCGCTACAACGACACGTACCATACGCCCAACATGGAGCGTCTGGCAACTCAGGGCAAGATGTTTACACAAGCCTACGCGTGCAGTATCAGCTCGCCTACGCGCGTCAGCCTTTTTACGGGTATGAACGCCGCGCGACACCGGGTGACAAGCTGGACGCTGCGTAAGAATACCACCCACGAGCAACCGGACTCCGTTATGATTTATCCCGAATGGAACGTTAACGGCATTTGCCAGGAGCCCGGTGTGGAACGCACCACGCAAGTTACCTCGCTGGCACAGGTACTCAAAGACAACGGTTACCACACCATCCATTGCGGTAAAGCCCACTTCGGAGCCAACGACACGCCCGGAGCCGATCCGCTGAAAATGGGCTTTGACGTGAACATAGCCGGTCATGCGGCAGGCTCTCCCGCCAGCTACTACGGCATGCAGAACTTCGGAAACAAGCCTGACGGGAAAAGCCCGCTGGCTGCCGTACCCGGATTGGAAAAGTATCATGGAAAAGATATATTCCTCTCGGAAGCGCTCACCATAGAAGCCGAAAAGGCCTTGGACGATGCACGGAAAACAGACAAGCCTTTCTTCCTATACATGGCTCATTACGCCATACACACTCCTATCCAGCCCGATATGCGTTTCTACCAAAAGTATCTGGACAAAGGCCTTCCCCCGGTAGAAGCGGCGTATGCCACACTGATAGAGGGTATGGACAAAAGCCTCGGCGACCTGATGGACTATCTGGACAAGAATAATCTCACCGATAACACCGTCCTGCTTTTCATGTCCGATAACGGCGGGTTGGCCGCGCACACCCGTGCCGGACAACTGCATGTGCAGAACTACCCGCTCAACAGCGGAAAAGGTTCCGCCTACGAAGGCGGGGTGCGCGAACCGATGATTGTACGCTGGCCCGGCACGGTAGCCGCAGAAACCAAATGCGACCATTATCTGATGATAGAGGACTTCTTCCCCACCATTCTCGAAATAGCCGGTGTGAAGCATTACAATACGGTACAGGAACGCGACGGCATCAGTTTCCTGCCCTTGCTTACCGGCAAAGGCAAAATGCCCGCTCGCGACATATACTGGCACTACCCGCACAGTTGGGGTCCTTCCGGCCCGGGTATAGGAGCCACCTGCTCCATCCGCTCCGGAGCATGGAAGCTGGTATACTACTTTGACAGCGGCAAGCGCGAATTGTTCAATATCCCGGCCGACATCGGCGAACAGCATGACGTAGCAGCCGGGAACCCGAAACTTGTAAAGAAACTATCCAGAAAATTAAGCAACTATCTGCGGTCAGTGGACGCACAGCGTCCGATACTGCGCGCCACCCGACAGCCGGCGCCCTGGCCTGATGAAACATTATAAAGAATCATGAAACGTATATTTTCACTTATTTGCCTGTCCTTGCTGTTGGCAGGGACAGGCTATGCCCAGACAGGCAAGCGGCAACCCGTCCGTAAAGGAAAAGCGGGCGTCAACCTCTCCCTTTGGAAGAATCTCTCCACACAACGCACAGACACGGTCGGAAGCACTTTCTTCAATCTCGGTATCTTCTCGGCCATGAACCGTTTGAACGGCTTGGGAGTAAATGCATTGGGAGCCGTTGTGGGCAGAGACATGAACGGAGCGCAGTTCTCCGGCATATCCAATATGGTGGGTGGAAGTATGCGGGGCGTACAAATGGCAGGAATCACCAATATCAACGGCAATAATCTCAGCGGCCTGTCCGTTGCCGGGCTTGTGGGTATCACCGGGAATCATGCGCAGGGAGCGGTCTTTTCCGGCTTGGCCAATATCACGGGCGATAACAGCAGCGGAGTGATTGCAGGCGGCCTGCTGAATATCACAGGTGACAAGACCGCCGGCGTACAACTTGCGGGACTTGCCAATATTTCGGGCGGTAATTTTGCAGGCGTCACCGCATCCGGCCTGTTGAATGTGGCAGGCGGCGATATGAGGGGAATCCAGATTTCCGGTTTGGGAAACATCACAGGCGGTACGTCTGCCGGCGTGCAGCTTGCTCCCCTCAATGTGGCGGTTCGCGCTAAAGGACTTCAGATAGGTCTGGTGAACTATTATAAGGAAAAGCTGGACGGCTTCCAGTTGGGACTGGTCAATGCCAATCCGAATACCAAAGTGCAGATGATGCTTTTCGGCGGTAACGCCACAAAACTGAATCTCGCGGCCCGCTTCAAGAACAAGCTGTTTTATACCATTCTTGGCGGCGGTACGCATTTCCTCGATTTCAGCGACAAATTCTCCGGTTCGCTTTTCTACCGTGCCGGACTGGAACTGCCTGTTTACAAGCAACTGTTCATCAGTGGCGATTTGGGCTATCAACACGCAGAAACCTTCAGGAACAAAGACTATGGTTTCCCTGCCCGGCTGTATTCTCTCCAAACCCGCATCAATCTCGAATATCGCCTGACGGCAAAGTCAGGAGTGTTCGTGACAGGCGGTTACGGCTGGGACAGGCATTACAACAAAAACGCCGCCTTCGACAAAGGGGTTATTGTGGAAGGCGGCGTGGTATTGTTTTAGAAAATCTCCTTTTCTTTAATGAATCCCGTCCGGTAGGCTACCAGCAGTTTCTTCAAATCTTGGATTTGCGTTACGAGCTGCTTGCCCTTATCGGTATCTTTCACCATCATGCGCTGTGAGTTGAACTCGATAACGAATGTCGTGGACTTGATGTCCTGTCCCTCTTCAATCGCTTTCTGACGGCTTTGGAACGGGTCGTGCTGCACCAACTGCATGCCGTGCGAATGATATACCAGCGTATAGCCCGCGATACCCGTTTCGGGCTGATAGGCCTTGGAGAAACCGCCGTCAATCACCAGCAGTTTGCCGTCCGCCTTTATGGGGCGCTCGCCTTTAATAATCTTCACGGGCACGTGTCCGTTGATGATATGTGAATGAGGCCCCGGTTCCACTCCGAACTCGGCCAGGATATTATCGCAGATATCGGCACGGTTGCGAAGCGTGTAGTAATATCCCTTGCTCTCTTTATGCAGCGCCTTGTCGGCTATGAAGTAACGCTCGAAAGTCGCCATCTTATCCTTGTCGAAAGACGGAGCGTCCGGCCCGCACCACATATACCACATATAGTCCAGCGCAAAGTTCTTCTCTTTGGAACCATCCTCGTCAAAGTAGGCGGTACGGATAAGCTGGTCGGTCTTTTGCAGCAGCTTATGCCCCCAGTACTCTTTCTTGCCGATGCGTACGTGCTTGAAGCTTCCGTCCTCATTCAAAGGCACGGACGCATGATACAGCAGGTTGCTGTTGCACACCAGGTACATACCGCCGTAAGTAAACAGGCAGCGCATGTGCTTCTTCAGCTTCTCGCTGTTCATAAACGAGGCATGAATCTTGTCCACCAGTTCCCGTTCCTCATCGGTCAGGCGATACGGGTCAGCCGGGTCGATGGTCGGGAAGTTGGCGTCGCGCAGTTCGTATTCCTTACCCTCGTATATAAATACGCCCCGTTCAAAGTCTATCTTATGCAGCAACTTCCGGTTGGCCATGCCGAATTCCGGACGGCGGTCTATAATCTCCGCTTCCAGTTTAAGCTGGATAATCGTAATGGCCTTGTGCATCTGCGTAATCAGGCGCAGTGTCTTTTCATTGTAATTGGCGTCGGCGAAGTTCATTTTCGGGGCAAAGATAGCGCAGGCGTCATCCGCATAGGTATCCATCGCAAAGGTAGCCAGAGGCAGCAGATTGATGCCGTATCCGTCTTCCAGCGTCGCCAGGTTGGCATAGCGCATGGACATGCGGATAACGTTTGCTATACAGGCATCGTTACCCGATGCGGCGCCCATCCACAGAATATCATGGTTACCCCACTGGATGTCGAAGTTATGGTAGTCGCAAAGCGTATCCATGATGATATGCGCGCCCGGACCACGGTCGTAGATATCCCCCACGATGTGCAGGGAATCGATTGTAAGCCGTTGGATAAGGTTGCACATGGCGATGATGAAGTCGTCCGCACGCTTGGTAGAGATAATCGTGCTGATGATGACGTTGATATACGCGTGCTTGTTGGGCTCTACACTGGACTCGTGCAGCAACTCCTGAATGATGTAGGAGAACTCTGCCGGCAACGCCTTGCGCACCTTCGAGCGCGTATATTTGGAAGATACGTTCTGGCAGACTTTCACCAGTTGGTTCAAGGTGATGAGATACCAGTCGTCCAGGTCTGTTTCCTGTTCCTTTATCAACTGCAATTTCTCTTCCGGATAATAAATCAGCGTACAGATTTCTTTCTTCTCGCTTTCGCGCAGCGTATGGCCGAAAATCTCATTCACTTTTCGTTTTACCGCGCCCGAAGCGTTCTTCAATACATGCTGAAAAGCCTCGTACTCTCCATGAATATCCGTCAGGAAATGCTCTGTTCCCTTAGGCAAATTCAGAATGGCTTCCAGATTGATGATTTCCGTACTGGCATCGGCGATGGTAGGAAAACTGCGCGACAACAATTGCAAATAGCGTAAGTCGCTGATTATACTTTCCGGAGTAATAGTTCCCATGATATGATTTCAGATTTATGATTTATATTCGGTTATCGATACTATCAGGAGCGATAACTCCTCTAACTCCTGACACACATTATTTCTCATTTTTCAATTTTCAATTCTCAACTTAACAAGAACATCAACAGCACCTGCGCTATGATTACCCGCAGAAACATACACATCGGATATACCGTTGCATAAGCCACCGACGGGTTATCGCCAGGGATGGTGTCGTTGGCGTAATTCAGCGCCATCGGGTTCGCCATGCTTCCGCACAGCATGCCTGCCATAGAGCCGAAATCCACTTTCATCCACTTAAAGGCAATCACGCCCACTATCAGTACCGGGACGACAGTCAGCGTAAATCCGGCCGCAATCCACAGCAAGCCTTCCGGACGGAATACCGTATCGAAGAAATGCGCTCCCGCGTCCAGTCCCAGGCAAGCGAGGTATAGCGACAGCCCCAATGCGCGCAGCATCAGGTTGGCGCTGCGTGTGGTATAGGTTATCATGTGCATTCTCGGTCCGAAAGTACCGATGAGAATACCCACGATAATCGGTCCGCCGGCAAGTCCCAGCTTCACCGGAGCGCTGATGCCTGGCAGGGAAATGGGGATTGCCCCCAAGGCAAGTCCCAGGATGATGCCGATAAATACCGCAACCAGATTCGGCTCCTTCAGGCTCTTGATGGCGTTGCCCAGCACTTTTTCCACATTCTGGATGGCGGCGGCCTCACCTACTACCGTCAGGCGGTCACCCAACTGCAAGGTCAGTTCCGCGGTGGCAAGCAACTGTACGCCGCTGCGGTACACACGGCTGATGTTGATGCCGTAATGATTGCGCAGGTGAAGCGAACCCAGCTTCTTTCCGTTCAGCTCGGGACGTGTCACCACGATACGCTGCGAGATGAGCTGGCTGTCTATGGCATTCCAGTCGATATCCTCTTTATTCCAGTCGGTATGTTCCTGCTCGCCGAACAGTACGGTCAACGCCGGGGCATACTTCTCCGAAGTCACCACCAGCAAGCGGTCTCCTTCCTTTATTATCTTCTCGGAAGTAGGAATACTTACGTTGCCGTCCCGCCACAAACGGGAGATGACGAACTTCGGATAATTCAGACCGCCTATTTCCTTGATGCTTTTATCGAAGATGGCCGGATTGTGTACCTGAAACGCCGCGATATAGGTTTTGTTCGCATCATCTTTCTCTTTCAGTTCCAAATCTTCCTTACGGGCCAATGCCTTGCGTATTATCAGTACGGCAAGAATCACTCCCACCACCCCCAGCGGATAGGCTACCGCACAGCCCAAAGCCGGAGTGCTGGACTCCAGTCCCATCTGCTTCAAGGTCTGTTGCGCCGCGCCCAGCGCCGGCGTGTTGGTTGTGGCGCCGCAGAGGATGCCTACCATGTCCGGCAGCGATATGTTCAGTCCGTAACTGCCCAATACGGCCATCAACGTACCGATCAGCACCACTCCCAGAGCCAGCATGTTCAGTTGCACCCCGCCCTTGCGGAAAGAGCTGAAGAAACCGGGCCCCACCTGTAAGCCCAACGCGTACACAAATATTACCAGTCCGAAACTTTCCGCGTAGTTCAGCATCTGCGGGTCGATGGACAACCCGAAATGCCCGGCGAGAATACCGGCAAAGAAAACAAAAGTCACGCCGAGGGAGATACCGCAAATATGTACTTTCCCCAACCCCAATCCGATAGCTGAAATCAGTGAGAGCACCACCACCGCCTGCAAAGCGGAGTGTTCGATAAACAAACTATATAGCCATTCCAAAGTGTTACGGTTTTATCTACATTTAGAAGTGCAAAGATAGGAAGTTCCGCGAAGCCTAAAAAGATAAATGCAGGAAATTCACGCAAAGCCCCTCATTTCCCGCCTTTCACTTGTACAAAATATCTTTTATCACTACATTCACGGCATGAAACGCCTTATTATACCGATTATATGTATGCTCCTGCCGCTGGCCGGATGCCATGAACGCAAGCCGCTTCCCGGCCTTGACATCGCGGACAGCCTGCTGGTCAACGCCGGCGATAAATCCGGAGCCTTGCGCATCTTCCTGCAGATTGAGGAGCAATTGAAAAGCCGGCAAGACCCTTACGGCAAAGGACTGCTCTACGAGCGCATCGGCGACATATACTACGAGCAGATGAACTACGTACGCGCCTACCACTACTTCAAGCAGGCCAGAGAGAATTTTCAAGTATCCGACAGCCTTCGTGAAGAGACGGAAGCCACGCTTGACATGGCCGCCGCATCCTACCGCCAGAAAGACCTGGAACGTGCCATGAGGCTGTACTCGGCCGCCCTCGACCTTGCCGACGAGCAAGATAGTGAAGCGCTTGCCGAAACAGCACTCAGCAATCTCGCTTCCCTTTATGTAAAGTCGCACAAAAAGCAGATTCCGCAAGACCTGCTGCAACGCATCGAACGGTCCGCACGCAAAGACACACTGTTCGGCAACCATACCATGATTGACGTACAGTTGCTCAAGCACCGTACAGACAGCGCACGCCATTATCTGAAACTGGCGGCGGCTCAGGATAATGATGTGCTGGACAAGGCGGAATTGCATTACACCGCCTACCGGATAGAGGCTTTGTCCGGCAATTTCCGGCAGGCCACCGATCACATACACCGTTATATCTATCTCACGGATTCCCTGACACGCTCAATCATGCAGTTTTCTGCCGGTGTAATCGAAAAAGAGTACTATCAGGAGCGTTCCGCTTTCGCCGAGTACCGGATGAAGCACCGCATTTTCTGGGAAATAGCCGTTATCTGCGGGATATTCCTTCTTGCGGGAGTAGCTTTCTATATTGTCCGCCAGCGCCTGCACCTGCAACGTGAACGTAACGACCATTATCTGCTGCTGGCAGAAGAAGCCCGTGCCGAATACCAGGCTCTCACCCGGCAAATGGAAGGGCGATACGACACGGAAAAACGTTTGAAGAATCTGGTAGCTTCCCGTTTCGACATCATCGATAAACTCGGCAAGACCTATTACGAACGGGAAAACACCCCGTCACAACAGGCTGCCATGTTTCAGGAAGTGAAACGAATCATTACCGATTTCTCAGAGAACAACGAAATGTTTCAGGAATTGGAGCAGATGGTCAATACCTGCCACGACAATGCCATGCAGAAGCTTCGGCAGGTCTTTCCTGCAATGAAAGAGAACGACATCCGTCTGCTTTGTTATATTTTTACCGGTTTTTCTCCGCAAGTAATCAGCTTGTTCATGAAAGAAAGCGTGGCAAACATCTATGCGCGTAAATCCCGGTTAAAGTCACGCATCAAAACTTCCGGAACACCTCATACGGAGCTGTTCATGTCCCTCTTCGGATAACTGTCAGACGCATGTTAGAAAAAGACAAATCCTCCGGAGATTAATCTACTGTAAAACAGGTATATAAAAAACAGCCTGTTAGATTTACACGTTTATATCGTAACTCCCCGAAGAAACGGATTCGCTACTTTTGCAACCGAAAATAACGATAATAAAAGTGTAAAAATATGAAGAGTAAGATTGTTTTTTTAGTGTGTATCATGTTTTTTATAGTAGCGTGCGAGAAAGAACAGATTCCTTTGGAGAAACCCATTGAAGCCCCCGCCCCATCCAGCAATGACGAAAAACCGGAAGAGAAACCGGAAGGTACGACAGAAGGGCAACCGGAAGAGAAACCCGAACAGCAACCGGAGATACAAGCTACGCTCGAGAAGTTATCAATCGCGCAACTGCCTCATAAAACTTTCTATACTTTAGGAGAAGAACTGAATCTAAACGGACTTCAACTAACCGGATTATACAGTGACGGGAAAGAATACCCCGTCACTGTCAGTCCGGAACACATCAGCGGTTTTTCTTCCGAAGCTCCCGCAGAGCATTTGGAGTTAACAGTCAATATAGAAGAACGGCAAGTGAGCTTTATCATTCAAGTTGCACCCGTTCGCGTGCGGGAAGGAGTGCTGACAGAAGTCCTTAAAGGTTACAGTGAAATCACGCTTCCCCAAAATGTAACGGCTATCGCGCCGCAGGTATTCCAAGGTAACCGGCAAATCGCCAAAGTAATAATGAACGAAGGATTAACTTCGATAGGCGAAAGAGCATTCTTCAATTCGAGCATACAGGAAGTAATCTTCCCCTCTACTTTGAAACAACTCGGACAAGACATCTTCTATTACTGCAACCAGTTGAAACGCGCCGATCTCTCACATACGCAAATCACCCGCTTGACTTCCGGAAGTTTCGTATACGCCGGTGTAGAAGAAGTATTATTGCCGTCTACGCTCCAAAGCATAGAAGTACAGGCTCTGATGAAGACAGGTAAGCTGAAATCCGTTGTCATCCCTCAAAATGTAAAATATATCGGTCAGGAAGCGTTCCGGGAAAGCGGCATCATCAATGTACAGCTCCCCAACGGTATCTCTACCATTGTAGACCGCGCTTTCTATTATTGTCCCAATCTGACGGAAGTGTCAACCTATGGTCCTGTTTCGGACAACGACCCCGACGCCATGATTCAAGCCTATTGTTTTGTTGGATGTCCCAACCTCTCCCGGCTTGAAATACCCCGGAGTATCCGCATCTTGGGACAAGGGCTGATAACGGGTAATCAAAAGGTAAACAAACTGACAATCCCGTCCCGTGTTGTCCGAATCAATTTTTCCGCTTTTGACAATACAGGAGTTAAAGAGGTCATTGTAGAAGCCGTCACGCCACCCGCTACTCCCGAAGGCGAATGGTACGGATTCCCTAAAACGGTAACAAGTATCCTCGTCCCGGCACAGGCTGTCGAAGCATACAAAACCGCCCGAGGCTGGAATAAATTTGCAGAAAAGATTGCGGCCCGTCCGTAACGCTTTCCGCTTCCTCTGCCATAAACTTAAATAACGGAATCCGCATGACAACAAGCAGATATAACACTTTCGGGTACATCCTGATATTTATTTTCTCATCGATAGGAACGTCCATATACGCACAGGAAAAGGGAACCGTGAAATATTGGAAAGTGGAATTAACGGGAGCCGTCAACACTTACGACGGCTGGGAAATAGAACCTTCCGTAACCTACCAACCTGTCCGTTATATCGGACTGACGATGGGACTCTTATTCTGCAATCCGATAAACGAGAGCGGTTTCATCGGAGAATCGCAAGACAAACAATGGTATTGGAGTGCAGTGGACGACGATAATGGAAGTTATCTTTTTGCCCTGCGCCCTTCCGTCCTATTCACCTCACCTTCTATATGGCTGGGCGAGGATAAAGATTACGCCTTATCTTTTTCCATTTCTCCCGGAATAACCATGCCTTTGCCCCCGAACCGGGAATTCAATATCGAGTACTTCCCGCAAAAGCCCGGAGCATGGACCGCCTTTAAAACAGAGCATGTCAAAAACAAAGATGCGACCTTTGTTTACTACCATCTCCGAAGTGCCGTATCGCTCGAAATAGACGACAGCATCATCCTGTCAATGGGATATACTCTTTCCAACTTCGACTTATATGGCGGAAGCCGGAATATTGTCATCGAAGGCAGGAAACTGAATCCTGAACGGCACCCCTTGATGCATTCTTTCTTTATAGGTATCGGTTATCGCTTTTAAACGAAAAAAGCGGTTGCCAAAATGACAACCGCCTTTTTCGTTTTAAAAAAATAACTCAAAGAAAAGTACACCCTCAGGGATTCGAACCCTGGACCCACTGATTAAGAGTCAGTTGCTCTACCAACTGAGCTAAGAGTGCTTCTATTAAATTGTAGTGGATACGAGAATCGAACTCGTATTACATGCGTGAGAGGCATGTGTCCTAACCGTTAGACGAATCCACCGACTTTTTAGAAAAGCACCGGCTTTTGCAAACCGATGCTTTCTATTTTTGTTCCTTGCGGAAGCTGGGGGATTCGAACCCCCGGTACGGTTACCCGTACGTCAGTTTAGCAAACTGGTGGTTTCAGCCACTCACCCAAACTTCCTTAGTAACCAACATTCTTCTCAAATGCGGTGCAAATGTATGGTAAACTTTTGGACTATGCAAATCTTTCCTGCATAATTTTTTCCTCATTTTCGCAAGATAAAGAGATAACACGTTAACACTCAAAATCTAATAGAGCAGAAAAAAAACAATAAAATCAAGCTTTCGCCATCAAACATTATTTTATAAAACTCTTACTTACCCATTTCATGCTATACCAACGACGCACAAAGATAGCACCCCGAATGTTTTCATCCAGCAAAAACGCAATCCACATACCGCAAATTCCCCAACCAAACGGAATGCCAAACAGATATCCAAGCCCCACAGCCACGCTCCACATCACTACCAGTCCCACATAGAACGGATAATTTACATCTCCCGCCGCACGCAAGGCATTGGTAGCGAAAATATTGATAGGCCGCCCTATCTCCAGTACAACGTCGATTATCAGAATCGTGACCCCCATTTTGATAATTTCGGGATTAGACGTCAGCCAACCGAAAATAACATGTCCCAAAAGCGCCAGTATACAGGACAGAATCAAGGTTATCATCACAGACTTCTTCATTACATACTTCCCCATCAGAAAAGCCGCCCGAGGTTTCTTCTCCCCTATCAGATGTCCGATACATATCGCCCCGCCCTGCGCCATAGAAATGCTGAACAGATAGGCGAACATGATAATATTGACACAATAAGTACGCGTAGCCAACGCTTCCACCCCCAACATATTAATGAAATAAGTGATTACCACCTGCGAAGAACTGTAAGAAAGTTGCTCACCGGCAGAGGGTAGCCCCACCTTCATCAAATTCTTCAACTCCATCCAGGGGAACGGACGGAAATAAGCCAACGGAAAACGGTGGATATGCTTGCGAAACAGGATGACGAACAGGATAACCATCGAAACGCCCCTGCTGAAAGCCGTGGAAATGGCGGCTCCCTCTACTCCCAGCTCCGGGAAACCGAACCGTCCGAAAATCAAAGAATAATTACCTATGATATTAAGGATATTCACAACCACCGTCACCATCATCGGATATATCGCCTTGTTTGCGCTGCGCAAGGATGCGGAAAGAGTCAGAGACAATGCCTGAAAAAAGGCGAATGCCCCTACGATACGCATATAATCCATACCATCCTGCATCAGCTCGGGCCCGAGTCCCATCAAACGTAAGATAGGCTCCGCACCGCCGAACAGCAGCATACTGATACTGACACCCACCACCAGGTTAACCAGAACAGACACTCCCACCACCTGTACCACCTGTTTATGCAACCTCGCTCCAAGATATTGCGAACACAAGACCGAAGTACCGAGGTTTATCACCTCAAAAACCAAAAAAGTCAGCATAATAATCTGGTTGACTACACCTACGGCAGCCACGCTGCTATCCGAATGGCGGCTCAGCATGATGGTGTCCACCGCGCCGAGCATCATTATGAGTAATGTCTCTATAAAGATAGGAGCCGCCAGTTTGGCAAGCCGTTTCTTCAGGTTCTCCTGCTGTATCATTGTTCGTGGGATGTGCTATGCTAAAAATCGCGCAAAGATACGGAAAGGAAAGAGACGCGAAATTGATACATATCAAATAAATTTCCTTATCTTTGCCACACTAAATGACACCCCCAATCTACATTAACTGTTATGGAAACATTACTCAAAGAGACAGTTGATATCACTGTCAATTCCCGTTATCCGGGCATGGCTCCCGAAGGCAGACGACAAATCGAAGAAATCCTGATTCGCAAAGAGGTGGAAAAAGGCGAGCTTCTGTTGAAGGAAGGACAAATCAGCCACAACATCGTACTCGTCGGCAAAGGCATGCTGCGACAGTTCTACTACAAAAACGGCAAGGACGTCACCGAACATTTCTCGTATGAAGGCTGCATCGTTATCTGCATCGAAAGCACCCTCAAAAAAGAGCCCACCCACCTGATGATCGAAGCGCTCGAGGACAGCATCGTCTACCTGCTTCCCTATGACAAGTTGATGTTACTCACCGAAATCTCCCGGGAAATCAATATGTTCTATCGCAAGATACTTGAATACTCCCTTATTGTTTCACAAATCAAAGCCGATTCCTGGCGGTTCGAGACTGCACGCGAGCGTTACAACCAACTGATGCGGCACCAGCCGGAAGTCATCAAGCGTGCTCCCTTGTCGCATATCGCGTCTTATCTGCTGATGACTCCCGAGACATTAAGCAGAGTACGTTCGGGCATACTCTGATTTTTTGCGGGGGTGCCCGAACCGGTCATATCTGAATTTATATAGAATATTTATCCTTTCTATATTTAAACCTGTTCTATCTCAAATCTTTTTTTGAGATAGCTTGTTATCAAGCTCATTATTCATCTTAAAATTCAGATTATGACTACAATATATACTTTTGCGCAAAGTGCCATCGAAGACGCCAGAAGCGCCGGGCGCTACGGCACCGCCAACTTGTACACCAGCGCCATCAACAGTTTCCGGAAATTCACCGGAGACATCCCTCTCACCTTCAAAGAACTCACGGCAGGTCTGATTAAAACTTACGAAGAAAGCCTGCTCCAACAGGGACGGCGTCACAATACCATATCCGCTTATATGCGTATGTTACGCTCCATCTTCAACCAGGCGCATTTACAAGGTATTCCCGACGCCATATCCGCCGACGAGTTGTTTCGTTTCGTTTTCACAGGATACGAACCCACCGCCAAGCGGGCTATTTCGCCCACTCTCATACGGCGCCTCTCGCAATTGAATCTGGAGAAGCAGCCCAACTTACGCTTCAGCCGCGATTTGTTCCTGCTCAGTTTCTATCTCAGAGGGATTCCGTTCGTCGACCTCGTCCATCTCCGCAAAACGGACATGAGATACAACACCATTCATTACCACCGGCATAAAACCCGCCAGCAGCTATCGGTCTATATCGAGCCTTATGCCGCCGATATCCTGCACCGGTACACCGACAAGCGTTCCAAATCCCCCTATCTCCTGCCCATACTTTCATCCACTGGCGCAGAGGGTTACCGACAGTACAAGAGCGCTTTACGCCTCTATAACCAACACCTGCACCAACTATCCAAAATGCTGCGCCTGAATGTACCGCTAACCTCTTACGTAGCCCGCCACAGCTGGGCCACTACCGCCAAAGAAGAGGGAGTGGCCCTTGCCATGATAAGCGAGGGTTTGGGGCATAGTTCCGAAAAAGTCACACACGTATATCTCGCTTCTTTTAACAATAATGCGATGAGTAAAGCCAATAGAAAAGTAATATCTACAATTCATAGCAAAGAAAAAAAAAGAAAAAGCAAAAAATAGCGTGTCAACTTATCTTACGAATTAATCAACAAATTTTACAAGAAATCCATTCTCTTACTTACAAGGTAAGAGAATCTCTTCTCATGGCGACAAAGATAGAAAAAAAATCACCAATACAAATAAATAAATTTGTATTTTTTATTGGTGTATATTTATTGTAAATAGGAATAAAAAGGTATAAAACATATTTTTTGCGTTTAAAAATAATTACAGATATAATTTTTATAATCCTTTGATTTTTACAAATACCCGTTTCTGGAAAAATAAAGGCGCAACCTGTTTTAAATTATCCTGTTTCATTGGGATAGTATCCTTATATGTCATTATAAAACGTTTTTTCCCGATTCTATTCCATTCTCTTACCTTGTAAGTAAGGGATTTCTTTTTTCCACTACCTTGTAAGTAGGAGAAAAGACAAACAAATAGAACAAATATACAGCAAAATCATTCATTTTATCCACCAAAATAAATTGAATGACAGGACATTACAGAAGGTATGAGACAGGTTTTACGTTTCAACAGAATTATCAAATGCATCATCATCGCAGGCGATTTATGTATACTTAACGCTATTTTTATAGTGTTATATCATACATTGGATAGTAATACGCTTGGAGCTACATTCAGCAATTCTCTGCCTCAACTGCTGGTTCTCTTGAATTTAGTATACATTGTATGTAACTATTCCAAAGGCATCATCCTGCACCAGCGCATCGTACGTCCCGATCGTATTATCATGCGCGCCATCCGCAGTACTTTTTTCCATGCTTTTGTATATATCAGCTTAATCAGCCTTGCGGATTTCGGAACGCTCTCGGCCCGTTTTTTCACGCTATTCTATATATCGTTTTTAGCGTGTCTGATTATTTACAGGCTGGCATTCAGACATATCCTGAAATTATATCGCCGTTCCGGCGGAAACTCCCGTACAGCCATACTGGTAGGTGACGGCAGCAACATGGTGGAGCTTCACCATGAAATGACCGGCGATCCGACTTCCGGTTATCGGGTAGTCGGCTATTTCGCGGAAAGCCCTTCCTATCTTTATCCGGAGCATCTCCCGTATCTGGGTGTCCCGGAACAGGTAGTCCCCTACCTCAGCTCCAACAATATCGAACAAGTATATTGCGGACTGACTTCGGCTCATAGCAAGGAAATCCTGCCCATCATCAATTATTGCGAGAACCATTTTCTGCGTTTTTACAGCGTACCCAACGTACGTAAATATTTAAAGCGACGCATGCATCTCGAAATGTTGGGAAACGTGCCCGTCTTGTACATACGTCAGGAACCGTTGGCGCAACCGGAAAACCGTATGCTCAAACGTCTGTTCGACATTGTATTCTCCTTGCTTTTCTTGTGTACCCTATTCCCGATTATCTTTATAATTATAGGAACCGCCATAAAAATCAGCTCTCCCGGACCTGTTTTCTTCAAACAGAAACGCAGCGGTGAAGAGGGTAAAGAATTCTGGTGCTATAAGTTTCGTTCCATGCGCGTCAATAAAGACAGTGATAAGCTGCAAGCCACTAAAAACGACCCGCGTAAAACACGCCTGGGCAATTTTATGCGCAAAAGCAATATCGACGAACTCCCCCAGTTCATCAATGTGCTATTGGGTGACATGTCCGTAGTAGGTCCACGCCCGCACATGCTGAAACATACCGAAGAATACTCCAAACTGATTGATAAATATATGGTGCGCCACCTTGTCAAACCCGGTATTACCGGTTGGGCCCAAATCACCGGATTCCGCGGCGAGACCAAAGAATTGTGGCAGATGGAAGGACGCGTAGAACGAGATATCTGGTATCTGGAACACTGGACTTTCATGCTCGACCTGTATATCATCTACAAAACCGTAAAGAACGCGGTAAAAGGAGAAAAAGAAGCCTATTAAACAGTGAGTTGAAAATTGCGAGTTGAGAGTTAAAAATCATAAACACATGAAAAAAAAGAGTCTGATTATTTTATTATTTCCGCTAATACTTACCGGATGCCAAAGCTACAAGAAAGTACCTTACCTGCAGGATGCTTTACAGCAGACCGCAACAGCGGATACGAACGTTCCCGATATGAGTTTGTACGATGCGCATATCATGCCGAAAGACTTACTGACAATTGTAGTGAGCTGTCCCGAAGAGCCCGAATTGGCGGAACCTTTTAACCTGACAATAGCCACTCCTGCAAGCAATACCGGCAATAAATCCCTTACTTCCCAACCCGCATTGCAACAATATCTTGTAGACAACGATGGAAATGTAGAGTTCCCGGTATTAGGAACCATTCATTTGGGTGGGCTTACCAAAGGAGAGGCCGAACAATATATCAAAGACAAACTCAAACCCCAATTCCGCGAAACTCCCATCGTTACCGTACGTATGGTGAACTACAAGATTTCCGTTATCGGCGAAGTAGGTCGTCCGGGAACTTTCACCATATCCAACGAGAAAGTTAATATCCTCGAAGCTCTTGCCATGGCGGGTGACATGACTATCTACGGCATCCGGGACAATGTAAAACTGATTCGCGAAGACAATAACGGAAAACGGGAGATTATCACACTCAACCTGAACGACCAAGACATACTGCAATCACCTTACTACTACCTGCAACAAAATGACATTCTGTATGTCACTCCCAATAAAACGAAGGCAAAGACATCCAATATCAGTACCAGTACCACAATCTGGTTCTCGGTTGTCGGTTCATTGGTATCATTGGCGAGTCTTATCATCGCGATTACAAAATAAGGAGAATTGAAAAACCAAAACAGAAAATTAAAAAATACGGACGTGAAAGAAGAAATATACGACGACTTGTTCGAAGAAAAAGAAGAAAAGACCAACTGGCAGGCTATACTTTTCAAATATGTCATCCGCTGGCCGTGGTTTATCGCCTCAGTCATCCTTTGTCTGGTATGCGCCTGGTTCTATCTGAAAACCACCACTCCTGTATATAACATCAATGCATCCATTATCATTAAGGATGACAAGAAAGGCGGGAACGCAAACGACCTTAGCGCTTTCGAGGATATCGGCATCATATCTTCTTCTAAAAACATTGACAATGAAATCGAAATTCTTCGCAGTAAATCGCTCATCAAAGATGTAGTCAGCGAACTGGGCTTATATATCAACTATTCCGGTGAAAGCGGATTTAACAAGACCGATTTATATGGTTCATCTCCGGTACTCGTACACTTCCTGCCGGAAGATGCCGAACGCCTTACTGCCCCTATATTTCTGAGTATCAGCTATAATTCCGACCGTCAGATAGATGTAACGGCAACTGTTAACGGAAATACCGTCAACAAACATTTCACGGAGCTGCCTGCCGTTCTGTCCGGTGAAGCGGGTACACTCACTTTTATGTCCAATCCTTCCGTAGCCCTCACGGGCAGCGGTAACATAGAGGTAAGCATCGTCAATCCCCTATCCGTAGCCAAAGGTTACCGGACAGCCCTGTCTATCGAACCGACCAGCAAAACCACTTCCGTCGTTACCGTATCGGTGAAAAACACCAGTAAGAAACGCGGTGAGGATTTTATCAACAAACTGATAGAGATATATAACAAGAACGCCAACAACGACAAAAACGAAGTTGCGCAGAATACCGCCCGTTTCATCGATGAGCGCATCTCCGTCATCAATCAGGAGTTAGGTACCACGGAGCAGGAGTTGGAAAGCTTCAAGCGCGAAGCGGGGCTTACCGACCTCAGCAGCGATGCCCAGCTTGCCATCAGCGAACAGTCCGCCTATGAAAAACTTTGTGTGGAAAACGGCACGCAACTCAACCTGATTCAATATCTCTCCGAATACATCCGGAAGCCGGAAAACGTAACCGCCACTCTCCCCGCCAATGTAGGGCTGAACGACGAAACCCTGTCCGGACTCATAGCCCAATACAACGCCCTGATTTTGGAACGCAACCGCCTGTTGCGCACCTCTTCGGAAACCAATCCGGTTGTACGCCGTCTCGACAGCAACATAGAGGACATGCGCGCCGGTATCATTACAACCATTGCCAGCGTGCGCAAGGGATTGCTCATCACCAAAGCCGACCTCGACCGCCAGGCAGGCAAATACGCCGGACGCATCAGTAACGCCCCCGCCCAGGAACGCCGCTTTGTCAGCATCCAGCGCCAACAGGAAATCAAAGCAGGACTTTATCTCATGCTGTTGCAGAAACGCGAGGAAAACAACATCGCGCTGGCCGCCACCGCCAATAATGCCAAAATCATTGACGATGCGATAGCGGATGATTTCCCCATATCTCCCCAAAGCAAAAAAATCTACATGATAGCATTCGTGCTCGGACTCGGTATTCCGGTAGGAGTCATTTATCTCCTGAACCTGCTCAGTTTCCGTATCGAAGGACGTGCCGATGTCGAGAAGCTCACCGATGTACCCATTATCGGTGATGTGCCCCTCACAGAACCGGAAGCCGGACACACCCATACCATTGCCGTCCGTGAAAACGACAATGACATCATGGCGGAAACATTCCGCAGTCTACGCACCAATCTGCTTTTCATATTGGGCGACCCGAATAAAAAAGTAATCCTTGTCACTTCCACCATGAGCGGTGAAGGAAAAACGTTCATCGCTTCCAACCTTGCCGTCAGTCTGGCGCTCTTGGGTAAAAAGGTAATCATCGTCGGACTGGATATCCGCAAACCGGGGTTGAACAAGGTATTCCACATTCCTCATAAGGAACGGGGCATTACCCAGTATCTGTCCGCTCCCCAAAGCACAGACCTGCGTTCCATGGTACTCCCTACCGATATATCCGCCAATCTCAGCGTACTGTCGGGCGGAGCCGTACCGCCGAACCCGACGGAACTGCTGGCGCGTCAGTCTCTGGCAGATGCCATCGATATATTGAAAAAAGAATACGATTACATTGTGCTTGACACGGCTCCCATCGGTATGGTAACAGACACGCAACTCATCGCCCGTGTAGCCGACGCGAGTATTTATGTCTGCCGGGCCGACTATACGCACAAGAACGATTACCGGCTAATCAATGAATTGTACAACAATAAACGCCTGCCTAACTTATGTACCGTCATTAACGGACTGGACATGACAAAGAAAAAATACGGCTATTACTACGGTTACGGTAAGTATGGCAAGTATTATGGCTATGGTAAGAAATACGGATATGGCTACGGGTATGGCTATGGTGACACCCCCGATACCAAATAAAATATATACCCCATAAGTCCGGGGCTTGCACGCGCGACACCGTTCTCGTTTCCGGGCTTATTTTTTGTTTGTTTGCTGGTATGCTGCGGCGGTAGAGCGCTGCTGCCGGGCATACCTTTTACACTAACCGATCACAAAAACAATGCAGAATACGAATCACATAGAAATAAAAAGCAGCACAGCTCACCGCCAATGGCTGGTGGCCTATGTACAGTCGTGCCTCGAGAAAAAGACCGCGCAACGGCTTGCCGCCATGGGTATCGAGTGCTATCTACCTGTTCAGAGCGAAATCCGCCAATGGAGCGACCGCCGCAAACGGGTCGACCGGCTGGTGATTCCCATGATGATATTCGTACACGTCACTCCGCAGGAGCGGCCGCTTCCCCTAAGCCTGCAAGCTGTCAGCCGCTATATGGTGCTGCGCGGTGAAAGTACTCCCGCCGTCATTCCCGACGAACAGATGGCGCAGTTCCGCTTCATGCTCGACTACAGCCCCGAAGCAGTGGAAATGTGCAGCGTCCCGCTGGCTCCCGGCGATGCCGTAAAAGTCATAAAAGGCCCCCTTGCCGGCCTTGAAGGAGAGCTCATCACCGTCAACGGGAAAAGCAAAGTAGCTGTGCGACTGGATATGCTGGGATGCGCGCATGTAGACATCCCCATAGGGTTTGTCGAGAAAAAGGATAAAAAAGAAAAGGCTGTACGATGATTTCACTTTATCACCTTACAGCCTTTTCCGCATCATGTCAATTACACGTATTCCCGTCGCTAAAGCGTCATCGCATTTGCTCCAAACACGCCCAGCACAGCCGAAGCCACCGCAATCACCACCTTCAAAATCGTATCCCAGATTCCTCTACTTTTGCTCATTTTCTTGCAATTAATTTATAATTCATAACCCATTCTCATCCCAGCGGATTCTCTTCCTCTCCACCGGTATTCCCACCGCCGCCATTACCGCCCGGTGCCGTGCTGCCATCGGCAGATACCAGCTCGAAAGAGACATTGTTGGCAGCTCCTTTCGTAGTGGCAACCGAATCGTTCACCAGCCTCAAAGTCGTAGCGACCTTGAAGTTAATCCGCACCTTATCGATGTTTTTCACCGTACAATCCTTGGGATGTTCCGTGGCCACACAGTGAAACGAAGTGCGGAAAATACCGAAATCATCCAAACGGACACTGTTGCCGTCGGTCAGTTTCTCGCGCATGTTTCTCACGATAGCCTTACCTACATGCAGCACATCCTCTGCCGACATGCCACCCAAAGCCTCGATTTCTTCCGCGATGCGTTTCAAGTCATACATCTTCGCGTCACGCGGTTTTCTTTTCAAGGTATACACCAGCGGAGAAGTCTTGTCTCCGATCTTTTTGTAGCGCTGTGTACGCACTACCAATGCTGTCGCCATAATTCTTCAGTTTTTAATTGTTAATTGTAAAACATTCATCATTCAGTCCCGAGGGGCCCTTTCTCCTGACTGACCATGCAAAGATAACGCTTCGCCCACCCGTATCCGCCCCTTCGCGCATCATCACACGCCATAAGGCGTTTTTCAGCGGTTTTTGACACCTTACGACGCGATAAACCACGCTTTTTTCTTCCACAACCCACTAATTATCATTAACTTTACATCATACAACAACTCATAAAAGCCATGGAAAAATCCTCTTTCACTCCCCGCAGTTACAGCAAAAGCGAACTGGCAATGCTATACAGTCCCTATATCACACCCAAAGCCGCCGTCCGCAAACTCAACCGCTGGATAGCTTTCAACCCCGGACTCCGGCAACAGCTCGCAGCCACCGGCATACTCCCCAACGCCAAATGCTACACCCCTATCCAAGTGCACGCCATCGTAGAAGCGTTGGGAGAACCGTAACATAAAAACTCCAAGCGTTTAAAAGCCGAATGCCCGGTGTTTCAGAGGCAAACACCGGGCATTTCAGCCTGAAACACAAGGCATTCCGGAAGTAAATTCCCGGCCTTTCGGGAGCAAACTCACGGAGTTGTCAGCCCCACCCACGGCAGCCTGTCCTTATCCAGCACTTTCCCCTGCATCTCGGTCATTATCTGTTCCTCGGATTCCCGTTCGTCATATCGCCCGCACGGTTGCCTCACGAACAGCACACTCCCTGTCCGGCACAAATCCTGGTCGCGTACTTTCAACATATCCAGCCGGGTATAACTCCTGTCCGGCTGCTCGATGCGGCTGATGGAAAAGATGAAATCGGCCAGGTTCGCCCAGTTGGCACTGCCCGAAATGGTATACATGTCTATTTCTTCCAGCTCGTTCTTCCCGTTCAGCTTTTTCAGGCTGCGGGGATGCGCCACAATAATCACCCAGATTCCGTTGGTACGTCCCCACGCCTGCATCTGCGTCAGCATGGCTTTGATGGCCTGCGTCTCCGTATTGTAACGTCCGGTTTCCACTTCCATGAAAAGATACGGGTCGATGATGAGATACTTCAACGGTACGGCGCGTTTCACCCGTTCCGCACGCTCTATGATGTTGGCGGGTGTGGG
The DNA here is from genome assembly GCF_900129655.1 of Bacteroides clarus YIT 12056. GTDB lineage: Bacteria > Bacteroidota > Bacteroidia > Bacteroidales > Bacteroidaceae > Bacteroides > Bacteroides clarus. The sequence continues at coordinate 111,078 of NZ_FQWK01000006.1, forward strand.
CGAAACCTCGTGCAAATCCAGGTGCGCCATGTGTCCGTCCAGAAAAGAGACGATGGGCTGCAACTGTTCACGGGTATATGCCGCCGTGTTCACCTTGCCCAGCATCAGGCGGATAAGATTTGCCATGTGCTTGTTCTTGTCGGGAACCTCAAAGGAGAGGTAGCACACATAGCGCCCCGTCTTGGCCATAAGGCGGCAAGTCAGGTCATTCAGGAAATCCGTCTTGCCGCTATTGGGCTTTCCGGTGGCGATTATCAGCCCGCCCTGGTCGGTGGGATGAAACACATGGTCGGTAAGCGGACCGTAACCCACATCGTAACCGTGGTCGTAATTGCCGCTCAACACATTCATAATCTCATCCGCACGCTCACTTACCGTGATGATGTCCGACGTATGATGCGGACACGCCGAGTCGATAATCTCACGTACCACACCGGCGCCGTACATCACAAGCACGTCGGATATATCCTTACAACCGCCGGGCAGTACGGTGAACAGGCAACGCGTACCGAAATAGTCGGCAAGATGCTTCACAAGCGTTCTTCCGGGCAGGTCGCAGTCGCCGCAAATCACCAGTTCCCGCACCCTGTCCAGCCAGGGGCGAAAAGCCTCGAAGCCTTTGGAGAGGTCGCTTGCCGCGCCGTTGGGTACGCTGATGACGTACGGATATCCCGCCTCATGCAGGGTCAGCACATCCCGTTCACCTTCGGTGACAATCAGGCGCGGAACGTTCTCTTCGGCAATCCGCAACGGATTGATGCAGTCGATATTGTAAGGCGGGCAAGGCGTGGTGGGCGACTCCTGGCTCCAGCACTTGGTATAACCGGAGGCGGAAACATCGCACGAGCGGTATTTCACATTGACGGGTTGCCCGTTGATGTAATTCACATAGGCGATACAGTGGTACATCATTCCCACAGCGTTCTTTTCATCCTTTTCATCCTTTTCACCCTTTCCGCTCTTACCGTCCTTGCCGCCGAAACAGCGATGCATCAGGCAACCGATACGCGCATCAACAGCGGTTTTCAAGGAAATGCCCATATCGGCAAGGTAGCGGCGGGCCGCAAGCTGTTCAGGGTCTGAAGTCTCCGGTTCGTCAGTCAGCGGTTTAATTTTGGAGATTATCTCAGGCGACAGCCGCTTGTAGTCTTCGGGAATCATAGATACCTCGAACGCGGCATTTCCCCCGCCGACCGATGCCGACGCCATACCGCCCGGCTCTCCTTTTCCGAAACTCCGCTTTGCCGCCGGCGAAGCTCCCGCCGAATACGGATGTCCGGCATCCGACCGTACCGTGTCCCGCCGTTCTTCCCAAAAATCCTTCAACCTCCCGTGAAAGTCGCATCCCGCATAGAAGCAGTGATACAACCCCGTCTCACGTGAAATGGAAAGATGTTTCTTCCCGCACTTGGGACACTCCGCCACAAAATTTTTCCCTACATTTCTACGCTCAGGAAAATCACTCAAATAATAAAAAGGTTTCATCATCCGATATTCATAATTTATAGTCTGTAACTCATAATTCAACACTCCCCCATTTTCCGCTCAGCACATTCCACTCCGCTCCCGCACCCGGACGGGGAGGCGCTTCATCCGGTATATTCACCACTCCTTCCAACGGGTCGTCGTAAAAGCGCAGGCCGCTTTCCTTATCCGTCCACTCAAACTCGCCAAGCGGATGATTATTGCGTTGCTCGCTCCGCATATCGGCAAGTTTTTGTATCCGCCTCTGTCTTCCGGCATGTGCGGCGTCTTTTTGCATTCGTTGTCCACCGGCGGATTTCAGCAAGTTGTTCAGCCAGCATAGGCGTCCGGCATAGGTGGATTTCATGAAGCGTTCCTGTCCGGCGAAGTAAGGTACCAGCAGCTCATTCACCAAGTACACCAGATTGAGGCATGCGTCTTCACGTGTCAGTCCCTCTTCCTGCTGGAAACGATTGATGAGCGGAGTAAAGACCTGCGCTTTCTGTATCGGATTCTCATTGATGAGATGAAAGAAATGTCGTGCGGTCTCCAGACTTTTTTCCGCGGCAGATGTCTTTCCGGAGGATATATTATTCTTATTATCCTGTATAGTATATATATTATATATATCACCCTGCGGTAATTTTACCGGTAAAGTTTCCGCGGAATCATCCGTTTTTTCCTTCTCTTTCCAAAGGCAGGAATAGAACGAACCCATCCCGTACACATTATCGGCGGGTATGATGCCGAACGCCCCGCTTTGCCGGACTGCCTCGACCAGAAACCGTGCGTTCTTAAACTTCAGCGACTTACTGATATCATAGAAATTCTCTACGGGATAGACCGCATCCTCATTCATATAGGCGGGCATCCCCAAGAGCAACTCCAAAAGTTTCGCAACGGTGGAGTCTGTGATTTTCCGACTTTTCCATTGTCCGATGGTCTTTTGCAGCTCCCGTACGGAAAGTGTTGTTTTATGTGCTTTCATCGCATTTTATTTTAATTTATTAAAAAAGCTGTCGCAAAGATATACCTTTGCACCCACATTCTCCGTACCCATATAGTGGGTACGGATATCAAACATTTCTATTTAATTAACTAAAAACAATTTCATTATGAAATCAAACAGATTCATTTCCGACCATCCGGAATTCGGCGCGTTCCTCAAAAAAGAACTGAAACAACTTGGTATTCCCAGAGAGGTATTCCGTTCTACTTGTCACATGAAGCAAAGCTATCTTGAGGACATAAAAAAGGGCTCCATAATTATGAGGTAGATAGTTACCGGCTCATTCTGAGCGCATTTGAAGAGTTCACGACACCGGAAAACGCACAGCGTATCTATCGGGAAGGGGTAAAATTCTTGTTTCCTAAGCTGAAAGAATAAGGTTCTGCTGTGGTTTTATGAAAGAAAATATCATTCAATTTTCTTCATAAACTTTGGCATATTACAACTTAATTCGTAATTTTGCCACGCATTTATCAATTACTATTGCTTTCGCCTCTTCCGGATTTTGGGAGGGGCGAGAGCGTAGCGTACTTATCATTATCTATCCAATCAAAATTTTTACCATATTCGAATTTTAAAATATTTTCATACAAAATATTTTAAAGGTTCTTTATGCATAAACCAAACCACTTCTTTCCCCTTAAAACGAGTAAACTTTATTAATATCAATATGGCACAAGATATTAAAATTGCAGTAGCTGGAACCGGCTACGTCGGACTAAGTATAGCAACTTTACTCAGTCAGCATCATCAAGTAACTGCGGTAGATGTAATACCCGAAAAAGTTGAACTGATAAACAATCGCCAGTCACCTATCCAAGATGAATATATAGAAAAATTCTTAAAAGAAAAAAATCTGAATCTATGCGCTACACTTGATGGAGCATCTGCTTACAAAGATGCAGATTTCGTTGTAATAGCAGCTCCCACCAATTATGATCCGGTAAAAAATTATTTCGATACGAGCCATGTGGAAGAAGTCATCGACTTGGTATTGGAAGTAAACCCGAATGCTGTAATGGTCATTAAGAGCACAATCCCTGTAGGATACTGCCAATCGCTTTATACCAAATACGCAGCAAAGGGAATAAAGAATCTGAACTTATTATTCTCACCGGAATTCCTTCGCGAAAGTAAGGCTCTTTATGATAACTTATATCCAAGCCGTATTATCGTAGGAACAAAAACAGACAACGAACAACTCACAAAAGCAGCACGTTCTTTTGCTGCCTTACTGCAGGAAGGAGCCATAAAGAAAGATATAGATACTCTTTTCATGGGGCTTACCGAAGCCGAAGCTGTAAAGCTTTTCGCCAATACTTACCTTGCCTTACGTGTCAGCTATTTTAATGAACTGGACACATATGCCGAAATGAAAGGACTTGACACAGCGGCTATCATCAATGGAGTATGCCTTGACCCTCGTATCGGTACACAATACAACAATCCGTCTTTCGGCTATGGCGGTTATTGTCTGCCCAAAGACACCAAACAGCTTTTAGCTAATTATAACGATGTCCCTGAAAATCTGATTGAAGCAATTGTAGAAAGTAACCGTACCCGTAAAGATTTCATTGCAGACAGAGTGCTTCATCAAGCTGGTTATTACGATTATTATAACCGGGGCGATTTCAATCCATCAGAAGAGAAGCACTGCGTAATCGGTGTTTACCGATTGACAATGAAATCAAATTCTGATAATTTCCGCCAATCATCTATTCAAGGTGTAATGAAACGTATCAAGGCAAAAGGTGCGGAAGTTATTATTTATGAACCAACATTAGAAGATGGAAGTACATTCTTTGGCAGTCGTATTGTAAATAGTCTTGATGAGTTCAAGAAACAAAGTAATGCGATTATTGCGAATAGATATGATGGTTGTTTGGAAGATGTGAAAGAAAAGGTTTATACGAGGGATATTTTTAGAAGAGACTAAAAAAAGAACAAACATTCCATATAAAATTCAATGAACCGTGTTAACAAAAACATAATTGGCCTTATCCAATATTTTTATATATACGTAATGATGTCCTCTGCAGGAATGGCCCTTCCTGCTTATATAGGAAATGATAATTTTATTATTATATTACTATTAATGGGAATGTATTATGTATTTAAAAGAAAGACCATTTATCATCTTCAAACTCATTTTTTGTTTTTCATTGGAGGGTTGTTCTTTTCAATGCTTTTGATTGTCATTGGTTCCACACTAAGTTTAGGTACAGCACTCAGTGTGACTTCAATACCATTAATCGTATATACGACCTACAAAATAGATCCAATTAACTATATCCAAAGATTAATCAAACTTATTTTTTATATTGCCCTAATTAGTATTATCCTCTTCACTGCTACACGTTTATTTGGCTTCAATTCATTTTCAGGAATATTTCCACATTTATATACTTCCTTCTATAGAGAAGGACAAGTATACAGCTATGGAGGTTTCTTATATCGTTTTGTAACACTACATAGTGATAGAAATTGCGGACCATTTGGCGAACCTGGACAATATCAATGTGTGCTTTCTGTTGCCTTATATTTTATTCTATTTCGCCCGAACCTTTTTGAAACAAAAAAACGAATGCAATATATGATTGTTTTTTTCCTAACTCTAATCACAACTCTTTCCACAAGTGGTTATATAGGAATGATAATATTAATATTTTGCTTCTTACAATATACTTCAAAAACGGTGGATAAACGGATGAAATATGCCTATATGATTATGGTTATGGGTACCATACTTTTTTTATCAATGACAAAACTCGGCAACGATTTCATGAACACTGTTGTATTTAATAAAATCTACGAAAACGGTCAATTAGATTTTTCCAATAGTTCCGGCGGTGCACGTACTACAAGTATAAGTAGTGTTTTATCTACCATATATCATCACCCTATTACTTTGATTGGAGTTGGTTACGATGAGTTACGCGATATGGGTGTGGGAGGATGTGCAGGTTTTCTATTTCTACCTCTCGCTATCGGAATAATATCATTTTCTATTTTATTCGGATTTTGTTTTTGTCAGGTATTTAAATACAATAAGGGATTTTGGGATATAATGGTTCGGATTTTCCTAGTTTTAAATATGGGGCTAGGGCAACCCCATATTATGAATTTTGCCCTTTTCATTATGATGCTATATCCCTATTTTATTGCCAACAGTTTAAAAAAGTAAAGAAAATTTATGTCAGGAACTGCCAATAGAGTACTGAAAAACACTTGCTATCTTTACGCAAGGATGGGCATTACAATGTTCATCTCACTTTATACCACCCGAATAATACTAAATTCTCTTGGAGCTTCAGATTTTGGTATTTTCAATATTGTAGGTGGAGCCATTGGGATGCTTGGCTTCCTAAATGCAGCAATGGCAGATGCAACTCAGCGTTTTATGTCTTATTCCGAAGGAGAAGGAAACAAAGAAAAGCAAAAAAAAATTTTCAATGTCAGCTTTATTCTTCATCTCATTCTTGCAATAATTGTAGGATTTGCATTAATAGTAGCTGGGCATTTTTTCTTTAATGGCATATTCAACATTCCAACCGAAAAAGAATTTGCTGCAAAGGTCATTTATGGAAGCTTGATCATCAGTACTATATTCACAGTTATGACAGTTCCATACAATGCTGTAATGAACGCTCATGAAAACATGAAATATTATGCGGTTATGGGATTTATTGAAGCCCCCCTCAAATTATTGGTAGCTATTGTTTGTATGTATACTAGTAGTGATAAATTAATTATCTATGGTGTACTTATGGCCTGTATCCCTCTGATTATGCTTACCATTATGCGTATATATTGCCACAAGCATTATGAAGAATGTATTATCGCTCCATACACTCATTGGAATAAAAAATTAATGAAAGAAATGGTTTCATTTGCTGGCTGGAATTTGGCAAGTAGCATTGCTAGTATTTTAACAATGCAAGGAGTATCAATCGTACTCAATTCATTTTGGGGTGTATTGGCAAATGCAGCACAAGGCATAGCTAATCAACTTTCAGGACAAATAATGGTATTTTCTAGAACCATGCTTACAGCCTTAAACCCCATAATTGTAAAAAATGAAGGAGCAAATAATAGAGAAAAGATGTTAGAGGCTACTTTAGCTGGAAATAAATTTTCATATCTTATCATGATTTTTTTTGCTATTCCATTTTGCATCGAAATGCCATTCATTCTCAAAATATGGCTAAAAGAGCCACCTGAATATGCTGTACTATTTTGCCGATTAATTCTTCTACGACTATCTATTACCCAATTAACTATAACTTTTAACACTGCAATAGGAGCAACAGGAAAGAACAAAAATAGTAATCTTATGACATCTATAATTATGATTTTTATGTTACCACTTACCAGCTTACTATACTACTGGGGTGCTCCAATATATACCATCTATGTCGTTCTTATTATTATGGTGATTTTATTGTTTATTTCTTCTATTTATTTTATGAAAAAACTCTGTAATTTAAAAATAAGTCAATTCATAGAAGATGTTATAAAGCCTTGCCTTATTATTTCATCTATTACACTCTTTATAGGTCTACTTCCACTTTGGGAGTTTGAAGAATCTTTTCTTCGTTTTATCATAGTAAGTAGTGCTTGTTGTATTTCTTTTGGAATATCATTTTACACAATAGGATTAAATCAAAAAGAGAAACAACTAATGTTATCGTTGATCAATAATATAATAAAAAGAAATGATTACATTTTTAAAAAATAATCAAATTCCATACAAGGAGCATATTCCATTATCCGAATTTACCGGTATGAATCAAATGGGTATATTGCCACTTATTGTATATCCTAAAAAAATAGAACAACTAAAAACAATATACCTAAAAATCATCAATAGCAAACTGTCATTTGATATTTTAGGAGGAATAACCAACACTTATCTATCTAATAATTATCAAAGAGACATTATTATAGTTACAACAAAACTCAAAGATATTGAAAAAAGCGATGAAACAATATGGGTTGAATGTGGCTATAGCCTTACCAAAATAGCGCGAAAATTATCATCAGAGGGCATAACTGGGTATGAAGGCTTTATTGGGATACCTGGTACCATTGGAGCTGCTGCCATTAACAATAGCGGAGCATTTAACTCAAGCATTTCGAATGTTGTAAAAAAAGTGAAGCTTCTTACTCCACAAGGTCATACCATTGATTTAAACAATACAGAACTTAAATACACCACCAGAAATAGTGTCTTAAAAAAGAATTTAGAAAAGGGCATTGTTTTGTGTGTTGAACTGGATATAACAAATAAAGATACTATAGAGAACATTCAAACTAAAATAAAAACTGTTAATACTTTTCGAAAAAGTTATATAGATGGTAAACATAAAAGCTTAGGAAGCATCTTTGTTTCAAGTACTCTCAGAGAAATAGGAAAACGACATAAACTGGCTATTTTTACTAAAAAGATTATCAACCAACCTCTCAAACTATTTACTCACAACAACAGATTTAATACATTTCTTGATTTTTTATTTCTAGGGAAACCTTCTTTAGCGAATCATTGTGATAGTTTAAATAGATTTTGTTGGAAAAAAGACACCAAAGAAGAAGATTTTATGGAATACTTAAACTATATGCAAAAATTAGCAGGAAATCAATTAAAACTTGAAATAGAAATACGAAAATGAAAATTGGAATTTATACTATACATGCAGCATATAATTTTGGAGCAATGCTACAAGCATTTGCCACTCAATATATAATAAAGAGTTTTGATATTGAAGCAGAAATTGTGAATGATTCCCCACATGAAAAACTAAATGCATATTTGACCAATAATACTTCTTTAAAAGCAATTATAAAGAATTTATATGCACTTACAAATCCATTAATATGGATAAAAAGCAAACGATTTAGAGATTTTCACAAATCCATGTCATTATCTAAAAAATATAAAAGTATCAACGATATATATAAGAATCCACCCAAATACGACATTCACTTAGTGGGCAGTGACCAAGTATGGAACCTTGAACACAAAGTAGATAAGCAATATTATTACTTTCTTGATTTTGTTCCAAAAGGTGAAAAATGCATATCTTACGCTTCAAGTTTCGGAAATTCCAATATTTCCCAATCTGTTTATCCACAATTACAACAATTACTCTCCAAGTTTAACAAACTAAGTACTCGAGAAACAGGAGGGGTAAGCCTAATTAAACAAGCAACAGGACAAGATGCTACATTGGTCTTAGACCCAACGCTTTTACTTACGGCAAAACAATGGTCGAAACTTATTTCCCCCAAACCTATTATTAAAGGCAAATATATTCTTTATTATGGATTTGACAAAAGTGAAAATTGTCACCAAATAATAAAAAACTTACGTTCATCTTTACAATTACCCATAGTTGCCATATCTGTGAGTACAACAACTCCCTATAAGTTTGATAAATTTATTCAAGCAGCTGGTCCTAAAGAGTTTATTAATTTATTTAAATATGCGTCCTTTATTATTACTAGTTCTTTTCATGGCGTTGCTTTTTCTATCAATTTTCAAAAGGATTTTGTGGTAATACGACATGGTACACGAATGGAACGAATAGAATCTTTATTAGATATAATAGGACAAAGGAAACGAATCATTTCAAGTGCACAAGAACTAAATGAATTACTTAAGAATAATAAAAACATTGATTATCAAAAATGTTCAATAGCTATAGCAGAAAAAAGAAACGAGTCTATTGAATGGCTTAAAAAGGCACTGCTAGAGAATAATTAAAAAATATATTTAATAAAACAAGATTACATATGGATTTTGCACAAATTAAGATAGCTCTAGGTGCTATAAAGCGACTTTTTTACGATAGTCGTCCACAAAAATTAGGAGGACATGGAAAAAACATCTATATAGAATATCCTCTTATGTTTCATAATCCATCCAATATCTTTCTTGAAGACAATACATCCATAAAAGCTTTTACTACAGTATTGAATACAACAGGCAAATTTATAATGAAAAGAAATTCAACTGCTGCACAAAATCTAACAGTTGTCACAGGTAACCATCACTATGTTAAAGGGCGTTTTTTTAATGATTCTATAAAATATAGGCTTGCAGATATAGAAAAAGATGTTATTGTAGAAGAAGATGCATTAATCTGTGCAAATGTTACATTATTAAGCGGAGTTGTAATAGGACGAGGATGTATTATCGGTGCAGGGACTATAGTACGTAAAAGCACTCCCCCATATTCTATTGTTATAGGAAATCCTGCAAGAGTTATTAAGTTTGTACTTAGCCCCGAAGATATTGTAGAACACGAGTTAAATCTTTATCCTGAAACCGAACGATTACCATTAAATATTCTAAAAAAACACCAAGAAACATATATAGGTAAAACATTATAGAACAATGAACTTTTTAATAGATAAAATTCTACGCGGAACACATCGGCTCTATGTTGACCGCTATGGGCAGTATCTAAAACCTCTCAACAGAATAACGGATCCAGATAAAGCGTCCGACATTATATATCAACAATTGAAATCAGATGCCCCATGTATGATTGCAAGATATGGTAGTGTAGAAATTTTATGTGTAAACAACTATTTGGGAATAAAAAAATTCAAACACAATATTTGGAAATACGTTACGGACAAATCACCTCAATTTTGGTGGAATAATGTTGGAATCCAAAATATGCAAAATAATGCAGGCTTTTTCCCGTTGACAGAACAGAATTTAGAAAAGTTTGGAGAGTTAATGATTGAAGATTCTAAACAAATAGATATTCTTGGTTCATGGCGTTTGGAAGAGCGTAGGTTAGTTAACGTAAATACAGTAAAAGCAGTGCAACTTCTACTGTTAGAACCATTCCATACCCAAACTCCTTGGACACGTGTATTAAAAGGGAAAAAAATATTAGTTGTACATCCTTTTGCAAAAACAATACAACAACAATATGAACAAAGAAGGACATTATTATTCAAAAATCCAAATATATTACCAGAATTCCAATTAGAAACACTTCAGGCTGTTCAAAGTATTGGAGGACAAAGTTCTTTCAACACATGGTTCGATGCATTACAATATATGAAAGATGAAATCGACAAACGAGATTATGATATTGCATTAATTGGATGTGGTGCATACGGTTTTCCTTTGGCAGCTCATATAAAACGTAGCGGAAAAAAAGCGGTTCACTTAGGAGGGGCTTTACAATTGCTCTTTGGAATAAAAGGAAAGCGATGGACCAACCCCACCTATGGAATGAAATTATTTCCTTTTATCACAGAAAATTATTACAATAATCTGATGAATGAGTTTTGGACTTCCCCTGCAAATACGGAAAAGCCTCTTAATGCCAATAATGTGGAAGGGGCTTGTTATTGGTAAATAGATTTAATCACAATATTTTTTATTTTCATAGTATGGCCAGTCAATATAAGGTATTATACATCACTAGGTATAACAAGGAATTTATTTTGAATAAGCCTGATAATTTTGCATATTATATAAAAAGTATAATGAACAGCGATTTAATCGATGTACATTTATTAAATCCATTATCTCTACCAAGAAAAAATAGTATTCAGGCTCTAATTACCTTAGTAAAGGTAATCAAAAATATCAACCCGGATATTCTATATTTAGATAACCTACAAGGACTCAACAAGTTGGTAGTTCTAAAGAGAATTGGAATTCTGAAATGTAAAATCGTTGCATGGAAATACACCTACTGTAAAGAATACTCTAATACAATCAAAAACTGGTGTACCAAATTCTTTTATTGGAAAGGGATAGACAAAATCTATATGATGTTTGATAACCACACACATCATGCACTCACCCACAATATTGTAAAAGTTCACCAAATAACAACACTAAGTAGAGGAGCTGAAATAGAATGGTATCAGAAATATCTTAAACCTCAAAAAGACAATTTTTTAGTAATGGCAACAGGAAAAGATAGCCGAGACTACCAAACACTCAGCGAGGCTTGCGAACAAACTCGAACCAATTGCCACATCATTACCCGCCGTCACGAAAGCAATATCAAAGTAGCAGAAAAATTCAAAAACAGTCAATACATAAAGTTTACCTTTATGGAAGACTTACATATTGATAATGAATATGAATACATTATGCAGCAGCAAGGACAAGCATCTATATTAGCTATTCCCTGTGAAAAAAGGAAATACGGAGTAGGATACACAAATGTGGTGGAAGCATTACCATACCATATTCCAATTTTAATGACACATAACCCTGATATACATATAGATTTAGAAAAAGAAGGCATTGGCTATTTGATAGAACCTTACGATGTTAAAACATGGAAAGAAAAAATCATTTACCTCAAACAACATCCGGAAATCGTAGCAGAAATGGGCAAACATGCAAAAAAACTGACTGAAAAAGAATATAATGCACAAACCACCGCTTCTTATATAGTGAATGATTTTATCCAAATCACAAAATAATGTCAGTATGAATTTCAAAACGTGCCGCCAATTAATCTACGAAGATTTTCATAAAGTACTAACACAGCAACCACATGGGAAACTATCTGAATATTTATATATCCTAAGGTATTTAATAACTAATAACTCATTCAAATTTTGTTTTTGGTTTAGGTTGGGCAGTTGGTCAAAAGGAAATAAAAAATTGATTCCCATCTATATGTTTTCATGGATAATGCATCGGCATTATATGTTCAAATTCGGAATTCAAATGCCATTAGGTACACCAGTCAAAGGAGGATTAAGTTTTAATCATTTTTCATGTATTATCATAAATGGAGCGACTCAAATAGGACGCAATTGCACCATATTTCATGGTGTAACAACAGCCTTGAAAATAGGAGGTAGTAATGCTGGAGTACCCTCTATCGGTGATAATTGTGTACTAGGACCTGGAAGTAAAATATTAGGCTCTGTCACTCTTGGAGACAATGTATTTGTGGGTGCCAATGCTGTAGTAACACATAATATGCCGGCAAATAGTGTAGTAGCAGGGATGCCGGCAAAAATAATTAGCATGAATGGAACAGAAAGTACTAAACTAATAAGATTACATAAATGATATATGAAAGAAAGATTGAATTATATTGATTTTATGAAAACAAGTGGTATATACCTTATTGTTTTAGGTCATATGTTCCCAGCCCCAGGAACAAATTTTATATATTCTTTCAGTGTTCCTCTATTCTTTTTTATCAGCGGATTTCTTTTTTATCAACAAAACAATTTTGCAGCTTTTTTAATAAAAAATCTCCATTCCTTAATCATTCCATATTTATTTATCAACTGTATTTCTCTTATTTTTGTTATTTGTTTTAGTTCATCTTTCTCTTGGGAACAATCTGTTCTAACCCCTTTATTAGGGGTATTAATTGGTGCTAATCAAGGAAAAAATGTCTGTTTGTGCCATAACTCGACCTACTTGGTTCATTTACACATTATTAATTCTCAGAATAAGTTTATTTTTTATACCTTACAAAAAGAAAACACTTTTCTTTATTATCTTCTCTTGCATTAGCATAGCTGTAATATTAAACAACTTAAAATTACCTAATATAGCATTTTTAAATTGTTTTAGTGTAGCTCCTCTTTTCATATTAGGTATCTTTTGTCGAAAAAATATACATATTATAGAGAAGTATACAAAAAAAGTCAATCGTTTACTTTGCATAATAATAATATTCAGCTTGTTAATACTTTTGAGCCAGCATAATGGATATGTGCAATGTTATGCTCATAACTATGGTAATAACATTATACTTTTTTATATTAATGCCGTTTTAGGTATATATATGCTGTTTCTAGTTACAACTTATCTCAATAACTTATCTTTTAAATGGAACAAGACAATATCTCAAGGCACAATATTGATATTAGGATTTCATTACTTATTTATAATATTTTTCAATGAGATATACAAAACGAATAATTTAGGGATAACAATGTTATATGCATTATTTATTATTATCATTTTTATTCCTATCATTCAGTTCATCCACAACTACTTTCCATGGATAATAGGAAAAAGTAAAAATACTAATTAACATGAAACTTACATTTAAAAATGTCCTAATTACAGGTGGGGCTGGTTTTATTGGCTCTAACATTGCATCAAAGTTAGCTAGTAAAGGAGTTAACGTTACTGTATTAGATTCGCTATCCGAACAAATACACGGAAAAAAACCAGAAGAGACATCCCCTCTTTATCTTTCTATAAAAGATAAAGTCAAGTTCATCAAAGGAAGCGTTACATCACGAAAAGACTGGCTAAAAGCTATTGAGGGGCAAGAGGCCATTATACACTTAGCTGCCGAAACTGGTACGGGACAGTCTATGTATGAAATAGAAAAATATGTAACCACCAATATCGGTGGAACAGCGTTAATGTTAGATGTTTTGACCAATACCAAACATAATATTAAGCGTGTGATTGTAGCCGAAAGTCGTGCCATTTATGGAGAAGGTAAATACTATAGCCCAATATTGGGAAAAGATGTTTATCCAGAAGAACGTTTGGACGAGAATATGAGTAAAGGAGAATTTGAATGTACTTATCCTAATGCCGGAAAACTACAATTAGTAGCAACTACCGAAGACTCTAAAATACACCCCACTTCTGTATATGGCATAACTAAACAAGTGCAAGGCCAATTGGTACATTTAGTATGTCCTTCCATCGGCATTGATGCTGTTTCATACAGATATCAAAATGTATACGGACCAGGACAATCACTCTCCAATCCATATACAGGAATTTTATCCATATTCTCAACCAGAATAAAAAATGGTAATGGGATCAATATCTTCGAAGATGGAAAAGAAACAAGAGATTTTGTATTTATTGAAGATGTAGTAGACGCAACTATCTTAGGCCTTGAAACTAAAGAGGCTACTGGTCACGCCTTCAATATCGGCACAGGGGTCAGCACTGATGTTCTTACAGTAGCAAATACATTGTGTGAAAAATACAATATTAAAGTTCCCATCACAATATCAGGAAATTATCGTTTAGGAGACATCAGACATAACTATGCAGATATAACATTAGCACGTAAGATCTTGGGTTATGAACCCAAATGGAATTTCTCTGATGGAATTGGTGAATTCTGTAAATGGGTAAACACACAGAACATACAAAAAGATATGTATGACGCCTCCATTCAGGAAATGAAAGAAAAAGGACTATATAAATGAAAATCCTAATAAATTACGCAGATAAACAATACGAACCTGCCCGCAAATGGAACACATTAACGGGCAGGTATATTGCTAAGTTTGATAAAGTATATGAATATACTCCTAATGACATAGACCAATCATTTGCTAAACTACATCACGACATTCTGTCACAAAAGAGAGGAAACGGTTTGTGGCTTTGGAAACCTTATTTTGTAAATAAGGTCTTATCTGATTGCACTGATGGAGACATTATATTTTACTGTGATTCAGGCTCTTTCTTTATAGGGGGGGGGGGGGGGAAGGAATAATTACAAATCTTTCCGATACACAGCCTCTATTTGTTTGCGATATTCCATTACTTGAGTCTTGTTTTACGAAACCAGCATGCTTTGAAAAGATGGGACTTACGGAAAAAATGTATAAAACAAGTAATCAAATCATCGCAACTTATTTCTGCTTTCTTGTGACTCCTACCATGCGTAAATTTATGGAAGAATGGCTATCACTATGTTGTGATTTCGAATTGTTATCACCAGCAGGATTAGGAAAATTTGATATTCCTACAACAGATTTCGGGGAGTCATTCGTTGCTCATCGTGAAGATCAAAGCATTTTTTCATTACTTTGCAAGAAATATAAAATTTCTCCCCATCGAGACATCAGTCAACGCGGAAAGCATCCTGAAACCTATAAATCGCCATTCTATACCTATAAAGTTCCAGTACATCCAAATGATAAGTATAAATCTATAATTTTCCTACACAAATCACCTCATTTGAATCTTAAATGGTTTATACGATATATATACCATAGAATAAAATCAAAATATATTTCCCTTTAACAGTTATAATATGAAATATATAGCCATACTTTTGACTGTATTTAACCGTAAGGAAAAAACCATAAAGTGCTTACAGAATATAGAAGCACAGTCGCTACCTACTGATACCAAACTCGACATTTATATAGTAGACGGTGGTTCTACTGACGGAACAGTAGAAACCATAAAAGCACAATTTCCTTATGTCAACATAAAAACTGTAGATGGAGTATTTTGGAATCGTGGCATGATAGAAGCATGGAAAATGGCTGAAGAAAAGAGTCGAAGTGGACAGAAATATGATTATTATCTTTGGATGAACGATGACACTTTCATCTATGAAGACTGCATTGCATCTTTGCTACGTGTAAGCCAATCAAAAGAAGACAAAGCTATCATTCTTGGTTCTACATTAGACACTCAAACACGAAGTAAATTAACGTATGGTGGGAGAGATGAAACTGGAAATGTAGCACGTCCATCCTCTGATGATAGTCCTGTACGAGTAGTCATGATGAATGGAAACATTGTATTGGTTCCACACAACGTATACGAAAAATTGGGGACTCTATCCTCTTACTACACACATGCTCGCGGTGATTTCGACTATGGCTTACGCGCTCGTAAAATAGGAATTAAACTATGGCAAGTCGGACATCCACTTGGCGAATGTGACTTACATGAACATATTGATGCGTGGTGTGATCCGGAAATTCCTTTAAAAAGACGTTGGAAACTTATGCATCGCCCCAATGGAATGCCTCCTATGGAAATATTTCATTTAGAGAATCAACACTATGGATTAAGAACAGCTATTTTCCATTTTATAACAATTCATCTGCGATGCTTATTTCCGAATATTTGGATAAAATATAAAAAATAAAATAATTAGTAAGAATACATATCTCAAAACTATGAAGTGGAAAGAATGCAAAAGTCTCATCTGATTTAAGCAGATTAGCATATATTAACAAGTAGGGAGGTAAAAAACCTTTATTTAACGCTTCATTTTGAGATAGCCTCAGAAGCTAAAGTAATTGGCAATATCATTATTGAAAACAATATAATGATTGGCAATGTAGCTATTGTTATAACAGATATTCTTGATAAATCAAAAGTTTAGAACACATTAAATATTATATTTTACAACCCTAAGTATTTACATTAATATAAAACTAATTTAGTATTTATAAAAAACTAATTACAAATCCAAAATCTAAAATGAAAAAAGTATCCTCTAAAGAAGCAATCTATAAAATAGCACTTATTTTACCATATTGGGGAAGTTTTCCTAATTATTTCACTTTATGGGAATATTCTGCATCTAAAAATAAAGATATTGACTTTCTTATTTTTACAGATTCTCCTCGAAAAAGTCAATACAAAAATATTATCTATATACAATACCAATTCCAAGAAATAAGAAATAAAATAGAAAATGAAATTGGTTTTACACCTGCGTTAACCAATCCGTACAAAATTGTAGATTATAAGCCTTTGTATGGTTGCATATTTAATGAATATTTAAATGATTATTCTCACTGGGGCTATTGCGACTCTGATGTTATTTTTGGAGACTTAAACTCTTTCTTAACTAATGAAAAATTAAATTTATATGATCGAATTTATCAGCATGGTCATTTATGCATATACAAAAACAACAATGATATTAATTACAGATGGAAAACTGAACACAATTTAGTTTCATATAATTATAAGGAAGTATTTAAAGTCAAAGGAGTAAAGATGTTTGATGAACGTGGTGGCATGTGGGATATATGGAAAGAAAACCAATATAGTCAATATCTAAATGAAAAAGAGTTTGCAGATATATTACCAACAAAGTATGATTTTACCACTAACTGGAATAAAGAATGTCCTATGTTTTTTCATTATGAATCCGGACATCTATATGAATGTGATAAAAAAGGAAATAACAAAAAAGAATTTGCCTATTTACACTTACAAAAAAGAAAAATGGAAATCCAAATTAGCAATTACGATTCATTTTACATAAAACCTAATTTATTCTGTAATGCTATAGATGCTAATCCAACAATTGTCACTAAAGAAAAAACAATTCACCCTAATAAATTAAAACGTATTATTCATGCTTGTCTTAACTTCGATGAAATAAGATTTCACACAAAAGTCGCTTTCAGACGTTTTATAATGTATATAAAAGGAGAAAACCGACATATAAAATATGAATTATACTAATCCTAAATTCAATTTATCATGAACTTCCTTTTTTGCATCAATAATCAATATTGTGAGACTATAAAAGTACTTATTTATTCACTAATAACATACAATCCCGGATGTCATCATTTCTATTTTATCTATTCTAACCTTTCACTAAAGAACCAAAAGGAACTTACTAACTACACAAAAAAATTTGGACATTTGATTTCATTTCATAAATTCAATGTCAAAATAGACTCTCTTCCTGTAAATGGAATAAATTGGAGTATAGAAATATATTTTAGACTATTTGCTTGCTACATACTAAAAGATGTGGAAAAAATTCTATATTTAGATGGGGATATTATATGTACAGGAAACTTATCAGAATTATATAAATACCCGTGTATTATTGCAGCAGTAGAAAATGATAATCAAGATGCTTGTAAACGACTCTCAACTGAAGGTATCACAACTTATTTCAATTCAGGAGTATTACTCTTAAACCTTAAACAACTAAGAGAAATGGACGATGAGAACAGCCTTTTAAACGAGATATTTTCTTTGAAAGAGAAATTAATATTTCCTGATCAAGATTTTTTAAACATAAAATACAAAAAAGTCATAAGCCCCATTCCTAAAATATACAATTACATGATTAGTGTTGCAGAAATAAACCCTAATTATATGAGAGAAGAAAAACCAATATTAGTTCATTATGTTATGGAAAAGCCCTGGAGTATTAAATTTCCATATAAAACAGACAATCTATACTTCAAGTTGTTATGGCATCTAAATAAAAAAACAAAAGTTATCAAACTTTTGATTTTACACAGATTATATCGTATATATCAACTCACTCTAGTATCAAAGGAAGGAAGAAGAATATGATTCCTCAAATAATACATATTTGTTGGTTTGGCAAAGAAGACTATCCACCACTAGTGAAAAAATGCTTAGCCACATGGGAAAAAAAGTTACCCCAATATAAAATCAACTTATGGAATGAAGATTCGTTCGATATAAATAGTACCCTATGGACTAAACATGCATATGAACTTAGAAAATATGCTTTTGTTTCCGACTATGTTAGACTGAAAGCCCTTTATGAATATGGTGGAATTTATTTAGATACAGATATAAAGATATTAAAATCATTTAACCCGCTACTTGAAGACGAAGGTTTCATTGGATTCGAAGATGTAAAAGGGAATGTTATTGCATCATGTGTAATTGCTGCGAAACCAAAACATCCTTTTATCAAAGAATGTATGCAATATTATAATCAGGATTTTACAATGGAAATTATCAACAAGAATGAAGCAAATGTTATAGATATAACACAAAGGCTTGTCCAAAAAGGTATGCAACTTGGAGGAAAAGAACAGATAATTGCAGGAATGCATATCTATCCAAGAGAATATTTTTGTCCAATGGATTTTTTTGGAAACTGGAATAAAACAGTAAATACATACTGTATACACTTGTTCTCCGGTTCTTGGTTACCTGACAATGCAAAAAAAAAGCTAAACAGACGAAAAACTTGGTATTACAAATTAAGTAAATGGATATATGTGCATACAGGATTACAAAAAATTAAAAGTTACTTGAAACTATGAAAAATTTCGTTCTTGATTTCATATATATTATATTAAATTATGTTGTGTGTTATATACCATGTTGGCATATACGTAAATTATGCTATCAACTAGCAGGAATGAAAATAGGTAAAGGTTCTCGAATATTAATGGGGACAATAATCATTAAACCTTGGAAAATAAAAATCGGTAAGAATTCAATTATTAATGAAAGATGTCATTTAGATGCTCGTGGTGGAATTACTATTCATGATAATGTATCAATTAGCATATATACTCTTTTAATCACAGGATCCCATAATGCACAATCCCCTACCTTTGATTTTTTTGAAATGCCTATACACATAGAAGATAATGTTTGGATAGGTGCACGCTCTATCTTACTACCGGGAACATATTTAAAAACATCATGCTTAATCGGAGCAGGGAGTACAGTAAAAAAGGGTGAATATCAAATTGATGGATTTTATTCTGGAGTACCAGCAAAATATATAAGACAAAGAGATTTAACAGGACTTTATCAACAACGTTGGAACCCTTGGTTTAGATAAACTAATAATATGCAAAAAAAAATTCTTATCACATTTTTATTTAAAGAAGGAGCCGGACCCGTATTTACCTTAGAAATGGCTCGTGGATTAGCCCAAAACGGTTGTGAAGTCCATGCATTACTTTCTTCTAAAATTTCTAATAAAAAGGATTGGGAGAATGAGAAAGCCTTTAAAAGTATTACCTTTATAGAAACAGGGACACGCAAAACAGCTGTTCAAACTACTATAGACTTCTTTTTAATAAAAAGACACACATTAACAAGAAAATTTCAAAACCAAACTTTCGATTATATCATCAGCACATTTTATCATCCTTGGAGCACAACTATATTTAAGTGTTTCAAAGCAACAAAAAAGATAGTAATCTGCCATGATCCAATACATCATTCAGGCGTTGGATTGTTGGAAAGATGGCTGACGACCCATTATATTAAAGCTGCAAGTGATATCATTGTTCTTACACAAAGCTTTATTCCAATCGTAGAAAAACGATTTGGTTATAGCAAAGAGCATATTCATTATATGCCACATGGAAGGATGAGCATTTATAAGCAAAGCACAATCACTCCCCTAACCGACTGTAAAAATATTAATTTCCTCTTTTTCGGACGTATTGAAGAGTATAAAGGTCTATTCATCTTAGCTGAAGCTTATAAAAAACTCACACAATCCTACTCTAATATTTCATTGACAGTAGCAGGAAGTGGGGATTTTAGTAAATATCATGCAATTTTCAAAGAACTTCCACAAGTAAAAATTATCAACCGGTATATTGCAGATACCGAAATAGATGATTATTTCAGCGTACCTAATACAATTTTAGTGTTACCCTATTTAGATGCCAGTCAATCAGGCGTTATTCCTATTGCTTTAGAGTATGGAGTACCGATTATTGCCAGCAATACCGGTGGATTAAAAGAGCAAATGGACAATGGTAACTTGGGACTTTTCAGTACTCCAGGAGATGCTGATTCATTGATGAAACAAATGGAGTATTTCTTAATACATCCTGATTTTTATATAAAAGAAAAGAAAAAGGCATCTGTATATTTACAAAGTCTAAATTGGGATACTGTTACTCAAAAAATTATCCAAATTTAAATAGAAAACAAGCTTATGAATATCGGATATATTCACTTAGATTATGGGGAGTGGACCAATGGTAGCTACAATAGTCAAGAAATAGGATTAGCTAAAGCATTGGAGCAAATGGGACATCAAACCACTATCGTATATTGGGTATCATCCAAAGATGAACGCTGTAATACTAAAGTAAATATAACTCCAAACATCAAAAAAGTATATTTACCATATCGAATGAGATTGGTTCACCATATTTGGCCGAATTTATCCTTATTATCTTCACTTAACATTGACATATATCATCTACAAAGTGACAATTTACTTTGTGTACCGGAAGCTGTAAATTTTTGTTTAAGTCATGGTTGGAAACATTATTGTTATGTAGGTACTGTGCACAGTTCATCTCCTAAGGCCATTTCACGATGGATAATGGACAAACTTAGCAACAGGAATTTTACTGCATTCAGAAAAACCAAAGTATTTTGCAAAACCCCGGCTGTAGTAAATGAATTGAAACAGAAAGGCGTAACGAGTGCAGAATGGGCACCGGTTGGATTAGATATAGACATCATTCCGCCGACAATAAAGCCCAAAAGTTTACTAAAGAATGAATTAGGACTGCCTCACAATAAAATTATTATATTCCTAGTATGTGCATTAAGACCGGACAAACATCCCATGGATATATTCCCTTTAGGAGAAGTATTAGGAGATAAATACTTATTAGTACATGCGGGAGCACCCTGGATGCAAACAGAGGAATATATGAAAAAATTAAAATCGAACGATATATATAGCAATATATTGTTTGTTGGTAAAATTCCAAATGAAAAAGTTCATGCATATTATGAAGTTGCCGATTATGTAATAAACTTTAATCCCAATGAAATATTTGGAATGGCTATTCTTGAAGCGATGTATCATAATGTAACAGTAGTAGCACGACACGCACCCGGCCCTGACTGTATCATTGAAAATGGAGAGAGTGGTTTTCTGTGTAATTCGGTAGAAGAAATGTCCCAAATAATACTTTCTGATAAAAAAGTTCAAAATGCACGGAAGCAAATCATAGAATATTTTACATGGGAATCAACTGCTAAAAAGTTTTTGGATTATATACAACACTAAAAACTACTGGCATATGCGTATATTCCATATTATCACTCATTTTGATATAGGAGGAGCAGAAAGGGTAGCTGTTAACATAGCCAAATCACCAACTGTAGGGATGGAATATCATCTTGTAGAAGTTGTTCGAGGAAATGGAGAATTCAGTCAATCTTTTATTAAAGAATTACATGACTGCGGCATTTGTTTCCATCGTTCGCATATTACAAACAATAAAATTGCAATAATATTGTTTCCTTTATGGTTCATATATCTATCGTTTAAATGGAAACCGCAAATAATCCATACACATACAGAAATACCAGACCTAAGTATATATTTATGGTATAAAATGTTTGGGTGGATATTCCCAGGCACAAAATATGTCCGCACAATCCACAATACAGAATTATGGAATCAATGGCCTCAAATAGGCTGTAAAGTTGAAGCTTTTTTCAAGAAAAGACATGCAAACATAGCTATCAGCCAATCGACACAACTATGTTATAAGCAAATTTATGGAGAAATACCACAAATTATATTCAATGGGCTACAATCTGTCAAACAAAATAAATTCGAATATATCATAGCAAACAAAATAAATATTTTATTTGCCGGAAGATTAGAATACCAAAAAGGAGTAGATCAACTTATAGAAGTTGTAAATGCATTAAAATATAATTCCAAGTTTTATTTTCACATAGTAGGTAATGGCTCTATGAAAGGAAAAGTGCATAAAGCTTTAGGAGCATTAACTAATGTATCTTTTTATGATAAGATTTTTGGATTGAATCAATATATAGGAGATTTTGATTATTTATTTATGCCCTCAAATCACGAAGGGCTTGCTTTGATGCCTATCGAAGCAAGTTTAGCACACACACCAACCATTATCAATAACTGCCCCGGTTTAAAAGATACACTTCCGGAGAAATGGCCTTTGAAAGTAAATAACAATAATGTTACTGATTTTGTCCAATTAATCTTATCACTTGAAAACACAACACATTATGAAGAATATGTGAATATAGCATACGAGTATGCGAAAACAAATTTCTCTATTGAGAAAATGCAATATGAATATGAACAAATATACAAAAAGCATGAAATATAGAATTTGTTTGATTTTGCCTTATTACGGAGTATTTCCAAACTATTTTCATCTATGGATAAATAGTGCATCGCACAATTCGTTCATAGACTTCTATATCATTACAGATAGTGACTTTTCTTATCAACTACCAGAAAATATCCATTTAAAAAAGATCTCATTAAATGAAATAAAGCAACGGCTACAAGAAAAAACTAAAAAGAAGGTTTCATTGTCATCCCCTTATAAATTATGTGATTATAAGCCAGCTTACGGCCTCATATTTGAAGATATCGTTTGCAATTATGATTATTGGGGATGGTGTGACCCTGATATTATTTGGGGAAATCTACAACTTATTATCAATGAGAACTCTATTGAAAAATATGATGTAATAGGTGGTGGTGGCGCATTTACGATTTGTAAAAATACTGACTTTTTGAAAAAATGTTTTTTATATACAAACTCTTCAATGCCTTCTTTTTCTTTTAACGAAGTTAGAACAACAAAGAAAAATCTAATTTTTGATGAATGGGGAGCTACAAATATCCGAAAATATTTAAATATAAAAGAAACATCACAATATGATTGGTTGTACAGAAAAGTACTGGATGTAACTCCTCCTGATATAAAAAAACGCCATAGTCCGATGTTCATACGTTTCTGTAATTATCCTATTATTGCAAAATATGAAAATGGTCATATTTTTGCTTATTCAATTTCACCAAGCGGAATAGAAAATACACAAGAATATGCATATTGCCATTTACAAAAGAGAAAAATAAATATTATTACACAACAACTAGATTCTTTTCTACTATACAATGAAATGTTTCTACCACTCCAAATGTTCCAAGAATGTATTTATAACACACAAAATAGTATATTAAAGCAATACCAACATAATATAGTAATGAGTAAACAGATAGGAAATACGCATAGGGGGGGGTAAAATTATTATACAAAAAAGTAAAATCAAAGCCTATAATACCTATTCTTCTAAGATTGCTACGCCATATTGGTATATATCCACACTATAAAGTATGAAAAATAAAAAGATTTTATTTATTCTCCATCTACCTCCACCTGTACATGGTGCATCTATGGTGGGAAAATACATACATGATAGTGAAGTAATAAATAACACTTTTGACTGTCACTATTTAAATCTTGCATTAGCAAAAGACCTAAACGACATAGGAAAAGGTGGCATGAGAAAGCTGAAAGATTTCTATAAACAGCTGAAACAGGTCAGACTACTAATAAAATCTATAAAACCACAACAATGTTACGTGACCCCTAATGCAAAAGGTGGTGCATTCTACAAAGATTTTCTTGTAGTTATGCTCTTAAAAATAATGCGACAAAACGTAATTGTTCACTACCATAACAAAGGCGTTGCAACAAGACAAAACAGATGTTTTGATAACTTATTATACAAAATGTTCTTCAAAAATCTGAAAGTTATTCTGTTATCAGAGAATTTATATCAAGACATAAAGAAATATGTAAAGTATAAAGATGTCTATATTTGCCCTAACGGAATACCTATTCACGAAAATCTGCCTATAGTTCCTCAAAAAGAATTCAACATTCTATTTCTATCAAATATGATGAAAGAAAAGGGTGTGTGGGATTTATTAGAGGCATGTACGATATTAAAGAAAAAAGGGAAACCTATAAAATGCCATTTTGTAGGCAAATGGAGTGATATCAAAGAAGAACAGTTTACAGATGAAATTAACAAAAGGGAACTCACAGAATACGTATTTGCTCATGGAGCTAAATACGGTAATGAGAAAGATGTATTCCTACAAAAAACTGATGTATTTGTATTCCCAACCTATTACAATAACGAATGTTTCCCATTGGTATTGTTAGAAGCAATGGAACAAGGCCTTCCTTGTATCAGCACTAATGAAGGCGGTATTCCTTCCATTATAGAAAATGAGAAAACCGGATATATAATAGAAAAGCATTCGCCCAAAATAATTGCTGAAAAAATAGAATATTTAATGGAACATCCCCAGCAATGTGCCAACATGGGAAAAGCAGGAAGAAAAAAGTTTCTTAACGAATTCACTCTAGACAAATTCGAAGTACGAATAAAAAATATTTTAGAAGATTGTATAATCACAGCGTAACATTTCAGTGAAAAAAAGATTATTTGATATACACCCTTGTGTAACCACTCATCACATCGGACAAAAATATATTTTACTAACCAACAAAGATACCAATACAGATCTCACCCAAATTGCCGTAACCCAGCTAAAAGCCGGAGAAGTAGCAGAAGAGCACCTACACCCCACCATGGAAGAATTCTTCCTGTTTCAAAAAGGAGATGCAATGATGACAGTTGGCAAGGAACAGATAGCATGTAGCAGTGGAGACTTTATCAGCATACCGACTAATACCCTGCACGCTTTAAAAGCAATTACGGATATTGAAATCATAACTATAGGTTGTGCTGTTCATTGATATAAAAGCCAAGGCAGATAGACTATGTTTAACTGCCCAATAACGTAGAAATAAAATAATCAATATATAGAATCGGTATTAGATATGTTAGAGAAAAACGCTAAGATTTTTATAGCCGGTCACCACGGACTGGTAGGTTCGGCTATTTGGAATAACCTGTTGCAAAGAGAATATACAAACCTGGTAGGCCGTTCGCACAAGGAGCTGGACTTGCTGGACGAAGTGGCCGTAAAAAGTTTTTTTGACGAAGAAAAACCGGACGCTGTGGTACTTGCCGCCGCCCATGTAGGGGGAATCATGGCCAACCTGCAATACCGGGCGGATTTCATTTATCAGAACTTGCAGATACAACAGAATGTTATAGGTGAGAGTTTCCGACATGGTGTGAAAAAGCTACTCTTTTTGGGAAGTACCTGCATCTACCCGCGTGAAGCTCCGCAACCGATGAAAGAGGACGTATTACTGACTTCTCCATTGGAATATACCAATGAACCGTATGCGATTGCAAAAATAGCCGGACTGAAGATGTGCGAAAGTTTCAACCTGCAATACGGAACGAATTACATAGCGGTGATGCCAACCAACCTATACGGTCCGAATGATAATTTCCATTTGGAAAACAGCCATGTGCTGCCTGCCATGATACGTAAGATTTATTTAGCCAAATGCCTGAACGAAGGTAATTGGGATGCGGTAAGGAAAGACATTGATTTGCGCCCGGTAGAAGGTGTGGACGGAAGTTATACCAATGAAGAAATAGTAGCGAAACTGGCAAAATTCGGAATTACACAAGAAGCTGTGACGCTGTGGGGTACAGGAACTCCGCTGCGTGAATTCCTATGGAGTGAGGAAATGGCGGATGCCAGCGTACACGTATTACTGAATGTTGATTTCAAGGATACTTATAATCCGGAAACAAAAGAAATACGTAACTGCCACATCAACGTAGGAACCGGAAAGGAACTCAGCATCAAGGAAGTGGCCGAGAAGATTATGGCTGAAATAGAATTTAAGGGCGAATTAAGATGGGATACAAGCAAACCGGACGGTACGCTGCGCAAACTGACGGATGTAACCAAATTACACAATTTAGGCTGGCACCATAAAGTGGAAATAGACGAAGGTATTCACAGACTGTATGAATGGTATCTGAAAGGTATCTGTATCAACCATAAAACAAACTGAGCCAGATAATACGATTACCGATAAATATATACATTTTCACATTTTTTCTTGCTTATAATATACATTTGACTTAATTTTGCCGCATAAATCATACTTAAATATTAGTGTCTGTCCTATTTACCTTCTGTGTGACAGGCAATAGCGTAGCGTACTCCACGGTAAACACATTTTTCCAATATACATGTTGAAATTAAGAACAGTTTCGCTTCTGGGCTGCAGAAGTGAGCTTGATGCGTTGCCTAAAGGCAAATTGCTGATAAATACAATCAATGCTCACTCGTATAATACAGCTCAGAGAGATACGGCATTTGCCGAAGCATTACTGAAAGGTGACGCCTTGATTCCCGATGGTGCAAGCATTGTATTGGCCTTTAAGTTTTTAAGACATAAAAAGATAGAAAGAATTGCCGGCTGGGATTTATTTCTGCACGAAATGAATAAATTAAACCGGAAAGGCGGTACCTGTTTCTTTTTGGGCAGCAATGATGACACATTAAGGAAAATCAAAGTAAAAGCCGTCAGGCTATATCCTAACATTCAAGTCGAAACCTATTCCCCACCCTACAAAGCTGAATTCTCCGAAAAAGACAACCAACAGATGATAGAAGCCGTAAACCGTGTAAATCCGGATTTACTATGGGTAGGTATGACCGCTCCCAAGCAGGAAAAATGGGCATACACTCATCTGAAAGAGCTGAATGTAAACGGTACGATAGGTACCATAGGCGCCGTATTCGACTTCTTCGCTGAAAACATACAACGCGCTCCATTGTGGTGGCAGGAGCATAGTCTGGAATGGCTGTACCGCCTGATAAAGGAGCCCAAAAGAATGTGGAAAAGGTATATCATAGGCAATACCCTCTTTTTAGGATACTTATTAAAAGAAAAAATATCAAATTAATAAATACACAAAATGAAAAAAGTAGCACTGATTTCCGGTATCACCGGACAGGACGGTTCGTTCCTCGCCGAGTTTTTGATTGAAAAAGGTTATGAAGTTCACGGTATACTGCGCCGTTCGTCTTCTTTCAATACAGGACGTATAGAGCATCTGTATCTGGACGAATGGGTACGTGACATGAAGAAAGACCGTCTGGTAAATCTGCACTACGGAGATATGACAGACAGCAGTTCGTTGATTCGCATCATCCAGCAGGTACAACCGGATGAAATATACAACCTCGCCGCGCAGAGCCATGTAAAAGTGTCTTTCGATGTACCCGAATATACGGCGGAAGCCGATGCGGTAGGTACACTGCGTATGCTGGAAGCCGTACGAATTCTGGGTATGGAGAAGAAGACAAGAATTTATCAGGCTTCTACCTCGGAACTGTTCGGTAAAGTGCAGGAAGTGCCGCAAAAAGAGACCACTCCTTTCTACCCGCGCAGTCCGTACGGTGTGGCCAAGCAGTACGGATTCTGGATTACGAAGAACTACCGCGAGAGTTACGACATGTATGCAGTAAACGGTATTCTCTTCAACCATGAGAGCGAACGCCGCGGCGAAACATTCGTAACTCGCAAAATTACACTGGCAGCCGCACGCATAGCGCAAGGATTCCAGGACAAGTTGTATTTAGGAAATCTGGATGCACGTCGTGACTGGGGTTACGCCAAAGATTATGTGGAATGTATGTGGCTTATCCTGCAACATGACAAACCGGAAGATTTCGTGATTGCCACCGGTGAAATGCATACAGTGCGCGAATTTGCCACCCTTGCTTTTAAAGAAGCCGGTATAGAACTGCGCTGGGAAGGTGAAGGCGTGAATGAAAAGGGTATCGATGTGAAAACCGGCAAAGCGTTGGTGGAAGTAGATCCGAAATATTTCCGTCCATGTGAAGTGGAACAGTTATTGGGTGATCCGACCAAAGCAAAGACATTGCTGGGCTGGAATCCTACAAAAACGAGCTTCCCCGAACTTGTAAGAATCATGGTAGCTCATGATATGAAGTTCGCAAAGAAATTGTATCTGAAAGCACAAATGGAAGAATAAATACATTTTTCTCATTTTCCTTGTTTTGTACAAACAGAATGTATACATTTGTGTCGTTTTTCATTTTCTTCAATTTGTCTGTCTGTGAAACCATTACCTATGTGACAGGCAAAAGCGTAGCATACTCTCCCGAGGTATAATGCCTATAAAAAAATACTTATTACTATTTTTCCTGTTTTTCTGTTGCACAGTGATACGGGCGCAGTATTCCATGGGAAATACCGGCTTGTTGAACATACCCACGGCGGACATGCGGGAAACAGGTACTTTCATGGGCGGGGCTAATTACCTGCCGGACGGAATGACCCCTTTTAAATTCAATACGGGTAATTACTTCGTTAATATCACGTTTCTATCCATCTTAGAGCTGAGTTACAGATGTACGTTATTGAAAACCACCCGGTATGACGGAAAAAGAGGATATTTCCAACAAGACCGTTCAATGACGGCGCGTGTGCGCCCGTTGAAAGAAGGAAAGTATCATCCTTCCATAGTGATAGGTACCAATGACCCATTCAAAGATATGGGCACCAACTACTTCGCTACCGTTTACGGAGTGCTTACCAAGAGTTTCTCGATAGTGAAAGGCGACAGGCTGGCGCTGACTGCCGGATATTACTTCCCGCTGAACAAACACAGTGTGCAGGACGGACCGTTCGGCGGCATCAGCTACTCTCCCGCCCGATGCAGAGAAATCAGTTTCATGGCGGAATACGACTCCGATGGGTTTAACGTAGGCAGCGCCGTCAGGTTATGGAAGCATTTGTCCGTACATGTTTTTACCAGAGAGTTCAACTGCATAGCAGGCGGAATCAGGTATGAATGTACGCTGATACATTAACGACAAGGCTACCGGTCAGAATGAAAAGAATATACATCGTTGCATTTCTGATGCTACTGTGCACCACGGCAGATGCCCAAATCATGGCGAAGCTGAAGGAAATCGGCATGGAGAATATCCGGTGCGTACAGACGCCGGAAACGACAACAGTGGCTTTTGAGAATAATGTATACCGGGGAACATACACCGGCATAGGAAAAGCCGTTACAGCCTGCCTTGACGGTATACCCGGCGGTAACTTGCAGATGGTGGTACTGGAAAACAGAATCCCCCGTTTATATATCGATATGCCGGACTCACTGGTACATGCCTACAAAAAAGGAGACATCGGCCTTGCGCAAGTATACCAACGGATGCGGATATCCGTTGATACAGACAACGCCATGAAGGTATTGGAGAAAAGCGAAAAACCGGAAAACACCTCGGCATGGAAAGTGGACGTCGTTATTTATCCGGACCTTTTTCTTGAGAACAATACCTTTGATGAGCTTTATACCTATGCGATAAACCTGAATCCGGCAGTGGAGATGGCTCTATGGAAAGGAGCCAAAGCGACCGCACAGGTGATACTTCCCATAGCGACCAATCTGACCGGAGAAATGAAACGGGTACGGCCGGGGATAATCACCATATCGCAGGATGTACGGCTGAAGCATAACTTATTCGGACGTCTCACTGTGGGAAACTTCACCGATAACCGCATAGGCGCCCAACTGGCGATAAAATACCGTACCGACAACGGACGTGCAGAGGTCGGGGCCCAAATGGGAGTAACCGGGTTTTCTGCCGTAACAGCCGATGAGGGTTGGTACATCGGTACCAAAATGCGTGTGAACGCATCGGTCACGGCATCTTATTACGAACCGCATACCAACCTGCAATTCGACCTGAGCGCCAACCGCTACGTATTTGGCGACTACGGCATAAGAGGTGATTGCACACGGCATTTCGGGGAATATGCAATCGGTCTTTTCGGAATATATACAAGCGGAGAGATAAACGGCGGCTTCCATTTTGCAATCCCTTTGCCCGGAAAGAAATGGAACCGAAAAGGATTCTTCCGGGTGAAACCCGCCGACTATTTTGCATGGACTTACAGCATGGTGGCGCATGGGAAATATATCGACGAACAAATGGGAAAAAGCTATTATACCCGCCCTGACGAAAACAGAAGCGGCGGATTCTACCAACCTGATTATATCCGTTATTTCCTGATTAAGGAAGCGAAGAAAGCTCAATCAAAATCAATAAAATAAATCAAATAAATTAGTTTTTAAAGACAAAATCATGAAACAGAAAAGTTTTTTATTCGGAAGCCTTTTGTTATGCGCAATGGCTTTCAGTACAACCGGTTGTAGTATCGGCGGAGATGACAAAACAAATGAAATTGTAGACGATCCTTTAAAAGATAAAACCGAATACTACATTGTAGGACAAGTGAGCGACAGTAAAGGAGTAGTGGCAAACGCCAAAGTGGAAACCGGCAACGTTTCTGCGACAACAGACAGTAAAGGAGTATATAAACTGACTGTGAACGACGCCACCGCATACAAAGTGAAATTTACAGCAAGCGGCCTGCAGACTTTCGAAGCAGAGACAAGCATCGCATCTTCTGCCAAGAACCGTAGCCAGGTGACCTTGAATGTAAGAATGGCAAAAGAGATTGTATATGATGAGAATCATACCGAAACCGCAACACCTACTGCTGATGCGGTAGTTACGGCACCGAACATTGTAGACACCAATGCCGATCCTGCCACCATCACTATTCCGGCAGGTACGGTAACACAAGATACAAAAGTTGCGGCGGTTGTATATGAAGAAGCTAAAATCGCAACAGGAAATGAGACTCAAGTACCGGTAAGCAATGTAGCCGTTAAAACAGAGCCGGCCGATATAGTGGCTGAACAAGATGTTACCATCGCCGTGAATAACCTTGCTGATGATGCGACGGACGGTTATTTCGATACCGATTATATGTCTGCCGTTAAAAAAGACGAAGTTGCTACAAGAGCGGACAAATCTTTAGGTAAACCGGTATTCAACGCCGAGGACAACAGATATGAAATCACCATCCCTGCCGGAGAAAAAATAGCAGGAAAGTATGAGATGAATGTGAAATTCGACAAAAGCAGCAAAACATCGGGTACCGTGGAATACAATGCCGTGAACGGAAAAAGCGAAGTGTTGAAACTGGAAAACAGAGAGTTCAATGCCATGACCGGTGTGAAACTGAATGTAACGGTGAAAAACGGCTGGACATACACCACTTCTCCGGCCACGGCATTGGCTGCCAAAGGAGCTTCTCAGAAACTGGCCGCCGCAATAGAGCGATACATCGAACTGCAGGAAGGTAAGGAAGGCGTATATGAAACAGCAACCGAACTGACTACCAACATCAGCGGTAACCACGTATTGTATTACGGAAACAAAGCCAACATCCTGGCAAAGACTTACACATTCCATGTCATGATTAACGGCCAAAGCACTCCGGTGGAAGTTAACTTGAACAGCTACAACGGATACACGGAAGAGTATACCAACGGCCCCATCAGCCAACACTCCGGCGGTAGTACCGGTAAATAACCGCATACATGAGAGTTAATCAAAACTATTATTTAAATAACACATACCTATGAGTTTACGTAATTTTTTATCAAGTAGAACCGGAAAACGTTTTTACAACTTTTGCTATTGTTGGGGTGCTTGTCTGGTAATTCTAGGTGCCATCTCCAAAATCGGTGATTTCCCATACGGTAACATACTTTTGGGTATAGGCCTGTACACCGAAGTATTTATCTTCTTCATCTCAGGATTCGACGAACCCACCAGAGAATATAAATGGGAAAGAGTATTTCCTATCCTGAACGACAAACTGGCGAATACCGACCCGAAAGTTGCTTCCGTGAACTTCAAACTGTCCGGAAACGGTGAAAACTACAAACAGGAAATGGCTAAGCTGGAAGAGAACGTGAGAGCATTGAACGAAGCCCATGAAGCCCAGTTGAAACAAGTGAAGCAACAAATGGACCTGCTGAACAAACAATACAAACAAATGCAGGATACAATGAACGTAAAAACAACAAAGTAAAATAGCTGTTATGTCAAAATATGTAATGCCGCCAAGGCAAAAAATGATTAACCTGATATATATCATCTTAATCGCTATATTGGCCATCCATATATCTAAAGATGCCATAGAGGGTTATGATATTATCAGCAATGACTACCGCCCGCAAATAGCACAGCTCCAAACATACAACGAAGAATTAAGAGTACGCCTGGAGCAGGAAAAGCCGGAAGTCACGGGACAGGTACAATCTGTCAAAGAGAAAACCAATGCCATTCGGCAAGAGTTGAACGACCTGAAAGAAAACATCATACGGACAGCCGATAAAGACGAATATCAGAGCGGTATCCTCAAGAACCGCGATAACGAAAAGGCGACTCCTGATGTACTCCTCAGCAACAAACGGGGTAATAATCTTAAAAACAGCATCGCAACCTACAAGCAGGAAATGGAAAGCATGCTTGCCGGTGACGCGCAGAAAAAACTCGTAAGCAGTTATATGAACATCACTCCTCAAACCGACAACGCTTCATGGGAAGAGGAAACGTTCTCGCATCTGACTGCCAATGCAGGTATCACCATGCTTGACAAAATGGAGATGGAATTGCTGAGCTGCGAAAAGGAAGTGTTGCTCGCCATGACAAACGGAACGGGAATACAGACTTCGGAAGCAACCCCGGAAGCCGGCAAACCTCAAAAGGAAGCCGAAAAAGAAGCTGAAAAGGAACCGGCAGAGCTTTCGGATAACCAAATCTTCGTAAACGGAGTACCTACCGACATCCTGACCGACGGAACCCTGAAGAAGCCTTTTGTACAAATAGCTCCCGAAGCCGCCGTATTATACAAAGGATACGACAATAAGCTGCAACTGACGAGCATCGGTATTCCTCAAGAGCAACTGAAAGTTTCCATGAAGAACGGTAAGGTAGTGATGCGCAACAACCGCTACATCGCCCTGCCCGACAACAACAGCCGTACCGCCGTCATTACCGTGAGCGATGGAACCGATGTATTGGCACGTTATGAATACGAGGTCAGAAATCTGCCCGCTCCGCAACCTTACCTCTCTTATTCCCATAACGGTAAAAACACGTTATACAAGGGTGATGTACCTCTTGGCAAAAGTCATTTGCTCGGCATGAACGAACTGGTGGCGCAAGCCAATGAAGGTCCTCAGGTAAAATATAAAGTCGTATCTTTCGAAACGGTATTCATCGAAGCCGGAAGCAACAAGGTTATTACCCTTAAAAACAAAGGTAACAAATTCTCCGGCGAGCAGAAGAAAGCCATCGAACAGTTACAGGCAGGTGATAAATTCTACATCACATCCATTACCGTGTCCGGCGGACAAAAGACAGATGAGCAAATCGGCTCTATCAACGTAGTACTCTATTAAAAAAGTAAAGTTATGAAATTTGGATTTAAACACATTATATTGGCTGCTGCGCTGATGAGTGCCGGTAGTCTTACTGCACAGGAACAAAATGACAAAACATCGTTCCAAAAGTACAACTGGTTCGTAACCGGAGCCGTTAACGGAGAATGGCTGTCCAATACTACCGGAAACATGATTGTCGGCGGCAAAATGGGAGCCGGTATCCAACTGACCCGCTACTCGGCATTCCGCATCAACGCGTTTGCCGGAAAGAACCGTGTAAAGACCATGCGCGCCCAGCAATACGGAGCCGAATTGGACTATATGCTGACCTTGGTGGGAAATAAAGGATACCAGCCTTTCAACCTGGCGGCTATCGTCGGAGCCAGCTACAACCACTTCAACACGAACAAGCTCGACATCGATAACAAGAACGTCAGCTCCATCGGTGGAAAGATAGCGTTACAGGCGTCATACAACCTGAACAGAAAGCTCAGCCTATTCATTGAACCTTCGTTTACCATCCTGCCCAAATACTACAAGGGCAAAGACGCCGATGACGTATTTGTACAATCCGGCGTGAATATCGGTGTCACATACAGCTTCAAAGACAAGTACAAAACATCCCGGAAGGCTAAGAATGAGGCTTTCGCCGACAAAACCGACATACAGGAAATCAAAGACAAGATGAACCGTATGCTGGAAGAAATCAAGCAACTGAAACAGGAATCGCAAAACACTCAAAAGGTGGAAGCAGGAAAGAACATAGTTATCGAGCCTGCCCAACAGAAAGGTATCATTTCCGTAGATATCCACTTTGACGAGTTCAGTTCCTTCATCAGCGAAGAGCAAGCCGGCAAGCTGAACAATATCGGCGAATGGATGACCGAGAATCCTGCCGTTATCAAGATTGTAGCATTCAGCAATGACGTAAAGGACAAGAAAGCCGAAACCGAACTGCGCAACAAACGCACGGAAGCCATCAAGAAAATGTTGGTAGAGAAGTACAACATCGCTCCCGAAAGAATTGCATCCGCCGCTCCCGAATCCATGGGCTATGCAAACAAGACCGGAAACAACGCGATGATTATCTTCATTCCGAGCAACTTATAAACAGAAATTCACTTCTATGACTATCGCCATTGATTTTGACGGCACAATCGTAGAACACCGATACCCTAAAATCGGAAACGAAATACCTTTCGCCATCGATACGCTGAAAATGCTGATTAAGGCTCATCATCGGCTGATACTATGGACCGTACGTGAGGGGAAACTGCTGGACGAGGCTGTGGAATGGTGCAGGGAGCGGGGCGTGGAATTTTATGCCATCAACCGTGACTACCCCGAAGAGGACACCGCCCATCACGGTTTCTCGCGCAAAGTAAAAGCGGACATCTTCATCGACGACCGCAACTTGGGCGGCCTGCCCGACTGGGGAGACATCTACCGCATGGTTCAGGAGAAGCTGACGTACGAGGAGCTGTATCGTGACAATGATAAAACTCCCCCCTCAAAAAAAGGCGGACTCTGGAGTTTCCTCAAAAAGTAACCGTTTTTTTGACTTATGTCAAATCGTACTCCGAAAAGACTCTTTAAATTTGCAGCGTCATTTAGAAAACGATAGAGTAAATTAGTTTTTATAAGAGAGAGATTAGTTTTTAGGGTACACTAAAAAAATTAGGCAACATCTGTTAACAGATGTTGCCTTTTTTGTTATATTTGTGCCTAATGAAAAACAACACCCATATCACGCCGTTTGCAATCAGCCTGTTCTCCCTGCTTTTCCTTAGCGCTTGCAAAGATAATCCCCCCAAGGAAGGCCTACACCTGCCCCAAGAATTATTCAGAGAAGGAGACATCGTATTCAGAAGAGGCACCGGATTCACCAGCCGCATAGTGCTGGCGGCCGACAGCGAGGGAAGATACTCGCATACCGGCATCCTGAAGAAAGAGCGCGGAGCATGGTACGTGATACACGCCGTTCCCGGCGAACCGGACTTTAAGGGAGATGCGGACAGGATAAAGATGGAACCCGTCGAACGGTTCTTCGATGCGGGGAAAGCCGCGCGGGGTGCCGTGATGCATGTGCAAGCAGACTCCGCCCTTGCATGCAGAGCCGCCCGAAGCGCACTCGGACTTTTCCGCAAACACCTGTTGTTCGACCATGACTACGACTTGAACGATACCACCGAGATGTATTGCACGGAACTCATCGACTATGTGTACCGGAAAGAAGGGATAGACCTGTCCGAAGGCCGAACCACTTCCGTCAACATCCCCGGCATGAGCGGTGACTATCTGATGCCGAACGATATTGCGCAGAGCGGACGCCTCTGTTTGATATACTGTTTTTAAAACACACATTATTCACTTAAAACAAAAAACGTATGAAAAAAGTATTCTACTTCACCATGATGGTAATGGCAGTCTTCGTAATGGCGGCTTGCTCTTCTTCTCCAAGCACTCCGGGCGACGCGTTGAAAAAGTACAGCGGGTATCTGCAAAGCGGCGATTATGAGAATTTCGTAGAAGGACTGGCTTTCGACGACAGTCAGGATGCCGCCAAGGTAAAGGAACAAAAAGAAGCGCTGGTATCCATGCTCAAAGAAAAAGTATCGAAGGAATATGAGAAGAAAGGCGGCATAAAGGACATCGAAATCCTCTCGGAACAAGTGGCCGAGGACGGCAATACCGCTGTGGTAAAGACCAAATACACTTACGGCAACGGCGAGACCGAAGAGGGTGAGCAGCAAATGGTGAAGAAAGACGGCAAATGGCTGATGTCCATAGGAAAGTAAAGCCCGGACAGCCCTGAAAAGATACCGGACAGCATACGGAGTAAAGGAAGGAATTCCTCTGCCGCAGCTGTCCGGATTTTATTTAGCTGTCTGTCGTTTTATATAGAAATCTTATCTCAGTAAAGTTCGTGCCGCCCCACTTCCTCAAAGAGCGTCGCCAGTTTCTCAATGACCGGTTTCAGATACCGCCCGCCTTTCTCCGCGGACGCCTTCCCGGGATTGCCCACCCCGCTATCCACAGTGGCTTTGTCCCAATGGCGGGGCGCCCACGCCACCTTTTCATTCAGCGAGGCAATAGCAAACGGACGGGAGTCTCCGTTACCGGCCTCATCAAGATTCACCAGCTCGGGATGATAGTACATCATGGCCGAAGTCTCCGATTCACCGGCATGGTCGTCTATGGCGGCCTCGAAATAGCCCTTGGTGGGAACGATGCCGAACCAGTCCGTCGCCAGAATCAGGAAATCGGGATAGACGAAGGCAAGGTCGCGAATCATTCCTTTGAAATTATTCCCGCCGTGACCGCTGATGATAATCAGCTTGCGGATGCCCTGCGCGTGAAGGGAAGCCACAATATCTTCCAAGATGGCCTGCTGGGTGGCGTAACGGGTATGGATGCAGAAAGGAAGTTCCCGCTGTCCGGGATTGTGAGCGCCGAAAGGTACGGGCGGCATCACCATGCAGCGCACGCCGGAACGTTCCAACGCCAAAGCGGCGGCATCCACGGCAATGTCATGCGGCAGGATGCAGTCCGTGAGATACGGCAGATGCAGGTTATGCGGCTCGGTGGCTCCCCAGGGAAGAATCACAACGTCATACTTCACGTCTTTCACCTTTCCATAGCAGGAAACGGTAAGGTCTATTTCTCTTTTTTCCATAGCTGTCATCTTTAGAAATTACTGCTTCCGGTATTCCTTGGGCGAGAGGCCGGTATGATGCTTAAAGTATTTGCCGAAGAACGACTGATTGGCGAAGTGCAACTCGTCGGCTATCTCCTGAATGCTCTGCTCGGACGATTTCAGCATGGCTTTCGCTTCCAGAATCACCAGGCTGTCAATCCACTCGCCCGCCGTCTTTCCGCTCACCTCTTTCACCACGGTGGAAAGATGCTTAGGGGTAAGGAACATCTTGTCGGCATAATAGGACACGCTCCTCTCCTCTTTATAATGTTCGGAAACATACCGTATGAAGCGTTCAAACAAATCTTCCTTGCGGCTTTTCGGAGTGCGCTCCTTAGCGGTATGCCCCTGATAGATGTCGTATATCTCGTAGAACAGAGCCAGCAACAATCCCTGCGTAATCTCCTTGCGGTACGGGTTGTCTTTCAGCTTCACCTTGCTCCACAGGAAAGAGTGATATTCCTCGAACGCCTGCAACTCGTCGGCGGTGATATCGATGCAAGGCCGCTCCTTTATCATGAAGAACATGGGAAACAACTGCTGCATGGTAGGTATCACCAAATCCATGAAATCTCTGGACACCGCTATAAAGCTGCCGGAGAAATCATCGGAACGTTCGCCCTGCTGCACGATTTGCTCGGGCAGGATGATACAAAGCACTCCCTCTTTCATTTCATATTCCTGCAGGTTGATGTTCATCTTACACCGGCCTTTCCGGCAGACAGCAAGGCAGGCGGCGTTCAGGCGCGTAGGATATGGCGTAAAAGGAATATCCCTTATATCATCAAAAATAGCGAAATCATTGCCGATAAAGTCAATCATGGGCAGATGCTGTATTCCGGAGATATCAACGTTGCGTATCTGTTTTGTATTCATTGTTCTTGTGCTTTGCCGGCAAATATAGGATTATTCACGGAATTATTAATTTAAAAATCGTGAATGTTATCCTAATTCATTATTTTAAAGCCGATAAAGAACGTACGCGGCTGTGTAGGTCCGTAAAAATAACCGGCATCGCGAAACTCTCCCTTATCCAAATCCTTCTGGAAACTGTTGAAAATGTTTTGCACGCCCGTATTCAACTGAAACTTGATATGGTCGTGCAGCACGAAGGTATAGTTCAGCTTCAGATTGAGGTCGAAGAAGTGGGGCGTATTCTCCATGCGGTCTTTCTCGATATACCCGGCGTAGTGCGGCACAATCATCTTGCCCGTATACGTGCCCGACAGAGAGAAGTCGAAATTCTTCACCGGGGCGGACGAGAACGTAAAGTAGCCGTAATAGTCGGGCGTGCGGGGCATACGTTTGGTGGTCAGGTCTTCACCGTCCACCTGCGTCCAAACCTCTTCCCGGGTATAGCGGCTGCGCTGCGCGGTAAAGCCCAGCTGGAACTGCGCTTCCTTGCCATGGGCAATCTTGGCGTCGAGGTTGGCGCCGTACACACGGGCGCCGTTACCGTTACGGCGCTCCTTAATCACATCGCCCATATCGTTCTTGCCGATGTCCTCGAGCACGAATACATGGCGCAGGTCGGTATAGAAACCCTCTACGAGGATATTGGCCTGCCAGTGTCCCAGCCGGGTGGTCCAGTCCACCGAACCGCTGTAACTGTTGGAACGTTCCTCGCGCAGGTTGTCCGCCAGCTTGATTTGCACGCCTTCGCCGCCGACCGCGGTCACATGCAGGTCTTCGTCGTACGCTTGCGGCGCGCGGAAACCGGTGGAGTACGTCAGGCGCGCCTGAAAATCCTCGGCGGGCTTATAAAGCAGGTTGACGCGGGGACTGAATATCAGCTTGTCTATCAGGTTGTGCTTATCCAAACGGGCGCCTACGAGCATGGTCAGCACATTCATCTTCCACTCGTTCTGCACGAAGGCGCTGGCGATGCGTACATCCTGCCGCATGTCGCGGTGATAGCCCGTCATGACATCGTGCATGGAGTTGTTCTGATACTCCAGTCCGCCCGTAAAGGTGGCGGGGGCGAAGAGGCAGTTGTCCATATTGCCTACGTACATGCCGCCTGCCACCCAGGTCAGGTCGTTCGTCTTGCCGTAGGCGTTCATATCCTTCTGCGCGCCGTAGTAGCTGTTGCGGTCGGTGTGCTGGATAGAGCCGTACAACGATATTTTATGCTTATACTCGCGCCAGAAGAGGTCGTAGCTCAGTCCGCCGCTGTTGATGATGTGCCTGGTCTGCTCGGTGATGTCCGTTTCGTGCGGCTGAAGGTCGAACTTGTTGCCGCCGCGGCGGAATTCGTTGGTAGTGTGATACTCCAGGTTGATGCGGCTGAAATGCGTGGGGCGGTAATAGGCGCGGAAGCCGAAAGTATTCATGTTCAGCTTGCCCAGTTCGGAGAAACCGTCACCGTCGCGGTCGTAAGGATTGCGGTTGCGGTAGCTTTCGTAGAGGGCGATTCCATAGGAATTGTCTTTGGCCACCAGAGAGACGTTCCCGCCCATGTACTGCTCCCAGGACTTGCCGTCCATATTGGAGAACATGCTCGATACCTGGAAGGAGTTGTTGATGGGGTCTTTGGTGATGATATTGATGGTTCCGCCCACGGCATTGGCGCCGAACAACGCCGAACCGCCGCCGCGCACTACCTCTACCCTTTCAATCATATTCACCGGTATCTGCTCCAAGCCGTACACCCCGCTCAGCGCGCTGATGATGGGACGGCTGTTAATCAGGATTTGCGAGTAAGGGCCTTCCAGACCGTTGATACGCACTTGGGGGAAACCGCAGTTCTGGCAGTTGTTTTCCACACGCAAGCCCGACTGGTAGTTGAGCGTTTTGGCGAGGTCGGTGGAGTTCACCATTTCGAAGAGCTTGGCGCTCATCACGTTCACCACCACAGGAGCCGCCTTCCGGCTTACCTCATTGCGATTGGCGGAAACCACAACTTCATCGGTCATGAAGCTTTCTTCCTGCAACTGGAAATGTACCACCGCCGTAAAGTCCTTGTTGACTTCAATCTCTTTTTCCTGCGTCTTATAGCCCACCGCAGAGACGCGCAACGTATACTTACCGGCCGGCAGGTTCTTGAACTCAAACTGGCCTTCTTCGTTGGATACCGTTCCCTGTCCGCTACCCACAATCAAAACGGTGGCATACGGTATGTTCTCTTCCGAACCTTTCACAAGGACATGGCCGGAAATCATATTGCCTTCCCTTATCGGGTTTGCGGCAATAGCCGCGCCGATACTCACCACGGTAAGCATCAACGCCAATATATAATGTTTCATTTGAATAATCGCTTTTATTTCTGTTACAGATTCAGCTCGTACGGGCTGACCTTCAACATTTACTCTTTAAAAAAATCAGTTGTTTAACGGTACCATTCCGGTATCAACCGTAGGTACGGCAAATACCAAGCGTTGGTACGGCGAATACCAAGCATTGGTACGACAGATACCAAACGTCGGTACAACGAATACCAAGCGTTGGTACGGCAAATACCGGACGTTGGTACAGACAATATCAAAGGGTAACGGAATAAGGGGGAGCGCGGAGAGAAATCATCCGATACGCTTTTCCCTTGATGACGGACGTATCGGTTTCGTTTTCCACCACCCGCAGCAAAGAACGCATCGGGTGTTGTATTTCGCCGCAATCCGGTTTGTCCGAACTGAAGTGCGACAACAAACCGATAGCAATCAGCGAAGTAGCGGAGTGTGAATGCTGGTTATGAAAAGGGTGAGAGTGGGTAATCAATACCCCGTTGACGTAATGGACGTGAGTAAACGCCGTTACGCTTGCCTGGTACCCTACAAAGAGTACCAGCAAGCATAATGCGTATATGGTTCTTTTAATCCTTCTCACGTCTTATTATCCGCCTTTTGACTTTAAGGCCGCAAAGTTAGTAATTATTCCTGAACTTTACCAAACAAGAACTCATAATCACGTTTGGAAGCGGGAACAGCCCACTCCTCGGGAACAAATTTCCACTGGCCGAGCGCACGGGGTTCGATTACTTTCTTCCCCTCGATGTACTGCATCAGGTAGTAGCGCAAATCCTTGTCGGTAGAGCTGACGATGCGCTCTTTCAGTTCATCCTGCGGAATGCCGGCGCCTTTTGTCAGCAGCTCCCCGCCGCCGTTGCCGCGGTAAGAGTTCAGGGCTACCGTGTACATCTTATTCATATCGAACGGAGTACCGTCCGCCATGCTGAGAATGGTTACTTTCCGGCCACTCGGCTTCGTAACGTCCACCGTGTAGATGATGCCTGCGGCGGAGTCGAAGTTGAAACTGAAATTCTTGAAAGCGGCTCTATCCGCCGCACCTTCGCGGGGCTTGTCGCGGAACAGCAGGATATGGTCGTCGGGAGAAGTCATGCGGTTCGTCCAAAGGTCGTAGGACATCTCCAAAGCGTCGTGCACTTCCTTACCCGAGAGCTTCATGGTGTAGAGCATGTTCTCGTACTTGTACAGGTTGAACATATCGTACACGTAAACGTCCCCTTCCTTTATCCGGGTGTCGTATGACAGAGGGGCGGCCAGCGAAATCTCGGCGCCGCTGATATTCAGTTGCAAGGTATGGATAAGGTCGATGAAGGCGGACGAACCGAAATAGGCGGGACGGGTGGAGATGGTTTCCGTGAAACGCCCTATCTTCTTCGATACGAAATCCTGAATGGTGGCGTACTGTGACGCGAAATGTTTCATAAACTCGTCGCTGACGCCGTATGCTCCGGTTTCGGTCAGCACGCCGTCAATCTTCTTGTCCGTGACCTTGCCGTCGCGCAGCGTCACGGTGATGTCTATGTCGCTCACCACCACACCGTTGCTGGCGGGGTCGATAACCAGTACGGAGTCGCCTGCGATGTTCCGCACTTTCTTACATTCGCGGGCGTGGTCGTGTCCCATCAGTACGATATCGAAGCCCGGAACATTGCGGGCTACGTCCAGCGAGGCGTTCTCCCGGTACTTGCCGCCCATCAGCAGGGCGTCCTGTCCGGCATGGAACATGCCGATTACGATGTCGGGACGCTCCTTTTCACGGATTATCTTCATCCACTTGCGCGCCGTTTCTTCCATGTCGTCAAAGCGGAGCCCTTTCCACAGGTTCTCGGACAGCCACACCGGAATGGCGGGGGTTATCATGCCGAGGACAACAATCCTCACTCCGTCGCGTTCGAGCGTCACGTACGGCGGGAAGTGGGTTTTGCCCGTAGCCGTTTCGATGATGTTGGCGCCCAGTACGGGAGCATGGCAGTCGCCCGCCCAACGGTCGAACACGGCACGTCCCGTTTCCACATCGTGGTTGCCCATGTTGCCGGCGTTATATCCCATGAAGTTCAGCATCTCGGCCGCTACGTGGGGAGATACCGTATCTATATAATTGTAATAATAGGCGGTGGGCTGCCCTTGCAGGATATCACCGTTATCCAGCAGAATCAGATTGTCCTTATACGTCTCACGCTCTTTCTGCACGAAAGCGTACACGCGTGCCAGACTTCCGACGGCATCCCGTTGGAGAATGAAATCACGGGGATAAAAGTTCCCGTGTATGTCACTGGTCTGCACTATTTTCAATTTCACTTCTTTATCCTGCGCGGCAACCGTGCCGATAAGCAGGAAAATACATACAAAACAACAAGTCAGCTTTTTCATATATCTTTGGTTTATCATATAGCTCATCTGTTTCATAAATCCAGCGGGTGGGTAAACACAAAACGGGCGCCGCGGGTGTACTGCGAATCTATCCATATCCTGCCGCCCCACTTCTCCACAATCAGTTTGCAGATGGACAGCCCCAGGCCTGTGCCTTGCGCGTATTCGTTCAGTTTCTCGAACCGTTCGAAGACCCGCTTCCGCTTCTCCGGCGGTATGCCGCAGCCGGTATCCGATACGGAGAACAGGGCGGTGCGGTTCCGCATGTCCGGTTCGAGTTTCAACGTTATCGTGCCGTTCTCCGTAAACTTGTCCGCATTGGACAGCAGGTTGATGACCACTTGCTGCAAACGCTGGATGTCCGTACGGATTTCCAGGCTGTCTGCGGCGCTTTCGAACACTATCCGGTTGGACGACCGGCGCGCCTGTGTCACGGAAGCCGTCACCTGCATGCAGACCTGCACCACGTCGCACTTCTCCAGGGTGAGAGTAACGCGGTCGGCTTCCAGGCGGGACACATCCAGTATGTCGTTTATCAGCCGGAGCAGCAAGTCCGAGTTGGCTTTGATTATCTCGAAATATCCGCGCTGGTCGTCTATGGCGGTATCTCCGGCGGAAAGCACGTCCGAGAATCCCACAATGGCGTTCAGCGGCGTACGTATCTCATGGCTCATATTGGCGAGGAACGCGCTTTTCAGGCGGTTGGATTCTTCCGCCCTGTCCTTCGCCTCACGCAGGGCGGCTTCGGACACTTCCAGCTCGTCTTTCAGCCTCTTGGTGCGGTAGAAGAAATAGAGCGTGATGAGCAAGCCCGTCAGCAGGATGACCAGAACGGCAGCCACTCCCCATATATGGTACTTATATTGCTCATAGAAGCCCGGAGTGACATTCACCAGCCGGATGGGGCCGGGAATCGAAGCGATATCGAGCTTCCTCTCCTTCACCAGTTTGCCGTCCATGACGGTTTCGCAGGATATAATCTCTATCTCGGAGTTCTTCGGGTTTGCCAGCACACGGACAGCCTGCCGCGCCATATCCCTGCCCAGCGCACGGTAGACGGGCACTACTCCGCCCACAGCCCAGTAGCCGATGCCTACGGACGTAATGGAGAATGCGGGCAGGCCGGGAGCGGCTTCCATCATGGCATAAGTGGCGTTACGCATGAAGTAACCGTCGTTCATGTCCACGCGCCATGTGCCCATCAGCAGAACGGTGCGCGGGGGCAGCGAGTGCAGTTTGTCACTGATGGTATAAATCGTGTTGACACGCCCGTCCAAGAGGATAAGGCTTAATTCGGGGAATTTCTTCATCTCTTTTACCACATGCGCCTGCAAGGTTACGCCGCCGTAGCTGTTGTCGGAGATGAAGGCGATATGTTCCGTTTGGGGGTACAACCGTTTTATCATGCGGATATTGGCGGCCACATCGTACTGATAGACAAAGCCGCTCTTAATCGGGGAGCCGGCGAAGTCGGCGAAGAAGTCCAGCGACTCCGGCATCCATGTCTTCAAGTCCGCGCCCTGTTCCGGCAAAAGCACTACATTGCGGCTGGCAAGCGCCGTCATT
Source organism: Bacteroides clarus YIT 12056 (assembly GCF_900129655.1). Lineage (GTDB taxonomy): Bacteria > Bacteroidota > Bacteroidia > Bacteroidales > Bacteroidaceae > Bacteroides > Bacteroides clarus. The sequence continues at coordinate 155,996 of NZ_FQWK01000006.1, forward strand.
ACCGGAACGTCGCCCCGGACGGAGTCTTCCAGAGACAGATAGGCAGCCCACGCTTCCTGTCCTATCAGTATGACGAGCGAGGGTTCTTTCGTATCCCGGTACTTGGACAGGATGCCCGCCATTCTCGTCTTCCACAAGGGAGACTCGGAGAAACTCTTGCAGTTCATGTTCTCCAGCTCCACACCGCATGTACCGCCCAAACGCTGAAACTCTTCCATGAAGTTGGAAATGTTGTCCGAAGTTTGGCGCGAGTCCGGATTATAAGAACTGATAATCAGTACAGGATGGTCGCCCGTCGCAGAAAAGGCCGGGAGCATGAGGGAGAAGAATGCCGTCAGGCAAAGCAGTGTTCTATAAAGTATTTTCTTGGATTGTCTCATTTAACGTCCTCCTGAACTGTCGCAAAGATACAATAAAACTCAAAAAAGGCGTAAAGAAAGATTGTTTTTCGTACTTTTGGCGCTCATTATTAAAAAGAAGCTGACATGACACAAATCTTTCACAGCATGATAGCTGCCATTCTCGGCATATCAGAAAAACAAATCGGGCAGACACTCGCCCTGCTCGATGACGGAGCGACCATCCCGTTTATCAGCCGCTACCGTAAGGAAATGACGGGCGGACTGGATGAAGTGCAGATAGAATCCATCCAAACCCACTACGAAAAGCTGAAGGAAACGGCCAGGCGGAAGGAGACCATCATCGGCACCATCCGCGAACAGGGGAAAATGACTCCCGAACTGCAAAAACGTATCGATGAGACATGGGACGGCACCGTCCTCGAAGATATTTACCTGCCTTACAAGCCCAAACGCAAAACCCGCGCGGAAGCCGCCCGCCAAAAGGGGCTCGAACCGCTTGCCACCCTATTGATGCTCCAACGCGAACCTCATCCCCGGCAGCGCGCCGCCGACTTTGTGAAAGGGGATGTGAAAAGCCCGGACGACGCCCTGAAAGGCGCGCGCGACATCATCGCCGAACTGGTGAGCGAGAACGAGCGCGCCCGTAACACATTGCGCAACACCTTCGCCCGCCAAGCCGTACTGACCGCCAAGGTGATAAAAGGCAAAGAGGAAGAAGGAGCCAAATACAGGGATTATTTCGACTGTGCGGAACCCTTGAAGCGGTGCAGCTCGCACCGTCTGCTCGCCATTCGCCGCGCCGAAGCGGAAGGCTTGCTCAAAGTGAGTATCAGCCCCGACGATGAAGAGTGTGTGGAACGGTTGGAACGGCAGTTTGTACAGAGCGGCAACGCTTGCGGAAAGCAGGTGGCGGAAGCTGTGCAGGATGCTTACAAACGTCTGCTCAAACCGTCCATCGAGACCGAGTTTGCCGCGCAAAGCAAGGAACGCGCCGATGATGAAGCCATCCGGGTATTCGCGGAAAACCTGCGGCAGTTGCTGCTCGCGTCGCCGTTAGGACAGAAAAGGGTGATGGGAATAGACCCGGGATTCCGTACCGGCTGCAAGGTGGTGTGTCTGGATGCGCAGGGTAACCTGCTGCACAACGAGAACATCTACCCGCACCCGCCGGTAAACCAGGGCAAAGAGGCGTTTGCCAAACTGCAGAAGATGATAGAAGCCTACAAAGTGGAAGCCATCGCCATCGGAAACGGTACCGCCAGCCGGGAAACGGAAGATTTTCTGAAACGGCATACGTTCAACCGGGAAGTGCAGATTTTCATTGTCAGCGAGCAGGGCGCTTCCATTTATTCCGCTTCCAAAATCGCCAGGGATGAGTTTCCCGAATACGACGTGACGGTGCGCGGCGCCGTATCCATCGCGCGCCGGCTGATGGACCCGCTGGCGGAGCTTGTCAAAATAGACCCGAAATCCATCGGCGTAGGGCAATATCAGCACGATGTAGACCAAAGCAAGCTGAAGAAGTCACTCGACCAGACCGTAGAGAACTGCGTAAACCTGGTCGGCGTCAATCTGAACACCGCCAGCAGTCATCTGCTTACATACATTTCGGGACTCGGCCCCCAACTGGCTCAAAACATCGTGAACTATCGTGCCGAGAACGGAGCATTCGCTTCCCGCAAGGAGTTGATGAAAGTTCCGCGTATGGGCGCAAAGGCCTTTGAGCAATGCGCCGGCTTCCTGCGCATACCGGATGCCAAGAACCCGCTGGACAATACGGCGGTGCACCCCGAGAGTTACCATATCGTAGAGCAGATGGCCGCCGATTTAGGATGCAGCGTAGCCGAACTGCTCGCCAACAAGGAACTGCGCCTGAAGATACAGCCCGAACGGTATCTCTCTCCCACCGTCGGAATGCCCACCTTGAAAGATATTCTGCAAGAGCTCGAAAAGCCGGGACGTGACCCTCGCGGCCCGATCAAAGTATTCGAGTTCGACAAGAATGTACGCACGATTGATGATTTGCGCATAGGTATGGAACTGCCGGGTATCGTGGGGAATATCACCAATTTCGGCGCTTTCGTCGACATCGGTATCAAAGAAAACGGCCTGATACACCTCTCGCAACTTGCGCAGAAGTATGTATCAGACCCTAATGAGATTGTGTCCATCCACCAGCAGGTACGCGTAAAGGTACTCAGCGTAGATACCGAACGGAAACGCATACAGTTGACGATGATCGGGGTGGAGCAAGGGAATGGATAAATGAGGAATGAGGAATGAAGAATGAAGAATTTCCTTGCGGCGTGTTTGCGTTGCGCAGCCAAATTCTTCATTCTTCATTCCTCATTCTTCATTCTTTTCTATAAGTCAGCTTGTCTTTGCCGTTACCGAAGAGGTTATCGCCTAAAGTTGTGATTTTATCGCCGGTGGCAAGGACGTAGCGAAGGTTGTCGCATCCCATGAATGCGCCGTATTCTATGGCAGTTACGCCGGGGGGAAGCTCCAATGTGCCGCATAACCGTCCGCATCCGCTAAATGCACGTTGGCCGATGCTCTTTAAGGCATGGGGCAATGTGATGTTGAGCAGGTATTTCTTTTGAGTGAATGTATAGTCGGGAATGACCGTGGCGTTACATTTGGACAGGTCTACGCTTACCAGGTTGGGCATATAATTGCGTATCAATGTGAAGTCCGCTTCGTCCATTTTACCCTCTACCGTAAGGAAGTTGACATCTTTGGGCTGTATGCCGGCGCGAATCAGTTCGCTGGCAAGGCTGCCCATCGTAGCTATCTGTACAGTGGCTCCCACCGGTTCGCCTTCTATGAAAGCAAATGTCTCCCACCGTTTGCCGCGGCGATACGAGTCGCTGCTGCCCAGGGGGATGAATATGGCTGTCACGCTGTCGGCCAGGGCTTCGGGCAGCAAGTTCGGGGGAGTTTTTTTGCGTATACGGCAAATCTTCAAATTGGTACATCCCTTGAATGCACCGTCTTCGATGTTCTTGGTCTTATCGGACAGGATGACCTGCGTCAAAGATGTCTTTCCGATAAAAGTACTGTCGCTAAGCTGCTTGCAAAAGGCGTAGGACGGAATGCAATTGGCCGGATAGATATAGAAGCGGTCGGGATGCGTACCGTTCTTTCCGGCATACATGCTGATAGACGCATTGGATATATCCAGTATTTGCAGTTTCTTGAACTCATCCCGCAGATGGCGGAAATCAATCGCGTTCAGTTTGCCTTGCAGGACAAGGTGCGTAATCTCATTCGCCTCATCTTCGGTCAACATTTCCACCAAAGTGCCGGGCTTGGCAACGGTATAGCGCTTGGAAGTCTGGGCAGAGGCATTCAGTATCATAATGCCCAATCCGGCGGCCGCTAAAAGTATTTTTCTCAGGTTCATGTTTTAAGTGTCAGATTGATTTGATTTTCCAAATATAAGAAGAAACCGTCAACCTTGAATAATGATTTCTCTTTTTATTGCTATTTTTGTCGGATATTAATTAACTGAAATTATTTTTTACGCATGGAAACCATTGGAAATGAGCCCAAAGCCAAACGTTTTGGAAAAGTGGCAATCGATATCATATCTTTTGTCACGCTTGCTGTTATCATCATTACAATACTAGGTATACCTTTCTCGGCAGTATTGCAAAAGCTGGGTAAGGAAGGAGCCGATAAGATGTTCTATTTTGTCCTGAGCGAAACACTGATGCTGATAGGTATATTCCTCTCCGCTTGGATTGTATGGCATTTCCGAGGAGTTTCATTAACCGGATTGGGACGCTCTTTGGCGATACGTAAGAAAGATTTGTTATCAGGAATATCACTGGCAATCGTTCTTTATGCGGTAGGATTCGGCGTATCCTTATTGGCAGGAGCGATAGAGATTGCAGGAGTTGTATTCAATCCTTCTTCCTTATTGATTAGCTTTGTTTTCTTTTTGCTGGTAGCCATTACAGAAGAATTCGCATTGCGGGGGTTTGTATTGGAGCGTATGCTGCAAGGCGGGGTGAATAAGTTTTGGGCATTGTTTCTCTCCGCCACCCTGTTCTCGCTGGTTCATATAGCCAATCCGAACTTCGACTTTCTGTCTTTTATCAACATCCTGCTGGCAGGCATTCTTTTAGGTTCTTCTTATATATACACGCGTAATCTCTGTTTCCCGATAGCTTTACACTGGTTCTGGAACTGGATACAAGGTCCGGTCTTGGGTTATGAAGTCAGTGGAAATAAATTTTGTGACGGTTTGCTGACGCTCTATCTGCCCGAGGCCAATCTGATAAACGGCGGAGCTTTCGGTTTTGAAGGTTCCATACTTTGTACGGTACTAATGGTAGCGGGAACAGGAGTGATTTTAAAAATGTTCAGAAAAAATTGATAACAGTTAGTGATTAGCGATTAGTGATTAGTGGTTAGTGATTAGTATCTCACCATATATGGCGCAGCTTACTAATCACTAACCACTAATCGCTAACCACTACTTATTATACATCTTCGCTCTCAATTCCTTGATATGGTCCGAAGTGATATATTCATCATACTCCATCATCTTGTCGATAATACCGTTCGGTGTCAGCTCGATGATACGGTTCGCCACGGTCTGGATGAACTCGTGGTCATGGGATGAGAACAGGATATTGCCTTTATACGTCTTCAGATTATTGTTGAATGCCTGGATAGACTCCAAGTCAAGATGATTGGTCGGAGTATCCAGAATCAAACAGTTGGCATTGCGCAACTGCATACGCGCAATCATACAACGCATCTTCTCACCGCCCGACAATACGCTTGCTTTCTTCAACACCTCTTCGCCGGAGAAAAGCATACGGCCGAGGAAGCTCTTCATGTATACCTCATTGCCCTCGCCGAACTGGCTCAACCAATCTACCAGATTCAAGTCCGTATTGAAAAAGGCAGTGTTATCCAGCGGCAGGTAAGCGGTGGTAATCGTTACGCCCCAGTTGAAAGTTCCCGCATCCGGCTTCATATTCTCGTTGATAATCTCGAACAAGGCGGTCATAGCACGCGGATCATGTGAAAGGAATACGATTTTATCCCCTTTCTCCACATTGAAGTTCACATCGCGGAACAATACCGTACCGTCTTCCAACGTTTTTGTCAGTCCCGAAACTTCAAGAATCTGATTGCCCGGTTCGCGTTCGGGAGTGAAGATGATACCCGGATATTTACGTGACGACGGTTTGATTTCTTCCACATTCAGTTTCTCCAGCATCTTCTTACGGCTGGTAGTCTGCTTGCTCTTTGCCACATTGGCGCTGAAACGGCGGATAAACTCTTCCAGCTCTTTCTTCTTCTCCTCGGCTTTAGCCTTCTGGTTCTGTTGCTGACGGAGAGCCAACTGGCTGGATTCATACCAGAAACTATAATTACCGGCAAAGAGGTTAATCTTTCCGTAGTCGATATCCACCGTATGCGTACACACGGAGTCAAGGAAGTGACGGTCGTGGCTCACTACCAAAACGGTATGTTCAAAATTGGCAAGGTACTCTTCCAACCAGGTTACGGTGTCCATGTCCAAGTCATTGGTAGGCTCGTCCAGCAGCAAGTTATCGGGATTGCCATACAAAGCCTGCGCCAGCATGACACGTACTTTTTCCTTATTGTTCAGCTCGCCCATCAGCACGTAATGCTTGTCTTCCTTGATGCCCAACCCGCTCAATAAAGCGGCGGCGTCACTTTCCGCATTCCAGCCGTCGAGCTCGGCGAATTTCTCTTCCAGTTCGGAAACTTTCAAACCGTCCTCATCCGTGAAGTCTTCCTTGGCATAGAGCGCCTCACGTTGTTTCATAATGTCCCACAACACCGTATGCCCCATCATTACGGTATCCATCACCGTATAGGCATCCCACTTAAAGTGGTCCTGACTCAATACAGACAGACGCTCGCCCGGTCCCAGCATGATAGAGCCCGTCGTCGGATCCAAATCTCCCGAAATGGTCCGCAAGAAAGTGGACTTTCCCGCACCGTTGGCACCGATTATACCATAACAATTACCACTTGTAAACTTCAAGTTTACATCATTAAACAACACTCTTTTACCAAACTGTACCGATACGTTCGAGACTGTAATCATCTTTATATTTACTGTTTTATTATGTACTACTTACTATTTAATACCTATAACTCTGCGAATTGCGGGCACAAAGATACGAAATAATACGGTAAAACAGCTTACAACAAGTTAACTTATTGCATGATATGAAGTTAAGTAAACATCTGCAATGAAGTTAACTTATTGCATGATATGAAGTTAACTTACTCCCCGCACGATGTTAACTTCCTATTTATGGAATATTTCGCTGTCAATCTGACATAAAAGTATTACCTTTGCAGCGTTTTTGGCAAAAGCCGTCAATTTGGCAAAGTTTTTGCTATCAAAACCGTATCATATTAACTTAAACCCTTGACAGCAATGAAAGCAAAATCATTTTATAAGAATAACAAGCATAACAATATGGACCCGAAAGAAAAAGAAAACATCAACGAAGAAGAGTTGAAAGAGCAAGCCGTCCAAGACGAGAACGGCGAGGAAACAACTGAAAAAGAAGAGGTTGCCCTGACTGAAGAAGAGAAACTCGCTCAGGAATTGGAAAAGGCCAATGCAGAGATTGAAGACCAGAAAGACAAGTATCTGCGTCTCTCCGCCGAGTTCGACAACTACCGTAAACGTACAATGAAAGAAAAAGCCGAACTTATCCTGAATGGCGGAGAAAAGAGCATCAGCAGCATTCTTCCTATCGTGGACGACTTTGAACGCGCCCTGAAAAACATGGAGACCGCCACCGATGTAGCTGCCGTAAAAGAAGGTGTGGAGCTTATCTACAACAAGTTTATGACAGTATTGGGTCAGAACGGTGTCAAAGTAATCGAAACCAAAGAACAGCCGCTTGACACAGACTACCACGAAGCCATTGCCGTAATCCCGGCTCCCGACGAAGCTTTGAAAGGTAAAATTCTGGACTGCGTACAAACCGGTTACACGCTAAACGACAAAGTAATCCGCCATGCCAAAGTAGTGGTTGGAGAATAACATACACAGTTATATGGAAAAAAGAGATTATTACGAAGTACTGGAAGTCGAAAAAACAGCATCGGTAGAAGAGATAAAGAAAGCCTATCGCAAGAAAGCCATCCAATATCACCCCGACAAAAACCCTGGCGACAAGGTAGCCGAGGAGAAGTTTAAGGAAGCGGCGGAAGCATACGATGTATTAAGCAATCCGGACAAGCGTGCCCGTTACGACCAATTCGGCCATGCCGGAATGGGTGGTGCCGCCGGTAACGGCGGACCGTTCGGCGGTTTCAGCGGCGGCATGTCCATGGACGACATATTCTCCATGTTCGGCGATATATTCGGCGGACACAGCGGTGGCTTTGGCGGCGGTTTCAGTGGTTTCGGCGGATTCGGCGGCGGTGGCGCGCAACAGCAACGCCGTTATCGCGGCTCGGACTTGCGCGTTAAAGTGAAGCTGAACCTCAAGGAGATTTCTACCGGAGTAGAGAAGAAATTCAAACTGAAAAAGTATGTACCCTGCAGCCACTGTCATGGAACCGGTGCAGAGGGAGACGGCGGCGCGGAAACCTGTCCTACCTGTAAAGGTAGCGGTACGGTAATCCGCAACCAGCAGACCATTCTCGGAACGATGCAGACACGCACCACCTGTCCTACCTGTGGCGGCGAAGGTAAAGTTATCAAGAATAAATGTAAGGAATGTGCCGGTGAAGGAATCGTCTACGGTGAAGAAGTTGTTACCGTAAATATCCCGAAAGGTGTAGCCGAAGGCATGCAGCTCTCCATGGGCGGCAAAGGTAATGCCGGCAAGCACAACGGCGTACCGGGCGACTTGCTGATTCTTGTAGAGGAAGAACAGGATAAGGAACTGATTCGTGACGAAAACGACTTGATTTATAACCTGTTGCTCAGCTTTCCGACAGCGGCATTGGGCGGTGCGGTAGAAATACCCACCATCGACGGTAAGGTGAAGGTGAAAATCGAATCGGGTACACAACCGGGAAAGGTTCTCCGCTTACGCGGCAAGGGTTTGCCTAATGTAAACGGATACGGTACCGGGGATTTACTGGTGAATGTCAGTGTATATGTACCTGAAACTCTGAATAAAGAGGAGAAAAAAGCCTTGGAAGAAATGGAAGGTTCGGATAATTTCAAGCCGAATACTTCTATTAAGGAGAAGATTTTCAAGAAGTTCAAGAGTTTGTTTGACTAATACAAAAGTCGCATCTCTATAAACGGAAATCCCTATAAAGAATAGTACTTTATAGGGATTTCCGTTTATAGAAATAGCGTTTATACTTTACTCTTTAATTGCAATGCGGGTAATTCCCGGAGTACGAACTCCCGGTTTTAATTCTCCATTGATACAAAAGATATTTTTTCCGCATATCACCAATGCTGCGCCCGCACGAGCGGTATCCGGCGTACAAGCTATTGTTTGCCACTCTTGTAAGCGCACATCATACACAAGAATCCGCTTATTAAAACGATACCATTCCACCGGATGAGTCAAATAATCGGCAGCCGGTTTTTGAAGCGCACGCAAAAAGATGTCTTTATCAACACCACCCATACAGATAATCAGATTCTTACCCCAAGCAGTCGCCACGCCACCGCCTAAAGAAACTGTTTCGCCTGCCTCATTCACCACCTCGGGTAATGGTGTCCAAGTATCGGCAGCCGGTGAATATACATATCCATCAACCGAGAGAGAAGCGGCACGTCCTTCCACCGGCGCTGCAAAGCCACTCCACAGGTAGAAACATAATTGCCCATCAGCATCCAGTTGTGCGGCACTTACCGGTTGTACCCGAGGAGCGCCCGGAAAGGCGGGCAGTTCCCGCCACCCTTGAGGCAGTTGCTCCAAATCGAGACAATAAAATGCATTGGATGCCTTGCCGTTCTTGTTTCCCCCGGCAACATAGAGTTTATTTCCCAATAACGCGCCTGTCATATTATCCAGCGTGCAAGGCAATGAAGGTAATGTTTCCACAATAGCTTTCTTATCTGCCACACGTATACGATAAGTTACAGACAAAGCTCCCCGCTCATTCATCCCCCCTACACAGATGACTCCATCGGTAGTAGACACAGATACACCATAGGCCATTGCCTGCGGCAGCTGCCCCACTCTCTGCCAAACCAATATGGAGTCCTTCGGTATTAGCGCCGTATAAATATCGCGATAATATTTCTTAGCACCACCGGCATAGGCCGGTATTTCAGGAAAATTACAACCGCCGGCAATCAATAATTGCCCTGCCGCTATTCCCGCAAAGCAAGCCGAAACACCTTTGGCAAAATCCTTATCTTCCTGTGGAAAACCCTGCATCCGGCTGATTTTATCAATAGTGACATATGCGACAGGTGCGGCAGCACGGAAAGTCGAAGCCGGCAATCCCGCCTTATTCACCAGATTGGCACGGGTAAACGGTTGCCATCCATAGCGAATAAAACGGGGATTCTTAATATTGGTATTATACACTTTCAGACAGTCATCCTCAACTACGGCAGTAGCAAGTTCATAAACCCCGTCTTCCTCCGCCACTTCAAACGAACACAAAAGAGCCTCATCAACACTACCCAAACCATCGCCATAGTCGAACGAAACATATACAGCTCCATTTTTGAATTCCGCACAGCGAAACAACGGACCGGAAGGGAGTACATTTTCATGTCCATAAGTGCGGTTCAAAGCCCAATACGCCAATCTCTCGCCAATCGGTTTCTTATTGGCAGGGTGTACATCCAATGAATCTCCCTGATCACTGGATACAACCATTCCCGTATTGGAAACACATTTCATCAATCTTCGCTGACTATCGCGGAACCATGTCCACGACGGGCGGTCGATGCTTGACAGTTGCACATAATAAAAAGGCAGATCCGGTTCATCCCAGTTGGAACGCCAACTGTCAACCAATAGTTTAAAAAGTTTTTCATGCGCTTCCTTATTATGGGCATTCGATTCTCCCTGATACCAGACAATCCCTTTCAACGGATATTTATCCAAGGGACGAATACCGGATTCAAACAGATAACAAGGTTCGTAAGGATGACGTTGCCGCTTATCGGTAGCATATTTTATGTTCAAAGCAGCCCTTTCACGCACCCAGTCTTGAATAAGGTCATTCTTTGTCCAATCATGTAAGATAGCCGGAAACTCAAATTCCAATGTACGGCGGTCTATCCATGCTTCCGTAGGTGAACCGCCGACAGCATTGCATATCAAGCCCACCGGGACATTCAGACTATCACGAAGCATTTTACCGAAATGATAAGCAACAGCAGAAAAAGAAGCCGCCGTGCCAGAAGTACAAGATGTCCAGACAGTCGGTTTATAATATTGCAAATGATTCAGGGAGTCTAACACCGACGCATCCCACGCCACCGCATCCGTACGCCAGCGCGCTTTCATATCAAACAGACGAAGTTTGTCATCATTTGCTTCCGAAACATCAGTTTGCGCGGTAGCTGCCTGTTTCAACATAAACTCCATGTTGGATTGTCCGGAACATAACCAGACCTCACCAATCAATACATTTTTATAAGACAGGGTCTGTTTTCCAGTAGATATGGATAATGTATAAGGTCCGCCTGCCTGCAAAGGCATGAGTTGCACAGACCAGCAGCCGTTATCGTCTGCCCGGACAGTAATCTTCTGATGAGCGACACTTACTGAAACCGGTTCACCCGCATTCGCTTTCCCGTGTATTTTCAATGGAGTATCACGCTGCAACACCATATTGTCGGTATACAGGTCTGATACTTGCAAACAGACGGGATAAGACTCTTTCTCCCGATTTGCTATCTCTGCACCATAAGTAATACCATTTCCTATACCAGCCGCTTTCACTTTCTTTTGAGCCCAAAGACAAGTGCAGCAGAACAAGCTAAAGAATAAAAACAATACTTTCCTCATTTCTGTATGATATAAAGGTATAATTAACGATTTCAATTATTCTTTCAAGTGTTTTTTCAGCCAGGGAATGACTAACTCCGATTTAAAATAATGGTCAGGCGCATCTACATTCACCCTATTAAAATACTCATCCCTACTTAATCCTTCGGGCAGTTTATCAATCTTTTTGCGCTTTTGCGGGTCGGCAAATTTAGGATAATGGTACATCTCCACATTAGATGGATAACCGGATATTTCGTAAGCCTTACGAATTATATTGAAGTCGCGGTCTAATCCGCCTTCCGTCAGGATGACAGGACGCGGAGCCAACGAGGCTACAATATCCGGAAAGTTAAACTTGCGCCAGAAATTAGGAATCAAGTGCCGGATTGAGTTGGGAAAGATACGGGTTCCATTCTTATCGGGAGCGGTCATCACCAAAGCTCTTTCCTGGGTTTGACACAGAAAATCATTGTAGACAAAAGCGTATATAGAGGGATCCAGTACCCCCAAAACCATTAATGGTTCCGTACCCAAAGAAAATCCACTGACCACAATACGGTCTTTACGGATATAAGGCCGCGACTTCATCCACTCAAGTACCTGCATATCCAGATAAGCCGTATATCCCAAGTAACTCCATCCCATTTCCAGCAAGAAACGGGAAAACAAGTCATAGTTATAGTTTCTGCCTCGGACATACCGTTCCAGATCAGCCGCTTCACCTGCCGCCGGATTATCTACGGCCACCGCAATATATCCGGCTTTGGCAAAGTTTAGCGCCATAGTCACTTTTGGATTGCGGTAATCATCATCGAATTTAGCGGTTATCCCCGGTTCGCCGGCCAATCCTTCCTTAGAACCGCCCGAACCCGGAATACATAAAATGGCAGGTGACGGTTTCACCAAACTATCCGGTATTAGTACCAGAAATGTGGATACACATCCGGATAAAGGATAATATTCCCATTTTTCAAGTTGGTAACCGTCACGTTGTACAGTATGAATACACTTGGGAACCGAAGAGTTATCCTGTCGTTTCGGAAAGTTCATAATCTCTTGCATAGACTTACGGACTTTCTTCTGCCATTTGGAAAATTCCCTTTTACTCATGTCCGGACGAAAAGCACACTCCGGCTCTATATCGGATAACATGGTATGCACCACGCCATAAGAGCTGAGGAATCTTCCGTCGTCACGACCGGAGCGAATCACTTTGTGTTCATCCGGTGACCATCCCGTCACTTGGGCTGCAACCAATATGTACCAGCATAGAAGCAGACCAATCATTATATTTCTTTTTTTCATCTCTTCATGATTCAAAGCCTTGCAGCTATCTCTATCTTATTTCACAATATCCTTCAACTTCACTGCCTGAAAGGTCATCTGAGCAACACTGCTCTCATACAAAATACCGATGGTTTCTTTGTCAATCATTGTCAGGCATGAGTATCCCCAGTTATTGTCTTCATCCAGCAGTAACTGGTGTTGCGGCAGCCAGGTGACACCACCATCCAAACTGACTTTAATGGTAGTGCTATGACGTCCTTTCGTTGTATTAGGATTGGAAAATATCAGTATGTCTTTATCCAAGATGTTATCTTTAGCTTTCACGCTGATGAGACTTGCCATGCAAACAGGTTCCTGAAGCGCACTACGTGAAGACACGTGCTCCGTCCAAGTCAGCCCCAAATCTTTTGTTGTTGCAACGGCACGGCTTCCTTTACGGTTGTCACGCATGTTCAACATCAGTACTCCCGGTTCAACTTCGGCTACTTGCGCTTCCGTTGTATTGGTACGGGCATAATTATGCATTTTCCAGGTTTTTCCACCGTCTTTACTATACATAATTCCTGCATTGGGAATGCGGGTAGAATCTATGAACTGAGTAGGAAAGACCAATGTACCATCATCCATCGTAATACCTCTTCCGGGACCTTGCAACAAGAAATACCAGGAAGGATCTTTCACTTGGCCGGTTATATTGATTGGAGCAGACCACGTTTTACCATCGTCCGTACTTTTAGTCACCACCAATTGGGCGGTGCGGTTTAAGTCCATTCCCGGATGCGAGCTCCACCATGCACGCTGATTCCCCATCCCATGAGTCCATGCAGCTACAATCCATACGGTATTAGTCTTGTTATCCACCAAAATAGAAGGGTCACCCACCCCATTCTGTGCGGCAGGTAAACCGTCGTATTCACCAAAAGAGAGGGGTAAACGCATCTTCTCCCATGTTTGTCCGCCATCCGTACTGCGACTTAAACCTACATCCACATGTTCTTGCAAGTCTGCGCTATTATTATACCGGACATCATATACCCCCAGCAAAGTCCCTTTATTGGTAGTTACCAATCCCGGAATACGATAAGCGGTCGATTCATCATCACCGGCATGACGTACTCCAATACCGACACGATGCTCAACGCCTTTTGGTGATACTACTTGCAGAGGAGCTTTGTTATTATCCAAATTTACGGATACTACTTCCGCCGAAATCTTAGTAGCCAAAGAAGCTGAAGGTTTCACTTGCAAACTAATCCAAAAGTAATTTACACCGGGAAACAGTCTTTGATTTCCCACCAGTTTTATTTCTTTCTTTACAGGTTCAGTCACTTTCGATTTTAAAATGGAATAGGATGGATTCGCTGCCAATGTCTTTCCCGGTGAAGTGAAAGACAGATAAGATACAGGAGCAAAACGTTTTTTACCGTAATCTTGCAAAGCTTCCGTTCCACTATAATAGAGTTTTACAGACTGAATATTCTGCATCGAAGTGTTTTCCGTAAATTGTAGAACTACGTCGTTGAATGTCTGTGCCGTATCAGTTTCCAAACGTATATAGAAAAGTATGTTATCCTGCCGTTCCAAAAGAACCGGAATTTGCGCTTCCTTTACGAATACGGTATCGGCAGCTCGCAGATTACCAAACGATATAATACTATAAAGCAGAAATAAGAATCGGAGTTTTTTCATGGTAAATATGTTCTTTTATTATTCGGTATAATACCGATACGCTTATGCTATAAAAATAAATACGATATTAATCCTTCTCTGTTTCTTAAGCTGAAACAGTCAGTTCCAACGGGGGAACCATTAGTTTCCCGACATGGAACAGTTTGTTTCCTCAGGAGAAACAGTTTGTTCCACACCGGGAAACAAACTGTTTCGCTAAATGAAACTTTCTGTTTCATGCCAGGGAAACTCTTTTTTCTTCATAGGATAAAAGAAAAACTGCCTCAATACTCTTTTGCCATGTCTTGTCCAAAAGCTATCGGCAAAGCTAATGAAAAGTTTTATTATAGCAATTTCCGAGTGTTGAGGCAGCCTCATCGTTCTAAAGAGCTAATAGCTATTTAGTATCTTTCATGCAACGAACACAATAACCATAAGCGCGAGGATTTCCAGCGGGAGTACTACATCCGCCATTATCAAAAAAGAATCGAGCTCCACGATTAGCTGCATTAGCTGCATTACTCCAATTATTAATACCCACATTAGCCAATCCTTTGGATAACCGTTGCAAGGCTGGTCCCGTTGCAAAAGAAGCCGTATAAGCTATAAAGCCAGTAGCCGGATAAACATAAGTACTACTGAAAGTCGCTCCAGTTGTATTTTGGAGAGTTTTAATACCACCGTCAATCGTAGTAGTAAATCCTGCTGTCTTATGCTTGCCACCACCAGGTTCCGAGGTAAAGGTACTCCATACATAAGGATGTGGTACACGATAACCAGGAGGACATGGATCATAAATAGATTTTTCTCCGGCACCTTTTCCTTCAGCTCCATCAACCGCATACATCACAGAACTACCCCACAAATCACAAGCATCTTCTGCGAACCAGTTCTCTGAAATACCAGAAGCACCTCCATAAATAGTCATAGGATATTTAGCTATATCATCTCTTGTAATCGGAGTAGTGGTAGTAGCCCAATCCGTTGGTTCTATTGTATTATTATCTTTATCATAAACGACAGCAATAGAAGTGGCATTCTCCGAACTTGGACCAATAAGAGGATCTTTACGCCCCCATTGATAAAATAATCCATGAGCATCTTTACTATCTGTATCAGAATTCCACAATTCAGCACTTGTAGCACCCAAATTACGATCCATCATAACAGGTGACTGATAGGTTGCAAAATTAGCATAATTTTGATGTACTGTATAAGTTTGTACCTTTGCATCCAAGTCTGCATCTGTCACCCAAATATGCCAACTCCAAATAACAGCACCTGTATCATCATATGCAGCAATGACTGCATTACCCGATACTAATGGAGTTTCATCAGAACCATTCAGTGTGAAATACACATAATTGTTTTTTAATTTCACACCTGAAACTAAACTCCTGGCACTCTGCCATAAGATTGCCACAGATGACGGGGCTAATATAGAAGGAGTTATGCCAGGAAAAGTTGTGGTATTTGTTCCTGCCGGAGTTACTGCTCCATTACCCATAACCGTAGCATTGAAACGATATTCTTGTCCGGCCTTTCCCGCTATGTAGCAGTTCGCGGTTTCATTTGCACTCAAATCAACAGAATTATCACCCAGCACAGTTTCTGTAAGCGCATCCATATCTACTTCCAGAGTATTAAATTCGCCTGCAAGAATCTTCACAGAAGAAAGATTACCTTCCAAGCTTAAATCGTTATCTTCTCCTGCCTTTTCTATCACTACCGTTACTTTGCATTGCTTTGCCGACAAGTCCAAAGGATTTATAGACATATATCCGTGAAAGGCTTCATTCTGTACTAATTCCGGAGCATTATCCACTTTTACCTGTACTTTGGAAGAACCTTCGGCAATAGCAAACTGCCCTGTAGTCAAATCGAATTTATACTCACCCGCCAAAGGAACTCCGTCTTCCGTAGAGAATTCAATGGACTTTATCTTCCAGCCTGCATACTTCGCAGCTGTTTTACAACTGACATCCATATACCCTAACGCATGCTTGAAAGTCATGGGTACGGCGGTTTCTACTTCGGCAGAAGTAGCCGTGGCGTAAGTCAAAGCACTACTCATCAAATGAGTATTAGCCGTACCCGACTGCAACTGCGAATTACTTAATGTTCCGGCAATAGCTTTTGCGGAAGTATTATTCTTGTTATACGGTGCGTATACATAGAAAGTATGATCACCCGCCTCTTTATTCCATATTACCTGTGTGTAGAACAGACCTTCAGTCTGCCCTACGAAAGGAGCTGCAAGACCTACAGCCAGATTAACGGTTTCTGTCTGTTCGCAGAAGAAACCGATTTTACTGTCTGCCGCCCAAATTACCTTATTATTTTCATCCAGTTGTGACTGACAATTGAAGAAAATCTGATTCCCTCCTGCCGGCCGTGTAAAGTCATTTGTATAGTCGTCGTCACTGCATGCGGTAGTAAGAAGCCCTGCGCAGAGTCCTAAGACCAGAAATGTATATTGCTTTTTCATCTTCTTATGATTTAATTTTTCTAATGAATTATAATAAACTCACTTTCACCCGACCCACAGTTTAATAACCGGGTGTTTGTTCTACCTGAGGATCTTTAGACATTACGGTCGCATCAATAGGCCACAACAAATGTTTCTCTACCAAGTCGCCCGTAACGTTGATTTGAAGAGCCTTAGCCAAATCACCGTCTTTCATACGGCGAATGTCATACCAATGTTTACCCTCACCGACAAATTCTTTCGTGCGTTCTTCCAAAATGGCATCTTCAGCCGTTTCACCTGTCTGCGGATATTTATGAGTAACATAAGCATCACCATAAGCACGCTGGCGAATACTATTGATGTAAGTAGCAGGATCACCGCCTTGCATAGCCACTATTTCAGCTAACAGCAATTGTAAATCCGCATAGCGATAAATAGGCCAGTCATTAGTAAAACGACGGGTATTATTATCCATTTCACCCATAAACTTCGTCAAAAGAATAGCCGCATCGCCACCCTCTATTTTATACACATCAAAAAATGTAGTGCTACGGCGAATATCATCTTCACCGAACTCATCAAAGAGAGCTTTGGTATATTGAAAATTAGAAGCGGTACCATTCAGATTCAAAGGATTCACATTATCTCCAGTGTACGCTTTACCGTCAGCATCTTGAAAACCTACCAGATTGGTATTTGTAGGGTATAAAAATTTACTGAAGAAATTTTCTTTTTCGTTCAAAAGATAACGGATTACAAATATCATTTCCTTATTATCCTTTTTGGCAACATCAAATACATCCGCAAAGCTTGTTGTAGAGGCAAAGCCATACTTCTCCGAATCTATAACGTCTTGTAATGCTTGCTTGGCGGCAGTCAAATCGGCAGACACATCCTTAGAGTAAACATTAGCACCGCCAATCGGTCTCACCTTACATCCCCACAGCAGAATCTCGGCTTTAAGCATTTTTGTTGCCGCTTTACTCCAATAAGAGCTTTTGTCCGTGGAATTAATTGTATATTCGTCTTTCTCAAAATAATCGTCCGATGCTTTTATATCCTTCACCAAGAAAGTGTAAATTTCCTCTTCTGTGGCACGAGGCTGATTCAAATCGGCGGGAGTAAAGCTACCATCCATCACACGTGCCGTCTCTATCAACGGTACCCCACCATAAGTACGGAACAGATGGAAGTAATAAAAACTTCTCAACCCATGCAGTATACCCATATAGTAATTCTTTTCGGTCTCGTTCAAAGCACCGGTACCGGGAACCGACTGAATAGCATGGTTAATCTGCATAATATCCATATAGAAATTACCCCAGTTGGTAATAACGGAATTGGTTACCGTCAGGTTATTATTCACTGCCGCAACATCGCTGATAGATTGGTTGAAAAGAGAGGAACTCGCTCCCACAAATGTTCCCCCTCTGAGTTCGCCCATCTTGAAAAATACCTCCTGGCGTTCGCGAAGACGATAGTGTAAACCTCGAACATAACGTTCCACCTGGTCTTTTGTACTCCAATAATTACTGATACCATAGGAGTCTACCGGGCTTAATTCCAGGTAATCGCATGACTGTATGGCTCCTATCAACAATATCAAGAATATGTATTTTATTTTTTTCATAATACTATCTTTCTTTATGATTTAAATATTAGTAAAGTTAGAACACAACCTTTATTCCCATCAAGACAGTCTTCGGCAAGGCATATCCGCCCTTACCGTCATCCTTGGTATTATTTGCGGAATCATACTCGGGAGTATAGAGATTGTTGCTCGTCACATAGAACAGATTCTGCCCGGTGAGCGTTACCGTTACCTTCTCCATCATTGCTTTCTTTGTCCACTGGGAAGGCAAATCATAACTCAAGGAGATTTCACGAGCACACAGGTAAGCAGCATTTTCCCAGAATAAAGAAGTACTACGAGTATAGTTTTTCTTAAAATTAGTATCATTAGTCATTAATACCGGCAATCCTGCAGTAGGATTATCCTCTGTCCATGTTTCTTTAGCGAGCTCCGGCACATTAAAGGAACCGGACGTAATTCCCATGAAATATTGATAACCGCTATTCCACTTCTTATATCCCAGCGCATAGTCGAAACGGGCAAAAAGTGTCAGTCCTTTCCAGGAAGCAGAAGTATTAAAACCACCCATCCACTTAGGTATGGAGTTACCAAGCTTTACCTGGTCGTGCGTATCGATGATACCGTCACCATTTACATCGTACCATACAGCATCACCGGGAGCAAGTTGCTGGGCATTTCTCTGCTGTTCAACAGTTAACTGGGCATAGGCCGCCGGACCGTATACAGGCTGAGAAGGAACCTTGTCTACGTAATAAGCATAGTTTGCAAGGTCTGCCTCATCACGAACAACATGTGTCATCTTAAAACCATAAATATCGCCATAAGATTGTCCTTCCTGTGTACCGCCTCTCCACACTGTTTCATTGCTTCCTTTACCTTTGTAGACCTCTGTACCGCCTTGACGGTTGTTTTCATTACCGTTATCAGGCAATTTCAGCACTTTAGACTTAACAAACGTAATATTGGCACCTACATTCCACTTAAAATCTTTACGATCGAAAATACGATAATTCACTTCCAATTCCATACCCTGGCTGCGTACCGCACCGTTGTTGGTTTTCATAGAGCCCACACCGGATGAAGCAGACAAGGGTACATCAGCTATCAAATCGGTAGTTTTCTTATTGAAGTAACCTGCACTGAGATCTACCTTATTGAACAAACCTAACTCAATTGCCGCATCAAAAGAAGTTGTCTTTTCCCAACGTAATCCGGGGTAAGCGATGTCATTTATCAATAAACCATAAACACCATTATAATTACCGGCATTGGCGTAACTTCCCTGCAACTCATACAACCCGATACCATTTACATTACCATTCTGTCCATATCCCATACGTAACTTCATATTAGAGAATATATCCAGATATTTTTCCATAAATTCTTCACGATACACATTCCATGCAGCGCTTACACCCGGGAAGAATCCCCAACGGTTGTCCACCAACTTGGAATAACCGTCATAACGTCCGGAGAAAGAGAACAAATATTTGCTCTTATAGTCATAGGATGCATTGATGAAACCGGACATAATACGTTCTTGTGTGTGAGTAGTAGACATATTACGAGTGGATTTTCCATTAGCATCCAAAGGCTCTGTAAACTGCAGTCCGATAAAATCATCGGAAGTCGCTCCCTGACCGGACGCTTTAAGACCGAAATTATATTTATCTATCATTTCAAAACCACCTACGGCACTGATGTTATGATTGCCAAAAGAAGCATTATAGTTCAATATGGCATTATAGGTCTGATCCAAACGACGTGCATAATCGGCAGAAGCCTTTCGGTTGGAATCTACCTTACCCGGACCATTCGGAAGTTCCTTGTTGAAAGATTCTTTTTCAACCATGTGAAGATACCACATACCACTCATTTTCAAGCTCAGCCCTTTCATAAGGTCTATTTGGAATGAAGTTCCCAAGGTAGTCTTATAAGCCGTATTTCTACGATAGTAATAGTTCTTCATCTCATTCCAGTTGGCATTCTGAGTATTATTGATTAATTTAATAACCGTTCCATCCATGTTGGCACCTTTAAAAGTAGGTGGAACAGCAGGTACCACACTCCAGAAATTGGCATCGCTCATATAGTTGGGATTCGTTTCGGAACGAGAAAAGTTTACGAAGCCGGAAGCTTTCAACCAATTCTTAATTTTGTATTCACCATTCAAATTGAAAGATAAACGTTCATAACCGGATTCTAATGGGAAACCTGTTTCATCATAATATCCAATACTTGAATAATACTTTCCTTTTTCATTACCACCCGAGAAAGAAATATTGTAATCTTGCGTCCAAGCGTCCTGCATATTCAAATCACGCATATTGGTTTCCTTAAACAACAAATAGTTATCGGTAACAGGGTCTTTCATAGACTGCCAACCGTAATCCAACAAATATTTATTCTTATCGGTCAGAATTGTAGTACTGTAAATACCACTGGCTGTCTGATTGCCATCGGCCGTAATATCATTTCCCGTACCCCAACCGTTAACAAGATTCAGATCATCTCCACTACGATTTGCAGCCATACGTTCCCAATACAGATAATCACGGGCATTCAGGAAATTATAATTATCGCGGGCAAAACCTTTACCTACGTTTACATTCAAAGTGATAGTAGTTTTACCGACATGACCGCTCTTGGTGGTCACCAATACTACACCATTGTTGGCACGGGCACCATAAAGCGCCGTTGCAGCGGCATCTTTCAAAATTTCGATAGACGCAATATCATTACTATTAATATCGTTCATATCATCCTTTTGTACACCATCAATAATATATAGCGGACTACCTTTACCGTCCAAAGAAGCACCGGCACGAACTTGAATAGAAGGTCCCGTTCCCGGCTGACCGGAAGTCTGCGTAACACGTACACCTGTAACAGTACCGGCCAAAGCCGTCAACGGATTGGCACGTACCCCCCTCTCCAACACTTCAGAAGAAACTTTAGAAATAGCAGCCGTCAACTTATCTTTAGTTACGGTTTTTCCGTAACCCGTAACGATAACTTCTTGCAATCCTACAGCATCTTCTTTCATTACAACAATAATACTTTTACGCCCACTGACAGAAATCTCCTGTTTAGTATAGCCTATGTAAGAAAAAGCCAATACCGATTTGTTTTTTGTCAGAGTTAACGTATATTGTCCATCCAGATTAGTAATGGCACCATTGGATGTGCCAATTTCCAATACAGAAACGCCAATCAGCGGTTCTCCTTCAGTGTCCTTTACAACACCTGTCACTGTCTGTCCTACTTGCGCATACAAGCTGCTCAAGGAACAAAGCATTACCACTGCCATGAGAATTACTTTCTGACAGCTCTTTAAGTGTATTTTTCTCATATCAAAAAAACAGGTTATTTAGAAGATAATATAAACAAATCCAATCTTATCCAGCCTTCCGGTCTGGTTGAAGTTTTTGTAAATCCGGGTAAATCGCCAAGTTCCGCAACAATAACCAAATCACCATCAGGCATCAATGCCATACAAGTATATCCCGCTGCTTTATCATAAAGCACCATATGATCTGCAGCATTAAATGTATGCGAATGTCCGTCAAAGAATTTTGCTTTGGCAAGATATAGGATACCACGGTCATCGTGTGAACTGGTAGCGGTGATTCCTTTTGCTCCACAATAGTACAGCCAGTTATCTTTCACTATCACACTTCCTGCACAACCTTTCTCCGGAGTTGGTAATTGTGATGCCGGATAATCCGAGAATCCCGGCCACTTGGCACCACCATCTGTACTATAATAGTTTTGCCGATATCCATTATATCGAATATTGCCAATCAATGCACCGTCAGGAGCCTCAGTAACCGTCCACTCACCCGATTTATTAGGCTGACCTGTTTGCCAGGTAACACCATGATCATCTGAATACATAGCGGTATTTCCACCATTAGAAACAGTTCCTTTATCCGCATCGACCTTAAATGAACGCATAGGAACAATCAAACGGTCCTTATACATCTCATTTGTCATTTGTACACCGGAACCGGGACCAAAGCTGCCAATCATTCTTGTAAAACCACTATATATACCAATCTGCACTTCATCCGTGAGATCTTTCCTTGTCCAGGTTACACCATCATCTTCAGAGGTATACATGATAGCTCTGTTATTATAGCCTTGTTGAGCAGAAGGTTTACCAACCGCATCCCATAAAGAAGTAAAAAGGAAAATCTTTCCGGTAGTCTGGTCAACCACAACTGTCGGGTCCATGTAAGAGAGTTTTGAAGAAACGGCTTGCTCTGTTATATTCTTTTCTGTCCAGGTAGCTCCCTTATCCGTACTACGCTTCATAAAAATATCCGTACGTCCCGATTTATCCATCCAAGTACCATAACGAGTTTCACAAAAAACAAGTATCGTACCGGCTTTTGTAACTGCCACCGCAGGCACACGATAAGAAACGTCAGTACTTACTTTAGAATTAAATACAGTAGTCGTTGAAGTTACTTTCCACACCGGATCCGCATCAGGAGCAGGTGTCGGATCGTCCGGGTCAGGTGTCGGATCGGGTGTCGGTTCTTCTTGTTCCATCTCATCCGGATAGGGCACAGGTGAAAAATCATTGACACTATCATCTGAACAAGCTGTAAAAACAAGCAAGCTCATAACGATACTCATAGTATAAAAAAAGTTTTTCATAAATATAAAATTAAAGATTAATAATAGGTAGTATAAGCAAGTCCAGTCTCATCCAACCGGCCGGACGCTTGAGAGGTTTGATACCGGGCAATGATTTACGGGTAAATCCAGGAGTATCTGCCGTTTCAAATATAATCGCCATTCTGCCGTCCGGCAAGAAGGACATACAACTATAGCCTGAAGCTTCATCATATAATTGAATTCCATCGTTCCATGTCTTCCCGCCATCGCAGCTTTTATACAAAGCCAGACCTACGCGTTCATCATATTCCGGTGTTTCAGCTTTTCCTCTGATACCAGAAAAATAGAGTTGTCTTCCTTGTCCCAAAACGCTCGCCTGACATCCTTTAGAAACACCCGGTAGTGCCGGTTCTTTTACCGCTTTGCTCCAAGTACCCCCACCGTCAGCGCTATATGCCACCATACGCGCTCCCGGTATGCGAGCATTGTAAACCAATGTTCCGGCAGGAGATTCGGCTATTTGAAATTCATCACCGGTATCGCCTTTACCACCCATTGTCCATGTCCGGCCATGATTATCGGAATAGATTGCTACGTTATGAGCACTTTTTCTTTCGGAATCAACTACACGGGTCGGTAAAACCAATCGTTCCTTAAACTGTTTTCCCGACATCTGTAAACCTGCTCCCGGACCAAAACCGACAATATGATAGCCTGCTGGAATAATCGTAGATGTAACATCCACAGGCGAAGACCAAGTTTTTCCATTATCATCCGAAGTGATAAGAATAGCACGATTCTTTGTTCCGGAATGGTCTTCCGACGGCCAAAAAGTTGTAAATAAAAAGATGCGTCCGGTAATCGAATCAAGAATCGGAGTAGGATCCATATAAGCACCGGTAATACCTTGTGTCAAATCTTGCATAACAGACCATGTTTTTCCTGTATCCTCGCTTCGCTTCACTACAATATCCGTACGGCTTTTATCCCGCCAACTATCTCTACGCGCCTCACAAAAAACAAGCAAAGTACCATCTTTGGTTGTCAACAGTGAGGGAATACGATAGCTGTTCACATTATCATCCCCGGCAGAAAAGACAGTACACTTCTTCAGTCCGGAGAAATCTGATTGTTCTGTTGTTTGCGCTTCTCCTTTAATTGAGAAAAGAAAAGATAAAAAAACTACTATGAATAGATTCTTCAATATGTGCATATGATATTTTTATAAATGAAAATACAAACATCACTTACAGCAGTTCCTGACACAGCATATAACTACGAATCATCATTCGAGGTATATGGAAAGGACCCTTAAACAGATTACCTTTGGCAGGTTGGGCCACCGTGCCGTCACGGTGCAGATAACCATACCACTCACCATATTCCCTATCAGGGAAATGAGCATACGTCCAATCACTTATCTGCTTATGCATGGCAAGGTATTTTTCATCGTGAGTTGCCTGATAAGCATAAAGAGTGGCAATAACAGCTTCGGTCTGCGGCCACCAGAATTTCATATCCTGGGAATAATCCTGTGCGGGGAAATTACGACAGTCCCGGAAGTTTATTATACCGCCATATTCTTTATCCCATCCCCATTCCCAAGACCAGTCGAGAATCTGAAGAGCCGTTCGTACCAAATCTTTATCCCAGTCGCGATAGCGGGCTTCTTCTAAAATGAACCAGGAAGTCTCGATACAATGCCCCGGGTTAATGACACGCCCGTTACAGGTATCAATGAACTCTCCATCTTTTCCCACCATTTCAAGCAATGCTTTAAACTCGGGATGAATAAAGTACTTTCGGATAGCCGCAAGCGATTCATCAATTTGTGTGTCGAGTATCGGATCGGAAATAGCAGCACGGACACGAGAAGCCGTATTGATGAGAATCATCGTAATGGAATGTCCTCGAGCCTGTAGTGCAGGCAGATACTTGGGCTCCAGAAAACCGGGGGTGGAAAGAAACCTTTGTATACGTTTGAAAAGAGCTAAAGCCTTTTCTGCATAAGTTTTATCTCCTGATGCAATGGCGTATTCTGACATGGCAATGACGGCAAAACACTCGGAAAACACATAGCGACGTTTACGCAAAGGAGTACCGTTTTCAGTAACCTCAAAGTACATATGTCCGTCAGCATCAAAACAGTGCTTTTCTATAAAGTCTATACAACTCTTAGAAGCCGCAAGCCATTCCGGATTCTGTTCTATGTTATTATAAGCATAGGCTGCAATAAACCCAAAACGTCCCTGAAACCATACAGATTTCGTAGTGTCCATTAAACGGCCATCACGATCAATACAAGTATATACTCCGCCATGCTTACGGTCAAGACCGTAGCGCATCCAAAAAGGCATAATATTCTCAGTGAAATCATGTCGATAGGATGCTGACCATGAGGTTAAATAATCCGTTACATTCATAGTTTATCAGATTTTAGAATTTATTGCAACGTTCAAAGAAATGAATAGCCTCAAGCTCTGCTTTCATCTGGCATTCTTCCTCATCGGTCATATTTTGGAAAGGAGTACGATTCTTACCTAGGTCTAGACCGATAAGCTTCATTATACGCTTACCTCCCACTATATTTCCACGGAAATGGCAAATAACATTAATCACTTCTTGCGAGAAGTTCTGACGTTCACGCGCCAATTCAAGGTCACCGGCCTTCCAGGCATCAATGATACCTACCAGTTCCTTTCCATTATAATTGGTAGTACCGCCAATGCCACCCTGCGCACCTCCCATTGCCAAACAGGGAAGAATCGTTTCATCCTGACCGTGGA
This sequence comes from Bacteroides clarus YIT 12056, assembly GCF_900129655.1. GTDB lineage: Bacteria > Bacteroidota > Bacteroidia > Bacteroidales > Bacteroidaceae > Bacteroides > Bacteroides clarus. Next base: position 181,732 of record NZ_FQWK01000006.1, read on the forward strand.
GCATATCGTACTTACCATTCTTATAAAGACGGCACTGATTGTATTCGTACATACTCTCGAAAGTATATTTAATGCCGGCGAAATTAGGTACTCGCCCATCAACCGCTTCCAATAACTTAACCATAGGCAGGAAAGCACCGTTGAAAGCGGGAATATGATAATAATAGAACGGAAGTTCGGGAGCACCCGCTGCAATTTCTTCAATATACTTTACCAATTCTTCCACACGACCAATTTTAGGAAACGGTGGAGCCATTGCTCCAATAGCTGTAGCTCCGATTTTCTGCGCATGCTCCGCCAACATACGGCTCGCTTTGACGCAGCAGCTCCCAACGTGAACAATTACCTTAAATCCTGCCGGCGCAACAGATACCCAACGCTCGGCAAGTTTCATACGCTCTTCTTCAGTCAACATATATCCTTCACCGGAAGAACCATTAATGAATACTCCTTGAAGGCCATTTTTCTGCAACATTTTTGCATAGGCTTCAATAGGTTCATAGTTTACTTCTCCATTTTCATAAAACGGAGTGAAAGGCGCATCAATCAAACCAATAATCTTTTCCATACTTTTTATTTCTTAATATCATTAATGTTATTATTATTCCATATTGTCTGTCTGAGGACGAAGAAAGTAAAGTTGCAAAGCCAACGCTACCAGTACTATAATACTGAGCATGGCAAATCCTTGTCCCAAGTTTCCTCCATCGGTCCATTTTCCTAATAACTCGGTAACGGCGGCACCGGCAAATACACCTGTCATATTCATAATACCATAGGCGGTACCACGATGTTTTGCCGAGACGAACTGACAAAGGATAGGCATATTATTAGCATCGAAAATACCAAAACCTATTCCGAAAAGCAGTCCGGCACCAATAACAGCTGCAAAGCTGTGTCCAAAACCCAGCAGCATTAACGCAGGAATCGTCAACCCTAATCCGATAGCCCCCGTATAAACACGCCCTCTGATATTTTTTTGTACCCACCGGTCAGATAAAATACCTCCTACGATAACCCCGATAAACGAAGAAAAAGCGATTGTTATAGTAGAGATCGGACCGGCTTCAGACATAGGAATATTCAAACTTTCGGAGAATAATGTCGGTAACCAGTTTTTAGTCGCCCAACCGGGAAGACTCGGAGCTGCAAAATAGAAAAGGATAATCCAGAAAGCCCAAGTAGAAAAAAGTACACTAAGCCCGCTAAATAAAGACGGTTTCTTTTCTCCCGATGCTATTGGCGTCTCTTTTACCAAAGCATGGGCCGGATTTTCACGCAATGTAACAACCAAAATCAATGAATACACAATACCTATGATACCGAACCAATGAAACGTGGAATGCCAAGAAAAGATAGCCGCCACCGTAGCGCCAAATCCACCGATAGCTTGCCCTACATAAAGTCCGGTCATATGTATCCCAATAGCCAATGAACGGGATTTACCTTGATGCCAATCAGCAATAAGAGATAAGGCAGAAGGTATATAAAGCGCTTCACTAATTCCCATCACTGCACGAAGCCAATATAATTCGTGAAAATTATCAGCATATCCCATCAAATAAGTGACAGCGGACCAAACAAACAAACTTCCGACAACCAACCACTTACGACTGAAACGGTCAGCAATCATACCGGCAACTGGGCTCATAAAACCGTAAATCCATAGAAAGATAGCCATTAGAGCTCCAAAGGCTTCCGCTTTATTCAATTCTACAATATCAACCTTCATAGCCTCCTGCATAGTAGAGAGCATTTGGCGATCCATGTAATTGAGTAGAGCAACCACCCATAATAAAGCAACTACTACCCAAGGATACAGATTTTTGTTTTTCATAATCTTTAGTTAAAGCTATATTAATTTATTTTGATGCAAATATATCAATCATTTTATTATATACAAAATATTTAATAAATTATTTTATTAAACACAAGACATTAATTAAAAACATATAGATAACAAATAAATATAAATAAAAATAGCGCAAGAGAATGAATTGCATTCAACTTACGTCATGCTTTTTACCCCACTAATCTAATACCAATTATTTTTCAAATCTTCACTTTAGCTATTAGCTTACGAATTTTCCCTTGACCAATTATAGGCGCATGAGGATCCTCCGGATATACAATCATAAACTGGCCTGGATATAAATCGACCCATGTAGTTGAACAGTCTGAATACAAGGCACAATCTCCTTCTTTCTCATAAGGCTTAACTTCCTGATTTACATCTTCAAAAGCCTTCCATCCAATTCTTTCTATACCTTGCAAAAGAATATGTACATCAATATAAGCACGATGGACTTCCAACACTTGTTTAGCTTGTGCAACACATTCAGGATTGATATTCATAATAAATAAATTATCACCGTCAATATCAATACGTCCTAATTCCGCATGAAGCAAATCATGGCTTTTTACATAGTCAAAAAGAGTTTTAAACAAAGGGTGGAGCACCTCTACCCTACTGCTATTCTGTAAATTCGATACAATCATTTTCGCTGTTTTTTTAGTTATATATGAAAATTCCGAGGCAAATATAGAAATTAATTTAATTACACGGGAGATATTAATAAATTATTTTAGTATATATAAAATATAAAGCTAAATTTATTATCTTTGTAGAAATTCAATCAGTAGAAGACATGAGACAGCAACTTTTAAAGGAAATAGAGTTAGGAAGCAAAAGTGCTCTCGTAAAAAAGAGAATTATTACACATTATATATATAATGGCAGTTCTACCATTACCGACCTATCCAAAGAATTAGACCTAAGTATACCTACCGTTACCAAATTTATCAGCGAGATGTGCGAAGACGGATATATCAATGATTACGGTAAATTAGAAACCAGTGGTGGGCGACATCCAAGTTTATATGGCCTTAATCCGGAATCCGGATACTTTATCGGCGTAGATATCAAAAAGTTTGCTGTCAACATCGGCTTGATTAATTTCAAAGGTGATATGATGGAATTGAAGATGAATATTCCCTACAAATTTGAAAATACACCGGAAGCCATGGAAGAGCTATGCAGACTTATCAGTTCTTTCATAAAGAAAACAAAAGTCAATACAGAGAAAATATTAAATATCAATATCAACATATCCGGACGAGTTAATCCTGAGTCAGGATATAGTTTCAGTCAGTTCAATTTCTCAGAGCGTCCGTTAGCAGAAGTCCTAACTGACAAAATAGGATGTCAAGTCTGTATTGATAATGATACCCGTGCCATGACCTATGGTGAATATTTGCAAGGTTGTGTAAAAGGAGAAAAGAACATTATATTCGTCAATATAAGCTGGGGACTTGGCATCGGAATTATCATAGACGGTAAAATATACACCGGAAAATCAGGTTTCTCCGGAGAATTCGGACATATCAATGTTTTTGATAACGAAATACTGTGTCACTGTGGCAAAAAAGGATGCCTGGAAACAGAAGCATCCGGTTCCGCGATATATAGAATTTTACAAGAACGCATTAAAAAAGGCGAGTGTTCCATACTGTCCGGTCGGGCAAACAACCAAGAGCTTCCGCTTACATTGGACGAAATTATTTCTGCCGTAAACAAAGAAGATTTGCTGTGTATTGAAATTGTAGAGGAAATCGGACAGAAGCTAGGTAAACAAATTGCAGGATTAATCAATATATTTAATCCTGAATTGGTTATTATTGGCGGAACCCTATCATTAACCGATGACTATATAGCCCAGCCTATTAAGACAGCAATAAGAAAATATTCGCTAAACCTCGTAAATCAGGATTCTGTTATTACAGTTTCAAAACTAAAAGACAGGGCAGGAATTGTAGGTGCTTGCATGCTGGCACGAAGCCGGATGTTCGAATATTAAAATATAACCTTCTACTCTTTCCCTAGCGTAGAATAGAAGGTTATCTTTTTTCTTTAGTTTTTCCCTTTAGTAATGGCGTAATGACTATTTCAGCAAATGCACAAACTTAGCTGGTAATTCAGCCTTATCGGCACAAACAGACAGATACTTTCCCTCAGCATCTACCAAAAGAGCCGCATGCTGTGAAGCGACAAAGGATGCTACGCCGGTTGTCTCTTCAACAAAAACACAACCGGGGAAAAGAGGCGCAAACACTTCTTTGGTTTGTCCTTTCCACTTCTTGAATACAATCTGCATAGGACAAAATGCTGTATATCCTGCTGCATTCAAACGCTGCATCAATTTACGCTCCGATTTTGGTGCTGTATGCAGAGCACACCAACGACTCATATTATTATTAGTCATCATATCGCCTTATTTGCTTTTCTCCAATCCTTAAATAAATCCTTCACAAATAATATCCAACCGACACAACCTACTCCCGCCAAGAATACAAAGCCTATAAGAATCATAATCTTATTAGGTTTGGCGGCACGTAACGGTACCGTAGCCGGTTGTACAACCGTATATACCGGAGTAATCTCCTGCACCTTGGCTCTTGCCATTTGCAATTGTCCGGAAACCTGCGTATAAACGGTATACGCCAACTCCACCTCATTCTTCAAACGCTCCTGTTCGGCACGATAGCTTAACAGAACCACATTCTGATTAGCATCCGCGAAAGTAGCATATTTTTTCTGAGCGTTCTGATAATCAGCTTTTGCTTCGTTATAAAGTTTTTCAGTAAAAGCTAAATCATGACGGGCTTTATTGGTACGGTAATCTGTGATATAATTCTGCAAACAACGCATGACGGTATCAGTCAGCGAAGCGGAAATCAAAGGATCCTGCATGGTAACCTCTAAAGTCGTAACTCCGGTTTTCTTATCAATCGTAACCAAAATACGTTTACTCAAAGCCTCCGCTACCCTTGTTTCGTCCAATGTCAAACGGAACGGATCGATTTTTCCTTCTTTTTTCTCCGGTTTATCCTTAAACAAAGACAATGTCCACCCCAAAGCCTTGAATGGCGCAGATACCACAGTACCCATCCATGATGAACGTTGGTATTTATCCAGATAAGCGTATAAAGTCGTGTCGATTTTTCCTTTTTGATCTTTGACCTTTACATCAAACAGCTCCAACAGAAAAGGAGTCGACTTGACAATATCAGGATACAATTCGGGTGACAAGGCATCCTCTCCGGCAGAAGCACCACCTAAATTGATTCCGGCCATGGCAGCCAATGCTCCCATGCTTCCGGCATTCATTTTACTGGCGCTTTCGGGAGCTAACGTCACCTCCGTAGAATATTCTTTAGGAATACTGAACCCCACAATCAGCCCTATCACTGCGGCAATACCACATACCTTATAGAGCATTTTGCGTTCAGCCCATACTTTCTGAGCCAATTCTATCAAATCAATTTCCTGTTCCTCCGGTTTCTGCGGAGTTTCTTGTATTTTACCTTCGCTCATTGTCTTTATTACTTAAAGAGATTAACCAAAGTAGCAATCATAGTACCCAAAGTGGCAACAGAAGTACCCATACCTACCATTTCAGCCACACTCATACGCTTGCTCGGGTCTTTGCTCGGAACTATAATCTCGCATCCCGGCTCGATTGCCGTTTTACTTCCGGAGCGTATGCGGGATACGGTACCATTCATGTAAACCACAAAAGCGTCGCGCTTCTTGGCATTCGTTGCATATCCGCCGGCCTGATTGATATAGAAGCGGCTGTTTTCACCTTCTTTATACAGCACCGTGTTAGGATACATCACGGCGCCATTGATTTTTACAGTACTTACATATTCAGGGATAAACAATATATCTCCCTCACGCAGTACCATATCATAATCCGACCCCGGATTCTTCAGAGCTTCATCCAAGTGAATACCTACCGTATATACATATAAAGTAGTTGAATCGGCACCAACCTTTACAGCCATACGGGTAGCATCTTCCTTTCTGCGAAGTTCTTCTTCTGACATTTTACGAATGAGACGGGCACCTCTTACATAAGCATCGGACGTAACCCCGCCGGCTTTAGCGACCAAGTCACTCAAACGTTCGTTCTTCTTGGACAAAGCGTAAGTACCGGTAAACAACGCCTCGCCTATTATCCCCACATTCTTCTGCTTGCGATAAGCGGGGCTTTTACGGACATAAACTTCATCAAAAGGTTCCAAATAGAAGTTCTCGCTTCCCTCACCTATCAGCAAACCGTCTTTCAAATCAAATGTAAAAGTCTGACCGACCACATTACTGTCATCCGTACTCTTAGGAGACTTGATGCGTCGTGAAACATCTATTTTAGTTGTCGAAGCTGCCTCAAGCAAACCGCCGGATTGCAGCACCAAGTCCTCAATGGTCATCTTATCCGCATAAAGATAAGTACCCGGATCTGCAACCTCACCGTGAATAGTCACCGTAGGATCTTCTCTCAAATCCTGAATGCTGGGAATATAAAGTATATCATTCTTCTGCAAAGGAATATCCGCAACCACACCTTTCAACAAGCCTTTCAGGTCTATTGAAATCACCTCACGAGTCAAATCCTCATGCTCACGATTGATTACGGCGCGATTTAAGAAAGCGTCCCCACGTACGCCTTCCGCTTTCTTTATCAATTGCTTCACGGTATTTACCTCTCCGCTCAACTGATACAGACCTTCACGATAAACAGCACCGCGAATCTCCACACGATTTTCGAAACGATTGAGAACCGAATCCACGGTAAGTACATCGCCATCCTCAAGACGGAATACCGAATAATCCATTTCGTCCACATTGAAAATCTGATGTTCACGTCCGCTCCTACGTACAAGACGGATAGCTTTTTTATATGCATCGCCCGTAAATCCACCGGCATATCTCAGCAAAGTGCCGATTGTTTCCGTAGGCTTCATCTCATAATACATGGGGCGTTTTACCTTACCCAATATCTGAACCAATGTCTGGTAGGGATTAACGAGAATCACATCACCGTCCTGCAAACGGATATCATCTTTCAACCGACCTTCCATGATAAAATCATAGATATCCAAATCGGCAACCGTCTTTCCGTCGCGTATCACCTTTATACTGCGAAGACTGCCGATTTTATTCACTCCGCCCGCCCAATACAAAGCATGGAAAACGGACGCGAATGAAGAAAGCGTATAAGTACCCGGCACGGCAACCTCACCCATAACGTTCACCTGAATGGAACGGATTTCACCCAATGTCAATTTTATTTGGGTATTGGGAGTTTCCCCCGTAACACCGGCATATATTTTAGCGAACTCACGCTTCAAATAATCATTGGCTTCCTTTACGGTCTTTCCACTCAGATAAACCGGGCCCAGATTCTCGATTTGCACAGTACCTTCAGGCGCGATTGTTTCACGAATCGTATTCTGGGAAGCTCCCCAAACGTCGATGATAACCTCATCGCCTGCACCCAGACGATAATTGCTCGGAGTCGCTACATTTATATTAGGTTCAAAAGTAAGATACTCGTTATCAAAGATATTATGCCCGAAAATCTGTTGGGTAGGATCGACTTCCATAGCGTCCAGGTTATTATACCCGGTTTGTTCACTGCCATTCAACCCCATTCCATAACCGCTGCCTTGCTGGCTGGCTTTTGTCCGCAAACCCTTAATGCTTTGTTTTTTAGAGTTGAGCTCATCCAAACCGGACTCATCCTGGGAGATATTCTTATTTTTATTTTCGTAAGTTTTCTGCGTACGCAAGCGGGAACTTGCCTCTCCCATGAAGTCAGCATCATCTCCGGCGCTACCGTCCGATTTACCTGAATATTTAGACTGTATTCGCTGGATTTGCTCTTTCGTGACTCCTTTCTTCATCAATTCAACCAACATTTGTTGCTGTGTCTTCCCCTGACTCTGAGCCTCTTGCACATACAGAATGACTTGTTCATCCGTCATTTGTTGGGCAAATACCACACTTGACACTGTAAACATCAACAAACACAATAGTATAAATTTGCGCATAAGTAAGATATTTGATTAATCTTTTAGTTATCTAGTAATGTTTTTTAATTGGGGACAAAGGTAATACTTTATTTTCATAATATACATTTATTTCATTCTGAAGTTTCGGAAAAAGAATTAATTCCTTTCCTCAATACAGCCGGGGTTTCCATATGGCTGTCACTTACCGGAGAAGCCGTTTATCCCATCATCCCAACGAGGTTAAATGTTTTTACTTCATGCGCTACAACCGCAACGTGTTCGGTAACTCCTCATATTAAAGAAAGGCAGCCTTCCGGAAATATTTCTAAAAAATCGAGCAAATCTTTTTGCAAATTCAAATAAAGATGTACCTTTGCACCCCGTAAAGAAATGCTATTGCCGCTATAGCTCAGTTGGTAGAGCAACGCATTCGTAACGCGTAGGTCGCCAGTTCAAGTCTGGCTAGCGGCTCGACGAAAGACCGATATTAATCATATCGGTCTTTTTATTTTTCCCACGAAGCGCTGCTCTATCCCTCACGAATAAAACAATAGAAGCATTCTCTTTATTTCAAAATCTTGCTAACTTTGCCCAACTCAAAAACAATCAAGATAATATGGACAAGAAGAAAAAAAGAATCCTTCTCGAAGCGCTGGCATTCATTCTGCTCATAGGCATTGCAGGCGCAGGAACAGTGTATTACTATCTGTTCGCCCCGCAATTTCATCCGCAAAAGACAACTTATATCTACGTAGACCGTGACGATACGGCAGACTCCATATATAATAAGGTGAAAGCACAAGGAAATCCCAACAGTTTCATCGGCTTCAAATGGATGTCCCAATGGCGCGATTACCCTCTCAACATCCACACCGGACGCTACGCGATACGTCCCGGCGAAAACGTATATCATGTATTCAGCCGCTTCTACAGAGGTTACCAAGAGCCTATGAATCTGACAATAGGAAGCGTACGTACCCTGGACAAACTTGCACGCAGCGTAGGCAAACAACTGATGATTGACTCCGCCGAAATAGCCGCAGTAATGAACGACTCGCTGTTCCGGCAACGACTGGGATACGAAAAAGAAACGATAGCCTGCCTTTTTATTCCCGAAACCTACCAGGTATATTGGGATATGAGCGTAGACGACTTCTTTAAGCGGATGCAGAAAGAACACCAAAAATTCTGGAACCAAGAACGGCGTAACAAAGCCCAAGCCATCGGTATGACCCCGGAAGAAGTATGTACCCTTGCTTCCATCGTCGAAGAAGAAACCAATAACAACCCGGAGAAGCCCATGGTTGCAGGCCTGTACATCAACCGCCTGCACACCGGAATGCCGCTTCAAGCCGACCCTACCATAAAGTTTGCCCTGCAAGACTTCGGCCTGCGCCGGATCTCCAATGCGCATCTCGCTATCGATTCGCCCTACAACACTTACCGCAACCCCGGTTTGCCACCCGGTCCCATCCGCATTCCCTCTCCCATAGGTCTGGATGCGGTATTGAACTACACCAGACACAACTATATTTACATGTGCGCCAAAGAAGATTTTTCCGGCACTCACAACTTTGCGTCCAACTATGCCGACCACATGAAAAATGCAAGAAAATACTGGAAAGCATTAAACGAAAGAAAGATTTTCAATTAATATTATAATAAAATAAAAGCAAAAAGCTATATTTGCGATTATTATTTAAACCGTGACTAACACTTAAACAATAAAAAATGAGCAAGCAACTCTTACTTGGCGATGAAGCCATTGCACAAGCTGCATTAGACGCCGGACTTTCCGGCGTATACGCCTATCCGGGCACTCCTTCGACGGAGATTACCGAATATATTCAAACAGCGCCGATTACTGCCGAAAAAGGTATCCACAACCGCTGGTGTTCCAACGAAAAGACCGCTATGGAAGCAGCCTTAGGAATGTCGTTCGCAGGAAAGCGTTCACTGGTCTGCATGAAACATGTAGGCATGAATGTGGCTGCCGACTGTTTTATCAACTCCGCCATTACCGGCGTTAAAGGCGGCACAATCGTCATTGCAGCCGACGACCCCAGCATGCATTCATCACAAAACGAACAAGATAGCCGATTCTACGGCGACTTCGCTTTAATTCCGATGTATGAACCGAGCAACCAGCAAGAAGCCTACGATATGGTTTACAACGGATTTGCCTTTTCCGAGCAAACCGGCGAACCTCTGCTGATGCGCATGGTAACCCGTTTGGCACACTCCCGTTCCGGCGTGGAGCGGAAAGCGCAACAGCCCCAGAACGAAATCTCTTTCAGCGATGACCCTCGCCAGTTCATCCTGCTTCCCGGCAATGCCCGCAAACGCTACAAACAGCTATTGCAGCGCCAGGACGAATTCATCAAAGCATCGGAGAATTCACCATACAATAAGTATATTGACGGCCCTAACAAAAAACTCGGCGTCATAGCTTGCGGTATCGGATACAATTACCTCATGGAGAACTATCCCGAAGGCTGCGAATATCCGGTATTAAAAATCGGTCAATACCCGCTTCCCAAGAAACAATTGACGCAACTTGTAGAAGCCTGTGATGAAATACTCGTACTGGAAGACGGGCAGCCGTTTGTAGAAAAACAGCTGAAAGGCTATCTCGGTATCGGCGTAAAAGTCAAAGGACGCTTGGACGGCACACTGTCACAAGACGGAGAATTGAATCCGGACAGCGTAGCACGCGCCTTAGGCAAAGAAAACAAAGCCGAATTCGCAGTTCCGTCACTCGTGGAAATGCGCCCGCCCGCCTTGTGCGAAGGTTGCGGACACCGTGACATGTATACCGTACTCACCGAAGTTCTGCGTGCAGAATATCCCGACCATAAAGTATTCAGCGACATCGGCTGTTACACATTAGGAGCCAACGCCCCTTTCAACGCCATCAATTCCTGCGTAGACATGGGAGCTTCCATTACAATGGCCAAAGGCGCCTCGGATGCGGGAGTACATCCTGCGGTTGCCGTTATCGGCGACTCCACATTCACCCACTCCGGCATGACAGGATTGCTGGACTGCGTAAATGAAAACTCCAACGTCACCATCGTAATCTCCGACAACGAAACCACTGCCATGACCGGCGGACAAGATTCAGCCGGAACAGGCCGCCTCGAAGCTATCTGCGCAGGTATCGGCGTAGCGCCGGAACACATCCGCGTGGTAGTTCCATTGAAGAAGAACTACGAGGAAATGAGACAAATCATCCGGGAAGAAATCGAGTTCCACGGAGTATCCGTCATTATCCCCCGAAGAGAATGTATTCAAACCTTAGCACGTAAGAAACGAAACAAGTAAAACCATGAAAAAAGACATTATACTTTCCGGCGTAGGTGGACAAGGTATCCTCTCTATCGCCACCGTAATCGGCCAGGCAGCCCTGAAAGACGGGTTATACATGAAACAAGCCGAAGTACACGGAATGAGCCAGCGAGGCGGCGACGTACAGTCCAACCTTCGCATCAGCGACCGCCCCATCGCTTCCGACCTCATCCCTACGGGCAAATGCGACCTTATCATATCCCTGGAACCGATGGAAGCGTTGCGTTATCTCCCCTACCTCAGTCCCGAAGGTTGGCTGGTAACCAACGAGGCTCCTTTCATCAATATTCCCCGCTATCCTGCCGAAGAAGCGCTCAAGGCCGAACTTGACAAACTTCCTCACAAGATTGTGTTGAACGTAAACGAAGTAGCCAAAGAAACAGGTTCTCCCCGCGTAGCCAACATCGTGTTGCTGGGAGCTACCATTCCGTTCCTCGGCATTGATTACCAGAAAGTACAGGACAGCATTCGCGACATCTTCCAGCGTAAAGGCGAAGCTATTGTAGAATTGAACCTCAAAGCGCTGGCTGCCGGTAAGGAAATCGCAGAAAACCTGATGTAAATCCAAATTTCAATAACCATGAACGACAAATACTGGGAAGAAGAGATAGAAACCATGCCGCGTGAGAAGTTGCGTGAACTGCAACTTCAGCGGCTTAAAAAGACAATCGGTATTGCTGCAAATTCTCCCTATTACAAACAAGTATTTCAAGAACACGGTATTACGGCGGACAGTATCCGGTCGGTAGAAGATATCCGGAAAATCCCGTTCACCACCAAAGCGGACATGCGCGCCAACTATCCTTTCGGACTTGTGGCAGGTAATATGCACGAAGACGGCGTACGCATCCACTCTTCCAGCGGAACCACAGGTACCCCTACCGTCATTGTCCATTCCCGGCACGACCTGGACTCTTGGGCGAATCTCGTGGCACGCTGCCTGTACACAGTCGGCATCCGTAAAACCGATGTGTTCCAAAACAGCTCCGGATACGGTATGTTTACCGGCGGATTAGGTTTTCAATACGGAGCCGAACGCCTCGGGGCGCTGACCGTACCCGCAGCGGCCGGTAACAGCAAGCGGCAAATCAAATTCATCATGGATTTCAAAACCACCGCCCTGCATGCCATCCCCAGCTATGCCATACGTTTGGCGGAAGTATTTCAGGAAGAAGGCATCGACCCGGCATCGACCACACTGAAGACGCTTGTCATCGGAGCCGAACCGCATACGGACGAACAACGCAAGAAGATTGAACGGATGTTAGGCGTCAAAGCTTATAACAGTTTCGGAATGACCGAGATGAACGGCCCCGGAGTCGCCTTTGAGTGTACCGAACAAAACGGCATGCACTTCTGGGAAGACTGCTATCTGGTTGAAATCATCAATCCCGAAACCGGCGAACCCGTTCCCGACGGCGAAATCGGGGAATTGGTACTGACCACCCTCGACCGTGAAATGATGCCGCTGATACGCTACCGCACACGCGATCTCACCCGCATACTTCCCGGCAAATGCCCTTGCGGACGTACACACCTTCGTATCGACCGTATCAAAGGCCGCAGTGACGATATGTTCATCATCAAGGGCGTCAACATCTTCCCCATGCAGGTGGAAAAGGTATTGGTACAGTTCCCCGAACTGGGCAGCAACTACCTCATTACTTTGGAAACCATCAACAATCAAGATGAAATGATTGTAGAAGTGGAACTCAGCGATTTATCTACCGACAACTATATAGAACTGGAGAAAATACGCAAAGCCATCTCCCGTCAGCTGAAAGATGAAATCCTTGTCACCCCTAAAGTGAAACTCGTCAAGAAAGGCTCCCTGCCTCAAAGCGAAGGAAAAGCCGTCAGAGTAAAAGACTTACGAGACAATAAATAACATTTTGCCAATACTTTCCGCGTTATTATACTACAATATTAACAACGCGGAAAGTACCGCAGCAAAAGCAAAAAAGAAAGAGGAACGGTAGTCAACCAAGATTACCGTTCCTCTTTTATAGAAAGCCGCACCGATGATGTGATGAAACTCCGTATGACATGATTTGAGTGCCCGTCCTCTTTGTAATCCACCGACTCAAGAGTTACCCCGAAGGGCGTGGCCCGCCATTAAGAACTGAAGCTTGTCTCGGTATTTCATTAAAATTGATGAGTTTCCCGATCCAATCAATGCGGCTATTTTTTCTACTTCAAAGGTAGTGAGTTTCTATGAAAGAAACAAGAAAAACAAGAAAATTGTTTGCCTGCATCCAATGTTTTCACACTTCCTCACTATCGCTAAAAGCAAAAAGCGCCGATTACGTAGTTGTAATCAGCGCCTTGCAGTTTTTTTATTCTTTACCTCAGCTTATGCAGCTTTTGCTTTAGCAACAATAGCCTTGAAAGCTTCCGGGTGATTCATTGCTAAATCAGCCAAAACTTTACGGTTGATTTCAATACCGGCTTTGTGCAGAGCGCCCATCAGTTTAGAATAAGACATACCTTCCAGACGTGCGGCAGCGTTGATACGTTGAATCCACAAAGCGCGGAAGTTTCTTTTCTTATTCTTACGGTCACGGAACGCATAAGTCAAACCTTTTTCCCAAGTATTCTTGGCAACGGTCCAAACGTTCTTTCTTGCACCAAAGTAACCTCTGGTCAATTTCAAAATTTTCTTTCTTCTTGCTTTAGAAGCAACATGATTTACTGATCTTGGCATAGTTTTACTTGTTTTTGAATGTTAGCGCCAATGCTTCACGCAGCGGACTTAAAGCTAATGCATTCGGTTAATAACTTTAATAATACTTCGTACGCTTTTGGTTACTTCATAGCTAAGAGTTCCTTAACCTGGCTTACATCTGTCGGGCTGACAAGTGTAGAGTAACACAGATTTCTCTTTTGCTTCTTGGTTTTCTTAGTCAGAATGTGACTGTGAAAAGCGTGCTTTCTTTTGATTTTACCTGTTCCGGTAAGAGTAAATCTCTTTTTAGAACCGGAGTTAGTCTTCATCTTTGGCATCTTACTTATTTTTAAATTATTTAATTATATGGCAACGCACTATACCTGCGGCGTTGCTCATTTCTTTAGTCTTCGCTTTGTTCTTCAGCCGGAGCGTTCTTCGGAGCCTCTGCGGGTTTCGGTGCGGCAGGCTTCTTGGGAGCGGCGCTCTTCTTCGGAGAAAGCTGAATAGTCATTCTCTTTCCTTCCAGAATCGGCATCTGATCTACTTTCGCATAGTCTTCCAAATCATTGGCGAAACGCAGCAATAAAACTTCGCCTTGTTCCTTGAATAAGATAGAACGGCCTTTAAAGAACACGTATGCCTTTACCTTGTCGCCATCTTCCAGAAATCCTTTGGCGTGTTTCAGTTTGAAGTTATAGTCATGGTCGTCTGTCTGAGGACCGAAACGTATTTCCTTCACATTGACTTTAACCTGCTTCGCCTTTTGTTCCTTCTGACGCTTCTTTAACTGATAAAGAAATTTAGAGTAATCAATAATACGACAAACAGGGGGTTGTGCATTTGGAGAAATCTCTACGAGATCCGCTTCCATTTCCTCGGCTATCTTCAAAGCCTGCGCTATCGGATATACTTTTGGTTCCACTTCGTCGCCCACAATGCGGACTTCTTTGGCACGGATTTGCTCATTAATCCGATGTTGCCCTTTTAAGCTGTCATTCTTCATTAAATAACGTTTACTTCCAGTTTGTTTCTTGTTTATTACTACCAAATTATTTTTTGTTAAGTAAAAGCTGTCTTTAGAACATCGTATGTATGCTATGCTTTTACAATTGGGCGCAAAGTTACCATTTATTTATCATATTTTGAACTTCTTCGTTCACTTTTTTAGCAAAATCTTCAAATTTCATGGTTCCTTGGTCGCCTTCGCCTTGTTTGCGGACGGAAACCTCTCTGTTTTCAGCCTCTTTCTCGCCTACAATCAGCATGTACGGAATACGTTTCATTTCGTTATCGCGAATCTTACGTCCGATTTTTTCGTTACGTTCATCCACGATGGCGCGAACATCGTATCTCTTCAGATAGTCTTTCACTTCCTGGGCATAGTCATTGAATTTCTCACTGATAGGCAGGATGGCTACCTGGTCGGGTGTCAGCCACAACGGGAATTTACCGGCGGTATGCTCGATGAGTACAGCCACGAAGCGTTCCATAGAACCGAACGGAGCACGGTGAATCATTACCGGACGGTGCTTCTGGTTGTCAGCTCCCGTATATTCCAGCTGGAAGCGTTCGGGCAGGTTGTAATCCACCTGGATAGTACCCAACTGCCAACGGCGGCCGATAGCATCTTTCACCATAAAGTCCAGTTTGGGACCGTAGAAAGCGGCTTCACCGTATTCCACCTTGGCCTTCAATCCCTTTTCTTCGCAAGCCTCGATAATAGCCTGTTCCGCCTTTTCCCAGTTTTCATCGCTACCGATATACTTTTCGCGGTTCACCTTGTCGCGCAGAGAAATCTGCGCTTCAAAGTTCTCGAAGTGCATAGACTGGAATACGATTGAGATAATATCCATTACACGCAGGAATTCGTCCTTCACCTGGTCGGGACGGCAGAAGATGTGCGCATCATCTTGCGTAAAGCTGCGTACACGGGTCAGCCCGTGAAGCTCGCCGCTCTGCTCGTAACGGCAAACCGTACCGAACTCAGCCAGACGCAAAGGCAGGTCCTTATAAGAACGGGGCGAGTTCTTGTAAATCATACAGTGATGAGGACAGTTCATCGGTTTGAGGAAGTACTCCTCACCCTCTTCCGGCGTATGGATAGGCTGGAACGAATCCTTACCGTATTTGGCATAGTGTCCGGAAGTGATATAGAGCAATTTGTTGCCGATAGGCGGACACATTACTTCCTGATAATCGTAACGAGCCTGAATGCGGCGCAAGAACTCCTGCAAACGGATACGCAGTGCGGCGCCCTTCGGCAGCCACATCGGCAGACCCTTACCTACCGTATCGGAGAACATGAACAAGTCCATTTCCTTGCCGATTTTACGGTGGTCGCGTTTCTTGGCCTCTTCCAGCAATACGAGATATTCATCCAGCATTTTCTTTTTCGGGAAAGTGATGCCGTAGATACGGGTCATCATTTTGCGGTCTTCCTGTCCGCGCCAGTATGCGCCGGCAACGGAAGTCAGTTTAATGGCTTTGATAGGTGCGGTAGTCATCAGGTGAGGACCACGGCACAGGTCGGTAAACGCGCCTTGCGTATAGGTGGTGATGTGACCGTCTTCCAACTCCGAAATCAGCTCGCATTTATAAGTTTCGCCACGGTCGCCGAACATCTTCAAAGCGTCTGTCTTTGAGATGCTCTCTCTGACAACCCCCTCTTTTCTGGCAACCAGCTCGGCCATTTTCTTTTCGATGGCGGGCAGGTCGGCTTCCTTGATGGCAGCTTCTCCCGGATCTACATCATAGTAGAAACCATTCTCGATGGCCGGACCGATACCGAACTGAATGCCCGGATACAGTTCTTGCAGGGCTTCCGCCAGCAAGTGGGCGCTGGTATGCCAGAAGGCATGCTTACCCTGCTCGTCTTCCCATTTGTAGAGAACCACTTCGGCGTCTTCATTGATAGGACGCCCCAAATCATAAATTTCTCCGTTCACGCCGCAAGCCAGCACATCCTGTGCCAAGCGCGAACTAATGCTTTCTGCTATTTGCAGTCCTGTTACTCCCTCGTTGTATTCGCGAACGGAGCCGTCTGGAAATGTTATCTTTATCATAATGTTATGTATAGTTCAAATTTTAGAACGCAAAAATAGCTAATTCTTTATTGATATTCTATTTTTTAGCAAAAAAATGTTATTGCTGCGTATTCGTAAATCGCTTGATAATGTTGTAAGCGGAAACGATACCCCGCTCTCCGGCCTTGCTCAAGTCCGAAATGCCCTGCCTGTTGTTACCCAGGAAGATATGCGTCAGCCCGCGATTGAAATACGCTTCGGCGAAGTCGGGATTCAGTTCGATTGCCTTATCGTAATCAGCCAGCGCCGCACGATAGTCTTTCAGCATGGACGATACATTGCCGCGGTTATAATAGCCGTAAACGAAGTCCGGAGCCAACCGGATGACGTGATCCAAATCATTCTTCACGATATCGTAATCCATCGCCGTCACTTCCGCCTTCTTCACCTCTTGCGCGCCGGAAACAGCTCCCTCGCTCATGCCGGCTTCCGCTTTCTTGTACTCCAACTGCTTGTAGCGTACCAAAGCACGCATAAAGTACGCCGGGAAGAAAGTATCATCCAGCAGGATACTCTGCGTGAAGTCGTCTATGGAACTCGCAAAGTCCTGCACCAGATAGAAATCCAGTCCGCGCATAAAACGTTTTCCGGCATTCTTGCCGTCCGCCACGATATCCGATGTATGGGCGTCTATCAACGCGAAGTGGAAACGCACCTGCTCTTCCGTCAGCGGAGATTCCATATTGGTGATACGCAATGGTTTGGGGAGCATCTTCGAGTGATTGAGCTCGTCGATATATTTATGATAATGCACCATACGTTTCACATCACTCAGTTTTTCATAATAAGTCAGCGCATACATAGGCTCGAGCTTGATAGTCACGTTACGGTCTTGCACACGTCCGCGATAATCGCTCTTGTAACGCTGGTCGGCTTCCGAATCATCCGCAATCACAATCTTGCGGTAGTTCTCCATGTTCTTGTCGGACTTCTTACGGGTTTTGCCGTTATCTTGTCCGGAATTGCCGTCCGTATTATCCGCCACATCCTTGTCATTGCCGCCGGTCGTGACACCGTTGCGCTTGTCGAGTTGCATCTTCATGACTTTGAACTCGTCCTGCTCGGCTCCCTTACGGTCGCCAATCTTCTTGCGGGCTTCGGCACGGTGATAGTAACCCGCCATAAAGTTGGGGTATTCGTCTATCACTTTGGAGTAATCGCTGATAGCGCCGCGGTAATCGCCCGTCTGCGCACGCAACAAGCCACGGTTGAAAGCGGCCATCATATTGTCCGGTTCCATCTTCAGCACAAAATCGAAGTCTTCTATCGCACGGTTATCGTCGCCTACCTGCGCACGCAGCAAACCACGGTTATAGTGTCCGAGGAAGTTGTTGGGGTCAATGTCCAGCGCCAGGTCATAGTCGCTCATCGCGCCTCTCAGATTATTCTGGTGGAAACGCGCCAAGGCACGGTTAATGTAGTTGCCCGAATTGCGCGCGCTCAAATGTATCGCCTGATCCAAATCGTTTTCGGCTTCCTTGTACTTGGATTGCTGAAGCCGGACAATGGCACGCGCGGCCCAACCGTCAGGGTCGTAACGGTCCATGTCGATAGCCGTATCAAAATCTTTCAGGGCCTGTATCGTATCGTTCTGCTTGAGGTTGACCTCACCGCGCATCAGGTACGCACGCGTATAGCGGGGCGCTATGGTCAGCAGCTTGCCCAAGTCCTCTTTGGCGGAATTGAAATCCTCTTTCTGCATGTGGCAAAGGGAAAGGTTATGCCAAAGCACCACATTCTCCGGGTCGTACTTCAAAGCCGTCCTGTAATCCTCTATCGCACCGTCGAACTTATCCTGACGGATACGCGCCAACCCCCTTATCTGATAAGCGCCTACAACAAAAGGATTGCGCTGGATAGCCAAATCGCAATCCGCTTCCGCCCCTTGGAAGTCGTCCAGATTGATTTTGGCCAGCGCACGGAAGAAATAAGGCTCGTATAAATAAGGCTTCGCATTGATTACCTGATTGAAATATTGGATAGAAAGCACGTAGTCCTCGAAATACAATGCGTTCCGGGCAATGGTCATCACCCGTTCCGTATTGATTTGCGCATATAACAACGTGGGCAATAACAGAATTGCCAGCAATATCTTTTTTATCATCTTGTCTTATAAATGCTTGTAAACAAAACAAAAGTAACGTTTATTCATTTACATATCAGGATATGCGGAAGACTTTTTATATTTTTTGAGCCTTTTATACCTTATTATATGGTTTGCTTACTTAATGGTTTTCACTTTATAAGAGCAGCGCGCCTTACCTTTCAGCATGGCATTCAGCTTTCCCTTTATCATCTGCTTGCGCAAGGGTGAGATATGGTCGATGAACATCTTTCCGTCCAGATGATCGAACTCGTGCTGCATCACACGCGCCAGATAACCTTCTACCACCTCGTCATGCTCCACCAAATCCTCATCCAGATATTTCACACGTATTTTGTTACCTCTTTTCACCGACTCATGGATACCGGGCAGGCTCAGGCAACCTTCTTCCATAGACACCTCTTCGCCCGATACTTCCAGAATATGCGCGTTGATATACGCTTTGCGGAACCCTTTATATTCGGGATAATCTTCCGACAACACATCCAGGTCTACCACCACCACACGAATCGGCAAACCGATTTGCGGAGCCGCCAGTCCCACGCCGTCGGCATGGTCCATTGTTTCAAACATATTCTGAATCAGTTCTTTCAAGTTCGGATAATCAGGAGTAATATCCTCTGCCACTTTTCTCAATACGGGTTGTCCGTATACATAAACAGGTAAAATCATTTCTTTAATTATGAATTATCAATTATGAATTATTGTCTATACACTTATAAAGAAGAGAAACGTCTGTTCTCCAAATAAGTTTGCAGGATAATAGTCGCGCTGATTTCGTCCACCAACGCCTTGTTCTGCCTGTCTTTCTTTTTCAGTCCGGCTTCCAGCATGGTACGGTGCGCCAGAACCGAGGTGAAACGCTCGTCCACATACTCTACCGGCATATCGGGCAACCTTTTTTGCAGGGAACGCACGAACGGTTCTATCCGTTTCATATTCTCGGATGCCTCGTTGTTCATCTGCTTAGGCAATCCGACGAGAATCCGCTCCACCGGCTCTTTGGCCACATAATCCATGATAAAGGCGAGCAGTTCGTGGGTAGGCACGGTGGTAAGCCCGTTGGCAATCATTTGCAACGTGTCGCTGACGGCTATGCCCGTACGTTTTTTACCGTAATCAATAGCTATTATTCTACTCATAATGGGCTACAAAATTACGATTTATATTTGAACTCTTTTTCATACGTATCAAAAAAGATTTTGCCTATGGTGAAAATCTCATTTGATGTACATCAAACAAGTTTCGCGCCATAGGCAAAATCAGATATGCCGGTATAGGAATGAAATCAATATACCAGCTTCACATTATCCACATAAAACGAGTTGCCCGGAGAACCTATGTATGCCCCGCCGTGGCTGGATGTAAACTGTAACTGGATATGGGTGGGGATATCGTCTTCCGTGCCCCATGCCACTTCTTTGATAGGCACGCTCTCGCCCTTACTGTTCACGGCATAGCGTTCCTGTACCTGCAGGCGCATCATGTGCGCTTTGTATTCGGGATTGCCCGTGATGTCGCCGTACATAATGGAGTAAGTGGCATTATTGTGCCAGTCGTCCGTCGTAGTGTAATAACGCACCACCGCCGTACCCACACGTTTGGCGTAGATATTTCCGTCCTTGTCTTCCCAGCGTTTCTGCAAAAAGAGATTCATTTCGGGGAAGTCCTTTCCTTCCACATCGGTTATCTTGCTGAAACCGGTGGCATGGACACGCTTTTCACGGTCGGACATCTTCACCTTATAGTCAAACTGAACTGCAATCGGCTTCTTGGTGAACGGAATACCGGAGTTCAGTATCTTTTGCGGGTTCTTCGTTCCCTTGATAGGCTCGTGCACGTCGCCGAGGAAAATGGAACCGGCCGCCAATACCGTAATATCCACGATGCCCAGCACCTTTACACTTTCCATACGGGTATCCAAACGGGCGCAAAAGCCGTCGCCGCGCTTCTCCGGAAACACCGAAGTATTGGTTTTGGTGATACCGGCCACACGCGCCATTACGTTGGAAGTAGCCCAGGGCGAACCACCCATGTTCTTATACGGCTTATTCTCGCGGATAGTTGCCGTGGGGCCGATAGCGTACACATTCTTGGTGGCGCCACCGATAATTCCCGACTCTTTAATTTGACGGTCAATCCATTGATCCATATTTCCGAAAGGAATCATCTCAACCTTATGCTGCGCCGATACCGCTACACTGAAGAGCATTACGGACAGCAAACTCAACAAACGAAATCTTTTACGAATCATTTCTTTATTCTCCTACAAATCAATTAAAGTTCATAATTCCACTGTTTCAGCGCAAAGTCCCAGTTATCCTGAACCAGTTGCACCGTACGGTCGTCATATTTATATTTATTCTTCTTATAACCTTTCTTACCGCCTACATACTGTTCGATGGCAGCACGGGCATCCGCAAAACCGGGGATGGACAACGCGTCGTAGATGTGTTCCGTCATTCCCATCGCATCGGCTTCAAAGTCTTCGAACTTCACTTCAATCAGATTACCCGCCGGGATACTTGCCTTGTCCGCTTCGTACTTATGGTAAAGCTTGGCGTAGACAGACAAGATATTCCGCTCCAACTCCGCCGGAGTAATATCCTGGAGCTTCAACGGCTGGATGGTATTCGTGAAGAAACTGCGCGTACTTTCAAATACCGTGTAAGGATTACGCATCAGGTAGATGAACTTGGCGTTGGGGAACATCTTCACCAATTCCTTCACACGTCCGGTATGCGGCGGGTTCTTGCTGAGGAACTGCGTGCCATGCGTATTCCACAAGGAAATCTTGATGAGCTTGGTAAACGTCTCCTCAAATACTTTCAACTCCGCCTCGCTTATATCGTCGAACAACAGATACTTGTCGGCATACTCCTGCTGGTGTTTGGGCAGGAACCAGAAGTTATAATAAGTATAAGGCATCATGTTTGCCAATGCGAACTCCTCTTCCTGCGGCAGGTCCACAGCCAACTCCATATTGTCCGTAGGACGTTTGTCGGGCATCAGCCAGCTCATATTTTTCTTGAAGAAAGGCTGCCCCCACATCATCAGATGCGGAAATACGGTCTGATAAGTTGTGTTATAGCCGAAATGCTTGTCACAAGAGAACACATTATGCACGAAAGTTGTTCCGCTGCGCCAGTGACCGAGGATAAATACAGGGTCGTGTTCCAGCGGCTTGTCCGCCAACAGCTTCTCGTAGCGTTTGTCCTGCAAAGGAGCCAATGTGGAAAGCAGGCGGCAAACGGCTTTCGTCAGCCGGTATTTGCCCTTGTATGCGGCATCTATCTCACGCCCTTTCGTAATGGCATTGAAAGTTTTCCAGTCTGCACCGACAAGCGTATTGATCGGCAGTTTGTTGAATTCTAATAAACCCATTCTTGTTTAATTGAGAATTGAGAATTGAAAATCGGGAAATAGCCTTTCGGACTAATGCGATAATTCCTATCCAACTCTTATTTGTTAATGTTTAATTTTCATTTCTTAATCATCACTGCTATTCCCTGACGCTCCAGTTCCTTGGCGGCTTTCTCTATGGCCTCGTAATGCTCGGGAGCGATTCCCAGTTTCGGCAAGTCAAGAACGGGAAGTTCTTCGGAGATATGCATGTCCTTATCTTCCACACGGTCGATAATCATACCTACGGCGCTGGTATTATTGGTTATCGGGTCTATCAGGATGAAAGAGCCGGTGGCTTTGTTGGCTTGGTAAGGGTCGAAGAACAGCTCTTTGGCGGTGGTCAACACTACGCGGGCAATTTGGTTCAACTGCATCGGCAGGGTCTCTTTTGTCAACCGGCCGTTCTCAAGGGAGAGTTTCTCCATGGTATTGACATCTACTTTATACCTGATGTTGTCAATACGCGTACGGCTCAAATTGGTGGTTTGCTTGATGAAGAAAGATTTGTTCACATCCATCGGCTCCTCGTCCATCCATACCACCATGGCTTCGAAGTTACGCTCCATCATCGGAAGATTGTCGGGGTGCACCAGCATTTCTCCGCGCGAAACGTCGATTTCGTCTTCCAGCGTCAGCGTAACGGACTGCGGCGGGAAAGCGTAATCCAGTTCTCCTTCGTACGTAACGATGCTCTTGACATGCGATTTCTTTCCGGACGGTAAAGCCATCACCTCGTCTCCCTTGCGGATGATACCCGAAGCCACCTTGCCGCAGAAACCGCGGAAGTCGAGGTTGGGGCGCAGCACATACTGCACGGGGAAACGGAAATCCTTCAGGTTATGGTCGTTATCGATGTGTACGGTTTCAAGGAAGTCGAGCAAAGACGTACCGTTATACCAGGGGGTACGCTCCGATTTCTCCACCACATTGTCACCGTCAAGCGCAGAAAGCGGAATGCAGGTCACATCGGGAATACCCAGCGGAGCGATAAACTTCTTGTATTCGCCTACAATCTCATTGAAGCGTTCTTCGGAGAAGTCCACCAAGTCCATTTTATTAACGGCAAGCACCACATGCTTGATACCCAGCAGAGACACAAGGAAAGTGTGGCGGCGTGTCTGCGTAATGACACCCGTGCGGGCGTCTACCAGAATAATCGCCAGGTTGGCGGTAGAGCCGCCGGTAATCATGTTGCGCGTATACTGTTCGTGTCCCGGAGTGTCGGCAATGATGAATTTACGATTATTGGTGGAGAAATAGCGGTAAGCCACGTCGATAGTGATACCCTGCTCCCGCTCCGCCTTCAAGCCGTCCAGCAACAAGGCGTAGTCGATGTGGTCACCGGCATTACCCATACGCTTGCTGTCACGCTCCAACGCATCCAACTGGTCTTCGTACAATTTCTTACTATCGAACAACAGACGGCCGATAAGTGTGGACTTTCCGTCATCCACCGAGCCGGCAGTAAGGAATCTCAATAAGTCTTTCTGTTCGTCCTTATCAAGGAAAGCCTTTATATCAAGTCTTGAATCATTCATTTCTTAATTCTCAATTTTTAATTCTTAATTTCCTAAAAATATCCCTCACGCTTCTTCTGCTCCATACTCGCTTCCTGGTCGAAGTCGATAACGCGGGTGGTACGCTCGCTCTTGGTGGTGGTCATCATCTCTTCCACAATCTTCTCGATGGTATCGGCGCCGCTTTCTACAGCTCCGGTCAGCGGCCAGCAACCCAACGTACGGAAACGCACCATACGCATCTCAATCTTTTCACGGTATTGCTCCGGCAGACGTTCGTCATCAGCCATAATCAGGTTACCGTCAATCTCTACGCAAGGACGCTCCCTGGCAAAGTACAAAGGTACGATGGGAATATTCTCCAGACGAATATATTGCCAGATATCCAGCTCCGTCCAGTTGCTCAACGGGAACACGCGGATGCTCTCTCCTTTATGGACACGCGCATTATAGATGTCCCACAACTCGGGGCGCTGGTTCTTCGGATCCCACTGATGGAATTTGTCACGGAAAGAGAAGATACGTTCCTTCGCACGCGACTTCTCCTCGTCACGACGGGCGCCGCCGAAAGCCGCATCGAATTTATACTTATCCAACGCATGCAGCAGGGCTTGCGTCTTCATCAAGTCGGTATGTACCTTACTGCCATGCGTAAAAGGCCCTACACCGGCTTCGAAAGCTTCCGTATTACTCTCTACAATCAGGTTCCAGCCATATTTCCTGGCATACTCGTCACGGAATTGAATCATCTCCTTGAACTTCCACTTGGAGTCGATATGCATCAACGGGAAAGGAACTTTACCCGGAGCAAAAGCCTTTTCAGCCAGACGTACCATAACCGATGAGTCCTTACCGATACTATACAGCATCACCGGATTCTCAAATTCCGCAGCCACTTCGCGGATAATATGAATAGACTCTGCTTCGAGTTCTTTCAAATGGCTCAGTTTATATTCTTCTTTCATTATATATTATTTCTTCTGAATTCTCGGTAAAATTAATTCCAGTAACTTATTGACGGATTCTTCCAGGCTCAATGCGGATGTATCCAGCGTCAACGCCGGATGCGCGGGAGCCTCGAAGGGGGCGGAAATACCCGTGAAGTTCTTAATCTCGCCGCGGCGCGCCTTTGCATACAGGCCTTTCACATCCCTGCGTTCGCATTCCTCAATGGGCGTGCTGACGTACACTTCCAGAAAATCATCCTTTCCGATAATATTCGCCGCCATTTCACGGATGTCGTTGCTGGGGCTGATAAAAGCCGCAATCGTTATAATGCCCGTATCTACAAACAGCTTGGACACTTCGGCTATACGGCGGATATTCTCTATACGGTCGGCTTCCGTAAATCCCAAATTGTTATTGATACCGCTGCGGATGTTGTCTCCGTCCAAAATACGGCAAAGCAATCCGCGTTTATGCAACTCACGCTCCAAAGCGATGGCTATCGTACTCTTGCCCGAACCGCTCAGTCCGGTAAACCAAATCATCACGCTGCGCTGCTTCAAGAGTTCTTCCTTGTCCTCGCGTGCCAGCATACGGTCGAAGATAGGATAAATATTATTGTTATTGTCAGTCATAATTCAATTAAAACGGCCAAATTAAGGGAATGAGAAAGATGGATATAAGGAAAGTGATAATGTTCAGCGGAAGTCCGATACGGACAAAATCCGTGAACTTATAATTACCGATACCCTGTACTATCAAATTGGTCTGATAACCGATAGGCGTCGAGAAGCTTGCCGATGCAGCCATACAGATAACCACGAAGAAAGGCATCGGGCTTACTCCCAGCTGTGACGAGATGGAAAGAGCCAACGGGAAAGCAAGCGCGGCGGCGGCATTATTCGTTATCAACTCGGTAAACAGGTTCGTAATGATGAATACGGCGGCCAGCAGCACCTGAGGGCCGTAATGCTCCGTCAGGCCGATGATGTACTTAGCCACAGCGTCCGCCACACCGGAATTTACCATAGCTTTGCTGATAGCAAAAGCGCAGGCAATCGTTATCAGGATATCCCATGATATATATTTGGTGTATTTACGGGCCGGGAAGATTTTCGTCCACGCCATTATAATGGTCGTAACGGACACGAAGAAGAACATATCCAGCTTAATATCCGGAAAAGCCTCTTTCACCGCAGGCAGTTCGCCCACCGTAGCTCCCGTAATCATCAGAATCAGCAAAGCGAGCGCAAACCAGCGTTTGCCCTTGCTCGCAACAGGTTCCGTATCCTTGCCGTTGGCAAGCATCACGAAGACGGAAGACTCTCCCCAGGTCTGCACAAAGGAATCGTCAGCCATGACAACCACCGTATCGCCTTCCCTAAAATATTCATTTTCCAAATCCTGCGTATAACTCTGACCGTTACGCTTTATCTCTTTCACTTCAGCGCCATAATGGCGTTTAAAGTTGAAATCTTTCAACTTCTTGTTAATACCCGGGAAGCGAGGTCCCAAAACGGCCTCTACCCGATGCAGGTCGCTATGTTCTTCCGGCTCGTCATCTAGTTTCACCGCATCTTTACGAACATCCGGCAATAACCTGGAAGAGAACAGAAACAAATAGACAATACCGGCTACCGCAATAAAAATCCCCACTTTTCCAAGCTCAAACATCGTAAATCCCTCATAACCGGCTTCCAGTATCATGCCATGCACGACCAAGTTTGTGGAAGTCCCGATCAACGTACAGATACCGCCCAAAATCGTTACATACGAAAGAGGAATCAGGAATTTGGTAGCCGGAAGCTTTACCGACTCGGCCCAACGCTTTATAATCGGAGCAAAAATTACAACGACAGGAGTATTGTTCAGAAAAGCCGAGATAAAGGAGATTGTCGGCAACATGCGGAGTTGCGCCTTGAAAACGGTGGTTTTACCTTGCGGAAGCAGTTTCTTGATAAGTTGTCCCAATGCACCGGACTGGCGAATACCCTCGCTGACCAGAAAAAGCATGGCTACCGTAATCATGCCCTTATTGCTAAATCCTTCCAGCATCTCTTTAGGTGTCAGGATTCCTGCGCAAAGGAACAATACCACCACCGAGAAAAGCACCATTCCCGGACGCATCTTGTCCAGAATCAAGGCTATCACCATGCCCAGCAGCGCTAAAAGCACAAATATGATTTCAAACGTCATATATACGAGTCGTTATTTAATTACGCCCGGGCTCTACTATAAACCAGGGGTTCAACAAATCTTCTTTATTATACCGCAACGGTTCTTCTTTTCCGGCTTGATACACTTCCATCCCTGCGGCACGTGCAATGGCATGCCCCGCCGCCGTATCCCACTCCATTGTCGGAGCAAAACGGGGGTATACATCCGCTTTGCCTTCCGCCACCAAGCATATTTTAATGGAGCTTCCGCTGGAAATCAATTCCACATCCGAATGACAACGCTTCATCTCTTCAATGTAGTCTTCAGTCTCGGGAGACAGATGTGAACGTGATGCCACAATCACAAATTTATCGCGGCTATCCTTTATCGGCAAACGAACGGCTTTCGCCGTTAATTCTTCCAGCGACGCCCCGCCGCGGGCTGTTACATCCGAAAGCTTGTAAGCGCCCAAAGTCTCTTCGGCAAAATAAAGCTCTTTCTTTACCGGAAGATATATAATTCCCATTACCGGAACGGAATTACGTACCAAAGCGATATTGACGGTAAACTCGCCATTCCGCTTGATAAACTCTTTCGTACCGTCCAGAGGGTCTACAATCCACAAAGTCGTCCATGCGCATCGTTCCGTATAGGGCAAATGTTTTCCCTCTTCGCTCAATAACGGATAAGGTGTATTCTGCAGATAACCGGCAATAGTCGCGTGCGCTTTTTTATCAGCAATCGTCAAAGGGGAATTATCCGCTTTCTTTTCTATTTGAAAATCTGATGCCGGATCGTTATAAATAGAGAGGATATCTTTGCCGGCACAGAGTGCTGCATCAATCGCGTCAAGTATATATTGTCGTTCCATATTGTATTCTAAAAATATACAAGGTGCAAAATTAAAAACTTTTTTACCGCCAAAAGTTTTTAATTTTGTTTTATAACTTCTTTTAAACGAAAAAGAGATATTTATAAGTACTTTTCACAATCACTAAAAATAGAGTTTTCATAATCATTTCCAACAGATTATGAAAAAGGCAGTAACTTCCCAGTTACCGCCCTATCTTGAAAGGAGGGAAATACCCCTTTCTTATGAATTACCAAAAAGAATTCAAATTAATTAATGCGATACAGCAGCCAAGCACCTTGGAAATCCTGACGGTTAGGGTATTTAGCCTTGAAAGCGTCACGGGCGCTGGCAGCAGAATTTCTGTCTGCGTATGTGCTTACAATCACGCGATACATGGCAGCATCCGCATTAAATGCAATGACCGCATTATAACCTTCCTTATCCAAGAAGTTTTTCAGGTTCTCCGCATTGGCTTTCACGCCGAAGCTACCGCATACCACACTATAATCTTTCAGTCCGTCAACACCTGACACTACCGTCACCTTTTCCTGACGTATCGTACCCACAGGTGCACTTTCCACCACTTTAGCTTCTACCGGAGCGCTAACTACAGGAGCAACTTCCTCTACCGGCGCGGTAGTCTGCGGCTCCGCCAGTTCCTGCTGTTTAGCCTTTTCGTATGCTTTCTTGTAAGCGCTTTCACTTGATTTACAAGAAGAGAATGCCAGTACCATACATACTCCCATTCCTAACACTGCCAATTTTTTCATCTTTTCTTTTTATTTTTTGTTAGTAACTATGTCTATTCTCAAATTACACTCAATATTTACGAAAAACGTATTTCATTCCTTCATAGTTCAATCGCATCTTCTTATTCGTCAGCTCTTCCACCTTGAACGTCCTCTCACCGGTGTCTCCCCAGCCAAAGAATTTCTTATAACTTGCCGAATTCACCAACTCTTCATGCGCAGCCTCGTTTCCGGAACTGTTATCCGGCCACAAAGTTATAGAAATTTCATCATCTTTCAACTTATAATAACCATAAAAAGATTCATAGCTTCCACTTTCATTCATACAATACGCCAGAAAGCTGCCTTTTTGAAAACCATAAAAGATACTGTCCACTTTCTGCACTTCACCATCGGGATACTGATATTCGCGTAACTGCCATTTTCCTACCCAGTCGGAACCGCCGTCATTCATACAAGACGCCAATCCCAGCACCGCACACATCAAAAGCAAAAGTATTGTCCCGTTCAGCATTTTTTTCATATATCTCTTTTTTATTTAGAAAGCAAAAGTACGCCGAACCGCTTATCTTATGACCTCTAATGCCGTTAAATATAATTAAAATGTATGTTTTGTCGTTTTTCATGGTACAGATTTCTAAAAAACAAGAATCCATGAACAATCATTCAAAATATTTTGTTAGCTTTGTCATATCAGACCTAATAAAAGAAAGGAGTATTATTATGAAAGGATTAAATGTTTTAGCAGCTTTTTTGGGTGGTGCAGCGGTAGGTGCAGCCATCGGTATTTTGTTTGCCCCGGAAAAAGGTGAAGATACGCGTCACAAGATTGCGGAAATTCTCCGCAAGAAAGGCATCCGGTTGAACCGTAATGAAATGGAAAACCTCGTTGATGAGATTGCCGCAGAAATTAAAGGCGAAGCAAACGACTGATTCAAACCACATTTCAAAACAAAGCCACTATGTTCGCAGACGACAACAGCATTGAGAATATCCAGCAGTTATTTTTCGATTTCAAGAAATATCTGAAACTACAAAAGAAATATACCCAACTGGAAGTAGCGGAGAAATTAACCATATTACTCTCAACGCTCATACTCGTATTGTTGGTCGTCATTCTCGGCATGGTGGCTTTGTTCTATCTCTCCTTCACCCTGGCCTATATATTAGACCCCATAGTAGGCGGATTAATGGTAAGTTTCGCCATGATAAGTTGTTTCCACATCTTATTGATTGTGCTAATCGTTGTATTCCGCAAGAAAATCATTATTAATCCAATGACCAAATTCATTGCAGGATTATTCATAGATAACAATAAGAACTAAAATATCATGAATATGAATGATACCGTCCAAACAGAGATTCTCACACTGGAAGACCTTCAGCAACAAAAGGCCGAAGCATTAGAGGAATTGCGCGCCCAACAGCAAATTATGGCCGATACCGCCCGGAACCTGTTTGCTCCGATTGCTCCCGCTGCGGACAAAGGAACAGCTATCATGCGTGCGTTTAATACCGGCATGGCCGTATTCGACGGAGTTATGCTTGGAGTAAAGCTGATGAGAAAAGTCAGAAAAATATTCAGACGCTGAAAATCAACCGGCCTATAAAATTATAAATGAGGATGCTCAAAACTCTGCCTGACATATCATGTCTGTCATTCAAAGTCTTAACGCACCCCCATTTTCATTATCAGGTGGACTTTATATAGCCATCACTTGCCCGCCAATCACGCCTGCAATGGCACTTGCCACCGCAATAATCACTTTCAGAATCTTATCCCAAACCGATACTTTGATACTCATTGTCTTTTGATTTTAATTATTACTTTATCTTTCATCGCAAATCGTAATTTATAAACCACAACTTGGCTTATCCTAACGGATTTTCCTCTTCTCCGCTATCCGGGCCGCCATTACCATTACCGGAAGAATTATCATCGGCGGTTGTGCCTTTCCACTTCTCAAACTCCACTCCCTGTATCAATGCACGAGTAGTGCCAATAGCAGCCGGACGCGTATATTCCGGAGTAAACTGACAACGTAACGCCGTCACCTGATTCGGATTCACATCTTCCGCTTTCTCCGTTCCCTTACCACGTGTACGGGCTTTCATCGTAAATGTACCCAAACCGTTCAAACGTACCGTACGGCTATTCAGCAGGTGCATCCGCATTGTCGACATCAAATTACGGATTACATTCTGTACATCACCCGGCGTCAGTGAGGACTTCTCGGCAATACTTTCCGCCAGCGACTGCGTATCCACCGCTTTTCCCACTTTTTTTAAACTCAAGTGCCATGTTTTAATACCGGCTTTCGTCGCCAATTGCGACTGTCTTGCATAATAAAATAGAGGCATACTATCTCTCCTTTACATTTTAAATTAAACTTCATTTTAATTCTTGTTTCGTTGATCAACAGTGCAAAGGTGATGATATATACGTGTATAAACAAAGAAAACAGCCTATGCAGGACTGTTTTCTGAGAATGATTTATAATACGTTCATTTTCTTATGGTTATATCTTTTCGATTTTACAGTTCATCTAATACACCATTCCCACTATCCACAAAGGTAACTTCTTCCCCGTAGCAAATTCTATATTATCGGCAAGAATAAAGGAATCCGGCAGATCGGCTATTTGCTTAAAAGTCTTATCCGCTCCACCCACCTCGAAAATATATTTATGGTCGACTACAAAGTCCCCCTGCGCCTTTCCATACTCCACCTCATGGTTTACGGACAATTGATTCACCGCAAACGTCTCCCGTACCGTACCAATCTGCACCGGTGCCGAAGCTACAGCATAAAGCAAGTTCGGATTCTGGAGATATATTTTATCCGGTTTTTGCATTTTCTTGACAGAAGTCAAATCAGAATACAACAGTGTAAGTAACTCCGCCCTATTCAAATTTTGCAGATAAGTGATAACTGAATTCCGGGTCAGCCCTATCATGCCTGCCAATTTCGTAATATCCACCTCATAAGGCACGGACGATGCAAGTACACCCAGCAAAGCTTTCAGCTTCCTTATATATGCAGGATCCACACCACATAACAGAGGCATCTCTTGTTCAAGAATGAAATTCACCACATTCTCAATGTTCATGTAATAATCCTCGCGATTGCCGGTAAAGAAAGGATAATATCCCTCATGCAGATATTCATTGAACATTTGCACCGGCCGGCATTGTGCATTCACATCCTGACAGATACTTCCGGCATTCTCCAGCACTTCCGGCAACGTCATCACCGGAAAGCGGATATTCTTATAAAACATCAGGTATTCGCGGAATGACAATCCGTACATGTTATATGCCAGACATCTTCTTGAAAGGTCTGCATCGGCATTCAATATGTTGAGTAGCGACGAGCCGCTAAACACCACCTGCAGCGACGGGTACAAATCATAGATTTCTTTCATCTCCTTGCTCCAAGTGGGATATTTATGCACCTCATCCAAAAACAAATGCTTACCGCCTTGAAGATAAAACTTTTCCGCTAACTCCAATAGTGTATGATTACTGAAATAAATACTATCAAGTGTACAGTAAAGTGCTATTCGGCTTCCCGGCGGATAGTTTAGTTTGATATATTGCAACATCAGTGTTGTTTTTCCCACACCGCGAGAACCCCGAATGGCAATCAGACGATTATTCCAATGAATCTTATTCATCAATTCTCTTATAATATCGGTGCTTGTCTGCACCAACATTCTTTCTTGTTTTAAAAACAGACTATCCATAACTGAAATTGATTTTGTTACAAATATAGCAATTTGTTTAGAGCAGAAAGCAAAACACCGTAAAATTCATACCACAAAAACAGCCGAAATCACTTTAAAAGTAATTCCGGCTGCGCCTAAAACAAAGTAACCGCTGTTACCTGTCGTTTATTCAACTTTCTTTTTACGAACTATCAATGGAGCCCCCAGTTCTTCACGCTCTACCACTTCAAGAAAACCATTTTGTTCTAGTTCGAACAAGGCAGGATATACGCGTAATTTGTCAGCATTAGAATTCTTCAAAATAGAGTCAACCTCAATAGCATCAGAAAAAGAATTGATATAATCTATGATTTTCTGCGTGTCAATAGCTTTGTAATTATCATTCATACAGTAAGTAATTTCTATCTAATCAATTTCGTATATATAATTGCTCGCAAAGAATTAGGTATTAATCTAATAGAGAAACGGACAAACAGATTTTGCATGAACTCAGAAAAAGAAATAAAATGCATTTGTCTCATCTTTTGTAAAAAATGCAATTCACTTATCACATATCTCCATCCTCCTCTTCTTTTAAACATTTCCGGAGAAAAGCGGAAATACAGCAAGCTTTCCTGAATATTATAAAACTTAGCCCCATTCATCAACATGCGTATCCATAAATAGTAATCTTCAAATAAAGGAAAATGTTGATATCCACCGGCAGCCAATACCGCACTCTTTCGAAACATCACAACCGGATGATTTATAGGATTACGGCGTTTTGCAAATTGTCTTATATCATCAGGCAACTCCGGCAACTTTCTTACAGATTTTACTTCCAAAATATCATCTTCAAATTCATCAATCCAAGCTCCAACCACGTCTATATCTGAATACTTTTCAAAAACAGCCAATTGTTTCTCAAAACGATCCGGTTTAGCAATATCATCTGTATCCATTCGGGCGACAATGTCATAAGAACAATGTTTTAGACCTTCATTTAAGGCTTTTCCCAAACCTTGATTAGTTAATAATGAAAAAACTTTCAAATTAGGATATCGCGATACATATAAATCAATGACGCTATCAAGTTCATTATATAATGGACCATCCTTTACTAAAATGACCTCGGTAGGAAACAAAGTTTGAGAAAAAATACTATCTAAACTTTTTGCTAAATAACTAGGATTCTCTTTGTTGTAAACAGAAAGAAGTACAGACAAATTCATCAGATTAAAATAATAAAAAATAGTATTGTTCGTTTGCTATCATAGCAAAAGGTTATAATACTCCCTTATCCATTCATTGTAAAAGCTATTTTCCAATACACATATAATCAAAGCCGATTTCTTTCATTTCTTGTTCTTCATAAATATTACGTCCATCGATTAGAACGGCCTGATTCATTGTTTTTTTTACGACTCCCCAACTGGGCATTCTAAATTGCTTCCATTCTGTGAGCAATAGCAATGCATCTGCATTGAGAACTGCATCATACATATCTGTTGCATATTCCACAGCATTACCGATTCTTCTTTTGCATTCGTTAATCGCAATCGGATCATAAACTTTTACCTTACAACCAGCTTCTGTTAATTTTTGAATCATGACTAATGACGTTGCTTCTCGCATATCATCTGTTTCAGGCTTGAAAGCCAAGCCCCAAATCGCAATTTTTTTACCTTTTAAGTCATTCTGATAATATTCCAAAAGTTTTTTGAATAAAATACCTTTTTGAGTTTCGTTTACTTCTTCTACAGCTTTTAGAACTTTCATATTATATCCGTTCTTTTCAGCTGTTTTGATTAAAGCCTTTACATCTTTTGGAAAACAGGATCCACCATATCCGCATCCTGGATAAAGGAATTTATTACCTATGCGCGTATCTGCCCCAATACCTTTGCGTACCATGTTTACATCAGCTCCTACTAATTCACATAGATTAGCTATATCATTCATAAAACTGATACGGGTAGCAAGCATGGAGTTGGCTGCATATTTAATCATTTCTGCGGAAGGAATGTCTGTAAAGATAACTCGGAAGTTATTTAACATCATCGGACGATATAGACGTGTCATCATTTCTTTGGCTTTTTCTGATTCTACTCCGATGACTACACGATCCGGACTCATAAAATCTTTAATGGCAGCTCCTTCCTTTAAAAACTCAGGATTACTCGCCACATCAAATGGAATAGATACCCCTCTTTTATCTAATTCGTCTTGAATTGCTTGTTTTATTTTTTTTGCAGTGCCTACTGGAACGGTGGATTTTGTTACTAAGACTAAATATTTATTCATGTTTCTACCTACAGTACGAGCTACTTCCAACACATATTTTAAATCAGCACTTCCATCTTCATCAGGGGGAGTACCTACAGCACTGAATACAATATCTACATCATTGAGACATGTTGTTATATCTGTGGTGAAATGTAATCTTCCTTCTTTATTATTTCTTAATACCATTTCGTCCAGTCCTGGCTCATAAATGGGAATATTTCCATTCAAAAGTGCTTGTATTTTTTCCTCATTGACATCTATACAAGTTACATTTACTCCCATCTCTGCAAAACAAGTTCCTGAAACAAGACCAACATATCCTGTTCCTACAATAGCTATATTCATAATTATAAAAAAATTGACGATTTAAATTTTATAAAAATTGCGATACCAACTAATGGTTTCTTTGACTCCTTCATTTAAATCCTTGTGTGGCTTAAAACCTAATTCATTTTCTAATCGCGAAGTGTCAGCATAAGTTTGATACACATCTCCCGGTTGCATGGGCAAATAGATTTTATCGGCTTCCTCTCCGATAGCGTTTTCGATAGCTTGAATAAAATCCATCAGTTTAACGGGTTGAGAATTACCGATATTGTATATTTTATAGGGAGCTGATGAAGAAGCAGGAGATGGAAATTCCGGATTCCATGTTGCGTCAGCTGTAGGAATATGAGTGATAACTTTTAAAACACCTTCTACAATGTCGTCAATATAAGTAAAATCACGTAGCATATCTCCATTATTGAAGACTTTAATGGGACGGTGATTTAAAATGGCATCTGCAAATAAGAAAGGTGACATATCAGGACGTCCCCATGGTCCATAAACGGTAAAGAAACGTAAACCGGTTGAAGGAATATTATATAGATGACTATATGCATGAGCCATAAGTTCATTTGATTTTTTTGAAGCGGCATATAAGCTTACCGGATGGGCAATGCTGTCATCTTCTGAAAATGGTACTTTCCCATTTAGTCCATACACGCTGCTTGAACTGGCATAAACAAAATGTTTTACTTTATTATGGCGGCAACCCTCTAAAACATTCAAGAAACCATCTACGTTGCTTTCTATATAAGCATAAGGATTCTGTATTGAATAGCGTACTCCTGCTTGTGCTGCTAAATTACATACACAATCAAATCCCTCATTAGCAAAGAGCATTTGCATTGCTTGAGTATCTTCTAAATTCATTCGGATGAACCGAAAATTAGAAAAAGTCGTGCTTGAGGTGAATTTATACCAACCTATATTCTCTTTTTCGATTCCCAATTCAGCCAAACGGCCATATTTAAGATTGATATCGTAATAGTCATTTATGTTATCCAAACCTATTACTTCGTTTCCGTATGCCAATAAATGTTTGGAAACATAACTACCAATGAAACCAGCTGCGCCTGTCACTAATATTTTCATGATATAATT
This sequence comes from Bacteroides clarus YIT 12056, assembly GCF_900129655.1. Taxonomy (GTDB): domain Bacteria; phylum Bacteroidota; class Bacteroidia; order Bacteroidales; family Bacteroidaceae; genus Bacteroides; species Bacteroides clarus. The sequence goes on from NZ_FQWK01000006.1 coordinate 217,839, forward strand.
TATTTAGATAGGAGATTTGCTATTTTTATTTTTTCTGCAATAGTCAATAGCTTTGATAAGATGAATACTTTAAGCCTGAACTCTAATGGTCTGAAGTCCTTGCGTGCAATCTTTATAAATATGGAGATGAAATTCTTGATTCTTTTCTGGAAGAAAGATTCTCTAAGATCGTTAAGGAGTGATATGGTTGATTGATATTTTTTTTTGTCATTTAAGTCATAAATAAGTTCTGGTAAATTAGGATAGACTTTCAAATGCTTTTGCCTAAATTCCTTGAATTGCTTTTTTACTCTTAACGTGTTTATATATTGTTCATAAGCATATTTTCTTGAGACAGAACGCAAACTAGTTTGCTGGATTCTAACGTAAAACAATTTTTCTTTTAAATTGTGAAAGTGGTATCCCGATGCATAGGCTCTTATCATGAAATCGTAATCTTCGCAATGAGTAAAGTTCCTGTATCTGCATTTTTTAAATAATTCACTTTTCCCGAACCAAGTGGGATGAATTAAATTGATTGTGATATAGCGCAACATCATTTTTTGTGAAAAATCCGTTGATAACTTATGGTATTCACCAATCAACTCTCCCTCTTCATTAATGACAAAAGCATCAGTTCCCAATAAGTCAATTTCAGGATGTAGATGTAAATAATTTAATTGTTTTTCTAATCTGTCATGAGCTGAAATATCATCTCCATCCATGCGAGCTATGAAACTACCGGTTGCAATATCAATACCTCTGTTTAGCGTATCCGGTAATCCTTTATTTTGTTCATTTATAACAGAAATAATCCGTTTATCTTTTTGGGAATATTCGGTTAATAGGTTCTTTAGTATCTCATTGGTGGGATTATCCAATAATAGTATAATCTCTAACCTATCATAAGTTTGCTCTATTATAGAATCAATAGCTTTTCTGGCAAGATTTTCAGGTTCATTATATAAAGGTAATAAAACAGAAATAAAATCTTCGTTTTTCATTTTACATTAAAATAAAATGGATTTGTATGGAATATATTCACTCGCATCATTTAGTATATTCAGTGATAGGTAAACTCCCCATGCACAAATAATGGTCAGTATTATGTATTTGTCTTTCAAGTTTACATGCTTTAACAAGAACGGCAATGCAATAAAGAGAGGATAAACTAAAGCTATTGTTCCTCTGGATGCAAATTCAGCCGACATGGTAATTAAGGCAAAATACATGCATGTCCCAATGAAATACAGATTGATACATAATCTCAGTATTTGTTCTTGGTGGTAAATATTGTATTTAAAAGCATAGTAAAACAACAGAAAAGACATTCCTGCACGTTCAATCATTCCCATTGAAAAACTGACAGCCATCGATTTATAACTTAAATATGCGGTTAATGCTTCAGATAAATAAAAATTTTGAGGAATAAGCTGTATAATTATTTCAGACAACATGGGAGATGCTATATAAAAAGCGAGCGCAATAGTTGAAAAACAGAAAATTGTCTTTTTATTAAAATCCCAATTAGCCATAAATATAGGAATAACTAAAAGCAACATGGCTTTATGGAAGAAAAAACCGACAATAGTTATCCATAAAAAAGCTAATATCACACGCTTTTTCTGCAAAAGTGGAATTAATCCCAAAAGAGTTACTATAATAGCAAAAGGTTGACGCATTTGTCCCATGACCTGAAGGTAAAAGGCATAAACAAAAAACATGAAGAACGATAATAAAACATAGGGAGAATAGCGTTTAAATAAGGTAAAAGCTAAAAATATAGTAACAAAACTAAATGTGACAAGAAAGAAATGAAAAGAGTTATATATTGTTTTACATAAACTGACACTTATTTCGTAGCCTATTTCCATTGACTTGTCTGTCCATGTGTATTGAAATATAGAAGGAACAACCTTAAAATGATCCAAATAAGAGTCAAAATCCAATCCTATTTGGCGAAATCCTGCAAATAAGGTCAGAATACATGTTGCGGTAACAACACAAAATGTAAGATATGTTTTATTGGAATGTTTGTCAACAGACCATACAGCTGTAAAAAGAGATAAACTTGTTATAACAAAATAAATCATATTGCTTTGTTACCTACTTGATAAAAAACAGATCTATATTTGGGTAAAATAACCGAAATGTCGTATCTTTTTTGGGTCATTAGTCTTATTTTCTCTGCATCAAAATTGGTTGATAAGAATTTTTTCAATCCGTTTTGGAAAGAGGTTTCTGATTCAAAGTTACATGAGATTCCATTTATACCTTCAATGATGATTTCATTTATACCACCAGGGCATTGGTTGCTAAAAATGGGGATTCCCAAGGCGTTGGCTTCTAACAAGACATTAGGGAAACCTTCATGTCTAGAACTTAATATGATTCCATCGGATTCTTTTAATATACTATAGGGATTGCTTTGAAACCCCAAAAGCTGTACAGAACTTTCAAGATTTAATAGTTTAATCATCTCAGTTATTTTATTCAATAAAGATCCTCCTCCTAAGATGTAGAGTCGAAAAGGAATCTTTGGATTTAGTTCTGCCATTCGTTTCAAAAGTATATCATATCCTTTCTGATGCTCCAATCTTCCGATAGCAACAAAATTTATTTTTCCTTCTTCTTTATTGAGTTTGTCTTTAGATGCTTCTACACTCTTCGCAATGATTGCATTGATATTTATCGGATTATTAATAAGATTGATCTTTTGTCGATTGATTTTCCATATGTTGATTAAATCATCCTTCATGTCAATAGATTGCGCTATGATACTGTCATATTGATTATAGAAAATCTTGTAAGATAACTTAATGAATGGGTTATGAAAATTATATTGCTGGCTTAATACATTCGTTTCTCTTACGATGAATCTTATTTTCCATAGTTTCATGAAAGGAATAAAAAAAGCAAGCATAATATTCAGTTTGTCCAATCCTACATAACATACGTTAGGACGTATAGAAATAATCTGTTTTATGATGGAGTATATTGAATAACGTATTCTGTTTTTTATATTTAGGTTTATTACTTTTACGTTAGCAGAAACATAACTGAGATAAGTGTTTCCTTCTTTTTTTAGTAGCAACAAGATGATTTGTTTATTTTGGTCTTTTGCAAATTCATTAAGCAGATAGGATATGATTCGTTCTGCGCCTCCATTTCCTAAAGTCGTAGAAACAAATAATATTTTTTTCATTCGGATTATTTTTGTAAAAATAGTTGAGAATAATATTCTTTCTTTTGGGATGATGATAATTGTTTTGTTGGATATACGCTATGCTGAACTTTATCAAAATATTCATCAATGCTTTTTAAAACTCTTGCTGGGCTTCCTACGACTACTGAATTATCGGGTATACTTTTTGTCACTACACTTCTTGCCCCAACAACTACATTGTTTCCTATATGTACCCCAGGTAGTATAATACATCCTTCCCCTATATATACGTTGTTTCCAATTTTGATTGGAGCTATTTTGTCCCAATCAGGGTGTTGCTCTCTAAAAACCCATATTCCTCCATCATGAGTTTCAAAATGTGTACGTGTGGCGGAAACATGATTGCCTATTTCTACAAGGTAGGGTTCAGAACTAAATGTGCAATGTATCAGCCTGCATTGATTACCTATTTTGACACCTAAAAAACGTGCAGCTCTTGCTCCATCTACATGATAGAGATATTTATGTATAATCTTTCTGATAAATGTTTTGATGTTCATTGCTTATAATCTCCTCGAATGAAATTTCTTAATAATCGGAGAATTTTTTTTAATGTCCACGTTGGGTACTGTATTTTATAGGCTGTTTGGAAATGCATCTCTTCGCTGTAAAAAACAGACTTTTTATAGTATCTCCACCAATTATCGTATCGATAACAAAAGCCATTCCACGGCTTATTAGTCCCTTCATAATGTATGATACCTTCAGTAAAAGCTTCTTCTACTTCTTTTGGAGAAAAAACACTAAACAAACGTTTCGGGTTTGTGTAATATAATTCATAGCTTTTTTGAGTAAAGCAATATTTTAATGGGAGAAAAGTTAAACGGTTCTTACAGACTATATTTATAATATCTTGATCTTGAAATTGAAATTTTTTTGTCAAATATTCTTGGATTTTATCGAAAAGCTGTTTTTCTCGCTGGAGTTTCGCGTTTATTAATAAAAATCCAGAATTAATATAACTATGGATATCCAACCCTAATTGTATAATATAATCTCTTATGCTTTCTGCCCCTATCGCCTTAATACCACCAAAATAATTATCTTTTAAGTCTGTATCTAACACTTCTTGCAGTCCGGATTGAAAAATAACATCTACATCAGAATAAATAATTTTATCATATTGAGGTATTAAATCTGGAATAAGCAGTCTGAAATAAGCAGCTTTAGAAATATTACGAATCTCGAAAGCATTATCAAATCTGTCGTCTATTTCTATAAAATTAATGTCAGCTTTGTATGCACAAATTGTTTTATTTAACAGTTCTTTATCATGTTCTGTTATATCCGCTGCGCTTAGTATATAAATGTCATAATATTCCTTCTCATCAGAATTCATTAGTAAAGACAGAATACATACTCCAGCCTGCATAACATAATTATGGTCAATACTGAAAACGATAGGAATTTTTTTCATTTGATTTTTTTTATGAACTTATTAATAGCCAATAACGATTTACTTATGAATGGCTTACGGAATTTTCTTCCATCGATTACGGCAAGATTATTATAGACATTAAAGGTATGCATTCCTTGGTCATAAATTGTGTGTTGAGGATACATACGTTTTAGCTCCTTCATTTCAAAAGTTCCCTCTGTATAGGATATTTCATAAAACACCAATCCTTTTCCATATGCCCCATTGCAATCTTGTGCAGGTCGTATGATTTTACCATTTAACCTAAATAGGGAACCGGCATTTCTACCCGTATTGGAAGGAAATTCCATGGTTTGAATAGGATGATATTCTCCATCCCATTTTTCTGATTGATAAATGAATAGTTGATTTCCGTTTTGTACGGGAAGTTTGGTTGTAAATAAATGAAAACTGTTAAAGCAAGTTTCTAAAGAGGCATCAGTTAAAGGTTCATTATGCAATATTTTATGCGGTTTGAGATTATTGCTTTTCTCGTTAAATTCATAAACAACTATATGCCCTTCTGCTGAATTTTCTGGGTAAATATATATTTTGTCGTCTTTTCTGAATATTGCAGGAAAAGACAGATGGCTGTTTAACTCTAAAATTACATCTATTTTTTTTAACTCATAAGTTTGTTTGTCAATTGTGAGTTTAGAAATCCTTCCCCGGTGGATAGGATCATAGAATTCTTCAACAAGAACAATAATGTCATCGTTAGTAACTTTTAGGATAAATGGATCTGCCAAACCATCGGTTTTTATAGTTGTGTTTCATCCAATGGATATCCCAAGTGGACTTATCTAAAAAGTCTTGATTAATATCAACAAAACCAATATTCCAAGATACATCTAAAGAATTTCGTTTGACTTTATTTAATGCTCGTTGCATATAGTATTTTAATTCATCATAAAAAGGTTTAGAGTCCTTTTTGTTGTATAGAAGATATGTGTGTGATTTTATAACATCTTTTATCCAATGAATAAAAGAAATTTTATGAGTGAGTACGCTTTGAAAAAAGTCAATAAGTTCCGGAATCACTAGTGTTTCTTTTTTCGCAACATATTTTTCCTCTTCTATTGAATTATCAGTCATACCTTTACACCATATGTAAGGAAGATTATAACCAGCTCCAGTTAAAGCATAAGCATTTCCATCGTTTCGGAAATTTATTTCCATAAAATAGTTATCACCATGTTTGGATTTTATAAACTCTACGCTGAAAAGTCCTATGTATTTTGTTGCTCGAATAAATTCTTTAACTTTTGCTATTTCGATATTTTCTTGACTATTGATAGGTCTGAATTTTAAGAATCCTGTATTTGAAACAGAAGAACTTCTTATTATCTGAGATACTCCAGGAATGATAATATGTTCTTCATTCTTGTTTTTTATGCGGCATCCTATAAATTGGAATTCGTAATCTTTGTCTATGTATTCTTGCACCTGAATAATTGGTGCGTGAACAACTTTTATTATTTGATTTAAATCTGAACTATTATAGCAAATATGTATATCAGTTTTTGATCCTTCTATGCTTAATAAAGGCTTAATGATGCAAGGGTAATGGAGATTATTGGGAATAGGATTCCTTTTACTGATAATCCATGTTTGAGGAGTTTTCAAATTATATTTCTCTGCCAATAGTCTCATCTTTTCCTTATTCATTAGTAAGGTGATGCGTCCTTCTTCCTCTGCATTGGGAAAGATAAAATGAGGGCTTAAGTTATTATAATTTTTGTCTATACATGAAGATGCTCCATCACTACAACAAATAATGATAGGTTTAAAATTTTCTTTTGTGTATTTTTCTATAAGAAATTTTACACCCTCTTCTTCATTAGATACATAATAGGTTTGGCTTATGTATTTGCTTTGTGCAACAAAACTATGATTGGTTCCGTGTAAGATAAGTATTGGAGTTATGCCTGCTTCCCCTAAACTTCGAATTACTCCTAGTGTATTATGATGGTTACCACCAAAAACAATGATTTTATTAGGAATTATTTCCATAAAAAATATAATTTGCTTTTTTATTTCTTTAGAATAGCCTTTATCGCATTTTTTTCTTTCGAAGAAAATCCTATTAAAAAAGTTATTGTGATAAATATTATAATTGAGAGGATAATTGGTAATAAAATAAAGTATATGCAAGATGGTTTTGATTGCTGAAAATAGGCTTGAATGCCATATAATGTAATACTTGCACAAACGAAAGTCTTTAAATAAGGTATTATCACTCGATAAAAATATTGTTTGATATTAAATTGACCTATTTTTTTTGCCCAGATAAGGATAATTATTAAGTTTAATAACTCAATTATTGCCATAATGTAAAATATGTTTTGTAGAGCTAGGTTACAGAACTTTAATGCACTATAAGAAATTGGTAAAGATAAACTCAAAATGATAAGTTCCGTTATCTGAAACAGCTTTAATTTTCCAATTATAAAAAAGAATGTGTTGATTGGTTCATGAAAAGACCTTATCATTAAATAGATTAATATCGCTTGAATGAATTCGGGTGCATATTGAGGAATCGTTCCTAGCCATATTTGTAAGATCTCATGAATATAAAAATACAGCGGAAATGCCAGCATTAAGTAGAAAAAAACTATGATTTTAGAGGCTGTAAATAGGAGTGAGTAGAATTTTTGTTTTTCACCTTGTGCATATAATTGAGTTGCTTGGGGGTCTATAGCAATCATAATGTTACTGAGCATTGTTGTAATTGCACTTTTTACCTGATAAGCAATACTCCTTGCCGCATTGGCTATCACTCCTCCAAATAGATTCAATAATATATTGAGCCCTTCATTTACTAAAGCAAAGGCAAGATTTCCTGCAAAATTCCATCCTGCGAATACTCCCATTTCTTTAAAAGCCTTTTTGTCCCAGCAGAGTCTATATTTACATTCTGGAAAATTCCTTTTGCAATAGACAGAGCTTATAAAGCGTATGACTAAAGAAACAGCAACAATCAGTGCAGCATATAGTTTTAGCTTGTCTATGGCGAAGTAAGGGAGAATAAATATGACTCCTAATTTTAAACAGGCATCCAATATGGATACATAGGCATAAAAGGACATTTTTTCATGGGCAATTATCAGTGCATCAAAAGGTATTGTTAAGATAGATATCATTGATGCTAAAACCGAAAAATGGAAAGCCCATTTTGCAACATCCATTCGTTCTGGTGCAATAATGAGTTTATTTTCCAAAAACCATAAGCCAATTATTTCTGCGCAAATAAAGAACACTATACAAATAATGATATTGATAATCAGACTTATATTAAATATTGTATTCAAACCATTTGTATCATTCCTTCCCATTTCAAAATTAAGGAAGCGTTGTGTAGCTGTTGCAAATAGTCCTCTGAGTGATGAAAAGATAGCTACAATTCCTCCGACAATTCCATAAAGACCAAAATCATTAATACCAAGTTCTTTAAGTAAGACTCGTGAAGTGTAGAATGCTACAAACATTAAAATTAGCATTCTGACATATAGAAATAAAGTATTAAAGGCTATTCGTTTTGTATGCAATGTTCCCATTCCTATTAAAAAGAACGTTAGTATCCAATTTTGGCATATCACATAGAACAATCGCCTGGAAGCGATTCTCTATTAAAAAAGACAAAAATGAACTCCGATTTTTAAATATTATTAGTGCTCATTCCGATGGTCATGGAAGCAGATTCTCAAAAAACTGGCCACCTTAGTAACTTCTTCAGACGGAACGGATACACATACTTACTAAGTTTTTTGATTACAACTGAGAAAGTCGACGTTATTATAGCTTAATGCAATACGTCATTTTTAGACACTTACAGTCAGAAACCTTTAATCAATAAGGAGAAGTGAAATTGATGTGATTTGATGAATACAGCACAAAAAGTAATTGTCAACCAAGCACTTGATTTAAATTAGCCGCCTTAGTCTACATGATTTAAGTTCGGACAATAAACACTTCCCGCACATATACTCGATGCGCGCCTGTTTATCGTCTATTATCCGCTAGAAGAAGCATTTTACATCTTCCTTTATTTTATTCTTTCAACTATTCTTGATTCATCATAAGTGTATCTCTTTTTTCCTACAGAGATACGCTGAATCATTTACACTTTACAATCGCAATACTTTTATCTTGTAACATTCTCAGAATTTCTTTCCGAATGCAATATTCATAAACGTCATAAAAAGTATCTTGGTATCAAAGCCCCAGGAGCGATGTTCCAAATAGAACAAATCATAACGCAAACGACGGATCATTTTTTCCAGAGTATCGGTATAGCCATTGTAAAGTGTAGCATACGAAGTGACTCCCGGACGAATCTGGAATAAATAACGATAACGGGGATCTACCTCCATAATCTGATCTATAAAGAACTTACGTTCGGGACGGGGCCCGATAAAGGCCATATCACCGCAGAATACATTCCAAAGTTGGGGAAGTTCGTCCAGATGATGGTCACGAAGAAACCTGCCGACTTTCGTCATACGAGGGTCTTCAGCACCGGCATAAAGGGCAGGGCCATACTTCTCCGCGTCCAACTTCATGCTGCGGAACTTATAGATATTAAAGGGGCGACCGAATCTGCCGATACGCTCCTGCTTGAAAATGGCAGGACCACCATCTTCACGTTTCACGGCAATATAGCAAATCAAAAACAGAGGAGAAAAAACAATAAGCGCGCCAAGGGCAAGAAAACAATCACCTATACGCTTCACATTGCGCTCGAAAGCATTCATTCCGTCGGGGATAAAATGGTCATCTTTCTCAATTGGTTCCATAAAATTAAAAAGTCTTAGTTTAGATAGTCGAATAGTTTAGGTTGATGAGTGAAATTATTCTATCACTTCATAGGGATATTGGTTTTCTTCAAAGCTCTTTAGCTCTTCTATTATATCCACTTGTTCCAAAGTCAAATCCGCCTTATTCCAAGTGGCAATAATGTCATGAGCTTGACTTGCCAGTTCTTCATCATAAACTTCGCTATAACAATAGACAAGAAGTTGAACTTTGAGCAAAGATGCAGGCAGTTTAGGAAGAACTTCCCAACTACGGTCCAATACCTGCTGAATGTATTGCTGCTTATGACCATTATCATAAATGGTAGCGGCAAAAGCAGCTAAAAGACCGAGGCAAAGCTCTGCTTCAGACTCTACAGTCTTGCCGCGAGTGCCATAAAGCTCCAGTGCCTGCTCGTAAACTTCACGGTTCAAACGTGTAAATTCGTCTACATAGATAGGGCTCCCGTCAAGCCCGTAAGTGAGAAGACGATGGGCTAAGGAAAATAATGAATCCATTGATTTGTGAATTATGATTTGTGAATTATAATACTTAGAAAAAAAAAGAATTACTCTTTTATGGGCTCTACCAGAGAAGGCGGAATAAAGGTAGTAGCTACAGCCATGACACCCTCGATATTAACTACTACACGACGGTCATGGCGAATACGGACAAACTCGCCGATTACTCCCTCAAAGACACCACCGGTAATACGTACTTTCTGCCCCTTAACCAAATGCAATTCGGCCGGCTCTACATAAAGAACCGCTTCGTCACAATTGCCTGCCACCAGAATAAAACTACGCATTTGCGCCTCGGGAATTACAACCGGACGGCAATGCTCACGATTCATAATAAAACGTATAGGCATAGACGGTTCGAGTTTATCTTTCAAAGCATCTATACGCTTACGGGTGGAGTAAACAAAAACGAGATTGTGAATAGCCGGAAGCAGTTTACGGACGCGTTTCCCCGATTTCATGATATACTCATAGCGCATCGGAATGAAGTTCTCAATGTTCTCGGCATCCAGAATTGCTTTCAACGCTAATTCGCGGCTATAAGAAACACGAATCGCAAACCAACATTTATCTACGTCATTTTCAGTAGATAATTGTTTACTGGGTTTATATTGTATCTCGGAAGATTTATTTGCTGATAAACGGGGCATTAATCTGTGATAATCGCAAGATTGGGAATAACATGAAGCCTTGTGAAAAGGGTGTTCTTTAGGGACACCGGAGTAGCGTAGCACCTACCGGTCAAGTCATGTAATGCAGTTATTTCCAATAGTTTAGTTAGCATCCATATTGTTTTAGAACTTCCTACCATCACGGAAAAAGAAGTAGAAAAACAGTTATGTTAGTTATTAGCTTACAAAAAGCTGAAAACGAATAGTCTAAAAAGAAAAAGCATCTTTTAGACGTTCGTTTATTGTGCACAAAGATACAACCTATTTCTCAAACGGGCAAAATGTTTAATAAGAATATTTCCAAATAGAAGTTCTTATTTAGATAAATATCTTTAAACCAGTTTATTATCTACACTTAAAAAGACCTCATTATTACTTTATTATTTATATAAATAATGCTTTAAAAAATCCCCCTAAAAAGAGTGTCTTTTAAACGAACGTCTAAAAAACACTTCCCTCTTCCAGGCATAGCAAATTAATTACCAGCCCATTACCTCTCCGCACGCCTCTACCAAAGAAAATACATAGCTCAATTTGTTTGTGTATATCACCGATAAAAACTACTTTCGGCCTCGATTATTTTTTCATCATTAATTATCATAGGGCATAAAAACAAAGAAGACGATGAAAAAAGTTATAGAGAACAACAAACTAAAAAAAACAAAAGTGTAAGTAAAGCATTTAGTAAATCAACAATAAATCAAGGCATTAAGAAAAAGCGGGGAGCCAAGCCCGGTGCTCCCATCACAGGTATAAAAGAACATCGGGAAATCATTGAAAAAGCCTTTCTGGAAATGTATCTGAAAGAATATTTGGAGGTGGCTCCCACAGCCGGAATAACCACTTTAGCAAAGTTCCTTTTTGAGAAAAAACTATTCTTAACCAAGAGTAATAAACCCATAGCAACCAATACTATCAGAGGCGAACTTACCGATTTGCTAAAGGATATGAACTGCGCAAATCCCAGAGGAAAACAGAACAAGAAATAAGTAAAAAAACGCCCGTAATTAATGATGAACAACCTATCAGGAAAGGCTCTACCTTTGCCAACTATTAGTAAGGATTAAGCCACACTGCAAGGATGCTGTTTCTTCCTCAAGAGAAGCAGCATCTTTCTTTTTTCCACTACTTGAACCCCACTGAATATTACCTGTTTTTTAAATCTACAAAATTAAATGATGATGAACCGAAAAAAGCCCGCTTCACTTCACGAAGCCATTCGCAATCTATGGAAAATCCGTATCATGCTGGAAAAGAATTACACGGAAAACTGCGCCACATGGATGGCCACACGTATTGAAAGTCTCATAGACCACATGCAATACGGACATGCGCTCATTGCCTATCATAGGCAGGACGGAACATTCAGACTCGTCAGGGCAACACTGCTTCCCTACAAAAACATGTTCAGACAAGACTATGACATCACAAGAGTTACAACTACCATTGCATATTGGGATATCGAACAACAAGCATGGAGAACTTTCCAACTTGAGAATTTCCTTGAATGGAGCCCCGTATGTTGATTATTAATCACTCAAAAATTAAGACAAACTATGGCAATGAATTATGGGGGAATCATGTATTTCCCATTGAATGTGAATTTCTTTGATGACGCACCGATAGAACTCGTAGAAGCCAAATGCGGACTGGCAGGAATTACTGCCGTAATAAAACTACTGTGCAAGATGTACAAAGAAAAAGGCTATTATCTGTTGTGGGACAAAGAGCAATGCACGCTCTTTGCCCATAAAACAGGCATTGAAGAAACAAACATGGAAAAGATAATCTGTATCCTCATAGACAAAGGATTTTTTGACCGTAAGTATTACGAAGAACAATACGTGCTGACGTCCGCCACCATCCAAAAGGTATGGCTGGAAGCTACCAAACGAAGAAAAAGGGACTTAAACACCCTACCCTATTTATTGGAAAGCTGCATACAGGACGAAGAAAACAGTATACCAAACAAAGAATATTGCATGCAGCCTGCAAACATTTCATCCCAAAATGCAGACATTTCCGAACAAAGTAAAGTAAAGCAAATAAAAGCAGAAACAGAAGAAGGGAGTTCCGACGAGCATTCTCTTCTGCCTGTACCGGGATATGCCTACAACAAGCAAACGCATAATTATGACGGATTGATATTCACCCTACGGCAAATGAAAATCACAAAAAACGAAGAAGTGAATGCCATTTTGCGCCTGTCCGACTATGGAAGACTGAAAGGTTACGTATGGCAAGTGATACACAACACGCGCTGGAGTGAAATTGTAGCCAAGGGGAAATACCTCATCGCCGCATTAGTCAAAGAGAAGAAAAAGACAGGGAATTAATATCCGGAAATAAAAGAAAAAACAGCAAAAAAATGAAGTTAACATCATTGGCCGCATGATGTTAACTTCATTGCAACTACGATGTTAACTAACTGCGTGGCACACAGTTAACTTCATCGTAGCAATACTATCAACTCTTACACGTAAGTCTCAAGCAGTTTCACTCTCCCGCCTTCCGGCACGATTGTTACTTCCTGAACAGCAGCAGGCAAAAGCACCGTTTCCCCCGCACGCAGAGTTATTTCGTTCTGATTGTCATCCGTCAGACGGCAAGAACCTTCCACGCAAATAAAGATAACGAATGAGTCCAGTTCCGAATAGTCACAAGTGATTTCTTCCGTCATATCATACACGGAAGTAGTGAAGTAAGGACTTGCTACCATTTCAACGGGCTCATTCCGGATACGCTCGTATTCCGTACGGAAATCGTCTTGCACATCGGAAAAATTAATGGCATCCATCGCCTGGCTGGTATGCAAGTCACGGGATTTACCATCCTTATCTTTGCGATTGTAATCGAAGATGCGATAAGTTATATCGGAAGTCTGTTGAATTTCCGCAACAAATGCTCCGGCTCCGATACCATGTACGCGACCGGCAGGTACATAAAACGCATCCCCCGGTTCTATCGTGCAAGTCTGAAGTACTTCGGCAAACGTTCCGTTGTGCACTCTGTCTTTATACTCCTTCGGAGTTATCTCCTCGGAAAAGCCGGAAATCAGTTTCGCGCCTTTGTCCGCGGCGATCACATACCACATCTCGTTTTTACCGAAACTATTATGACGCTTCTTGGCAAGTTCGTCACCCGGATGCACCTGAATGGATAAATCCAATTTGGCATCAATAAATTTTATCAATAGCGGGAATTTATTTCCAAACCGCGCATAGTTTGCTTCACCCACCAACTCGTCTTTATATTTACGAACCATTTCGGGCAAAGTATACCCTTTGTCCGCACCATTGGCTACTACCGATTCACTACCTTCTACCGCTGAAACTTCCCAACTCTCGCCTACATTCGGCAGAGTTTCATCCAAGTGTTTGAATGGGATAATCTTGTCGCCACCCCAAAGTGTCTGTTTCAGGATAGGCTCAAATTTTAGAGGATACATTCGTTGTTTTTAATTAGTACAATTCAATACTGTTACAATACTTTTTCAGATTAACGCGACAAACATACAAAAAATATCAATTTGTATTCTAATTGTTAAACGCTAAACTTTCATAAAATGTTCTCTACATTTCTTCTCAATTACTTGGGGGAACAAAAGAATTTCTCTTTATTTGCAAGAAAATTAAATAATACCATGAATATGATAGACACTGCTCCAACAGAAAGTAATTTGTCCGGTTTGGACAGAAAAAACTTTCAGAAGAATATAAACAGCAAGAAAACAGATTTATATATCCTCAAAAACGCTTTGGGCATGGAAGTGGCGGTAACCAACTACGGTTGTGCAATTCTTTCGATTATGGTGCCCGACAAAAACGGAAAATATGCCAATGTTATTTTAGGCCATGACAGTATAGAGCATGTAATCAACAGTCCCGAACCTTTCTTAAGTACCACGGTAGGCCGTTACGGTAACCGAATTGCCAATGGAAAATTCACTTTATACGGCGAGGAGCATCAATTGACCGTTAACAACGGCCCCAATTCGCTGCACGGCGGACCAACCGGCTTTCACGCCCGCGTATGGGATGCGGTTCAGCCCAATGAATCGACCGTCATTTTCAATTACACATCCGCCGACGGCGAAGAAGGCTTTCCCGGAACTTTGGAAGTAGAAATGACCTATCGTCTGGAAGATGAGACAAACGCCCTGGTTATAGAATACCGGGCTACAACCGATAAAGCTACTGTTGTTAATTTAACCAATCACGGTTTCTTCAACCTCGCAGGTATTTCCAATCCCTCGCCTACCGTTCTGAATAACATCCTCATTATCAACGCCGATTTTTACGTTCCTATCGATGAAGTGTCCATTCCCACCGGAGAGATTCTGAAAGTGGAAGGTACTCCTATGGATTTCCGTACTCCTCACGCCATCGGCGAGCGTATCGATGATAAATTCCAACAATTGGTAAACGGAGCCGGATATGACCATTGCTATGTATTGAATAAAACGGAAAGCGGTGAATTAAGCCTCGCCGCCACTTGCACAGAGCCCGTAAGCGGACGTACGATGGAAGTGTATACCACAGAAAACGGCGTGCAGCTCTATACAGGAAACTGGCTGGGTGGATTTGCAGGCGCTCATGGAGCAACTTTCCCCGCAAGAAGCGCCGTGTGCTTTGAAGCGCAATGTTTCCCCGATACTCCCAACAAGGCGCATTTCCCATCGGCAGTATTGCTTCCCGGAGACGAATATCAGCAAATTACCATCTATAAATTCGGTGTACAAGAATAGCGCATCAATGAAATAACTAACCTAATTATAAACTTATAAATTTTTCAAAACCATGACACAACAAAAACAGAACGGGAACATCGTTGCCATCATCGTAATGATTTTCTTGTTTGGTATGATTTCATTCGTAACAAACCTGGCTTCACCAATGGGTGACATTTTGAAATTTCAATTTGGCGTACCCAACTGGATGGGCACTCTCGGCGTATTTGCCAACTTCATCGCCTATGCTGTAATGGGATATCCGGCAGGCAATATGCTGCAAAAAATGGGATATAAGAAAACGGCTCTCATTGCCATTACGATAGGATTCGTAGGAGTAGGTATCCAGACGCTTTCCGGTGTGGCCGGCAGCTTCGGTATTTACTTGTTGGGAGCATTCATTGCAGGTTTTTCCATGTGTTTGCTCAATACGGTAGTAAACCCAATGCTTAACTCCCTTGGCGGCGGTGGAAACAAAGGTAACCAGCTTATCCAGCTCGGCGGCTCATTCAACTCATTGGCAGGAACTTCCGTAATCATCCTGACCGGTATTCTGATACCTTCCATTACCAATGCCAAAATCAGCGACGTATTCCCTCTGATGTACGCAGCTTTGGCTATATTCGCATTCGCATTCATCGTTATCTTCTTCTCCACCATACCTGAAAAAGAAAAAGCAGAGGTAAAAACCGATTCCACTCATTCTCAATACGGACCTCTGTCATTCCGCCACTTCATATTCGGCGCTATCGGTATCTTTGTTTATGTGGGAATAGAGGTGGGAGTACCCAACGTATTGAACAAATGGTTACAAAATCCGGATTTGGATGTATTGGGTGTAAATGGAGCAGGAGCAGAAGCCATTGCAGGTTCCGTTACCGCTACATACTGGTTGCTGATGTTGGTAGGCCGTCTTATCGGCGCAAGTATCGGTAGCAAGATTTCAGCCAAAGCGATGTTGGGAACAGCTTCTGCCATAGGAATTATCCTGGTTATCTCCGCCATGTTCGCGCCAACAGACTCAATGGTAAATATGCCGGTATTCAAGAACAGTTCCGAAGGAATGTTCGGACTCGTACATGTGCCTGTCAATGCGATGTTCCTTGCGTTAGTCGGACTTTGTACATCCATCATGTGGGGTGGAATCTTCAACCTTGCCGTAGAAGGATTAGGTAAATATACGGAAAAAGCTTCCGGAATCTTCATGGTTCTTGTTTGCGGCGGTGGTATCCTGCCTCTATTGCAAAACGCCATTGTTGACTGGAATGACGGAATCGGCTACCTCACAAGTTATTGGCTGATTGTAGTGGCCCTCGCCTATCTGCTTTATTATGCACTGATAGGTTGCAAGAACGTAAACAAGGATATTAAAGTTGATTGATAGATAAATACAGGTAATTAGATTTATTCACCTTAAAAAACAATATCATGGATATAGAATACGTAAGAAGCCGTTTCATCAAGCATTTTGATGGAACAACAGGAGCTGTTTATGCTTCTCCGGGTCGCATCAACTTAATCGGTGAGCATACCGACTATAACGGTGGTTTTGTATTCCCCGGAGCAATCGACAAAGGTATGATTGCAGAAGTGAAACCCAATGGCACAAACACAGTCAAAGCTTATTCCATCGATTTGAAAGATTATGTGGAATTCGGTCTGAACGAAGAAGACGCTCCCCGCGCCAGCTGGGCAAGATATATTTTCGGTGTATGCCGCGAAATGATTAAACGCGGTGTAGAAGTGAAAGGATTCAATACCGCTTTTGCAGGCGATGTGCCTTTGGGTGCAGGTATGTCCTCTTCCGCTGCATTGGAAAGTACTTATGCTTATGCATTGAACGACCTGTTCGGCGACAATAAAATCGATAAATTCGAATTGGCCAAAGTAGGTCAGGCTACGGAACACAACTACTGCGGCGTTAACTGTGGCATCATGGACCAGTTTGCTTCCGTATTCGGTAAAAAAGGCAGCCTTATCCGTCTGGATTGCCGCTCGCTGGAATATCAGTACTTCCCGTTCGAGCCGAAAGGCTACCGCTTGGTACTGGTAGACTCCGTAGTAAAACACGAGCTTGCTTCGTCCGCATACAATAAGCGTCGCCAAAGCTGCGAGGCTGCCGTTGCCGCTATCCAGAAAAAACACCCGCATGTGGAATTCCTGCGTGACTGCAACATGGAAATGCTCGAAGAAGCCAAAGCCGAAATCAGCGCGGAAGACTTTATGCGCGCAGAATACGTGATTGAAGAAATCCAACGCGTGCTCGATGTTTGCGATGCTTTGGAAAAAGGCGATTACGAAACGGTAGGCCAGAAGATGTACGAAACACATCATGGCATGAGCAAGCTGTATGAAGTAAGCTGCGAAGAACTCGACTTCCTGAATGACCTTGCTTTTGATTGCGGCGTAACCGGTTCGCGTGTTATGGGCGGCGGCTTCGGCGGTTGCACCATCAACCTCGTTAAAGAAGAACTGTACAGCACCTTTATCGAAAGAGCCAAAGAGGAATTCAAGAAGAAATTCAACAGAAGCCCGAAGGTTTACGATGTCGTAATCAGCGACGGTGCACGCAGATTAGAATAAACAAATCAAAAAGCGATAGAGCGATAGGGTGATAAAGTGGTTTTCCACAGTATCACCCTATTTTTGTCGCTTGCATCCATCCTGCTACTTTACCACTATACGCCCTTTTTTATGCAGTGCAACAGTTTCCAAAGAGCGTACCCCACATTTTAACAATAAAACGTTGATGTAAATAACAAGCGGAAAGTTATTGTACATCCGCCGGGAGCACAAGCCCGAAAGGCCGTAGGAAAAATTATTACTTCCTTACGGATAACAGGCCTTAATTTCTTTTAAAACCCCGGCAAAGTGAAATCAATACTTCTCAAAGAGATAAAAATCAATAAAGAAGTTCTGAAAATAAAACTCCCCGCCCAATCGGTTGTTACCCTTGAGTTACAGTAAATCAACCGCAAAGACTTATTGTAATTAAAACAAGAAGCGGGTGACGGGTGCAAGAAAAAAGAGCGACTTTCTATGTTGCGGATTAGACATAAAGAGTTATCTTTGTCCTGTTAAAATTAACAAGCAAGAAATCAACCCGCTTAAAGAGTATTCAAATTATAATTATTTTAATAATATGAACGACAAGAAACTTATGAACCTTGCAGCGGACAACATCCGTATCCTTGCTGCTTCTATGGTCGAAAAAGCCAACTCCGGACATCCCGGTGGCGCTATGGGTGGTGCCGACTTTGTGAATGTACTCTTCTCCGAGTTCTTAGTATACGATCCTGAGAATCCCGCCTGGGAAGGTCGCGACCGCTTCTTCCTTGACCCGGGACACATGTCACCGATGCTTTATTCCACATTGGCGCTGGCAGGCAAGTTCACGCTGGATGAGCTGAAAGAGTTCCGTCAATGGGGCAGCCCCACTCCGGGACATCCCGAACGCGACATCATGCGCGGCATTGAAAACACCTCCGGCCCGTTGGGACAAGGACACACCTTTGCCGTCGGAGCAGCCATCGCCGCCAAGTTCATGAAGGCTCGTTTTGAAGAAGTAATGAACCAGACTATTTACGCATATATCTCCGACGGTGGTATTCAGGAAGAAATTTCACAGGGCGCAGGCCGTATTGCCGGTGCGCTGGGTCTGGACAACCTCATCATGTTCTATGACGCCAACGACATCCAGCTTTCCACCGAAACGAAAGATGTAACCATCGAAGATACCGCCAAGAAATACGAGGCATGGGGCTGGAAAGTCATCAAAATCGACGGTAACGACGCAGATGCCATCCGCGGTGCACTCAACGAGGCTAAAGCCGAGGCAGAGCGTCCTACACTGATTATCGGCCATACCGTTATGGGTAAAGGCGCGCGCAAGGCGGACGGCAGCAGCTATGAAGCCAACTGCGCTACCCACGGCGCTCCTTTAGGCGGCGACGCTTACGTAAACACAATCAAGAATCTGGGTGGTAACCCGGAAAATCCGTTCACAGTCTTCCCGGAAGTGGCCGAACTTTATGCTAAACGCGCTGCCGAATTGAAGAGCATCATGGCAGAGAAATATGCAGTCAAAGCCGCATGGGCAAAAGCCAATCCTGAAAAGGCGGCCAAACTGGAACTGTTCTTCTCCGGCAAGGCTCCCGAAGTGAACTGGGCTGCTATCGAGCAGAAAGCCAACGTGGCTACACGTGCCGCATCGGCCACCGTGCTCGGCGCTCTTGCCACTCAGGTAGAGAACATGGTTGTCGCTTCCGCCGACTTGTCCAACTCCGACAAGACCGACGGTTTCTTGAAAAAGACTCACGCCTTCAAGAAAGGCGATTTCAGCGGCGCATTCTTCCAGGCAGGCGTATCGGAACTGACAATGGCATGCTGCTGTATCGGTATGGCGCTGCACGGCGGTATCATCCCCGCTTGCGGAACGTTCTTCGTATTCTCCGACTATATGAAGCCTGCCGTACGTATGGCTGCCCTGATGGAAATTCCCGTAAAATTCATCTGGACACACGACGCATTCCGCGTAGGAGAAGACGGTCCTACTCACGAACCGGTAGAACAGGAAGCCCAAATCCGCCTGATGGAAAAACTGAAGAACCACAAGGGACATAATTCTATGCTGGTACTCCGTCCCGCCGATGCGGAAGAAACAACCGTAGCATGGAAACTCGCAATGGATAATATGTCTACTCCGACAGCTCTGATATTCTCCCGCCAGAACATCGTCAACCTGCCCGCAGGCAACGATTACAGTCAGGCGGCCAAAGGCGCTTACATCGTAGCAGGCTCGGACGAGAATCCGGACATCACCCTCGTCGCTTCAGGTTCCGAAGTGGCTACGCTGGTGGCAGGTGCGGAACTGCTGCGTAAAGACGGTATCAAACTGCGTATCGTATCCGCTCCGTCCGAAGGACTGTTCCGCAGTCAGGCTCCGGGCTATCAGGAAAGCATTATTCCGGCAGATGCAAAAGTATTCGGTCTGACCGCCGGCCTGCCCGTTACGCTGGAAGGCTTGGTAGGCGCCCACGGTAAGGTTTGGGGACTGGAATCGTTCGGTTTCTCCGCTCCTTACAAAGTATTGGACGAAAAGCTGGGCTTTACGGCAGAGAACGTATACAAGCAGGTAAAAGCAATGATTTAATAAACAAGCGATAAAACGGTAAGGTGATAAAACGATGGAACTGTCACCTGCCGTTTTATCACTTATCACTCTATCACTTTATTTTTATATGAAAACTATTGGACTTTGTTCCGACCACGCCGGATTCGAACTGAAAGAGTACGTTCGCGGTTGGCTGGAAGTAAAAGGCTGGCCTTACAAAGATTACGGAACCTACTCCGCCGAGAGTTGCGATTATCCCGACTTCGCCCACCAACTGGCACAAGCTGTCGAGGCAGGCGAATGTTATCCGGGAATTGCCATCTGCGGTAGCGGAAACGGCATCAACATGACACTCAACAAACATCAAGGCGTTCGTGCCGCCCTTTGCTGGACTGCGGAAATCGCTCATCTGGCACGCCAGCATAATGATGCCAATGTCCTTGTCATGCCGGGTCGTTTCATCGGCACGGAAGAGGCGGATATGATTATGACCGAATTCTTCAACACCGCGTTTGAGGGCGGACGTCACCAACGGAGAATAGACAAGATACCGGTACAAGGATAATCTCCGGAATAAGGGAAGCCCTTAACCTGTTATTTTCATCTCGCGAGACGGAATTATTCATCCCGTGAAATGAAAAAAATCATCCTGTGAGACGATTTATTTCCTCTCACAGGATGATTTTTTTCATCTTAGGGGACGGATTTCTCCTCACCTAAATCAATTATTACACACTTTCAATCAAAAACTAACCTTTATCATTTGGAGAGTTTTCCTACTTTTGTCAACGTAATCTAATTACCATTTAAGAACATAAAAGAAAAACGCATGAAGAAAGTAATCGGAATCATCTCCCTGCTTCTATCGGTAACTTTGGCAACTGCCAATCCGATAGATTTTGACAAAGCCTTCAAGGAAAGCGCCAACATCGAAAAACAAATCAAGAGAACGTCTTTCCCCGACCGCACCTATCTCATCACAGATTTTGGCGCAAAGCCCGATACGCCGGATGAACCTTGTCATGAGGCTATCAACCAGGCCATCGTAACATGCAGCCTGAACGGTGGCGGAACAGTCGTAGTACCCAAAGGGACTTTCCATACCGGCCCTGTCACCTTAAAGAGCAATGTGAATTTTCATGTGGAAGAAGGTGCCGTATTGAAATTCTCTACCGATCAAAGCCTTTACTTTCCCGCCGTCATTACCCGCTGGGAAGGTTTGGACTGCTATAATGCCCGTCCGCTGATATATGCGTACGGCGAAACCAACATCGCCATCACCGGTAAAGGTACAATTGACGGACAAGGTTCCAATGAAACCTGGTGGTCTATGTGCGGCGCTCCACGCTACGGCTGGAAGGAAGGGATGGTTGCCCAACGCAACGGCGGACGCGAACGTCTGTTGATGTATGGTGAAACCTCTACTCCCATCTACAAACGTATCATGAAGCCCGAAGACGGTATGCGCCCGCAACTCATCAACCTCTATTCCTGCAATACGGTATTAATAGAAGATGTAACCCTGCTGAACTCTCCGTTCTGGGTTATCCACCCGTTGTTTTGCGAAAGCCTCATCGTACGTGGTGTACACGTTTTCAACCGTGGCCCCAACGGAGATGGCTGCGACCCGGAATCTTGCAAAAACGTGCTGATAGAAAACTGTACTTTCGATACGGGTGACGACTGTATAGCCATTAAATCCGGACGTAACCAAGACGGCCGCAAATGGAACATCCCCAGCGAGAATATCATAGTACGCAGCTGTTTCATGAAAAACGGTCATGGCGGTGTAGTCATCGGCAGCGAAATATCCGGTGGTTACCGTAACCTGTTCGTAGAGAACTGCCGCATGGACAGTCCGGATTTGGATCGCGTAATCCGCATCAAGACCAGTACTTGCCGAGGCGGACTGATAGAGAATGTATTTGTGCGTAACGTCACTGTCGGCCAGTGTCGCGAAGCAGTACTCCGCATCAATCTGCAATACGAAAACCGTGAAAAGTGTAACCGTGGCTATGCTCCTACCGTACGCAACGTACACCTCAAAAATGTAACCTGCGAAAAGAGTAAGCTCGGTGTCCTCATCATCGGACTCGACGATGATAAGCACGTTTATAACGTAAGTGTGGAAGACTCCCGCTTTAACAATGTGGAAAAAGGCGGTAATCAAATAAAAGGAGCAAAAGACATTACGTTCAAGAATTTATATATAAACGGAGAACTTGTAAAGTAAGACAACCACATTTTCATATAGTTCAGCCCGGAACCTTTACATTGTGACAAAAAGCAATAAAGATTCCGGGCTATTTATTCCCCTTGTTTTCTTATTTTTAGCAAATAAGTTGCATATTGTCTTTAAATAAAAACTATCTTTGTACTTCAATAATCCGGAACTCAGAATGATATGGAGCAATTAAATACCATAAAAGAGCTTATCAATCAGGGAAATGTAGAGCAGGCTATCCTCCAGCTTGACGAAATACTTCAAACCGATTTTCCCGAAAAAGACGAAGCCTATTACCTCCGGGGGAATGCTTACCGCAAGCAGAGCAACTGGCAGCAGGCGCTGAATAACTACCAATATGCCATTGACCTCAATCCGGACAGTCCCGCCCGGCAAGCCCGCAACATGGTGATGGACATTCTGAACTTCTTTCATAAGGATATGTACAATCAATAAATAAAAGAACGTAAATTATGGCAAAAATCAAAGGAGCAATCGTAGTAGACACCGAACGTTGCAAAGGCTGCAACCTGTGTGCCGTGGCTTGTCCGCTCAATGTAATAGCCCTCACCAAAGAGGTGAATGTAAAAGGGTATAACTATGCCCACCAGATATTGGAAGATACCTGTAACGGATGCAGTTCTTGCGCAACCGTATGTCCGGACGGATGTATCTCGGTTTATAAAGTAAAAGTAGAATAAATAAGAAGAATATGGCAGAAGAAGTTGTATTAATGAAAGGAAACGAAGCCATCGCCCACGCAGCCATTCGCTGTGGTGCCGACGGATACTTCGGCTATCCTATTACTCCCCAATCGGAAGTATTGGAAACACTTGCCGAACTGAAACCCTGGGAAACCACCGGCATGGTAGTACTCCAGGCAGAAAGTGAAGTGGCAGCTATTAATATGGTATACGGTGGCGCCGGAAGCGGAAAAATGGTAATGACCTCTTCATCCAGCCCCGGTGTCAGCCTCAAGCAGGAAGGAATTTCCTACATTGCAGGAGCCGAATTACCGTGCCTGATTGTAAACGTGATGCGCGGCGGTCCCGGCCTCGGAACCATTCAGCCGAGCCAGGCCGACTATTTCCAGACCGTAAAAGGCGGCGGTCACGGTGACTATCGTCTCATCGCCCTTGCCCCTGCTTCCGTGCAGGAAATGGCGGACTTCGTAAGTTTGGGTTTTGAACTTGCCTTCAAGTACCGCAACCCGGCTATCATCCTTGCCGACGGTGTAATCGGTCAGATGATGGAAAAAGTAGTGCTCCCCGTACAGAAGCCTCGCCGTACGGATGCCGAAGTTATCGAGCAATGCCCATGGGCCACTACCGGCAGAACCAACGGCCGCAAGCCCAATGTCATTACCTCTCTGGAACTGAAACCGGAAGAAATGGAGAAAAACAATATCCGTTTCCAAGCCAAATACAAAGAAATCGAAGAAAACGAAGTACGTTTCGAAGAGATTCACTGCGACGATGCCGAATACCTGATTGTAGCGTTCGGCTCTATGGCACGTATCGGCCAGAAGGCCATGGAACTGGCTCGTGAAGAGGGTATCAAGGTCGGAATGCTTCGTCCTATCACCCTGTGGCCGTTCCCGACCAAAGCCATTGCCGCCTATGCCGACAAAGTAAAAGGCATGCTGGTCACCGAGTTGAATGCAGGACAGATGATTGAGGATGTCCGCCTGGCCGTAAACGGAAAAGTGAAAGTGGAACATTTCGGACGCCTCGGCGGTATCGTCCCCGATCCGGATGAGATTGTTACGGCACTTGCCAAATTAAAAAATGAGAATTGAGAAGTAAGAAATCTCAGTAACTCTATTTGTATTTTTTAATTTTTAATTCTCAATTTAAGAAATGAATCCTGATAAAATAAGAAACGTACTGAATATTCTCTTCATGGTACTTGCTCTGGCAGCCATCATCGTATATTTTGTGGCAAAAGACGACTTCAAGCTGTTTATATACGTTTGCGGCGCTGCCATATTCGTCAAGCTCATGGAGTTTTTCATACGGTTCACCAACAGATAAGGAGAAGTGATTATGACAAAAGAAGATATTATCAAACCTGAGAACCTGGTTGCCAAGAAACCGACTCTGATGAACGATAATCCCATGCATTACTGCCCGGGATGCAGCCACGGTGTGGTTCATAAACTGATTGCCGAAGTAATCGAAGAAATGGGACTGGAAGATAAAGCCGTAGGTATCTCCCCTGTGGGATGCGCCGTATTTATCTACAACTATATAGATATCGATTGGCAGGAAGCCGCTCACGGACGTGCTCCCGCACTTGCCACCGCTATCAAGCGCCTGTGGCCGGACCGTCTGGTATTTACCTACCAGGGCGACGGTGATTTGGCCTGTATCGGTACCGCCGAAACAATTCATGCGCTGAACCGCGGCGAGAATATAACCATTGTTTTCATCAACAACGCCATCTACGGTATGACCGGCGGACAAATGGCTCCTACTACCCTTGTGGGCATGAAGACTTCTACCAGCCCCTACGGACGCGACGTGCATTTGCACGGTTATCCTCTGAAGATAGCCGACATTGCCGCCCAACTGGAAGGTACGGCTTACGTCACCCGCCAAAGTGTGGAAACCGTTCCCGCCATCCGCAAGGCGAAGAAAGCTATCCGCAAGGCATTCGAGAACTCCATGGCAGGCAAAGGCTCCAACCTCGTAGAGATTGTTTCCACCTGTAACTCCGGCTGGAAGATGTCTCCGGAAAAATCAAACAAATGGATGCAGGAGAATATGTTCCCCTTCTATCCGTTAGGTGACTTGAAAGATAAATAATGATGCTAAAAACAGAAGAACAATGAAAGAAGAAATCATTATAGCAGGCTTCGGCGGACAAGGTGTATTGTCCATGGGTAAGATTTTGGCATACTCCGGACTGATGGAAGGCAAAGAGGTTACCTGGATGCCGGCTTACGGCCCGGAACAACGCGGCGGTACGGCAAACGTAACCGTGATTGTAAGTGACGAGAAAATCTCCTCACCTATTCTGAGCAAATACGACGCGGCTATCATCCTGAACCAACCCTCGCTGGAGAAGTTCGAGAGTAAGGTAAAGCCCGGCGGCGTACTTATCTACGACGGCTACGGCATTATCAACCCGCCCACACGTAAGGATATCCACATTTACCGCATCGACGCTATGGATGCCGCCAATGAGATGAACAACGCCAAAGCATTCAACATGATTGTACTGGGCGGTCTGTTGAAGATTGCTCCGATCGTGACTTTGGAAAACGTTATCAAGGGATTGAAAAAGACACTCCCCGAACGTCATCATCACCTGATACCGATGAATGAAGAGGCCATCAAGCGTGGTATGGAGCTGATTAAAGAGGTATAAAGTACCTAAACGATAAACGGATGATGCTTTCTTAAAGGAAACATCATCCGTTTTTTCTTACCCGCCTATTCGGGGAGTTTTATAATAATAGTCAAGTCTGATACGTTAATGGCCGACATCAGTTATAAGGACAAACTCCCGTATCACGCATCTTGCATCTGGAGTTTGTAATCTTACATATTCCTCTTCCGTTAATTACATCATCTGTCAGGTTATCGCAAGTCACTTTATACTTATCCTTACCACCTGTATTGCCGGTAGCCGCAAGCACTACATAAAGAATAAGAAGCGCGATCGCCACAAATATCAATATCCAGGTAATGGTGAAAACGGCATACGTAGTCAATATCATATAACCCCACCGCCACATCAGTCGCTTCCTGTCCTCGGGTACCGCACTACGTATTTGATACAAAGCGTAACCAATCAATGCAAGGGCGGAAATCCCCACCAGCCAGCCAATCATATCCTGGCTGTCCGAACCGAGCCACTGCGAAAAGACCGCGACAACGCCCAGTACGGCACCTACCCAGTAATAACTCTTTGACTCCGGCACGACATCCACTCCCGACATTTCGTACAAACGGTTGGGAACAAAATTACTCCATTTGGTGAATGACAAGATTACCGCAACAAAAGACAAGACGACAAGTACCAATAATCCGCCGCACAGCGCAGCAAGATTTACCGCTATGTCATAAAAAAGACGCCAGGTTTCCGCTTTCTTATTTTCCGCCCGGCCGCAACTCAGAATACGGCATACAATGCGCCAAACGGGATAGACCAGGGTCAACGCCACACATATCCCTGCAACCCAATAAAGCTGCGTATCCGCAGGAGTCTCGTCCATAAAAAGCAATGCGCCGGAAAGCAAACCTGCCATCATCATTATAAAGCCCAGTACACCTGTTATAATCAATGTACGAAGAGAACGGAAGCTGAATGAAGAGACAATCTCCGTACCCGCTTTCTTATTGAACCAACTTTTTATCTTACCGAACCTCAAAAACAAGAGGCATGAAAAAACAAAGCCGCACAACCCTAATATTTGGGAAAGTAAAGCCAACAATACGATTAAAATTTCCATATTACTTCATTCTATTATTCGTAATAAGTAATGCTACGTTCCGCAATACCATAAGGCTGCCCGTTAAGGGTTATCACCATGCGTGTCCAGTTGCCCCGGTCGTCTGTTTCCGTATAGTCATAGGAAACTTCATTATCATCGGACGATACGCAGGTTTCCAACCAGCCTTTTTCATTATAGGTGTACTCTTTAACGGTCAGGTATTCATCCATCTCACTGTAAGCGGATTCTTTAAGTACGCGTCCCCGAGCGTCTTTCACTACATAATCACGTTCCGTATCTCCATGCTCTATGCGATTACCGTCCGCATACTCTATCTTTGAGGCATCCGCCGGATACTCATTGGTAGTCTTATCACCGTCTATATACATATCTTCGATTGTATTCGCCAAATTACCGCCTTGATAGATATACTTACGGTCGGTAACCATTTCACCGTTCCGGAAGAGTTTCTCGTTGCTGACATTTCCGTCTTGGTAATCATAGACTGTGATGTACTTAACGGCATCCACCACGCTTATTACAGAGTCGAGCTGTCCAGCTGCGCTATAAATCCGGGTGTCTTCTTGCGGAAAGAAATCCGTTTCCCGATAAACGTCCGGTTTGCCGTTCTTTACTATTTTATCGCCTTGCGCCTTCGCGTTATAAATCAAAGTCTGAACCTTATGTACCTTACCGTTCAGTCCTTCCCGGCCCGTACTATTTCCGTTTTGTGTAGATACGCCACCGCAAGCGGTCAGCGCAATGGCTGCCGCCGTCATTAAAAGTCTGTTCATATTTGCCTGCTTTTTTTATTAAGTAACCGTACGTTTAGAAACCATAGGCTTGTTTACGTATCGCCATATAGTCTTTCTCCGCCAGAAACACAATCTTGGCAAACTCCGTAAAGTCGTAAGTATGGCAGTTAATGTAAACGGGAGCGCCTTCACTATGGCAGGGCACACCGGCTTGAATCATCTGTCCGGGAGCATACTCGGCCTTCAAGGAACTGTTATAAGAATTACTGTTGAAAGGGTTCAACTGTCCGAGTTCAATCAAATGGTCATTGGCTTTCATCAAGGCGAAATACAGACGGGTGTCTTTCAACGGATATTCGCCTTCGGCGCATTTACGTTTGGTTTCGCGTACTACAATATCCCGTTTGGGAGTTACCGTAACCCGTACAATTATACTGCCAGCCTCTCTGCCGGCATGATATTCCGCCACTTTAGCACCTGTTACCTGAAAGTCGGGATATACGTCTCCGGTACAAACGATTTCGCGTCCCACGAGTTTCTCACCCTCTTCCGCCGCCTTCTGATAACTCCTGGCCGCATATTCATCAAACTCTTTCAGTTTCTTTTGATAACGGTCTAAATCATCCTCTTTGCGCAAGCTTTCATCCAACGCTTTTTTCTTAGCTGCCACCTCTACGAATATGGCGGGTACACGCCCCAAAGGCGTATCACTACTTGCGGCCGAACCCGAAGCGGCACCACCGCACGCTGACAACACAACCAGTCCGCAGAACATTGCGGACAAAGTTATAACCGTAAACTTTTTCATCATATCAAACTATTTTAAATGAGTAATGTCGTCAGCATTTACGGATAGGGATAATCCCTTTGGAGATAGCCGTCATAATCAGGTCTGCCACATTCCGGGCATCCAATTTATCCATCAGATGGCGCCGGTGTGTATCGACCGTATTGGTAGAGACACAAAGTTCCTGGGCTATCTCCTGCGTATTCTTACCCTCGGAGATGCGTTTCAGCACATCGAGTTCACGCAAGGTCAGCTCTTCACGCCGCCCTTCGTCCGAACGCTTCATCTGTGCGCGCACATGCTCGGCATAAGGACAATAGTACGTTTCGCCATCCAGCACACGGCGAATGGCTTCGGCTATTTTTGTAGAATCAATGGATTTAAACAGAATACCGTCTACCGAGCACTGTATCAAGTTCTTGATAAACCAGATTTCCTCGTGCATGGTATTCACAATGATACGCGCTTGCGGGTCTTTCTCCCGTATTCGCACAATGATATCCATCCCTGATATGTCGGGCAACTCCATATCCAACACGAAAAGATTGAAACGTTGAGATGCGATAAGAAGCAAAGCCTCTTGTCCCGACGATGCAGTACATACGTTTTTTATTTCCGGTAACGAACATTCCACTATCCGCTTCAAACCTTGAAGCACCAAATCATGGTCATCCACCAACAAAATGCGTATCTCTCTTTCTTTCATCAACCTATCTTTGTGTTCTAAATTATGTTGCAAAGAAATAGCATTTATTAATATGCGGCATCATCAAAAATAGTGATTTTACTCTCCGGCATAACGGTTTTCTATTAAATGGATAATGGTATTTCAAGCCTGAACTTTTGGCTTCCGTCCTGAATATTTACAGTAAACAAACCGCCGACGGTCTTCGCGCGTTCTTGGATGGTAGTAAGCCCGATACCCTTTGCCTGCACCTCACTACCACGATAGTTTTTACCGTTGTCCGAAACTTGCAGAGTCAGCAGTTTCCGTTTCAATGTGAGGGTCACATCTATCTCCGTAGCTCCGGAATGCTTCAGGATATTGGACAGTAATTCCTGCATGATGCGGTACACCTCATAAGACACTTCTTCGGGTACTTGGCTCCACTGCGTTTCTTCACTCTCTTTACTGAATGCGAGTTGTACGGATGCGGGCAGGACAAGCCGTTCCACATAAGCCTCTATCGTCTCGGCAAGAGTGGCAGACCGGAACTTAGGCGGCATCAATTCGTGGGAAATACAACGGACATCGCTACGTACCTGTTCCAGCAAAGCCAGGATTTCTTGTTTCGACTCGTCTGTGGGCTGCATGCATTGCATATTCATGCCAATGCCAAGCAGGTCGTTACATACGCCGTCGTGCAACTCCTTGGCAAGGCGCGTACGTTCGCGCTCCAATCCCTCTATATAACTTTGGGCAAGTTTCAATTCTTCCTCTTTCTTAATGCGCTTACGGCGGAAAACATAATAAAGCAGAAAGAGTATCAATATAAAGACCACGACAACGGTTACCATAATCCACCGCATGGTCTGCGCTTTCTGTTCCAACTGAACTTGATTCAAACGGACTATTTCAAGCTCCTTTTCCCTGGTATCGTATTTCACGGTCAGGTCGGACAGCTCTTTGCTGATATGCTCCGAATGCAGACTGTCACACACCCGGTAAGCCATATCGTAGTAATACATGGAGTTTTCGGGTTCCTGCAGGTCGCGATAGTTGCGCGCCATCATCAAATACAGTTTGTCCATAGGCAGATGCAATCCGGCTCCGCGATACTTCAACAATTTCTTCTGAATATTCAGGCTCTCGCGATACCTGCCTTGAGACATATAGATTAGGAACTGTTCTTCCAAAAATCCGAATACTTCCGTTGACTCTTCAGGTAATTGCGGTATGACAGCTTCCGCTTTTTCCATATATACGTCCAACGAATCACGATTGCCCAACGCCTTAAACATCTCAAGCATCACCGTATAGGCTTTCAGCACATATCTGGGTTTCTTCTGCCGGATACCTTCCGTCACTACGGCACGCAACATGCCTATTCCCTCGTCATGACGCCTTTGCAGAAAGTAAATGCTGCCACAAGAATAGTTGGCATATAATATCATATCCAAATCCTGACTTTTTGCCGCCGCCTCAACAGCACGTTTACCATAAGCGGTTCCCTCATCCAAACGACTTTGATTGGCATACAAAAGGGCAATGCCGCACAAAACCTGCGCCTGCTCGGAATAGTATTCGCGCCCTTCAAGCAAGTCCAAAGCCTCGTTATAATAAATAAGCGCGGAGTCCAGTTTTTCTTTTTGGCGACAGACCACTCCAAGGTTGGCGCTGACCGTTGCCCAAAGAGCAGTATCCCTCTGGCGAGCCGCTTCATCGTGAGCCATCGAAAAATAATGAAACGCCTTATCCAGATTGCCCGAAGAGAAATAAGCGTCGCCTAAATTACATAGCAACGACGCATACAAAGGGGAGTTCTTGGTCTGCAAAATTTCCAACCCTTCTTCTGCATAATAACGGCAACTATCCACCGAACGGTTCGAGTAATATTCACTCAACTCGCTGTATGCAGCGGCAATGCTGTCTTTGTCATTCAATTTCCCGGCACTGATAAGTTTTGCCTGATATTTTTCTAATTCCGCATCCTGGGCATACAAAAAAGGAGTAATGGCAAATACTCCCAAAAGAATAAACAGTGTTTTCATATAACGAATGGATTTTATCAAGCTGTCAACAATCAATTATAAAGCCAATACACATAATCAGATTGTACTATCTGTGCAAATATAAAAAACTCGGAACATACGACACTTCTGTTTACAAGAAAAAGAAGCAAAAAAGACTGAATTCCGTAAGCGAATAATTTTTTATTGTATCTTTGCGCCTAATTATGAGACGAATCGTACTGACATATATATTTCTATCTATTATAGGTATCTTGGGCGCCGTGGCGCAGACGACTCCTTTCAACCGTATGGATCCTACAACGGGACGCGACCAGTTCGGCAATCAGGTAGACCCCAACACGCTGCCGGATAACTTGGAAGACAGCACCAATACGGAAATCCAAAGTATTCCGCCCAAACTTTATATGTGGCGTCTGAGTGAGACCCTGGGTGACCGTACCATTATTCCCGCCGATACCGCCAATCTGAATTTCCAAAATACCAACCTGGTGGAAGGCATGTACGGACATTACAATTATTTGGGTAACCTGGGCTCTCCCCGCCTTTCACGTATCTTTTTCGAACGCAGAGATAATGAGCCGACCATCTTCATGGAACCTTTTTCCAGCTTCTTTGTCCGTCCCGATGAAGTAAAATTCACCAATAGTAACGTACCTTTCACCAACCTTACTTATTATAAAGCGGGAAATAAAGTCAACGGTGAAGAACGTTTCAAATCTTATTTCTCGGTAAATGCCAACAAACGCCTGGCTTTCGGCTTCAACATCGACTACCTGTACGGACGGGGATACTACCAGAATCAGTCCACATCAAACTTCAATGCCGGAATATTTGCCAGCTATATCGGCAATAAATACCAGATGCAGGCGGTGTACAACAACTTCATTATGAAGATGAACGAAAACGGCGGTATTCAGGACGACCGTTACATCACACGTCCGGAAGATATGGCGGAAGGTAAGAAAGAATACGAGTCTACCACCATCCCCGTTAATTTGGAACAGACGGCAAATAAAAACAAAGATTTCTATGTATACCTGACACACCGTTACCGGCTTGGTTTTACACGTGAGACAACAACCGTAGAAGATGCCAAAACTCCCGGTATAGCGGCAGCCAACGATAGCGTACCTCTGCCCAAGGATACGATTATAACCGAAGAGTTCGTTCCCGTCACCAGTTTCATACATACCATAAAGGTAGAACGGGCGCGCCACAAATTCTCATCCGCCAAAGAAACGGAAGAACAATATCCCAATGCTTATTTCGATGAAGTGGCCAGCCGGGACTCAACTACGGCTTTTAGTGTAAAGAACGTATTCGGCCTCGCCTTGCTCGAAGGTTTCAACAAATATGCCAAAGCCGGACTGACAGCCTACATATCACATAAATTCAGTCGTTATGAATTAATGGATACATTGTCGCGCACCCGTTTTGACGAACAGGAGATATTCGTAGGCGGTGAACTTGCCAAACGTCAAGGCAAAACGTTGCACTACAACGTAAACGGTGAAATAGGCATTATGGACAAGGCGCTCGGACAATTCCATGTCAATGCCGACCTCGATTTGAATTTTCGCCTTTGGAAAGATACCGTGAATTTCTATGCAAGAGGTTATGTAAGCAATACGTTGCCCTCTTTCTATATGCGTCATTACCATTCCAACCATTATTATTGGGACAATGAGAATATGAATAAGGAGTTCCGTACGCGTGTGGAAGGCGAATTGAATATAGACCGCTGGAAAACGAACCTGCGTGCCGGCGTAGAAAATATAAAGAACTACACTTATTTCAACCAAAGCGCGATGCCTGCACAAGAAAGCGGTAACATACAGGTACTCTCCGCCACTCTGAAACAAGATTTTCGTTTAGGCATCCTGCATCTGGATAATGAAGTGACCTGGCAGAAATCGAGCAATGAAACGGTACTGCCTCTGCCGCAACTCTCCTTATATCATAATCTGTATCTGCTTGCCAAAATAGCCAAGAAAGTACTAACCGTACAGCTTGGAGCGGACGTTCGGTATTTCACTAAATATAATGCGCCCGCCTATACTCCCGCTATCCAGCAGTTCCATCTTCAGGCGGCAGACGACCAGGTGGAGATTGGCGGTTATCCGATTGTAAACGTATACGCCAATCTGCATCTGAAACGGACTCGTATCTTTGCCATGATGTACCACGTCAATGCAGGAATGGGTAAAGGCAATTACTTCCTGGTACCGCACTACCCTATCAACCCTCGCTTGTTCAAGATTGGCGTTTCATGGAATTTCTATGACTAATACCGTTCTTTTATATGAAAAAGACCAAACTATTGAAGTATATCATTTTGGGAGCAGCAGCTGCACTTGTCGCCACATTCCTGCTGCCCAAGAAAGAAATCCGTAAAGGACATCCGCGTGATTATGCCGAAATAGTAGCGGACGGTACTCTCCGCGCGGCTACGGAATATAATTCCATCAGTTTTTATGTGGACGGAGACACTCTGTCCGGATTTCATTACGAATTGATAGAGGCTTTTGCCCGCGACCACGGTTTGAAGGTAGCCATTACTCCCGAAATGAGTTTTAATGAACGTCTGGAAGGTTTGGCAGACGGTAAGTTTGATGTCATAGCCTATGGCATCTTGGTAACCAGCGAATTAAAGGACTCCTTGCTCCTTACCTCTCCGATAGTCCTGAACAGGCAGGTATTGGTACAGCGAAAAACAGCCTCTCCCGATGACTCCCTATTTATCAAAAGCCAACTGGATTTAGCGGGAAAGACGCTGAACGTAGTAAAAGGTTCTCCTTCTATCCTGCGCATCCGCAACTTAGGAAACGAAATCGGCGACACCATCTATATAAAGGAAATAGAGAAATATGGTTCCGAACAACTTATCGCACTCGTTGCGCATGGTGACATTGATTACGCAGTATGCGACGAAAGCATCGCCCGTGCCGCCGCCGACAGCCTGCCGCAAATAGATATAAACACTGCCATCAGCTTTACCCAGTTCTACTCGTGGGGCGTAAGCAAACAATCTCCGGCACTTTTGGATAGCCTGAATACTTGGTTGGAGAAGTTTAAGAAAGGAAAAGAGTACGAGACAATCTACAAGAGATACTACTAAAGAGCGGCAAGCCGATTATTAAGCGTAACCGCTCTATATATACACTTTACGCATCCTATCCATTATCACGGTTTTCAACCGTTCAATGCATCAATCTCCCTCAGCCACATCTCCGAAGATGCGTCGCTCGGCATTCTCCAATCGCCGCGCGGACTGATGGAAATACTTCCCACTTTAGGGCCGTCCGGCAAACAGGAACGTTTGAACTGCTGGTTAAAGAAGCGGCGGCAGAAAGTCCGCAACCATTTCTTTATGGTTTCTTCATCATAAACGTCCTTAAACGTACGTGCGGCAAGGAAGAAAATCTTGGAAGGACGGAAACCGCAACGAAGGAAATAATAAAGGAAAAAATCGTGCAGTTCATACGGACCTACCAAGTCTTCCGTTATCTGCCTGATATTGCCATTTTCGTCTGCCGGTATCAATTCCGGGCTGATAGGAGTATCTACAATATCCAGTAGTGTAGCCCGGGATGTCTCGTCCATATCATTCTCGGCCACCCACTTCACCAAGTGTTTTACCAATGTTTTGGGAATACTTCCGTTAACGCCGTACATAGACATGTGGTCGCCATTGTATGTAGCCCATCCCAAAGCGAGCTCCGAAAGGTCACCCGTACCGATCACCATTCCCCAAGTCTGGTTGGCTATATCCATCAATATCTGCGTACGTTCACGCGCCTGCGAATTTTCATACACCACATCATGTACGTTTATATCATGGTCTATATCTTTAAAATGCTGTATACAGGCATCCTTTATACTGACTTCGCGCATGGTGACACCCAACGATGTCATCAGGTCGACGGCATTGGTATGCGTACGGTCGGTCGTGCCGAATCCCGGCATAGTCACGCCGATAATCCCCTTACGGTCCCAGCCCAGCTTATCAAAAGTTTTCACGCAAACCAACAATGCCAGCGTAGAGTCCAAACCGCCGGATATACCTACCACTGCACTCTTGGCATTGGTATGTACCAACCGCTGCGCCAATCCTGACACTTGTATAGAGAATATCTCCTCACAACGTTCATTCAAAGCAGGGCCTTGAGGAACAAACGGATGAGGGTCAAAAGTACGTGTCAGATTCAAATCTCCGGAATTGACATATTCCGTAGAGATACGTACCGGCACTTCCGGCGCGCAATTAGCGTGACAAGCTGTAAATGTAGTATTTACCCTGCGTTCTGTACGTATATGCTCCACATCAATCTCACTGATAACCACCTGCTCTCCAAAAGAGAAGCGTTCGCTGCTTGCCAGCAACGTACCGTTCTCATAAATCAATCCGTTGCCTGCAAAAACCACATCCGTAGTAGACTCTCCAAAACCGCACGAACTGAACACATATCCCGCAATACAACGAGCTGACTGCTGGCTGATAAGCGAACGGAGATAAGCGTGCTTGCCTATTCCCTCATTATCCGCCGACAGATTGAAAAGGATTTCCGCCCCCTGTAATGCCAGAGAAGAACTCGGCGGAATGGGAGCCCATAAGTCTTCACAAATCTCAATACCGAAAGTGGTATCCGCCGTCTCAAAAAGCAGGTTTCGCCCCATGGGAACTACTTGTCCGCACAGACGGGCGGTGGTTTCCGATACCTCACGCGCGGAAGTAAACCAACGCTTCTCGTAAAATTCCTTATAATTAGGAAGATAGGTTTTAGGAACGATTCCCAAGATCTTGCCTTTCTGTATAACTACCGCAGTATTCAGCAACACACCGTTCAAGGGTACAGGCATACCGAGAATGGATATTATATCCATCTGACGTGTATTGTTCAAGATTTGTATCAGCCCCATTTCGGCCTCTTCAAGCAGAAGTTGCTGAGCAAAAAGGTCAGCACATGTATATCCGGTAATGCACAACTCCGGAAAGGCTATTATCTGCACTCCTTTCCCATCGGCAATGATTATCTCTTTTTCAATTTGTCCGGCATTGAACTTACAGTCCGCTACCTTGACACGGGGTACAGCCGCCGCTACTTTGACATATCCGTAATTCATAAGAATCCAATTAATATTAGGGCACAAAAATACGGCAATTTATCAATAAACACAAAATAATCAGCTTTTTCGCTTTACACTGTTACAATTCTGTATAAAAAAAATCTCTAATTTCTTTTGGATAAATCAAAGAAGTACCTATCTTTGCAAGAGAATTAAAAATGTAATTGTTACAAGTTTGAATTACAGATGATATGGATGTAATAAAGCGATTGCAAAATCATAATATCAAACCGTCAGTACAGCGCATAGCCATTATGAACTATCTGATGGAGCATTGTACGCATCCCACGGTGGACGAGATTTATACGGCGCTTTCCCCTTCCATTCCTACATTGTCTAAAACAACTGTCTACAACACTTTAAAGTTACTCAGTGAGCAAGGTGCTGCACAGACATTGACAATTGACGAACGAAATACCTGCTATGATGCGGATACCACTCCTCACGCCCATTTTTTGTGCAAGCATTGCGGAAAAATATATGATTTGGAATGCAACGCCAACATCAGACAGGTAGAGGAGATGGATATGGGCGGGCACGAAGTGCAAGAAATCCATTATTATTATAAAGGTATTTGCAAAAACTGTTTAGAAAACGAACAATTAACCAAAATAACGAATAACTAATTCAACTAATTAAAATCTGAAGTAAAATGAAAAAGTTTAGATGTACTGTCTGCGGTTACGTATATGAAGGAGACGCAGCTCCTGAGAAATGTCCTTTGTGTAAAGCTCCTGCAAGCAAATTCGTTGAAGTAGAAGAAGCGCAGGAAGGCGGTCCGTTGGTTTTTGCCGACGAGCACGTTATCGGCGTAGCCAAAGGATGTGACGATGAAATGATTAAGGATTTGAACAACCACTTCATGGGTGAATGTACTGAAGTAGGTATGTATCTTGCTATGAGCCGTCAGGCAGACCGTGAAGGTTATCCCGAAGTAGCTGAAGCTTTCAAGCGTTACGCATGGGAAGAAGCAGAACACGCTTCTAAGTTTGCTGAATTGCTGGGCGACTGCGTATGGGATACTAAAACCAACCTCGAAAAGAGAATGAACGCCGAATCAGGCGCTTGCGAAGACAAGAAACGCATCGCTACCCGCGCTAAAGCATTGAATCTGGATGCTATCCATGATACTGTTCATGAAATGGCTAAGGACGAAGCTCGTCACGGTAAAGGTTTCGAAGGCCTGTACAACCGCTATTTCAAGAAATAATCCGAAATACAGATATATAAAAAAGGACTTGCAGATTTTGCAAGTCCTTTTTTATGCACAGAAATCCCCGCTACGGAATCATAGCGGGGATTTCTTCATACCCTAAGGTATTGCAATGAAAGGTTATTTTGCTCTGAAAAACAATGTTTTTTTTAGAAACGCAAGCCCAGTGTCAACAATACTTGACTACGGGTGTTCTTTACTTTCGTTACAGCGGGAGTACCCTGAAGTACTCTATACTCCACTCCGTTTTCCACTTCGCGCTCCATTTCCACGAACGGATAGAAATTCTCTTTATAAGAAGAGAACTTATATGCCAAATCCGCATAGAACATAGAACCACGGTAACCTATACCCAAAGTATAGTTGCTCAACGCCTTTGTATTGGCAAAATCCGTATCGGTCTGAATGGAATTTAAGGGCAGGTCTTTATAAGCATCATTATTAAAAATGGCAGTGCTATAATTATATCCCGCACGCAAAGCAAATTGAGGAATCACCTTATACTCCGCGCCTAAGCGAATCGTACTTACACCTTTCATCATGGGCGTGGTACTGTTTTCGTATTCGAAAAGATCGGAAAAACCGTCATCCGGATTCTTAAACTTCATGGACGAGTAGTCCTCGTATTCATATTCCGCACCCAGCGCCCAACTATTGCCTATCGTATATCCCAAACTGACATTGTATGTCCACGGAGTTTGAAGACGGAATTGGCGAATCATATCACCGTTAATCATATCAGGAGTATAAATATCATACTGCTCGATATTTCCACTTACCTCATTACGTACGTCCGCCTGTACCAAAGCGCTTGTCTTATAATCCAAGCTATAGAAAGTAGGAGTATGAACAGCCAAACCTATACGTAACGGAGAATATTCGAACGGGCGGACAATGGCTCCGAATTTAAAATCGAATCCCGAACCCTGTATTCTATTCCAGGAAGTCAGATTATATCCCTGACCGGCGTAATCTCCCGTATAATTCTCATCATAGAAAGTATATTTATTATAATCTATGGCATAAGCTCCGATAGTCAAACCCAGATATACACGGTCGTTTATATTAAAGGAAACATTAAAATCGTATTGTTCGATACCGCCACGTTCTTCCGAACGGAAAGTGGCATCGCCATTCTCATACATCCCATAATAAAAACCGGGCATCTCATAAAGCGGCGTACCGTCACTGTTCTTTATCTGATTTCCATCTTCATCTTTATATGGCATACCCGTATTATCTGTTGTCAGATTAGAAATCAGCCAACTGTCATAGCCCAAAATGGACAGCCAACCTACATTATCGTCATTATAAGGATGACTTCCCCAGCTTTCGATACCTCTGGCTTGTTCTGCCATTTGGAAGGTTTGGGAGTATGCTCCCAAGTTACCGCCCATTGACATATTCTTATAAAAAGATTTAGCCTTATGGTAATTAAAACCGAAATTCACATAACGCAAGGCTGTGGCATTACCTATCTTTGAAGAGAGTACAAAGCCCGCATTATCAAAGGAAGCCCTTGTTTTATCTGAATTTATTTTACTTCCCATATAGTTACTTTCCGTACCATAAGAAGAAAAACTGAATGACATCATCGCATCATTACTACGGTAAATGCCTATACCCGCAGGGTTTGTCCCGATAGTGGAAATATCACCGCCCAACGCTCCCATGGCACCACCCATACCTACAAAACGCGCCGTTCCATTCAAATCCTTATTCGCTATCTTAGCAGCATCGTACACAGTCTGCGCACTCACCGGGACTGCTGCAGCCAGCAACCCCCAAGCAGCCAAAGTTATTATCTTCTTCATATCCTTTTAATCTTTTTCTATTAATACTATACCTATCTTCTTCTTGAAGAACCGCCACCTCCGCCACCGGACGAACGAGTGGAACCGCCACCGCTACTGCCGCTGGAATAACTGCGTGAACCGCTACTGCTACCCGAAGAAAAACTCCGGGTTGAAGAATTGTTTTGTACGGGCGTATAAGAACGACGGCTGCTGCTTCCCGTAGAATAGTTACGGGGCGCCGATGTGGAACTGCCACGATTATAAGTGGAAGAACTTCCGCTGCCTGAACGCCTTACTCCGGTAGAATTTACACTGCTGCCGCGAGATACGCCTGTAGAAGCAGAGGAACCCACACGTGTACTGCTTGGGCGGGTATATGCGCTACGTCTTGTAGAAGAGGCATCCGTACGTGTAGTTACTCCGCTACGTGTCCCGGATGAACGCGTACCTACCACACGCCTTGTTGTCGTTGCGCCGCTTTGCGCATTCCGTCTGTAAGACGAAGTACCCGAAGAACGGACAGTAGAGCTTGAACCGCCACGAGTCACGCTCGAACCCGACCTGCGGACCGCAGAAGAGGAAGAAGGATTTCTATAACTGCTTGTTCCCGAAGAACGACGGTAGGTATACGTATTGCGCGGGTAATACCCCCCACCCCAGTGTCCGCCACCGGGATAATATCCGGAATGATAATGGTGGTGATGTCCCCACCAACCGCCGCCATACCAGCCGCCCCATCCTACACTCCAGCCAAAGCCCCAGCTTGGACCATACCAACTGTTCCAACCCCAGCCATAATAGGGATAACCACCCCAACCGTAAGAGTTATAGCGCCAATCCCACCACAGGCGGTTGGTAAACGTCGGGAATGCATACGCATACAATCCATCCGTATATACGTTCCAGTCCCATGAGTTCAGGCCATAGACCACATCCCAATAAAGCGGACTGCCGATACTGATGGCATAACGAGGATTGCGGAAACGGATAATACGCGTAGCATATTCATAATCATCTTCCGAACCGTCAAAACCGTTTACCCATTCTCCGTCCAGACCATCATCTTCCTTTTCGTCTACATAAAGCGTATCATTCTCTTGTGAAAAGTCATAGTCTTTAGAATCATAGCGGCGATTATACTCGTCTACATCACGGATATTCCCTTTACGGTCTTTCACTACAATTGTCGTGTTGCCCGGCGACGCATAAACCGTAGTCGGCGCATTCGTCTTTACTACAACCGCATCGGCAGCCGGAGTTTTTTTCTTCTCCGTCTTTTCTTCTTTTTTCTTGGAAGGAACGTAGTAAAGGTCGTCATCTATACTTTGAGCCGAAAGCACCCATGGAAGGCACAAAGCAAAAAGCGATAAAAAAACAATCTTTTTCATATTCATTTGGTTTACGGGTTTACAATTCCATACTTTTCCACGTCACAAAGATAACGCAGGGATTTACCCCATACAGAAGATTTTCCCCAAAGATTTATAGGGATTTCCCTAAATGCACCTATCTTTGTATCCAAAACAAATATACGCAGAAATAGGTTTCTCTCCTATGTCTGCCTTTTGCATTTAACAAACAATCATATTCCAATGAAATATTTAGAATTTGCTTTTCATACCACTCCTTGTACGGAAGTCGTCAACGATGTTTTATCGGCAGTGTTGGGTGAAGTAGGCTTTGAGAGTTTTGTAGAGCAAGCTGACGGCATCGCGGCCTACATTCAAAAGGATTTATACAGTGAGAATGCCCTCAAAGAAGCTCTTGCCAATTTTCCTCTGCCCGATACACAGGTGGAATATACTTATCAGGAAGCGGAAGACAAAGACTGGAATGAGGAATGGGAGAAGAATTTCTTCCAACCCATTATCATTGGCGACCGCTGTGTCATTCACAGCACCTTTCACCACGACATTCCTCAAGCAGAATACGATATCGTCATTAACCCGCAAATGGCATTCGGTACAGGCCATCATGAAACGACCAGCCTCATTATCGGTGAATTGCTGGACAACAATCTGCAAGGCAAATCCTTGCTTGACATGGGATGCGGAACATCCATTCTCGCCATACTGGCACGTATGCGCGGCGCCGTACCCTGTACAGCTATCGACATAGACGAATGGTGCGTACGCAACTCACTCGAGAACATAGAATTAAACGGTGTAGACCGCATTTCCGTTTTTCAAGGAGACGCTTCCGCACTGAAAGGCAAAGGACCTTTTGATGTAATTATCGCCAACATCAACCGTAATATCCTGCTGAACGACATGAAGCAATATGTTAGCTGCATGCACCCGGGTTCGGAACTATACATGAGCGGTTTTTATGTGGACGACATCCCTGTAATACAAGCCGAAGCGGAACGTAACGGACTGCATTTCGTACATCATAAGGAGAAGAATCGTTGGGCTGCGGTAAAGTTTGTATCATAACAAACAGGTAAACGGGAGAAAGCGGAAAGTTAACTTCAGAAGCCTCATGATGTTAACTAAGCAGATGTAAGGAAGTTAACTTAGTAAACGATAACAAGTTAACTTCTTGCATCCATGAAGTTAACTATCGCAAAGTCATGCCAAGCAATTCTTCTAATGTACCGTTAAATACATTCAAATCGACTTCTTCTTCAATACCGGGGACATCACCCACATCGGTGTGCTGCCAGAAATGCCATTTACCCTCGTATTTTACGGAATCGACGTAATAGTGGGCTATCCAGTAAGGATAAGAATTAAATATGGAATCGTTGAGGTAACGTTTCTTGAATTTGTAAGAAGTGTAAAGAATCGGCTTTACTCCATAATGCGCCTCTACCCTGTCGAGCCATGTTTTAACGGCAAGTTTCAGTTCTTGCGGT
Source organism: Bacteroides clarus YIT 12056 (assembly GCF_900129655.1). Lineage (GTDB taxonomy): Bacteria > Bacteroidota > Bacteroidia > Bacteroidales > Bacteroidaceae > Bacteroides > Bacteroides clarus. The sequence continues at coordinate 260,183 of NZ_FQWK01000006.1, forward strand.
GACTTCTTTCCCGTAGTTTCCACATCAAGAACAGGCGGAAGATCCCCCTTTGACAATTGTACGGTGCTAATAAAGAAATCAGCCTGCTTATGCGCATCCGTCTTAGGCAGAAAATAGTGATAAGCCCCCCGGATAAAACCGTGTTTCCGTGCCTGACCAAAATTCTCGGTAAAGTTCTCATCGCCATAATCACCGCCTTCGGTGGCTTTCATAAAGATAAAGTGTATGGGAAATTTCGCTTCTTTATTATGGAGAAGCTTATCCCAGTCTATAATACCCTGATAGTGGGAAATATCAATGCCATGCACTTCGTAATTGCAAGGCATACATACTCCATAGCCTTTCAGCCCGTAACAGGGTTTCCAACGATAAGCGTAAGGACGGATAAAGAACCAATAAAATCCGGCGGAAAATATTGCAATAATACAAAAAGCCAACAAATTGCGTACCCATACAGGCATGGTACGAGATACCGCCTGTTTCTTTTTCCGGGAAGAAGCGATGCCGCGAGAAGCAGGCTTACGACGAGAGGCAGGTTTGTGGCGAGCCACAGTATCGGTTTTAGCAGGCATATGCGCGTAGTATAAAATTCAGGCACGAATTACACACATATCACGGATTATATTTTATTCTTTCTCCGTGAAATCCGCGCAATCCGTGCCTAAAAAATCAATATCGGGTTCTTAAGGAACTTCAATTATTTACCTTGTTCCAGTTGCAAAGTCTTGGTAGGCTGGTCACAAACTTCCGTAGGACCGAAGTACTGGATAGGACCCGGATAAACATAGTCTGTTTCCACAGCCCAACGGTCACGCTGAGCAGCGAACGCCTTGAAAGGAGCGCCATCGAGTTTCACCAGAGCCTTTTGGATAACAGGCTTCATTTCACCATGACGACGTTCCATGTTCATCATCATTGTGATAGGTACACCGCCTGCAATCCAATCTTCGGCGGGAGCGGTCGTGTTGCGTACGGAAGACATATAACCGGTCTTGCCGTTAGCAATCAGTGCGGATGCCGCGTAACCCAAAGAGTAGCAGTAATCGGCATCGAAATTAGACGGAGCGGCGCAACGTCCTTCGTAACCGAAGAAGTGGTGCTGTGCAGCAAATTTACCTACGTATTTACCTTCTTCTTTCCACTGAGCCAATTTAGCGGCTACCATTTCAGACAACAGCTTCTCTGTTTCGATGAGCGATACCTGTACGTTTCCATGCGGGTCACGGTCTAACGACAACTGACGTGCAACGCCTTCAGGAAGGCTTGCATAGATAGCGGCATTTTCCGGAGACAGTTTGCGGATGATATAATCGCGTTGGTGTGATTTCTTAATTTGAGAGAATTCTTCAGCATTGGCAGCCAAGAAGTCATTCAGTTCGGCAATAAGACGTTTCATAGCCGGAATGAACTCAACCAGACCTTCGGGGATAAGAACCGTACCGAAGTTATTGCCCTGTGCGGCACGATTAGCCACTACCTGAGCGATGCCGGTTACGATATCATCCAAAGACATATCCTTAGCTTCCACTTCTTCGGAGATAATACAGATATTAGGCTGTACCTGCAATGCGCATTCCAAAGCGATATGAGAAGCGGAACGTCCCATCAGTTTGATGAAGTGCCAGTACTTGCGTGCAGAATTACAGTCACGTTGGATGTTACCGATTACTTCAGAATACGTCTTGCAAGCCGTATCGAATCCGAAAGAAGTTTCAATCATTTCGTTCTTCAAGTCACCGTCGATAGTTTTCGGACAGCCGATAACCTGTACGCCGCAATTCTTGGCAGCATAATACTCAGCCAATACGCAGGCATTTGTATTAGAGTCGTCACCACCGATGATAACCAGCGCTTTAATGTTCAGTTCTTTCAAGATTTCCAAACCTTTTTCAAACTGCTCTTCTTTTTCCAACTTTGTACGACCTGAACCGATAATATCAAAACCACCGGTATTGCGATATTCATCAATGATATCAGCAGTCAGTTCCATATAATTATGGTCTACCAAACCACCGGGGCCGAGGATGAAACCATACAGTTTACTGTCTTTGTTCAACTTCTTGATACCGTCAAAAATACCGGAAATCACATTGTGACCACCGGGAGCCTGACCGCCGGAGAGGATAACACCCACATTCATAGCGGGGAAGTTAGCAGCCTCATCGGTAGTTTCGAACTTAATCAAAGGCATTCCGTAAGTGTTAGGGAACAATTTTTTGATATCTTCCTGATCGGCAACCGACTGAGTAGCCGCACCAGCCACTGCTTTTACAGTACCTTTCAGCCCTTTCGGAAGTTTGGGCTGATAGGCAGCCCTTGCAATTTGCAATGCACTTTTAGTCATTTCTCTTCAATATTTAAAGGTGTTAATAAAGTTTCGTTTAAAAGCGTCGCAAATTTCGCTCTTTTCCGCAAGAAATGCAAACCGAAAAGGGAAATAATTAAAAGTGAGCGCTAAAACAAAACAAGAGTACTCCCACAACCAGCAAGAGCACTCTTGGTTTCTATCGTAGACAGTTTACGGTTTATTCCTCTATCTGCCAGCCTCCGCCCAGCGCCTTATAAACATTTACTACTGCTATCAGTTCATCACGGATGGCATTGCTGACGCCGATTTGCGCATCAAAGTATCCACGTTGGGCATCGAGAACATCCATATAATTAATGACACCGTTAATATATTGCAACTGCGCTAAATCCACGTACGTTTTGGCTGAACGTTCCAACTTGAGACACAACTGATACACTTCCTTTATTTTGTTGAAATCCACTATCGCGTTCTTAGCTTCCTTGAAAGCGTTCAGCACCGACTTCTCATAGCTATGTACTTCGGCTTCAAAGGAAGCCTTCTGCGCTTTTAACGCGGCCCGGTTCTTTCCCCAATTGAAAAGCGGCGTCAGTACCGCACCATTCAGCAATGAATAAGGAGATTGAAGGAAGTTGGACAGGACATCACTCTCCAAACCGAACTGACCGGTAAGCGAAATACGGGGAAACATATTGGTATAAGCTACCTTTACACGGGCATGTTCCGCTATAAGTTGCTGTTCTGCAGCACGAATGTCGGGACGGCGCTCCAATAAATCGGACGGCAAGCCTACGGGCAAAGATTCCGGCACATCCAGTTCCTGTAAGAAACGGCTACGTTCGATACGCGTAGGAAACTCCCCGGCAAGAAAGGCGATGTCATTCTCCTTTATGGAAATCTTGCGTTCCAAATCCGGAACAAGCGTAGCGGTACGCGCCAACTCCACCTGTGCCTGTTGATAGGAAGTCTCCGAAGTCAGTCCGCCCTCAAAACGGATTCTTGCGAGACGCACGCCTTCCTCACGGGCTTTCTGCGTTTGACGGACAATCTCCAATTCGGTATCAAGCGCCACCAGTTCATAATACGCCTGCGCCACTTCGGAAACAATCGTCATTCGCAGGGCACGCTGTGCCTCCACACTTTGCAGATAGTCGGCAACCGCAGCGACTTTCTTCCAACGCAGATTCCCCCAAAGGTCAAGTTCCCACGACAAAAGTGCCTTGGCCTCATAGCTGTTTCCTACATCACGGCTATGACCGCCATAGTTCTCAACTTCACGTTCCGCCCCTATCTTTCCATTCAACTGAGGCAGCAGATTGGCTACACTGATACGTTTCTGCGCCGCCATTTCCTTTACACGGGCCGCAGCTATGAGCATATCCTTGTTATACTCCAACGCACGGGCTATCAAACTGCGTAAGGTGTGATCGGTATAAACCGCCTGCCACTGCTCATCGGCAATGCTGATACTGTCCTGCTGTTGCGCCAGACTGTCGGGCAACGCCATTTCGGGGCGTACATAGCTCTTACCTACCTTACACGATGCAAAAAGAACCGAGGTGAGCAACAGAAGTATATATATATTTTTTCTCTTCATAAGTATGTAATCAGAATTCGTTTACAATATAATCATCAGTCTTTCTTGATTTTGTGCTGCACTTTCGCCTTTGCCTTATAAATCAGGACAAAGAAGAACGGTACAAGTACAATACCGAATACAATGGCAAAAATCATTCCGAAGAAAACTCCCGTACCGATTGCCTGACGGCTTGCAGACCCCGGTCCGCTTGCCAGTACCATGGGAAGCATACCCAGCACGAAAGCAAGGGAAGTCATCAAGATAGGACGGAAACGAAGTTGGGCGGCATGAATGGCCGACTGCACCAAGTCTCCCCCGTTATCTACCTGCACCTTTGCAAACTCTACGATAAGGATGGCATTCTTCGCCGCAAGTCCCACGAGCATTACCAAACCAATCTGGAAGTAGATATCATTCTCCAACCCACAGACGGCAACACCCAAATAAGCTCCTAAAGCGGCTACCGGCAAAGAAAGCAATACTGCGATAGGCACTGTCCAGCTTTCGTACTGCGCAGCGAGGAAAAGGAACACAAAGAGGAACACCAGCGTCAGTACCAATCCGGTTTGCCCGCCGGCTTGCTTCTCCTGATAGGAAAGTCCGCTCCACTCGATACCGATGTTATCCGGCAAATGCTCACGCGCTATCTGTTCCATAATCTCCATCGCCTGGCCGGAACTGTAACCCTGCGCAGCCGAACCGCGAATAACGGCAGTGGTAAACATGTTGAAACGTTTGATACTACCCGGGCCTGTGGTATAGGATGCATTACCCAACGAGGTCAACGGAACCATTGCGCCGTTGGCGGCCTTTACAAAGAACAGGTTAATGTTCTCCTTATGCTCACGATACGGAGCTTCCGCCTGGATATACACCTTATATATACGGTTGAACATATTGAAGTCGTTTACATATACGGAACCTGTATAGGCTTTCATCGTGGAGAACACATCCGCCAACGGCACACCCAGCATCTTCACCTTGTCACGGTCCACATCAAAATAGAGTTGCGGAATCTCGGATTGCAGAGAAGAAGAAAGTCCCGTCAGTTCCTTATGCTTCTGCGCATAATACATCAACGTATCCGCTGCCTGTACCAGATTGTCAAAGGTAGCCTCACCGCGAGCTTCGAGTTGCATTTCAAAACCGCCGGATGTTCCCAATCCCGGAATCACAGGCGGAGTGGAAAGATAGACTTTACATTCGGGATATTCCGTCAGGTCCTTTTCCACCTTCTCCATTATTTCGTTAATGGTAGTATTCTTGCGGTCTTCCCAAGGTTTCAAGATAACGGTCAGTTCACTGCGTGCCTGATTGCTTCCTACACGCGGGCTGCTACCCGTTACGTTCTGCACATAAGCCACATACGGGTTCTTTTCCAGATACTTCACCGCACGATCGGTCACTATACGGGTACGCTCCAGTGTAGCGCCTTCCGGCAGTTCCAGCTCCACCTTAAAGTATCCCTGGTCTTCGGCCGGCAAGAAGCTGGTCGGTATCAAACGGTGAATAATGAAGATAGCGATCAGCACCATGCCGAATGCGCTCATCAAGCGTCTGGGATGTTTGATTACACGGCTGATGACGCCTATGTATTTATGATTGCTGATATTCAGCCATTCATTAATCTTACGGAACACGATATTCTTTTTCTTTCCGCTACCGGGTTTCAGGATAAGCGAGCACATCACAGGACTGAGCGTCAGCGCCACAACCGTAGAAAGCAATACGGATACCGCAATAGTGATGGTAAACTGGCGATATAACTGCCCGGTGATACCGCTTAGGAAACTCACCGGAACGAATACGGCGCAGAGCACCAATGAAGTGGCAATCAAAGCGCCCGTCAAACCGCTCATAGCCTTCTTGGTGGCCTCATAGGGCGAGAGTTTTTCCGTCTCCATTAAATGTTCCACATTCTCCACCACCACAATGGCATCATCCACCACGATACCGATAGCGAGAATCAATCCCAGCAAAGTCAGGATATTCAGCGAGAAGCCGAAAATCAGCATGAAGCCGAAAGTACCGATCAAGGATATGGGTACCGCGACAACGGGAATCAAAGTGGCACGCCAGCTCTGCAACGAGAGGAACACCACCAATACCACAAGAATCAACGCCTCGAACAATGTTTTATATACCTCGTGAATAGACTCCGAAATATAAGTAGTCATATCAAACGGTATCTCGTAGCTCATTCCTTCGGGGAAATTCGCGCTGATTTCTTCCATAGCCTTCTTCACGTTGTCCGCCACTTCCATGGCATTGGCTCCCGGAAGCATATAGATGCCGAGAACGGCTGCGTTTTCGCCATTGATACCGCTTTCCGTACTGTAAGAAGAGGCTTCGAGCGATACGCGCGCCACATCGCGGAGACGGATGATAGACCCGTTGGCATTGGCACGGACCACAATATCCTCAAATTGTTTAGCGGAACTCAGACGGCCTTGCGTCGTAATAGGAATGGTGATGTCGAGGCCTTGCACCGGCTGTTGTCCCAATACGCCGGCAGCCGACTCACGGTTCTGGTCCTTCAATGCGTTCTGCAAGTCCTGCACGGTCAGACCGAAGTTCGCCAACTTGTCCGGCATAGCCCAAATCTGCATGGCATAGTAACGGCTTCCGATATTGGACACACGGCCCACACCGGGAATACGGCGCAAGAGGTCGAGCACGTTGATGGTAGCAAAATTACTCAGATAGATTTCATCGAACTTCGGGTCACTGGAAGTCAGGCAGATGGTCATTAACTGGCTGGGCGCCTGCTTCTCCACCGAGATACCGTTTTGGATAACCTCGGCAGGCAGACGGTTTTCCGCCAGCTTCACACGGTTCTGAATTTCTACGGCAGCCAAATCGGGGTCGGCAGACACATCAAAAGTCACCGTTGCCGAAAAGCCGCCGGAGTTTGAACTGTTGGACTCCATGTACAACATGCCCGGAGTACCGTTTATTTCCTGTTCGATAGGAGTCGCCACCGCTTGCGATACGGTCAGCGCGCTTGCTCCCGGATAGGATGCGCTGATTTTCACGACGGGCGGCGTTATCTGCGGATATTGATCCACCGGAAGCATCGTCAGACCGATGATACCGACAATTACAATCACAATCGATATCACCGCCGAGAATACCGGGCGGTCTATAAAGAAACTTACTTTCATACTGTCATTACTTTGAGAGGTTGTTATCCTTTGCTTTATTCTCGGAAACGGCTTTCTTGTTCAGGGAATCTGCCGGCTGTTCTTCTTCCTCTTTTGGAACCGCCGCCTGCGCACGCACTTTCATACCCGGAGTGAGTTTGTGGAAACCTTCCGTCACTACTTGCTCGCCCGCCACCAGTCCGCGCTCAACAACCATATTGTTGCCAAACTCCGGTCCCAGTTCGATGAAACGTTTCTCAACCGTAGAATCGCGGCGCATCACATAAATATAAGCGCCGCCCTTTTCAATGGTAACCGCCTTTTGGGGGACCGCTACCGCACCTTCGCGCACATCCAGCAGCAGCTTCACTTTCGTAAACTGTCCCGGCAGCAAGACCCTGTTCGGATTGGGCATCTCGGCGCGAACGGAGAATGTACCCGTTTGCGGGTCGACTTGCGGTTCGGCAAAGTCTACATAACCTTTATAGGGATAGACAGTGTTATCAGCCAAAGTAATCGTAATATTGGGTTGCCAGGAACGGGTAGAATCCTGACGGCCTATCTCGATATTGCGTTCCTTGCTTTTAAGGTAATCCAATGCGGTCATACTGAAGTCCACCAATACGGTATCGCTCTTCACCACGGTAGCGAGCAACGATTTGGCTCCCGGACCTACCAATGTTCCCAAGTCCACGTTTCTTTCACTGATATGTCCCGACAAGGGGGAACGCACGATTGTATACCCCAGTTCCAGTTCCGCCTGATCCAAATCGGCCTGGCTCATGGAAACGGAAGCCTCGGCGGTTTCATAAGCGGCCTGCGCATTATCCAAATCCAATTGGCTGGCGGCATTCTGCGCATACAAAGGGCGAATACGCTCCAGGTCACGTTTGGCCTTCAACGCCTGCGCCTCGTCTTTCTTCAACTGCGCGCGGGCCTTATCAGCCTTTGCACGGTACTGGTCCTGATTGATGACAAACAAGACTTGATTCTTTGTTACATACTTACCTTCGGCGAAAAGCATACTCTCCAGGTATCCCTCTACGCGCGCACGAACTTCTACAAACTGCTGCGCGCGAATACGGCCTACATATTCGCCAAAAATTTCCACATCACCAACTTCGGCAGGCTCCACAATCACAGTGGGCGCTTCCGGCTGAACTTTCTTCGGCCAGGTCAATATCAGATAACCGGCAAGCAGTACCGCCATACAGGCTATCATCATTATTACCCTTTTCTTTCTCAGCTTTAATTCTCTTTTCGTAAAAAATAGTCTCATGCTTGTTTGTTTATTAAAATTAACCCTGTTTCTCTTTTCAAAGCAAACGCGATGCCAAAACACAACAAAGGCTATATTTGTTATATAATAGTTTAGTTATCAGCTATAAGCATACGCATAAAGTATCCCCGTCACATTCATCTTCCACACTTGCATTGTAGAAAATCTCCACAAATGTAGAATTATTCTACGAACTACTTCTCATTAAAAACACATAAAATCCCATTTTTCCTCTCCAGTCATTGAGAAAAACACTATCTTTACCGAAAATAATTCAATTTATTCACATAAAAAGTAAAGATTATGGCAAGTAGAAAAGTATTGAAGAAGAACGTCAACTATATCGCCGGTGAGTTATTCACCGAATGTCTTGTGAACAGTCTGTATGTACCCGGAACAGACAAGAAGAAAGCCGACGAGCTAATGAGTGAGATTCTGAAAATGCAAGATGAATTCATCAGCCGCATCAGCCACACCGAACCGGGAAATGTAAAAGGTTACTACAAAAAATTCCGTTCTGATTTTAACGCAAAAGTAGACGAAATCATTGAAGCTATCGGCAAACTTAAATAATAAGAATGAAGAAAAGACTATATAGTTTTATCTATTATCGCCTGTTAGGCTGGAAAACAAATGTAACAGTGCCCAACTATGACAAATGCATCATCTGCGCGGCACCGCATACATCCAACTGGGATTTATTTATCGGCAAACTGTTTTACGGCGCCATCGGACGGAAGACCAGCTTCATGATGAAAAAAGAGTGGTTTTTCTTTCCTTTGGGATTGATATTCAAAGCCGTCGGCGGAATACCGGTAGACCGGAGCCGGAATACTTCCTTGGTAGACCAGATGGCCAACAAATTTGCCGAAAGCAAACAGTTCCATTTGGCCATCACCCCGGAAGGAACGCGTAAACCCAACCCTAACTGGAAAAAGGGATTTTACTTCATTGCATTGAAAGCGCAAGTTCCCATCATGCTCATCGGTATAGATTATCCTTCCAAGACCATAACTTCCACCAAGGCAATAATGCCGACGGGAGATTTTGAAAAGGATATGCATGAGATAAAACTCTATTTCAAGGACTTTCATGGAAAGATTCCCGAGAACTTCTCAATCGGAACGATTTAAAAAAACGGTTTCCGACAACCGTTCGTCACAATGAACCGACTACGTGTCAGTATCCTGCAAACGGATATTGCTTGGGAAAATAAACAAGACAATCTCCGTCGTCTTCGCGAAAAGCTGGAAACACTTCGCGGAGCGGCGGAGATTGTTGTTTTGCCGGAGACTTTTTCTACCGGATTCAGCATGAATACCGATAAACTGGCGGAACCGGTAACGGGCGACACCATCACCACGCTGCGCCAATGGGCGTCTGAATACCGGATAGCCATCGCCGGAAGCTACATTTCCTGCGAAGAAAACTCCGTTTCATCCGAAGATAATCCATTATCCCGCGAATATCCCGCCTATTACAACCGCGCCTTTTTCCTCACTCCCGAAGGAGAAGCCTATTTTTACGACAAGCGGCACTTGTTCCGCATGGGCAACGAAACGGAACATTTCACGGCGGGCAATCGCCGTACCGTAATCCCTTACCGGGGCTGGAACATACTGTTGCTCGTCTGCTACGACCTTCGTTTCCCCGTATGGAGCAGGAATGTAAACAACGGATACGACCTGTTGATTTACGTCGCCAACTGGCCTGTACCCCGGCGAAAAGTCTGGGACGTTCTTTTGCAAGCGCGTGCGCTGGAGAACATAAGTTACGTCTGCGGCGTAAACCGTGTCGGTAAAGACGGTAATCGATTCCCTTACGACGGCGGCAGCGCAATCTACTCATATAAGGGCGAACTGATGGCTCAGGTACCCGACAATGAAGAAGGGACAGCCACCGTACCCCTCGAACTTTCCGCGCTGCAAGCATTCAGAAACAAGTTTCCCGCATGGAAAGATGCGGATTCTTTCACTATCGTTTCAGATAATAGTTCACGGTAGTCACTACGCGTATGCTCTTAATATAAGGTGTATTGGCATCTCTGTCCGAAATGGAGAATTGTCCCTGCGAAGCATTCCGTATCTTACCCAGACTGCTGTCCGAGTCTTTCGCAAACTTCTCGGCTGCGGCACGGGCATTCTTCGTAGCTTCTTCTATCATTTGCGGTTTCACGTCATTCAAGCCCGTAAACTCGTATACCACGTTATAGCGGTAATCGCCCCCGCTGATGGCAATACCCTGTTTCAGCAGCTCGGCTTGTTCCGACATCAACTTCCGCACCTTGTCTACATTCTTTGAAGTGACCGTAATGACCGATGTGGCATTGTACCGATAAGCTATATCACGGTTTCCGTAACGTTCGGCCTGCATGTCTATCACTTCGGGCGGAGCAATGCTGATTTCTTCTTTAGCGATGCCGTTACTTTCCAGAAACTTTACAATAACTTTGTTCTTCTGCTCCATATTGGCATAAAGCAAAGACGGGTCGTTCCCGATATCCTTATACATCAAAGGCCATATTACCTTATCGGCGGGGACTTCCATCTCAGCCAGCCCTTTTACGCTGACAATACGCTCCTTATCTATAAAATCGTTTATACCCCATTTTATTACCACTCCCAACAAAACCATACCGACAGCAATAATGGCGGCTTCTGCTTTCCATGTTTTCATAATCAATCGTTTTTATTATTAATGCGAATCAAGAGTTAATAATAGAGTAACCTAAGGCTGAAAGGCTTAGAATTTGTCTAATCAGTTAATTATCTAATCTGTTAATCATCTAATCAGTTTAATCAATTTAATTATCTAATCAATTTAATCATCTAATCGGTTTAATTGCTCAATCATACTTAGCTATTTGCTGTTTAAACTCCTGATTCGTCTTATTAAGGAGTGACAACTCCCTCTAACTCTCTTTAATTCCTATTTTCTTCAAAGTAACGAAATTAAAGTTTTCACTGACCATCATCCCGATTAAAAGATATTAAATAGGTATTTCTTTAAACATTACGCATCAAATTTTAGAGTATTTAATGAAAATACCTAAATGCATGGAGTGCATCTTACCCAAAAAGTAGTTATTTTTGTCCTTTGAAACGATGTCTGACGACTGAAACAATTAATTTATTAACACTAACCCCTAAATCCTATGTTGACTCAACTTATCAACGCACGCATCCTGACCCCGCAAGGTTGGCTCAAGGATGGTTCCGTACTCATCAGAGACGGGAAAATTTTAGAAGTAACCAATTGCGACCTTGCCGTTATCGGCGCACAACTGATTGATGTAAAAGGAATGTATGTACTGCCCGGCGGTGTAGAAATCCATGCACATGGCGGCGGCGGACGCGACTTTATGGAATGTACCGAAGACGCTTTTCGCGGTGCCGTAAAAACTCACATGAAATACGGAACCACCAGCATATTCCCCACCCTGTCCTCTTCTACCGTACCGATGATTGAACAGGCGGCAGAGACTTGTACGAAGATGATGGCGGAAAAAGACAGCCCGATACTGGGTCTGCACCTCGAAGGCCACTATCTGAACATGGCGATGGCCGGCGGACAGATGCCCGAGAACATCAAGAACCCCGATCCCAACGAATATATCCCCATCGTAGAAAACTGGCACTGCATCAAGCGTTGGGACGCCGCTCCTGAATTACCCGGAGCCATGCAGTTCGGTAAATACATCACCGGAAAAGGCATCTTGGCCTCGGTAGCCCATACCCAAGCCGAATTTGAAGATATACGCACCGCCTATGAAGCCGGATATACGCATGCCACGCACTTCTACAACGCGATGCCCGGATTCCATAAACGCCGTGAATATAAATACGAAGGTACCGTGGAGAGCATCTACCTCATGGACGACATGACCGTGGAAGTAGTGGCCGACGGTATCCACGTACCACCCACAATCCTGCGCCTGGTCTACAAGATAAAAGGCGTGGAACGGATGTGCGCCATCACCGATGCTCTGGCATGTGCCGCCAGCGACAGCAAGGAAGCTTTCGACCCGCGTGTCATCATTGAGGACGGCGTATGCAAGCTGGCCGACCACTCCGCCCTTGCCGGCAGCGTGGCAACGATGGACCGCCTGATACGCACAATGGTACAGAAGGCCGACATACCATTGGCGGACGCCGTGCGTATGGTGTCCGAAACACCGGCTCGCATTATGGGCGTATACGACCGTAAGGGTTCGCTCCAGAAAGGAAAAGACGCCGACATTATCGTAATGGACGAAGATTTGAAAATCAGAGCGGTATGGGCAATGGGCAAATTAGTGCCTGAAACCGATACTTTATCATAAAATTTATTTCAACATAATGCGAATGAACTTTGTTTTTCGTATTTTTGTTAAGTTTTGAACAAGCGAACAGCTTTAATCATTTATTAATAACCAATTATTGTATGAAAACCAATCTTAGTTCTCAAATTACTCTGAACAGAGTATCCCCCAGGTACTATCGACCTGAGAACGCTTTCGAGCGATCGGTACTGACACGTCTCGAAAAAATTCCGACAGACATTTACGAGTCTCCCGAAGAAGGAGCCAACCAGATTGCTTTGGATATCGCACAAGTGATTCGTGACAAGCAGAAAGCCGGACGTTTCTGCGTATTGGCGCTGGCCGGCGGTAACTCGCCGCGCAATGTCTATTCAGCCCTCGTGCGTATGCATAAGGAAGAAGGACTGAGTTTCCGCAATGTAGTGGTATTCAACCTGTACGAATATTATCCGCTGGCTTCGGACGCAGTCAACAGCAACCTCAACGCATTGAAGGAAATGCTGCTCGACCACGTGGACATTGACATGCAGAACGTATTCAGCCCCAACGGTACTATCGCCAAAGACACCATTTTCGAATATTGCCGCTTGTACGAGCAACGCATCGAAAGCTTCGGCGGTATCGACGTAGCCGTATTGGGTATCGGACGTGTCGGCAACATCGGTTTCAACGAACCGGGTTCGCGCCTGAACTCCACCACCCGTTTGATTTTGCTGGACAGCGACTCACGCAACGAAGCGTCCAAGATGTTCGGAAGCATTGAAAGCACTCCGGTAAGCTCCATTACAATGGGTGTAGCCACAATTCTCTCGGCCAAGAAAGTATATTTGCTGGCATGGGGTGAAGAAAAGGCCAAAATGGTAAAAGAGTGTGTAGAAGGCAACGTAACAGATACAATCCCCGCATCTTACCTGCAAACGCACAACAATGCCCATATCGCCATCGACCTTTCGGCAGCCGCCAACCTGACACGTATCCAACGTCCCTGGCTGGTAACTTCCTGCGAATGGAACGACAAGCTGATTCGCAGCGCCATCGTCTGGTTGTGCCAACTGACCGGAAAACCGATTCTGAAGCTGACCAACAAAGACTACAACGAAAACGGTTTGAGCGAACTGCTTGCCCTTTACGGCTCTGCATACAACGTAAATATCAAGATTTTCAACGACCTGCAGCATACCATCACCGGTTGGCCGGGCGGCAAGCCGAACGCAGACGACACCTATCGTCCCGAACGCGCTAAACCGTATCCCAAACGTGTCGTTGTATTCTCTCCGCACCCGGATGATGACGTCATCTCTATGGGCGGTACTATCCGCCGTCTGGTAGAGCAGAAACATGACGTGCATGTGGCATACGAGACTTCCGGTAACATTGCCGTAGGCGATGAAGAAGTAATCCGCTTCCTGCACTTCATCAACGGCTTCAACCAGCTCTTCAACAACAGCGAAGACCAGGTCATCAACGAGAAATACACCGAAATCCGCAACTATCTGAAAGATAAGAAAGACGGCGATATGGATACCCGCGATATCCTGACCATCAAAGGGCTGATTCGTCGCGGCGAAGCGCGTACGGCATGTACTTATAACAATATCCCGTTGGATCACTGCCACTTCCTCGACCTGCCGTTCTATGAAACGGGTAAGATTCAGAAGAACCCTATCAGCGAAGCCGACGTGGAAATCGTACGCAACCTGTTGCGCGAAGTGAAACCCCACCAAATCTTTGTTGCCGGTGACCTTGCCGACCCGCACGGAACACACCGTGTTTGTACGGATGCCGTATTTGCCGCTATCGACCTTGAAAAGGAAGAAGGCGCCAAATGGCTGAAAGACTGCCGCATCTGGATGTACCGCGGCGCATGGGCAGAGTGGGAAATTGAAAACATCGAAATGGCGGTGCCCATCAGTCCCGAGGAATTGCGCGCCAAACGTAACTCTATCCTGAAGCACCAAAGCCAGATGGAAAGCGCACCGTTCCTCGGTAACGACGAGCGCCTGTTCTGGCAACGCAGTGAAGACCGCAACCGCGGTACAGCCGCACTGTACGACAGCTTGGGTCTGGCATCTTACGAAGCCATGGAAGCATTCGTAGAATACATTCCGCTGTAAATGTTTACTAAATAGCGATAAGAGAGTGGGAAGCGATGAACTTCCCACTCTTTTTTTGTGTATTTTTGTACGGTACTTAACTATTGAATATGAGAAAGCTATATTTATCCATACTGCTCCTGTCGGCAGGAGTTACTTCCCTCTTTTCACAAGAAATAGAACAGGCCGTCCGGGAGCGGTTACAAACCTTCTTTCAAGCATATGCCCCTGCCGATGTCAATATCGGTACATGCCGGCTCGACAGCGTACGCGTAGACTTCCGCCGAAAAACCATCAGCATCTACGCCGATGATAAATTCTCCTACCAGCCCTTCCGGCCTGAAACGGTGGAAAAGACTTACCGGGACATCAAGAAGATACTCCCCGGCCCCGTTACCTATTTCGACATCACCGTCTTTACCGGCGGACGTTCCATCGGCGACCTTATCCCCAACGCATACAGAAACGGAAAGAAAGATAAAAACCGCCTGTTTACGGATATACATTACAAAGGCGCCCCTTGGGTGACCCGCGCATCCCGCCCCTTTGAAATAACCCGGGGACTGGAAGGACGGCACATCGCCCTGTGGCAAAGTCACGGAAGGTACTACATCAACAGCAAGGACAAATGGGGCTGGCAGCGTCCCCGCCTGTTCTGTACCTCCGAAGACCAATTCACGCAATCGTTCATCCTCCCCTACCTCATCCCGATGCTGGAAAATGCGGGAGCCAACGTATTCACCCCTCGCGAACGCGACACGCAGAAACGGGAAATCATCGTAGACAACGACGGCAACCGGAACGGTACAAACTCCCTCTATCTCGAAGTGAAAAGCAGGAAAGCACGTTGGGAAAAGACCTCTCTGCCGGGATTTGCACAGCGGAAGCGCATCTATGCGGAAGGAGAAAACCCTTTCCTTGACGGCACGGCACGCTTCGCGCAGACCGAAAAGAAGAAAAACAAAGCCTTCGCCGAGTGGGTTCCCGATATTCCGGAAACCGGAGAATACGCCGTATACGTTTCCTATCAGAGCCTGCCGAACAGCGTGAGCGATGCCAAATACCTCGTATTCCACAACGGCGGTGTCACAGAGTTTAAAGTTAACCAGCGCATTGGCGGCGGCACATGGGTATACCTCGGTACTTTTACTTTCGACAAAGGAAGCAATGACTACGGTATGGTGGTATTGAGCAATGAAAGCCGGGAGAAAGGAGTGGTATGCGCCGATGCCGTACGTTTCGGCGGCGGCATGGGCAACATTGCGCGCGGCGGCAAAACCAGCGGTCTGCCCCGCTATCTGGAAGGCGCCCGTTACTCCGCGCAATGGGCGGGTATGCCCTATCCCGTATATGCCGGATACAAAGGCAAGGACGACCTCTCCGACGACATCAATGTACGTTCGCGTGCCATCAACTATCTGTCGGGCGGCTCCGTATTCAATCCCGGCGAACAGGGATTGGGAGTACCGTTTGAAATGAGCATGGCACTGCACAGCGATGCCGGCTTCAAGACCGACGACCGGATCGTAGGAACACTCGGCATCTATACCACCGATTTCAATAACGGCGAATTGGCGGCGGGAACAGACCGTTACGCCTCGCGCGACCTTGCCGACCTGTTCCTCACCCGCTTGCGGCAAGACATCCGTTCCATTTTCAATACGGACTGGACACGCCGCAGCATGTGGAACCGCAATTACAGCGAAACCCGCCTACCCGCCGTTCCTTCCGCAATCGTGGAGATTCTCTCGCACCAGAACTTTGCGGACATGCGTTTGGGACACGACCCCAATTTCAAGTTCACGGCCAGCCGCGCCCTGTACAAATCCATCCTGCAATATATCTGCACGCAGCATAAGAAAGAATACGTTGTGCAGCCCTTGCCCGTCAGCAATTTCGCCATCCGCTTCGGCAAGAAGAAAAATACGCTGGAGCTTTCCTGGAAAGGAGTGAACGACCCACTGGAACCCACCGCCACACCCCGCGAATACATTGTCTACACACGTATCGGACGGGGCGGATTTGACAACGGCGTACGTGTAAACAATCCGTTCCATACCGTAAAGATAGAACCGGGCATCGTCTATTCTTTCAAAGTAACGGCAGTGAACCGGGGTGGAGAAAGCTTCCCGTCCGAAATCCTCGCGGCCTACAAGTCCGAACACGAAAAGGCGCGTGTACTTATCATCAACGGCTTCGACCGCATCAGTGGTCCCGCTGTGGTAAACACGCCCGACGAAGCGGGATTTGACATGGTTCAAGACCCCGGCGTACCTTATCTATACGATATATCCCTCTGCGGCATCCAGCAGAACTTCAACCGTAAAGAAGCCGGAAAACGTTTGGGAGAAAGCGGCAATGAATATGAAGGCATGAAAATAGCCGGGAACACCTTCGACTACCCCTTTATGCATGGCAAAGCCATACAGGCGGCAGGCGGCTACAGCTTCACTTCATGCAGTGACGAAGCTGTGGAAAGCGGCAGTGTGGCATTGGAAGACTATCCGATAGCAGACTATATTCTGGGATTGGAAAAAGCGGACGGCAACCTGTCACGGACAGCCTATTACAAAACTTTCTCCTCGCCCATGCAGCGCGCCTTGGCAGCCTACTGCCGGTCGGGCGGCAACCTGTTGGTCAGCGGCGCCTACATAGGCAGCGACATGAACGATTCGCAAGGCAACCGGGAATTTACCCAAAACGTCCTGAAATACCGCTTCGGTAACAGTTTACAGACATCCGGCGGGCAAATCGGCATACAAGGCTTGGGGCGCAGCCTCAGCATCCCCCGTCTGCCCAACGAGCAGGCCTATCCCGTAACGGCCCCCGACTGTATCCTGCCTATGGCAACCGCTTTTCCAGTCATGACCTATGCAGACGGGAACCAACCGGCCGCCATAGCCTATAAAGGTAACGACTACCGTACTTTCGTCATGTCATTTCCCTTTGAAAGCATTCGGGAAGAAGCAAACAGAACAGCGGTTATGGCATCCATACTGCACTTCTTTACGGCAGATAATACGGGTATGAACAGATAATAACGACAATCTTGATAAATAATCTGTGGAAATATGCATAATCTGTGGTGAAAAACTTATCTTTGCTTTTACAGAAAACATCGATTACTAAACATTAATCATTAAAACATTAACGCCATGTACACTATACAAGCCAATCCCAGCGGAACCCGCAACCTGGAAATATCGGAAGAGAATCTCGCCACCATCGAGAAATACGGCCTCTTCCGTCATCTCATCGACAGCAACGGCATCGTGGACGAAACCGTGCTCGACAAGCTCAAGCTGAATATCCGTTCCCTCATCGCCGCTCAGGAAGAAGACAGTAAAGACCTGCTCGACCTCTGCATCGACGTTATCTATCACAACAACATGAAAGCCTTCGGGCTGCAGCAGCTTATCAAGCTCTACCTGCAATGGCTTTCCCGGCAAGAAACCATAGAAGAGGAAGAAGATAAATGAAAACCATCGACACACGCGGACAGAAGCTTTACAGCCCTCTCATCCCCGCCGTAAAGGCCATGTGCGAAGCCGGGAAAGGCGAGAAACTGGAAATCATTATGGACGACGCAACCGCCTTTAATGACCTCAAGGAGTATCTCGCCGAACAGCAAATCGGCTTCCGTGAGATTTATGACGGAGAGGAAATGCTGGTGCAGTTCTGTAAGTAATTAAAACTTTCCGTATCTTTGCACCCATGAAAGAATACAGACTGACTGATTGGTTGCCTACAACCAAGAAAGAAGTGGAACTTCGCGGGTGGGATGAACTGGACGTTATTTTGTTCAGCGGTGACGCGTATGTAGACCATCCATCGTTCGGGGCAGCCGTCATAGGGCGCATACTCGAAGCGGAAGGACTGCGTGTGGCGATTATTCCCCAACCCAACTGGCGAGACGACTTACGGGATTTTAAGAAACTGGGGCGTCCCCGCCTCTTCTTCGGCGTCAGCGCAGGCTGTATGGACAGTATGGTCAATAAATACACCGCCAACAAACGTCTGCGCAGCGATGATGCCTATACTCCCGACGCACGTCCGGACATGCGCCCCGAATATCCCTCGATTGTCTATACCCAAATCCTTAAAAAACTATATCCCGATGTGCCCGTCATATTGGGCGGTATCGAAGCGAGCATGCGCCGGCTGACGCATTACGACTATTGGCAAGACCGCGTGCGTCCCAGCATTCTTGCGGACAGCGGCGCCGATGCGTTGACGTACGGTATGGGTGAGAAACCCATTGTGGAGCTTGTAAGAAGATTAAAGCGGCAGCAACCTATTCTCGACATCCCCCAACTGGCTTATCTTACTAAAGAAGTGCAGCCGCAGGAAGGGGACATCACCCTTTTCTCGCACGAAGAATGCCTGAAAGACAAGAAGAAACAGGCCGCCAATTTCCGCCATATCGAAGAAGAGAGCAATAAATACGCCGCATCGCGCATCCTGCAGACCGTAGGCAGGCAAACCGTCGTTGTCAATCCGCCTTACCCGCCCCTGACGGAAGCGGAACTCGACCGTTCTTTCGACCTCCCCTATACCCGCCTTCCACATCCCAAATACAAGGGAAAGCGCATACCCGCATACGATATGATTAAGTTCTCCGTCAACATCCATCGCGGATGTTTCGGCGGTTGCGCTTTCTGTACCATCTCGGCGCATCAGGGCAAGTTTATCGTCAGCCGCAGCAAGGAAAGCATCTTGAAGGAAGTAAAGGCCGTAATGGAATTACCGGACTTCAAAGGGTATCTCAGTGATTTGGGCGGCCCCTCCGCCAATATGTACAAGATGCGGGGACGCAATGAAGCCGTATGCAAGAAATGCAAACGCCCGTCGTGCATCCACCCCAAAGTGTGCCCTAACCTGAACACAGACCACAGCCCGCTACTCGATATTTATCATGCGGTAGACAGTCTGCCGGGCATCAAAAAGTCATTCATAGGCAGCGGTGTGCGCTACGACTTGCTGCTGCACCAAAGCAAAGACCCCAAAACCAACAAAAGCACGCAGGAATATACCCGCGAACTCATAGCCCGTCATGTAAGCGGCCGCCTTAAAGTCGCGCCGGAACACACCTCGGAACGCGTGCTCGACATCATGCGCAAACCGCCGTTCAGCCAGTTCGGAGAGTTCAAAAAGATATTCGACCGAATCAATCGTGAAGAAGGCCTGCGGCAGCAGCTCATCCCCTACTTCATCTCCAGCCACCCAGGCTGCAAGGAAGAGGACATGGCGGAACTTGCCGTCATTACCAAGCGTCTGGACTTTCATCTGGAGCAGGTACAGGACTTTACTCCCACCCCCATGACCGTCGCCACCGAAGCGTGGTACACAGGTTTCCACCCCTATACCCTGGAACCCGTGTTCAGCGCCAAAACACAACGCGAGAAACTGGCGCAGCGTCAGTTCTTCTTCTGGTACAAACCCGAAGAACGGAGAAATATCATCAATGAACTGCGGCGGATAGGACGGAAGGACTTGATTGACAAACTGTACGGGAAATAGGAAGATACGGACAAGTAAAGTACTCCGTCCCAATCTTCCCAACAACCGCTGTCAAACAGCGAATTGCCAACCATTCATAAAGAAGCACTCACACTCCCCGTATCAAGTACTCACTTCTTAGGAGAAAGGCTTGCTCATATAGGAAATAAGCCGTATCTTTACGCTCAAGATGAACATCTTTAGGTTAAAGACCGCCATCTCCAGCCTAAAGATACATATCTTTAAACTGAAGATACAGTTTAAAGCATAGGTTAAGTCTCCCCGGTAAGCAAGTCCGCCTACTTTCGTCCCTACCCCATGCCACTTCTTCCTTAGCCCCATGCAGGACGGACATCCATCACCGAATTATCAACCCGTAAACAACAAAAAACATCATGGCAGAATATCAAATGCAGACCTCTAATCTTCCCAACGAAGACGGTGAAAAAATACTCTTCCCCCGTATCAAGATTTGGGGACAGGTAGATTTGGACTACCTTGCCCAACGCATCAACTACGCCAGTACCTTTACTCCCGGCGACATCATCGGACTGGTAAAATCACTCACCCAGGCCATAGCCCGTGAAATGGGCGAAGGACACTCGGTGAAAGTGGACGGACTGGGTGTATTCACTCCCTCGTTAGGGTTGCGCGAAGGTTTTGAACGGGAAAGCGCCGAACAGGGCGGACAAAAACGCAACGTAAGAAGTATCTGTGTAGATAACATCAACTTCCGTGCAGACAAGGATTTCATCTACGAGACAGGACGAAGTTGCATACTGGACCGCTCTAAATGGAAGTTCCGGCACTCCTCCTCACGCTACACCGCCGGACAACGGCTGAAACTGGCGCAAGACTATTTAGAGTCGCATCCGTTGCTGAAAGTAGGTGACTACTGCGAACTGACAGGACTACTGCGCAACGCCGCCGCACAAGAGCTGAAACAGTGGAGCGAAATGCCCGAAAGCGGAATCGGCCATACGGGCAGAGGGTCACACAAAATATATATCAAAGCAACAACAGACTGACCTATTCTTCCACCTGCATCGCCACAATCTCCTGTAACGCCGCCACAGCCTCTTCCACGGTAGTGACGTCTTTCACTACCATGCTCCGCTTGTTATTCTGCTCCCGCAGGTCGCAACGGCGAGTATATTTCATCATGTAGGCAATGACTTTGCCGAAAGCCTGACTCTGATAGTAAGGGCTGTCCGGATTGGAAACAAAGAACAGCGTCATGCGGCCGCCTTTGAGGAACACCTTTTCCGTTCCCAGACGTGCCGCAAGACGGCGCAGGGGAACGATACGGAGCAATTCTTCCGTCTCGGGGGGGATAGGTCCGAAACGGTCTTCGAGACGGGCGCGGAAAGCATCCACGTCCTTGTCCAGCGTCAGGCCGTCCAGTTCGCGATAGAGCAACATACGCTCGCTGCTGCCGGTGACGTAGGTGGCGGGCAGCAACAGCTCAAGGTCGCTCTCCACCTGGCATTCGTCTACAAATTGCTCACCGCTGATAGTACCGTCGCCTTTCAGCTCGTCGGCATAGAGGTCGGCAAACTCATCGGTCTTCAGCTCGTGCACGGCTTCGGACAATATCTTCTGATAGGTTTCGTAACCCAGGTCAGCAATGAAGCCGCTTTGCTCTGCGCCGAGCATATTACCCGCGCCGCGAATGTCGAGGTCCTGCATGGCGATGTGGATGCCGCTGCCTAAGTCGGAGAAGTTCTCGATAGCCTGCAAGCGGCGTTTGGCTTCCGGCGTAAGCGAGGACAAGGGGGGAGCCAGCAAATAGCAGAAAGCCTTTTTATTGCTGCGCCCCACACGGCCGCGCATCTGGTGCAGGTCGCTCAAGCCGAAATTCTGCGCCTGGTTGATGATGATGGTATTGGCGTTCGGTATGTCGATACCGCTCTCAATGATGGTAGTGGCGAGCAATACGTCATAATCATAGTTGACAAAGTCGAGAATAATCTTTTCCAGTTCGGCGGGTTCCATTTGCCCGTGACCGATGCAGACACGGCAATCGGGAATGTTGCGCTCTATCATCGCTTTCAGTTCGGAGAGATTGGAGATACGGTTGTTTACAAAGAACACCTGCCCGTTGCGGCTCATTTCGAAATTGATGGCATCGGTGATGATATCGTCGCTGAAAGTATGCACTTCCGTCTGAATGGGATAACGGTTGGGCGGCGGTGTCTGGATGACGCTCAAGTCGCGCGCGCCCATCAGGGAGAACTGCAAGGTACGGGGAATGGGCGTGGCGGTCATGGTCAGGGTGTCCACGTTCACTTTCAGTTGGCGGAGCTTCTCCTTGACGGAGACACCGAATTTCTGTTCTTCGTCGATAATCAGCAAGCCGAGGTCTTTGAACTTAACGTCTTTACCCAAAATGCGGTGGGTACCGATAAGGATATTCACCTCACCGTCCGCAAGACCCTTGACAACGGCCTTGGCCTGTGCTGCCGTCCGGGCGCGGCTCAGATATTCCACACGGCAGGGCAGGCCTTTCAGGCGCTCCTTGAAAGTCTGGAAATGCTGATAGGCAAGAACGGTGGTGGGAACGAGGACGGCCACCTGCTTGTTGTCCGCCACCGCCTTGAAAGCGGCACGCACGGCAACCTCGGTCTTGCCGAAGCCTACGTCGCCGCATACCAGCCGGTCCATGGGGCGGGCGCTTTCCATATCCGCCTTTACGTCGGCGGTCGCCTTGCTTTGGTCGGGGGTATCCTCGTAAATGAAAGACGCTTCCAGCTCCCGTTGCAGGAAACTGTCGGGGCTGTATTGAAAACCTTTCTCCTCGCGCCGTTGCGAATAGAGCTTTATCAGGTCGCGGGCTATATCCTTAATCTTGGTCTTGGTACGGTCTTTCAGTTTCTCCCATGCGCCGGTACCCAGCTTGTTGAGACGGGGAGCTTCGCCTTCTTTGCCTTTGTACTTGGAAACCTTATGCAAAGAATGGATGGAGACAAAGACCACATCGTCATTCTGATAGACCAGACGCATCACTTCCTGCGTCGTATCTCCGTTGGGAATACGCACCAATCCCGTAAAACGTCCCACGCCGTGGTCGGTATGCACCACGTAATCTCCGGGAGTAAACTGATTCAACTCTTTCAGGCTCAAAGCCACCTTGCCGCTGCGGGCTTTATCGCTTTTCAGGTTGTATTTGTGAAAACGGTCGAACAACTGGTGGTCGGTAAAGATGCAGAGACGCAGAGTATCGTCGGCAAAGCCCTCGTGCAAGGTACGCTCAACGGGGGTAAAGGAGATGTTATCTCCCCGGTCTTCAAAGATAGCGCGGATACGGTCGGTTTGTTTCAGGCTGTCACTGCATATATAGAGGGTATAGTTGCGCGCCAGGTAGTCCTGGAAGCTTTCCGCCACCAGGTCGAAATTCTTATGGAAGATAGGTTGCGCTGCGGTACTGAATGATACTGTCGCGTCCGGTGTTCCGGTAGGCTTCGTTCCGAATTCCATGCGGCGGAAATCGAGGGCGCGCAAGGTAAACTCTCCCCCGTCAATCAACTTTCCTTCCAGAGATATCGCACCGTTTTCCTCGGCTTCGCGGGCGGCAATGGCCGCGGCGGTCAGCGATTCGTCGTGAACGGCCTGAATACGCTCGCGCAGCCAGAGGAAATCACGCATCGCCAGCAAGGTGTCCGGCCGGAGAAAGTCCAGGAAAGATACCATGCCGCCATTGCCGCCCTGCTCCAGGCTACGGCTCAAATCGGGGACAATGACGATATCCTCTTTCTTCTCTTTGGAAAGCTGGCTCTCCACCTCAAACGTACGGATGCTCTCCACCTCATCTCCGAAGAAATCGATACGGAAAGGACATTCGGAAGAAAAGGAAAAGACATCGATGATACTGCCGCGCACGGCATATTGCCCCGGCTCGTACACATAATCCACGTACTCGAAGCCGTAGCTGCGCAGCACTTCCGTCACGAAGTCCATATCCACCTTTTCGCCCGTATGGAGTTTCAAGGTTTTATCTCCCAGCTCCTTACGGGAAACGACTTTTTCCGCCAGCGCATCCGGGCTGGTAACCACGCAAAGCCCTTCCTCGCCTTTCTGCAGGCGGCTCAGCACTTCCGTGCGGAGAATCTCGTTGGCGGCATCTTTCTGTCCGTACTTTATGGCGCGGCGGAAGGAAGAGGGGAAGAACAACACCCGTTCGGCTCCCAAAATCTGTGTCAGGTCGTGATAGAAATACCCGGCTTCTTCCAAATCGCCGAGAATAAAGACAAACGGACATTCAGCCCGCTGTACCAGCACGGACGAAAACAGCGAAGCGGCAGAAGCGCACAGGCCGCTGCAGTAGAGGTGACGGACGGAATTGTTCTTTAGCAGCCTGCACATGCCTTCTACATTGGGATGGGCGGCGTATAATTGTTGCAGTTCGGTAATAATCATTGTTACGGTGAATTTCCGTTGCAAAAATACATAAATAATCCTTAGTTTTATCTGTAAGTAATAGAAAAGCACTACATTTGCTCCCATTAATAAGCCCCATATATTTTCAATGAATATGCAGACATCAGACAGTATTGTCATCATCCCTACCTACAACGAACGGGAAAACATCGAGAATATCATCCGTGCCGTTTTTGCCCTGGAGCACGGATTCCACATACTTATTATCGAAGACGGTTCGCCCGACGGTACTGCCGCTATCGTAAAAGACTTGCAACGGGAGTTTTCCGACTGCCTGTTTATGGTGGAGCGTAAGGGAAAGCTGGGACTGGGTACGGCCTACATAGCCGGATTCAAATGGGCGTTGCAACGCGACTATGAATATATATTCGAAATGGATGCCGACTTCAGCCATAACCCCAAAGACCTGCCCCGCCTCTACCAAGCCTGCGCCGAAGAAGGGGCGGATGTGGCTATCGGCTCGCGCTACGTCAGCGGCGTGAATGTGGTGAACTGGCCTATGGGACGTGTGCTCATGTCTTATTTCGCTTCCAAATATGTACGTATCATTACGGGGCTCCCCATTCACGATACTACCGCCGGCTTTGTGTGCTACCGCCGCAGGGTATTGCAGACCATCAATCTGGACGGCATCCGCTTTAAAGGCTATGCTTTCCAAATAGAGATGAAGTTCACCGCCTACAAGTGCGGAGCGGATGTGAAGGAAGTACCGGTTATCTTCATCAACCGGGAACTGGGAACGTCCAAGATGAACAGCAGCATTTTCGGAGAAGCCGTGTTCGGAGTAATCCGGCTGAAATGGGACAGTTGGTTTCATAAATATCCAAACTTGAAAAACTAAAGATATGAAAAGAACGCTGATACACAATGCGACGATTGTCAACGAAGGACAGTCTATCCAAGGTTCGGTAGTGATAGAAAACGGACGCATCGCCGAAGTTCTTACCAACTGGAAACCGCTCTCCGCCCCTTGTGAAGAAGTAATCGATGCAACAGGCTGCTACCTGCTGCCCGGCATCATCGACGACCACGTGCATTTTCGCGACCCGGGCCTTACCCACAAAGCGGATATCCTGACGGAAAGCCGTGCGGCTGCCGCCGGCGGGGTGACTTCCATTATGGATATGCCCAACACCAATCCGCTGACCGTAACGCTGGATGCCCTGAATGCCAAGTTCGACCTGCTGAATGAGAAATGTATCGTCAACCACTCCTGCTATTTCGGCGCAACCAACGATAACTATACGGAATTTGACAAGCTGGACAAGCATCGCGTTTGCGGCATCAAGCTGTTTATGGGTTCCAGTACCGGTAATATGCTGGTGGACAAAATGAACAGCCTGCTGAAAATATTCAATGGTACGGATATGCTGATTGCCGCTCATTGCGAAGACCAGGAAACGATAAAAGCCAATATCGAGAAATACAGGCAAAAATACAAAGGAGCGGATGACATTCCTGTCAACGCCCATCCCGGTATCCGTTCCGTTCCGGCCTGTTACGCATCTTCCGAGCTGGCCGTCCGTCTGGCGAGAATTGCCGGAGCGCGCCTGCATATTCTGCACGTATCCACGGCCAAAGAGCTGCAACTGTTTAGTGACGAGCCTCTGGAAGACAAGAATATCACATCCGAAGCATGCGTGGCGCATTTGCTCTTTACACTGGCGCACTATAACAGTCTGGGCGCACGCGTAAAATGTAACCCCGCCGTCAAACGGAAAACAGACCGGGAAGCTCTGCGGGCTGCCGTCAACTCAGGGCTGATTGACGTTATCGCCACCGACCACGCTCCTCATCTGTTGAGCGAGAAAGAAGGCGGAGCGCTGAAAGCGATGTCAGGTATGCCTATGATACAATTCTCTCTTGTCAGCATGTTAGGGCTGGTGGATGAAGGTGTTTTCTCACTGGAAACGGTTGTACAGAAAATGTGTCATGCGCCTGCCCGAATATACGGTATTTGCCAACGCGGATATATCCGTGAAGGCTATCAGGCGGACTTAGTGCTGGTACGCCCCGACTCTCCCTGGGAAGTTACCGCCGACAAGATTCTGAGCAAATGCGGCTGGAGCCCTTTAGAGGGACATACGTTCAACTGGAAAGTAGAAAAAACGTTTGCCAACGGACACCTTATTTATAACGGCGATATGGTAGACGATTCTTATCGCGGTGAAGAGCTGAGATTCGATTATCCGTCGGCGGAAGCGTAATACATAACCGATTCAGAGAATAAATAAATGTTGAAATATTGAAATTGAATTTATATCAGTAACGATGAGCGTATATCAGTAACGATGGGTATATATAGGTAACAATAATGTAGCGTAACCTAAGGCTGAAAGCCTTTTTATCTTATAGCCCGGGGTAGCACCCCGGGAGCGTGAATATGAATAACATTGCGCCCTGTAAGGGCAATATATTTGCAGATTAATCTTTTGCCCTTTCAGGGCGCAGAATGTCGGGAACATTTATTCCCGGGGTGTTACCCCGGGCTATAAGATAAAAAGGCTTTCAGCCTTAGGTTACGCTACATTATTGTTACCTATATATACCCATCGTTACTGATATACACTCATTGTTACCGATACAAATTAAATCTAAACACTTACTTATTTACTTAACTTATTATATATACATTATCAACACTTATTATACATACATTATCCATTGTCAACCATCAATTATAAAATCCATGAAGTAAGTCCCTACATCAACTGGATTTATTTCTTCCATGCCTGGGGCTTTCAACCCAGGTTTGCGGCAATAGCCGATATTCACGGTTGCGATTCCTGCCGTGCCATGTGGCTTGCGGCTTTTCCCCAAGAAGAGCGTGCCAAAGCCGCCGAAGCCATGCAACTGTTTAAGGAAGCCAACAGAGTACTCAACCGATTGGATGAGGAAATTACGGTGCAATGCATTTACAGGTTGTGCAGCGCCAATGCGGAAGGGGACAATCTCCTTATCGAGGATACGGTGTTCCCCCTGCTCCGTCAGCAGACCCCTCACCCGGACGGAAGTCCGTTTCTCTGCCTGAGCGATTTCATACGGCCTCTCTCGTCCGGGGTGGCAGACACGATAGGCCTTTTCGCATCTTCCGTCAGTGCGGAAAGTGAAAACTACTACAAAGACGACCCTTACAAACATCTCCTCGTACAGACCCTGACAGACCGGCTTGCCGAAGCCGCGACAGAAAAGATGCACGAACATGTGCGTAAGGTGGTCTGGGGATATGCTCCCGAAGAATCACTTTCCATTCCGGACTTGCTGGCTGAGAAATATCAAGGTATCCGTCCGGCGGTAGGCTATCCTTCCCTACCCGACCAATCCGTAAACTTCATATTGGATGAACTGCTGGATATGAAACAGATAGGTATCACGCTCACCGAAAACGGGGCCATGTATCCGCATGCTTCTGTATGCGGTCTTATGTTTTCACATCCCCGGTCACACTATTTCGCCGTAGGCAAGATTGGTGAAGACCAACTGGAAGATTATGCCCGCCGACGCGGTAAGCCGATTGATGAAATGCGAAAGTTTCTTGCAGCCAACCTGAAGAGTTAAGAACCGGGAGTGTGATTTTCCGGTTTCCGTTACGACAAACAAATAAAAAGCGATTCGAGAAACAATACAATGGAAAATATAGAACAAGAGTTTATGTCCGTCATACGGGAATACGAGCGCGTCATCTATAAGGTGTGTTACCTGTACACCACTCCGAACGCGACTCTTAGCGACCTGTACCAGGAAGTAGTACTCAACATCTGGAAAGCTTTTCCTAAATTCAGAAGGGAATGTAAAGTCTCGACGTGGATTTACCGTATCGCCTTGAATACCTGTATCAGCTTCATACGGAAAGAAAAGAACATTCCGGAGATTGTAACCCTCACACAGGAAGCCGACCGCAGCGAAGAAGACGACGAGACGCAAGCCATGTTACGGCAACTCTACCGGATGATAAACCGGCTGGGACAACTGGAAAAGTCTATCATCCTGCTTTATCTGGAAGAGAAGAGTTATGAGGAGATTTCCGAAATCACCGGACTGACCGTAACCAATGTGGCTACCAAACTCAACCGTATTAAAGACAAACTGAAAAAGATGAACAAGGAGGAATAACATATGGAACTGGACGAACTGAAAAAATCATGGAATGCATTGGATGCACAGTTGCAAAAGGAACCTATCGCCGATGAAAAACAAATAAAGGAACTGCTTGCGAGCTATAAAACAAATACCCGGCGCAGCCTGAGGCGGCTCGTTATCCTGCAACGCTTCTCGCTTGGAGTAGGTGCGGTGGGGCTGGCCGTCATCCTGCTGATATGGCTTTTGCTACCTACTTTCGGCTTCAATGAGCACTTGCAAAACAAGACTGCCATATTTCTGGCTTTCATCACCGTCACCATCCTCGGCGGTATGTGGTGGGACCGGAAAACTTACCTTTGGAACAGGAATACCCGGGTGGATGAGATGTCGGTAGCCGAAGTAAGCCGGCGCATGGCCACGTTCCGTTACTGGACCCGCTACGAAGTGTGGGCAGTGGCTGTCTGGACCGTCATCTTCACCGCACTGTTCTACTGGGTAATGGATTACTACACGATGCCTCTCATAGCGCAGGCCGCCATGCTGGGATTCTGCGTCATCTGGGATGTAATTCTTATTTATTTCATCTATAAAAAGGTTGTTTATAAGCACCTCGACAGTATTAAAAAGAATATAGAAGAACTCGAAGATATATGCACCGAATAACTCTTATACTCATTTTATTCCTGCTTCTGCCGGATATGTACATCTACCTGGTGTACATCGTAAAGAAAACGCGTAATATAGTCTGGCGCAGTACGTATTGGCTTCCCACCGCTATGTTGGTGGCCATATACATGTATTATATCTATATGACAGGGGATAATGCCCTTTCACATCATCCGCAAGGCATCGGCAGGCTGGCAGTGGCCGTGATGCTGTTTGCCGTTCCGAAAACGGTGTTCATGCTTTGCTCGCTACTGGGTATACTGATGCGGGGAATCAGCCGGCTTCTGTCGCTCGTCATTTTCCGCACGCCGTTCAGAAGCCCTCGCTCTCCTTTTGTTGCACACCGGCTTCCTTACACACTGCTCGGATTGATATTGGGGGTAATCAGTTTTGCCAATATTCTTTACGGAGCCATTGCGGGTATCACACGCTTTGAGGTAAAGGATGTCGAGTATCGCTCGGCCAACATACCCAAAGGCTTTGACGGTTATCGCATCCTTCAGCTGTCGGATATACATATAGGCAGCTGGCTGGGGAATCCGGAAGCTGTCCGGCATTTGGTAAAGCTGGTGAATGAGCAGAAAGCAGACCTTATTGTCTTTACCGGTGATTTGGTTAATCAGCAAAGCCACGAGCTGGACGGTTTCAAGGAGATACTTTCCCGGCTACATGCTCCCGACGGAGTATATTCTATTCTCGGCAATCATGATTACGGGACTTACTACCGTTGGCGTAACCGAAAAGAGGAAGCGGCCAATTTGGAGTATTTAATAGAACAGCAAAAAGAGATGGGCTGGAAAATGCTGAATAACGAACATGACATTTTATGTCATAAGGGCGACAGCATAGCATTAATAGGTGTCGAGAACGACGGGGAGCCGCCTTTCTCACAATTCGCCGATTTGCCCAAAGCCATGCAGGGCACGGAAGGCATGTTCCGTATCCTGCTCAGCCACAACCCTACGCACTGGCGACGCGAAGTCCTGCCGGGCTCGGATATAGAGTTAACCCTTTCCGGACATACGCACGCCATGCAGATGGAAATGTTCGGACATTCGTTAGCTTCTCTCATCTACCCGGAATGGGCAGGCATGTACTACGAAGGCAAACGAGCCCTGTATGTCAATGTCGGCATAGGATATGTGGGACTACCTTTCCGCTTCGGTGCATGGCCCGAAATCACCGTTATAAAATTAGTTAGCGAGAATGAGTGACAAAATCTAAAAAAGGTCTATCTTTGTGGCAATAAAATCCAAAACCTATGAAGATACTCTATAATATTTATCAGATTTGCTTTGCACTGCCTATATTATTGGTGCTGACTATTCTTACCGCACTGGTCACAATTGTCGGTTCCTTATTGGGTGGCGCTCATTTCTGGGGATATTATCCGGGTAAAATATGGTCACAACTGATTTGCTATCTCCTGCTTATTCCGGTAAAAATAAATGGACGGGAGAAGCTCCATAAACGTACTTCTTACGTATTTGTCCCCAACCATCAGGGTTCTTTCGATATTTTCCTGATTTATGGCTTTCTGGGAAGAAACTTTAAATGGATGATGAAGAAGAGCCTGCGTAAGATTCCATTCGTGGGCAAGGCTTGCGAAAGCGCCGGGCATATTTTTGTAGACCGTTCCAGCCCCCGGAAAGTGCTGGCTACCATGCGTCAGGCAGAGGCTTCCTTAAAGAACGGAGTGTCATTAGTGGTATTCCCCGAAGGTGCACGCACATTCACCGGACATATGGGGTACTTCAAGCGAGGAGCTTTCCAATTGGCAGACGAACTGCAACTGGCGGTAGTGCCTGTGACGATTGACGGTTCGTTCGAGATACTTCCCCGTACCGGCAAGTGGATACACCGTCACCGCATGATACTGACGATTCATGAACCGATTGCTCCCAAAGGACAAGGGGCGGAGAATATCAAAGCGACTATGGCGGAAGCTTATACAGCGGTAGAAAGTGCATTGCCAGAACAGTATAGGGGAATGGTGAAGAATGAAGACCAGGACAAATTATGAGCAATAATTCATCCATATATACCCTCAACAGTAATTATATTCCTTATTCCAAATGCTTTGGTCCGGACATTATCCCTTGCAAAGGGAGCTGCATGTATCCTAAGAGAAAAAGGGCTGTGGCAAAATTCAAACAGTAATTTACACCCAGCGATGAAAATTTATCTACCGAATTAAAAGAAAGAGAGAAAAAATTATTACCGACACAAAAAGACAACATTACTGATTTCATCAAATACAATTCAAGACGATATATCAATAACTTAGATAAATGGCTGTAACCAAAGTTTCACAACGAGAGATTGTTGTAGTTTTTTATAAAACATCGGAAGGTGAAACTAAAGAGCGAGGTTGAATTCAGTGATGAAAAATAAAGAGTATACATATAACTTTCCACTTTTTTTCTTCTCAAAGACGTTCTTTTCTATACCCTTTTCTAAGCTAAACAGAGTATAAACCCATTTCACTGCTATTTTCTAATACCAGCAGACATTTCATAAGGACTATTTGTCACTTCATCATGACTATTTATTCAGTCAGTCTTCTTCTATAACCGTACTTTTGTGCGCAAAAGGAAAAAGAAAGTTTAAAAATAACAAGACAACAATTTATGATATGATGAGAAGAGAAAAACAAAGGTATGAGAAGCCTGCAATAAAATTCGTAGAAATAGACTTGAATAGTTGTATCGCAGTCCAAGCGTCAACCTATTCAGGTAGTAACAGCAGTATACTGTGGGGTGAAAACAGTTATCAGGAGAAAGACGTTACAGCTGGAAGTACAGATTTAAGCAAAACATGGGATACGGATTGGAACAGGCGTGATCGCTAATAATTAACAACAAAACGAAATAATTATTCAAATGGAAAAATTCAAATGGATGTACTTACTTGTTTTAGTAAGTGGATTAATATTAGGAGGATGCTCCTCTGAAAACGACATTATCGACAATATAGATGGAGAACCCGATATTGACAATACAGATAAAAGACCTGATTTTGATTTCTCCAAACTGACATGGACAAAAAGAACCATATCTTCTCAAATCGAAGCTGGCAACAATACAGATATTAGTACAAGAAGCGCTGAAGATATCGGTTTTGGTGGAAATCCTTCGAGTGTGCTTCCGGATGATCTAAACTATTATATTAATGTATATAATGAAGGAGTAGAAAATTATATAGAAGATGATTTTCTTGAACTCACATATGAAAACAATGAGATTA
Source organism: Bacteroides clarus YIT 12056 (assembly GCF_900129655.1). Classification (GTDB taxonomy): domain Bacteria; phylum Bacteroidota; class Bacteroidia; order Bacteroidales; family Bacteroidaceae; genus Bacteroides; species Bacteroides clarus. Next base: position 292,813 of record NZ_FQWK01000006.1, read on the forward strand.
TTTACTATACGACTACTGCTACCAACAATGGAAAGCAGTATGTACTAATCAACAATATTCCAAATGTAACAGAAAATGCGGACTACCTTTACTTTGAAATTGGGAATAATATAAATAGTGTTCCTAACAATAGAACATTTTTCTTTACGACTTATAATTTAGCTGATAAAAAAATGAAACAGACTACCCTAAAATAAAATTGCCGAAAGCCCTAGATGTTGACGGAGAGGATTTATATTATAATGGGAATGGCTATGTAGAATATGGTGATGAATTATTTGCTACAGAAGGACTTTTTTTTATTAAGAACAGTGAAAACAGCGATAAAATAGACCTCTATTATTTAAATACAAATAATAGACCAGTACTTGCTGACGAATATAAAATAAAAATGAGGCGATTGACGGGAGTGATTACGATATATACAATAGTAATAGACTGTTATGAGGGTAATATGCCTATAAGTATTACAGGAGTAGATGGTGGAACAACTATTGCTAGTGCTATTTCCCTTACAAATGATGCCTTGGCAGAAGCTTTTACTAAACTAAAAGCAACCCCTGAAGATTTTTTCTCCTCTGAAGAACTCGCAGCTAACAATAACGCTTTAAGAGACTTTATCTCAAACAAATTCGATCAAGGATATGGTGTAGACGACTACTTTATTCGTAAAAAAGTCATTGAGAATTTTCCTGTTGAATATGACTTCCTTGCCGCAACGGTAGACTACCAAGCAACAGGTCCTCTCTATTTATGCAATCTGAAATTTCCTGCTTGGATGAATGAAAAATCAGTTTTTCATTGTTCGGACGCTACAGATCGAGAGTTTTATGGTGTAAGCAGTTCTTGTGATAATTATCCGTTCCTTCCTATTGGTCGCTCTTTGACTCTTGACCATACTAACTCATTAATCATATTCATGGGAATGTCAAAGCCAAACACGGAAGGCGTTACATACGCTCCGCCTTCACACTTATTACAAATTAAGATTGCGATAAAAGATGAGGGGATAACGCTTCAGCCCAATATCAACTATAACATGTATGTTGTGTTCACAATCAAAGACATGGTTCAGATGTTGGTAAAAGCGCAGATGAACGATGCAGTCGGCACTCCTCAGACCCGTTCAGCCTTAGAGGAACCTGTCTTAGAGTTGCCCTCAAACAGACTAATTTTCAAATAATCCAAATAATATTCAAAAGGCTGCATCCGTCAACAGCGGTTTGCAGCCTTTTGAACATTTATTTTATTCCCAAACAACAGACGTAGACTATCCCACATTATGAAAGCCACCCTGAAACCCGACTTTATACTACACAGCATCGCCAACGAAAAAGTACTCATCGGTGCAGGCCAGCAGATTGACTTCTCCAAAATGCTAATGCTCAATGATACCGCTGCATGGATTATCGCAGAGCTCCAAAAACAACCCGCCACACCGGAAGAACTCACTCTGAGATTAACAGAAATATACGATGTCAGCCAAGAAAAAGCGCAAAACGACATAGAAGAACTGCTCCGTCATTTAGAAGAACAAGGGATAGTAATCATTGAAGAATAAAGCAAGAACACAATCGCTGAAACAGCGTTCTTCCAAAGGTCTACTTTAGCCTCGCAAAGTAGACCTTTACAAGCATAAACCCCTACCTTACAAACAGAACATACAATAATTTACAGTAAAATAGTTCAGTCAGGAAAGAGCTTTTTTGTTCGTAACAGAAAATAAGCTTCCCAGAGACAGAATCATTGCCCCTACATAATTCTACTGGAAAGACGACATTTTTCCAACCATTTCATTATCTTTGCAATATTCTAAGATAAAGTGCAATGATAATAGATTTCAAGATAAAGAACTTCAGGTCATACAAAGACGAAACCGAGTTTTCATTCGAGGCATTGGACATGGATTTCCGAAGTGAAAACACCACGGCTATCGAACTGGAGAACGGAGAAACAATTCGTTTGTTGAAGACAGCCGCAGTGTTCGGTGCCAACGCTTCCGGAAAAAGCAACCTTATTTGGGCATTGTACAGTTTGTCCCACATGGTGGCAGGTTCTTTGAAGTACGATGTCAACACCCCTATACCCTATACCCCCTACGTTCTTAACTCAAAAACAAGAAATCAACCTACGGAATTTACTATCAACTTCATTGTAGATAGAAAACAGTACCGATATGCAATAAAGTTCGATAAAGTTATCCATCAAGAAACTTTATCGACAATGAAATGCAATAAAGCCGAAAATATATTCAATGTCGAGGTAAACGAAGAAACACTACAAAGGCACGTATCAATCGGAACAAGTTGGGAAAGCACTTTATTGGATATTTCAAACGCCCAACTGCTGCCTAACCAATTGTTATTGTCCATGTTGGGAACAAGACAGGCAAACGGACTGCAAAACGTATATTCATTTCTCGCCACATTGCAGGCGCAGCCGGTAGGAGATGCCATCGACCTGAAGTTCAACAGTTTCGACGTTGCAGAACGGATATTGAAAAGCAGCGATTCAAAGCTATTCCAAAGGCTACGCCGATTGATACATATTGCCGATATGGGGATTGAAGACATTACAATGCAAAAACATAGTGATACCGAGTTCAAATTCCCGGATTCGGTTTCAGACGATGTCAGACAAACATTTATCAAACAAAACAAGTGGGAATTTGGAATGGTACATAAAGTAGTGAACGATGAAGAGGCACTCAATGTCACGCTCCCGATGCAGTTTGAATCTACCGGAACAAAAAACTTCTTCGGCATAGGTGCCCGGGTACTTGACATCCTGGAAACGGGAGGTTTACTTGCTTATGACGAGATAAATATTGCCATTCATCCTGCCTTGTTCAAATTGATAGTATCGTTGTTCAACAATAATAAATCCAATCCTCATAACGCCCAGTTGCTATTTACCACCCACGATGCCTCCATTGCGGGAGACGGGATGTTGTGCGCCGACCAAATATGGTTTGCCGAAAAAGAAGACGGAGTTTCCCAGCTTTATTCTGCACAAGATTTCGATGACATAAGCATCAACATTCCGTTTGACAAATGGTACAAGTCCGGCAGATTTGGAGCTTTACCAAAATTCGGTAACATAGACTACATATTTGGAGATAATGGCACGCTGTAAACGAACAACACACAAAAACAACATCGTCATACTATGCGAAGGCTCGGACACGGAAGTAAAATATTTTTGCGACCTGAAAAGTTATGTTGAAGAACTGCATCCCGACAGCTTCTCCGATATTAAAATACTTCCGATAGCCGATGAGATTATCAGGGAAAAGAAAGGAAGTAGACGCAAGAAGACATTACGGCAACCCATTCCAAGTCTGCATTCAGATAAACACTACTGGTGCAAATGGGAGCATACAGATGAAGAATATGAACTGTATAAAGCACAACCTACCCGATATGTACGTGAAACCCAACTGTATATGGAAGAAGACGGTTATGTAGAAGGTTGGGCTGTATTCGATAAGGATACATTTACCGACCACCAAACAGCCTTTAAGCTGGCTGAAGAGATTGAAGGGCTTCACATTGCATTCTCGTCGCATTGTTTCGAGGAATGGCTACTTTTACATTTTGAGAGGAATCCGCATCTTTTCAGCGCCTCCGTCTGCAAAAATAATGATAAAGACCGGGGATGCGGAACAAATGTACCTGGGGACTGCCACGGTACAGTATGCTTGGGTGGATATATACGCGAGAAAAGATATATACCCGATTATGCCAAAAGCCAAGAATCCATATTCACTACATATACCCTGCCACATATTCCTCTCTGTTATCTGAATGCGGCATGGACCAGAACATTATCCGACAATCCCCCATACGAATGTAATCCGTATACAAACATAGACATGTTGGTGAAACGGCTATCAGGTGATACCCGTATATTCCACTGGTATCACACAAACGAAAATATAGCATTATGCGGAACCACCATTCGTGTATCAATAGCCAATCGTACCGTCACTATCGAAAATACAGGAAACAGGGCATTGATTCTGAAAGCCGATACCTGCATGTTGTGCAATGAATATGCTGAAGTAACAAGAAGGCTATCCTTAGATATTTTGGAACCAAAAAGCAATAAAGAAATACAACTTGCGGAAAACGAATATTTTCTGCATTTAAGAGCAGGAAACGATTGGAGTTATATTCTTACTACCCCATCGCACTCCTCTGCCACCGCCGGGTGATGCGTAATAAAGACAAACGTCTTCCCCCCCCCAATCCCGGCGTAAATTCCCTAACAGCAATCGCTCCGTTTCCGAATCGAGTGCAGAGGTCGCTTCATCCAATAGCAGAATATGGCCCGGACGAAGCAGTGCACGGGCAATGGCAATACGCTGTGCCTGTCCCTCACTGAGTCCGCCGCCTTGTTCGGTCAGCAGAGTATCTATCCCATCCGGAAGTGAGAACACAAAATCGGCCACTGCCGTACGTAAAGCATGGTTCATGTCTTCTTCCGTAGCTTCAGGATTGCCCATCAAGAGGTTTTCACGAATAGTACCGCTAAACAGAGTATTCCCCTGGGGTACATAAGTAAAATTGCAGCGCGTGGACGGAGAAACAAGGCAAGCCTCTTCCTGCAACGACTGCGGTTGCGCATACGAACACGATTGCAACTGCGAATGCGTACGAAGCACAATGCTCCCCTCTTCCGGCAGTGCAAGAGCAAGCAACATACGCACCAAGGTCGTTTTCCCTCTGCCGGTTTCCCCCATTACAGCCGTACAGCTACCCGCCGGAAACTTACAGGAAAAATGGCTGAATACAGGTGCCTCACCTTCCACATAGCGAAACGTTATATTATCGATTTCCACATCGGGAGTTTCAGCAAAGCGCATACTTTCCTCACCGCTTTCTTCCGGCAACCGTTCCAGCTCTTCCAATCGGTCTATGGCTGTAAATACCTGTGCAAAGGAAGGTATCAGCCGGGACAGGTCCAGCACAGGACGCTGTACTTTCCCCACCAGCTGAAGAAAAGCGGCCATTGTACCGAAAGTTATAGCCCCCGTACTGAGACTGACACTACCCCACAGAAAAGCGGTGAGATACCCTCCGGAAAAGGCCAGCGATACAAAAGAACGTGCGGCAAGCGAAAAGCGTGTACGCCCCAGAACCTGATTGCGTAGCATATCTTGCCACTCGTCCAGCTTACTGACGCAGTTACCACTCTGCTCCAATGTCTTGATAACCGTCCTATGTTGCAAACTCTCCTGAATAACAGCCTGTATCAGGCTGTCACTTCTGCGAATTTTATGCGTATAGCGATGAATACGTTTCATATAATAACGGCTACCCAGCAGAAACAACGGAAAGACGGCTACCACAATCCACGGCAGAAACGGGTCTAAATAACAAAAGAATAAAAAGGCCGCCAGTAACTGCACTCCGGTCACCACCAGTGATGGAAAAGACCCGGTAAGCAATCCCACCGCCGATGAAACATCCTGCTCCACACGATTCACAATATCTCCGGTATGGAACCGTTCCAGCTCATTCCAGCGGCTATGCAGCAGGCGGGTAAAAAGACGGTGTCTCAGCGTATTTCCCAGCTCAATCTGCATACGTATGCCCACCCAACTGTCAACAATATTACAAAGCAACTGCAATACAAGCAAAGCGACCAGTAACAGAGCCGCCCCCGGCAAACTGCCCGTAACCGTCCCCGTAGCAATATCTATCACATATTTAGACACCCCGATAAAGGCCAGGGAAAACAATACGGACAATACTCCCAGCACACAGCTCACCAAAACCGTCCAACGCTGTCCGGCAGAAACTCTCCACAAATAGCAGATTTTATCTTTCAGATTCTTCCCTGTAAGAGCAGGTATCAAGTCGTCTTTCATCACTCAATATTTATAATCGTCTATACAATGCCAGCAAATACCGGCGACAAGGCGCCAGCCTCACCCAACAATAAGAATACATGCGCCACAGCACACCTCCGGCGGCATATCTTTTGCCTTTCCGCATCACGGCAATCACCTTTCCTGCAACTTGTGCAGGAGTAGTTTCCTCGGTTTGTCGCAGGTTGCCATCACCTTGCAATATAAGTTTCTCATCCCTGCGGGCTATAATACGATGCAACACAAACCGCCCTTCCATGTCCTTTGCCAATACGGTAACTCCGGTTTGCAGCTCCTCAGGAACAAAACCACCCAAAGTAACACAGTCACGACCATCCGCCAAAAAAGGATTCATACTGTTTCCCCGCACAGGAATAGTCACCGAATGTCCTTGCTCAATCAGCCGTGCCACCTCCGGCAATATCACTTCATTATCAAAAACCTTTTTCATCCTCTGTACACATTCAGTCCTAAAAAAAGAGTATCCGTTGAAAAAAGAAGGCCGCCTCATTAAATCCTGAGGCGGCCCGCAAACAAACAAAACAAACAAGAAAGTCTTTTATGACTTTCCGTTCAGGCATTCCCGCTTCGCTAAGCAGGAATGCGAACTCGTCTCACGACGACATAGGACGTTATGTCTATTTATTTGTCAACCACATAGTGTATTTTAACTTTCACACAGCGATTCAATTTTGCATTCAGTCCCTGTGTACTCTTATCATTCACGGTGGCAATAGGATCGGTCAGTGTGTTGAGAGAGAAATTGCTTCCCAGCACTTTCTTGAACCGCTCATTTTCCTTCAGCCATTTGATAACCGAATAAGCACGGTTGTGAGCCAATGTCTTATTACGTTCCAAACCAACATTGGCAGCATCCTTACCCGTGTAGTTATCCTGGCTGGTAGCCAATCCCTCAGCCTGTACGTGCAGTATTCTTCCCTCTTCAAAAATTCTCTTCAGAGCGCTCACGGCTGCGGAGTCGGCAAACTGTCCGGTATAACCTTCGTTACCCTCGATAGCTGCATATATATCGGCAAAGCTGAACAGTTCGGCATCAGTATCCGGTTTCATGTTTTCTTTCACCAATCCGAGGCCGGCATGCGCATTCAAGCCATAAGAAGTGCTCTCTTTATAATTGTCTCCGCTCATCAGGCTTTGATTCTTGGTAGCATTATCCACACGATAGTACCAAGCCTTGTTCCCGCTGTATACAGGAGCATAGTAATATCCGTTTTTCTCCTTAAAGGCATTCATGCTTTCGGCGTCCATATCCAGTGAAATAGGTGAGGAAGATATTTCATAACCGCGTGAAACACCTGCCATACCGGACGACTCACCGGCTTCATCCGTTGCCACATCCGTAGTACGCAATGTCGACAGCGAAGCGCCTGATGCCAAACGTGCAGCTACCGCATCATTGTCCTCAAACTTCTTCTGAGTGAAAATACCCGATGCCAAGTAATCGATGGAGTTCACCGCAGCATCAAACACTACCGGAGCATCATCCCGTCCTGAATAATTGTTCGGGAAGAACACATAAAATACCATTGACTTATATTCAGGACAATCGCTGATAATCTGATTGATGACGGGACGGGTAATATACACCGGTTTCGCACAAGGCGCACATCTCTCCCAACCGCGTTTCTTGAAGTAATAAGTCATACCGATACGGATACCCGTATTACTGTCGAACCACTTGCTACCTTCGGCAACAGCCTTATTGGTCACACCATCAAAATTAGTCTGAAACAGGGTAGTATACAATTTCAGGTCTAAAGACAGATTTTACAAACACTCCTTCTACACCGTCAAACGGACCGCCCAACACACGAACCCGCGTACCTTTGGCCAAATTAATTTCTTCCGGAGTTAGATAAATTAAACGTTCATTATGCAGTCGGGATACGGAAATAAACTGCTGCATTCGTATATCCGGCACAATTATAGGAGAGTTTTTACCGGCATCCGGCATCGTGATGTATTGCAGAAACGGAACAGTTCTTTTGGTTTCCCTGATAATCCGCCGGGTGGTACGAACGAATATCAAATTGTGAACGGCGGGCACCAGTTCTTTCCTTTTCTTGTTATTCTTCTCAAATACTTTATAGCACATGGGAACAAAGTTTTCTATAGCCTGTTTATCCAACAGCCGCTTTGCCTCCAGCTCCTTGCAAAAAGGAGCGCGCATAGCAAACCACACTATATTTTCTTCATCATTATTCATGTAAAGTATTTATCAAAACAAGAAAAGCGGATATACTCTTGGCTCCTCAATACCGAACTAATATTCTATATATCAATTGATTATGAGATAAATTTATTCAATACACCCGTTATACCATTTCTATACAAGAAATAGCACATGTCAATAATTTGCTAATAATCAACCTTATACAAAACGTGTGGATGCATTTTGTACTATTAATAAATGATAATTCCGCATGCTTTGTACACCGAAGTCACAGAATAAGACATAGATTGGCTAAGCAATTATAACCCTCTTCCCGAAAATCACAAAACAGGAGCGTTTTACTTAACGTTTTCAGCTCGCCTCTGCCAGCTAAATCTCTATTAATCAATAATAAGCAGCCCTATAAATTTTGTCCAAAAATCACTTACAACAAATTATCAAGCAATCTTGTTTGTTAATGTATCAAAAAATACATTTCAATTACTCTCATCTTTATCAGAAAAGGTTTACTTTTGCCGATAAATCCGTAACGTCTCTTGTATAGAAACGATATAGATTTATACATTATATCGAACAATACAATGTATGGCCGCAAGTCTATACCAAAGCTGATAATATGCTTTGATTAGCCTGATCGATAACGGAACTTTCCAAACTGGCTAAATAGATTTGTGTTGTTTTCTCCGTAGTATGTCCCATTCCTGCACTGATAACCGAAATCGGCACATTATGATTGCGTGCCGCCGTAGCCCATGAATGGCGCGCGGTGTAGGAAGACAGCGATATATCGAGGTCAAGAATCTTGGAAATCCTCTTCAACAGCTTATTGTAATACCCCAGCGCCGTCTGATACTGGGAAAACGCTATCACCGGATCTTCCGAGGAAATGATGGGAAGAAGGTATTGCGAACGCTTCGTTTGTCCGGCATACCGGCTGATGATTTTCTGGATAAGAGGCTCGACACGGATGACAAGTTGCTGCCCGGTCTTTTTACGGGTATAGCAGATATAGCCGTCGTGTATATTCTTTTTACACAGGAACGCCATATCGACAAATGCCATTCCCCGTGTACAATAACTGAAAAGAAACAAGTCGCGGGCCAAGGCCAATGGAGATAATGCCGGTAAACTCAACTTACACAAGTCCAGTATGTGCTGTTCGTCTATCGCCCGTTTACGGGTTTTATCCACTCCCGTATATACATTTTGAAAAGGGAAAGTCTGCTTGACCAGCCGCTTTGTAACCGCCTTATTATATACGGAACGCAAAACCCTCATATAAAATGAAGAGCTGTTACGTAAAACGCCTCTCGACCGGAGCCAGCTTTCATACCGGATAACCAGCGGCTCATCGAGCAGCCTGAAAGGAATATCCCTGCCTTCCAGAAACAGGGAAAAGCTACTGAGGGTGCGACGGTAATTCCTTGCCGTACCCAATTTATTGCTCGATTCGAGCAGTGTAATCTGTTCTTTAAAAAACGAAAGAACATTCGCACTTTTTATTCTTGCCATACTTCTACTTAATTTGTTAGTTACATAAATGTAACAAATCTCTCGAATATCGGCAAGATGAGTGAAAGTACTAATGTTGCATGGCTGTGGTTTCCGAACTCTGCTGCAAGCGCTTATGTTCTTCCAGCAGCTGCATGTTTTGTTTGGCTTTGGAAAGGAAATCTTTTACAAAAGCGTTTTCCTTAAAAATCAGGGGAGCGGTTCTCATTATATCTTCAATCTGGGGTGTCATTATAGGATACGGCAGTGTACTGCACATCATCATAAACACTCCCGGACCAAGCACATTCTCATAATTTTCAATGATGAAGTCTTTCACATAATCATTCATCTCTTTGGCTAATGTTTCTTCCTCCTTAGCCAATTGTTCGTGTACATCTTCCAAGTTGGCGCCATCCAACACCATACGCGCTTCTTTTCGCTCCAGTTCTCCCATTTCAACTTCCATTGCATTACGCTTCTCTATAAACTCATACAACGCGTTGTTCAACAAGGTTCCCTTAGCCGACAGCTGTGAATTGGAAATGATTATCTCAATCCTGCCATCTTCCAGAATCAAAGGCATAATACCCTCGTCATCCATATACAGCGTCACCATCATTACCGAATCTACGGGGCCTTTCATCGAAAATAGTCCATGAACCACCTCGGACGAGTCAATTGTTACCCACTGCCCGTTTTGCAGTGTTTTAAGAAATAACATTTTACCATCGAGACTGGTTACCGAAGAATTTCCTTCAATCTTATATTTGCGACTACAAGAAGAGAAAGACACAAGTAACAACAAAAAAGGCAAGATATAGTTTACATTCATTCTAATCATGCAGGAAACGATTTATGAATTACACGCGGCAAAGGTATTAATATTCCTTATAAACCGGATAGAAAGAAAGGAATTTTCATTTGGTTTACGTATTTTTGCACAATCATAAATCATAAAACCGGAGAAATATACATGTCAACCTATGCTCCTTTCGCCAAACCTCTTTATGTAATGCTCAAACCCGTAGGGGCTGTATGCAACCTGGCATGCGATTATTGCTATTATCTGGAGAAGTCCAAACTGTATGTAAACAATCCCAAACATGTGATGAGCGATGAACTGCTGGAAAAGTTCATTGAAGAATATATCAATTCGCAAACGATGCCGCAAGTATTATTCACCTGGCATGGCGGAGAAACCCTGATGCGCCCGTTGGCCTTCTACAAAAAGGCTATGGAACTGCAAAAAAAGTACGCCAACGGCCGGACGATTGATAACTGCATACAGACAAACGGTACGTTGCTTACCGACGAATGGTGCGAGTTCTTCAAAGAGAACAATTGGCTGGTAGGCGTGTCCATCGACGGTCCGCAGGAGTTTCACGACGAGTACCGCAAAAACAGGCTTGGAAAGCCTTCTTTCGTCAAAGTGATGCAAGGCATCAACCTGCTGAAAAAACATGGGGTGGAATGGAACGCGATGGCGGTAGTAAACGACTTCAACGCCGACTATCCCCTTGAGTTCTATAATTTCTTTAAAGAGATAGGTTCCCGCTATATCCAGTTCGCTCCTATCGTAGAACGGATCACACCGCATCAAGACGGACGTCATCTGGCTTCACTGGCCGACAAGGAGAAGGCTGCCGAACTGGCTGATTTCTCCGTCAGTCCGGAACAATGGGGAAACTTCCTCTGCGCCCTGTTCGATGAATGGGTGAAACAAGATGTGGGGACTTATTATATCCAGCTCTTCGACTCCACCCTTGCCAACTGGGTGGGTGAGCAACCGGGCGTATGCTCTATGGCAAAGACCTGCGGGCATGCCGGCGTAATGGAGTTCAACGGTGATGTATATGCCTGCGACCACTTTGTATTTCCGGAATATAAATTAGGAAACATCTATCAGAAAACACTGGTTGAAATGATGTACAGCGAGCAACAGCAGGCTTTCGGACTGATGAAACAAAAATCACTCCCTACCCGGTGCCGGGAGTGCGAATGGCTGTTCGCCTGCAACGGCGAATGTCCTAAAAACCGCTTTGCACATACCGCAAACGGTGAGCCCGGACTGAACTACCTTTGTGCCGGTTACCGGAAATTCTTCAAGCATGTGGCTCCTTACATGGACTTTATGAAACAGGAATTGCTGAATCAGCGTCCGCCTGCCAATATCATGGACGCCATCCGGGAAGGAAAATTCAAATAACATATAGTAAATTAATTAATAACAATAACAAGGATGAAATTAACGAAGTATTTGATTGCGGCTATTGCCGTGCTGACAGTCTGCTCCGTACGCGCAGACGAAGGAATGTGGTTACTGCAACTCATGAAGCAGCAGAACTCCACCGACATGATGAAGAAACAGGGATTAAAACTCGAAGCCGATGATTTATATAACCCGAACGGTGTATCACTGAAAGATGCCGTCGGTATCTTTGGCGGCGGTTGTACCGGTGAAATCATCTCACCGGAAGGATTAATCCTTACCAATCACCACTGCGGTTACGGAGCAATCCAGCAACACAGCTCGGTAGAACACGATTACCTGACAGACGGTTTCTGGGCTAAAAACCGCAGTGAAGAGTTGCCTACTCCGGGATTGAAATTCCGTTTCGTACATCGTATCGTAGACATCACCGGCCTCGTAAACGAGAAAGTCAAAGCCGGAGAAGTGACGGAAGTCAATGCGCTGACAGCTCCGTTTCTCAACAAACTCGCCAAAGAAGAACTGGAAAAGAGCGATTTGAACGGCAAACCGGGTATCGAGGTAAAAGCATTGCCCTTCTATGCAGGAAATAAATTCTACCTGTTCTACTATAAGGTATATAGCGATGTACGGATGGTAGCCGCTCCCCCCTCCTCAGTAGGAAAGTTCGGCGGTGAAACAGACAACTGGATGTGGCCTCGCCATACGGGCGATTTCTCCATGTTCCGTATCTATGCCGACAAGAACGGAGAACCTGCCGAATATTCCAAGGACAACGTACCTTTGCAAACTCCTAAATATCTGCCGATTTCCATCAAAGGCCTGCAAGAGAATGACTATGCCATGATTATGGGCTTCCCCGGCAGAACCAGCCGTTACCTCACCCAATCGGAAGTGAAAGAACGCATGGAAGCAGACAACCAAGCCATGATTGACATGCGCGGCGTCCGCCTCGATGTATTGCGCAAATATATGGATGCCAGCGATAAAACCCGTATCCAGTATGCCAATAAGTTTGCCGGAAGCAGTAACTATTGGAAGAACTCCATCGGCATGAACAAGGCAATCATCGACAACGACGTATTGGGTACCAAAGCGGAACAGGAAAAGAAATTCGCCGAATTTGCCAAAGGCAAACCTGAATACGAAGGCGTGGTAGACAAGATGGACGGTATCATCGCCAAAAGAATGCCCGTTACCCGCCAGCTCAATTACCTGTACGAAGCATTGAGCGGCGCCATTGAATTTGGCAGCCCGTACATGATTATGGACAAGATTAAAACCGCGCTGGAAGAGAAAAACGATTCACTGCTCACCGCAAGCACGGCGCAACTGGAAGAAGTATTCAACGACATCCACAATAAAGACTACGACCATGAAGTAGACCGCGCCGTAGCCAAAGCCATTTTGCCGGCTCTCGCCCAAAAGCTGAAACCGGAAGAGCTTCCCGCTTTCTATCTGACCGTTCAGAACAAATACAAAGGCGACTACAACGCTTTTATAGATGATATATACGACAACTCCATCCTCTCCAACCGTGCCAACTTTGACAAGTTCATGAAAAAGCCAACCATAAAGGCTATCGAGAAAGACCCCGCCACAGCTTATTCCCGTTCGAAAGTAGAAAAGTTAAGAGCTGTCGCCATGGAAGAAAAAGCGCTGAGTGAAGGCCTTGACCTGCTGCACAAAGCATATATCCGCGGTTTAGGTGAAATGAAGCTGCCCGTACCGTCTTATCCGGACGCTAACTTCACCATCCGTCTGACTTACGGTAACGTGAAATCATACAGCCCGCGTGATGCTGTGCACTACAATTACTACACCACCACAGACGGTATTCTTGAAAAAGAGAACCCCGAAGACCGTGAGTTCGTAGTACCTGCCAAGCTGAAAGAGCTTATCCTTAATAAAGATTTCGGACGGTATGCCATGGCGGACGGCACAATGCCCGTTTGCTTCCTGACGACCAACGATATTACCGGCGGTAACTCCGGCAGCCCGGTCATCAATGGTGAAGGCCAACTTATAGGCTGCGCGTTCGACGGCAACTGGGAATCCCTGAGCGGTGACATCAATTTCGATAACAACCTGCAACGTTGCATCGCACTGGATATCCGCTACGTACTCTTTATTCTGGAAAAACTGGGAGACTGCGGACACCTGATAAAAGAAATGAACATAGTCGAGTAACCGTTATTTTCCCGGCTACACACAATACGACTGAGGTACCCTAAGTATACGACTGAGATACCCTCAGTCGTATACTTAGGGTACCTCAGTCGTACACAGAGACTCCCCCCTCTCATAATACCTTCTAACGCACATTTATTATGAAACATTTAAGACTTTCAATACTATCATTATTCCTTACATCGGGAGTTCTTTCCACCTATGCCGATGAAGGGATGTGGATGCTGACCGACCTCAAACAACAAAATGAAGTCGCCATGACGGAGCTCGGTCTGCTGATTCCTGCCGAGCAGATATACAATCCCGGCGGTATAGCGCTGAAAGATGCGGTAGTACACTTCGGTGGCGGCTGCACAGGCGAGGTTATCTCGGCAGAAGGACTGGTACTGACCAATCATCACTGCGGTTACGGAGCTATCCAGCAACACAGCAGTGTGGAGCACGACTATCTGACCGATGGTTTTTGGGCAATGTCACGCAACGAGGAACTTCCCTGCAAAGGACTTACCGTAACCTACATCGATGAAATAATGGACGTAACGGATTACGTCAACGACCAATTGCAGATAGATTCCGATCCGAACGGCACGAATTATCTGTCGCCCAAATACCTCACCATGATAGCCGACCGTTTTCTTTCCGAACAAGGCATCACACTGACATCCGGCCGTAAAGCGAAACTGAAAGCGTTCTATGGCGGAAATAAATACTACCTGTTTCTCAAGACTACTTACAGTGACATCCGTATGGTGGGCGCTCCCCCTTCTTCCATCGGCAAATTCGGCGCCGATACGGACAATTGGATGTGGCCCCGCCACACAGGAGATTTCTCTTTGTTCCGCATCTACGCTGACAAAGACGGACAACCGGCAGCTTACAACCCGGACAATGTGCCCCTGCGGGTAAAAAAGCACCTTACTATCAGCCTTGCCGGCTATCGTGAAGGCGACTTTACATTCGTCATGGGATTCCCCGGACGCAACTGGCGCTACATGATTTCCGATGAAGTGGAAGAACGTATGCAGACCACCAACTTTATGCGCCACCACGTGCGCGATGTCCGTCAGAAAGCCCTTATGGAACAAATGCTGAAGGATGATGCCGTACGCATTCACTACGCAAGCAAGTATGCCTCATCCGCCAATTACTGGAAGAATGCCATCGGCATGAACGAAGGACTTGTACGCCTGAAAGTACTGGATACGAAACGCGCGCAACAGGAACAACTC
This sequence comes from Bacteroides clarus YIT 12056, assembly GCF_900129655.1. Classification (GTDB taxonomy): domain Bacteria; phylum Bacteroidota; class Bacteroidia; order Bacteroidales; family Bacteroidaceae; genus Bacteroides; species Bacteroides clarus. Next base: position 308,004 of record NZ_FQWK01000006.1, read on the forward strand.
CTCGCACGCGGTCGCGCCTTAAACGACAGTTCCTATCAGAAAGCTTTCGACCAAATACGCAGTATCGTGAAGCATCGCCGTAATGCTCTCTATCACCAGCAAGCCATTCAGGAAGCATTGATTACGGGTCTTGACTTTATGAAGATTCCGAATACCACCGCATTGGTCACAGCCTTACAGAGCAAGGACAAAGCCAGGATAAAAGCCGCTTCCGACAGCCTGCAAATTGCATCCGATAAATATTTCGCATCCGTCCCCTTCCCCGAAGTAGAGCGGATTGTAGGAAAGAAGATGTTGCAAACCTACATGAAATATATTCCCGCCGAACAACGCATAGGTATCTTCAAGGTTATCGACAAGCGTTTCAAGGGTGATAGTGATGCCTTTATCGATGCCTGCTTCAAATATTCTATCTTCGGCAGCAAGGAAAACTTTGCCAAGTTTATCCGTAAACCTAGTTTGTATAAGCTCGGTAACGACTGGATGACATTGTTCAAGTACTCCGTTACCGACGGTCTGCTACAAACCACCATCGCCATGATGGATGCCAACCGTAACTATAACGCCGCCCATAAAGTATGGGTCAAAGGAATGATGGATATGAAACAGGAAGCCGGCACCCCCATCTACCCGGATGCCAACTCCACCCTGCGCCTGACCTACGGACGCGTATTGCCTTATAAGCCCGCCGACGGTGTGGAGTACGGCTGTTACACCACTCTGAAAGGAGCAATGGAAAAGGAAGATCCCAACAATTGGGAGTTTGTAGTTCCGGCTAAATTAAAACAATTATATCAGGCCAAGGACTTCGGACGATATGCGATGCCCGATGGAGAAATGCCCGTCTGCTTCATCGTAAATACGGACAATACGGGTGGTAATTCCGGCAGTCCGGTGTTCAATGCCAAGGGTGAATTGATAGGTACGGCTTTTGACCGTAACTATGAAGGGCTGACAGGTGACATCGCTTTCCGTCCCTCTTCACAGCGTGCAGCTTGTGTAGACATTCGTTATACTTTGTTCATCATAGACAAGTATGCCGGCGCTTCGCACATTATCAAAGAGCTGACGATTAGTGATTAGTACATAGCAATGAGTAATTAGTTATTACTAATTTACAATCGGGCGTGAACAAATCTCCCGTTTATCTGTTATATACTCATAAACTATTATAAAAACAAAGATTATGGAAAAGTTTGAAGAATTAATACAATCAGAAAAACCTGTCTTGGTGGATTTCTTTGCTACCTGGTGCGGACCTTGTAAAGCCATGCATCCTGTATTGGAAGCATTGAAAAGTGAGATTGGCGACAGAGCGCGTATCGCAAAAATCGATGTAGACCAACATGAAGCATTAGCTGCAAGCTATCGTATACAGATGGTTCCGACTTTCATCCTGTTCAGAAAAGGTGAAGCCGTATGGCGTCATTCGGGTGTAATCAGCGGTAAGGAGCTTAAAGCCATTATCGAACAAAACTCATAATTAAGAAAATGAAGAAAATTATAGCTATGACCGCTCTCATCTTTTCAAGCATACTGACTTATGCCTGTACCGATGGAGCCAAACAAAAACAAGCGGAAACGCAAGAAACTACTCAAGACGGCAGCGTAATCGTAATGAACAAAGATATGTTTATCAAGGACGTATTCGATTACGAGAAATCCAAAGAGTGGAAATATAAGGGTGACAAACCTGCCATCATCGACTTGTACGCCGACTGGTGCGGACCCTGCCGAATGACGGCTCCTATCATGAAGGAACTGGCGAAAGAATATGCCGGGAAAATCGTGATATATAAAGTCAATGTGGATAAGGAGAAAGAACTGGCCGCTTTGTTCAATGCCACCAGTATTCCTTTATTTGTCTTTATTCCGATGCAGGGCGAACCTCAGTTGTTCCGCGGAGCTGCCGATAAGGCAACTTACAAGAAAGCGATTGATGAGTTTTTATTGAAGAAATAATTAGCATCAACAAGAAGTTAACTGCATTATAAGCAATAAATTAATATAATTGCTTCCTATAAGTTAACATTATCAAAAGAGCAAGTTAACATTATTATTGCGATGATGTTAACTTGCTCTTTTGATAAAGATACTATAAGATTATCGGCATCTCCTGCCATGCGCCGTCATACATTTCCATTACGGTGTTATAACCGGCTTTCTTCAATGCCTGTAATGCTTCCGGACGGCCGCTATTAATCCGTTCCGGATAGTGAGAGTCACTATTTACTTGAACACGGATCCCCAAACTGTACAATAACGGGAAATAGCGTTCATTGGGATAGAAAGTACCCAGTTCATGATAAGACTTGGTATTGATTTCCACCTGATAACCACGCGCGGCAATGTCCTCAAAATACTCTTTTACAAGCATATCGTACCAAGGTTCATCCAGCAAACCGGGGCGATAACAAGACGCGTTATAATGCATCTTATCCGCATGCCCTACTATATCGAAACCTCCTAACTCCAACATACGCCTCAACCGTCCGTAGTACAAACGCACTACATGTTCCAAGTCACCACCAAACTGTTCATCCACTATTTGTTTGAAGATATCAGCCGGAACATCTACATCTACAACCTCCGATTTCTCATTGTACAACATATGTACGGAACCGATACGATAATCCAATGGCAACTCCCGGAAGCGGAGAATAGACGGATTACTCTCTTCATTCAGGTAATCTATTTCCAAACCGAGATAAAGTTCTATCCTCCGAGCATATTTCTGTTTCATCCGATGAAATTCTGCCAGATAGTCGTTCATACGGTCCCACTCCATGGTCCATGCCGTAGAAAAAGGCAGTGGGGCATGGGATGAAAAGCCATACGAAGTAAATCCCTCGCTCAAGGCAAACCGTACAAAGTCTTCCATACCGGCACGTCCGTCACAATACAGACTGTGACTATGATAATTCGTCAGATTTTTACTCCTGCTCATCTGCTTATTCTTTAATTAAATTATTAAATAGGTGTTGAAAATTAGATTGTATCAGTAAAGCTGAGTTTATACCAGTAATAATCAGTTTATATCAGTAACGATGAAATAGTGTAACCTAAGGCTGAAAGTTTTTTTATCTTTAAGCCTGAAAAGCTCTTATCTTATAGCCCGGGGTAACACCCCGGGAATAAATGTTCCCGGCATTCTGCGCCCTGTAAGGGCAAAATATTTGCAGATTCATCTTTTGCCCTTACAGGGCGCAATGTTATTCATATTCGCATTCCCGGGGTGTTACCCCGGGCTATAAGATAAAAAGGCTTTCAGCCTTAGGTTACACTATTTCATCGTTACTGATATAAACTGATTGTTACTGATATAAACTAAATTTCAATATTTACTTATGCATGTTTACTGATACATATTTATTATACATGTTTACTTATTACACGTTTACTTATACATACTTACTTATTCCCTAACTTCAGTTAGACTCTATTTCGCTTAATTCCAGCCAGCGCATTGTCTTTTCATCAATCAAATCCGCCAATTCCGGCAAGCGTTTCGACTTCTCCGTCAATTCATCTACGGACAGCGCGCCGCTACACAGAGCTTCTTCAATGGATTGCTTCTCTGCTTCCAATGCCGCTATATCTTGTTCGAGTTGTTCAAATTCGCGCTTCTCCTTGAAAGACATACGGCGTTTTTCATTCAAACGCACTTTCGCCGTCTTCTCTTCCTGAACTTTTGCCGCTTCTTTTTCCTTCTCTCGCTCCTGAGCGGCTTTCGCATCCTTCCAGTCGCGATACTGGGTGTAATTGCCGGGGAAATCGCGAATGTCTCCCTGACCGTTGAATACCAATAAATGGTCTACTACCTTATCCATAAAGTAGCGGTCGTGACTCACCACAATGACGCATCCCTTGAAATTCCGCAAATATTCTTCCAATACATTCAATGTAACGATGTCAAGGTCATTGGTAGGCTCATCCAACACCAGGAAGTTAGGATTACGCATCAATACCGTACACAGATAAAGACGGCGACGTTCGCCACCGCTCAACTTATAGACATAGCTGTGCTGCGTTTCGGGTGTAAAGAGAAAATGTTGTAAGAATTGTGATGCCGTCAGACGCTTGCCGTTACCCAACTCTATCACTTCCGCAATGTCCTGCACTACATCTATGACTTTCATCTGTTCGTCAAACTGCAACCCGTCTTGAGAATAATAACCGAAACGAACGGTTTCGCCGATGTCCAACGCACCGCTATCCGCCTGTTCATGTCCCATCAGTATCTTGATGAAAGTAGATTTTCCCGTACCGTTATTTCCCACAATACCCATCTTCTCATAACGGGCAAAGATATAAGAGAAATCATCCAGTATCTTCAAATCACCGAATGACTTATAAAGATGGTCTGCCTCAAATATTTTACTGCCGATATAAGATGCTTTTACATCCAGCTTTACATTATCGTTGTTGAAGCGTTGCTTGGCTACCTTCTCCAACTCATAAAAAGCGTCTTCCCGATAGCGCGCCTTATGGCCTCTGGCTTGCGGCATACGTCGCATCCATTCGAGTTCCGTACGATACAGATTATTGGCGCGTTCTATCTCTACGGTTTTGGCTTCGATACGCTCTTCACGCTTTTCCAGGTAATAACTATAATTGCCCTTGTACTGATATATCCGACGGTTGTCTATTTCAATAATCTCCGAACAGACACGGTCGAGAAAGTACCGGTCGTGTGTCACCATCAACAGGGTAAGGTTGGTACGACGCAGATAGTCTTCCAGCCATTCGGTCATGTCAAGATCCAAGTGATTGGTGGGTTCATCCAATATCAAAAGATCGGGTTCGGTGATAAGTGTATTGGCAAGCGCTACGCGTTTCAATTGTCCGCCGGAAAGTGATTTCACCTGTTGATTGAAATCACGGATTTTGAGTTGGGAAAGGATCTGTTTGGCTTTTTGTTCATATTCCCAGGCTTTCTCATGATCCATACGCGCCAGAATCCCGTCCAAACCGGGATGTCCATCAGTCTCCATGCAACGTTCATATTCCTTAATCAATTCCACGGTACTGTTGCCATGATGAAAACAAGCTTCCAATACGGTCAGCTCTTCCGGATATTGAGGGTCTTGTTCCAGATAACCAACTCTTATATCGCGTCTGAAAGAGATTGTACCGCTGTCATAACCTTCTTTTCCGGAAAGGATATTAAGCAATGTAGACTTGCCGCTTCCATTCTTGGCAATAAGCCCTACACGCTGCCCTTCGGATAGACCAAAAGATATATTCTCGAATAGTACCAAGTCGCCAAATGATTTGGTTAAATTTTCTACTTGGAGAATTGAATTTACTGCTGCCAAAACTTATTAAATTAAGAATTGAGAATTAAAAATTGAGAATTGCCATACGGGACGGCAAGGGGTATCAAAATAAGGGCTGTTATGAAAGCAGGTTCTTATAAACCTCTGCAAGATTGCAGGTTTCTCCGGCTTTCACTTTGCTCCATACTAATTTCATCGGGTCTATCATAGTATTGCTTGCGATATTCGTTAGAACAGGCGCTTCACGATTACCGTCAATCAGCGTGTACCATTCCAAGCCGTCTACTTCATTGGCTAAAATAACGCAAAGTGTAATGCCGAGTGCAAGCCATGCCTCTTTCTTTTTGGCGCTGATACTGCCATTATCCATTATCTGCTGCATATTGGCTATATCTTCTTCCTGTCCTTGAAAGTCTTTCTTCAGCAATTCCTTCACTGTGGTACTTACCCACTCGTATGCCTCGTTTATCTGATAAATTTCAGAAAGGCGTACCGGGATTATTTCTGCCGGATATTTCTGATTGGCTCTGCGGACTTCCAATGAAGCTATGATATCTTCGGCCTCTACCACTGATTCGCCTTTGCGCACTGTAAACGAGCATTCAAAAGCGACATCGTCTATTCCTGCAATCCAAAGATGGGAAGTATAATATGTACCCTCTTCTTCGAACATTTCCTTACTGTACGCACAGTTTAAATGCCCCACCATTACAGATGCAGCCGAAGTATTCTCTTTTAATTCCTGCTTAACGGCTTCTTGACCATACGTTGTGTCGCCTTTATAAGCAGATATACGGAAATTACCCGTCCACTCATTAGGATTATAAAACAGGAAAGAACCTTCCCCGTCTTCAAATTCGTTCCAGTCTGCCGGATAAACCATAGAGAACCATGCTCCCGGAGAAATAAATTTCTTACCTTGTTTCATATTTCATTGACTAAATGAGTTCTTTCTTGCAAAAGTAACATTACCGCTGTTGATATGCAAACAATCCAAACAAAAAACAGCCGATTCTCACGAACCGACTGTTCCAATCATCATCTATGAATGAAGACTGTTTAGGTCTCCAATATTTTAATATATCTTATAAATCTATTTTCGAGTGCAAAGATAATCAATGAAATAATATGCACATCAAGATTTTAAGATATTTAATTTAACATTCTATAAACTAACGAATTTATCGCTTACTTAATGTAACCATAATATTCATTACCTGTTGCGCAATCCCACCAAACCGGACACGACCAAATCGGGTCTGTCATAGCTTGCTTGTTGGATGCCTTCAACTGAGTTAAGTTATAGTTACTTTCGTGAGTACTCTGGCTGAAGCGACGGAACCAATAAGTAGGATCATCCTTAGAAGTACCTATAATCTTACTAACAGCGGAAAAATCATTTGGACGGTCATAATCTACATAGTCATAATCCAAACGGCGCATATCATTCCAGTTTTCAATATTGATACCCAATGCTATAATTTTTTGACGCATGATTTCAAATAAAGTCAGATTGGCTGCATTTTGGCATACGGCATTACTTGTCATATAAGAACTTTTGGCATTATCAGCCATGGGTTTCTGATCCTCGTTCTGCGTACCTTCAGCCTCCCATGATTTCAGTTTTTCCTGCATACGGTCAAAGTTTGCCTCTATACCTTTCTTATAAGCACTCAACGCTCCATCGGTATCTCCTTTACGGAAAAGAACTTCCGCTTTAATAAAGCACATTTCCGAATAAGTAAGGATATCCGTATCCGAATTAGGACGTGCATAGAATGTACCCGTACCACCTACATAATCATACTTCGCATCTGTATAGTAATACATATCCGTAGTATTCCGCCCGCTATTGGCCATACCATTGGAACGTAAGTTCACATAAATAGTATCACCCGCACGTTTATAGTCTGTAGTATTACAGTAAGCAGAGCCTTTCTGATATAGAATAGTCACTTTATCCCCATCAACCGTAGTTTGATGTATGGCTTGGGCATTGGTAATAAATTCCGTCTTTACTGTATTATCCGCCTTGGACAAATCATAAGTTATCACAAAACCCCCTTTATCCTTATTATAGCCGGTTTCTCCACCCGTTACAAATAAAGCGGCTACCGGTCCACCTTCTGCACGAGTAGTGGAATGTATTACATCTACTCCGGCATCACGTGCCCATTCCTTGGAAATTATTTTGCCATCAGCATTCAATTTTACATTTTTCATCATAGCTGGAACCAGCTTTGTCAAACGGGGATCTTCTGTTCCCGAACCACCTGTAAATTCATTGGTCAGCAGATTAACATACCAACGTGTCAGGCGTTGCGTTCCTCCATATCCGGTACAGTCCCAAACAACGGAAGCCTGATAAGGATCGCTTACTGTGAAATTGACTTCATCTCCCTCTACGTTATAATGTTTCATAATAGTATTATCATCATTCGATTGAGGCGCGGAATTCAATGCTGTCAAAATAGCCTCCGGATCATACAAATCCGCCTTCTTTGACAATTTCAATAAATAGCGGGCTTTCAAACCATAACATAATTTCAACCATTTGGAAACTTCTCCCCCATTCCACAAATCACCGGCGCTCAATGCCGGAGCAATGGGATTCTGTTGTTTGCCAAAGTTCTCAATAGCTTTATCCAAATAGCCCATACAAAGTTCATACATGGCCTTACCATCATCATAAGCCGGGTCTGTCTTACCGATGAATGCCTCTTGAACAGGTAATTCTCCATGTAAATCAAGCATCATCATGAATCCCATTGCCTTAATGCAATACGCCGCACCTTCATAATGATAAGCTCCCTCTGCTTCCGCCTTATCAATCAAAGCCTCAATATTCACACCCGCACCCAGATAGAAATTCTGGTAGATGGTAGTACATGAGCTTTGGGCCGGATTCCATGATGACAGCAGACTGTTGGCAGCCGTACCACCCGTCTGTGTCATAATACCGGCAATCGTATTGGTACGCATGCTGGCCGTACCCCACGCATAAGCGTAATAGTTTTGTATCCACGGCAAACGAAGCTGCGGTGATACGGTTTCGGACACCGGATTATCCGGATCTGTATTCACATCCAAGTAGTCCTCACAAGAAGACATTCCGAACACAAGCGCCAAGCCAAGTGCAATATGTATTAGTTTCTTCATACTCTTATCTTTTTAAATCCGTTATTAGAATGTAAGATTAATGCCAAACGACATGCCGGCTGTAGCCGGAACACCGCAATAGTCAATACCTGCAGAGCCGGAACCACCTGTACCGGAACCGGAAACGCATGTTTCGGGGTCCATACCTTTATAGTTTGTCCAGACAAACAGGTTGGTTCCTGTAATCGTGGCAGTCAGTCCCTTGATTATATTTTGTTTCTTCAACAGATCCTTGAAATCGTAGGACAAAGAAATAGAACGCAAACGCAACCAATTGGTATCGGTAATAAAGTTGTAAGCATTCTTTGCGTAGTTCTTATAATATTCCTGAATCATATACTTACCGGAACGGGTAGAATTACCAACCTGATAAGTTTCATTGGCATTATAAGTAATAGTTTTGGTTTCATAAGCAGGTTTCGCCGTAGTACCTGTATTGACAACGCCTGTAAACGATACGGACTCTCTGTTTATTGTCTTCGTACTCAGTCCTTTCGTTACGAGGTAGTATTCGGTACCGTTATAGATATCGCCACCCAAACGTATATCGAACAAGAAGGAAAGATTGAAATTCTTATAACTGAAACTGTTGTTAAAACCACCTATCAGCTTCGGCTCACGGTTACCCACAATATTGGTTTCAACTTGCGTATCTTTATATAAACCGGTAGAGGCATCGATTACATTATACATCTTACCGTCAGGCCCTTGAGCCGTTTCGTACTTATTACCCGTCAATCCTAAGAAATAACCGCCATTCGGTATTGAACCGGCTTTAGCCGCACCAATCTGCGCATCTGTCACATAGAAAATATCTACGCCGTCGATAAAGTCACCCAGACGTCCGCGATTACCGGAAAGATTTAATGTTGTTTCCCATTGGAAATCTCTTGTTACAATAGGCTTACCCGTAATCGAGAGTTCCATACCCTTGTTCTCTACCGATCCGCCATTCAGTGTAAGGAAGATATATCCGGTAGACTGTGCTAAACGCGGTGCACAGATTTGGTCTTTCGTCTTGCTTTGATAGTAGGTATAATCAAATCCTAAACGTCCGTTAAAGAAACGCATTTCCAAACCTAATTCATAAGAATCCTGTATCTCGGGCTTCAAACCGACACTACCGCCTGTCCAACTATTACCCATACCGTACTTGCCGCCATTCAGTGTAGCCACAGGCCACATATAATAACCTAAAGAATACGCGTCGGCATCCTTACCGACCCGTGCCCAGGATGCGCGAATCTTACCGAATGAAAGTACATTATTCTTCGGCAACAACTCGGTAAATACGAATGAGCCGCTTACAGACGGATAAAAATAAGAACGATTATTTACCGGCAATGTAGAAGACCAATCATTACGTCCGGTCACCGTCAAATAAACAAGGTTCTTGTAAGAGGCACGGAATTCTCCATAAAGACCTACCATACGTTTACGTACCGTACTCTCCTTGAAATACTGATTGGCTTTAATGATATTATTGAAGCTGTAAAGTCCTTCCGTTACAAAGTTATATCCCCAACGGGTATTATTCGTGGTCTTTGTAGCTTCCGTGGTGGTACCTACCAAAAGATTCAAGTCGAAATCCCCGAAAGTCTTATGGAAGTTAGACATTACGTTCGTTGTTATATATTGATAGTTCACATCACCCTTAGACATATAACCGTTCTGATATATCTGCTTAACCGCACCGCCTGCGCGACGAAGCGTATTGGAACTGGTAGTATATTTATCAATACCTGCGCGTGCCGACACATCCCACCAGTCTGTCAGTTTCAAACTTGCGTTAAGAGCACCTGTAAAACGGGATGTTTCGTCTGTCAAAGTATTCTTATTCAGAATCCAATACGGGTTTTCTATATCATCTTCCAAATCCTGCAAGCCTTCCAATATACGGTATTTGCTACCATCATCATTCAGATAACGGCTCATTTGGTCATCGATAGGCCATCCGTAAACAGCGGTCATCGCGCCGTTACCTCCTTGTCCGTACAAGCCCGCGCTGGTCAACGTTTTATCGGTACTTGCCTGTGAATAAGAAACGTTGGCTCCTACTGTCAAGATACCGTATTTTTGTTCGCCATTAAAACGGAAAGTCGTCTTGTCATAACCTGTTGTAGGAATAATACCGGACTGATGATAATTGGAACCGGACAAATAGAAAGAACCGTTTTTGCTACCGCCGGATACACTGACACTGTTATCCCAAACACTGCTTCCCTGGAAGAAGTCACCTATATTATCATAAGCGGTCCCATCGATTCTGTCTCCCCAGGAATCCATTGTCTTATCAATAAAGGCACCGGAAGTATTATATTCTCCACGGCCATACAGATTCTGAACTTCCGGTAATTTATTAGCCCATGAATAGGTATATTTACTGCTTACATTTACTCTTACAGCGCCTTCTTCTCCTTTTTTGGTAGTGATGATAATAACACCGTTAGCGGCACGGGAGCCGTACAATGCGGCAGCCGCAGCACCTTTCAATACAGACATGCTTTCGATATCTTCAGGGTTAATATCCATTACACGGTTACTGAAAGTCGTCGCCGTTTTCGTCATACCATCGGTACCGGAATTACCGGTATTAACCGTAGAGTTATCATAGATAATACCGTCTACAACAAACAAAGGCTGATTGTCACGAGATTCACTGGCAGAATTACCACCACGAATTACGATATTGGAACCGGCACCGGCGGCACCACCGGCCTGCGTAATATTTACACCGGGAATTTTACCGGCCAAAGAGTTTACCACATTCGTTTGTTTATTCTTCATCAACTCTTTGGAGTTAATATCTGAAACCGAATAACCTAAGGCTTTTTTCTCTTTTTTAATACCCATCGCCGTTACAACAACTTCACTCAATGACTGGGTGTCATCTTTCAGGGTAACGGTATAGTCGCTTGCCGCTCCTACTTTCACTTCTTCCGTAGCATATCCGACAAATGAGACTACCAATGTGCTACCCACTGGAGCTTCTACCGAGAATTTTCCATTGATGTCAGTAACAGTACCCGTACCGGAACCTTTCACCAATACACTGGCTCCAATAATCGGTTCACCTGCAACATCCACTACTTTACCTGTGATTGTTTTAGCTTGCTGAGTACTCTGGGAACTTAGCACATTATCAGCGGCAACAGCTGAATATGGCACAGACACCCCAAACAATGCAAGCAACACTAATGATAAGCAATAATTTCTTTTCATAAGCTCTATTTATTTGGATTTGTTTGCAAATTTATAAATTAATTCAGCAAATCAAATAGTAGCCAGTTTAAAATATATTAAATAAATATTAATATATTTGCTTTTATGATTTTGTAATATTACCAAATACAAAATAACAAAGTTCATTAATCCCTATCAAAAAAGCATTATACACGACAGGTGAATACTCCTTTATTACCATGCGATTAATAATTTTATAGCATTTTCAGAAAGCAGGATTTTATTAGAAGGACAGTAATAGCATTAACTATTAAAAACAAATATTTAAAATAATAAAATATAGAAAAGGAAAATATATCAAAAATGAGACAGAACTTAATTACATAGAGTAAAAAAGTTCCCAGAGTACTTACAACCTTACAATTAACTTTATTTTAGTTATTTCCCTATTGGCTGTATCCGTCTTCTTACATCCTTGGATATTTCCAGAAACATATAATTCAATCTGCCTGAATGAATCCCCTTTTCATTCTCTTGATATTTCCGACTTGCATATTCCTTAGACTTATCAAAAGTTATACGGGACATTTGATTCTGTGTTTTCCCCACCATAGTAGAATCCAACTGTTCATCAGGAAAGAAATCATCCAAATCGACATCTCCAATCATAGTAGTCTCAAGAAATCTCATATCCTTATGATTCGCGTCAGTATAATAACCTACAAACATATGTCCGGGCGTACGTACCAGTATCGGCTCGATATTGATGGCACGAAGCAAAGAAGCAAACAAAACACTGCCGTCTACACAGTTAATCTGCGATGACTCCAAAGCATCATCAAACGTCCGGACTCGTTGCGAGAATACCACATTACTGGATAAACTCGTATTAGAAACAGAGCTATACCGGAAATTACGTTTCTGTAAAACATTCCACAATGCATAAACCTGATTATCGACAGCTTCAGGACTACCTTGATAACCAAGAAAACGGTTCACAATACGAGTATTCAATGCTTCACGCAATAGCTGGTCTATCATAGGGTTTTCTTCATTTACATACGCCGCAAAGAAAATGCCGGTATCATGAAATCTTGTACCTCCTGTAACATATCCCAATAAACACTCATTAATACTGCGCACCGAAAAAGTACGCACCCGTTGCCCCAGCTCTTTCCCGTTCATTTCTACCGTAATGGCAACACTAATCGGCTCCGCTTGATTATTATTCTTCAAAGCTTCATAATTCCAAATAACATCGGGATAGATTGCATATTCAGTACGCGGTTTTGCCAATACAAATTCTGAAACAGAACGAGAGAAGAAAGGGGTTTCCGCAACTTCTATCCTCACCCGGCTATAAGCCTTTGTAGAGCGGACTTTCACTGCAATACAAGATTTTGGGTTCCCTACAAACATAGAGTCAGCCGGTACAATCACTTGAGCGTCTGTTGTTGCGACAGACAAAATGCTGGAAGGAAAAATATTACCGCCCAATTCATCCGTTATCTCAAAACCGGAACGGAAAGGAACGACGTTCAACCAAACCGAACCAATGATTACAACAGCCAATACAGCCACTATCAATGACATACGCCACTTAGATTGCCCCCACCTTGTTATATTCATTAATTCTTTCATATAGTCACCCTTCTTAAAACAACACAAAGATAATATTTAATTAACTGAAATAGAGATTTTGTAATCACAATGTAATACTTGTTTCATTCCATCGTAACAAAAACGCCGCAATTTTGTCGAAGAAAAGAAATAAAGTTTAACTTTGTAATAAAGAGACGCCGTATGTCTCTCTTTACATTAATAAGAAGTACAATGAACGAATACCGGATTTTAGTAGTAGACGACGAAGAAGATTTATGCGAAATCTTAAAGTTCAACCTTGAGAACGAAGGCTACGAAGTAGATACCGCAAATTCTGCAGAAGAAGCCTTAAAAATGGATATCAGTGCTTACAACTTGTTATTATTGGATGTGATGATGGGAGAAATCTCCGGATTCAAAATGGCAAGTATGCTAAAAAAGGAAAAGAAAACAGCCAAGGTCCCTATCATTTTCATTACTGCCAAAGATACGGAAAACGATACGGTAACCGGATTTAATTTAGGCGCGGATGACTATATCTCCAAACCATTCTCTTTACGAGAAGTAGCAGCACGCGTCAAAGCCGTGTTACGTCGTACACAGCAAGCTGAAACCGAACGCGCGCCGGAACAAATCGTCTACAAATCATTAGTGCTCGATATCATAAAAAAGAGAGTAAGCATAGATGGAGAGGAAGCGCCTCTTACCAAGAAAGAGTTTGAAATACTGCTCTTGCTACTGCAAAACAAGGGACGCGTATTTTCCCGTGAAGACATATTAAGCCGCATCTGGAGTGACGAAGTATATGTACTGGACCGCACCATAGACGTAAACATCACCCGCCTGCGCAAAAAAATAGGAATATATGGCAAATGTATTGTAACTCGTTTAGGATATGGTTATTGCTTCGAAGCCGAATAATGACAGGCATTTTTTGTCATTCAGCCGGAAGTTATTCCTTTCGGTAATCTCATTATTTCTTGTTTTTGCAACCTGTTTTATTGCTTATCAATATCAACGGGAGAAAGAGTATAAAGTCGAGCTACTTGACACGCAACTCCAAGACTATAACGAACGCCTGCAACAAGAGCTGCGAAATATTCCGGACAGTTTATGGACATCTGCCTTAAACCGGTATATAGCCAAAGGTCCACACAAAGACCTTCGTGTTACTATCGTAAATCTGCAAGGTCACGTGCTTTACGACAGTTGCGATGAAACTTCCCAAGAAGTATTCAGCAATCACATCAATCGTCAGGAAGTCCAAGAAGCATTAAAAGACGGTAAAGGATATGATTTAAGACGTACTTCCGAAACTACAGGTATACCTTATTTCTATTCGGCAACTCTCTATCCCGATTATATCATCCGCTCGGCATTGCCCTATAATGTAAACCTTATAAACAGCCTGGCAGCCGACCCGCATTACCTTTGGTTTACAGCCATCGTAACCTTATTGCTGATATTCGTCTTCTACAAGTTTACATCTAAACTGGGTACCGCAATCAATCACCTGCGCGAATTTGCCAAGCGCGCCGACAAGAACGAACCGGTGGAAACCGATATACAATCCGCCTTTCCGCACAATGAGCTTGGCGAGATTTCCCAGCACATCATACAGATATACAGACGCTTGCGTGAAACTAAAGAAGCGCTGTACATTGAACGCGAAAAGCTTATCACCCATCTGCAAACCGCCCGTGAAGGATTGGGAGTGTTCACCAAAGACAAGAAGGAAATTCTTGTCAATAACCTTTTCACCCAATACGGCAACCTCATTTCCGACTCTAACTTGCAGACCACAGAAGAGATATTCTCCATCTGTGAGTTCCAAAAGATTACCGACTTCATCAGCAAGGCGCAAAAACGGCCTTCGGATAAAGAAGAAAAACGGCTATCCATCAATATTAATAAAAACGGACGCATATTCATTGTAGAATGTATCATCTTCCAAGACTTGAGTTTTGAAATCTCCATCAACGACATCACTCTGGAAGAAGAACAGATACGCCTGAAACGGCAGCTCACGCAGAACATCGCCCACGAGCTGAAAACTCCCGTAAGCAGCATTCAGGGGTATCTGGAAACCATCGTCAACAACGAGAACATCTCGCATGAAAAGATGCAGACTTTCCTCGAACGCTGCTATGCCCAAAGCAATCGCCTCAGCCGCCTGTTGCGGGATATCTCCGTACTGACGCGTATGGATGAAGCCGCCAATATGATTGATATGGAAAAGGTAGACATCAGCATGCTTGTCACCAATATAGTCAATGAAGTATCATTGGAACTGGAAGAAAAGCGTATTACGGTAGTCAACAGCTTACAACCCAAAATACAGTTAAAAGGCAACTACTCACTACTATACTCCATATTCCGCAATCTGATGGATAATGCCATAGCCTATGCCGGCACCGATATTCACATCAACATCAATTGTTTCCGTGAAGATGAGAACTTCTATTATTTCAGTTTTGCGGATACAGGAATAGGAGTTTCACCGGAGCATCTGAATCGTTTGTTCGAACGCTTTTATCGCGTAGACAAAGGACGTTCGCGAAAATTAGGCGGTACGGGCTTAGGACTTGCCATCGTAAAAAATGCCGTCATCATTCATGGCGGAACAATTTCCGCCAAAAATAATCAAGGTGGCGGACTGGAGTTTGTATTTACATTGGCAAAGGAGAAATAAATTCTCTTATTCGGTTTTGTTTGTTACTTTTTTCATTATCTTTGCAATGCATTGGTTTGCCCCTTTTTTTCAAAGGGGGCAATTAAAAGGGAATCAGGTGTAAGTCCTGAACAGTCCCGCTGCTGTAAGTTTCACATAATGTTGCAGACAATAAATTCTCTCTCCATGCCACTGGATATGTTGTCCGGGAAGGCAGTCTGCAACAGAAACAAGTCAGAAGACCTGCCATGCGTTATCTTATCATTGCTTTCGAGGAAAAAGCGTTGAGTCTAATGAGCCGGATAAATTCTATCCAATCATTTCATTCATCAAAACTCTTTCAAAGAAAGTAAAAAGAGAATAAACTCTGCCAAGTTTATTTAAATGATGTCCGGCCGAAGTGATTCGTCCGGACATTTGCTTTACAAAAAGTCACAAAAAACATTGCCAATCATCCACAAAATCCTTATATTCGGCACATAAAACGCAAAAACGGATTCATCCGTTGACCTATTGTCGAACTTATAAAAAAAGAATCTATGGAATTACCATTCGCCGAATCATGGAAAATCAAAATGGTGGAGCCTATCCGTAAAAGCACCCGCCAGGAGCGTGAACAGTGGTTGAAAGAAGCCCATTACAATGTTTTTCAACTAAAATCAGAACAAGTTTATATCGACCTTATCACCGATTCGGGAACAGGAGCCATGAGCGATCGACAATGGGCCGGTATCATGCTCGGAGATGAAAGTTACGCCGGCGCTTCCTCTTTCTTCAATCTGAAAGAAGTTATTACCCGGCTGACAGGTTTTGAATATATCATTCCTACACATCAAGGACGTGCCGCCGAAAATGTTTTATTCTCTCATCTGGTGCACGCTGGAGATATTGTACCGGGAAATTCGCATTTTGATACCACCAAAGGGCATATTGAAAGCCGAAAGGCAATCGCACTGGACTGCACAATAGACGAAGCGCGACAAACACAACTGGAAATTCCCTTTAAAGGTAACGTAGATCCTGCAAAACTGGAAAAGGCCTTAGAAGAACATAATGACCGCATACCATTCATCATTGTTACCATCACCAACAATACAGCCGGCGGGCAACCGGTTTCCATGCAAAACTTGCGCGAAGTCCGAAATATCGCGGACAAGTACAACAAACCTGTTCTGTTCGACTCTGCCCGTTTTGCCGAAAACGCCTATTTCATTAAAACACGCGAGGAAGGTTACAAAGATAAGAGTATAAAGGAAATAACCAAAGAGATGTTCGCTCTTGCAGACGGTATGACCATGAGTGCCAAGAAAGACGGCATCGTAAACATGGGAGGATTTATCGCAACCCGCCGTCAGGACTGGTATGAAGGAGCAAAAGGATTCTGTGTACAATTCGAAGGTTACCTTACTTATGGCGGTATGAACGGCCGCGATATGAATGCACTCGCTATCGGCTTGGATGAAAACACCGAATTCGATAATCTTGAAACCCGTATTCGCCAAATAGAATACCTGGCTAAAAAATTAGATGAATACGGAATACCGTATCAACGTCCCGCCGGAGGACATGCGATTTTTGTAGATGCTCCCAAAGTTTTGACACATGTTCCTAAAGAAGAGTTTCCTGCGCAGACTTTGACCGTCGAGCTATATCTGGAAGCCGGAATACGCGGGTGTGAAATCGGTTATCTACTTGCCGACCGTGATCCCGTTACCCGTGAAAACCGCTTCAACGGATTGGATTTACTCCGACTGGCCATTCCGCGCCGCGTATACACGGATAACCACATGAATGTAATCGCCGCCGCGCTTAAAAATGTATATGACAGACGTGAAACAATTACCAGAGGAGTACGCATCGCCTGGGAAGCTCCGTTAATGCGTCACTTCACAGTGCAGTTGGAAAGGCTGTAAAAAAACTTTTCTGCCATAATGAATGTTATATGACTAAACATCAGCATTTACAATTATGGCAGAAAATTATGAATTAATAGACAACAAGGAGCGCCATCAGTATGAGTTCCATGTCGAAAAGTATACCCCAAGAATAGAGTATATTAAATCAATCAATGGCGAAATATTTCTAACGCATACAGAAGTTCCCGCCGGTTTAGGCGGCAGAGGTATTGGCAGCCAGCTTGTTGAAAAAACATTGCAGGACATTGAAAGGCAGCAACTCCGTTTGGTTCCTTTATGCCCATTTATAGCGGGTTATATTCACAAACATCCGGAATGGAGACGGATTGTCCTAAGAGGTGTTCACGTTTAATAAGCTACAAGCTCAACGTTAGTACAAAATCCGGAAACAAGTAGTAATGAATCTGAAAATTCCGTTTCTCCGCTGTACGATATTCCGCAGCGGAGAATACTCCTTGTTCGCCAACTATAAAAGGCATTACATGCAAATGTTCCCGAAAATCGACATCGGAAGCATTCATACATTTAAACATGGTTTCTTTTGCAGACCAGTGAAGTAACAACGACCAAGTTTCCGTACCCCTGAATAGTGATTCTTGTTCATCCGCACGCATAAATTTATGCGCCACTTTCCGTACCCGTCCGCTATAATACTCGATATCAATACCTACTTCTTTCTTTGGCTCACCTAATAAGACAGCGACATAACCTTTTGTATGCGAAATACTGATAGAAAAAGAGCCGTCTGCCAAATAAGGCTTTCCATTAGAATAATAGCGTATTTCTTTCTCCTCACCAAGCATTGTATACAACAACACACGCACAGCCAGCCACTCCAATCTACGAGAACCGGCTGCAAATTTCCCGATACCCTCTTCATATTTCCCTTTATGAGGAAGTAAGGCAAGCATTTCTTCCAGGCTTTCACTTGTTTTCCAGATACCCCATCTGTATGAATTCTCTGTATATTGTTTAAAAACGGGCATTATTTCTCTGTTTCAGTACCTTCCCGAACCGGCTCATCAATTGTAAACTTCACCTTTAAGATACGGCGGTTATCCATTTCAAGAACTTCAAATTCATAACAATCATAGGTCACTTTCTCATGAAGTGCCGGAAACTCCCCTTTCAACTCAAGCAAAAGCCCCGCCAAAGTATCGGCGTCACCTGCCACCTCATCAAAGGTTTCTTCATCTATCTTGGTTATCTTATAGAAATCCGTCAGTTGTGTTTTAGCCTCAAACACCCATGTATGGTCATTGAGTACAGCATATGTACGCTCTTCATCATCGTATTCATCACGAATCTCGCCCACAATCTCTTCAATAATGTCTTCCATCGTGACAATACCCGACGTTCCTCCGAATTCATCCACCACAATAGCGATATGAATCTTGTTTGCCTGAAAATCACGCAACAAATCATCAATCATCTTGGTTTCCGGAACAAAATACGCCGGACGAATCAATGACTGCCAACGGAAATTATCCCCCTTATTCAGATGAGGGAGCAAGTCCTTGATATAAAGCACCCCCTTTATATTGTCACGCGTCTCCGCATAAACGGGAATACGCGAATAAGCATTCTCCACAATACACTTCAACACATCCTTAAAAGGAGTACGGATTTCCAAGTCAACCACATCCAAACGCGATGTCATGACTTCCTTGGCCGTTTCACCACCAAAGCGAATGATGCCCTCCAAAATATTATTTTCTTCCGAGAGCTCGGCTTTATCCGTCAACTCCAACGCATGCGAAAGTTCATCTACTGAAATATTATGATTCTTACGTACAAAATGCTTATTAAGAAACGAAGTAGAGCGTACCAGTATTGACGATAACGGATAGAATATGGAACGGCATGCCATGATACCGGGAGCAGCAAAACGGCAAAAAGCCAATGTTTTTTGCGCCGAATAAATCTTCGGCATAATTTCACCGAAAAGCAGCAACAGGAAAGTCAATATAACCGTCAGGATTAAAAACTCCGCAATGGCTGAATGGAATTGGAACACATTCATAAAAAAGAAATTGCAAAGCATGATAATCGTTACATTCACGAAGTTGTTCGTAATCAGTATCGTGGCTAACAATCGTTCTGTATCATCCAATAGATTTTTGATTTTCCCGTCAGAAGGGTGTTTCCCCTCTTCAACAGAATTCAAATCGGACGGCGAGAGTGAAAAGAATGCTATTTCGGAAGCCGAAGCAAAACCGGAAGCAAGTAAAAGCACACCTGCCAATACAATGGCTATAATAGCCGAAACAGAAGGAGCATGTACGGTTATACCGTTAAATATATCCGCCAACTGGCATAAATAAGCGTCTGGGTCCAAAGATTTTGGTTTTAGTTAAACAATTAGAACGGTAAATCGTCCGTCGGATTATTTTGCGCAGGAGTAACCTGCGATTGTGTTGACTGTACGGGAGCACCCGTTTGTCCGGGCATACCGGCCTGCGGCGCGGTTCCGGGCACTGCGCTTCTCGCAGAGAGCATTTCCATGTTATCTACAAAAATTTCTGTTACATAGCGTTTCGCACCGGTCTGATCATCATACGAACGAGTCCGTATTTTACCTTCCACATAAAGCTTGTCTCCCTTATGCACGTATTTCTCAGCCGTTTCCGCCAGTCCGCGCCAAAGGACAAGATTATGCCACTCCGTACGTTCAGGAACTTGCGTTCCATTTGCCAATGTATAGGCACGGTCTGAAGTAGCCAAAGGGAAAGTAGCGACAGCTACACCGGTATCAAGGTATCTCACCTCAGGGTCTCTGCCTACATTTCCTAATAATATCACTTTATTTACTGACATACGCTTTCAACTTTAAAATTTGTTGCCAAAATTAACGAGAATAACAACATCATGCAAGAATACAGCCAACTTTTATACATACTTCTCCAAAAAAGCATGTACTAAACGAGATACCGGATATTGCTCCAAATCTTCCATTCCGATACACTGATATTCCGAAAAAGAACGGGAATTCTCCGGCAAAACAACTTCATAAAAGTTAGCATAAATCACACGATGAGACAAAACATGTTTCACATTCCGAAGCACCGAACGTACTTCCGGTATCTCCCCCACCGCCATAAGTGAGCGAAAGGAAACCGATGACAAAAACTCCTCTTCCGATAAATCCCTGTCTGTTTCAACCAATGGCAACTCAAACAAATTTTTCCAAATATCATCGGCCGTTCGTTTATGTATAAAGGTACACGCGCCCATGCGTACATATATATAATTAAAGTAACGGTTAGACATCTTTATCCTATGCTGCTTCACGGGAAGCTGCATAACCTGCCCTTTCGATAAAGCGGTACAACTATCCGCTAAAGGGCAAAACATACAATTAGGTGACTGTGGCGTACACTGAATAGCCCCGAAATCCATTATGGCCTGATTATACGCAGCCGGCCGGGATTTATCAAGCATTTCATCGGCTAAAGCTGCAAAAAGTTTCTTCCCTTCCGTAGAATCAATAGGAGTGTCGATACCCCAATAGCGGGAAAGCACACGATATACATTTCCGTCCACTACCGCATAAGGCATATTATAGGCTATGGAACAAATAGCGGCAGCCGTATAGTCCCCTACTCCTTTCAAGGCACGGACTTCCTGATAGCTTTCCGGAAACTTACCGTTCATACTCTTGGCAGCGGCATGCAGATTACGGGCACGAGAGTAATATCCCAATCCCTGCCAATATTTCAAAACCTCGTCTTCCGAAGCCGAAGCCAAAGTTTCCACATCAGGAAAACGGCGGATGAAACGAAGGAAATACTCATATCCTTGCGCCACTCGCGTCTGCTGTAAAATAATCTCAGAAATCCATATCCGGTAAGGATCGGCAGTATCCCTCCAAGGCAAATCGCGTTTATTGTCCGCATACCAATCCAATAAAATTTCAGTCAATCTATTCATATATAGTTCCATACCCCAAAAGGATGCAGTCCTTTTTTCGAAAGAACAAAAATACAGTTTTTCAGTCTAACAAAGCTTAATGCTTTGACTTTTTTCAAAAAATGTCCAGAATATATTTTTTAGAGCCGCCAAAAAGCTATATATTTGCAGTCCAAAAAATTAGAAAACTATAGTAATAATATTTTTTTTAAGAAAAAATGACTAAAGCTGATATTGTAAACGAAATTACAAAGAACACCGGAATTGACAAAGTCACAGTACTTACAACCGTTGAAGCGTTCATGGACGCAGTGAAGGCATCTTTATCTAAAGATGAAAATGTTTATCTCCGCGGGTTTGGTAGTTTTGTAGTGAAGAAAAGAGCTCAGAAAACAGCTCGTAACATCTCAAAGAACACTACTATCATCATTCCGGAACACAACATTCCGGCTTTTAAACCTGCCAAGACATTCACCATTGCTGTGAAAAAATAATAAACAATTAGTATTAACCCATAAAATTTTGAAGCTATGCCAAGCGGAAAGAAGAAAAAAAGACATAAAATGTCTACGCACAAGCGTAAAAAAAGACTAAGAAAGAACAGACATAAAAGCAAAAAGTAATTTTTAGTCTGAAGGACAAAATAAAGAACAAACTTGTGAAGCTAATTGTCTCGCGGGTTTGTTCTTTGTTTAAGTATCAAACCGATACATCAATACACAACTATTGATGTATCGGTCAATCTGAACAGAAAATATCTGTATAATAAAAATGTAAAAAGCAAATTATTGTGACAAGCGAACTCGTTGTAGACGTACAGCCCAAAGAGGTCTCCATAGCTTTACTCGAAGATAAAAGCCTGGTAGAGCTTCAAAGCGAAGGAAGAAACATTTCCTTCTCTGTGGGCAATATGTATTTGGGACGCGTCAAGAAATTGATGCCGGGCCTGAATGCCTGCTTCGTGGACGTGGGTTACGAGAAAGACGCTTTTCTTCATTATCTGGACTTAGGTCCTCAATTTAACTCGTTAGAAAAATACGTAAAGCAGACTTTAAGCGATAAAAAGAAGCTTAATCCAATTACCAAAGCAACCATACTTCCCGATCTTGAAAAGGACGGAACAGTATCCAACACACTCAAGGTAGGACAAGAAGTAGTGGTGCAAATCGTAAAGGAACCTATCTCGACCAAAGGACCGCGCCTGACTTCCGAGCTCTCTTTTGCCGGACGCTATCTCGTGCTAATTCCTTTCAACGATAAGGTTTCCGTATCACAAAAAATTAAATCGAGCGAAGAACGCGCCCGTCTCAAACAACTGCTGATGAGCATCAAGCCTAAGAATTTTGGTGTCATCGTCCGCACTGTCGCCGAAGGAAAACGCGTAGCCGAGCTTGACGGAGAGCTTAAAGTATTACTGAAACATTGGGAAGAAGCTATTACCAAAGTACAAAAAGCGACCAAGTATCCGACACTGATTTACGAAGAAACCAGCCGTGCCGTAGGTTTATTGCGCGACTTGTTCAATCCTTCTTTCGAAAACATCTACGTGAACAACGAAGCTGTCTTCAACGAAATCAAGGATTATGTAACACTCATCGCCCCTGAACGGGCAGGAATCGTAAAACTGTACAAAGGTCAACTTCCCATTTATGACAATTTCGGTATCACCAAGCAGATAAAGTCATCATTTGGCAAAACCGTTTCATACAAAAGCGGAGCTTACCTGATTATTGAGCACACTGAGGCGCTTCACGTAGTAGACGTGAACAGCGGTAACCGCACCAAGAATGCCAACGGGCAGGAAGCCAACGCACTGGAAGTGAATCTGGGAGCCGCTGATGAGCTGGCACGCCAATTGCGGCTAAGAGATATGGGTGGTATCATCGTGGTGGATTTCATTGACATGAATGAAGCCGAAAACAGACAAAAGCTTTACGAACGTATGTGCGCCAACATGCAGAAAGACAGGGCACGCCACAATATCCTGCCGCTCAGTAAATTCGGATTGATGCAAATCACGCGTCAGCGAGTACGCCCGGCAATGGATGTGAATACTACGGAGACCTGTCCGACCTGTTTCGGTAAGGGCACTATTAAATCGTCCATCCTCTTTACGGACACCTTAGAGAGTAAAATTGACTACCTTGTCAACAAACTGAAGATAAAGAAATTCTCGTTACACATCCACCCGTATATCGCTGCCTACATCAATCAGGGAGTTCTCTCACTGAAACGGAAATGGCAGATGAAATACGGATTCGGAATCAAGATTATTCCAAGTCAGAAATTAGCGTTTCTGGAGTATATCTTCTACGATCCGCAAGGAGAAGAGATTGATATGAAGGAAGAAATCGAAATCAAATAAAAAAACGGCGAAGTCAGATAAACACTTCGCCGTTTTTTTGTTCATTATCACAATGCCAGACGGTAGATTTCCTTGCTGTCCTGTTTTGTCAGTTTCACATAATTGCCCACAAACTCTCCTTTATTGCGATGCAGGCTATCCGCCAGGCGGTCTATATCGGGCTCCTCAATACCCAGTTCCTTAAAATTAACCGGTAGTCCTATAAAGCGGAAAAAATGCTTCAAACGGGACACTCCGGCCAAAGCCATCTCTTCCAAATCCTCCGATTCGGGAATACCGAAAACACGGTTGGCAAATTGGGCTATCTTTTTCGGATTATGTCCAGCCATAAAAATCATCCATGCCGGAACTATCACAGACAATCCTGCTCCATGCGTAACGTTATAAATCGCACTGACTTCATGCTCCAAAAAATGCGAAGCCCAGTCTTCCTCACAACCTACGCCGCAAGTTCCGTTATGAGCTATCGTTCCGCACCACATTATATTGGCACGTGCGCCATAATCTTCCGGATTCCGCTGGATGCGATAAGCTTCTTTAATGATAGCCGTCAGCGTACCCTCACAAAGACGATCGCTTATTTCCACATCCTGCGTATTAGTGAAATAACGCTCCATGATATGCACCATCATATCGGCGATACCGCAAGCCATTTGAAAAGGCGGCAATGTATAAGTCAATTCGGGATTCATAATGGAAAAAACCGGGCGCAACAGTTCCGGCACACGCAAGCTCAGTTTTTGCAAGGTATCCACTTTCGTGATAACCGAGTTGCCCGAACCCTCGCTACCCGCAGCGGGAATCGTCAGAACAACGGCAACTTTCAATGCTTTCACCACTTTCGCCTTACCTATAAAGAAATCCCAAAAATCACCTTCATAAGGCACACCGGCAGCAATAGCCTTTGCTGTGTCAATCACAGAGCCGCCTCCTACGGGGAGCAGTAAATCAGCCTGTTCACGACGGCAAAGTTCAATCCCCTCATACACCTTTGTATCCACCGGATTAGGCTGTACGCCACCCATTTCACAATACTGAATACCGGCTTCCCGCAAAGATTGCTTCACCCTGTCCAACAATCCGCTTCGCACCACGGAACCGCCGCCATATACAATCATCACTTTCCGTGCTCCATACTTACCGGCCAAAATACCGACCTGCATTTCCGTCTCCTTGCCGAAAACAAACTCCGTAGGACTGTAAAAGACAAAATTATTCATACTTGTATTATCATTTTATATATTGACTGTATCTTTCAAAGAAACGTTTGAACGCCCCCCATTTCATCAATCCCCGCTCAAATAGCAGAATCCCCAGCAGAGCACAGGAAATGCCCAACATCACGTCAATCAGATAATGATGACCGGAATAAACGGCCGTCCACCAGATACCCACCATGATAACAGAGAACAAAGCTATCAGCCATTTTTTACAACGCCCCATAACAGCATACGCTACCGCTACCACCATATAAGCAGCATGCAATGAAGGAACAGCGGCAAACACATTGGCATTCCGCCCATAAATGGAATGAAAGACAGAACATCCCAGCAGTTCGTCAAAACGTCCCAACCCCGCTACATTACCCGGAGTATCAAGAATCGGCTCAAAGCCGTAGTTCATGGCATACCAAGGTGGTGCTGCCGGATGGATGTAATATCCGGCAAATCCGATAAGATTTACCAGCAGAAAGACCATGGCAAAACGAAGGTACACCTTACGCTCGCCTTTCAGATAAAGCCACAAGCCGAACGCAATAGGAACAGGAACCCAGCAAAGATAGAATATACCTGCAAGGAAATCGCCTATCGTACAGTGATTCTGCGCAAAATACTCACAGGGAATCAACGTTGCCCCATCAATCGAGATACCGAACAATGACTTCTCCGCCTCATACAATCCCTGTACATCAATAGGATTCACCTCATAATTGGGATATACTCGCATCCAGTCGTAAGAAATGCCAAAGATGATAAAAGGAAGTAGCGCCACCGCCAATTTACGGGTTGTTTTCCCCGCAAAGAAGAGTACCAGAAACAGACCCGCCATCAGAAGATGCTCTGTACGGAGCCCTATACACACGGCCGTCAACAACAAGAACAGCACCGTAACGACAGCAACGGGCAGCGCTTCTTTGACAGAAGGAAAAATATTCTTTCTCATTATTGCTTCTTTAATAATTTATGGCAATGCGCAATACGCGCAAATGCCGTCAAATTGGCAAGAACGGCTATCACAGCCATCGGAACAATCAGTATCAACATGGGGTCGAATGCCTTGCAATCTCCGAAAATACCGCAGAACAAAGCGCCAAGACTGGTCAGCACCACACGCTCGGGGCGTTGCATGAAACCTACTTTACACTCCAGCCCCAGTCCTTCGGCACGTGCGCGCACATAACTCACCATAAGCGAACCTATCAACGCGACAAAAGTTATCATCGAGCCCCACAGATAACCTTGCAAAATCAGATAATAGAAGATACCGAACAACGTCACCATCTCGCTATAACGGTCGAGCACCGAGTCATACAATGCGCCAAACGTGGAAGACATATTGCCTACACGCGCCACACGCCCGTCCATCATGTCGAACAAACCGGCAAAGAGAACGATTCCTCCGCCCCAACCCACATAGGCCGGTTCACCCGGTTTATACACACCCGCATACACAAATACGCACGCAGCCACAATGTTCATCACCAGTCCGGTGGTAGTAATAAAATTAGGCGTAATGCCCACCTTAATCATGCCATGCACAACCGGATTTATAATCTTATAAATCAACTGTTGCAGCCAATCTCTATAATTCATATCAGTTCTATTTAGTCTCTAAAATATTGTCGTATAAATTTTCTGAAATTATGATTGCGATATACGAATACCCGTTGCAGATGATAGTTCCAGAAAAACGCCACCAGAACGGCTACGATTACTTTGGACAGGATAAACACATCGTTTATGTAATGTCCCAGCAATCCGTCCACCCAGTGCATGCCCGTCAGCCACTCCGTCAGGGCAAATGTGCCCCATGTATTCAATAAAATACTACCTCCCCAGACAAAAAGATATTTCAGCGCAACGTGCGTTTTTTTACAGTCGTCCGCATGAAACACCCAGCCGTAGTTAATGACGCAATTCACCATGCCGCCGGCCACGGAGCCTAAGAAAGTAGCGTACAAATAAAAAAGTCCGGATAGTTTAACCAGCAGAATGGTCACAAGAAAATCCACAAGACTTGCCACATACGACGAAAGCTGGGCCTTCACAAAGACCCAAACAGCATGACGCCAACCTGCAAATCCCGATATTTCTTTCAGCCTATCAGCCATCTTACTCCGATTAAGACTACAAAGCTATAAATTCCCGCCAAGATATCATCCATCATCACTCCAAATCCGCCAGGAAAACTTTCCATGCGACGGATTCCCAACGGCTTAAAAATGTCGAACAGACGAAAAAGAGCAAAAGCTCCCAACGCATACCACACATTCCCTGACGGTGCAGCCAGTAATGCAATCCATACTCCCACCATCTCGTCCACCACCACACGCGAAGGGTCTTCCCCCCAGCAAGGTTCAAGACGATTGGTGGCCCATATCCCCATTACCGTAAAGACAAGAACAAGAACTACCGTCAGCCATATCAGGCATATTTCCGAAACAATGAAAGATAATCCGAACCAGATAAGCGCAGCCAGCAAAGCGCCCGCCGTACCCGGAGCGAAAGGAGAAAAGCCCGAACCGAAGCCCGTACCGATGAGAACCGGGAGAAAAGAGGGTTTCTTCATTGATAAAAAGATGATAAAAGGGTGATAATGTGATAGGGTGATAAAGCGATAAAAGTGGTAAGGCAGTAGAGTGATGAAATCTCAAAACGAAACTTACTTATCACCCTATCGCCTTATCACTTTTATAACCTTACCACTTTCTTATTTTAGTCCAAATAGCTCGGTGCAGTTTCACCTACCATGTTACGGAGAGTTTCTTTCACCATTCTCCACTGTTGGAACAAGTCGTGTACCGGCTCATGTTCAAAGTCGTGCATCGGGCTCTTGCAGAAGAATGACAGCCAAGTCTGGATACCGCACATACCGGCACGCAAAGCGAGGTCGCTGAAGATAACCAGGTCGAGTGCGATAGGAGCCGCCAAGATAGAGTCGCGGCACAGGAAGTTAACCTTGATTTCCATCGGATAACCCATCCAGCCGAAGATATCGATATTATCCCATGCTTCCTTGTTGTCCTTACGGGGCGGATAATAGTTGATACGTACTTTGTGATATACGTCACCGTACAAATCGGGGAATTTCTCAGGTTCGAAGATATTGTCGATAACAGACAGTTTGCTGACTTCTTTTGTCTTGAAGTTTTCCGGCTGGTCAAGAACTTCGCCGTCACGGTTGCCCAAGATATTGGTAGAGAACCATCCGCTTACACCCAGCATACGGGTCTTGAACATCGGAGCGAGTACAGTCTTCATCAAAGTCTGGCCGCTCTTGAAGTCCTTACCGGAAATAGGCACATTCATTTTCTTGGAGAACTCCCACATGGCCGGAGTATCTACGCACAGGTTAGGAGCGCCCATGATGAACGGAGCGCCTTCTGCGATTGCAGCGTAAGCGTAGCACATACTCGGAGAAATAACTTCCGTGTTGTTTTCCTTCATGGCTTTTTCCAAAGCGGCGAGAGACTTGTGCTCTTCCGACAGAGGAACATAAATTTCAGTACTTGCAGCCCACAACACAGCGATACGGTCGCAGTTATTGTTTGCCTTGAAAGTACGGATATCCTCGCGCAGCTGTTCCACCATGTCCCAACGTGTAGCGGCATTCTTGATATGCGTACCGTTCAGACGTTTTGCGAAATTGTGGTCAAAAGCGGCAGGCATGGGTTTGATGGCCTTCAACTCATCTTTTACGAGGTTCAAGTCCTTTTCTTTCAAAACCTCCGCGTACATTGCGGCTTCATACGCATCGTCAGCGAAAATATCCCAACCGCCGAACACGATATCGTTCAAATCAACCAAAGGCACCACATCCTTAATCAGATGTTCTTTGCCGTCCTGCATACGCATAGTAGCCATTTGTGCGATTGAGCCTATAGCTTTTGCCAAACCCTTACGGGCTGCTAATGTACCTGTAATCATAGTGGTTGCAACCGCACCACCTACTCCGACTACCAGTACGCCCAAACGACCGGTTGCCGGCTTAATGTTTTCTTTCATTGCCATTGTATTATTTAGAGTTTAAAAAATTGCTCAAATTTAGGGTATTTTGCCCAATTTGGATTAGTCATTTTATCCGATTTAATGTTCTGTTAGTAAGATTTAAGTTAAAATGTCATGTGCAGACTGATTCTAAGCCCGGATTTATCTATATTCGGTAAATCCCGATAAGTTAAACGCCATACATAATCCACCCGGAGCACTTTCAAAATGTTCTCTATACCTACTCCGACTTCTACATACGGAGTATGCCCCATGGTAGTGCTTCCTGCCGGAAAGGCGAATAATCCTTCACTGAATTCCGGATTGTTTTTGTCACTCAGATTTCCATAAATTCCCCGGCAGGACAACACTTCACGCCATTTCAGTTTTTTCAACAACGGAATGCGGTTGAAAAGAAAACCGTTCAAGAAGTAAGTCACGTCCCACGAAGCGTATTCATCGTTCATAAATTCCATTGCATTCATCAGCGAGTAAGACTCCGGCTGAATAGTGTAAGACAGGTTGGCATTGGGAATGATTAGCAGCGGGAAAGGCACTTTATTCCACACCTTGCCTGCTTTCAGTATAACATCCGTATAGCCGAAAGCCGAAAACCAGAAACGTTTCTGGAAGCCCGCCTCCGTATAATGATAAGCATAATCTCCTCCCAGCACCCCTTTAGCCGCCATGGTATGCGTCAGCGTAAAGACCGGAGCGTCCAAAGACACCGGAAAACGGTTCCATTGCGTCTGGAAGAATTTTTCGTTAGGGGCATAGCGTAACTTCAGTTCCAGTTCGCTGGTAGAAATACTTTTTACAAACTCATCTCCGGCATCCTGCTTCACGAAAGGAATAAGACGCGAAGACTCATCTTTCCGCAAACGCGTGGTCAGCTGAAAAGAAAAGCCCGAATGAAACTCGTTCGTATACGTCAGTTCCGCTTTCCGCTGATAGCCGATACGGTCGTCCTTCTGGCGTTTCAAGGCCAGGAAGACATTATCCTGACTGGTATAGAGATAATGTTGCCCGTACTGGTTGACATCGGACAGATAACGAAGTTTCAAGGAGTGAATCGGAAACTCGTTGGCATACTCCTTTTTCTTATGAAAAGAATATTCCAGTTCCGCCAATCCTTTCACTCGCTCATCACGAAAGCCGTACGCCACATATCCCCTGCCGAACAAATGCGGATTAAGCCAGGCTGTCGTCATTCCGCCGGCACGCACACGTACTCCTTCCAGCGCATTACCGCTGATGGTGGTATTCATCATGCCGATATAGAACAACGGAGCTTTCTCTTTGGGAGCCGGGATATAGCCCGTAAACAATACTTTCAGCACTTTCTCCGTCCAATAATAAACCGGATAGCTACGCAATTGCGCCATCATCTTGTCTACGGAAGTCTCCTTCCTGCTCACTTCCGCAAGCCGGTTGGCGTCCCAGTAGGCATCGGGATGAGCGGAAGCGTCCATACCCTCAATCACTTTCTCGGGCTTTCGGAATACCTGTAAAGCATCGGCGGCGGGTTCGTAGGCATAGTCCTGATAATAGACATCCCGCTTGGCATAGATACCGTCGCTGTTATCCACCAATTTGAACTCCGTCGTGATACTTTCATTCATAAGCTGCCTTGTACCGTCCTCAGCACGGTCAAAATTCTGTTCTATCTTCATGTAGTCCACAAAGTTCAGATTGATTTTCTGAGGAAAGTTCATCACGACGCGACGCACGAAATACGTACTGTCCAGCATGACGTACAGATGTCCCGTAAAGCCGAACGACTCGGAATTGAAGG
This sequence comes from Bacteroides clarus YIT 12056, assembly GCF_900129655.1. GTDB lineage: Bacteria > Bacteroidota > Bacteroidia > Bacteroidales > Bacteroidaceae > Bacteroides > Bacteroides clarus. Next base: position 339,090 of record NZ_FQWK01000006.1, read on the forward strand.
GCACGAAAGTCAGGTCTACGCAAGGCTTCCCGGCAACGGTCAGCGTATCCATCAGGTAATACTTGTAGAACGAAGGCCCCATAGAGGATAGCGGACTGACGAACTTATTGGTAAACAGCGTTATATTGTTCCGGTAAATATCCACATCCGTCATGGTGACGCTGATAGCCTGCTCCATACCTTGCTGTGACAGCATTTCGTCCACTCCCGCCTGCCGCCGCGCCTTTACCCATTGCTTTTCGCTATGGGGCGACTTACGGTAATAATCCGTGGCCAGCAGCTCACGGTTGGACACCGCCAATACGGGTTTTCCGGTAACGGTGGAGGTATCTACATAATCGGTCAGGAACTTAAACTTACGGTACAGCCACTTCTGTTGCTTCACGCTATCGAAGTTGTTGATGGCAAATGTCATTTTTTCATAACGCTCGCGCTGCCAGAAGTCGCGCTCATCCGGAGAATAATCGTCCTTATGCTCTATCATCTTCCGCACAAACTCCACAGCCGGGTTATCCTTCTTTTTGTAGCGCTCGCGCTTCGGCTTCACCAACACCTCGTTCAGCGCGTAAGTGGCAGGAGCGAGCGCAACTTTTATACGCTCCCCGCGTGCCGGATGAATCAACCGGGTGTATTCATTGTATCCCACAGCCGAGATTACCAGCCGTGCTTCCGGGCGATAGGTCTTGAAAGAAAATACTCCCCTGTCATCAGTCATTCCCCCCTCTGTGGTTCCTTTCAGATAGACCGAGGTATACGGCAACGGTTCCCGCGTCAGCGAATCAGTGACAACACCTTGCACCACATATTGCGCCCTCAAGGGAACCGCAATTATCTGCATCAGCAGAAATACCCTAATAAACAACCTCATACCTTACCTATCTATCATTCAGTGCGCAAAGGTACGGAAGAAAACTTTTTCTAAAAGTTCGGTTTTACGGAATAAATGTTCTAAAAAACCACTTTTATTCAAAACACTTCCCGTTAAAACCCGTTGTATAGCAAAAACGACTTGCAAAAGACGTACAAACAGACCTAAATACTTAATTATGGAATGGATTTTCAATCAACTCAGGGAACGTCCCGAATTAGCCATTTTCCTCACCATCTTCCTGGGGTTCTGGCTGGGCAGGCTGCGCATCGGCAAGTTCACTTTAGGAACCGTCACCAGCGTGCTGTTGGTAGGCGTAGTGGTAGGCCAGCTGGATATTGCCGTACCCGGCCCGATCAAGTCGGTATTTTTCTTGCTGTTCCTGTTTGCCGTAGGCTACAAGGTAGGCCCGCAGTTTTTCCGCGGACTGAAGAAAGACGGATTGCCGCAAGTGGCCTTTGCAGTGCTGATGTGCGTATCCGTTCTGGGAGTGACCTGGCTGCTTGCCTTGCTCATGGGATATAACATGGGAGAAGCGGCGGGGCTGCTTGCCGGCTCGCAAACCATATCCGCCGTCATCGGCGTAGCGGAAGATACAATGGCCAATATGGGGCTGGACGAAGCTCAACGGCAGAGTTACGTCAACATCATTCCGGTGTCTTATGCCGTAACCTACATTTTCGGTACCGCCGGCTCGGCCTGGGTGCTGTCGTCCATCGGACCGAAAATGCTGGGCGGGCTGGATAAGGTAAAAGCCGCCTGCAAGGATTTGGAAGCCCGCATGGGTAACTCCCAGGCAGACGAGCCCGGCTTCATGCATGCCGCGCGCCCCGTCACTTTCCGCGCCTACCGCATCGAAAACGAATGGTTCAAAAACGGGAAAAGGGTCATAGACCTCGAAGTATACTTCCAGCAACAGGACAAGCGTCTGTTTGTGGAACGAATACGCAAGGCGGGCACTATCTGCGAAGTCAGTCCCAACGTGCAACTGGAGATAGGAGATGAAGTCGTACTGAGCGGACGCCGGGAGTACGTCATCGGTGAAGAGGACTGGATAGGGCCTGAAATACAAGACCAGCAATTACTGGACTTCCCTGCCGAAAGACTGCCCGTCATGATAACCAAAAAGACTTTTGCCGGAAAAACCGTTTCGGCAATCCGCGGTGAGAAGTTCATGCACGGCGTCAGCATCCGCAGCATCAAGCGTGCGGGCATCGATATCCCCGTCATGGCACAGACCACAGTAGATGCCGGCGACGTGGTAGAAGTAGTGGGAACCAGACAGGAAGTGGAAGCCGCCGCCAGACGTTTGGGTTATATAGACCGTCCTACCAACCAAACAGATATGATTCTCGTAGGGCTCGGCATTCTTGCAGGCGGACTGTTCGGCGCATTGTCCGTTCACATCGGCGGAGTGCCAATCAGCCTGAGCACCAGCGGCGGAGCATTGATAGCGGGGTTGGTCTTCGGTTGGCTGCGCAGCAAGCACCCCACTTTCGGACGCATTCCCGAACCCTCGCAATGGGTACTGAATAATGTGGGGCTGAATATGTTTATCGCCGTAGTAGGTATATCGGCAGGTCCCAGTTTCGTACAGGGGTTCCATGACGTAGGCATCAGCCTGTTCCTTGTGGGCGCGGCAGCCACCACTCTCCCCTTGATTATCGGACTGTTGCTGGCAAGGTATCTGTTCAAGTTTCACCCTGCCATCGCGCTGGGGTGTTGTGCAGGCGCAAGAACTACCACGGCGGCCCTCGGAGCCATACAAGATGCCGTAGAGAGTGAAACGCCCGCACTGGGTTATACAGTGACGTATGCAGTAGGCAACACCTTGCTGATTATATGGGGAGTGGTTATCGTCCTACTGATTTAACGTGTCAAAGCGCTATGAATCAATGGCCTGCAATTAGGATACTGATCTGCAAAACAATGCAATCTTATCTTACAACGGCTGTTGTAAGATAACTTCACAGCTGTTGTATGATAATTCAACAGCCGTCGTAAGAAAACAACCCGGCTGTTGTACGAATAGTTTTCAGTTATTGCATGAATTATTCTCAGCGTAAGTATTAGTGAATAAATAAATGTCCTCAGCATTCTGCGCCCTGTAAGGGCAAAAGATAATATTCAAAGATTTTGCCCCTACAGGGCGCAATGTTAGCCATATTCACATTCCCGGGGTGTTACCCCGGGCTGCATGATAAAAGGCTTTCAGCCTTAGGAATGACAGACGTGCAACAATTTATCGGAACAAAGAGAGCTGATTTTCGAAACAAAGAGAACTGACTTTCAGAACAAAGAGAACTGATTTTCAGAACAAAAAGAGCTGACTTTCAGAACAAAGAGAGCTTCTTATCAGAATAAAAAGAACTTATTTTCAGAATAAAGAAAACTTAAAAACTTCAGATTATATGGATACAAAACTTTTAGAAAAAAAGATGGAGAATATCAGCCCCTTCGAGCTGAAAAACCGTCTTATCGACATGGCAGATGAAAGTCTGAAAAAAACAGCCCGTACCATGTTGAACGCCGGGCGCGGTAATCCTAACTGGATTGCAACCACTCCACGCGAGGCCTTTTTCCTCTTGGGAAAGTTCGGGCTGGAAGAATGCCGTCACGTCATGTTCCTTCCCGAAGGTATTGCCGGCATCCCCGAAAAACAAGGCATTGCCTCTCGTTTCGAGCAATTCCTCAAAAGCAACACCTATCAGCCCGGAGCCAAATTACTGGAACAAACCTACAACTATATGCTGATGCAGCATGCCGTCGACCCGGACAGCCTTGTTCACGAATGGGCGGAGAGTGTCATAGGCGACCAATATCCTGTACCCGACCGTATCCTAAGATTCACCGAAATGCTGGTATGCGACTACCTGAATCAGGAAATGTGCGACAACCGTCCGCCACGCGGAGCTTTCGACCTGTTTGCCACCGAAGGCGGAACAGCCGCCATGTGCTATATCTTCGATTCCCTGCAAGAGAATTTCCTACTGAACAAAGGTGACGGCATCGCCCTCATGGTTCCCGCCTTTACACCTTATATAGAGATTCCCCAGCTGAACCGCTACCGGTTTAAGGTGACCGAACTGCATGCCAACCGCATGAGCCAAGACGGGCTGCACCTGTGGCAATACAGCGACGAGGATATTGACAGGCTGAAAAATCCGGCGATAAAGGCATTGTTCGTCACCAATCCGAGCAACCCGCCCAGCTATACGCTCAGTCCCGAAACAATGGCGCGCATCGTAACCATCGTAAAGGAAGACAATCCCAACCTGATGATTATTACGGACGATGTGTACGGCACCTTCAGCCCGCATTTCCGTTCCTTCATGGCAGAAATTCCGTACAACACGCTTTGCGTGTATTCTTTCTCCAAGTATTTCGGAGCCACCGGCTGGCGCAACGCCGTCATAGCGTTGCACGAGTACAATGTATTCGACAGGCAGATATCCCGATTGCCGAAAGAGAAGCGCGAAGCACTCAATCACCGTTATGCCACACTGACCCTGCATCCCGAAAAGTTGAAGTTCATTGACCGCATGGTAGCGGACAGCCGTCAGGTAGCCTTGAACCATACGGCAGGGCTTTCATTGCCGCAACAGATGCAGATGAGTTTATTCGCCGCTTTCGCCTTGCTGGACAAGGAGAACAAATACAAGCAGAAGATGCAGGAAATCATCCGGCGCCGTTTGCAGACTCTTTGGGACAATACCGGATTTACATTAGTGGAAGACCCCTTACGGGTGGGCTACTATACGGAAATCGACATGCTGGTCTGGGCCAAAAAGTTCTATGGAGACAAGTTCGTGGAATACCTCAAAAAGACGTACAGTCCGCTGAACGTAGTATTCCGCCTTGCTCAAGAAACCTCTTTGGTACTTCTGAACGGCGGCGGCTTCGACGGACCTGAATGGAGCGTGCGCGCTTCCCTTGCCAATCTGAATGAGAACGATTACGTCACAATCGGCCAAGGCATCAAGCGGATATTGGATGAGTACGCAAAAGAATGGGAGAAAAATCTTATTTAATTGAGAATTGAGAATTAAAAATTAAAAAATACTATGCAGCATGACAGCGCAGCCATTTCTCAATTTTTAATTCTCAATTCTCAATTAAATAAGATTCGGAAGCGGGTCAATCCATCATTGTACGTGCGCAGGGAGAATGTACAACCATGGCGGCTCAGCACTTCCCTGATAAACACCAGGCCAATCCCCTGCCCGTTCGGCTTGGTGGAGAAGAAGGGACTGAAGAGTTTAGCTTCGGTCTCTTTGCTGATTCCGGGACCATTGTCAACGATTTCTATGAAAGCGGGGGCAGTGGTCCTTACCGTTATTTCACCTTGCTTGCCTGCCGCTTCGCCGGCGCCCTCTATACTTTCGGCAGCATTCTTGATGATATTTACCAAAACCTGCTCGAACAGTGAAGCATCCAGACGAACCTGTCCTACTTCAGGGTCGCATTCCAAGCGAAGAATAATGTTACGGTCGTTGCACATTCCTTCCATGAAACGCTTGCACATGGATACCAATTCATTCAGCTGAACCGGCGCCACCGTAGGCTCGGGAATCTTCACCACATCTGCAAAGCGGGTAATGAAGCGGCTCATAGAAAAACAGCGTTCCGTACATACACGCATTACATCGCAAATGTCATCCATGCCTTCTTCCGTAGAGAGTGCCTGTTCCACCGTATCCAAAGTAGAGGTAATGCCGGCCGTGGTATTGTTCACTTCGTGGGCAATCATGCGAATAACTTTTTCGTATGCGCGTTTTTCCGCTTTCATCACTTCGTCCGTCATACGTTCTATCAGAAAGAAAGGATGTTTGAATCCTCGGTCGATAAACGAGGAATGGGTACACTTATAAATATTCGAATCGTTCAGCCGCACTACGGAAGTTGCTTCTTTAGGAATGGATGCCAGCTCTTCCGCCAAAGGCGAATCAATCTTCTCCAGTTTCTTGTTCTGCGCTTCTTCCAACCGAACGCCCAGCATTTTCACGGCCATCGGATTGAGCTGCGATACCTCACCGTCCAGCGTCATAATGATAACGCCCATAGGCGATGCCTGAATCAGCAAATCAAGAAAATGGTTCTGCTCGCGCATACGCAGACGCTCGTTCTTAAGTTGCTCCATCATACGGTTGAAGACGTTCACGATACGGTCGGCCTCATACTGTCCCACCTGACTGAGCCGACTGCTGAAATCCTGTTCGCGCAACAACTCCATACCGCTTCCTATCGTGTCCATCGGCTTGACAATCTTACGGTAGAACACCACCAGATAGATAAGTATAAACGCGATGATGCCCTCCACAACATATAGATGAGCGGTTTGCATTTTGCCTGCCAAGTATATCAACGCTCCACCCAGCCCGAACAAAAACAATACAAGAATAAAAAAGTAAAATTTAATACGCACGTAAGTAAGAGATTAGGGGTTAGGGATTAGGGATTAGGGATTAGCGATTAGGGATTAGAGGTTGACAGTCAGCGATTAACTGTTAGGATTTAAACGAATAAACACTTATCGCTAATCACTAACCGCTAATCACTAATCACTAACCGCTATTTTATATTTTTCCAACCGCCTGTACAGTGCGGCTCTGCTGATGCCCAACGCCAATGCAACCTGGCTGAGATTACCTTTATGCTGTTCCAAAGCCTGCAGGATAGTCTGCCGCTCTATTTCGTCCAGCGTCATGCCGGCAAAGGACGTACCCTCGGCGGCTTTTACAGGTTCGTCATGGCGTTGATATTGCGATTCAAAATCAGAGGCGTCCAAAGTCTGTTTTCCGCTGACAAGAATGGTACGTTCCACCAGATTTTTCAATTCACGGATATTACCCGAATAAGGCAGGCGGGAAAGGAAGTTCAGCGCGTCCGCCGAAAATTCGGTACGCGGCAAACCGTTTACGGCAGCCTGACGATCGGCAAAGTGGCGTGCCAACAGAGGAATATCCTCACGGCGTTCGCGCAAGGCGGGCAGTTTTACGGTTATCAGATTGATACGGTAGAAAAGGTCTTCACGGAATGTACGCTCGGAAACCATTTTGCGCAAATCGGCATTGGTGGCGGAGACTACACGTACATCCACTTTGCGCGGACGGCTGTCGCCCAGCACTTCAAATGTCTGGTCTTGAAGTACACGCAACAGTTTAACCTGACAGGACAAATCCAAATCACCTATTTCATCCAGAAAGATAGTACCTTTGTTGGCCAACTCAAAACGACCTATACGGTCGGCGCTCGCATCGGTAAAAGCGCCTTTCTTATGACCGAACATCTCGCTCTCGAACAAACTCTGCGAAATACCGCCGAGATTGACTTTCACGAAAGGCTGTTTGGTGCGCTGGCTGTTGATGTGGATGGCCTCGGCTATCAGCTCCTTACCTGTACCGCTCTCACCGGTAATGAGTACGGAAGCGTTGGTACGGGCTATGCGGGCCACGGTATTCAGCACCTCCATCAACCCTTGTGATTTCCCTATGATGTGGCTACGGTTCAAACCTTCCGCCTGCTCCTCCGGCACGTCCTTCGGAGCGGCGCTCAATTCCAAAGCGGTTTCGATACGCTGCAAAAGAGCGGCATTGTTCCACGGCTTGGTAATAAAGTCGAAAGCGCCCGCCTGCATACCCTGTACGGCAAGTTGGATGCTTCCCCATGCCGTCATCAGTATAACGGGTACGTCGGGACGGAACACCTTTACCTGTTTCAATAGCGTAAGTCCCTCTTCGCCGGTAGTGGAGAGCGTAAAGTTCATATCCATCAATATCAGTGCGGGAGATTCCGCACGAACCATATCCATTGCTTCACGGGGACCCGGAGCTGTTTTTACCTCATAACCGGCACGCTTCAACATAAAACTGAGCGAAGAACGTACGGCACTATCATCATCGACTATCAGTATCATAGCATTTTGTAGTTAGTTGCTTGCAAAAGTAAGTTTTTTCACCACAGCTCATACAGATTTGCACTATTTTTTTGTTTTTTCCCTTATAATCGTACAATTCGGTATGGTTTGACCTGAATCAACCTTTGATTATATCTTCAAAGTCGGCTTCCAACTCCGCGTTCCGTTCAAAATCCCAAAGAGTCAGGCTGCGGAGTTGATAGAAATAATACCAATAGTAATAAAGTTCGGAGATGTGTTTCTGCCGGGCTTCGTCTTTGGAGTTCTGCGCATCGTTGAGGTCGAGGGTACTTATTTTACCAATCATAAAAGTCTCCACACTGGTCTTGTAACGTTTCTCGGCTATCAGGTCGGCTTCTTCGGCTATTTCCAGTTGTTGGGCTTGGTTATTGAAGTTTGCCACCAGCAAGAAGATGTCCTGATTGAAATCCATTTGTTCCTGGCGGATTTTGGAAAGTACCACTTCACGGTTGCTCTTGGCCACCCTCACCTTGCCACGACGTTTTCCCCAGTCGAGGATAGGTATTTTTACACCGACTTTGACAATCTGGTTATCCAGTAAATTCTGATAGGCAGAGGAGAACTCATAGTTTTGTCCTGTATAGCCAACACTGGCAAACAAGTCTATACTCCTTAAATTTCCACGTGCCGTAGCCACTTCATAATCTGCTTCCAACTGGCGGCGGCGTATATTCTGAGCAAACGAGTTGCGTTCCAAAGCTTTGTTCAGGACACGGTCATAGTCCATTTTAATGCCCGAAACGGAAGCGGGTATCACAGGGTTCAGTCCCTCGCTCTCCGACACGCCGAGGAATGAACGCAGCTGGAACATTTTGGCGTTCAGGGTGCTTTCGGCTTCGGTTACATCGGCTTTGCCTTGCAGGGAATTCAGTTTGAGCTGCAACAGGTCGTTTTCTGAAATCTGTCCCATTTTGCGTTTGGCAATGGCCACTTCATAAAGGCGGTCTGAGTTCGCTTTGTTTTGCTGCGCTGTGGCAAGCGCTTCCTTGGCCAATAATAGCTCGAAGAAATAAGTAATGGTTTTCATCGTTACTTCTTCCGTCGCGGAAATAAAGGAAGCTTTTGCCTCCGCATACCGGACCGGCTCGATACGGCGGTTCCACTTCAAACTGTTCACGCCGAATATAGGCTGCGTCAATTCAAGGCTTACGGGCACGGACATAAACTGTTTGTCACCGCCGGAACCCAATTGCTTGATGTAATCAAGGGAAGAGGCCAACGACAGTTTACCGCCTGTGAACCAGATATTCTGGTCGATAGAGAGCGCACCGGACAGCCCCAATGTATTGTTACGGACAAAGCTATAAGAACCGTCAGAATTCTGATAGGTGCTGTACGACTTGTTATAATTGGGTAATGTTCCTGTAAAGTTTACTTCGGGCAACAGGTCTGCACGGAAGGTACGGTATTCCCAATAGGCTGTTTTCAACTCGTTGAGCGCCACCGCGGCATCTACAGACTGGGTACGTGCCAATGCGATGGCTTCTGCCAGGGTTATGTCGCGTTCGTGCGTCAGAGTATCATTTTGTGCCGATGCAATTAGAGGCATCAAGAAACAGGCGGCGAGTAAAATATTCTTTTTCATGTTCGGTCTTTAAAATTATCGCTGATAGAAAAGCAAAGAGTGTGCCAAGCGGACAGGAAGGTATTACGCAAGGGGGAGTGTCCGAAATCGGACACTCCCCCTGTTCGTTTGCGGACGGTTAATAAGGATCCGGCAGTCTTTAAGGTTGAAAAGCTTTTATCATGCAATTCCGGGTAATGCACCGGATAAAAGCTCCTTTACATATTCTGCGTCTTGTAAGAGTAAAAGCTATGCATATAAGTCTTTCGCCCTTACAGGGCGTAACATTAACCGTACATATATTCCCGGGGTGTTACCCCGGCTGTATGATAAAAGGCTTTCAGCCTTGAACTCACTAAAATAGCGTTTACAGCACCCCCTTCGAGCTTGGTAATTCATAGTGATAGATATCACGTTTCACAGCCATTTTCAAGGCTCTTGCCAAGGCTTTGAAGATTCCCTCTATCTTATGGTGTTCATTCTGTCCTTCCGCTTTGATATTAAGATTCATCTTGGCAGCATCGCTTAATGATTTAAAGAAGTGCAGGAACATTTCCGTAGGCATCTCTCCTATTTTCTCACGCTTGAACTCGGCATCCCATACCAACCAGGGGCGCCCGCCGAAATCCAAGCATACCTGACACAGACAATCGTCCATGGGCAGTGCGTACCCGTAACGCTCTATACCGCGCTTGTTGCCCAAAGCCTGGTACAGACACTCGCCCAAAGCGAGGGCGGTATCTTCTATCGTGTGGTGCTCGTCCACTTCCAAATCACCTTTTACATGAATCGTCAGGTCCATACCGCCATGCTTGCCTATCTGTTCCAGCATATGGTCGAAAAAGCCAAGCCCGGTGTGAATATCACAATGGCCGTTACCGTCTAAATTTACAGCTACATAAATATCAGTTTCTTTCGTGGTACGGCGCACTTCCGCTTTCCGTTCGCCCGCAAAAAGAAATTCAGTGACCTTATCCCAATCCTTTGTCGCCAACACACAAACATCTTCCAAACCCTCACAGGCAGCTTCACCACCGGATGATTTCGGTTTCAGCATATTCGTATCTTCCTGCAAGAGGATGGCACGGCACCCCAGGTTCTTCGCCAACTCCACATCCGTAGGACGGTCACCTATCACAAAACTATTTGCCAAGTCGTATTCGGGACTGTCGAGATACTTCGTCAGCATACCGGTACGCGGCTTACGGGTCGGCGCATTATCTTCGGGCATGCTACGGTCTATGCAGATATCATCGAACGTAATTCCCTCCCCTTCCAACGTCTTCATCATCAGATTATGTGCCGGCCAGAAAGTTTCTTCCGGGAAAGATGCCGTACCCAACCCGTCCTGATTGGTAACCATCACAAACTCAAAATCCAGTTTGCTGCGAACAAAACCAAGATTACGCATCACTTTCGGATAAAACTCCAGTTTCTCCAACGAATCCAACTGATAATCTACAGGCGGCTCGATAACCAACGTTCCGTCACGATCTATAAAAAGTACCTTCTTCATACTTTATACCTTATACTTTATATTTCCTCAACGCCTCAATCAACCTCTCATTCTCGTTTCTTGTACCTACCGTTACCCGCAGACAGTTTCCGCAAAGCGATACGGAATTACGGTTACGCACAATGATGCCTTCGCCTACCAGATAATTATAAATCTTCACCGCATCCGTCACGCGGACCAAAAAGAAATTGGCATCAGAAGGAAACATTTTCACCGTACAAGGCAATTTCGCAAACTCCTCTTCCAAGTTTCCGCGTTCCTCTTTCAATGTTTTTACCCAACGCTCTATTTCATAGTAACGGTGTAACATTTCTATCGCCTGTTTCTGCGTCAGCTGGTTCACATTATAAGGATACTTTATTTTGCTGAAAATCGAAATGATTTCCTGCGAAGCAAAAGCCATGCCTAAGCGTATGGCAGCACATCCCCATGCTTTGGAAAAGGTTTGGAGCACAATCAGATTAGGATATTTGTCCAGTTCTTCCAAGAAAGAAGGCGCTTCCGAAAAGTCGTTATAAGCCTCATCCAGTATCACCAGCCCGTCGAACTCACGGATGATCCGCTCAATCTCACTACGAAGCAAGTCGTTTCCCGTGGGGTTATTGGGAGAACAAAGGAAAATCAACTTCGTATGCTCATCCGCAGCCGCCAGCAGCTTATCTGCCGAAAAGCGGAAATTTTCATCCAGCAATACTTTGCGGTACTCCACATCATTTACTTCCGCACATACCTGATACATACCGTATGTAGGGTCTATAGCCACCACATTATCTATACGCGGCTCGCAAAAAGCACGGAATACAAGGTCTATCGCCTCATCACTGCCATTTCCCAAAAAAATATGCTCGGGACGTACTTTCTTTATTTTCGACAGTTCTTTCTTTAGCTCCCGTTGCATCGGATCCGGATAACGATTGTGCGGCATATTGTACGGATTTTCGTTTGCATCGAGAAAAACGGATGCGGCAGCGCCGTTATATTCATCACGTGCCGAAGAGTAAGGCTTCAGGCGCCACACATTCGGTCGGGTCAGTTCTTCTAAAGTTCTCATGGACAGAAAGAATTTATTTACGGGTTATAAATTATGAATGATGAAGTATTATTTTTTTAATTTTCAATTCTCAACTCTCAATTTATCAAGTCTGACGGTTACCGCATTCTTATGCGCATCCAAATGCTCGTTGGCAGCCATTTCCTCTATAGCCGGACCAATCGTGCGTATTCCTTCCGGTTTAATCTCTTGGAAAGTAATCTTGCGTATGAAGCTATCGAGACTGACGCCGCTATATGCTTTGGCATAACCATTGGTAGGCAGCGTATGGTTGGTGCCCGAAGCGTAGTCTCCTGCGCTTTCCGGAGTGAGAGAGCCCAAGAATACCGAACCGGCATTAATCACCCGCTCCGCAACGGACATATAATCCACCGTTTCGATGATGAGATGTTCCGGTGCATAGGAATTGGTCAGTTCGATGGCTTCGTCCATATCACGTACTACAATCAGCTTACTGTTGACAAGAGACTTTTCCGCAATCTCCTTGCGGGGCAACAAAGCCAACTGACGCTCCACTTCTTCTTTCACCGCCTGCTGCAATGCCCGGGAAGTGGTAATCAGTATCGCCTGGCTGTCTACACCATGTTCTGCCTGGCTCAGCAAGTCGGCAGCCACAAAAGACGGATTGGCAGTTTCATCCGCCAACACTTCCACTTCCGAAGGACCGGCCGGCATATCAATAGCTACATCACGCAAACCCACCAATTGTTTGGCAGCCGTTACATATTGATTGCCCGGACCGAATATCTTATATACTTTCGGCACGCTTTCCGTACCATAGGCCATTGCCGCAATGGCTTGCACACCGCCGGCTTTGAAAATACGGTTTACTCCCGCCACCTTAGCCGCAAACAAAACGGCAGGGTGTACTTTTCCATCCTTACCCGGAGGAGTACAAAGCACTATCTCCTTACATCCTGCAATCTTTGCCGGAACAGCCAGCATCAACACGGTAGAAAAAAGCGGAGCCGTTCCGCCGGGAATGTACAATCCGACTTTCTCTATGGCAACCGCCTTCTGCCAACAAGTAACTCCCGGTTGAGTTTCCACCCGTTTACCTTCGAAGCGCTGTGCCGCATGAAAGGTCTCAATATTCTGTTTGGCCAGACGAATGGCTTTTTTCAGTTCCTCGCCCACCAATGTTTCCGCTTCCGCCTGCTCTTCTTCCGTCACAGCCAATGCGGTCAACGCCACTTTATCAAATTTTTCTTCGTATTCCAATACGGCGCGGTCGCCTTCCGCTTTCACACGGTCTATAATACTCCGTACCGTATCGAAGAGATTTTCCGTGTTCATCACCGGACGTTTCAGCAATTCCGTCCATTGAGATTTATCAGGATTAGTTATTAAGTTCATACCATTAGCGTTTAAAGTATCATTTTTTCAATCGGCAACACCAAAATGCCTTCTGCACCCAATGCCTTCAGTTTACCGATAATTTCCCAAAAACATTTCTCATCCAGCACCGTATGTACGGAACACCAGCCCTCTTGCGCCAACGGCATCACCGTAGGACTTTTCATACCCGGCAGTACGGCTATGATTTCATCCAGTTTTTCTTTCGGCGCATTCATCAACACGTATTTCTTGTCTTCCGCCGTCTTTACCGCATTCATACGGAACAACAACTCATTCAGAATCTCTTTCTTCTCCTCACTCATATTCTTGTTACCAATCAACAGAGCTTCGGACTTCATCACCACTTCCACTTCTTTCAGGCGGTTGCTCACCAAAGTAGAACCGGAACTTACAATATCAAAAATCGCATCGGCCAGACCGATACCCGGAGAAACCTCTACCGAACCGGTAATCACGTGTATTTCCGCTTTCACTCCCTGTTCTTTGAGATACCGGGAAAGAATGCCGGGATACGAAGTGGCAATCTTCTTACCCTCAAACCACTGCGGACCCGAATATTCAATATCTTTAGGCAAGGCCAGTGACAAACGGCATTTGCTGAATCCCAAACGTTTTACAATCTCGGCATCTTCCGCCTTTTCCATGAACTCGTTTTCACCGACAATACCCAAATCGGCAACTCCCGTAGCTACTGTTTGAGGAATATCATCGTCGCGCAAAAACAATACTTCCAAAGGAAAGTTGGAAGACTGTACCAGTAACGTGCGTTTCGTTGCGCTTAGTTTAATATCCGATTCTTCAAGGAACGACATTGTTTCGTCAAAAAGACGGCCTTTGGCCTGTACTGCAATTCTTAACATGATATTATTTATATTTTATGGTTTGCTAATAAAAAAACGAGGTTTACCAATGTTCGGTAAGCCTCGTTAATTATATGTTCTTCGTGATACACATATCCTCATACGCCCACCGAATTATTCGTCAGGATGATAATGGTGATGATGTGTAACGATATTCTTCATGTTTTTTCTATTTTTCAATGCGACAAATGTAAACGATTTGTTTTAAACAACCAAAGATTTATCACAAAAAGTTTATTTTTTCTTTCATTTTTATCAAATAAGCGGTAAGATTTCATCCGGTTCTACATCACAATGATGAAAACACATTTCCTTTTCCGCCTTTTCCTGCGGGAAAGTAAAGTAGGTGCATGTAGCTTCCGTACAGAGTTCGCCCATGCTGTTATACAATCTCGCTTCTATAATGGCAATATTACGTTTCTGTTCACGCAGCGACGCACGCAATACCACATGCGTATCATTGGTCGATATGGACTTACGAAAACGGGTTTCCATTTTAGAGGTCACTCCCCCGGTCTGCAATTTACGAAATACCACCCAACCGCAAATCTCATCCAGCAATACGGACTGGATACCCCCATGCAACGTATTCAACCATCCCTGGTACTCCGGACGGGGCTTCCAGATACTCACTACTTCATCACCGTCCTCATAGAATTCCATTCTTACACCTGCCTCATTATCGGGAGAACAACCAAAGCAATTATAGCCTTCCATGTTTTTCCATGGGTTGATAATCTTCTTCATACCATATTTTTTTAATTGATGACTTATTCTTCGTAGTAAACATATTTTCTTTCCTCATACAAGACCGGAATATCATCCACATACTTGATTCGTATCTTCCAGTTTCCTTTCTCGTCCCTATGAAATTTATAAACAAACTTCTCTTCGGGCTGTCCTGCAGGCTGTTCCGTTCCGGAAATCACTTCGCCCTTTTTATTATACTGATAGGTATATCTGTCGAGTTTATCCTCCGGCAGCAGAATCTCCTCGCTCGTCATACGTTGCCTGAAATTCCAGGTACGGCGATAAGGATAGACATTTTCGGTAGACGAAGTTATTACTTTTCGTCCAATCCGTTGTCCATAAGAATCATAAAAGTAACGATAGTCCTCACTTTTTGTTCCATCCTTCTCATATACAGTTTCCTGCATACGGTTCCCTTCCCAATCATGACGGTAAACGACTTTCCCCGTCTGTTCGGACTTTTCATTATATATCGCGCCGCTTTTGCAATAACCTTCATCACCGTATTGGTACTCTATATACTTCGTCAATGCACCTGCGGGTGTCCGATGTTCTTCCTTCTGCAGCTTTCCATTCTCACCGTACTCATACTTCACTGTTTTTACAGATACGCCTTTTTCCGTGAAAGCTTCATCACTGATAATCCTGCCTTGAGCATCAAACTCATAAGCAAAAAAATGTCCTTGTTTTTTGCCTCTAAGAACAGTTTCCACTCCCATGGGAACAGCAATATATGAATACTGTCGAACACTCTTCACTTTATCCTGAAGCGCCAATCGCCCCCAATCGCTTTCCATTCCTTCATAAATAATACTGCGCTTGGTGATATAGGTAGGATGACCGTCCAATGCAAAACCCGTTCTTTGCGTCCAATTGCCATATTCATCCTTTTCCACGATTTTCTGCATCGGCCTCTTTGCTTTCCGCCAGGACTTCATATAGTTGAGCGACTCCCTTTTAAGCTTAGTCGTATCATCCAGCTCCACAACGCGAGCTTCACTTGCTCTTCGGTCATCAAATATTTTCTTTTGCACTTTTCCATCGGTATCATATATAGCTGTCACTATCCCAATCGTATCTTGCCGACCATTCATAGTAGTAATGGTACTCAATCTTCCCTCCGCATCATATCCATATCCCCATACATAACAAAGCAGACCTTCCCGTTTTGTCCCTACATATATTTCTTTCACAACTTTTCCGTCCGCATCGTATCTATAAATAATTTTATGCAAAGGAGACCTGTCGGGAGCCAATAAATTCTCCACAGACATACGTCCCTCGTTATCATATTTCACAAAATAGATATTATCCACTATATTTCCGGTCGTCCATATCGTATCTTTCTGTACAGCCTTGTATACCGTTATACGTGCACTTCGTATAATTGGGGTATCTTGCGCATAGGTGGTAATAAAGCCAGATAGCAGAATTCCGATTAATAGGTATATTCTATGAAAATTCATACTCTTGTTACGTGTTTTTCATTCATCATTCTTCTTATAAAAGCATCGCTAAAGTTTTACAAACGTATGCAAATTTCAGAAAATAAAAAAGGAAAAGAACATATTCCGTTCTTTATTATACGGAAATTTTATATCTTCGTATAATAAAGCAATGATAGGATGCTAAGAGGGATTAGCTTTTGCATATGTATGTTATTGACACTTTCTTTGTTCGCTCAAAACGAAGAAAGTAATTTGATTGTATCCGACAGTTTAGGCAACAAACGTACGGGAAATTTCAAAAGGATTATAAAGAAATTCCTCAACTTCAACGATTTCGACACAGCATATATCAGTCCTAATCGTTATAATTACGCTCTAATGCTCGACCATTTCACCAATTACGAATACTATTCCGTAGGAAGCGGTACTCCGGAACCACAGCGTTTACGTTTCTCACCAAAGCCACATAACAAAATAGGCGTTTACTTTGGCTGGCGCTGGATTTTCCTGGGATGGGCTGTTGATGCAGACGGCCTTTACGGAAAGAAAAGCGGGAAAAAACGAGGAACCGAATTCGACCTCAGCCTTTACAGCTCCAAATTCGGAGTAGATATTCTTTATAAACGTACGGGAAACTCCTACAAGATACATAACGTAACAGGATTTTCCGACCGCATACCCGCCTATTATTCGGAAGATTTCAACGGACTGAAAGTAAAAATGAAAGGATTGAATCTATATTATATCTTTAACAACAGACGTTTTTCTTATCCCGCCGCTTTCAGCCAGTCTACTAACCAACGACGTAATGCAGGTTCTTTCATTGCCGGGTTCTCCGTATCTACGCACAATCTGGATTTTGATTACACTAAATTACCCGACATCATTCAGGAAACAATGAACCCGGGTATGAAAGTAAATCATATAAAATATACCAATATCAGCCTCAACTTCGGTTACGCCTATAATTGGGTGTTTGCACGTAACTGCCTTGCCTGTTTATCGCTTAATCCGGCTGTAGCTTACAAAACTTCACGCATCAGAAAAGCGGAAGGAGAAACAGACGATTGGTATAAAAATTTCAATATCGACTTCATCCTGCGTGCAGGTGTGGTATATAATAACAGTAAATATTTTATAGGTACTTCATTTGTGGGGAGAACATACGATTACTACCGGAACAATTTCTCACTGAACAACGGCTTCGGAACATTACAAGTGTACGCGGGATTCAATTTCTGCCTGAAAAAAGAACACCGCAAGAAAAAACAATGATAATCCGATTTTATCAGAAAGAATAAGTACAAGCCACTCCTACTATATCCTTTCGTGCTTTACTCTCCCATTGACGGCAATAAAAGACATCCGCCTCCCAATCGGAAGACAACGGAAGAACCACTCCACCACGATAACGCATACGTTGTACATCAAACCGCTCCCCGCGATTCAACCCGTTATACATTTCAACAGAAGCATAAGGCTCTATTTTGCATTTTGGAATATCATAAGCCAGTTTAGCGCGTGAACGCCAAAGAAACTCATCGCCACCTCTATCGAAAGTATGTTGAAAACGCTCACGAAGTGAAAGTTTCAGTCTTTGTACGCAGGTGGAAAGCGTTCCGTCAAAATGGTAACGGTGACGAAATTTCCAACCGGATTCTCCACGATTACGATAATGAATTTCGTAGCCTGCCGCTACTTTCAGAAAAGGGAGTACCGAATATGACCCTCCTACATCCAATCCCCAACGGTCTGTCTTATTGAGATCATCTTTTGTACGCCACTCCAACTTTCCGGACAGGGTAAATGCCGGTTTTACTTTATATTTAAAACCGGTACTTGCCCAGGTGGTAAAATCTCTATCCTGCGCATACAGAGAAACCGGCGCAATAAATAATACCGCCACCAATAATTTATAGAAATTCCATACACAAGAAGTCTTCTTTATCATAATTACTTCAAAATATATCATTTAAGATTAGTCTCACGCTTGCAAAGCTAAAGATTAATTCTGTAATAATTCTGTAATATCAGACTTCTTTACCTAAAGACTGTCGTTTATAACCGAAAAAAACGACTATTTCCTCAAAGCCTCAAGTTTATTTCTGTAATAAAGCTCCACATCTTTCCAATGATAATAGGGAGCAACATCACTTTTAACAGGAAGTTTCGTTTCACGTTCATTGAGCAGGACTTTGACTAAAATATCATCACTTCCCTTTTTTCTATAGAATACAAACTGTATGTTACCGGCCATCGGGAAAATCTTATAATTACGCCATATCGCATCAAGTTTATCAAGGTCGTCTGTTTGGTATCCGCAATTGTCCAGTTCCAACAGGCATGCCAAAGGAAGAAGGCAGGATTCATGTCCGAAACGCAAAGTGGCATAACTGTCTTTCCTTACAACACAGGTATCTGCCGTATTCAATATATTTTCCAACAGATTGGCTTCCACAGACGGCATTTCTCCCTTGGTCAAAGGAGACGGTCCGAAAGAGATATACCATCCTCTGTTACTCAACTGCCACAAATCGTAGCACTCTTCTTTTGTAAAAAGAGAATAAAGTTCCAAACCGGTATCATGACTCTGCATATTACTTGCCACATCGAAAAGCGAAGTCATCAGTTCGCCTGCATCCACTTTCCATTTCAAATAGTCCGTATTGGCAAACAATGTTTTCATCAAACGTTCAGGATGTATATGCTCCTTTCTGATAGACTCTTTTGCAGCTTTCACTTCCGGTGACTTACGCATTTCCTTGATATGCGGATCACCGCTAAAGTTCATATAGTACATATCATGATAGCTAGCATCGTTTTTAAACCGTAGCTTCGGATTCAACGCCTGTAATTGATTACATTCGGCCATCATGGATAAAATACAGCGTATAACCACTGTGGAACGTGCATCAATCTCAACCTGTCCTTTAAAGATTTCGGGAAAATTCTTGTACATCCTTTCAGCAATTCCCCTGTGCTGACGTGCACCCAACGGAGTAAGTTCACCATATCTTCCTTTTGCCATACGCGACATGCTGTCAAGTACACAAAGCGTTTTTTTGCCAAGCCCGGTAAGTACCCCGTTACGGTCGGCTTCACGCATTACTTCCAATGGTTGCTCATAATCATCGGGGTCGATAAGAAAACGGGAACCGTGACGGGCGTAGTGGCTTAAATAAAAAGGCTTGTAACCGGCAGGCGGAGCAGTCTGTACGGCAGTAACCGCCGGATAAGCATAGTAATTGGCGGCAGAACGATGGACATCCACGAAAATCTCTTCTTTAGCAGTCTGGGCGCTTATGCCAAGCACCAGAAGACAAAGGACTGACAATAAAAACAGGCGTTTCATAATTGTTTATTTTAGTAATTTACTCGTGTGAGATTTCTTTCAAGTACTTCTCTATCTTTTCAAAAAAGGAAGCCAGATGCGAACCATCTACAAAAGCGTGATTCACATATATGGAAAGCGGAAAGACCAGACGTTCTCCACGGGGCACCACCTTACCGGCGGTCATTAGCGGATGGCTACAACCGTTACCGGCTTCGGCAACGGTATAAGTAGTCGACGTAAAGTACATCTTAGGCACCGCACTCAAATGCACCACATCGTAATCGCCTTGCTGCATCAGTGTTTTTTCCGCACCGTAAGGGTCACCGTCTTCGGGGATATTAGTAATCAGAGCATACGCTTCGGCATAAAAACGTTTGAAGTCTTCGTGATAAGGGATACGAACCGTATAAAAAGTCTTTCCCGGAACCGCAATTGGGGAAATGATATCAACCCGGTCATGAAAAATTACCTGTCCGTCCTTGTCTATGCGATAACGGAGTTCGTTCACTTCGTTGGCCGAACGAAGAACCGCATACAAGTAATAAAGAAAAAAAGAGTGTTTTGATTGTTTTGCCGCAGTACTGGCCTCCGTACAATCTATTTCGGTCGTTACCGAATACCATGAATTTAAAAATGTACGGAAGAAACCGTAATTGTCGCGACGTTCCCAAGTGTCAATGTCGATAATGTGTTTCATAAATAAAAAAAAGGATTATGAAAAAAGGACGCTTATACAGCATCCTTTCTTCGATTCAGTCTATTATTTTTCTTTTCTATAATTTTCCAATCCCGTCTGCAAGAACTCGATGTATTTCGGAATACTTTCATCGTATGAATACGACTTGTTCAACGGTTCCCCCTCATTGTTAATCAACACATAGAAAGGCTGCGCATTTGCGCCGAACTTAACGCGTTGCAAGTAGCTCCACTTATCACCCACCGTACGCAATGTACGTTCCGTTCCGTTCTCCACGATTTTCACCGGTGAGGGAAGCGGAGTTTTATTATCTACATAGAGTGTTATAAGTACATAGTCGTTATTGATAATATCACTGACTTTCGGGTCTGTCCATACGGCAAGCTCCATTTTACGACAGTTCACACAACCGTAACCGGTAAAGTCCAGCATAACAGGTTTGCCATGCTGACGGGCATACTCCATACCGAGGTCATAATCATCAAACTTGGCATGTACTTCATTATTATAAAGATTGAAGTCCTGTGTCTGCATAGGCGGCGCGAAAGCGCTGACAGCCTTCAACGGCGCTCCCCACAAACCGGGAAGCATATATACGGCAAATGCCAATGAAGCCAATGCCATAAAGAAACGGGGCACACTGACCTTTGTATCGTCATCATCGTGCGGGAACTTGATTTTACCCAACAGATAGAAGCCAAGCAAAGCAAATAACACAATCCACAAGGCAAGGAACGTTTCACGGTCGAGTATGCGCCATCCGTACGCCAAATCCGCCACGGAAAGGAACTTCAGTGCAAACGCCAATTCCAGGAATCCGAGCGTCACCTTGATTACATTCATCCAACCGCCTGATTTGGGCATCGACTTCAACCAAGACGGGAACAGTGCAAACAAAGTGAACGGCAATGCCAAAGCGATGGCAAACCCAAGCATCCCGATAGCCGGAGCTATCATATTGCCGGTAGTGGACACTTGCACCAACAAGAAACCGATAATAGGACCTGTGCATGAGAATGATACCAATGACAGCGTAAATGCCATTAAGAATATACTAAGCAAGCCGCCGGTCTTTTCCGCTTTAGAATCTACCGCATTGCTCCACTTGGAAGGAAGCGTTATTTCAAAAGCTCCGAAGAAAGAAGCCGCGAAAACCACCAGCATCAGGAAGAAGAAGATGTTGAAGACGGCATTCGTTGATAGCGAGTTCAATGCATTAGCGCCGAAAAGTCCGGTAACCAATAATCCTAACCCCACATAAATCACTACGATAGATGCGCCGTACGTCCAGGCATCTCGAATACCTTTCTTCTTATCTTTACTGCGTTTCAGGAAGAAACTGACGGTCATCGGGATAATAGGCCATACGCAAGGCGTAAACAAAGCCAACAGTCCGCCGACAAATCCGGTGATAAAGATATAAATCCAGGACATATCTTCCTGCGAAGTAGTTTCGCCCAATGCTTTCAGTTCATTGATAACCGGCTTCCAAAGGTCTATGGTTCCATTATCGGAAACATTTATTCCGGTAGTTCCTTCAGCCCCGCCAATAACAGCCGTATCTGCGGCTCGAGCGGTTTCGGAAGAAGCGTCCTTTTGCGCAGACCGGGTATCGGTTGTTGCATCTGTTGCCGGTTCTTTAACGGCTATGCCTTCCGCCTTACCCGAGAACTTGAACGGTACCTGTGTAGGCGGCAAACAGTTTTCGTCATTACATGCGCCATATTCCAGATAACCTTCTACCTTATATGTGCCGCCGGTCAGCTTCAATTTCTGTACAAACTGAACCGAATTTGCAAAATAGCGCACTTTCATTTCAAACAGCTTGTCGAATGCGGCAATCTCTTTTCCTACCGGTTTCAGCTTGCCGACAAGCTCCGCACCGGTAATCTCCTCGACATTGAATGTTGCCGAGATAGGGCCGCCGTCACCCAAATCCGTCGAGTACACATGCCAGCCTTTATCAATAGTTCCGGTAAATACGACCTCTGCTTCACCCGCCTGTAAAGTCTTTAATTCCGACTTAAACTTGACAGGTTCTTGTATCTGCGCCTGCACCACCACGGTGAAGAGCAGCAGAAGAATGGAGAATATACTTTTCTTCATTTGATTTTCTTTCTGTTTTTTAATTTATACTTCATAGTCTACGCAAGCGCGGCTCTCTTTAACCCCGGCAATGAGTTTGCCGGCAGCTACATGGTCGGGATGCGCAGCGTAGAATTTCACATCGTCCAACGTATCGAATTCGCTGTAAAGGGCGATGCTCCAAGTCTCGGCAGGATTGACGTTCAATCCGACTTCAATCTTACGTATAACGGATATTTTAGCAGGAAGCGCTTCAATGGCTTTCTTAAAATTATTCATCGCAGCTAACTTTTCGTCAGCGGGGGCTTCGTCTTTCAGCTTAAATAATACAATATGCTTTACCATAACTTTGTTATTTAAATGATTTATATCTATATTTGTCAATTGAAACGGTTGCTTTTTTAAAACCGCAAAAATACTCGTTTTGTTTCAAATATACACTTAAACGGATGTTAATAATAGGAATTGCAGGCGGAACCGGGTCGGGAAAGACCACCGTCGTACGTAAAATTGTTGAAAGCCTGCCGGCTGGTGAAGTGGTATTATTACCTCAGGACTCTTACTACAAAGACAGCAGTCATGTGCCCGTAGAAGAGCGGCAGAATATTAATTTCGACCACCCGGACGCTTTCGACTGGGGACTTTTGTCCAAGCACGTATCCATGTTGCATGAGGGTGAAAGCATCGAGCAACCCACCTACTCCTATCTGACCTGCACCCGTCAGCCTGAAACAATCCATATCGAGCCGAGACAAGTCGTCATTATTGAAGGCATCCTCGCCTTATGCGACAAAAAGCTGCGCAGCATGATGGACCTCAAGATTTTTGTAGACGCAGATCCGGACGAACGCCTCATCCGTGTCATTCAGCGCGACGTCATCGAACGCGGACGTACGGCCGAGGCTGTGATGGAACGTTACACCCGTATTCTGAAACCCATGCATCTGCAGTTTATAGAACCCAGCAAGCGATACGCCGATCTTATCATACCGGAAGGCGGAAACAACCGGATAGCGATTGATATTCTTACGATGTATATCAAAAAGCATTTATAAACAACCGATTCTGCAGATATGGCCGAGCATACTTCCCCAGCCAAGCGTAAATTGTCAGCTCTCCATTGCCAATTGCTGATTGCAATCATATTGCTTTGCAGCGTTATGGGATGCCGCGGCAATCATAATGCGGTAAAAGAACAAGAGGAAATAGGAGATTTGCAGCAGATAAAAGACAGCGGAGAACTGGTGGTATTGACTTTATACAGCTCCACGTCCTACTTTATCTATCGCGGTCAGGACATGGGTTTTCAATATGAATTGAGCGAACAGTTTGCCAAAAGTCTCGGCGTCAAGCTGACGATTAAAGTGGCCGGAAGCGTACATGACCTGATTGAAAAGCTTCTTGCAGGCGAAGGCGACCTCATAGCCTATAACCTGCCCATCACCAAAGAATGGAAAGACAGTCTGATATATTGCGGTGAGGAAGTGATTACCCATCAAGTCATTGTACAACGTGCAGGCGGACGTACCAAACCGTTGAAAGACGTAACGGAACTCATCGGAAAGGATGTATACGTAAAACCCGGAAAGTACTATGAGCGCCTTGTCAATCTGGACAAAGAACTGGGTGGCGGCATCCACATCCACAAGGTAAGTAATGACAGCATCACGATAGAAGACCTGATTATGCAGGTTTCGCAAGGTAAGATACCGTATACCGTAGCGGACAATGATGTAGCCCGTCTCAACACCACCTACTATCCCAACCTGAATATCGGACTGTCCATCAGTTTCGACCAACGGGCTTCGTGGGCCGTACGCAAAGATTGTCCGCAGCTTGCGGAAGCCGCCGATAAATGGCATGAGGAGAACATGACATCGCCGGCTTATACAGCAAGTATGAAGCGGTATTTTGAAATCAGTAAAGCCATTCCGCACTCTCCTATCCTGTCTCTGCGGGAAGGAAAAATATCTCATTTTGACCATCTTTTTAAGAAATACGCACCCGACATCAATTGGGATTGGCGTTTGCTGGCATCGCTGGCCTATACGGAATCCAACTTCGATACTACCGCCGTTTCGTGGGCGGGTGCAAAAGGATTGATGCAGTTGATGCCCGCCACCGCCCGTGCCATGGGGCTTCCCCCTGGAAAGGAGCAAGACGCGGAAGAGAGTATCAAGGCTGCTACGAAATATATCGCCGCTACCACCAAGAGCTTCTCGGCAATTCCCCAAGAAGAACGGATAAATTTTGTCCTGGCGTCGTATAACTCCGGTATCGGACACGTGTTCGATGCCATGGCATTAGCCGAAAAATACGGCAAGAATAAATACGTATGGCGGGATAATGTGGAGAACTTTATCCTCTTGAAAAGTAACGAGGAATACTTCACAGACCCGGTTTGTAAGAATGGTTATTTCCGCGGTATAGAAACTTACAACTTCGTTCGGGATATAACGGCAAGGTTTGAACAATATAAGAAAAAGATAAAAAGCTGATTCACAGCAAAGGATAAACGGAAGTACAGCGTTTCTTAGACATAACAGTTTATTCTTCCGCCTGAGAATAGATTACAATGCAGCTTCCCCTGCGGTGAAAACCTCAAAATAATTTCAGCCGATTGGCTTTTGCCTCTTCGAGAGAGACTGTTTCAAGCTGCTTCTCCTGATTTTTCTCGCGCAACCGCTGATATTCGTTAGAAAGCTTCTTAACCAACTCTTCCTTTTGAGTAGGATTCATCAAACGGGCTGCTACCGTCGCATTCTGCGAAGCATCTTTCAGATGGATAACCGGAGCATGATAAACAGGAGCAATCTTTAATGCCGTGTGCAAAGGAGAGGTAGTGGCGCCACCTATCAACAACGGTATATCAAGTCCCGCCTTCTCCAGCTCAATGGCAACGTGCACCATTTCATCCAGCGAAGGAGTGATAAGACCGCTCAGTCCAATCATATTAACCTTTTCCTCTATGGCTCGCTGCACAATCGTTTCAGCAGGAACCATTACCCCCAGGTCGATTATCTCATATCCGTTACAAGCCATTACCACGGAAACAATATTTTTTCCAATGTCGTGCACATCGCCTTTCACCGTAGCAAGCAGTACCCTACCGGCAGAGGCAGCTCCTTCCTGCTTCTCCGATTCAATGACAGGCTGAAGAACGGCCACCGCTTTCTTCATGGTACGCGCCGTCTTAACCACTTGCGGAAGGAACATCTTACCTGCACCGAACAAATCGCCAACATGGTTCATTCCGGCCATTAACGGACCTTCAATAATATCCACAGCTTTGGGATAGACTTTCAAGGCTTCGGCAAGGTCTTCTTCCAAATAGTCCCCTATACCTTTTGTCAAAGCGTACTTCAAACGCTCCTCTACGGTATCTTCACGCCAGGCAAGCTGAGAGTTGGGAGCTGGAAGCTGGGAACGACCGTCAGAAAGAGAGCTCTTGGCGGCTTCCGCCTCGGCTTTCAAGCGTTCGGCAGTCTCAATCAACCGTTCGGCGGCATCCGGGCGACGATTGAGGACGACATCTTCGATGCGTTCCAGTATATCAACGGGTATATCGGTGTAGAGTACGGAAGTGGCAGGGTTTACGATGCCCATATCCATTCCCTCGCGAATGGCATGAT
Organism: Bacteroides clarus YIT 12056; assembly: GCF_900129655.1. Taxonomy (GTDB): domain Bacteria; phylum Bacteroidota; class Bacteroidia; order Bacteroidales; family Bacteroidaceae; genus Bacteroides; species Bacteroides clarus. The sequence continues at coordinate 365,191 of NZ_FQWK01000006.1, forward strand.
AAAGGAACACCGCATGCATCGCTTCACGAATATAATTATTACCCCGAAATGAAAACGAAAGATTGCTAACTCCACCGCTGACATGAGCGCCCGACAGATTCTTCCGTATCCAACCGGTAGCGCGGATAAAATCGACCGCATAATTATTATGCTCGTCCATACCCGTAGCCACAGCAAGTACATTCGGGTCAAAAATTATATCCTGCGGATTGAAACCGACCTTATCTACCAACAGACGATAAGCACGTTCGCACACTTCAATTCTGCGTTCATACGTATCCGCCTGCCCTTGTTCATCAAAAGCCATTACGACCGCAGCAGCACCATACCGTTTTATAGTGCGGGCATGTTCAAGAAACTTCTCCTCGCCCTCTTTCAAGGATATGGAATTGACAATGGACTTTCCCTGCGCACATTTTAACCCTGCGACTATCACATCCCACTTGGAAGAGTCTATCATTACAGGAACACGGGCTATTTCCGGCTCGGAAGCTATCAGATTGAGGAAAGTGGTCATTTCCTTTTCCGCATCCAGCAAACCGTCGTCCATATTTATGTCGATAATCTGCGCTCCGTCTTCTACCTGCTGACGGGCGATACTCAGCGCTTCATCATACTTCTTCTCATTGATTAAGCGCAGAAACTTGCGTGAGCCGGCAACGTTGCAACGCTCGCCCACGTTGATAAAGTTATTTTCGGGTTTTACCTCCAGCAACTCCAAACCGGAAAGCCAAAGATTATCGGGCACCGAAGCCGGTATATGCGGCACGGCTCCTGCTATCAAAGACGAGTATGCAGCTATATATTCATCCGTTGTACCGCAACAACCGCCTATTATATTTACCAGCCCTTCGTGGACATACTCCCTAATCTCATCCGCCATTTCGGCCGGAGTTTGGTCGTACGTACCCAGGCTGTTAGGCAATCCCGCATTAGGATAGGCACTGATATAATAAGGGGCGCGAGCGGCTAATTGCTCCAAAAAGGGTTTCAATTGACGAGCCCCGAAAGAACAGTTAAGCCCGACAGAAAAAATATCCGCATGCTGCACCGAAGCCAGAAATGCTTCCAGCGTCTGTCCGGACAAAGTACGTCCGCCTATGTCGGAAACCGTTACAGAAAGCATTAACGGCACCCGGACGCCGATAGCCTCCATCGCCTGCTCCGCAGCGTATATCGCAGCCTTGGCATTCAATGTATCGAATATGGTTTCAATCAGCAACGCATCTACACCGGCTTCGAGCATCGCCTCCATCTGTTCGCGATAAGCGGCAGCCAGTTCATCGTAGGTCAATGCACGAAAAGCAGGATTGTTGACATCCGGGCTCATGGAGCAAGTTTTGTTGGTAGGCCCGATGGAGCCTGCCACAAATCGCGGTTTATCGGGAGTTAAAGCCGTAAACTCATCGGCAACTTCACGCGCCAGTCTCACGGCAGCAAGATTTATCTCACGCACATATTCCTGTACGTGATAATCGGCCATGCTGACACTTGTAGAACTAAACGTATTGGTTTCGATAATGTCTGCACCCGCTACAAGATATTTACGGTGAATATCCTGTATTACATCCGGACGTGTCAAGCAAAGTATATCATTATTGCCTTTCAACTGTCCGGGAATCTGCACAAAACGTTCTCCGCGGAAATCTTCCTCCGTCAAGTTGTATTGTTGTATCATGGTGCCCATAGCACCATCCAAAACAAGGATGCGCTCACGCACCAGCGTTTCAATAGAAGCCATAATTATCTCTTGAACATACGCGCCATATCGCGTTTATCATCTTTTTCCTTCAAAGCCTCGCGCTTGTCATATTGTTTCTTACCCTTTGCAAGAGCAACTACTACCTTTGCCAATCCTTTTTCATTGATGAACATACGGACGGGTATCATGGTAAAACCGGGGTCCTTCGAACCGCGCTGCAACTTATCCAGTTCTTTCTTTGTCAACAGCAGTTTGCGCTCCCTGCGTGCATTATGGTTATTGTACGAACCATAAAAATATTCGGCGATATGCATATTCTTCACCCATAGTTCACCATTGGCAAAGTAGCAGAACGTATCCACCAGGCTCGCCTTTCCCAAACGGATAGATTTAATCTCCGTACCGGTGAGCACAATGCCCGCAGTATAGGTATCTACCAACTCGTAATCGAATGTAGCACGTTTATTCTTAATATTTACAGGAGCTTGTTTCATAAAATCAATCAGTTCAGCACTACCGTCAGTTTATTGAATACGAATTCTATCACTGCCGGACAAGCTATTAACAAAATGGAAGAAAGAATGGTGAACCTCAAACGGTCTTTTTCCGCTATTTTCATCAGAATAGCGCTTCCTTCCCACACCACATATACAATATAAAACTGAAGCAACAGGGCTATGATACTGAAATCGGGCAATATGCCGATTATGATTTTCAGCAGAAAAGGCACTACCAGCGCATAGCCGGCAAACTGTTGCACCAAAGGGATATCATTGCCCATGGCAAACATACGGACACGCAACCCATTGATGAGATAGGCCGCCAAGAAATATCCTCCGAACAAGGATACCGCCACCGCGCAACATTGCGTCATGGCATATTGAAAACTTTGCGGCCCGCCCCACCCCTTAGCTACCAAAGAGCCGATAAAGACGGATAATCCGCATAAACCAATCATAGGATAGACAAAAGCCGTAAACACTTTTCGCCTATCCTCTTCCAAACGAATTTCCTCCCAGGCACGTGCCGGAGAGGAAATCAGTTGCATTGCTATATGAAATAGTTCTTTGTAATTCAATTAGTTACTTTTAGATTGTGTACTCCAATTCAACGAAATAGAATAATCCGTATAATTTTCCGGTAAAGTGGCACCGTCTACATCCGTTTTTGCCTTAACAATTATTGTTGTAGGATAACTACCGTTTTTATCTTTAAAGTCGTCCATGATATTTTTTATATTATAAGCTTTATTTCTAACGGCAAAAACATCTGTTTTCGTATCGGTACCCTTATCGTGTCTCAGATAAAAGACGAGTTCCGTACCGCTTTCCGCTTCATCGCTATCGATATATACCAAACTCAAAGTATGCTGTTTCAGCATTTCTTCTTTGTTCTCCATTTTCCAGGAAACCGGTAAAACCAGCATCTCCGTACCGTACATCCATGGCTTATAAGTCTGCCCATAGTTATCTGTCGGTTCTAAAGTAACAATAGGAGCATTTTCAGGCACCATTGTCTCCATATCTTCTATGGAAGCCGCTTCCTTCGTTTGATAAGAATCCACAGCAGCCGCACTGACTAACTTTATACGAAAAGTTTTCGGAGTAGTATTGGCGTCCGCTTTAGTAGTAGGGGTATCTTCTACATATTTAAAGGCAATATAAGCTAAATCCGCTTCCGACATCTTAAATCCCTGCGCCTCCATTTCTACCACGGAAGATGATGTAGGATAATATGTATTCCCGTTAGGATCAATAAAATAGGTTCCCATTACGGTGCGTACATATCCTATTCCGTCATACATGCTTTCGCCCGCATCATCACTAAGGCACGAAGTCAGAGAAACACCCATTAATAAGGTAAAGGCAACCATTAAGAATTTCAATTGTTTCATAAACATTATTTTTTAGAGTTTGCAAAGATATAAAATTCAATTCACATAATGTAAATGCAGCAACTTAAAAAATACTGCAACCGTTACTTTATTATTTTCGCAAATAAATCCAAATGTTCATCTACATAACTGGCAACCAATGCCGTATATTCCTCTTCTTTTTCCAGAAACTCATCTTCCAGTTCATCAAAAGCCTCATACTGTTCGTACATAGCCATAAATTCGTCGTCGGTACGCTCACGTTCCAAATCTTCACGATGGGCATCATATATCTTCTTGGCGGCATACACCAGCTTACTTAAATCGCCCACCCCCCACAAACGCATAACTTTGGCAAACGGATTAGCGAAAATATAGCCGCCGTACCCGTTTTGTATCAACTGGCAGAAGCCTCCTTCCATGAGTTCGTCACGGAATATCTGATACGCCAGCAACGAATGCTGCTCTCCCGTAAGCAGAGGCATCGTTTCAGCGGTCAGCCCGCCGCCTATTACTTCCTTATATGTATCTGTAAATACTTGGATGAAAGCATCCATTCCTTCGCCCGCAGCCTGTTGCAGAGCGGTATCAGTAACTTCTACCATAATAATATGTATTGGATTAGGCTACAAAGTTAATACAAAAACTGCAAAGTCCACTTTACATTCCACAGAGTTACAACTTATTATTACCTATTTTTAATAAAAAAGTCAAATTGAACGGTTGGCAGAAACCAAGAAAACGACTACCTTTGTGACCGTTTAATAAAACATAGAACTACGTTTTTTTTAATTATAACTTAAAAAAGAGCTAATTATGACTTATTCACACGAAGTGGAACACATGTGTGTTGTAAAGAAAGGTCCTAACCACGGACCGGCTCCCATACCCGAAGAAGGCAAATGGGTAAAATCAAAAGAAATAGTTGATATTTCAGGTCTGACACATGGTGTAGGTTGGTGTGCTCCTCAGCAAGGCGCTTGTAAACTGACATTGAACGTAAAAGAGGGTATCATCCAGGAAGCATTGGTTGAAACAATCGGTTGCTCCGGTATGACTCACTCAGCAGCCATGGCAGCTGAAATCCTTCCGGGCAAGACAGTACTCGAAGCATTGAATACCGACCTCGTTTGCGACGCTATCAATACAGCAATGCGCGAACTCTTCCTGCAAATCGTTTACGGACGTACTCAGTCTGCTTTCTCTGAAGGCGGTTTGATTATCGGTGCCGGTTTGGAAGACTTAGGTAAAGGTTTGCGTAGCCAGGTAGGTACTTTGTACGGTACTTTGGCAAAGGGTCCCCGTTACCTGGAAATGGCAGAAGGTTATATCAAGACTATCGCTCTTGACAAAAACGACGAAATCTGCGGATACGAATTCGTTCACATGGGTAAATTCATGGATGAAATCAAGAAAGGTACCGATGCCAACGAAGCATTGAAGAAAGTTACCGGTACTTACGGACGCTTCACTGCCGAACAGGGAGCTGTTAAACACATTGATCCACGTCACGAATAATATAAGGAGGAAAGAAACTATGATTAGAGAAGTAAAATTTGAAAGTCAAGACCGTCGTATCAAAGGTATCATCGAAGCCTTGAACGCTAACGGCATCAAAGACATCGAGGAAGCCAACGCCATCTGCGAAGCTGCCGGACTCGATCCTTATAAGACGTGTGAAGAAACTCAGCCCATCTGTTTCGAGAATGCGAAATGGGCTTATGTCGTAGGTTGCGCCATCGCCATCAAGAAGGGCTGCAAGAATGCTGCCGATGCTGCCGAAGCCATCGGTATCGGTTTGCAGGCATTCTGTATTCCGGGCTCTGTGGCTGACGACCGTAAAGTAGGTATCGGTCACGGTAACCTGGCCGCCATGTTGCTCCGCGAAGAAACCAAGTGCTTCGCTTTCCTGGCCGGTCACGAATCATTCGCTGCCGCAGAAGGCGCAATCAAAATCGCCGCTAAGGCCGACAAGGTACGTAAAGAGCCTCTGCGTTGTATCCTGAACGGTTTGGGTAAGGATGCCGCACAAATCATCTCCCGTATCAACGGTTTTACTTATGTTCAAACTCAATTCGACTACTATACGGGTGAACTGAAAGTAGTTCGTGAAATCGCATACAGCGACGGTCCCCGTGCCAAAGTAAAATGCTATGGCGCCGACGACGTTCGCGAAGGTGTAGCCATCATGTGGAAAGAAGGCGTAGATGTATCCATCACAGGTAACTCTACCAACCCGACCCGTTTCCAACATCCTGTTGCAGGTACTTACAAGAAAGAACGCGTTCTTGCCGGTAAGCCTTACTTCTCAGTAGCATCAGGCGGTGGTACAGGTCGTACGCTTCACCCGGACAACATGGCTGCCGGTCCTGCTTCTTACGGTATGACCGACACGATGGGCCGTATGCACTCAGACGCTCAGTTCGCCGGTTCTTCATCCGTTCCCGCTCACGTGGAAATGATGGGCTTCCTCGGTATCGGTAACAATCCGATGGTAGGATGTACGGTAGCTTGCGCGGTTGACGTGGCTCAGGCACTCAGCAAGTAATTTAATTACATAACGCATTATTTAAGTCCCTATAACTTTACGGTTATGGGGACTTTTGTTTCATACCCCTGCCCATCTTATGGAACAAAGTGTTTTTTATGCATTTGAACACTTTGTTTCAAGGCATGAAAACAAAAAGTTCCGCATAGCGAAACAAAGTGTTCGCCAGTGAAGAACAATATGTTTCAACGGTTGAAACGAATAGTTTTCATACGGTGGAACAGACAGTTTCACTTGATGGTACTTTAAGTTCCACCCTGGGAACTTCCCTAAAAACCCGCTCTCCAAATCATGAAAGGCAGAATGATATTCAAATTCTCCCGCTTTTTCCTATCTTTGCTGCATGAAAACAGAATTAAAAGAAAACGGTGGATTACCGGCACGTATACTTTGGACGCTTGCTATCGTAGCAGGTATCTCAGTAGCCAATTTGTACTACAACCAGCCCTTGCTGAACGTAATACGTCACGAGTTGGGCGTATCAGAATTCAAGACCAACCTCATTGCCATGATAACGCAAATAGGTTATGCCCTCGGCTTGCTGTTCATTGTACCGTTAGGCGACCTGTACCACCGGAAGAAGATTATTCTGACGAACTTCACTCTACTGATATTTTCACTCATCGCCATAGCCGCCGCGCCCAACATATACGTTATATGGGGAGCATCGTTCGTTACCGGCGTCTGCTCCATGATACCGCAAATCTTCGTACCGATAGCCTCGCAATTCTCCCGTCCGGAGAATAAAGGGCGTAACGTAGGCGTTGTCATATCCGGTCTGCTCACCGGCATACTCGCCTCACGCGTTATCAGCGGCTTTGTCGGCGAAGTATTGGGATGGCGCGAAATGTATTTCATCGCAGCAGGCATGATGCTGTTATGTGCCATTGCCGTACTGAAAGTGCTGCCGGATATACGGCCTACATTTCAGGGAAAGTACAGCGACCTGATGAAATCCTTGTTTTCCCTTATCAAAGATTATCCGGCCTTACGCATCTACTCCATACGCGCAGGCGTTGCATTCGGCTCTTTCCTCGCAATGTGGTCGTGCCTCGCTTTCAAAATGGGAGAAGCCCCCTTTTATGCCAACAGTGATGTTATCGGAATTTTGGGACTGTGCGGAATAGCCGGTGCATTAACCGCATCCTTCGTAGGAAAATATGTGAAGAAGGTCGGAATACGTAACTTCAACTTCATAGGCTGCGGGCTAATCCTGCTGGCATGGGCTTCACTCTATTTCTGCGGCAGCACCTACGCAGGTATCATCGCGGGCGTTGTACTGATTGACATCGGCATGCAGTGTATCCAGCTCAGTAATCAAACCAGCATATTCGATATTTGCCCTTCAGCGTCCAACCGGGTAAACACAATTTTCATGACGACCTACTTCATAGGCGGTTCATTGGGGACTTTCCTCGCCGGCAGTTGTTGGCAAGCGTGGGGCTGGGCCGGTGTAGCCGGTATAGGAACTGCCTTAACCATGCTGTCTCTCCTGATTACTATTTACAACAAAGAGAAATAAAACAAGTATTACTACTTCATAAACTTGTATATATCATCCATTAATTTGCAAATAACTTGAAAAATAGTTGTATATTCTGTTTTCATATCGTATTTTTGCGGTGTATTAGACATATAACCCCAAAAAGAACTCTGCAATATGGACAAGAAATGGATTATCGCTGCCTTTATCGCAATATTCGCATTAAGCAGTTGCCTTGAAAAAGAAGTTTATCAAGGGCCCGAAGAGGATGAAAAAGAATTTAATGATTTTGACTTTTCCACTGTTCAATCAGCGACGAGTCTTGAAGTGAGCTATGCCAACAGTGGGGTAAAAGCCAATGTGTATTTTGAAGTGTACGATGAGATACCTGTCGAACAAGATGAATATACATATACCAAAAAGACAAATGTCACCCCGCTCTTTGCAGCATATACTGCCGATAACAGCGTTTATAAAGGTACTATCGACCTGCCGGCCTATTTGCAAAAAGTATATATCTATACTCCGGCATTCTTTGCGCAAACCCTTATTGAAGCAGATGTGACGAACGGAAGCATCCAGGCATCGGACAGCGCCCCTGCAAAAGAAGCGGAAACCCGGACCACACCTACTCTCCGGGAGTATGACAGCTACATGGCGACTTCCTTCCGGGAAACTCCCGGTAAATATCAAGGTAACCGCTGGAAAACGTGGTTAGGAGAATACAACCGAAGAAGAAACGGAGAAATCGACTATCAGTATCAAGGCGATTTAGCCGCAACTTGGCGGGATGGCTTATACACAATACATTCTCAAGTTATCAATGTCAACAAAGATTGTCCGGAGGAACTCAAATGCTATTCGGACATATCCATCGACAAAGACGCAGAGATTGCATTAACATTCTTGGGACAAAATACCTGCTGGAACTGCTCTATGGGCTATTACTACTATAAAGCGACGGAAACACCTCCGGCAAGTCTGGAAGATGCTGACGTTATCATGCTTTTCCCCAATACGCAAGACGGTTATTGGATTAACAATCCGAGCGCCGCACGCCGTACAGCCGGTGTAGACCGCCTCACAGCCGTCAAATTAATGTATTACCCGCACATAGCCGACGGTAGCCGAGAGGATGCCACAACTGTTTTTCCCGCAGGTTATAAGGTGGGACTTGTCATTGCCAACAACGCATGGAGCAACCGAGTGAGCGGATTCGATGACGACAAGCGCTACCGTGCCGCCACTTCCCAGGGATTAAGCGTTGACAATTCCGGGAATGCCTTTGACGCCCCGCGTACCGCCGCCTACTCATATAACGGTTTTGTCATGGTTTCTTTTGAAGACCATATAAACGACAATAACTTCAGCGACATCGTTGTGGCCTTAAAATCCAATCCGGTAGGCGCTATCGAGGTAGATCCCGATGTAGACCCGGACAATAACCGGACTACAACGGAAATACTGAAAGGCATTTATGCTTTTGAAGATCTCTGGCCTAATAAGGGAGACTACGATATGAACGACGTCATCGTCCGTTATAACTACGAAAAGACTTTCGACAAGGACAATCAAATCTACGCCGAGTCCTTCATCTTCAAAACATTCCAGAACTATGCGGGAAATACGAACGGACTGGCATTCCAACTCGTCGGAAGCGGGAACGCCTCTTCCGTCACCGGTTTCATCCGCAGGCCGGGAGAAACGGAATTCAGTGAAACCGACTTCGTTTACGAAGAAGACGACCATGTTTACATTCTCACAGAAGACGTAAAGGAGAATATGGGAACCGAATATAAGGTGACCTTAAAATACGACTCCCCTGCCGGCGCAGCATCGGAAGCCCGGCCTTTCATCTTCAAGAATGAAGCGGATGGCAAACGTTGGGAAGTGCATATTCCGAAAGAACATCCGACCTCCAAAATGGATATGTCCTATTTCCAAATAAGAGATGACGCTTCCAATCCGGAGCAAAACATCTACTACGTGCGCCCCGGCAACTATCCTTTCGCGTTCTTCCTAAGCGGAGCCAATGAAACAGACATTAGCAAACTGCTGGATATCAAGAACGAAAAAACGCCTATCGACCAATTATATAGCGGATACTCCGGATGGGTAACCAGCAACGGCAAGGAAAACCAAGACTGGTACAAGAAGTAAATACCTCCCCGAAAAAATAACGCAATTTAAGAAGAATACATTACCCGGTTTTCAGCCGGTAATGTATTCTTCTTTTATAGAAAAGAAATTTCAATATGCTTTGATTTTCTGCATAAATGTTATACATTTGTCAAAACAGGTATAATTTAATAAATATTCATCAAAATTCATCTAATCATGGACACACAAAAGAAAATCACAGTGACAGGAGTTCTCTCCGAAGGTATCGGTTTAGGTATCAAAAATGCAGTATCTATGCTGGGAGCTACTGTTCTTTGGCTGCTTACAATCTGGATTCCCTATTTAAATGTCGGTACTACTATCGCCATGGCAACCATTCCCATTGAATTGAGTAAAGGAAAAGTTATTTCTCCCCTATTCATCTTCGACGGAAAATACCGTAAATTCATGGGAGAATACTTCACATTGATAGGCTTGATGTATCTCGCCATTATTCCCGCCTTATTTTTCATGATAGTACCGGGTATCATCATATCCATAGGATGGTCACTTGCCATCTATATTTTACTGGATAAAGGCGTGGCTCCGGGCGAAGCCATGATTCAAAGCAATAAAGCTACCTATGGATACAAATGGACTATCTTCGGAGTATCATTCCTGTTGGTTCTGGTGTTCTATATCCTTCTCTGGATTATAAATGCCATTGCGAGCGGCGGATTCGCAATGCTTCTTCTGTTTATTGTCAGCATCGTCTACACCGTGGCAGCACTTGGATGCAGCGCTGTTATTTATCGTAACCTGACAGCAGAGCCCAAACCGGAAACAATGGAAACCGTAGTAGAAGTATAAACCGCTATTGAAAAACACCAAAGCCCCCTTCACCCTTAATCCCCCTGTCACAAGGGAGTACGGAATGGTGAAGGGGGACTGTCGTTTATTGAAAGTTTCTCTTTTTACCTTGATACCCGTCCCGATGTGTTGCCGCTCATCAGACTTTCCACCTCATCCACCGTTACCAGGTTGAAGTCTCCATAAACAGTGTTCTTTAGCGCGGAAGCGGCGAGGGCATATTCCAATGCCTTTTGGTCATCATCCGGATAAGTGATTAAACCGTATATCATACCTCCTACAAAGGCATCACCCGCGCCTACCCGGTCTATTTCATGTTCAATGTCATAGATGCCTGTATGCTTCAAAGCGCCGTCAGAATAAAGAACGGCAGCAAGCAAATTATGATTGGACGTGATAGAATTACGTAACTCCAGAAATATCTTTCGGCAGCGCGGAACAAGCCGGGACACTGTCTGCCCGAACTCCTCGAAAGCAGGTAAATCGGATACAAAAGAAGTATCGCCGGCATCAACGGCTTTAAAACCGACGGGCTGTATGCCGAGAATCTCCTGATATTCCGGCTCGGCACCGAAAATCACATCGCTGTATTGCACCAACGGCTGCATCACTTCGGAGGCCGTACGCCCATAATTCCAAAGTTTCCTGCGGAAATTCAAGTCGCAGGAAATAGTGAGTCCCATGCGGTCGGCTATTTCAAGAGCCTCACGGCAGGCGTCAGCTCCCTCCTGCGAAAGGGCTGCAGCGATACCCGACCAATGAAACCAGCCGGCATCGGCAAATATAGTTTCCCAATCAATCATACCCGGACGGAGCGTTGCGAAAGATGACCCTTCCCGGTCGTACACTACATTGGAGTTTCGGAAAGCCGCTCCGCATTCCAGATAATACAATCCCAAACGCTTACCGCCGAACACTATGCCGTCCGTTCCCAACCCGCCGGCACGAAGCGAAGCGATACATGCCCGTGACACTGCATTATCGGGCAGACGGGTTACAAATTCCGTAGGGATGCCGAAATGAGCCAAGGACACCGCCACATTAGCCTCGCTGCCGCCATACGTAGCAACAAATTCATTGGTCTGCGAAAAGCGGCGGAATCCGGGGGTAGTAAGCCGCAGCATAACCTCACCGAAAGTAACGACTTTCTTATCGGTGGAAAGGGATTTCTTCTTCATAAGTCTTATATATTCAAAAGCATCAATGGAAAGTCAAATATACTATCAAATTTCCAAGTAAACGCAAAGAATTAATAATATTTATTTGCAGAAAAGGGAAAAGGAAAGATATTCGGTGGTTTTGTTATACTTTTGTCACATCATATTTACAGTAACATATCGCATGAGTTCAACAAAGAAAGTACCTTCGCCTCTCGTATCCCTTCTCCCTATCCTTATCTTAATAGGAATGCTGTTCGCTACCATCCGCACTTTTGGCAGTGACGCGCTGAACGGCGGAAGTCAGGTGTCCTTACTTACTACTACGGCCGCTTGCGTATTCATAGGAGTGGCTTTTTACCGGATTCCCTGGAAGGATTATGAGATAGCCATTACCAATAACATCGCGGGGGTATCTTCCGCCATTATCATATTGCTGATTATCGGTGCGCTGAGCGGTGCATGGATGATTAGCGGTGTAGTCCCTACCCTCATCTACTACGGAATGCAGATAATACATCCGGACTTCTTCCTTGCCTCTACCTGTATTATCTGCGCACTGGTATCCATCATGACGGGGAGCTCATGGACTACCATCGCCACCATCGGCATCGCCCTGTTGGGAATAGGCAAGGCGCAAGGATTTGAGGAAGGTTGGATTGCAGGCGCCATCATTTCAGGAGCTTACTTCGGCGATAAGGTATCTCCCCTGTCGGATACTACGGTACTTGCCGCATCGGTCACAGAGACTCCGTTGTTCCGCCACATCCGCTATATGATGATTACCACCATTCCGTCACTCGTTATCACGCTGGTTATATTTACGATAATGGGATTCACATACGAAACCAGCGGTACGGAACAAATAGCCGAGTTTGCCGCATCGCTGGATGCCAAATTCCACATTACTCCATGGCTGCTGGTTGTTCCGGTGCTGACGGGAGTACTGATTGCGCGTAAAATACCCTCTATCATCACCCTGTTCTTATCCACTTTGCTGGCTGCCGCTTTTGCCATCATATTCCAATCCGAACTGCTACATGAGATTTCCGGGAATAATAATCTGTTTGAGGGAACGATGATGAGCCTATATGGCAGTACCGGCCTCCAAAGTGACAGTGCCATGTTGACAGAGTTGATTGCCACACGAGGCATGGCGGGAATGATGAATACGATATGGCTGATTCTTTGCGCCATGTGTTTTGGCGGAGCAATGACGGCAAGCGGGATGCTGGGAAGCATTACTTCCGTATTTGTCCGGTTCATGAAAAGCACCGTCAGCGTAGTGGCATCCACCGTCGGTTCGGGAATATTCCTTAATCTTGCTACGGCAGACCAATACATCAGCATTATCCTCACCGGAAACATGTTCAGCAATATATATGAGAAGAAAGGATATGAAAGCCGTTTGCTAAGCCGCACTACGGAAGACGCCGTTACCGTAACCTCGGTTCTCATTCCGTGGAACACGTGCGGAATGACGCAAGCCACCATCCTAAGCGTATCCACGCTGACCTACCTTCCTTACTGCTTTTTCAACCTTATCAGTCCGCTAATGAGTATACTTGTTGCAGCCACGGGATATAAAATAATTAAAAAAACAGTGAACAATCCCGGGTAGGCATTGTTCTTGCAATAAACTTATAACGAACAATATAATTTAAACCTAAACAAAAATTAAGTATGAAAAAGTTTATTGCATTAGCAGCATTAGTATTGGTAAGCATGGTAACAACTACCGTGTATGCACAAGAGAGTAGCGCGCAACGCCGTGCAGATCGTAAAGCCCAGAGAGACGCGGAACGCGCCCGCCTGAAAGCGGAACAACAGGCAGCCGACGCCGTTTCCTACGATGATGCCGTAACAGCGCTGAAAGCGCAAAAGTTTGTATTGGAAGCCAATCAGGTAATGTTCCGCAACGGACAAACGGCTTTCGTCACCTCCAACACGAATTTCGTATTGGTGAATCAGGGACGCGGTACGGTACAGGTGGCTTTCAACACTGTCTATCCCGGTCCTAACGGTATTGGCGGCGTAACAGTAGACGGTACCGTATCGGAAATGAAAATGTCTACCGACAAACGTGGTAACATCAATTGTAATTTCAGCATCCAGGGTATCGGCATCTCCGCGCAGATATTCCTTACGCTGACCAACGGCGGCAATAATGCAACCGTTACCATCAGCCCGAACTTCAACTCCAACACTATGACTTTAAGTGGCAACCTGTTGCCGTTGAACCAATCGAATATCTTCAAGGGACGTTCTTGGTAAAGCCTGTTACAATATATATTCTCAACTCCGCTGCAAATCACTTAAAAAGTGTACATTTGCAGCGGAGTTTTTTTATATGTATGCATCATGAGAGAATTTATCATCGCGGACAATCAAGATATAACCAAAGCAGGCATGATGTTTCTGTTGAGCAAACAGAAGGACACCGCCTTGCTGCTGGAAGCCGACAATAAAGCGGAGCTTATACAACAGTTGAGGTTACATCCCGAGGCGGTGGTAATATTGGACTATACGCTGTTTGACTTCACCGGCGCCGATGAACTGATTGTATTGCACGAACGCTTCAAGACGGCGGACTGGTTACTGTTTTCCGACGAGCTGAGCGTCAGCTTTCTGCGACAGGTTTTGTTCAGCAGCATGGCGTTCGGAGTAGTGTTGAAGGACAATTCCAGAGAAGAGATACTCACCGCACTGCAATGCGCATCACGCAAGGAACGTTTCATATGCAACCACGTCAGCAACTTATTACTATCGGGAAATAATCAGCCGGCCGCTCCCCACCCCGCTCTGCAAGACGCGCTACTGACGCCCGCCGAAAGAAGCATTCTGAAAGAGATTGCATTAGGAAAAACTACCAAAGAAATAGCAGCCGAAAGAAACCTCAGTTTCCATACCGTGAACAGCCACCGGAAGAATATCTTCAGAAAACTGAGTGTGAACAACGCGCACGAAGCTACCAAATATGCTATGAAAGCTGGCATTGTGGATTTGGTGGAGTACTATATCTGATTTCCCCGCTTCCGATACAAAGTTTGGCAGCCTCATCATATACAACGCCAAATTGCCCGGGAGCTATACCCTGTAACTTCTCCTCGGAAACAATAAGACAGCCTGTTTCATCCCGTAACAGCTTGCCTCTGATAAACTCGGGAGTATGGCGTATCTTGAACGTAACCGGAATCGCTTCTTTGACACCTTCCCACGGATTTTCCGTAATAAAATGGAAATCCTGCATACCGAACTCGTGTCCGTATTGCAATTCCGTATCATATCCGCGCGATACATAAATTACATTCTCATCCGTATCTTTACGCACCACAAACCAAGGCCCGCCGCTCAGCCCCAAACCTTTACGCTGGCCGATAGTATGAAACCAATAACCACGATGCGCACCCAATATCTTTCCCGTTTCCAGCTCAACAATCCGGCCTTCCTTTTCTCCCAAAAAACGACGGACAAAGTCATTATAATTAATCTTCCCCAAGAAACAGATTCCCTGGCTGTCCCGTCTTCGGGCGCTGGGTAGCTTGGCTTTCAGAGCAATGTCACGCACTTCCCGTTTCATCAGTCCGCCCAACGGAAACATCAGTTTGGAAACTTGCAGGTAGTCTATCTGCGCAAGAAAGTCCGTCTGGTCTTTTATCGGATCGAGGGCTGTTCCCAACCAGGTCTTTCCATTCCGCAGGACAGTAGTGGCGTAATGCCCGGTTGCCGTAAAGTCGAAATCCTTGCCGACTTGCTGTTCAAAGCAGCCGAACTTAATCAGCTTGTTGCACATCACATCCGGATTCGGAGTGAACCCGCGGCGAACTTTTTCAATAGCATAAGCGGCTACATTATCCCAGTACTCCCGATGTAAATCAACGACTTCCAGCGAAAGGCCGTAACGGCGCGCTACGGCAGAAGCCATCTCCAGGTCTTCCTCTGCCGAACAGTCCATATAATCGGCATCATCCTTCCCTATCTTTATATAAAACAGGGAAGGACGGTAGCCTTGTTCGCAAAGAAGGTGTACGACAACAGAACTGTCGACACCTCCGGATAATAAAACGGCAATATTCATATTTATACTGTATCTGAAGTTTTCATCCGATGAATAAATGGTTTCATCGGACGAAATGTTCTTTTGTTCCGAGCTTAAATTCTCTCCAACGCCTGCGACAAATCATCCAACAAATCATCTATATGCTCCGTCCCGATGGAAAGGCGTACCGTTCCCGGCTTAATACCCTGCTCCGCCAACTCCTGTTCGTTCAACTGCGAATGAGTGGTAGTAGCGGGATGTATAACAAGTGACTTTACATCTGCCACATTGGCTAATAATGAGAATATCTGCAGACTGTCAATAAACGTCTGAGCCTCTTTCTCTCCACCCTTTACCTCAAAGGTAAAGATGGAACCTGCGCCTTTGGGAAAATACTTTTGATATAGCGCGTGGTCCGGATGATTTGGCAAAGACGGATGGTTCACAGCCGCCACTTTTGGATGGTTCCTCAAGAATTCCACAACTTTCAGCGCATTCTCCACATGGCGCTCCACACGCAGAGAGAGGGTTTCCAAACCCTGCAAAAGAATAAAAGCATTGAAAGGACTGATGGCGGCGCCGGTATCGCGCAATAAAACGGCACGGATACGAACGGCGTATGCAGCCGCGCCCGCCGCGTTGACAAAACGTACGCCATGATAGCTCGGATCGGGTTCGGTCAGTTGCGGGAATTTACCGGAAGCCACCCAGTCGAACTTGCCACCATCTACAATAACACCGCCTAAAGAAGTACCATGTCCGCCTATAAACTTCGTGGCGGAATGCACCACAATATCAGCGCCATGCTCGATAGGACGAATCAAATAAGGAGTACCGAAGGTATTGTCGATAATCAAAGGGATTTTATGACGATGGGCAATCTCGGCAACGGCGTCAATATCAATGATATTGGAATTAGGATTTCCCAATGTCTCGATAAAGACGGCTTTCGTATTTTCCCGGATAGCTTTCTCGAAGTTGGACAAATCACCCGGATCAACAAAAGTGGCCGTGACACCGTAAGCCGGTAATGTATGCGCCAGCAGATTGTATGTTCCGCCATAAATGGTTTTAGCTGCCACGATATGATCACCCGCACGCGTGATATTCTCGAAAGCATAGGTTACAGCCGCCGCACCGGACGCGACCGCCAACCCGGCAACACCGCCTTCAAGGGCGGCAACACGTTGCTCAAACACTCCTTGTGTGGAATTGGTCAGCCTGCCGTAAATATTGCCAGGTTCTTGCAAGCCAAAACGGGCGGCTGCATGAGCCGAGTTACGAAACACATACGAGGTGGTTTGATAAATAGGTACGGCACGCGCATCCGTGGCCGGGTCAGGTTGTTCTTGTCCCACATGAAGCTGCAGCGTTTCAAAATGTAATTTCTTTGTTTCCATCGTCATTTGTATTTATAGGTGAAATGATTCCTCTTGGTTGAATGTTGCAAAGATAGAGGGATAAAAGCAGGCCGCCTATGACACATGATAGGGAATTTTATACCATATTTGTGGTAGATAAAAGAACTATTCGCTATTTTTGTGGGCGAAAACCAAATGATATAGAGACTGATGAAGCTAAGGAAACTGTTACTTTTCCCATTACCGGGACTCCTCGTACTGACAAGCCTGTTTTCCTGCGGGGAAGATCGCTGGAAGGAATACTATCCGCTGACAGGACGCGATCTGTGGATGGACAGCCTGATGCGGGAAGTCTACTTATGGTATGAGGACATTCCTGCTTCCAAAGGTCTGAACTATTTTCAGGGTCCGGAGGCTTTCTTAAAAAGTATCTTATCGAAGAATGATAAAGGCTTTTCCACCGTTGACACGATAATGGATACCCCTCTGCCAAGTTACGGTTTTGATTATACATTATATAAAATAGCTACCAGCGATACGACTTATAATGCACTTGTTTCGTATGTAGCAAAGAATTCACCCGCAGAGGAAGCCGGACTGAAACGTGGCAGTTGGATTATGCTTGTGGACGGCGACTCCATCACTAAAAAGACAGAAGAAAGACTGATGGATGGTGGAGCGCGAACATTGCACATCGGAAAGTATGTGATAGTAAAAGATGAAAATAACGAAGACACAGAGGGAGATACGGAAACCGAAGACGGAGACAGTGAGGATGCGGAAGATGATGAGGATGATAAGGGAGTAGGCGTCATACAGGAAATAGGAGATGTTACGCTACCGGCCGTGCGTCCGGTGACGGAAAGTCCTGTTTATGTAAATGGGGTTATAGCATTGGAAGGTACTGACTATAAAATAGCCTATTTAGCATATAACTCTTTCACTGCCGGTACTGCAGAAAGCAATGAAAAGTATAACAATGAATTACGGACTTTCTCCCAACAGTGCAAACAGCTTAACATTAATAATTTTATATTAGACCTTCGCTACAACTCCGGTGGAGAAATGGAGTGCGTGCAACTTCTCGCAGACATTCTCGTACCTGCCGATAGACTGGAAAGTCCTTTTGCTTTCCTGCAATACAATGACAAGCAAAGTTCCAAGAACCGTGACCTGATATTGGATTCCCAACTCTTGCAAGGCGGAGCCAATCTGAATCTGCCCAAAGTCTATATCATCACGAGCGGAACTACAGCCGGTGCTGCGGAAATGCTTATCAACTGCCTGAAGCCCTATATGACAATAGTCCTTATCGGACAAACAACCAAAGGAGAATATGTAGCCACGGAAACTTTCATCAATCCGGAATATCCCTGGGCATTACGTCCGGTAGTATGTGAAGTATTCAACTCCAATGGAGAAGCAAATTACAGTACAGGCTTCAAACCGGACATTTCCATCAACGAAACATCTTATTTGCAATATTATCTTCCCTTAGGCGATCCCAATGAGATATTGCTCAATACAGCCCTGGGGGTTATAGCAGGGGCCATTGAGTTACCGAAATCTCAAACGACCGAAACCGCAGTGAAGAGTTTTACTACCAAAAAGAATATTCGCAAGGGGTTGATTATTAAATAATAAAAGTAATGAAGAAAATTGTCTTTACATTATTGGTTGCGTTCACAGTACTAACAGCTTGTGAAGACAATAATGATTCCGCCAACAGTAGCAACCCTGCCATGGCTTTTTCTAAAATACAATTGTCGGAAGACAGCCCTTACGAAGCGGGAACACCTACGGTTACTACCACCCAGACCTACTCATATAGCCAAGGGAAACTGACTGACTTCACTACCGTACAAAGCTATTCCGTTCAAGGAGAACCGATGAAAATAGAAAATACGGCATCGGTGACCTATAATGAGCATCAAGCCGTAGTAACAGATAATTTTGGCAATGTGTCCACTTACCTTTTAGATGACAACGGATATGCCACCTCATGTACACGACAGGAAACAGGCACAACGCGTACCTATATTTTCTCATACTTCGTTGCTCCGGAAGGCGAATACTATTTGGAAAACATAACAGAAAATGTAAACGGCGAAATATACGCATCCATCGATATAGATTACAGCAACTATCAGGCATTGCGCATTACACAAAAAGTAGATACTTACGAGCAAGCGTATACGGCTACTACTCCGGCTACTAACGAAACCAATAATGTATCAGAAGTTCCTTGTCTGTTCTTTACCGGCTTGTATCCGCTGTCTCTACATTCTGCCGCTTTGTATGGGAAATTACTGGGAGAACCTTTCAATATTCTAATAGACCGGATTATCCCTGACGGAAATACAGCAAGTAAAGAAGTTACAAAGTATACCTATTCTTTTGATAAACGTAATATCATAACTTCCTGCAAAGAAGTTATAAACAGTTACGGCACGGATTATATCCGCACCGTACACTATGTAATTGAATAATTATCTGTTGAAGAATTTACAGAAGAACAATATGTGATAATCCAGAGAGTTATTCCAATACGTACCGGTATGACCTCCGGGACGTGTTATGAAGTCATGGTCTATTTTGTATGCCAATAGCCGTTTGTGCAATTCCTTATTTACCTCAAGAAAGAAATCGCTCTCACCGCAATCTATAATCAAAGCCAAATCCCCATTTGCCAATTTATCAACCTGATTGATTACTGTGTGACTATTCCATACCGCCTCATTCGCAGTAAGCTCCCCCAATTGTCTTTTCATTTCCCAATTATTGGGAAACGGCCGGATATCTACCCCACCGCTCATACTCCCCGCCGCGCCGAATATATCTTTATGGCGGATAGCATTCCATAACGCGCCATGTCCGCCCATACTCAAGCCACTGATAGCACGCGCCCTTTTTTCAGGAATCGTAGCATAATGCGTATCGGTATAATTCACCAATTCCGAAGAGATAAAAGTTTCATAACGATAAGCGGGGTTCTTGGGACTATCCCAATACCAACTGTTCTTCCCGTCAGGGCATACAAATATAATACCCTTTTCATCGGCTATTTGAGGCAACTCCGGCTTCAACCCGATCCATGAACGTGCATTACCGCTATATCCATGCAATAAATATATCACCGGACAGGCCTGAGGATGCTCTGCCATAGTTTTGTCCGGAAGAATATAAACCACCTTTATGTCCTTGTTCATCGAAGGGCTTTTTACGAACACTGTATCTACACGTGCAGCCTGTACACTTATCGCTACCACTTGCAGCAAGAATACCAATAGAAAATGTCTGCTTTTCATGTTAAAATGTTTAATCTTCTTAAGAGACGACAATATTAACAATAAATATTTGAAAAACGTTATCTTTGCGCACAAACTATTTGTAATCCAAACATGGAATTTATTATTATTCTATTTTTACTTATCTTGAATGGCATCTTTGCCATGTATGAAATCGCATTAGTATCTTCAAGTAAAGCACGCTTAGAGACCCTTGTAAGTAAGGGAAACAAAAGTGCAAAGGGGGTTCTGAAACAATTGGAAGAACCTGAAAAGTTTCTCTCCACCATTCAAATCGGTATTACGCTGATCGGTATCATATCGGGTGCATACGGCGGTGTGGCCATAGCCGACGATGTTGCTCCGCTATTTGCCATGATACCCGGTTTGGAATCTTATGCCAAAGACTTGGCCATGATTACCACCGTAGCTGTTATTACTTACTTGTCACTGATTATCGGAGAGTTGGTTCCCAAATCCATGGCTTTAAACAATCCGGAACGCTATGCCACTTTACTCAGTCCGTTTATGATTGTTCTTACTAAGGTGTCCTACCCGTTTGTATGCTTGCTCAGTGCCTCAACCAAACTGACAAACAAACTTATCGGCATGAAAGACGGAGAAGAACGGCAAATGACGCAAGAGGAACTGAAAATGATTTTACACCAAAGCTCAGAACAAGGTGTTATCGACAAAGACGAAACCGAAATGCTGCGTGATGTTTTCCGCTTCTCGGATAAAAGAGCCAACGACCTGATGACGCACCGACGCGATGTGATCGTATTACACCCTACAGATACACAAGAAGAGGTTCTGCGGATTATCCACGAAGAACATTTCAGCAAGTACCTGTTGGTGGAAAGCGGTAAGGACGAGATTGTAGGAGTGGTTTCCGTCAAAGATATTATTCTGATGTTGGGTGGCGAAGAGCCGTTCAATCTTCGTACAATTGCACGCCCGCCTCTGTTTATTCCTGAAAGTTTATATGCAAAAAAAGTTTTAGAGCTCTTTAAGAAGAACAAAAACAAGTTCGGAGTTGTTGTAGACGAGTATGGAAATACGGAAGGTATTATCACTTTGCACGATTTGACGGAAAGTATCTTCGGCGATATCTTGGAAGAGAACGAAACGGAAGAAGAAGATATAATCACCAGAGCAGACGGTTCCATGCTGGTAGAGGCGTCAATGAATTTGGATGACTTTATGGAAGCAATGGGAATACTGAATTATGATGATTTGAAAGAAGAGGACTTTACCACCTTAAGCGGACTTGCAATGTTCCTCATCGGACGAGTTCCCAAAGCCGGTGACATATTCAGCTATAAAAACCTGGAGTTTGAAATAGTGGATATGGATCGTGGAAGAGTAGATAAACTGCTCGTTGTTAAACGAGATGATAATGAAGAATAACGCTATTGGCGTTTCTTAATATTAACTTAAACCATTAAAGCAATGAAAAAAGTAATGATGATTGCAGCGATTGCCGCTGCATTGGTATCCTGCCAATCAAAAGGAAATCAAAACAACGATACCATGAGTGAAGGTGTCATGACTGTTGCAGCAAACGATTCCTCTGCAGTAGCCGTTTACGAAGGTATACTTCCGGCAGCCGACGGCCCGGGTATTCAGTATGTGCTGAGTGTAGACAGTATAGGTCCGGACGGTGAAAGCGGTTATACATTAGTTACGACTTACCTGGATGCGGAAGGACAAGGAAAGAATAAATCCTTCACTTCTACAGGAAAACGCCAGGTTATTCAGAAAGATGTTAATAACAATAAGAAAACTGCGTATAAGTTGACGCCCAATGACGGAGAGGCGCCCGTATATTTCGTTGTTGTAAATGACACTACTTTAAGATTGGTAAACGATAGTCTGCAAGAGGCTGTAAGCGATTTGAATTATGATATTATTCAGGTGAAATAAACAATAGTATATATTCGCTAAACATAAAGGAACTAATCTGAGAGGTTAGTTCCTTTTTTTATCCTAACAGCATTGAGACATCGGCAATAGTATTTTGGCAAAAATAAGCTATAAAATACAGTTTGATACAAAATAGAAAAGTATTGAAACGATATTGAAAGCCTCACATTACCCTTCCGGCTATCTTTGTAACATCAAACTTATAAATGAAAAACACATATGAGAAATTTATTTTTTATATTATTATGTATCACGACCTTGGTTCAAGCACAAAAGCCAACTAACAAAAGGGAAATAATGCAGCAGTTTCTTGATGGAACATTAGATAAATCCTATGTACCCAGTGCTTTCTTTATGCATTTTGGAAAAGATGCTAAAGTAGGAGAAAATGCAATTAACGCCCACCTTCGTTATTTCCTTTCAACAGGAATGGATTTTGTAAAAATTCAATTTGAGCAAGGTTATGGACGTATTCAAATTGAAAAGCCTGAAGATTGGGATAAAATCAGACCACTTCCTAATGATTTTTTTACTCCTACTTTACATATCGTGAAAGGTATTTATGATATAGCCGGAGCAAATACCATGATACTTCCGACAGTCTACTCTCCTTTCCAAATGTTGGTACAAACAGTAGGGGCAAAAACTGTAATAGCTTATGCCCAAAAAGAGCCGGAACGTATTAAACAAGCATTAGGGTATTTCACAGATGCTCTCATTGGATATGTGAAAGCGTGTAAGCAAATAGGTGTAGATGGCTTCTATACCCCAACTCAAGGCGGAGAACAAAAATTCTATGAAGTACCTAATTTTTTTGAGACATTTGTAAAGCCATACGATTTGAAAGTTATGCAAGAATGCAACACAAACACAAAACTAAATATTCTTCACATTTGCGACTATGAGGGTAGCTATGATGATTTGACTCGCTTTATTTCATATCCGGGACAAATCGTTAATGCCCCCATAGAAGTAAATGGTAAGCCATTTAGCCTCAAAGATTGCGAACGATTATTTAAACGTCCGGCGATGGGTGGACTGTATCGAAAAGGAACAATTTTAGAGGGGACGACAGAACAGGTTATAAACGAAGTTAATGCATTAAAACATGATCTAGGTGGCAAACGCTTCATTTTAGGAGCCGATTGCACAATTTTACCTAAAACACCAATGGATAACGTCAGAGCTGCAATACAATCATCACATCATACTCACGAATAATTCATAGGCTTTTTAAATTCATAGTAAGGTTAATAGGTATTATCTCATAGATGATTATTTGGATTAGATTGTTTTAGAAAAGCGAATGTCTCACAACATTCGCTTTTTATGTATCATATAGTTTCATCTAGACATACATATCCTATGATCTCTAAAAAGAAAGAAATATATCAAAGCTAAAAAACTCCGATAGTTAATTAAAATTCAATCGTTATTGCTTTTCATATAAAAAGCATTTTGCTTTCCCTACATTTTCCAACTTTGTATGCAAATTGTATGTTACTGCATACTACTTCACAAAATCATATTAACTATCAAAATTCATTAGCTATGTACAAATATTCAAAAGACGGTATATCCGTACTCACCGTATTAGACAAAAGAAAAGTAAAAAAGAGTGGATTATTTCCAATCAAAGTACAAGTCATTTATAATCGTAAGCAAAAATACTATTCTACTGGCCAAGAAGTATCTATCAGAGAGTGGGAACAGTTACCTCGCAGTAAAACCCGTAAGTTGTCATCTATACGCCATAATGTAGAAAACAGCTTTTCTCTTGTCAGGCAGCAAGTTGAAACTTTGGCATTTCGTGGTGAATTCAGCTTTGATATCTTAAATGCCAGACTCGGCAGATATTCAGGAATATCAGTTAACTCTGTGTTTCTCAAAAAAATGGAAGAACTAAAGAGCAATGGGCAGGCTAACACCTATTTCTCTTACAAAGGAACTTTGCACAAAATAGAACAATTTGCAGGCAAACAAATATCATTCCAAGAAATCAGCATAAACTGGCTTAATCGATGTGAACATTTCTGGTTATCAACAGGCAGCAGTTATTCCAGCATGAGTTTCTATTTCCGAAATTTAAAATGTATTATGAACATGGCGCGTAAAGATGGTATTATTAAAGAAAGCCAATATCCCTTCGGAAAAGGCAAGTATGAAGTACCAAGTGGCAGCGGACGAAAATTAGCTCTTACTTTAGAACAGATCAAGAAATTAATAACATATACAGACGGAACAAAAGCAACTGAAATGTATCGTGATCTATGGTTCTTCTCTTATTTATGTAATGGCATCAACTTCAGAGATATGGTTTTTCTACAGTATTCCAATATTATAAATGGAGAAATATGCTTTATACGTGCCAAAACCGCAAGAAACACTAAATATGGTAAAATCATACATGCGGTAATTACTCCAGAAATGCAAACTATTATTAATAAATGGGGAAACACCGACATCTCCCCAAATAACTACATTTTTCCTTTTGCCAAAGGAACGGAAGATCCTTTCGAAAAAGTGAAATTAATTAGAGAAATCGTCACTGAATGTAATCAAATACTTCGGAAAATAACGAATGCTACCGGTATTCCTCGAATAACAACTTATTCAGCCCGCCACTCATATGCAACAGTATTAAAACGCAGTGGTGTCAATATAGCCTATATATCTGAAAGCCTTGGACATTCAAATATTACCATTACAGAAAATTATCTTGCCAGTTTCGAAGTAGATGAAAGAAGGAAGAACTCGGCTCTCCTAACAAAATTCCTTCCATAATAGTATATGCAAATTGTATGTTCCGTTATGGAAAACAGACACATTAATGTAGATGTATCTTGAAATGTTTTTGATAGCATTTGATACAATTCTTAAATTCCGTTTATGAAAATTCCACTTTGTTTGCATTATGAAATAACACGATGTTTAACTTTAAAAATG
>NZ_FQWK01000004.1 GCF_900129655.1 Bacteroides clarus YIT 12056
GCGCGCCCAATGCGCCGAGAACGGCCGATGCTACTGCGATTACGATTTTGAGGAGCTTGTCCCACCAGGTTGATTTTGTTGACATAATAATTGGGATTAAGTTAAGTAAATAGGCATAATCGGCTTATACTATCTTGATATAAACTGATTTTAAGTATTTACTTATGGGTTATTTGTAATAATGAAGATTGATTGAAATGTTATCGGGGGATAGGGGTACGGACGGGTAGACGGCCTTTCAATAACGGGATAAGGCTTGAAATCCGTTCCGCCCCGTCTTTTACCCTGTTTCAGTCCGGCGGGTTCTTAGCCCAACGGATTCTCTTCTTCTCCGTCGTTTCCGCCACCGCCGCCGTTGCCGCCCGACGAACCGTCCTCTTTGGGATTGTACAACTCGAACGCCACGTTGTTCGGCCCGCCTTTGGTCGTTGCTCCGGAATCATTCACCAGACGCAGGCCGCTGTCGGTGAGGAAACGGATATTCACCTTGTCGATATTCTTAACGGTGGAGTCTTCCGATTTCACGGTGCCTTTGCTGTGGAAAGTGGTGTAGAACACGCCGAGGCCGTCCAGTTTTACGCTGTCGCCGTCTGTCAGCTTGCGCTTGATGTTGCGTACAAGGGCGGTGACTACGTGCTCCACGTCTTCGGCGGACATACCGCCCAGTTCCTCAATCTCTTG
The DNA here is from genome assembly GCF_900129655.1 of Bacteroides clarus YIT 12056. Classification (GTDB taxonomy): domain Bacteria; phylum Bacteroidota; class Bacteroidia; order Bacteroidales; family Bacteroidaceae; genus Bacteroides; species Bacteroides clarus. The sequence continues at coordinate 682 of NZ_FQWK01000004.1, forward strand.
CGCGATGCGCTTGGTGTCGTACAGGCGGGAGTTCTTGGCTTTCCGCTTCAAGTAATACAGTTGCGGGGAAGTCTTGTCCCCGACTTTCTGATAGCGTTGTACACGCTCTACGATAATTGCCATGATGAAATTAGGTTTTAATTGGTAATATTGATTATTGATTGCTGACGGTCAGAGGAGAAGTCTCCGCGGCGATATTCCTTACCTCGTTTCGTTGAAACAAAGATACGGCAGGCACAAGGCGGAAAATACGTTTCGGTAAGGTTGGGTAGTCTTGAGTAGGGATAAGTAAGGTTATGTAAGGATAAGTAAGATTGAGTTGTTTTGAGTAAGGATAAGTAATGTTATGTAAGGATAAGTAGGTTGAGCGGTTTTGCGTAAGGATAGGTAAGATTATGTAAGGATAAGTAAGCTTAGGCGACGCTCGGTACGTTTGAGTGCTGTTAAGTACGTTTGAGTGCTGCTAAGTACGATTGGGTAACAATGACAGACAGATAGTACAAACAGACTTTCAACATTTACTTATTGTATTAAATTATAATAATCATGCAAATAATAGCAAAAAAGTGTTATCTTTGAGCATCCTTCTTTCCGCAAGGGGAGTAAGGTGCGTTTTTTTCGATGGGGCGTCCCCCCCGACGTTTTTTTGTAAAGCAGATAAGATAACCCCTTACATAAACCAAAAAAAATAACAAACTAATGGATAAAAGTCCTGTATGTACCTGCCTGATGAAGCAGGATTTGGAAGAAGCCGCCGACCCTTATGAGTTTCTCGACGAAAACTACTCAATCCCCGGTATCCTCGACAATTTGGATAAACTCTCCCAGAAAGAATTGAAATGCGCCTGTTGCCTGTTTGGCGTGGCGTTGCAGAAAGGCTGCAAGAAGAAAAAAAGACGGTGGTAGAGGATGATATACCGTCCGATATAATTGCTTATCCCGCTGAAAATCACTATCTTTATATCTCCAACCATAATTAGGATTACCGTAAATTACCCCACATGGAACAGGCAGATGAAGATATTGTAGAGAAAGCGTTTGTCGTGCGCAGCTACGGCAAAGGCGAATTGGCGAGCATGTATATAGGCGGTGTGCAACAGCAGACGGCCGTCAAGCAGTTTAACGAATGGATACGCACCGCTCCCGGACTGGAACAGCAGTTGCAGGAAACGGGCATGACGCCTACCGCAAGACGGTACACGCCCGCGCAAGTGCGACTTATAATAGGGGTGTTGGGGACGCCATGATTTCCACCTCACAGGATAAATCCATTCCGCCCGTAAGACGGATATTTCCGTTTCACGGGATGAATTTATTTCTCTCGCAGGATGAATTTATTTTTCTTGCAGAATGATTTATTTCATCTCGTAAGAGGAATGAAAATGACTTGCACTTATTTTTTTTTACTTATATCTTCAATCATCTGCTGAATAATGGGAAGCATTGTGGGGATATCTTCTTTCAGAGTTTTGAATACAACTTCTGCATCCATTTCAAAATAGTGATGGGCTATTTTATCCCTCATTTTCATAACTCCGCTCCAGTATATTTCGGAGTAGTGGGGAAGCAGTTCTCCTTGAGTTATTTTATCAAGCCCCTTTACAGCTTCACCCAGTGCTATCAGATTCATACAGATAGCATCAAGACGCATCATTCCGTCCGGTGATAGTAGAAAGTCGTCCGGAGTATTGGCTACGGCAGCACGTTCGGTTATCATTTGCAGTGCATCTTGGATATTACACAGACTGTCGAGTGCTAAATCTTTGTCATACATAGATACTTTCTTTTAATATTCGTTGTTTCAGGCGGCTGTTCATACGTTCTCGTATCCTTATCAAGTCTACCGGGCTTCCCAACAGATTTTCTAATTCGTTTTGAAAACGTTCCAGCGTGAGGAGTGAAGGAGCATCTCCTTCGTAGCAGATGTCGACATCACTGTGCTCTGTCTGTTCACCACGGGCAACGGAGCCGAAAATACCAAGGCGTTTCACACCGTATTTGGCGGCGGAGTGTGCCTTGTAGGTACGAAGTAACTCTAATATTTCGGTAGTCGATTTCATGGGATTATGCTTTTATGTATTGCTATGTGATGCTTATACATTGTACACAAAGATACTAATAGTTTTTTAGAAACGGCTTTGTCTCGCGGCTTTTTTCTTTTTTTTGAGAAATGCGGGCAGGAGCGAGGCAAGGTACTTCTTTATCCGTTTCCAGCGGGATGCGGGGCGTTGGCGCAGCCGTATCAGCGCGTGGGCGTACAGGCAACAATCGCAGCGCAGGTGGGCGAGGGGCGTGCCGTAAAGGTTGTCTAACGATTCGGGAAAGGTGCAGTAGGAGTGTAAAAGGTCGTAGAGGTCGGGAGTGGTTTTTAGTTCTTCCAACAGGGCGCAGTAGCGGTGAGGGCAGGGATGTTTCTCTGTCAGGTCGGGAAATGCCGTTGAGGGGGCTGTCGTCTTATCGGTGCTATCGGCAATCTCCTCGTTTTTTTCTTCGCTTGTTTCTTGTTCCTTTTTCATGGCTTTTTTTTAATCGGGTTAATAGTGTGTTCCCCCGTCAGCCATAATAAAGAATGGCGTGGAAACTATTGATATTATTATCCCACCCCTGAGGCTCTGGTAAGACCGTACAAGAGAATAATAATAAGCAATAGCTCCACGCCAAACTTTTATATAACAGAGTTATACGCAAGCCGGACGTGGAGAGTCTCACTTATTACTCGTTCTTGTGAAAATTTACCAGACTTTCGTAGGAGTGACGAATAATAAAATGATTTTCTCCAAATCAAGAAAAACACATCTTCTCACAACGCCGGGAGAAGACCGGGACAAAGATAAACATTTTTCCGGTTGCCCGTACGAAATGGGGAGATATTGTTTGGGTTCATTTTTGGGGTCACTTCCTTATTGACCCTATTTCCCCCGCCTTTTATTCCTTTTTCTATACTTATCTCCTTGCTTTACAATGAGTTCCTGTTCCAAGCCTTTCTTGAGAATACGCTTGGCGGTGGAGAGGGAAATGCCGAGATTTTGGGCGGCGAAGGTGAAGTCACTGTAAGAAAAAGAGCGTGGCAAGTCGGCCAGTATCTGGTCGAACTGGTGGAAGTGCCGCATGAGGACGGGCTGTCGTCCGGTGTCGGGCAGTGTGGTTCCCAGCAGCAGACTGTGTTCAAGGATTGTGGCTACAATCTGCATGGCGGCGTTGAAATCGGCATCGGTGCAGGCATACTCTTTGGCGTAGCGGTAATCGTCCCATTTGCGGAAAATGGTAAGGATGGATGCCAGGCGCATGGCAAGCAGCCCGTGACGGAATACAATGCTGCTGGGATATTCGCGTCCCTCTACCAAAGCGGATTTGAGCCACAGTGAGAACTGTTGCGTGTGGCGTTCCCACTGTTCGGGGGTAAAGGTGACGAGGGTGGGAGAGTCCAGCAACAACTTGTGCATATCGAACAGCTTCTGCCCCAGTGCGCGGAAGTGCGCGCGCAGGTCTACACGTCCTTCGCCGGGGGAGCAGGTTTCCCAATGCAGGCTGAGCTGACGGGTGTAGATGAGGAAGCGGCTGTACAGACCGTTTTCGTGTGAATGGAAGAAGTTGATGAACTGCTCCTGTGTGCCCGATATGGCGAGTGCAAGGTGAGGATGAGGTACGACTATCGGGTCGCCGTCTGCCTTGTACGACTGCGAGATTTCTTCGTGGTGGGCGGCTTTGCAGAGGATGTCCTCGTATTTGCCGTAGTCTTGGGTGAGCGAAGAAATGAGGGTGTTGATTTCGGTAGACGCCATGTGGCAACCGAGTTCGCCATTGGTGGCAAGCTGTTCCAGCAGGCGGCTTTTGCTGGTGGTGGCAGAGGTTTTCAGATACTTGCCTTTGGGTTCTTCCGGCTTCTTGTCGGTGTCGGGAGAGCGGTGCTCACGTTGGGCTTGATGCAGTTCGTTGTCCCACTCGGCCTGTGCTTTCTCGAAAGCCTTTTTCTGTTGGCGGCGTTCGTCGTCATAGTGCTCCTGAGTGGCGTCGAGCAGGCTGATGATAAAGGCCAGTACGCCTTTTCCCGCTCCGGCGGCGGCTATCAGGGCAAGGTAGAAATGCGGCGAATAGAGGGCGTTCTTATAGAAGAAACTGACGTGTGGGAAGAGGGCTCCGCAACAGCTCAGGCAGCCCAGCAGTACGATGTCCCGTTCGCGCAGGTCGCCGGAGTACTTTACGCACTCTTTGAGCAGTGCGGGCAGTCCGTCGTAAACGCTGTCGGGAATGTAGGGAGAACTGGCGCGCAGTTCGTTGTTTTTCTCCAACAAATCCGCGTCTTCGAGAGCTTCATCGGGCGGCTCGGAGGGGTCATATAGAACCTGACCCCTATTTTGAACCCTGTTGTGCTCTTCCGTTTTTTGCGGAAGTGATTCAATGAACTGATAACCAGCGTTTATGCGTTGGCGAATGTCCTCGGCTGTAAAATCGGTCGCAGAGTAGCGGCGGGTGAAAATACGGGTGATTTCTTCCAGCTCTTCTTTTGAAAATCCTTTACTGCGTGCCACACGTCCGAGCTTCAGCGCAAGGTAGTTTCGTTCGCCTCGGCGGAAAGGGTTGCGATGCTCGAAGTCGTTGAGGAATTGGGCGAGGAAACCGGGAGCGGCATCGGGGGTGGAAGGAGTGGCGGAGTTAGAAGCAGTGTTGGAAGTAGTGTTGGAAACAGTGTTGGAAACGGTGTTCGGGGCAGAGGCGGAAACTGAGGCGGAAGCTGCTGCCGTACCTGCGTCTGTTGTATCTGCGTTCGTACCTGTTCCTGCATTTGCAACTCCTGTTGTATCTGTTCCTGCTGTATCTGTTCCTGTTCCTGCTGTTGCTCCTGTTTTTGTTTCCGATGTCCTTCTTCCTGTTCCCGAACTCCTATTTCCTGCATTTCCATTCCCTGCAATCTCCCTTTCCGCAACTCCCCCTTCCGGGCCCGTCATTTCCTCTTCCCACTGCATCCGGAACGTTTCCGCACCGGGGTTGTAATACGCGTCGGCATCCCACGAGTAGAAGCTGGGCTGCGTCAGTATCTTGCACTTGGAGTCGTAATCGTGTCCGGCATGGCGGCTCACGGCTTCTCCTACGGCGGCGTACAACCGCTCATAGTTCCGTTCCACATCCCCGGCGGCCACGAGCGCGAATGCGCGTACCCCGTTGTGCGAGAAACTCATGTGCGCCACCACCACGTAAGGCAGTTGCCGCAACAGGCCGCACACTTCGGCGGTGCGCGCTCCGGTGTGGTCCATGTCTATTTGCAGCAGTCCGCTGTGCCTGACGAGGTTCTTTACCGCATGTCCGCCGCTGCACACGCCGGCGGGTACGATGCAGGGCATCCTGTCCTTTACGGCCTGCGCTTCGGCTTCATGTCCCGGCAGGGCTGCGAGGCGCATATACTCCTCTACGCGTGCCTTGAACATATCGCTGCGCACATTGTTTACATACTGTCGAAGGCTGATGATCCGTGATGTTTTACTTCGGACGGAGCCGAATTCGGAGATTTCTATCTCTCCCTCTGTACATGTAGTTACCATGTCTTTGTTTTATAGGATGAGTACTGATTGAAGCAGGCTGTCTCCGATGCATGCAAAGCGCGGTCGGAAGACAGCCTGTTCAACGTTTGTTACCACAAAGTTACTGAAAATAAAACGGACGCTTTTTCCTGCCTATACACTTTGCGCCACCTATTCCGGTGTGTCCCAACGCATTGCATTTGTGTAAATGTATAAACATACTTATGGGGGATATTTGTACTTTATTAACGGTTCAGCGCCCTTTCCCGTTCCTTTTCCCGCTGCGCCAGCTTTCTTTCGTAAGCCTTAATCAGTTTCTCACATCCCTTTACTATCCGCTTCAACGTGTGGTAGGCTTCATCGCTTACTTCGTAGTTTTCGTCGGTAACGATTTTAATACACTCCATGGCTTTTCTTACTCGATTCAGATGTGCCCATCCTTCTTTTTTTTAGTTTCCATAATGATTCATATAATGTTTCGTCTCCAAAAATAAAGGCGGCAAAGATATTCTAAATTTCCTGAAAAATAATCATGCCGACAGCCTTTTATATCGGATATATATCCGTATCTTTGCATGTAGAACAGACGAACAAACAAAATGAAAATAAAGACAATAGCTGCCTTGCTATCGTGCTGGGTAGTTCTGCTCTGCCTGCCGGGATGCGGGCGCAAGCCTCATGCCGGGCGGTATAAGATAGCTCTTGTCCACTCCTACGAAGCCGGGTATCCGGATGCCGGACGCACCCGGGAAATGCTGAGTGACGCGCTGGCCAGGCGCGGCATCTCCTGCGACTTCCGCGAATACTTCCTGGACTGCGACGACCTGCTGCCCGCCAAAGAAGAAGAGCGCTGCTCGGACTTCATCGACGACTTCACCCGCTGGGGCGCCCGCCTCGTGGCGGTGCTGGACGACCAGGCGCTCTACTCACTCATGGCCTGCGGCAATCCCCGCCTGCACGACCTGCCCGTGGTGTTCGGCGGCGTAAACTATCCCAACCGCAAGCTGCTGGAACGCTATCCCAACGTGACGGGCTATGCCGACGCTCCCGACTACCTGAACACCATACGCATGGTGGAGCGCATCATGGGCAAGTCCCGCGTGTGCGTGATAAACCGCAACAGCGTACTCGACCGCTTCATCTGGGACGACCTCACCGGGCAGCTCCGCGGGAAAGGCTACGAAATCTACTGCGGACAGATAGGCATGCACGTGTCCGTTCACCGGGGGCTGAGCAGCGCCCTGCCGCCCGCAGCGTCCGGCATGAGCGGGGAGAACGAACGGTTCGACACCACCGCCATCGTCCGGCTGAACGGCGACTCCATTTCGCTCACCCAAATGGCATGGACGGGGCACGGCAGCCGCACGCTCTGCCTTTTCACCAGACGGGAATTCATAGCCGTGCACTCCGCCAACTTCTTCCGCAACCCCTGCTTTGAAACCGTGAACGAGGGCTTCGGCATGTCGGACTACGCTCTGGGCGGCTACTTCGCTCCCCTCGAAACGCAACTGGACGACATGGCGCAGGGCATCGCCGAACGTCTCCGAGGCGGGACGCCCGACAGGCAGGTGCGGTATTGCGCCAAGCGGTACGTCGTAAACTGGCACGTGCTGCAACGCTACGGCATCCCCCTGAGCCGCATCCCCAAGGAGTACACCGTGATGTACATCCCCTTTACGGAACGCTATCGTTACACCTTATTATATATAGCCACCCTTTCCGGGCTTCTCCTGCTGCTGCTCATCGTCTTTCTTATCCGCAGCCTCTCCGTGGAGCGCAGGCGCAAGCGTGAGGCGCAGCACTCCCTGCGCTACGAGCACGAAACGCTGACGCTTGCCATCAGCGGCAGCTCCACCTACGTGTGGCGCCTGGAAGGCGAGGGGATTATCTGCGACCCGCACTTCTACGACCTTATCCGCCACCCGCGCGAGCGCATCACGCTGGACGAGATAATACACTTCCTGCATCCCGACGACCGCGAGCGTTTCTACCGCAGCTATCGTGCCTCGGAGAACGTGCATACCCATAAGGGGCACTACCGCTTCGACTTCACCGGCGGGGGCTACGAATGGTGGGAACTGCGTTACAGCACGCTGCCCGCCACCGCGTCGGGCGGCAGGCACATCATTACGGGACTGTTGCAGAACATCCAGGACGTCAAAGACCATGAAGAGGAACTGATACAGGCGCGCCGTCTGGCGGAGCACGCCGAGCTGAAACAGTCGTTCCTGAACAACATGAGCCACGAGATACGCACGCCCCTCAACGCCATAGCGGGCTTCGCCAATCTGCTGGTGTACGACCCGGAGCTGTCCGAAACGGAGAAGCGGGAGTATGCCGGCATCATCGACACCAACACCAAACTGCTGCTGAAACTGGTGGACGACGTGCTGCAACTCTCGCGCATGGAAACCGCCAACATGTCTTTCGACCTGCGCCGCGAAAGCGTACGCCACCTGCTCGAAGCGGTTTACCGGACACACAGCGTACTGATAAAACCGCCGCTGGAGTTCATCGCGGATTTCCCCGCAGAGGACGCCTTCGTGCACGCAGACCGCATGCGCCTGACGCAGGTCGTCACGAACTTTCTGAACAACGCCGGCAAATTCACGTCCGAAGGCCATATCAGGCTGGGATACGTCCGCCTGCCCGCCACCCGCGAAGTGAGCATCTACGTGGAAGACACCGGGATAGGTATTCCGCAAGAGGAACGGGAGATGATTTTCGCCCGCTTCTACAAGCGCAGCGAGTTTTCGCAAGGCGTGGGACTGGGGCTGCCCATCTGCAAAGTCATTGTGGAACGGCTGGGCGGACGCATCGAAGTAAAATCGCAAGTGGGGCGGGGAAGCCGGTTTACGGTGGTGCTGCCTTGCGCGGAATAGTCATATATACCTTTTTTCCGATGACATATACCGTATTTACATACCTGCTGACGCTATTCTTAAAAAATGTAGCAGAAATGTAATGCAAGTACATATTATTTTGCTTATCTTTGCCAATGTTTTCAGAAATATAACATTTTACGAAACTAATTAAAAACAATTATGTTAAAAAGACTAAGACTTATTTTTACGCTGATGCTGGTTCTGGCAGCTGCGGGCGTAAATGCGCAGGTTACCACTTCCGCCATCAGCGGCAAGGTGACCGACGAACAGAATGAAACAGTGATCGGAGCGACGATTGTTGCTGTTCATGAGCCCTCTGGTACACAGTACGGCGCCATCACCAACGTGGACGGACGCTATACCATTCAGGGTATGCGTACGGGCGGCCCGTACAAGCTTACAGTGTCTTATGTAGGTTATCAGAGCGCGGCGTTTACCGGCATCATGCTGGAATTGGGTAACACTTACACACAGAACGTAAAACTGCACCCCAGCTCGGAGTTGCTGGATGAAGTGGTAGTCGTAGCCGACGCCAAGACCAAAAGCGGCGCTGCCACCAACTTCTCTACAAACGCCATCGAGAATACCCCGACCGTAGACCGCAACATCTACGACATCGTGAAGAACAGCCCGCTGGCCATGACTTCCAAAAACGGCGGTATCACGTTTGTTGGCTCCAACAACCGCTACAACAGCTTCCAAATCGACGGTACGGTAGCCAACGACGTATTCGGCCTCTCTGCCGGCGGTACGAACGGCGCTCAGACAGGCGCCAATCCCATCTCCATGGACGCCATTCAGGAAATTCAGGTGGTGGTAGCCCCCTACGACGTCCGCCAGAGCGGATTTACGGGCGGCGGCATCAACGCCATCACCAAGCAGGGTACGAACGAAACTCACGGTTCGGCTTACACCTATTTCAACAACCAGAACATGTATGGCAAGTATAGCGCCGTACGCGGCTACGAGAAGTCGCCGATGTCTCAGCAGTTCGACCGTACTTACGGCGGTACGCTGGGCGGCGCCATCATCAAGAACAAACTGTTCTACTTCGTCAGCGCGGAAGGCAAGAAGAACAGCTATCCTTCAAGCACTTACCCGGGCTATACCTCTAACTATATCACCAGCGCCACCGCCAAGCAGATTGCCGACCAGTACAAGAATCTGACCGGCATCGAAGAGGCTTACGGCGAACGTGACATCGAACAGAAATCTTTCGGCCTCTTGGCGCGTGTGGACTGGAACATCAGCGAAAAGCATAAACTCGCCGTACGCTACCAGCACAACAACTCTTATAAAGATGTGTACGGAGCCAACTCCACCACTTACTACTTCGGCAACAGCGGTTACCGCATGAACAACAAGATGAATTCGGTAGTGGCCGAGTTGAACTCCCGCCTGAGCGATAACCTCTACAACGAGCTCCGTGCATCGGGCACGTTCGTTCGCGACTTCCGCGATACGGAATATGCAGGCCCTTGCGTGCAAATCAAGAATGTATTGGGCGGTGACGGTGAAACGAAGATTACAGCCAACATCGGTACGGAATTCTCTTCCGGCGCCAACAGACTGAATCAGGATGTATACAGCTTCGAGGACAACCTCTCCTGGTATCTCGGCAACCATACCCTGACTTTCGGTACCCACAACGAAATCTACAAAATCAGCAACTTGTTTATCCAGGCTTCGGAAGGCGCGTGGTACTACAACTCGCTTGATTTGTTTATGGCGGACAAACCTTATCAGTTTACTTATAAGTATAGCGATCCCGCTCTTACGGGTGGCGACTTGAAATATGCTCCTGTAATGAAAGCCGGACAGTTCGGCTTCTACGCTCAGGACAAGTGGGTGGTGTCGAGAGACTTCAACTTCACTTACGGTATCCGTTTCGATATTCCTTTGCTGTTCAATGATCCTACCGTAAACCCGGCTTTCAATGACTTTGCCGTAGAACGTAACCTCGGTGTACGTGTAGGCGAAACCCCGAGCGCCAAGCTGATGGTTTCACCGCGTGTAGGTTTCAGCTGGTATACAGACGAGGAGCATCGCACGCTTATCCGTGGCGGTGTGGGTATCTTTACCGGACGTGTACCGTTCGTATGGCTCAGCAACTCGTTCAACAATACGGGTATGGAACAGAAAGGTACTACCATCGCTCCCAAGGATATCGATAAGAACTATACCAACGAAGCTCCTACTTTGACACAATATAAGGACAATCCTTTATCTGCGGCTACAACCAATGCCAAGCAGGATATTGTGACCGTAGCCAATGACTTTAAATATCCGCAAGTTTTGCGCGCTAACTTGGCTTGGGAGCAATTCCTGCCGGGTAACGTGAAAATGACTCTTGAGGGTGTTTACTCCAAGACCATGAACAACGTGTTCTTTGAAAACCTCGCTCTGGTGGAAAACGGACAGGTGTACGCCGTTCCGGGTGTAGAGGCTTCCGCTTCTCCCGCTTATAAGGTGCAGGCCGGTGATTATTACTCCATCATCAACCTGAAGAATACGAACAAGGGTTACAGCTACGCTCTTTCAGCCTTGCTGGAGAAACACTTCGGATTCGGTCTCGACATGTCAGCTTCTTATACTTTCGGACATTCCAAGTCTGTGAACGACGGTACTTCTTCCGTAGCTTACTCCAACTGGAAGTACAACTACTCCCGTGATACCAACAGCGGCAACGAACTCGGTTTCTCCAAATTCGATATTCCGCACCGTGTAATGGCTCAGGTAGCTTACACCACTCCGAAATACTGGAACAACTGGATGAGTACTTCTATCTCTGTCATCTACAACGGATTCTCCGGAAACCGTTACAGCCTGACCATGAATGAATCTGCTGACTTCAACGGTGACGGTTTTAGCGGTAATTCCCTGCTGTACATCCCGACCGACGAAGAACTGAACAAGATGGAATTTGTGGATGCTACAAACAAGCAGGGAGAAGTGACCATGACCGCCGAAGAGAGCCGCCAGGCTTTCAAACAGTGGATTGAGGACGACGCTTACGCCAAGAACCACCGCGGACAGTATGCCGAACGTAACTCCAACCTCACCAAGTGGGAGCACGAAATCAATCTCCACCTGGCTCAAACCATCTATAATCCTAAGGGTTTGGGTAAGCTGGAATTTACTTTCGACATCATCAACTTCGCCAATATGCTGAATAAGAAGTGGGGAGCAACCTACGGTTCGCTCTACAACCTCTCACCGATTTCCGTTACGAAACTGACAACGGTAAACGGCCAGACCACTCCTAACTATATCTACAACAAGTCTGAAATCACCAAGAGCGATGTTTCTTCACGCTGGCACGCTCAGGTAGGTGTCCGCTTGACGTTCTAAGGATATTTTATTTTATGTTTATTTTTATGGTAGAGCTGTTCCGGGAGACCGGGGCGGCTCTATCTTTTTTTAGTTGTAGCGTCTTTTAATACTTCACCGTGAATATCACCGGATTGTGGTCGCTGCATAAATCCAGATCGGGAGAGTAGTAGTCGATGCATTCCAGTTCGGGTGAATGGAAGGCGTAGTCGATACGCAGCATGCGCTTGCCGTAACGGTAGGTGTACATATAGCCGTGTCCGCCCGTCTTGAAACCGTCTTCGAGGAATCCGGAGAGCCGGCGGTAGGTGTAGGATGAGGGTAGGGAGTTGAAGTCGCCGCACACCAGTACGGGGTGAGGGGCGGCAATGGCGAGGTGACAGATGCTGTCGGTTTGGGCGGCACGTTTCACGAAGTTTTCATGCAGGGTTTCCGCCGCGTCCTGTACGGCCTGCGCTTCACGGCGGGTATTGTCGGTGGTGAGTTCGCGTTCCCATTTTTTACGGTTCCGGCTGACGCCGGTAGTTTGCAGGTGGTTGTTCAGCAGACGGATGGTGTCCGTACCCGCAACGATGTCGCACAGCATGCTGCAATTGGAGCTGTGGGGGTAGGTGATGAAGCGTCCGCCGGTGAGCGGGTAGCGGCTGAATACGGCGATGGGGAGAAGGCCGCGGATGGAGTCGTCTGCGGGGATAAGGGCGTATTGCCAGTGGGAAAGGGCGCGACGCAGGCTGTCTGCCGTGAAGTGTTTGTTGCCGCCGAATTCCTGAAAGCAGAGTACATCGACGTGCTGTTGCCGCATGTACCTGGCTATCTCTTTGCAGGAGTAGCCGGTGATTTCGTTTCCGAAGTTATGAACGTTGTAGGTGGCTACGGTGAGGTAACCGCCGGGGTTGCCCTGGTGGTTCGGTGCCGATGCCGTGGCGGGTATGTCACGGGCGGAACCGAACCGGATAACGGCCGTGAGGTACTCCCAATTGAAGAAGAAAGCTATCAGCGTGACGAACGCCCATTTCTTGCGTGCCACTGCCCAGCAGAGGGAGACAATCAGGCAGGAGACCAGCAATACCGGTACGGCAAGTCCCAGCAAGGGCATGACGGTGGAGCTTTCCGGATGGTAATGTCCGGAACGGGACGCGAGGACGGTGACGGCGGCCAGCACGAATGTGGCGGCTGTCAGTATCAGATGAAACAGGCTTTTGACGGCGGCTTTTCCCATGGTCGGCACCGGTGACTTATAAGGGCGTCGGAAGCTCCGGAGACGGGACTGCCGGAGCTTTGACGCTTACTCTTCTGTCGGTTATTTTATTACTGAATTAATCGGTTTTCCGTCTAAGAAGGCTTTTACATTGTCCAGCATAATTTGCATGAGGCGTTCGCGGGCGGCGGCGCTTGCCCAGGCGATGTGCGGGGTGATGTAACAGTTTCTGGCGGTGAGCAGCGGGTTGTCGGCACGGGGTGGCTCTTGCGAGAGTACGTCCAGCCCGGCGGCGAAGATGGTGCCGTTGTTCAGGGCATCGGCAAGGTCTTGCTCGTTGATAAGCGGGCCGCGTCCGGTGTTGATGAGAATCGCGTTGGGCTTCATCTGTTTCAGGCGGGCGGTGTTAATCAGTTCACGGGTGGAGTCGGTGAGGGGGCAGTGCAGGCTGATGATGTCGCAGTTGGCAAAGAGTTCGTCGAGCTCCGTTTTCTTGATTTCGGGGGGAAGCTGGAAAGGCGATTTGGATGTGTACGCATGTACTTCCATGCCGAAGCCGATGGCGATGCGGGCGGTGTTGTAGCCGGTTTGTCCGAGGCCGATGATACCGATTTTCTTACCGCGCAGTTCGATGAGCGGAGTGTCCCAGAAGCAGAAATCGGGACTGTCGCTCCAACGGCCGTTGCGTATCTCGTCGGTGTAGTGCTGCACCTGCTGGGCGATGTTGAGGATGTGCGCGAAGACCATTTGCGCGACGGACGGGGTGCTGTATGCCGGGATATTGGTAACGATGATGCCCCGCTCTTTGGCAGCGGCGGTATCGACGATGTTGTATCCGGTGGCAAGTACGCCGATGTATTTCAGGTCGGGCAGGGATGCGATGGTCGCCGCATCGAGCACGACTTTGTTCGTCAGCAGGATATCTGCTCCGGCTGCACGTTCAAGTACTTCGGTGGGGGCGGTACGTTCGTAAATGGTACATTCGCCCAGGCTTTTCAGTTCGTCCCAGGAGAGGTCTCCGGGGTTGGCGGCGTAGCCGTCTAATGCTATTATTTTCATGGGGTTATGAGTTATGAGTTATGAGTTATGAGTTATGGGGTTGGGGGTGTCATTTCGCTTTCCCCACAAACTGTCCATCCTTTCCTTATGCTTCTGTTCGGCGGGATTGTCCTGAGGATGCCAGATGCGGCGGTCTTTCAGGTCGTCGGGCAGGAACTGCTGGCGGACGAAATTGCCGGGATAGTCGTGGGCGTATTTATAGTTGCCGCCGTAACCGAGCTGTTTCATCAGTTTGGTGGGGGCGTTGCGCAGGTGCAGGGGAACGGGCAGGTTGCCTGTCTGCCGCACCAGTTCGAGGGCGTCGTTGATGGCCATGTAGGCGGAGTTGCTCTTGGGACTGGTGGCGAGGTAGATGGTAGTCTCCGCCAACGGGATGCGTCCTTCAGGCCAGCCTACTTTCATGATGGTGTCGAAGCAGGCATTGGCCAGCAGCAGGGCGTTGGGGTTCGCCAGTCCGATGTCCTCGGAAGCGGAAATGACGAGACGGCGGGCTATGAAAGCGGGGTCTTCACCGCCCTCTACCATGCGTGCCAGCCAGTAGATGGCTCCGTCGGGGTCGCTGCCGCGGATGGACTTGATGAAGGCGGAGATGATGTCGTAGTGCATCTCTCCGTCTTTGTCGTAGGCGAGGGGGTTCTGCTGAAGGCGCTCGGTCACCATCTCGTCGGTAATGACAACGGGGTCGCCGGCTTCGGACTGCACGACGAGGTCGAGGATATTAAGCAGTTTGCGGGCATCGCCGCCACTGTAACGGAGCATGGCGGTTGTCTCCTTGAGCTCTATCCGGCGCTCTTTCAGCTGGACATCCGTGGTTATGGCGCGCCGGAGCAGTTCCAGCAGGTCGTCTTTCTCCAGTGATTTCAGTACGTAGAGCTGGCAACGGGAGAGCAGCGGACGGATTACCTCGAACGAGGGGTTCTCCGTGGTAGCGCCTATCAGCGTCACCGTTCCCTGTTCCACAGCGCCGAGCAGGGAGTCTTGCTGCGACTTGCTGAAACGGTGTATTTCATCGATGAACAGTATCGGGCTTGCCTGCGAGAAGAAGCGGTTGCTCTTGGCGCGGTCTATCACGTCGCGTACGTCCTTTACGCCGCTCGTCACAGCGCTGAGGGTGTAGAACGGAGTTTCCAGCTTGTTGGCTATAATCTGTGCAAGCGTCGTCTTGCCCACTCCCGGCGGGCCCCATAGGATGAACGAGGAGATGCGTCCCGCATCAATCATCTTGCGCAGTACCGCTCCTTGTCCTACCAAGTGTTTCTGACCGATGTACTCGTCTAATGTCTTTGGCCTAAGCCGTTCTGCTAATGGTTGCATGGTATGAGTTATGAGTTATAAGTTATGAGTTATGAGTTATTGGGTTGTGGGGGGGGGATGATGGGATTTCTTGGAAGTTATGATGGTAGAGGTTATCATTTTATGTAGTTCGTTGCAATCTTGGTATAAAGAGTCATATTGCTTCGGGTCGATATATTGGGTTCTTTTCAATAGTTCAAGCCAATATAGGGTTTCTGCACACTCTTTTTGGGCAATGGCATGTTTATGAATGAAATCGGCTGTGGACTCTGCATATATCCCTTCACTGATGTTTGCTCCAATAGAGGTGCCGCTCCGTAATATCTGTTTCGCCATAACCTTTTCCTGCTTTTTATCATTCAGAAAATGATATAGATTGACAATGCGTATCGCAAAATCCATGGCTTTCTCTTTCAATATACTTTCCTTCATATCCCCCAAAATAACTCATAACTTATAACTCATAACTCCTAAAATATCATCAATATCATAAACCTCACTCCGCCTTTCTTCACGCCGGGGATGTCGGTGTAGGTGAGGCGGCGCACATATTCTATGTGCAGCAGCTTGAAGATGTTGTAGATACCTACGCTGGCTTCGACGTAGGGGGTATTGCTCATGATATGGCTGGTGGGCATGCCGTCGCGCATCGGGAAGAGGAAGAGGTCGGGGTTGCCGCTTTTGTACGGGTTGTTCTTGTCCGTCAGTGTGCCCCACATGCCTCGGATGCGGAACATCTCTCTCCACTTCAGCTTCTTGATGAGGGGGATGCGGTTGAAGAGCTTTCCGTTCATGTCGTAGCTGAGGGCGAGTGAGGCGTAGCGGTCGTTCAGGAACTCCATGTTGTTGATGAGGTTGAACGATTCGTTGTTCTGGGTGATGTACGAGAGGTTCGCCATCGGCAGGTTCAGCAACGGGAAGGGCACGGTGTTCCATTGCGCGCCGGCACGGGCGGTGACGTCCAGCTTACCCCACGAACCGAACCAGAAGCGTTTGCGGATGCTGGCTTCCGTAAGGTTGAAGTTGTATTCGCCCCCAAGCACGCCTTTCAGGCCGACGGTGTGAGAGAGGGTGAACGTGGGCGCATCCAGCGATACGGGTACACGGCGCTGCTTGGTGTTGACGAACGTCTCACCGGGGGCGTAACGCAGCGTCAGTCCCAGCTCGGTGGTGGTGACGTCGTGCACCAGGGTGTTCTTCTCGTCCCATTCGCCGGGGGTGGAGCCGTTGTTCTTCCAGTATTGCAGCATACCAGCGGGCTGGTCGTTGCGGTGGCGCGCCATTGCCTTGACGGAGAAGCCGGATTGGGTTTCGAGCTCGTAGGTCAGGGTGGCGTCGCGCATGTACGACATCTGGTCTACGGTAGTCCATTTCCAGCCGACGAACATATTGTCCTTGTCCGTGGCCAGGTACTTGTCCATGGGAGACATCACGTCGTAGGTGTACTGGAAGGCGAGGTAATGCTTGGGGAACTCCCAAAGGACGTACTCGCGCTTGTTGAAGGAGTAGGCGGCCTGTCCGGAGTAGAACCATTTCTTGTCGCGCGTACCGTAGGCTCCGTAACCGCTGAAGCTCCAGTGCGGATGCAGGTTACCGGTGGTCATGCCGCTGAGACGGAAACGGGTGCCGTTCACGTAGTTGCTGGTAATCATGGTGTTGATGGGACCGAAATCGAACTTGCTGGGATGCTTCTTGCTGCCCGTCTCCACGAAGTTCTCGATGAGCGCCTTTGCACCGAATATGACGTATTTGAAACCCGGTATCTGTTCGATGCGGTTCATGAACACGTCCATGGAGCTCTCTTTCTTGGTGAGCGGCACCTGGCGTACTTTGGCCCAGTATTCGTCGCTCTTGGCAAGCATGTTGGCTTCTTTGATGACGTTTCCTTTCAGGCGGAATAGGCGGGGCTCTATCTCATCGAATTTGTAGTCGCTGTACTTGGTGGTGCGCTGCACTTCCAGGCCTTGTATGCCTTTCATCAGGGCGAGCTCCACGGTCATGTCGTCGTCGGTGAGTACCCAGTTGCCGTCGGGCAGTTGCTCGAACTGCTGCACGATGTCGAGGTTCTCCACGAAGTTGACGCCTGTCTTCTTGGGCAGGTTCATGATGGCTTTTTTTACGGCGTAGGTGGAGTCTTTCACCACGTACAGGTGTCCGGTGAAGCCGAAGTCCTGCGAGTTCTGGGGTACGAAGGTGAGGTGCACGCATTCCTGCTTGTCCACCATGAGGGTGTCCATCAGGTAGAACTTATAGAAGCTGATGGCTCCGCGTCCGATAGGGCTGACGAAGCGGCGTTGCAGCAGGCGGATATCGTCGTCGTAGATGTTGACGTCGGAGAACACGTCGGTGAGGATGGTGCCCAGCATATCGCCCGTGTTGAAGAATTCTTCGATACCGTTGGAGTTCATTCCCTCGATGATGGTCTTCTCGCTCTTGGGACTTTTGCGGTAGATGGTCTTGGAAGCCGTCTCCTTGATGGAGATGGGCAGAATCATCTTGTTGGTCTTGGGCGACACTTCCACCTGGTCTTTGAAGAAAGAGAATTTCTTGTAGATGCCTTTCTCCATTTTCTCCGGCGTGACGTCGTTGATGGACATCTTCATCTTCTCGTATTTCTGGTACTGGTAGTAGTCGTTCTCCTCGAGCTTCAGGACTTTCTTGTTCTCGATGACCTTCTTCATGAACTCCACGGCGGGGTTGTTCTTGCGCGAGTACTTCTCTTTCTTGGGCTTGACGACGACTTCGGAAAGCATCACGTCGGCGGGTGTCAGCTTTACGTTGAGTACTTTCGTGCCGGGGGCGAACTTCACTTTCTTGGTGATGTAGCCTATGGCGGAGAAGGTCAGTTCATCCCAGCCTTTACGTGTCTCCACCTGGTATTCTCCGTCAGCGTTGGAGATGCCGCCTACGCCTTTTCCTTCGTATTGTACGGTGATATACATCAGCGGTTCGTGGGTGAGGGAGTCCGTTATAACGCCTCTTATCTGTGCTGATGCGCCGGCAGAGGCGAATAGTAAAAGCAAGAGGATGAGGGTAATGCTATATATTCGTTTCATACGTTTCATAATCAAGCCGCAAAGTTAACAATTTACTGTTAATCAAGAAGCAAATATATTTTAAAGAATGAGAGGGATGTTTAAGAGGGTGAGGCCGCCGTTCGGGCGTTTTCTCACTTTATTTCCCCCTCTTGTTTGTTAATATTGACAGAATAGAACGGGATTTGCGCAGGATAGTGACGATGGGGCGAATCGGCGTTTTGAGTTTTTTTATACAATTGAATACATTTGTCTTATCAAATCACAAAATATATTGTATTATGAAAAAGTTATTTGTATTGGTTTTGGTTGCAATGGTGTCTACTGTAACCTTTGCGCAAATCTCTTGGAATGCGAAAGCAGGTATTAATATGAGTAAATTGACCGGTGGTGAGGGGGCCGATATGAAAGTGGGCTATCAGCTGGGTGTGGGCATGGAATATGCTTTTACCGATATGTGGTCTGTCCAGCCGTCGTTGATGATTGTGGGTAACGGAGCCAAATTTGATTACGGTGGCGGAGAGTCCGAAAAGTTCAAACCTACCTATTTGCAGATTCCTATCATGGCGGCAGGCCGTTTTCCGGTGACTGAAAGCATAAATATCGTCGGTAAGGTGGGTCCGTATCTGGGCTTTGGTCTGGGCGGCAAATGCGACGGCGAAAAGATTTTCAAATACGACGAGGATACCGGTGAAGGCTGGGACGCCAAACGCTTCGACTTCGGTTTGGGCTTCGGCGTGGGTGCCGAATTCGGCAAGTACCTGGTCGGCCTGGACTTCCTGTTCGGTCTGACGGAAGTGATGGATTGGGGCAAAGATTCTCCGAAGAATATGTCTATCGCTCTCTCGGTAGGTTACAAATTCTGATTACAGAAACATAATAACAGACTGACTTAAACTATTTTTCTTTTATTGTACTGTGTTTAGTGTGGGTATGGCAGCTAATGACCATACCCTTTTTTATATACCAAAAATCGCCTCGTAAAACAAGCGGATTCGTCTTACGGGGCGAAATAATCCGTCTTGCGGAATGGATAAATTCATCTCACGGGATGAGCCGGCTCATGTGGCGGGATGATTTTCCGGACGATTTCTATATTTTCTCTCCGTTTATCAGCGTCTGTACGATGCGCTCGGCGGTACGTCCGTCCCAGCGGTCGGGCAGGGTGGTGTGCTTCCATTCGCCGTGCAGCAGCTTGTCGAGGGCGGCGGAGAGGGCGAAGGAGTTCTCGCCTACGAGTTCGTTGGTTCCGATGCGCCAGGTTTCGGGATGCTCGGCGTAGGTGTTGAGCGTGATGCAGGGCACGTCGAGGAAGGTGGCTTCTTCGGCTATGTTGCCGGAGTCGGTCACGATGCCTTTGGCCTGGTTGATGAGGAAGCCGAAGTGCAGGTAGCTCTGGGGCGGCAGGATGTGCAGCCGGGGCATGTCGAGCCCCAATGACTTGATGGCGCGCTCCACGTACGGATGCACGGGGGCTACGATGGGCATGTCGCCTGCTTTCCCGGCCAGCGTCTGCATCAGGGAGCCGAGCACGGCTTTCTTTTCCAGCAGGTCGTGGCGGTTCAGGGTGAGCAGGAGATAGCCGCCCTTGCGCAGTCCGAGGCTGGAGAACCAGAGCGGCTGTACAAGGCGGTGGCGGTTGTAGCGGATGGTATCGATGAGGATATTGCCTACGTAATGGATGTATTCGGGTATCATGCCTTCTTGGTTGAGGTTGCGGTTGGCTACCATGCCGGCGGTGAAGAGATAGTCGGAGATGGCGTCTACAATCGTACGGTTGACCTCACGCGGCATATTCATGTCGAACGAGCGGGTTCCGGCTATGACGTGCGCCACTTTCAGCCCGCGCTTCTTGGCTACGATGGCGCAACTCATGGTGGCGGTCATGTCGTCCACCACGAGCACCACCCGGGCGGGGTGTTCGTTGAGCTCCTGCTCGAAGGCCAGCATGATGGCGGCCGCCACTTGGGAGTGGTTGCGTCCGCCGATGCCCAGGTAGGCGTCGGGCTTGCGCATGGCAAGGTCGGAGAAGAGCGAGGCGTCCAGGGTGGTGTCGTCCTGTGCTCCGGTGTACACTATGCGGTAGGAGATGTTCTTGCCTGCCTCTCTGGCTGCGTCGATGGCGCGGCAGAGGGGGGCGATCTTCATAAAGTTGGGACGTGCGCCCGATACGATGGTTATTTTCATTGCCGATATAAATTGATGAGACAAAAATACACTTTCTTAGGGAAATTATTTGTTACTTTGCAGAAAAAGAAATGCCCTCATGCCAACATTTGTTCAGATACTCGACTTCATTGGTACATTCGCTTTCGCCATCAGCGGCATACGGCTGGCTTCGGCGAAACGTTTCGACTGGTTCGGAGCCTATGTGGTGGGCTTCGTGACGGCCATCGGCGGCGGTACGATACGCGACCTGCTGCTGGATGTGACCCCCGGCTGGATGACCGACCCCATTTATCTGATATGTACCGGACTGGCGTTGCTGTGGGTCATCTTCTTCGGAAAGCATCTTATCCATCTGCACAATACGTTCTTTATATTCGACACAATCGGTCTGGCGCTGTTTACGGTGGTGGGCGTGGGCAAGAGCCTTGCGCTGGGCTATCCTTTTTGGGTGGCCATCATCATGGGCAGCATTACCGGAGCGGCGGGCGGCGTGATACGCGATGTCTTTATCAACGAGATACCGCTCATATTCCGTAAGGAGATTTATGCGATGGCGTGTGTGGTGGGCGGTACGGTGTATTGGCTTTGCGAACTTGCCGGCATGCAGTCTTACGGCTGTCAGGTGATAGGCGGAATATCCGTGTTCATCACCCGTATTCTGGCTGTGAAATATAAGATTTGTCTGCCCATACTGTCGGGCAACGACGGAGAGGAGCAAGGGAAAGAAAATTGACTTCGCCCGTTTTTCTCCGATAGATGTGTCTGCCTGTAATGATGTTCCGCTTTCATTACAGGCAGACACATTTTAATTATTCCCTCTGATGCGCCCTTTCCGTAGACATCTTTTTGTTTATCTTATGGTAATAATTGTCATAAATCAGCGGTGAAATTGTACTTCCTGCTGAATTTCAGCCGCTTCGCTTCACCCGAAAACTGTCAAAATAGGGGGTGAAATCTGTCAAATGATAGTTTTCACCCCAAAGAATACCCGTATTTCATCCCTCAAGACTTGGAAACTTCCGTATACTTGCAATCACTAAACCGAAACGAATATTAACCATTTAAAAAAATTAGCAAAGTATGAACACTTACAGTTTTAGAAAAGATTTACTTGCCGTGCAAGAAGAACTGCTTCGCTTTGCATACAAATTGACGGCCGATCGGGAAGAAGCGAATGATTTGTTGCAGGAGACCTCTCTTAAAGCCTTGGATAATGAGGATAAATATGAACCTGATACCAACTTTAAAGGTTGGATGTATACCATTATGCGTAACATCTTTATAAATAACTACCGGAAGATAGTTCGTGAACAGACTTTCGTAGACCAGACCGATAATCTGTATCATCTGAGCATGCCGCAGGATTCCGGCTTCGCCAGCACCGAAGGCGCCTACGACCTGAAAGAAATGCACCGCATCGTCAATTCATTGCCACGTGATTATAAAGTACCCTTCTCCATGCATGTCTCCGGATTTAAATACCGCGAAATAGCCGAACGCCTCGGACTCCCCCTCGGAACAGTAAAAAGCCGCATCTTCTTTACAAGACAGAAATTACAGGAAGAGTTGAAAGACTTCATTTAGTAAATTGAGAATTGAGAATTAAAAATTGAGAAATAGGCTGCGCGATGTTCGTTCCCTATTTCTCAATTTTTAATTCTCAATTCTCAATTTACCAAATGATATAAAACATATCTTTTGAGTGAATAATTATGGGGTTATTTTGACTATATGTCAGAATAATCCTTTATATTTGTATGTATCAAGTTAACCGAGTGACCAAATAGCTAATTACCTATTACAATGAAAAAAGAAATCAAATTCAGTCTTGTTTACCGCGATATGTGGCAGTCGTCCGGTAAATACCAGCCGCGAGTAGACCAGTTGGTACGTATCGCACCGTTGATAATCGAAATGGGCTGCTTTGCACGTGTCGAGACCAACGGCGGAGCTTTCGAGCAAGTGAACCTTCTCTATGGTGAGAACCCTAACAAGGCAGTCCGCGCCTTTACCAAGCCTTTCAACGATGCGGGCATACAGACCCACATGCTCGACCGCGGACTGAATGCGCTGCGTATGTATCCCGTTCCCGCCGATGTGCGCCGGCTGATGTACAAGGTGAAACATGCGCAAGGCGTGGATATCACCCGTATCTTCTGCGGACTGAATGAAACGCGCAACATTATCCCTTCCATCCGCTATGCGCTCGAAGCGGGCATGATACCGCAGGCAACGCTCTGTATCACTCATTCGCCCGTACATACGGTGGAGTACTACGCCCGTATAGCCGACAAACTTATCGAAGCGGGAGCGCCCGAAATCTGCTTGAAGGACATGGCGGGCATCGGCCGTCCGGGTATGCTGGGCGAACTGACGAAAGCCATCAAGGAGAAACATCCCGACGTGCTGATACAGTATCACGGCCATAGCGGACCGGGGCTTTCAATGGCTTCCATCCTCGAAGTATGCGAAAACGGAGCCGATATCATAGATGTGGCCATGGAACCCATGTCGTGGGGAAAGGTGCATCCGGACGTTATTTCCGTACAGGCCATGCTGCGCGACAAGGGTTTCCGGGTGCCCGACATCAATATGAAGGCCTATATGAAAGCGCGCGCCATGACGCAGGAGTTCATAGACGACTTCCTCGGTTATTTTATGGACCCTACCAACAAGCATATGTCGTCCCTGCTCTTGAAGTGCGGACTTCCGGGCGGTATGATGGGCTCCATGATGGCGGACTTGAAAGGCGTACATTCCGGCATCAACATGATACTGAAAGGTAAGAACCAGCCCGAACTCAGCATAGACGACCTGCTGGTGATGCTTTTCGACGAAGTGGAATATGTATGGCCTAAGCTGGGCTATCCGCCTTTGGTGACTCCGTTCAGCCAGTACGTGAAGAACGTGGCGCTGATGAACGTAATGCAACTGGTGAAAGGAGAAGAACGCTGGACGATGATCGATAATCATACCTGGGACATGATTCTGGGCAAGAGCGGACGTCTGCCGGGTGAGCTGGCTCCCGAAATCATAGAGCTTGCCAAGTCCAAAGGTTACGAGTTTGTCGACACAGACCCGCAATCCAACTATCCGGACGCTTTGGACGAATACCGCAAGGAAATGGACGAGAACGGCTGGGAATATGGTGAGGATGATGAGGAGCTTTTTGAATTGGCTATGCACGACCGCCAATACCGCGATTATAAGTCGGGTGTTGCCAAGAAACGTTTCCGTGATGAGTTGGAGCGTGTAAAGGATGCTTCTATGGCAAAGAGCGGATACTCGGAAGAGGAGATAAAGAAGCTGAAACGCGCCAAAGCAGACCCCGTTATTGCGCCGTCCAAGGGGCAGGTGCTTTGGGAAGTTTCCGTGGAAGGTCCGTCTGCGGCGCCGTTTATCGGGCGTAAGTATCAGCACGACGAGGTGTTCTGCTATCTCTCTACGCCGTGGGGTGAGTACGAAAAGGTAATGACCGGATTTACAGGCCGTGTTGTCGAAGTATGTGCCCGGCAAGGTGCTAACGTCAACAAGGGAGACGTGATAGCGTACATCCAGCGAAGCGATATCTTCGCGTAGCGGTTGTCATTCGGAACGGAGCGAGGAATCTCTTCTCTTTACATCGATAAAGAGAGGGGATTCCTCGTCGCTACGCTCCTCTGAATGACAGGATGTAAGCCTTATCCGGGTGTTGGCGTATGCTTTCCTACTTTAAATATTTCTTTATCATTTGTTTCAGAACTTCTTGCGTATAGGGCTTTGTCAGGAAGTCATTGCATCCCGCGTCAATCGCGGCCTGTTTGTCGTGCTCGTAGGCATAGGCGGTGAGGGCGATGATGGGTGTCTTTGGCGAAAGCTCACGAATGATTTTCGTTGCGTCCAATCCGCCGAGATTGGGCATTTTCATATCCATCAGAATCAATTCAGGATGCAGTTCCTCGAACATGGTTACGGCTTCCATACCGTCTTTGGCACGTTCCAGGCGGTATAGCTTTCCTAAAATGGCTTTGACGAGGACGTAGTTGCTGTCCGTATCTTCGGCTATCAGTATGGTGGGGGCTTTAGAGGCTTCGGGCTTTTGAGGTTCTTGAAGCTCTTGCGGCTCTTCACGGGAGCCGGAAACCGTATCGCTCTTTTCTGTATTGCCGGATGCGTTCAAGCTTGTTCCGGACGTCTTGTTTTGTCCGTCTGCCGTTTCTTTTTGTCCGTCTGTCGTTTCTTTTTGTTTGGCTGCCGTTTCTTTTTGTTTGGCTGCCGTTTCTTTTTTACTCTCCGACAGAGGCAGGGTAAAGAGGAAAGTCGTCCCTTTTCCCATTTCCGAGCTGACGGATATGGTGCCGCCCAACCGTTCGATAATGGTTTTGCAGATAGACAATCCCAGTCCCGTACCTTGCGCAAAATTATTCACTTTCACAAAGCGTTCGAAGACCTTTGACAGTTTGTCGGCCTCGATGCCGATACCCGTGTCGCTGACGTGGAACTCTATTTCGCTTCCTTTGCGGCGGTATCCGTAACTGACGCTGCCGTTTGTGGTAAATTTGAAGGCATTGCCGATAAGGTTGGACACCACTTGGAAAATACGGTTCTTGTCTCCCTCGATGACAATATCCTCGTCCGAAGCCTCGTAGACCAATTCTACTCCCATCGGACAACGGAATTTCAGCGCGTTGTATATCTCGTTGCAGAGCAGATGCAGACGCATCGGAGCAATGGTGAACTCTACCATGCCCGCCTCAATCTTGGAGAGGTCCAGAATTTCGTTTATCAGTTGCAGGAGCCTTTCGTTGTTGGCTTCCACGATGTCGTAGTAGTTTTTGCGTTCTTCATCGTCGGTACTTTCGGCGATGATTCTGGAGAAGCCTACGATGGCATTGAGCGGGGTGCGTATCTCGTGGCTCATATTGGCAAGGAAGGCCGACTTCAATTGGTCGGAAGTCTCCGCTTTCTCTTTGGCCACGAGCAGTTCCCGCTTCATCCGTTCCATTTCGGTGATGTCCCATTCGATGCTCAGCAGGATAGGGGGGAAGTCGTCGCTTTCGATGCGTATCTTCCGTTTGTCCAGAAAGATGGACTTGCCGTTTTGGTCGTGCTCCTCGGTAATCCAGTGTTTCTCTACTCCGGTTCGGGCTATTTCGATGTCCTGCGTTCTCTTCTCCTGTGCGACGTCGAAGGGGTAGAAGTCGAAGTCGTCCTTGCCCAGCGCTTCTTTCAGGGGAATGTTGCGGTTGTACGATTCGCGGTTGCGGTACAGGTATTTAAAGCCGCTTCGGATGTCTTTTACCACGATGCCGGCGGGAAGATTCTCGATGGTCTTGTCCAGAATCTGACTGAACCGCTTGATTTGCTGCTCATTCTTGATGCGCTGGGTGATGTCCCGGCCGAAACCCCAGAGAATGGCTTCGCCTTTGTCGCTCGTCACCCAATAGGCGCTTCCTTCCATGGCCAGTACTTCGGGATGGTCGGGCAGGGGATTGTAGAGGACGAAGCCGCTGCGTTTTTCTCCCTTTTTGAGGGAGTGGAGCAGTCCCTGCCAGAAGTTTCCGCCCGGCGTATTCATGTCTATCCGGTAGATGTTCAGTTCGCTGATGTCGTCTGCCACGCCGATGTTGTGATGCTCCCGGAAGCGGCGGTTGGCAAAGACGAGCGTACCGTCCTCGTGGGCGGCGAAAATGTCTTCGGTGGAGTTGTTGATGGCGTGTGTCAGCAGGTTGATGTCGTTGCGCCGCTGCTGGATGTCGGTGATGTTTTGTATGTACCCTTCCAGAAGGATGTTTCCGTCGGGTTGTTTCTCGTATGAGAAGGTTTTCAGGCGGATATAGAACACCCGCTTCCGGAAATGGATGCGATAGTCTATGCTGGCTTCCATATCTCCTTGCAGGTTCTGCATCAGCCATTTGCCGAATACTTCCCTGTCTTCGGGCAGTATGTGCGTCTTGTAGTCTTCGAGCAGGATTTCCTGCTCCTCTTCGGTACACATCACGCCGGAGTGTCCGGTGTAGCAGAAGGATTTCTTGCCGGAGTCGTATTGCCATCTGCCGATGAGGGCGGCTTTCTGTATTTCGTTGAGTTCGCGATTCGTCTTTTCCAGTTTCAGTTTGCGCTGGCTTCGCTCGGTGATGTCACGGTATTGGCAGAGCACCATATCTTCGTAGGGGCGCATGATGCACTTGAAGAAGTAGGTGGTGTCGCCGATGGCCAGCTCGTAGTTCCGGCTGGAGACTTCCCTGCGCGTAAGTACTTTCTCGAACTCGGGGTATACCTGCCGGTAGGTGACAGGGGGAAGCAACCGGAGTATGTTCTTGCCCTGCAACCGGTCTTCTTTCAGGAACCACAAGTCTACGTTGTACACTGCGATATCCACGCAGATGCCGTTCCTGTCCAATAAAATCATGGTGTCCGAGGTCAGTTTCAGCAGCTCTTCGGCGTTCTCTGCGTTTTTCAGGATGTTTTTCATATTTCTCTTGTTTTTATGCCCTTCGTGCTTTTTCCCATGCACCGCCGGTTTGCCCCCGTCGTTTGCGCAGATAGTTGAAACCACGGATAACGTTGATGTTCATGAAAAGGAAATAATAAGGAACAAAGAGTATCTTGTTTTTGATGTGTTTCGTTGACAGGTAATAACCCAGGCTCGCCATGAGATAGAACAGCGTTTGCAACAGCCAGATGACGGCATAGAGCAGAGGACGGTCTGTCGTAAAAATAAGAATCGCGTTGAGAGGGAGCAGCAGGAATAGCAGGACGGGCGTAAGCGACCACCTCAGTACGCGGTGGGATATGTATTGAAAGCTGAATACGCCGTAGCGGAATGGGTTGAGCAACGCACGCAGACGCCGGACGGACTGCAGGCCGCCGGCAGCGATGCGCACTTTGCGCTTTTCTTCTTCGCGCATGTCCGCCGAACCGTTTTCCACGGCGTAGGCGTCGGCGCAATAGGCAATGGTATATCCACGCATCACGATGCGCAGGGAGAGGATGAAATCGTCCAGTAATGTGTCCGCAGGCATCTCCTCGAACAGCTCGCGACGGATGGCAAACAGCTCTCCGGCTGCTCCTACGGCCGAGTAGAGGCGGGAGTCGAGCTTCTTGAGGGCGGATTCGTATTTCCAGTAAAGACCTTCGCCGCCGGATGCGGCATTGTCTTCGGCCTGTACGGCGATGCGCTTTTCTCCGGCTACGCAGCCCGTTTCGGGATTGGCGAATGCGTGTACAATCTTACGCAGCGCTTCACGGTTGAGGTGCGTATTGGCGTCGGTGAATACGACAATCGGCGTGGTGACGAAGTGAATGCCACGGTTCAGAGCGGCGGTCTTGCCCTGTCTTTGGGGCTGATGAAGCACGGTGGCCTGCGGCCAGCGCGAAAGACGCTCGTTGGTACGGTCGTTGCTGCCGTCCGTAACCCAAAGGATGTGCAGCTTGTCTGCCGGATAGTCCAGCGCAAGGCAGTTGCGCATCTTGTCGTCTATGACATCTTCTTCGTTGTAGGCGGCGATGAACAGGGTCAGTTCGGGAAGCCGGCTGTCTTCCGGCAGGGGCGGGATGACTGTTTTGCGAAAACATTCCTTTAGTCTGACCAGAACGTAAAGGAGCATTCCATAACCTATATACGTATAGAATACAATGAATAAACTTATCCAAAAGATAATTTCGCAAGTCTTCATCTGTATCAGATTCTTATATTTCTATTTCGGGAGCTTGGGGATTAACGCCCAAAATTATGGATAATCTTTTGGCGGTGCAAGGAAAAGGGAGAATTTATTAGTGGTTAGCGATTTAGGGCGGATGATTGGCATTTAGTGTTTAAAACGCTTCTGTCATGTTGAAGTAGAACAGCGTTTGTTTGTTTACCGTATTCTTGCCTAAGTCCAGACGAACGTTCATACGGGGCTGAACTTCGATGCGCAGACCTACGCCGTAGTTGGGCAGTACGCCTTCTATCTTGCCCATGGTAGGACCCATGAAGCCGCATCCCGTCCAGGCTACGAAGCCGATGTGGTGCAGCAGGCGTTTCATCCAGTTGCCGCGGTCGGTGTTTATCATCTGGCGGTATTCGGCCATGACGACGTGCGAGGATTTATCACGATATTGTCCCATGTAGTAGCCGCGCAGGTCGAAAGGGGTACCGGTCAGCGAATACTGGGTGAGGGGGACATTGCCGAATACGTTCTTGCTTTGCGCGGTCCAGGCGAATACCTTGCGGTGGCCTACGGACTTGTATTGGCGGTAGTCCAGTTCCAGACGGTAGAAATTGTTGTCGCTGCCGAACGCCTTGCTGTACATCATGCCCCGGAAGTCCAGATACACGCCCTTGTAGGCATTGGCGGGGATATCGCGGCTGTCGTAGGTCAAGAGGAAGCCGAGGCCGGAGTTGAAGTTCTTGTAACCGTTGGCTGTACCGCCGGCTGCCATGTAGTCGGGCTCTTCGATGAGATGTTTGGCGGGGTCGGTTATCTTGTCGTAGTTGATGTCTACCTGCGGACCGGCGAAGACGTTGCTTTCTCCCAGACGGAACAGGAACCACGGGTTGATTTGTATGCCGCTGTAACGGTATTTGCTGGTACTGTCGCTGCGGACATAATTCTTGTTGGTACTGTAACCGATGCCGTAGAAGTTGTCTTCCGTATTCTTGTAGACGAACTTTCCGAAGATACGGAAACGGTCGCCTTTAAAGAAAAGCTGCGGCTTTACCATCAGATTGACGCCGCCTTTAAACATATAGGCTATGGACATGGGCAGCACCGAACGCAACTGTGTGGTATCGCTGGGGTTCATGCGGAAAGTCATCAGCGCGCTTCCGCCTACCAGCGCGCCGAAATCGGGCGTATAGCTGGGACCGCCTAATATGTTATAATGGAAATTTCTGCGAGCCACCCTTTGTTTGCGCAATTCCTTTTTGGTCAGTGCGGGAGTAGTGTCGTTGGTAGCTGTAACGGTCTGCTCTTGTGCTGAAACAGTCGTCAGTATCAATATCAGAGTAAATATACCCAGTATGTATCTTTTCATATCGTACGAATGTGGCTGCAAAGAAAACTATTTTATTTGAATTGGTTTTGAGCGGAATAGATAATAAATCTAAAGAGGGCACTAAAATTATCAAAAAAGACATTACATTTGCTTTCCATTCCATGGTGAGGCAGTTTTTTCGGCCTGTCTTCATTATCGGATAACCTGCATGACAACTATTTGAAATAAACAAACATATATCTGAAATGAACAAACGTATTTTATCCGTAATTGTTTTCAGCGCCGCGCTGCTGTCGGTGCAGGCGCAGGACGGCAAGGGCGGGATAAGCCCCGCCATGCTCGGCCGGATTCAACAGAGTTATCGAGGCACGCCTTCCGACAAGGCGCTGCGTAATGCCATTGGCAATAACGACATCCGCAAACTGGCGCTCAACCAGGAGAATATGCAGGACATGGACACCCATTTCTCCATCAAGGTGGACTCCAAAGGCATCACCGATCAAAAGTCTTCCGGCCGTTGCTGGCTCTTTACAGGGCTGAACGTAATGCGTGCCAAGACTCTTGCGCGCTATGGCTTTCAGTCGTTTGAGTTCTCGGAGATATATCCTTTCTTCTGGGACCAGTTGGAGAAGTCCAATCTGTTTCTGCAAGGCATCATCGACACCGCCAAAAGTCCGCTGGAAGACCCGACCGTGGAATGGCTTCTGAAACATCCGTTGAGCGACGGCGGTACATTCACCGGAGTGGCGGACATCGTTTCCAAGTATGGCCTTGTGCCCAAGAGTGCCATGCCGGAAACGAACAGTAGCGAGAATACCGCCCGTATGGCCGCTCTCATCTCTTTAAAACTGAAGGAGTATGCCCTTCAACTCCGTGACCTTGCCGCCAAAGGCGCTACGCCTGCCGCCCTGGAGAAAGAGAAAACCGCCATGCTCGGTACCGTCTACCGTATGCTGGTGCTGAACTTGGGTGTTCCGCCTACGGAATTCGACTACGTGCGTACCGATGCCAAAGGCAACCCGGTAGAAACGGAACATCACACCCCGATGTCTTTCCTTGACAAATACGGTGACAAACAATTGCTCACCAACTACGTAATGCTGATGAACGACCCCAGCCGGGAGTATTACAAATGTTATGAAATAGACTACGACCGCCACCGCTACGACGGCAGGAACTGGACTTACGTCAACCTGCCCGTAGAGGACATCAAGCAAATGGCTGTTGCCTCGCTGAAAGACAGTACCATGATGTATTTCTCCTGCGATGTCGGTAAGTTCCTGAATTCGGAGCGCGGCTTGCTCGATGTGAAAAACTATGACTACGAGTCGCTCATGGGCACTACCTTCGGAATGAATAAGAAACAACGCATCCAAACCTTCTCCAGCGGCTCTTCCCATGCCATGACGCTCATGGCGGTAGACTTGGACAAAAACGGAAAACCCGTCAAGTGGATGGTTGAAAACAGTTGGGGCGCTGACAGCGGCTACAAAGGCCATCTCATCATGACGGACGACTGGTTCGACGAATATATGTTCCGTCTGGTCGTAGAAACCAAATACGTCCCCGCCAAGATAATGGAGCTCTTCAAACAGAAACCCGTCCGCCTGCCTGCATGGGACCATATGTTCGCCGAAGAGAAAGAAATAGGGGTTAGCGATTAGTGATGAGCGATTAGTGATGAGTGATGAGTGATTAGCGATTAGTGATGAGTGATTAGGGGGTAGTAATGGGGGATGGGTACCCTGTGAAGTTATAGCGCAGCCCACTAATCACTCATCACTAACCGCTCATCACTATTCTCGTGCTCGTTAACGAAAGGAATTACGGAAATTTCTCCGTAATTCCTTTCTTTTTTGCTCTTTATTCACATTCTTTTTTGCTACTTTTGCGGGCAAATTAATGAAACCATTATTTTATATAAACGCATGGCAAATGTAATTAAGTTACGCAAAGGCCTTGACATTAACCTGAAAGGTAAAGCTGCCGAAGAGTTCATGTCTGTGAAAGAGCCGGGATTCTACTCGTTGGTTCCCGATGATTTTACAGGTATCACTCCGAAAGTGGTGGTGAAAGAGCAGGAGTATGTAATGGCCGGGGGACCCTTGTTTATCGACAAGAATCATCCTGAATTGAAATTTGTTTCGCCCGTAAGCGGCGTAGTGACGAGCGTGGAACGCGGTGCACGTCGTAAGGTGCTGAACATCGTGGTAGAGGCTGCCGCCGAGCAGGACTACGAGGAATTCGGCAAGATGGATCCGTCCAAAATGAGCGCACAGGAAGTAAAGGACGCATTACTGCAAGCCGGTATGTTCGCTTTCATCCGCCAACGTCCGTACGATGTAATCGCCGACCCGACGGTAGCTCCGAAAGCTATCTTCATTTCAGCTTTCGACAGCAATCCGCTGGCTCCCGACTTCGAATTCGTTTTGAAAGGCGAAGAAGCAAACTTCCAGACAGGACTTGACGCTTTGTCCCGAATGGCAAAGACGTATCTGAACATCAGTGTAAAACAAAAAGCCGCCGCGCTCGTGCAGGCAAAGAACGTTACCGTTACCGCATTCGACGGACCCAATCCGGCAGGTAACGTAGGTGTGCAAATCAACCACATCTCGCCCGTAGTGAAAGGTGAGACGGTATGGACTATCGGAGCGGAAGCCGTACTCTTTATCGGCCGTTTGATGAACACCGGTCGCGTAGACCTTACCCGCACCGTAGCCGTAACAGGCAGTGAAGTGCTGAAACCCGCTTACTGCAAGCTGCAGGTGGGAGCATTGCTGACCAACGTCTTCAAGGGCAACGTAACCACCGATAAAGACCTGCGCTACATCAGCGGTAATGTGCTGACGGGCAAGAAGGTTTCTCCCAACGGCTTCCTCGGCGCTTTCGACAGCCAGTTGACCGTAATTCCCGAAGGAGATGAAATCCACGAAATGCTGGGTTGGATTATGCCGCGTTTCAATCAGTTCAGCGTCAACCGCTCTTATTTCAGCTGGTTGATGGGCAAGAAAGAATATGTAATCGACGCCCGTATCAAGGGTGGCGAACGCCATATGATTATGTCGGGCGAATACGACCGCGTGTTCCCCATGGACATCTTCCCCGAATATCTGTTGAAGGCCATCATTGCAGGAGACATCGACCGCATGGAAGCTCTGGGCATCTACGAAGTAGCTCCCGAAGACTTCGCGCTCTGCGAATTCGTATGCTCTTCCAAAGTAGAGGTTCAACGTATCGTTCGTGCCGGACTTGACATGCTTCGTGCCGAAATGGCGTAATTGAATTAAGAATTAAAAATTAAGAATAAAAAATGATAGTTGAAACATTGCGATATAACCTGCCAAGTGTATACGGCGCAGCCTATTTCTCAATTTTCAATTCTCAATTATCAATTTAATAAATGAAAGCGTTAAGAAATTATCTCGACAAGATAAAGCCGAACTTTGAAGAGGGCGGCAAATTCCACGCATTTCGTTCGGTGTTCGACGGCTTCGAGACATTCTTGTTCGTGCCCAACGCCACTGCGAAATCGGGAACGCATATTCACGACTCCATTGACAGCAAACGCATCATGTCGATGGTGGTTATTGCGTTGATACCGGCGCTGTTGTTCGGTATGTATAACGTAGGTTACCAGCATTTCCACGCTACCGGCGCTACCGGCAGCTTTATTGAAATGTTCGCTTACGGTTTCCTGGCAGTATTGCCTAAAATCATTGTGTCTTATGTAGTGGGTCTGGGCATTGAGTTCGTTGTGGCTCAGTGGAAGAAGGAAGAAATTCAGGAAGGTTTCCTGGTTTCGGGTATCTTGATTCCGATGATTGTACCGGTAGACTGTCCGCTGTGGATTCTGGCGGTAGCCACCGCGTTCTCTGTAATCTTCGCCAAGGAAGTATTCGGCGGTACGGGTATGAACGTGTTCAACGTCGCCCTGATTACACGCGCCTTCCTGTTCTTCGCCTATCCTACGAAGATGTCCGGTGATGCCGTTTGGGTGTCGGGCGACAGTATCTTCGGTTTGGGACAGACGGTAGACGGACTCACCGTTGCCACTCCGCTGGGAGCTGCCGCTACTGCGGGGGCTTATCCGGAGTTCTCGTGGGACATGGTGACCGGCCTCATTCCGGGCTCTATCGGCGAAACCAGCGTTATTGCCATCGCCCTCGGCGCTATCCTGCTGTTGTGGACAGGCATCGCAAGCTGGAAAACCATGTTCTCCGTATTTGTGGGCGGTGCATTCATGGGATGGGTGTTCAACACTATCGGTCCGGACACCGCAATGGCTCAGATGCCGTGGTACGAACACCTCGTATTGGGCGGTTTCTGCTTCGGCGCCGTGTTTATGGCTACCGACCCCGTAACTTCGGCCCGTACGGAAACAGGTAAGTATATCTTCGGATTCCTCATCGGTGCGATGGCTATCATTATCCGTGTGCTGAACCCCGGTTATCCCGAAGGCATGATGCTTGCCATCCTGCTGATGAATATCTTCGCTCCGCTGATTGACTACTGTGTGGTACAGGGCAATATCAGCCGTCGCGAGAAACGTGCAACCGCTAAGTCTAACAATTAAAATACCGGAAAAAGAAATGAATACCAATAGTAATAGTTATACTATCATTTATGCTTCGGTAATGGTTGTTATCGTTGCATTCCTGCTGGCATTCGTAAGCTCTTCTCTGCGTGCCACCCAGAACAAGAACGTAGAGCTGGACACGAAGAAGCAGATTCTTGCCGCCCTCAACATCAAGGATGTGAAGGATGCCGACACAGAATATAATAAGTACATCAAAGGCGATATGCTGATGAACGAGGACGGTACGCTGACCGAGAACACCGACGCATTTGCCACCGCTTACGAAAAGGAAGCCAAGGAAAACCACCGCCTGCACGTATTCGTTGCTGAAGTGGACGGAGAGACCAAATATGTATTCCCTGTTTACGGCGCAGGTCTTTGGGGCGCTATCTGGGGCTATGTCGCCCTGAACAGCGACAAGGACACCGTTTACGGCGTTTACTTCTCTCATGCCAGCGAAACTCCGGGTCTGGGTGCTGAAATCGCGACCGCTCAGTTTCAGGCAGAGTTCAACGGCAAGAAGACACTGGAGAACGGCGAAATCGCCCTCGGCGTTGTGAAGAACGGAAAAGTAGAGAAACCTGACTATCAGGTGGACGGTATCTCAGGCGGTACTATCACCTCCGTAGGTGTGGATGCCATGCTGAAAACCTGTCTGAACAGCTACAAGAACTTTTTAACTAATAATAATGAGGAGAAATAAGAATATGGGAGCATTGTTTTCAAAAAAGAATAAAGAAGTATTCTCTACTCCGCTCGGACTGAACAACCCCGTTACCGTACAGGTGCTGGGTATCTGCTCTGCCTTGGCCGTTACCGCCAAGCTGGAACCGGCTATCGTGATGGGACTTTCCGTAACGGTGATTACGGCATTCTCCAACGTAGTGATTTCATTGCTGCGCAAGACTATTCCCAACCGCATCCGTATCATCGTTCAGTTGGTAGTAGTTGCGGCGTTGGTAACTATTGTAAGTGAGATTCTGAAGGCTTTTGCCTACGATGTAAGCGTACAGCTTTCCGTATACGTAGGTCTGATTATCACAAACTGTATCCTCATGGGACGTTTGGAAGCGTTTGCCATGCAGAACGGTCCGTGGGAATCCTTCCTCGACGGTGTGGGCAACGGTTTGGGATATGCCAAGATTCTGGTAATCGTGGCTTTCTTCCGCGAGTTGCTGGGTTCGGGTACGTTGCTCGGGTTCAACATCCTTAACTACGAGCCTTTGCAGAAGATAGGTTATGTGAACAACGGCTTGATGCTGATGCCGCCTATGGCGCTGATTCTCTGCGCCTGCATCATCTGGTATCAACGTGCACGTCATAAAGAATTGCAGGAAAAGTAATATAAATGAAGAATGATGAATGAAGAGTGAAGAACGGGGCGGTGTTGTGGCGCTGTTATGTAGATTCTTGATTCTTAATTCTTAGTTCTTAATTAAAGGAATTATGGAACATTTATTAAGTTTATTCGTCCGCTCCATTTTTGTGGACAATATGATATTTGCGTTCTTCCTCGGTATGTGCTCTTATCTGGCCGTATCAAAGAATGTAAAGACTGCCGTAGGACTGGGTATCGCCGTAACCTTCGTGTTGGTGGTGACGCTTCCGGTCAACTATTTGTTGCAAACTAAGGTGCTGGCTGCCAATGCAATCGTTGAAGGCGTTGACCTCAGCTTCCTGAGTTTTATTCTTTTCATTGCCGTTATCGCCGGTATCGTTCAGTTGGTGGAAATGGTCGTGGAGCGTTTCAGCCCCTCGCTGTATGCTTCACTGGGTATCTTCCTGCCGCTGATTGCCGTAAACTGCGCCATTATGGGTGCGTCGCTCTTCATGCAGCAACGTATCAACGTGGGTGAGAGCGATCCGAAATACATCGGTGACGTTTGGGATTCCATCTCTTACGCATTGGGTTCGGGTATCGGCTGGTTGCTGGCTATTGTCGGTCTGGCCGCCATCCGCGAGAAAATGGCCTACTCTGACGTGCCTGCTCCGCTGAAAGGCTTAGGCATCACTTTCATCACAGTAGGTTTGATGGCAATGGCATTCATGTGTTTCTCTGGTTTGAACATCTAAAAGAAAGGAATAAGACAATGGATATGAATTTAATATTAGCGAGCATTGGAGTATTCCTTGTGGTTATTCTGTTGCTTGTGGTTATTCTGTTGGTAGCCAAGCAATTCTTGCTGCCGTCAGGTAATGTAAAACTGACTATCAACGGCGACAAGGAGCTGGAAGTGGCTTCCGGTTCGACGTTGCTGAATACGCTGTCTGTAAACGGCGTGTTCCTTTCCTCTGCTTGCGGTGGTAAGGGTTCATGCGGACAGTGCAAATGCCAGGTTGTAGAAGGCGGCGGTGAGATTCTGCCTTCCGAAATACCTCACTTCAGCCGTAAGCAAGTCCAGGACCATTGGCGTCTGGGTTGTCAGGTAAAGGTGAAAGGCGACATGGGAATTAAAATCGACGAGTCCGTACTCGGCGTAAAAGAGTGGGAGTGCGAGGTTATCTCCAACAAGAACGTGGCTACGTTCATCAAGGAGTTTATCGTTGCGTTGCCTAAGGGCGAACACATGGACTTCATCCCCGGTTCTTATGCGCAGATTAAGATTCCTAAATTCTCTATGGATTATGACAAGGACATCGACAAGTCTCTTATCGGTGAAGAGTATCTGCCTGCATGGGAGAAATTCGGTCTGCTGGGCTTGAAGTGCCGTAACGACGAAGAGACCATCCGTGCCTACTCCATGGCGAACTACCCCGCAGAGGGCGACCGCATCATGCTGACGGTACGTATCGCTACTCCGCCGTTCAAGCCGAAAGACCAGGGTCCGGGCTTTATGGATGTAATGCCGGGTATCGCTTCATCTTATATCTTCACCTTGAAACCGGGTGACAAGGTAATCATGAGCGGTCCTTACGGAGACTTCCACCCGATTTTCGATTCCAAGAAGGAAATGATGTGGATTGGCGGTGGTGCCGGTATGGCTCCGTTGCGTGCGCAGATTATGCACCTCACGAAGACATTGCATACCACGGACCGCGTGATGAACTATTTCTACGGTGCACGTGCGCTGAACGAGGTGTTCTACCTGGAAGACTTCCTGCAGATAGAAAAGGATTTCCCCAACTTCAAGTTCCACCTTGCGCTGGACCGTCCGGATCCGGCAGCCGATGCGGCGGGCGTGAAGTATACTCCGGGCTTCGTTCACAACGTAATCTACGAGA
This sequence comes from Bacteroides clarus YIT 12056, assembly GCF_900129655.1. Classification (GTDB taxonomy): domain Bacteria; phylum Bacteroidota; class Bacteroidia; order Bacteroidales; family Bacteroidaceae; genus Bacteroides; species Bacteroides clarus. The sequence continues at coordinate 37,926 of NZ_FQWK01000004.1, forward strand.
CTTACTTGAAAGACCACGAAGCTCCCGAAGATATCGAATACTACATGTGCGGTCCCGGCCCGATGTCCAAAGCCGTTGAGAAGATGCTCGACGACCTCGGCGTTCCGGCTCAGAACTTGATGTTCGATAACTTCGGCGGATAAGACGATGCGTTGTTAAGACACATACAGGTAAAATAGTGAAGAAACTCCGGCAGGGCTGTGGCTCTTGCCGGAGTTTTTTTATAACCAAGTAGCGGGGCACTTCGGAAGAAATGACTATCTTTGCTTTATCGTAATCTAAAAACAGTGGACGGTATGAGCAATAAAATATATCCTATCGGAATACAGAACTTCGAGAAAATCCGCAAGGACGGATATTTCTACATCGATAAAACCGCCTGGGTTTATCAGTTGGCTAAGACAGGCAGCTACTATTTCCTCAGCCGTCCGCGTCGCTTCGGTAAAAGTCTTCTGATTTCCACCTTAGAGGCCTACTTTCAGGGGAAAAAGGAATTGTTCAAAGGATTGGCCATCGAGAAACTGGAGAAAGACTGGATACAGTATCCGATATTTCATTTGGATTTAAATATTGGTAAATATGATACTCCTGATAGCTTGGACAAAATATTGAACGACCATTTGGAACAATGGGAATCACAATATGGTACTCGTCCGTCCGAAGTAACTTTTTCTTTGCGTTTTGCCGGAATCATTAAGCGTGCTTGCCAACAGACAGGTCAGCGTGCAGTCATTCTTGTGGACGAATACGACAAACCGATGCTCCAGGCCATCGGCAACGAGGAACTGCAAAAGGAATACCGAGATACGCTGAAACCTTTCTACGGCGTACTGAAAACCATGGACGGCTGTATCAAATTGGCTTTCCTTACCGGGGTCACCAAGTTTGGCAAGGTCAGCGTATTCAGTGACTTGAATAATCTGGATGATATTTCCATGCAGGAAATGTATGTCGGACTTTGCGGAGTGACCGAGCAGGAAATCCACGACAATCTTGAAGAAGAACTTCACGAATTGGCGGATGCGCAGAAAATGACCTACGAGGAAGCCTGCGCCGAGTTGAAGCGGAGATATGACGGTTATCATTTTGTAGAGAACACTGAAGGGGTCTATAATCCTTTCAGCCTGCTGAATACTTTTAAATATAAAAAGTTCGGCAGTTACTGGTTCGAGACGGGTACGCCTACTTACTTGATAGAACTGCTGAAACGCTATCACTATGACTTGGAACACATGGCGCACGCCGAAACGTATGCCGATGTACTGAACAGTATCTATGGGGATGAAGAGCCGTTGCCTGTAATTTTCCAGAGTGGTTATCTCACGATAAAAGGGTATGATGAAGAGTTTGGCATTTACCGTCTCGGTTTTCCGAATCGTGAGGTGGAAGAGGGATTTATCAAGTTCCTTATTCCTTATTATACACGCTTCAATAAGATTGAAGCGCCGTTTGAGATACAAAGATTTGTGCAGGAGATACGTGCGGGTGAGCCCGACGCTTTCTTCCGCCGCCTGCAAAGTTTCTTTGCAGATACGCCTTACGAGCTGGTGAAGGATTTGGAGCTGCATTATCAGAATGTGCTTTTCATCGTCTTTAAGCTGGTAGGTTTTTATGTGAAAGCGGAATATCACACTTCGCAGGGCAGGATAGATTTGGTGCTGCAAACCGACAAGTATATTTATGTAATGGAATTCAAACTGAATGGCACGGCGGAAGAGGCTTTGCGGCAAATCAATGATAAAGGGTATGCGTTGCCTTTTGCTGCGGATAGTCGTAAAGTGTTTAAGATAGGGGTGAACTTCAGTAATGTTACGCGTAATATTGAACGCTGGGTGGTAGAGGAACTTTAGCGGAAACCATTCCTTCTGATATTTGATGTATATCAAATGGAATTATCAAGCGCATCAAACGATATTATCAAGCATATCAAACGGAATTATCATCTTGACAAAAACATACTGTCTGTTTAAGGTAAACGCATTATCTGTTTGGGTGTAACAGATAATGCGTTTACCTTAAACAGATGGTGCGTTTTCTACAAGAAAGTATTTGTTTATACTTCCCTCTCACTTTTTATTTCTTTTTTTGCTCATGGGAAACAGCAAATGTGCATTTCGCTCGCTATCTCTCATGAACAGGGCAGTGGAAGGTGAAGACAAATGTTATTGAACTAAAGATAGTAAGAACTAACTCTTGAAGAAAGCAAAATAAAAAGTAGAGAATTCAGTCTCTCGTAACAAAAAACTGTTTATCTTTGCGACAGTCCCGTTGGGTGCAATGGAACTGTTATTTTTTTTAGAGGCGTTATTGAAATTATCTTCTAACATCAAACTTCGCAACTTTGAAATGCACTTGAAGATGATAACAACAACGCTCACGTCTGTGTTATATACCTACTTTTCCGCCAGAGTATATCGGGTGCAAGTATCTATATACAAAACGACGTGAGTGGCTGTTGTTTATCCAAGTGCAAGGCAATGCGAAGGCCTGATGTTAGGGTAAACAGATACAGCAACTCACGTTTTTTGTATGTTTAACTTAATAATATGGCACATGACGAAAAGAAAACGCATCTCCATTTGTATCCTGATGAAATTACTGGCAGCATCATCGGCACGACTATCTGCCGTATTACCGATAACGCTACTTGTCGTACTTCTATCATTTTCACCTTACACTGTAATGCAGGCAGTTGAAAGAGATAGCCTGTACACATTTCAGTTCGTTCCTAAACAAGGAATGCTTTACATTTCTTACAAGAAAAACAGTGTGGAACTGGAAAGGTTGTTACTTCTGATACGACAGCATCGAAAAGATATTCTTACCGGGAATATCCCTGTATTTATCAGTGGCTTCTGTCAATCTGCACCTATCGATAAAAAGAACCGGAATCTTGTACGTGAACGCAGTAATCGGGTAAAAGCGGAAATGATACTGCGTAGCGGACTGCGTGAAGATTGTTTCCGTACTACAAATTCTACGAGTGCAAGTGAAGAAGCAAGTGATGTAGTGTTTGTACGCATTACGTTGCCGGAAGATAAAACTACTTCTGATACACAGATGATAGGAGAAGAGATTCTTCGTTCTGCTCTGAAGGACAATACGGCAGGGAATAAAGACTGTAATCCTAAAGAAGAGCTTTATACTTCCGAAGTAACCCTTTACGAAACCAATCCTTCCTCTGCCGACTGTCATTCGGAGCGAAGCGAAGAATCTCCTCTTTCCGCATCCGCAAATGTATCCGATTCAAGAGTACCCTCTTCTTTTCGAGGTTGGACTCTCGGCCTAAACGTCGGTATCCCTTTCTTTTGGGGTGATATGCTTTCCATGTCTGCCGATAAAACCTACATAGGTATATCCGCAGGCCTGCAAATCGATTACCGTTTCTCCGATTTTCTTGGAGCCAACCTTTCAGCCGACTATGCACAAGGCAAGACAGGTGCGCGGAGTTATGCGCGGGACTATCAACTGTCTCCTTCCGGTATGACGATTTACTCTGACGGAACCGCTGTTTCCCAACCTTACAAAGAACTTTATTCTAAAATATCCGTAGTGAATGTAGGTTTAGGCTTGGATATATATTTCAATCGTTTCCTTGGTACTCATGCCCTGTACAACCGCTTCCAAACAGTGCTGACTCCTACCGTTTATGGGCAATTCTTCAAAGCCGATATATATGATAAGGTGAACGACACCCGATTCTCCGATGGAACTACCCGGCCGAGAACGTTGTCTATCGGTTTGGGCGGAGCCGTGATTTTCCGCTATCGTATCGCTTCCGCTTGGGGCTTGCAACTAAAGAACAACTTGCTGTGGATGACCGATAATAAATTCGATGGCATCACTACACCTTACGGACATACACGCCATAACATACTGTGGTTACTCCAATTCGGCGTACTTTGGACTTTGAAATGATGGAAACCATTCATTTGATTCTTCTATTATGAAAACTCATATTAAATTAAAACTTACACTTATGAAGAAGATTTTATTCCTGTTGCTTGCCGCGACATTCGCTTTATGCAGTTGCACCAAGCAAGACCTTGATGAAATACGTGCCGAACAAGCAGGTCTTGACGCCCGCCTTTCCATCCTGGAAGAGTGGCAAAGGACAATAAACGGACAAATCACGAGCCTGCAAAATATTTTCTCCGCTCTTGAAGGTAATGACTACGTGACGGGCGTCGACGAATTGGCCGACGGAACCGGCTACGTGATAAACTTCGTGAAAAGCGGAGCCATAACCATAAAGAACGGCGTCAAAGGCGAGACAGGCGCTACCGGAATACCGGGTAATACACCTAATATCGGTGTCAAAGAAGATAGCGGCGTTTATTACTGGACACTTGACGGTGACTATATAAAAGATGGCAACGGTAATCCTCTGCGTGTCACAGGTGAACAAGGAAAACCGGGAGATGCGGGAGCAAAAGGCGATGATGCCGTTGCTCCGCAAGTTCGGATTAGTACGGATAATAATGAATGGGAAATTTCCACCGACAACGGCGATAACTGGACATCCACGGGGGTAAAGGCTGCGGGTAAAGACGGTATGAACGGTACTAATGGCACTTCCTGCTCTATCAAGGTTGATGATAGCGGCGACCCGATCATTGTTACCATAACCAATACCGATGCCGAGGGAAAAGATACCGATACGGAAATCGTACTTCCCCTTTACAGAGTTTTTTACATCGGAGATGATGCGAAAGCAGTACGGAATGATGCACTGGTTATTACCCGTAACGTAACGGATATTCCTCTTGTTCTTCCCGATGCTTTCTCGAGGAACGATTATACCGCTATTATGGCTCAAATCATTGGTAAGGATGCGAATACGGATATTCAGACTCGTGTTGCTGCAGGTTCTTGGCAAGTCACTGTAACAAAGCCGACCTTCAATGTTGACGGAAGTTACAAAAAGGACGCTAAAGTAACCGTAACCATGCCCGTAGGTATAGGAGAGAACGAGAGTGCTCTTATAGAAGTGACTCTCGTAGGCAAAGACGGTAGTAAGACTGTTTCCACTCGTGCCTTGACTGTTCCCAAATCGGGTGATTACTATTACAGCGACGGTTCTGTTTCAAGTCAAATCATCAGCGATAATCCCGATAAAACCCCTGTCGGAATCGTCTTTTATGTAGGTGATGTCGTGGCAAAAGACAGCCATTTGAAGGAAATATTAGGTGGCGGTAACGCTGATAATTATAAGTCGGATGATATCCACGGTTTGGTGGTTGCCTTGAAAGATGCGGGCAGCTTCACTTATTGGCAACGCAACTATACTCCGACCGCTATAGGTACTACCGGCGGGAGTGACATATGCGGTTATAGCAATACATTGAAAATGAAAGAGTGGAATGAAGACGGTAGTCATAGCGGTAATCTTATAGAAGCCTATAGGCAATTGGCCGGGTATGCCGCCATCAATTCAGTTCCCGCCGGTAGCAGCGGTTGGTATTTTCCTTCCATTCGTGAACTTTCTACCCTTTGTTCGGGGTGGCAAAATGTTTGGGTGGATTCCGGTACGTATAGCGGTACAGACACATCCGGCAGTAATATCGATATTATCAATGAAAAACTATCCGCCTTGTCTGCATCGGGTGTAGATGCCGCAAAAATTACAGGTACAGTCTACTGGTCTTCCTCGGTATATCAGTATAATGAGAAAATTGCCCTTACGGTCTATATGATTAGCGGTAATGTGAACATGGACCGTAAAGATCTTGTTTCCCATCCGATACGTGCCGTTCTGGCTTTTTAGTACGGGTAATGAACATGAACCGATGACAGGCAGAAACTGTCCGGTGGAGAGCGTTGAAGAAACATTATAAACCCATTGCCCGTTTTTCGCTAATCTTTTGTTATCTTTGCTCCACTAAATAAAAGAATTTTATGGAACAATCTGATATACTTCGTAACTTACGGATAGAACAGCTCACTCCGATGCAAGAGTCTGCGCAGGATGCCTATCAATCGGACAAAGACCTCGTCCTGCTGTCGCCCACGGGTTCGGGTAAAACACTGGCATTCTTACTGCCGCTGGTACAGTCGCTCAAAGCGGAAATACAAGGCGTTCAGGCGGTGGTGCTTGTCCCTTCGCGCGAACTTGCCTTGCAGATAGAAACAGTTTTTAAGTCGATGGGTACGCCCTTTAAGGCAATGAGTTGCTACGGCGGACGTCCGGCAATGGAAGAGCACCGCACGATGAGAGGCGTTAATCCTGCCGTTATCATCGGTACGCCCGGTCGTATGAACGACCACTTGCGGAAGCGAAACTTTGATACCCGTTTCGTCACTGTGCTGGTAATAGATGAGTTCGATAAATGCCTTGAATTCGGTTTCCACGACGAAATGGCAGAGGTTATCGGGCAGTTGCCCGCCTTGAAGAAGCGCGTGCTGCTTTCGGCTACGGATGCCGAGGAAATTCCGCAATTTGCGGGAGTAGGGGGTGAAGCATCCGGTAACGCTGCATCATCGTCACGGGTCATTAAGTTGAACTTCCTTTCGGAAGAAGCCGTTTCCGAACGTCTGAATTTACAGAAAGTAATCTCACCCGAGAAAGATAAACTGGAAACGCTGTACCGCCTGCTTTGTACGCTTGGCGACCATTCTACACTGGTGTTCGTAAACTACCGCGAAAGCGTGGAGCGTGTGGTTTCCTACCTGAAATCGAAGAAATTCCCTTGCGACGCTTTTCATGGCGGTATGGAACAGGACGACCGGGAACGGGCGCTTTACAAGTTCCGTAACGGCAGTTGCCCCGTTCTGGTATCTACCGATCTTGCCGCACGCGGATTGGACATTCCGGGTATCGACAATGTCGTGCACTACCACATACCCGTCAACGAAGAAGCCTTTACACATCGTAACGGACGTACGGCACGTTGGGAAGCGCGCGGCTCGTCTTTCATTCTTCTCCATGCAGAAGAACGCCTTCCCGATTATATCCCGGAAGACATCCCCGTATTCGGGCTGCCGGAGCAGACGCCGAAACCGGCCAAACCTCGCTGGACTACCTTATATATAGGTAAAGGTAAGAAAGACAAACTGAACAAGGTGGATATCGTGGGCTTTCTATATAAGAAAGGCGGGCTGGTGCGCGAGGATGTGGGACAGGTAGACGTAAAGGAGCACTACGCTTTTGTGGCGGTTCGTCGCGGCAAGGTGAAGCAACTGCTCACGCTGTTGCGCGGAGAAAAGATAAAAGGCATGAAAACGCTGATAGAAGAAGCCCGGTAACTTCATGTTATGAAGCATGTCCGGTGATGTTATTAAGCATAGGAGAATAGTTTGTTTCTAATAATTATGCACTTTCTTTTCGGTTTTAATTCTTAGTAGAAAGTTATTTCCGTTTCTATCTTTCAGTTTACCTTTTAATAGCTTTTTTGGTAAGTATACATAACAGATTGGTGTATATTTCTTGTATATACCAATAAAAAGTAAGGTAAATGTGCTTTAAAGAAGGATTTTTATAAGGAAAGATTTGCAATACAGAAATAATTCCGTAATTTCGCCATGTCGTAAGACACAAAATGAACGAAATTGTATAACCAAAACAAACTTCAAATGAAAAAGCATAATTTCAATGCAGGACCTTCCATTCTTCCGCGTGAGGTGATAGAGGATACAGCGAAGGCTATTTTAGATTTCAATGGATCCGGTCTCTCTCTTATGGAGATTAGCCACCGTGCTAAAGACTTCCAGCCCGTAGTGGACGAAGCCGTAGCACTGTTCAAAGAACTACTTAACATTCCCGAAGGTTATTCGGTACTGTTCCTGGGTGGTGGTGCAAGTCTGGAATTCTGCATGGTACCTTTCAACTTCCTCGAAAAGAAAGCCGCTTACCTCAATACGGGTGTGTGGGCCAAGAAAGCTATGAAAGAGGCCAAAGGTTTTGGCGAGGTTGTAGAAGTTGCCTCTTCTGCTGAAGCCACTTATACTTATATTCCGAAAGATTACACGGTACCGGCCGATGCGGATTATTTCCATATCACTACCAACAATACTATCTATGGTACGGAATTGAAAGAAGACCTGGATGTAAATGTTCCTATGGTTGCCGATATGTCATCCGATATTTTCTCCCGTCCTATCGACGTGTCTAAATATATCTGTATTTACGGTGGCGCACAGAAGAATCTGGCTCCTTCGGGCGTGACATTCGTTATCGTGAAGAATGATGCGGTAGGTAAGGTGTCCCGTTACATCCCGACCATGCTGAACTATCAGACTCACATCGACGGCGGTTCAATGTTCAATACTCCTCCGGTTGTTCCTATTTATGCGGCATTGCAGACTTTGCGCTGGATAAAGGCTCAGGGTGGTGTGAAAGAAATGGAACGTCGTGCCATCGAGAAGGCTGATATGCTGTACGCCGAGATAGACCGCAACAAGATGTTCGTGGGTACCGCCGCCAAGGAAGACCGTTCTCGCATGAATATCTGCTTCGTAATGGCTCCCGAATACAAAGAACTCGAAGCCGACTTCCTGAAATTCGCTACTGAAAAGGGTATGGTAGGTATCAAGGGACACCGTTCCGTAGGTGGCTTCCGTGCATCTTGCTACAACGCCATGCCGAAAGAAAGCGTACAGGCTTTGATAGACTGCATGCAGGAATTTGAGAAACTTCATTAACAATATTCATTCACCACAGAGGGCGCAGAGTCCCGCAGAGATTGGATAAAAGGAGAACTCTGTGAAACTCTGTGCGACTTTGTGGTGAATCTTTTTTTAATACCATTAAATCATGAAAGTATTAGTTGCAACAGACAAACCGTTTGCAAAAGTTGCGGTAGACGGTATTCGCAAAGAGATTGAAGCGGCAGGTTATGAACTTGCTTTGCTGGAAAAATATGGCGATAAAGCAAAACTGCTGGATGCTGTGAAAGACGCCAACGCTATTATTATCCGCAGCGACATCATTGATGCCGAGGTTTTGGATGCCGCCAAAGAACTGAAAATTGTGGTACGCGCCGGTGCGGGCTATGACAATGTGGACTTGGCTGCCGCCACCGCCCACAACGTATGTGTCATGAACACTCCGGGACAGAACTCCAACGCCGTAGCCGAACTGGCTTTCGGACTTATGGTAATGGCTGTCCGCAATATGTACAACGGTACTTCCGGTACGGAACTGATGGGTAAGAAGCTGGGTATCCATGCTTACGGTAATGTCGGTCGTAATGTAGCCCGTATCGCCAAAGGTGTCGGTATGGAGATTTACGCATTCGACGCTTTCTGCCCGAAAGAAGTTATTGAGAAAGACGGTGTAAAGGCTGTGGCCTCTGCCGAGGAACTTTACTCTACTTGTGATGTCGTTTCCCTGCACATTCCCGCAACGGCGGAAACCAAGAATTCCATCAACTATGCTTTGGTGAACAAGATGCCGAAAGGCGGTTTGTTGGTGAATACCGCCCGCAAGGAAGTTATCAACGAAGCCGAACTGATTCAGCTTATGGAAGAACGCGCCGACTTGAAGTACATGACTGACATCATGCCCGCAGCCAACGAGACATTTGCCGCCAAGTTTGCCGGCCGTTATTTCTCCACACCGAAAAAGATGGGTGCGCAGACTGCCGAAGCCAATATCAATGCCGGTATTGCCGCTGCCAAGCAGATTGTAGGATTCCTGAAAGACGGTTGCGAGAAGTTCCGTGTAAATAAGTAAATAGATTAATAATCTGATAGCCATGGCTACAATTAAACCTTTTAAAGGCATTCGCCCGCCCCAAGACTTGGTAGAGCAAGTTGCATCCCGTCCTTACGATGTACTGAACTCCGCCGAAGCCCGTGAAGAAGCGGCAGGAAACGAAAAATCCTTGTATCATATCATTAAGCCCGAGATAGATTTTCCTGAGGGCACGGATGAGCATGATGAACGTGTTTACCGGAAAGCCGCCGACAACTTCCGAATGTTTCAGGACAAAGGCTGGCTGGTACAGGACGATAAGGAAAATTACTACGTATATGCCCAGACCATGAACGGCAAGACGCAATATGGTTTGGTGGTGGGCGCATACGTGCCCGATTATATGAATGGCGTCATTAAGAAGCATGAGCTTACCCGTCGCGATAAGGAAGAAGATCGCATGAAACATGTGCGTGTGAATAATGCCAACATCGAACCTGTATTCTTCGCCTATCCCGATAATGCCACGCTGGATGCTGTCATTGCCCGTTACACGGCTCAGAAACCTGTTTATGATTTTATTGCTCCGGGCGACGGCTTCGGTCATACATTCTGGATTATCGACAAACAGGAAGATATCGATGTCATAACCAAAGAGTTCGCCAAGATGCCCGCGCTCTATATCGCAGACGGACATCACCGTAGCGCGGCCGCTGCTCTGGTTGGCGCGGAGAAAGCCAAGCAAAATCCCAATCATCGCGGAGACGAGGAATACAACTACTTCATGGCGGTTTGTTTCCCCGCCAATCAGTTGACTATCATCGACTATAATCGTGTGGTGAAAGATTTGAACGGTATGACGCCCGAACAATTCCTGGCTGCCGTAGGTAAGAACTTCACGGTGGAAGAGAAAGGAACGGAAATCTACAAACCGACAGGCTTGCATAACTTCTCCCTTTATCTGGACGGTAAGTGGTATAGTCTTACTGCCAAGCCGGGTACTTACAACGATAACGATCCTATCGGTGTGCTGGATGTTACTATTTCATCCAATCTGATACTGGATGAAATCCTCGGTATCAAAGACCTCCGTTCCGACAAGCGTATTGACTTCGTAGGCGGTATCCGTGGTCTGGGCGAATTGAAGAAACGGGTGGATAGCGGCGAAATGAAAGTAGCTTTGGCTCTTTATCCCGTATCCATGAAACAATTGATGGACATCGCCGATACCGGTAATATCATGCCGCCCAAGACTACTTGGTTTGAACCGAAGCTACGTTCGGGACTGGTAATTCACAAACTAGACTAATCAGATATAATCTTGAAGAATGAATAGGAGACGGAGCATTGCATTACGCGGTGCTCCGTTATTTTATTGGCCGTTTTCTTTCCTGTTATATAGAAAATACTGACCTTTGCCGAAAAGGCCGGATTATATTTATGAAGATATTAATACTCAACAGCAGTCCTCGCAGAAATGGCAACATCTCGAAGATGCTGGAAGCGATGAAACAGGAAATAGAATGTTGTAATGCCGAAGCGGTCTATGTCAGAGTGCCGGAGCTGAAAGTGCGTCCTTGTATCGGCTGTATGAAATGCCGCTGTTCGTTACGGTGCTGCTTGCCGGAAGATGACGCGCAGCGGGTATTACAAAGTATCAGGGATGCTGATGCGCTGATAATAGGCGCTCCGTGTTATTGGGGAAATATGCCCGGAGAATTAAAAGTGTTGTTCGATCGTATGGTGTACGGCATGATGGGAGAGAATTCATTGGGTATGCCTCTTGCGCTTCATAAAGGAAAGAAAGTAATTATTGTAAGTACCTGCACAACTCCTTATCCTTTTAATATTCTTTATAACCAGACACGCGGGGTAGTGAAAGCCCTCAAGGAAATATTAAAGTGGAGCGGCTTCAAAGTTGTGAAAGCCATAGAGAAGGGTGGCACCAGAAAGCATCCGGATTTGACCTCCAAAGAGATATCACATTGTAAAAGAGCTGTACATAAGTTATTATAATACTGAATCGATATGAGCAAAAAAGAAGAATACAAGCTGAAGAACGAACAGTTTCTGCAAAGTCTGCGTACCGAAGAGGGCGTAAAAGAGTTGGGTGCCGGTGTGCTTTACCGTGTGCTGGAAAACGGGCAGGGCAGTGGCGCCACTCCCCGCTTAAACAGCATTGTGTCGGTACATTATAAGGGAACGCTCATCAACGGCAGAGAGTTTGACAACTCCTGGAAGCGTAACTGCCCGGAAGCTTTTCGGCTGAACGAAGTAATTGACGGTTGGCAGATAGCTTTGCAACGGATGCGCGTGGGTGACCACTGGATGGTCTACATTCCTTATACCGTGGGATACGGCACACGTACCAGCGGACCTATTCCGGCTTTCTCCACACTGATATTTGAAGTGAAACTATTGGGTATTGCCTGAGAGAGCGTGAACAATCCTTCTTCTTCACACGTTACATTACTTATAACTTAAACTTTAACAATAAGTATGAATCAGGAAAAGAAGAAAAAGGAGTGTGATACCTTGAACGCATCCATCTCCCCGGAACAGCCGGTAAATGAAAACGAGAAAGAAACGTTACCCGGACAGCAAATCGGGCTGTATGGAAAAGCGGATAAGAAAGATGTTCGTCAAATGGTTAAGATATTGAATCCGGACAAGCACAGCATGGAAAGCAGAGGATAACCCTCTGCTTTTTATTTTATCCCTTTATCGGGTAGGTTACACCGCTATGTTTCGTATCTTTGCGGCAAAATACGAAACGGAATACGAAAATATCGAAATACGGTAGTGAATGTTACGGAACGGAGACCTTACCCAAGGCGGCATAACGAGTACGCTGTTGCGTTTTACCTTGCCCATGATGGCAGGTTCGTTGCTGCAACAGTGTTATAATATAGCCGATACCCTTATTGTAGGACAGTGTATCGGTGCGGACGCCCTGGCGGCGGTAGGTTCGGCATATACGCTGATGGTTTTCCTTATCTCCGTTCTTCTCGGTTTGTCCATCGGTAGCGGTACGGTATTTTCATTGCACTACGGCGCGGGAAACAGCTCTGCTTTGCGTCGCAGCATTTTTGTTTCATTCGTGCTGATAGGAGCGGTTACATTTTTGCTGAATGTGGCCGCATTCGTATGGTTAGACCCTATTCTCCGCCTGCTGCAAGTACCGCAGGACATCTACGGTATGATGCGCAGCTACCTGTGGATAATCTTTTGCGGCATTGTTTTCACATTCATCTATAATTTCTATGCGGCGCTGCTGCGTGCGGTGGGAGATTCGGTAACTCCTCTCTGGTTTCTGGCCGTCTCTGTCGTACTGAATATCGTGCTCGACCTGTTCTTTATCCTGCAATTGGGTTGGGGCATCGAGGGAGCTGCGATAGCCACAGTCATAGCGCAGGGAGCGGCTGCGGCGGGAATACTGCTCTATACCTGCAAGAAACGTCCGGAGCTGCGGCTGCATCGCGAAGACATGCACTTCGACCGTTGCAGTCTGAAAGAGATAGTTTCTTTCTCCACACTGACCTGTGTACAGCAATCGGTTATGAATTTCGGTATCCTGATGATACAAGGGCTGGTCAACAGTTTCGGTACAGCCGTTATGGCGGCCTTTGCTGCCGCTGTAAAGATAGACTCCTTCGCATATATGCCCGTACAGGAGTTCGGAAATGCTTTCTCCACTTTCATTGCGCAGAATTTCGGGGCGAAACGTTACGAACGTATTCGCCGGGGTGTTCGCAGCGCGTTTCTCACTACGGTTATCTTTTCGCTTATCGTCTCCGTAGTTGTATTCGTCTTTGCAGAACCGCTGATGCTGATTTTCGTTCATCCGAGCGAGACGGAAATCCTTGCTACCGGAGTGGAATATCTGCGTATAGAGGGTGCGTTCTACTATGGCATCGGCATCCTTTTCCTGCTTTACGGCTATTATCGCGCTATCCGCAAACCGGGGATGTCGGTCGTGCTTACGGTGATTTCGTTAGGTACCCGCGTCGTGCTTTCCTATATACTCGCCGCCATTCCTTCCATCGGGGTAACAGGCATCTGGTGGTCTATTCCCATCGGTTGGCTGCTGGCGGATGCGGTAGGAGTACTGTATTATAAAATGAAGAATGAAAAATGAAGAATATCCTTGCGGCATACTTGCGCAGCGAAATTCTTCATTCTTCATTTTTCATTCTTCATTTAAAAGCAGTATCTTTGCGCCCGATTTTTAGAAAGAGATACTGCCATGACTAATGAGCGTTTGAAAGGATTTACTTACGGAGCTATTGCCGCAGCCAGCTACGGAATGAATCCGTTGTTTGCGTTACCCTTGTACGGGGCGGGGATGAATGCGGATTCCGTCTTGTTCTACCGTTATTTTCTTGCTATTGTGATGCTGGGCGTTCTGATGAAAGTAAAGAAACAGTCCTTCGCTCTGAAAAAGACGGATATACTGCCGTTGGCGGTGATGGGGTTGCTGTTCTCTTTCTCTTCGTTGTTCCTGTTCGAGAGTTATAATTATATGGATGCGGGTATCGCGTCTACCATTTTGTTTGTCTATCCGGTGCTGGTGGCTATCATTATGGCGGTGTTCTTCCATGAGAAAGTCTCGTTCATTACGATGTTTTCCATCGCAATGGCTTTTACGGGCATCTCATTGTTGTATGAGGGGGGCGATGGCAAGACGTTGAATATGTTCGGCGTACTGCTCGTTATTCTGTCCTCGCTGACGTATGCCGTATATATAGTAGGGGTCAACCGCTCTTCCCTGAAAGACCTGCCTACGGCGAAGCTGACTTTCTATGCTTTGCTGTTCGGTGTCATCATTTACGTGGTGCGTCTGGATTTCTGTGCGGCCTTGCAGCCTGTCCCTTCTCCGGTGTTGTGGGTGAATGTCCTTTCGCTGGCTTTGTTTCCCACTATCATTTCATTAATTATGATGACGCTTTCCATTCATAGCATAGGCTCTACGCCGGCTGCCATTTTGGGAGCGTTGGAGCCTGTAACGGCTCTGTTCTTCGGGGTAGCGGTGTTCGGTGAGCAACTCACGCCGCGCATCATGCTCGGTGTATTGATGATATTGACTGCCGTAACACTGATAATCGCGGCCAAACCCTTGCTGGAGCTGGCGAAGAAGCATACCCGGCACTGACGGGCGGTTAGCGGATAATCCTGCATATCTGCTCTACGGTACGGCGGATATTCATGCGCGCGAATTCCGGTTGCATGGCTTGTTCCAAAGCGACGGGACTTGGAGTGATGGAGAATATCCCGTGAAATCCGGCACGGGTAAGAATGTCCGTATCTTCTATGCAGCCCGCTATCAACACGACGGGAATATGCTGTTTTCTTGCTTCCGTCAGTATGCCGTACGGAACTTTCCCCATGACGGTTTGTCTGTCCGATTTCCCTTCTCCGGTGATAATCAAGTCGGCGTCTTTTATCTGTTCTGCAAAATTCTGCATTTCCAGTAAGAGCTGTATGCCCGGTTTCAGTTCGGCATTGAGGAATGCCGACAGACTTCCGCCCATTCCGCCGGCTGCTCCTGCTCCGGGACAGGAAGATATATCCTTACCGGTGGTTCGGAAGATGACCGCGGCCAAATGTCGCATACCTGCATCCAATGCCTCTATCATAGCCGCGTCGGCTCCTTTCTGCGGGGCGAATACGTATGCCGCTCCGTCTGTCCCGTAGAATGGGTTGCGTACATCGCAGGCGGCGGTAAAGGTACATCCGGAGAGCAGGGGATGAACGGACGAGGTGTCTATGCTATCGACCTTACCCATCATCTGTCCGCCATAGCCCGAAACATTCCCCGTTTTATCCGGGAAACGGAAACCTAATGCCCGGAGCATGCCCAATCCGGCGTCGTTCGTGGCGCTTCCGCCCAGACCGATGATGAAATGCCTGCATCCGCGTTGCAATGCGTCCCGTATCAGTTCGCCCGTTCCGAAAGTTGTTGTCTGCATCGGGTTACGCTTCTCCGGGGCGACGAGTGGAAGTCCGCTAATGGCTGCCATCTCGATGAAAGCCGTCTGCCCGTCACCGGAAATGCCGTAGCGGGCTTCGCGAAGTTCCATTAAAGGACCGTGAGCCTGCACGCTGATACTCTTTCCGTGAGTGGCGGCAATCAGAACGTCCAGCATGCCTTCGCCGCCGTCGGCTACGGGGATACGGATAACTTCACATTCCGGCAGTGCGGCGTGTACGCCTTCGGCAGCCGCCGCTTCGGCTTCCGCGGATGTAAGGCAGCCTTTGAAGGAGTCTATGGCAAGAACCGCTTTTTTCATCGGGGGATAATATGGTTTCATAAGAGGATACCCTTTTTTCGTGGGAAGATAACTTCTTTCTCCTGCAAAGATAAAGTTTTTTGATAGCTATCAAAAGGCGGATAGCGAAAAGTATAGTATCTTTGCGGCATGAGTGAAGATACGTATAAAACCATTGCCACCCCGTCCGAAGGAATTTACACCGAGAAGCGCAGCAAGTTTATCGCTATCGCCTTGCCGGTACGTACGGTTGAAGAAGTAAAGGCGCATCTGGAAACTTATCAGAAGAAATACTACGATGCCCGCCATGTGTGTTATGCCTATATGCTGGGGCACGAGCGCAAGGATTTTCGCGCCAATGACAACGGAGAGCCGTCCGGTACGGCGGGAAAACCTATCCTGGGACAAATAAATTCGAACGAACTGACGGATATTCTGATTGTCGTAGTCCGCTATTTCGGTGGTATAAAGCTGGGTACGAGCGGGCTGATAGTGGCTTATAAGGCTGCCGCCGCCGAGGCTATCGCCGCCGCTACCGTTATTGAAAAGACTGTGGACGAAACGGTGACCGTTCTCTTCGAGTATCCTTTTATGAACGATGTAATGCGCATCGTGAAGGAAGAAGAACCGGAGCTGTCGGAACAGTCGTATGATATGGACTGCCGTATGACGCTTCGCATCCGCCAGTCGATGATGCCCAGGTTGAGGGCGCGTCTGGAGAAAGTGGAGACCCTACGTTTTGAGGAGGAGTAAAGTCTCCGGTTTCTTTTCAGACAACTCTTTCAATCCTCTTTACGGATAAATCGTTATAATGGATTTTGCGGTGCGTGCCGTCGCAAAAAGGTTGTTTGCAGGAGCGTCCGCAGCGGCAGAGGGCTATCCGGCCTTCCTGCATTTCCGCCTTTCCTTCCCTGTCTACCAGTTTAAAATTGCCTTCTACGATGAAAGGCCCGTTGGGTGTAGCTGTAATCGTTACTGTATTTTCTTCTTTTTCCATGTTCTCGGTCTTTATGTTTTACGTACTTGGTAGAACGTCTCCGCATGGAAATAGTTTGTTAATTCCATATCTTTTGTATGGATTTACTTATCTTTGCACACTTATTTAATCAAAATCGAGTTGATATGGCATTTGAAGCAACTAAGCGCGAATTGGGCGAGCTCTATACATTCTTCCGTCTGCTGGCGGACGGAAAAGTCTTTCCGGGTACTCCGAACGCCCAGAGAGAGGATAAAAAATGTTGGCCTGTGGCGCTGATACAGAGAGAGGAACATGACGGCACACGCCGCTATTATATCGGGGAAGAGGATGTACGCATTGTCAGCGGTACGGTGGAAAAGGACGGCACATTCACAGCGTCGGCAGAGAAAGAGGAGCTTTCGTTTCCCCGTGCGGACTTTGGCGACGCGGCGGAAATCATACTCCATCTGTTGAGAAATGAGCAAGGCGAGGAAGTGGAAGTCTCCGAAGGATTGGAAGCCTTTCTGGATGCTGTGAACATCTACGACCTGGAGTCCAAGACCGATGACCGTACAGACTTCTCCGTAGCTTTTTGGAGCGCGGACGCTCCGCTGACGGGATTTACCGTCCGCTGCCGTCTCGGCCGCATGAATCCTTTGCTGGACGGCGGGCGCACAGCCAACCTGAAGCTGGAGCAGAGCGGCGTGAAGTTTGCCGTGCCCACTGTGAACAAGGTGAACGCCTTGCCTGAATCGCCTGCGGAAGTTGCCGAACGCATGCTGATGATTGAGCGTCTGGGCGGTGTATTGAAGTATTCCGACGTTGCCGACCGCGTGTTCCGTTGCAACCTGCTGATGATAGACCTGCACTTTCCCCGTATGCTTGCCGAAATGGTGCGTATCATGCACCTGGACGGTATCACCCGTGTTGCCGAGCTGACGGAACGCATCAAGGAAATGAATCCCCTGAAGATAAAGGACGAACTGATAAACAAACACTGCTTCTACGAGTTCAAGATGAAACAGTTCTTGCTGGCGCTTGCGCTGGGCATGCGTCCGGCAAAGATTTACAACGGTACGGACTCTGCCGTGGAAGGGTTGTTGCTGACCAACGGAGACGGTGAAGTGCTCTGTTATCACAAGTCCGACAGACAGACGTTTGCCGACTTTCTCTACCGGAACACCCGTTTTGAAAAAGGCTCGGTGGATAAAGACAAATACGGCTTCCTGGAACGGGAGAACGGTGTGTATTATTTTAAGCTGAATGTAAAGATAGGGTTGCTGAAACGCTGACCCGATCATAGAATCGTAAAAACGAACGTACAATGTTGAACGAAGTATTGGAAAACATTAAGTCGCGCCGCAGCGTGCGCGCTTATACGGAACAACAGGTTTCCGCTGAAGATTTGAACCTTATACTGGAAGCGGCGACGTATGCTCCCAGCGGTATGAATTTCCAGACCTGGCATTTTACCGCCATTCAGGATGCCGCCGTACTGACCGAGCTGAATGAGAAGATAAAGGGCGCTTTTGCCAAGAGCGACGATGCCCGTCTGCAGGAACGCGGACACAGCCGGACTTACTGCTGCTATTATCATGCTCCCGCCTTGATTATCGTATCCAACGAACCGACCTGCTGGTGGGCGCCTATGGATTGCGCGTGCGCTTTGCAGAATATCTTCCTTGCCGCCAAGTCTTTAGGCATCGGCTCTTGCTGGATTAACCAATTGGGACAGACCTGTGACGATCCCGATGTGCGCGCTTTCCTTACCCAACTCGGTATTCCCGAGAATCATCGTGTGTACGGCTGTGCCGCTTTGGGCTATGCCTCTGCGGACGCTCCCGTGAAAGATAAGAAACTGGCGGAAGACACGGTTACTGTAATCCGCTGACGGTGCGGCACAGGCGGAGAGTACACTTTTATATCTCCGCCAGAATGTACCACACGGCGATGAGGTGGCAGGCAGACCCCGCCAATACGAAGAAATGAAACGCCGAGTGCATATAGCGCACGTTGCGTATGGAATACAACGCCGCACCGCCTATATAGCATACTCCTTCGGCGATAATCCAATAGCAGGAAGCGGGCGCGATGGCAAAGAGTTGTTTGAACACTACCAGCACGGACAGCCCCATAAGGATGTAGCACACCGTTTCCACATAGCTGTGTTCTTCCATCTTGCGGAAGCTGATGATAGTGCCTGCAACGGCGCATAGCCAGACAAAACAGAACAGTCCCCAGCCCCAGAGCCCCTCATCGCGTAAGGCGATCAGTGTAATGGGAGAGAAGCTTCCGGCGATATGCCAGTAGATAGCCGCGTGATCCCAATGGCGTAACCGCCGTTTCCACGGATTATGGTGCTTCAAGGAGTGGTAAAGGGTGGAAGACAAATAGGAACCGCCCATACCGAACAGGTAGAGCCACATACCGAGTATCGCCCACGGGTCTTGTGCCCGATAGCATTTCATCAGGAAGAATCCCCCGATAATAACTGCCATCGAGATGCCTATGCCGTGGGATAGGCTGTTGACGGTTTCTTCGCCTTTACTGTAAAAAAGGCCGTTTCTTTTTCTCTTGCGCGTTGTACTCATACACTTATTTGCGGTATAAAAGAAGAGAGGGTGTGTTTCGACACCCTCTCCCGATATTCTATTCAAAGCATCCGTAGCACGTTGGCAACAATTTGCGGTCGCCCAACGTATTGTCTACCCGTGCCACGTTCACCCAAAACTTGTTGTCGCGAACGCTTTCTATCGGATAGGCGGCTTTCTGCCGGGTATAACTGTGTTCCCATGCGTCGGCCACTACTTCATATTCGGGATGCGGAGCATTTATCAGCACGTTGTCCGTCTTGTCCGCTTCGCCGTTCTTCACTTCCTGAATTTCCTGCCAGATAGTGAGCATCACATGTACAAAGTTATCCAGCTCGGCAAGGCTTTCGCTCTCTGTCGGCTCTATCATCAGTGTGCCGTGAACGGGGAAGGAGAGGGTAGGCGCGTGATAGCCGTAGTCCATAAGGCGTTTGGCTATATCGTTTTCGCTGATGCCCGTTTCCTCGTGTACCTTGCGGCATTCCAATATCATTTCGTGTCCTACGAAACCCGTTGCTCCGCGATAGACGATACCGTAGGTGTCTTTGAAGCAGGCAGCCAGATAATTGGCGTTCAGAATGGCAGTCTTGGTGGCGCGTGTCAGCCCTTCCGTACCCATCATGCGGATATAGCCGTAGGTGATAGGCAGGATTCCCGCACTGCCGAAGGGAGCTCCCGATACTTGGTTGGCGGTATTGCCGAACAGTTCGTGACCCGGCAGGAACGGAACCAGATGTCCGGCTACGCAGATAGGACCTACGCCCGGTCCGCCACCGCCATGGGGAGAAGCGAATGTCTTGTGCAAGTTCAGGTGGCAGACATCGGCGCCGATAAATCCGGGGTTGGTCAAACCTACTTGGGCGTTCATGTTGGCGCCGTCCATATAAACCTGTGCGCCGCAGGCATGGATAATCTTGCAGATTTCCACGATTTCCGTTTCAAAGATGCCATGGGTGGACGGATAGGTAATCATTAGCGCGGCGAGGTCGGCCTTGTTCTCTTCGGCTTTGGCGCGCAGGTCGGCCATGTCGACATTCCCTTGTTCGTCGCAGGCGCAGGTGACCGTGGTGAAACCTGCCTGAACAGCCGAAGCGGGATTGGTGCCGTGAGCCGATGCGGGTATCAGCACCTTGTTGCGGTGCCCTTGTCCGATGCTTTCCAGATAGGCGCGGATTACGCGAAGTCCCGCATACTCTCCGGCGGCGCCGGAATTGGGTTGCAGGCTCACTCCGGCAAATCCGGTTATCACTTTCAGCTCTTCGCTGAGGTTGTGTATCAGTTCGCGGTAGCCCTCTGCCTGGTCTTCGGGAACGAGCGGGTGCATACCCATGAATTCCGGACGGCTGAGCGGCAGCATTTCGGCGGCGGCATTCAGCTTCATGGTACATGAGCCGAGGGAAATCATGGAGTGCGCCAATGAGATATCCTTGCGGTCCAGTCGCTTGATGTAACGTATCATTTCCGTTTCCGTATGGTATTTGTTGAATACCTCGTGCGTCAGGTAAGCGCTCTGGCGCCGGAAAGCTTCCGGAATGGTACGGCTTTCGGGGATGTCGGCGGCTTTGGTATAGTCTTTTCCGGCTGCGATGCCGAAAATGGAAAGAAGCACGTTGACGGCGGCCAGGTCTGTCGTTTCGTCGATGCTCATACCTACATCGCCGTTCTTGAAGTAGCGCAGGTTCACTTCCTTGCTCAGGGCGACGGTGCGCACTTGCTGCGCCGATACATTGTCGGGCAATGCGAAGCGGAGCGTGTCGAAGTACCGGGCGTTCACTTGCCTGTATCCTAATTTATCGATTTCCTGTTCCAGATATGCGGCGATGTTGTGAATGCGCTCTGCAATGGTGCGGATACCTTCCGGTCCGTGATATACGGCATAGAAACCGGCCATTGTGGCCAGCAGCGCCTGTGCGGTACAGATGTTGGAAGTCGCTTTCTCGCGTTTGATGTGTTGCTCGCGGGTTTGCAGCGCCATGCGGTAACACGGCTTTCCGTATTTGTCTTTAGACCAGCCGATGATACGTCCCGGCATATTGCGCTTGTACTCGTCGCGTGTGGCGAAGTAAGCGGCCGACGGGCCGCCGTAGAACATCGGCGTGCCCAGTCGTTGGGTAGTTCCGAATACGATGTCCGCTCCCCATTCTCCCGGCGGGGTGAGCAGGGCGAGGCTCAGTATATCGGCGGCCACAGCCACTTTACAGCCTGCGGCATGCGCTTTTTCCACAAAAGCGCGGTAGTCTTCTATATTTCCGTTGGCGTCCGGGTACTGCAATATGCAGGCGAAGATGTCCGGAGCCGGTTCCAGTTCATTGTATTTACCCGTCCGTATCTCGATGCCCTGCGGGATGGCGCGGGTGGTGATGACAGCCAGTGTTTGCGGGAATACGTTTTCGTCCACAAACACGACGTTGGCTCCCGCCTTCTGCATATCGCGCGGACGCAGCGCGTACATCATCGTAACGGCTTCCGCGGCGGCGGTCGCTTCATCCAGCAGGGAGCAGTTGGCAAGAGGCATGCCGGTAAGGTCGCAAACGGCGGTTTGGAAATTCAGCAGGGCTTCCAGCCGTCCCTGCGACACTTCCGTCTGATAAGGCGTATAGGAGGTGTACCAAACGGGATTCTCGAATACGTTGCGCTGGATTACGGCAGGCGTAATGGTGTTGTACCAACCCATGCCGATATAGGTAGCGTATAGCTTATTTTTAGCTGCCAGTTCCGCTATGTGCTGTCCGAACTCATATTCGGTCAAGGCTTCGGGCAAAGCCAGCGGTTCTTTCAGACGGATATCGGCAGGAATGGTTTTATCAATCAGTTCGTCCAGACTTGCCACGCCGATTTTGCGGAGCATCTGTTCTTCATCCTTCTTGCTGATGCCGATGTGGCGGTCAGCCAACAGGTCGTTTTTCATACGTACTATATTATTTAAAGTTATTACCTATCTAAAGAACGGGTTCTCCGCCTTTTCTATGCCGATGGTCGTAGGCGCTCCGTGCCCCGGATAGACAATCGTTTCATTGGGGAGTATGAACAGGCGGCTGCATATATGTTCTATCAGTTCGTCGAAGTTGCCGCCGGCGAGGTCGGCACGGCCGATGCTGCCTTGAAACAGTACATCGCCGGAGAACATGCAATGGTCTGCCGCGCAATAGTACACCAGACTGCCCGGCGAGTGTCCCGGCACATGGATGGCTTCCAGTTCCGTATTGCCGAAGGTGATGATGTCGCCGTCGTGCAGGTAAGTACCCAACGGTACGGGCGGTTCCTGCAACTGGAAACCGAACATACGGCTCTGCTTGGGCGCTTCGTCAATCCAGAACTCGTCGGCTTGGTTGGCTTCCGCCTTCAGTCCGAACTCTTTCAGCATGAAAGGGTTTCCGAAGATGTGGTCCAGGTGCAGGTGCGTGTTCAGCAGGTGCTTTACATTCAGCTCGTTGTGTATGATAAAGTTCTTTAAAGCCTGTTTCTCCTCTTCGTAGAAGCAACCGGGGTCGATGACTACGGCTTCGTTGGTTTCGTCCCACAGTACATAGCAGTTCTCCGGGAACATATTAAATTCAAATCTCTTTATCTTCATGATACTATATTTACTGTAATAGATTCTTTCTTCAGACTGTTACGTACACCGCTTTCTTTGTTTCGAAGAACTCTTCCCCGAAGAACTCCTTCAAGTCCCACATCGTAGTCTTGTTTCTGACGGGCATCGCCTCTTTCTCCAGTTCGCCGCCTTTCAGGCAGATAAGTCCGTTGGGCAGTGCGTTCCGCTGTTTGGGGGAGATATTCTTGCGGATGATTTTCAATAAATCGGTAAGGGGCATTACGGCACGGCTCACCACGAAGTCGAACAGTTGCTTTTCTTCTTCGGCGCGTGCATGACGGGTGGTTACGTTTTTCAGCCCGATGCTGCCCGCTACTTCGGTGGCTACGCGTACTTTCTTGCCGATGCTGTCCACCAGGTGGAACTGCACTTCGGGGAAAAGTATGGCCAGCGGAATTCCCGGGAATCCGCCCCCTGTGCCCAAGTCCATGATTTTCGTACCCGGGGCGAAGCGGATTACTTTGGCTATGCCCAGGGAGTGGAGAACGTGGTGTTCGTAGAGGTTTCCGATATCTTTACGTGAAATGACGTTTATTTTAGAGTTCCAGTCCGTATAGAGGTTGTAGAGCGCGGCGAATTGCCCTTTCTGTTCTTCTGTCAGGTCCGGAAAGTACTTCAGGATGAGTTCCATTGTTGGGTTATGAGTTATAAGTTATGGGTTATGGGTTGCGCAGGTCGTTCAGCGCCATTGTTTCGTCGCTCAGCAGGTGCTGCATCATTTCGTACGGCAATGTTATCTTTACAGGTCCCATTACATAGGGAGCGATGTCGTATACATTATAATAGAACGTGATGCCGTCCTTGCTCAGATAGAAGTTCTCGGTCGGCGTCAGGTCGCCGGTAGTGACGTATCCCATATCTTCCAGTTCCTGACGGGTGGCTACCTTATTGTCGGCCATGAGCTGGTTCCACAAGAGGTCGGTGAGCTGTTCCTTGTAGTCGTTCACAAACAAGTCGTCCAGGCGGATGGGAGCCAGGGTACGCAGGTCGAGGTTGAGGAAAGTGGACATGTAGATGCCGTGTGCGCCGCCGGTATATTCGTTGTAGTCTATACGGTAGACGAGCAGATGTCCGGTGTACAGTTGCACGTGGCTTTCGATACCTTTATAATAGGAGTACCATGCTCCCATGTCTTCGGCGTTCTCCTTGTCCTGTTCGTCTTTCCTGTACATCGGTTCCAGGTCTTTGCGGTAGTCGCCGACGTACTTTTCGGTGTACTTCTTTACGGCTTCTTCGGTAGTCATGCCCATGTACTTCTCGCCGAAGCAGGCGGAAAGGAAATAGGTGTTCAGACTGTCCTTCATCTTCTCGTCGGCCGACCGGGAAGCGTATGTAAGGTTGATGATGAGGTTGCATGCCGGTTTGGCGGTATCACCGAAGAGGTGGGCGGTTTCGTTCACTTGTATGCTGTCGAACTCCAGCGCTCCGGCGTTTTTGTTCATGATGTTACCGCAAGAAAAGAAAAAGCCGCTTGCCGCAAGCAGAAGGACAAGTAGGCTGACAGTTTGCTTTTTCATATCGAGTTTCATTTATAAATCAACATTTCATTCGGGAATCTTTATCGACAAATATAGAACTTATTAACGAACTCCACACATAAAAAAGGAAAAATTAATTCCTGCGAACGGTTAAAACTTTCTATCTTTGCCGCCGTCTATGAAGAGGCTCCGTTACATATTCGCCATATTGATATCCTCACTTATTATCATAAGTGGGGCGGGAGTTTCCATTATCCATTATTGCTGTTCGGGATGCCGGATGGAGCAACGCTGCTGCACGTCCGGTTGTTCGGAATGTGAGAAGGCGCACTACGCGTCGCAGGAAACCTGTAAAGATACGGGCTGTACCACCGTTCACTACAAAGTGGATGTGGTGAAGCATGTGCAGGAAGCGTCTTCGACAGTACCCGTATGCACGCTGTACTGCGAGCAGTTGCCGCAGTTCGGTTGCCTGTTGCCGGTGGAACTGCCGGTGACCGGAACGCAAGTCTATTCACCGCCGAGATATTGCGGTTCCAGGCATTATCTGGCGCTTTATTCCACACTGCTTATTTAGAGAGACATCCTTGCGGGACGGCGTTTGTTTCCTGCCGGGGAACGGTCTGTTCCTCACCGTGAAACATGTTGTTCCCTGCCGGGGAACGATACGTTTCATCCCATGGAACAAACAGTTTCATCCCGCGGAACGAATCGTTTCACCTCACGGGATTGGTATTTTCATCTCGTAAGACGGATATTTCCATCCCGTGAGGCGAATAATTGCTATGATTATCCGCAATGACGCCTTTATTATCATTTACGGGCGCCATGCCGGATAACCGTTTATTTGTTTTATTGTCACATTTCAAAATAAGAAAGAATCAGATATGAAATATATATGGTTAATGTTGCTGTTCTTCCCCTTTATCACTTTGCGGGCGCAGGTAAAGGGAACGGTAAAAGATAATCTCGGTGAACCGGTTGCCGGAGCCAACCTTTTCTGGATGGGAACGACACAGGGCGCCACCACCTCTGCCGACGGGAGCTTCTCCCTCGCAAAGCCTGCCGGTAAGCACATGCTGGTAGTCAGCTTCATCGGTTTCGAGAACGATACGATACATGTGAACGGACGTGATGAAACGCTCGACATAGTTCTTCGCGAAGGGGTGGAACTGAGCGAAGTCAATGTTGTCAGCCGTAAGCTCGGAACCATGAAACTGCGGAGCAGCGTGATGAATGAGGATATGATAAGCAGCGCCGAACTGACCCGCGCCGCCTGTTGCAACCTCGGAGAGAGTTTCGTAACCAACCCTTCGGTGGACGTGACCTATTCCGATGCCGCTACGGGCGCCAAGCAAATCAAGCTGTTAGGATTGTCCGGCACTTACGTACAGATGATGACGGAAAACATTCCCAACTTTCGGGGAGTGGCCGCTCCGTACGGGCTGGGCTATGTGCCCGGCCCGTGGATGCAAAGCATACAGGTGAGCAAGGGCAGCGCATCCGTCAAAAACGGTTACGAGGCCATCACCGGGCAAATCAATGTGGAGTTCAAGAAGCCGCAATTGCCCGAAGCCGACTGGCTCTCCGTCAATCTTTTCGGCAGCACCACCAACCGTTACGAAGCCAATGCGGACGCCACGGTGAAACTCTCCAAGCGTTGGAGCACTTCTTTGCTGGCGCATTACGAAAACGAAACCAAAGCCCACGACAGCAACGATGACGGCTTTGCCGATATTCCGCAGGTGAAGCAGTACAACGTATGGAACCGCTGGGCGTATATGGGCGACCGTTACGTTTTCCAGGCAGGCATCAAAGCCTTGTCCGAAGACCGCAACAGCGGGCAGGTGAGCCATGGCGGCAGCCATTCGGCCGACCCCTACAAAATATCCATCGGAACCGACCGTTACGAGGCGTTCACCAAAAACGCTTATATCTTCGATAAGGAGAAGAATACCAATCTGGCGCTCATCCTTTCCGGCTCTCTGCACAAGCAGGATGCCGTGTACGGACGTAAGCTGTACGATGTAGACCAGCACAACGCTTACGCGTCCCTTTTGTTCGAGACGGAACTCGGCAAGCGTCACAGCCTGTCTGCGGGACTGAGTTTCAACTACGATTCCTACAATCAGCATTATCGGCTGACGAACGATGCGGAGCAACCTCTTACGAGGCAGTTCGTAAAGGAAGCCGTTCCGGGAGCGTATGTGCAGTACACCTATAATCTGGATGATAAACTTATCCTTATGTGCGGTATTCGCGGTGACCGCAGCAGCGAGTACGGTTGCTTTGTCACGCCCCGTTTCCACGTAAAGTACAATCCCAACGAATACGCGCACTTCCGTCTTTCCGCCGGAAAAGGGTATCGCACCAATCATGTCCTTGCCGAGAACAATTACCTCTTGGCAAGCAGCCGCCGTATAGACATCGCCCGTAACCTCGACCAGGATGAGGCTTGGAACTACGGAGCGAGCGCTTCCTTTTACGTCCCTTTGTTCGGCAAAACGCTGAACTTGAATGCGGAGTATTACTACACGGACTTCCTCAAGCAGGTAGTGGTGGATATGGATACCGACCCGCATGCCGTTTTGTTCTACAACCTCGGCGGGCGGTCGTATTCGCAGGTGTTCCAGGTGGAAGCCACTTATCCGTTCTTCCCGGGATTCACCCTCACGGCAGCCTATCGCTGGACGGATGCCAAGACCACCTACGACGGGCAGTTGCGGGAAAAGCCGCTTACCGGCAAGTACAAAGGACTGCTTACCGCTTCGTATCAGACTCCGCTGGGCTTGTGGCAGTTCGACGCGACCTTGCAGCTGAACGGTGGCGGCCGTATGCCGACCCCTTACGAACAGGGAGACGGCGCGTGGTCGTGGGAACACCGCTATAACGGCTTTGAGCAGCTAAGCGCACAGGTCACCCGCTACTTCCGCAACTGGTCTGTCTATGTCGGCGGGGAAAACCTTACCAACTTCAAGCAGAAGAATCCCATTATCGACGCTTCCGATCCGTGGGGAAGCAATTTCGATGCCACCATGGTGTGGGGTCCGATGCATGGGGCAAAGGCGTATGTAGGCGTACGCTTCAATATTCCACGGATATAGCGGTTAATCAAAGAGATATGAACAGTGAAAACTAATTAAAAGAAAACATCATGAAAACAAGAAAGATTTGCATCGCCCTTGCGGCCGTATTGCTGAGCGCAACGACAGTCGTGGCCAAAGACCTGCGCACCGTAGTGTTCAAAGTGTCACAGATGACGTGCGAGAACTGTGTGAAAAAGATAAACAGCAATATCCGTTTCGAGAAAGGGCTGAAAAAGTTCGATACGGACTTGAAGACCAAAACGGTGACCATCACGTACGATGCCGACAAGACCGATATTGAAAAACTGAAAGAGGGTTTCAGAAAGTTCCATTACGAAGCCGAGTTTGTGAAAGAGAGCAAGCAGGGCGATAAGAAGTAATTGAACAAACGGCTCATTCCGGTTGTTGCTTTAGTGGATTCAGAGTAACAACCCCCTAAAATATAGAATGGAATGAGCAATATATTGAAGAAGGTATGTCCCGCGCAGGAATTACACTGCGCGGAATATGCCGATAGTATGGAAAGATGCAACATGGAAGAACGCAACAGGCAGTACCGCAGTCTGAAGATGCAGGCTGTCGGCGCGTGGCTGCTGGCCGTTCCGTTGTTGCTGCTTTCCATATTCGGTAATTATGTGTCCTATGGCAGCGAGATACAATTGCCGCTGGCCGCACTTGCGCTGCTGTTTCTGGGAACATCTTTTTATACGGATGCCTGGAAACGGCTCCGTGAGGGACGCGCCACCATGGACACGCTGATTGCTTTCAGCGCTTCCGTAGCTTTTCTTTTCAGCTTGTTCAACACGTTCTTTCCGGACTACTGGCATGACGCGGGACTTCAACCGCACGTTTATTACGAAGTGACCGTACTGATTGTCGCAGTGGGGCTGACCGGTAAAGTGTTCCGGTTCCTGCCCGAAGAACTGCATGGTGAAGACCGCATAGCCAATATCATCTTTCCCGTGCTGACGGGAACGGCGGTTGCCGTGTTTTTTATCTGGATATTGTTCGGCGGTGTGGAAGCCGTGCCGCATGCGCTCTATTCGGTTATTTCCATTTTCATTGTCGCTTGTCCGTGCGCGTTGGGCTTGATAACACCGGTCGCGCTGATGCGCGGGATAGGCAGAGCCGCCGATATGCATATCTGGATAAAGGATTCCCTCGCTTTGGAACGGCTGAACAAGGCCGATGTGGTGGTCTTTGACAAGACCGGGACGCTGACCGAGGGACATCCCACCGTTACGGCTTGGTTGTGGGCGCAGTACCAGGAAGAATATTTTAAGATGGTGCTGCTGGCTGCGGAAATGAACTCGTCCAATTCGCTGGCGGCCGCCATCACCGCCGCCCTGCGGGAAGAGCAGATTACGCCCGCCCGTTTGGACGGCTGCGAGATTCTGAAAGGAAAAGGGATGAAAGCCGCCTATAAGGGTATGGAGTATTGGGTGGGCAGCCATAAGCTGTTGAAGGATTATCAGGTTTACCTGTCCGACGTGCTGGGCGATATGCTGGTGGAGTATGAGTCCGAGGGAAACAGCATCGTTTACTTCGGTCGTGAGGGTGAGCTGCTCGCCATAATTGCCGTTAAAGACCAGTTGAAAGTCACTGCGCTCGGTGTGGTGAAAGAGCTCAGAGGGCAGGAACTCGATATTTGTCTGCTGACGGGCGACGGCGAACGTACCGCTTCGACCATAGCGGGGAAGCTGGGTATCATCCGCTATCTGTCCGATGCCCTGCCGGACGACAAGGAGACTTTTATCCGCGAGCTCCGGTTGCAGGGAAAGACGGTCGTTATGGTGGGCGACGGCATCAATGACGTGCAGGCGCTGGCGGGTGCGGATGTCAGTATCGCCATGGGCGGCTATGCCGACGATACGCTGACGGATGAAGCCATGATAGTGATGAAATCTTCCGATTTGCAGTCGCTGCCCAAGTTGTTCGGCCTGTCGCGCCATACGCTCCGGCTGATGCGCCAGAACTCGTTCTGGGTGATAATCTATCATCTGGCAGGCGTATTGATAGCCGCGGGCATCCTTTATCCGGTGTACGGAATACTGTTGACGCCCATGCTGGCCGCAATAGCCATAGTGCTCTCCTGCGTAACGCTGATGAGAGGGTAGGTCAGCTGTTCCTGTATTCCAGCGGGCTCATTCCCATGTGTCTCTTGAAGTACTTGCCGAAGAACGAGGCGCTGGGGAAGTTCAGCGAGTAGGCGATTTCCTGAATGGTCATGTCGGTGGATTTCAATTTGGCTTTTATGTCGATGATGACGACATGCGCAATGATGTCCAGCACGTTTTTCCCGGTCACCAGTTTGATGGTGGTGCTGAGGTGTTGCAGGGATATGCCCAGCTTTTCGGCATAGAACTGCGCGCGGCGTTCGGTGGTGTAGTTTTCGATAACCAGCTGTATGAACTCACGGCAGATTTCCTCTTTCCGGCTTTTAATCCTGTTTTGGGAGTCCGGACGGTTGCTGTATAACTCGTTGACACCGTAGAGAAGCGTGTCCAGCACGTTCTGCGCCATTCGCGTTTTGGGCATGTACGGTCCGGTGGAAACGCGTGCCAGCAATGCGAAGTAGTCCCTGAAGTAAGAGGCGACGGTTTCGTTGAGCGGTATCACGGGAGCTTCTATAATCTTGGAGTACGAGCTCATGGTGGATTGGATGATGTTGACTCCGTTGAGACAATGCTCGGAGAACCCGGCAAAACCTATCCGCACCTTTTCTTTCTGTCCGTGAAACTGGATGATGGTGCCGGGAAGGAGTGTCACAAAGTCGCCTTGTTTGATTTCGGTGTCCATCAGGTTGATGGATACCGTAATGGAACCTTCGGTGCACAATGCGAAGATACATGCCTTCAGACGGCATGATTGCTTGTATATGTTCAGAATATCTTCTGTTACATCCGTCCATGCAATCAGGTCTACGGGGAGATCGACTTGGGGAAATTCCATAAGTGTTGTCGTTTTTGGTCTGCACAAAGTTACGCTTTTTTGCTGAAAAATATCGAAAAACTTGCAATCGGACAGGGATTTTTTTAATTTTAATTGTTATTAAAGTTAAGAGTGTTAATCTTATAACAGATAGAACTATGAAACAATACCGCAAACTTTTCTTCCTCGGATTTATATGCGCCGCGTGGCCGGTGTCGTACGCGCAGGCGCAGGATGTGTCGGCCGGCGTTCCCGACTCATTGCTCACCATAGGATATACCGTGGGGCATACCCGTAATATATCTTCCCTTGTGGAGAGTTTCACCGGCAAACAGCTGAAAGCAGACCAGATAACCAATCCGCTGGAAGCCATCTACGGCAAAGTGCCCGGCCTTACCATACAGCGCACTGCCAACGGTACGGCCGCTTTGGATGCCGTACGCCTGCGCGGCACTACCTCGCTGACCAGCGGCAACGACCCGCTGATTATCATCGACGGCGTATTCGGCGATATTTCGATGCTTACATCCGTTTATCCTACGGACATAGAGAGCTTCACTATCCTGAAGGATGCTTCCGAAACGGCGCAGTACGGTTCGCGGGGTGCATCCGGCGTCATCGAGATAACGACCAAGAAAGGAGTGAAGGGTAAGACGAGGGTAAGCTATAACGGCAGTTTCGGCGTGGCATCTGTCTATAAGAGCCTGAAAATGCTGTCGGCGGATGAATTCCGCAAAGTGGCGGAGCAGACGGGCGTTTCCATTATCGACAAGGGGAACAATACCGACTTCCGGAAAGAGATACAGCAGACGGGATTCCAACAAGACCATCATATCGCTTTTTACGGCGGACGGGATGAGTCGAGCTATCGTGTGTCATTGGGCTATATGAGCCGGGAAGGGGTGATTGTCAACGAAAACATGAGGAATTTTACATCGAACATGAACATGACGCAGAGCCTGTTCAACGGTTTCATCCGGTGCGATGTCGGCATGTTCGGTTCGGTGCAGAACAACCGCAATCTGGTGGACGAGCAAAAGACTTTCTATTCGGCGGCTGCCTTTAACCCGACCTTTCCCAATCATAAAAACGGGGACGGCTCTTGGGACGGCGTGACGAACGCCAGCCAGATAACCAATCCGCTGGCATGGATGGAAGTGAAGGATAAAGAGTCCGTTTCGCGTATCAGCACGCATGCCAAGCTGTTGCTGAACTTCACGCCTGACCTGAAGATGCGGCTGTTCGGTTCGTACTCGTATAATATGGTGGAGAACTCCCAATATCTGCCTACCGGCGTATGGGCGCACGGACAGGCGTATAGAGGCGTGCGCAAGTCGGAGTCGTTGGTGGGCAATGCCATGCTGACCTACCGGAAGCGTTTGAAGCGTCACTTCATTGATGCGTTGGCGCTGGCGGAAGTGCAGGAAGAGAAGTTTTCCGGCTTCTATACGACGGTCACCAATTTCAGTTCCGATTTATTCGGCTTTGATAATTTGCAGGCGGGCGCGCTGCGCCCGTGGGAAGGGACGAACTCTTATTACGAGCGTACCCGTTTGCTTTCTTTCATGGGACGTGCCAACTACACCTATGCCGACCGCTATGTGCTGACGGTGAATGCCCGTGCGGACGCCTCTTCCAAATTCGGCGACAATCATAAATGGGGCTTTTTCCCTTCGGTATCGGCGGCCTGGAATGTGACGGAAGAGGATTTCATGAAGCGGTTTCCGCTGGTCAATAATCTGAAAGTACGTGTGGGCTACGGTCTGGCGGGTAATCAGAGCGGGATAAACTCGTACACGACCTTGCGTCTGGCGCAGCCCAACGGGGTAGTGCCTGTGGGCAGCGCTCCTGTGGTGTCCTTGAGCGAATTGAGAAATACGAATCCCGATTTGAAATGGGAAGTGAAGCATAACTTCAATGCCGGTTTTGATTTGGCGCTGTTTGCCAACCGGCTGCTGTTCTCGGTGAATTATTACCTCTCCAAGACTACCGACATGCTGTATATGTATAATGTCAGCGTGCCGCCGTTTACTTATAATACGCTGGTGGCAAATATCGGCTCGATGCGCAACAGCGGCGTAGAAATCGCGGTAGGGGTTACTCCCCTGAAAACGAAAGATATGGAGCTGAACATTAATGCGAACGTGTCTTTCCAACAGAACAAACTGCTTTCGTTGAGCGGCGTTTACAATGGCGAACGCATTGCGGCCGCCGAATACAAGAGCATCTCCAGCCTGGACGGCGCGGGTTTTCATGGCGGGTATAATCATATAGCTTACCAGATTGTGGGGCAACCGCTCGGCGTGTTCTATCTTCCTCATAGCACGGGGCTGGTGTCGGACGGAAACGGCGGATATAAATACGGTGTAGCCGATTTGAACGGAAACGGTATCAGTCTGGAAGACGGCGAAGACCGCTACATTGCCGGGCAGGCTGTACCCAAAGCAACGGTAGGCTCCAATATCAGTTTCCGCTACAAGGATTTCGATTTGTCGGTACAGATAAACGGGGCGTTCGGGCATAAGATATACAACGGCACTTCACTTACGTATATGAATATGGGTATCTTTCCCGACTATAACGTGATGAAAGGCGCTCCGCAAGTCAATATCAAAGACCAGACCGCAACCGACTACTGGCTGGAAAGGGGCGATTATGTGAACTTCGACTATGTAACGGCAGGCTGGAATGTTCCGTTGCGGGGTACGAAGAGGTATGTTCAGAACTTGCGTCTGACCTTTACGGTGAACAACCTTGCCACCATCACCGGCTATTCGGGGCTTTCGCCGATGATAAACAGCGCTACGGTGAACGGCACTTTGGGATTGGACGACAAACGGAACTATCCGCTTGCCCGAACCTATACATTGGGATTGAGTATTAATTTCTAAAGGAATAAGGATATGAAGAAGTATCGTATAGTATATTGGTTGGCGGCGGTGTGCTGTCTGCCTTTGTTTACTGCCTGTAACGGCTTTTTGCGTGAAGACCCTCGCGACGGAACAGACCATGCGGATGCGTACCGTACGCTGTCGGACGTATATCTCAATGCGGTGGCGTCTCTGTATAACTACGTGGGCGGTTATGCCGACAGTCAGGGATTGCAAGGTACGGGACGGGGTGTTTACGACCTGAATACGTTTACCACCGATGAGGCCATCATGCCCACCCGGGGCGGTGACTGGTACGACGGCGGCTTCTGGCAGGGATTGTATCTGCATAAGTGGGGAGTGAGCAATGATGCCGTTCAGGCTACGTGGGAGTATCTGTATAAAGTGTTGATGCTGAGCAATAAGTCGGTAGAACAAATCCAAAAGTTCAGGGAAACTCACGATGACCCCGAACTGCCGGCCTATTTGGCTGAGGTGCGTGCTATGCGTGCCATGTACTATTATTATCTGCTGGATTTATTCGGCAGAGTGCCGCTCGTACTCTCTTCTTCCGCATCTATGAGCGATATTGTGCAGAGTGAACGGAAAACGGTTTTCGATTTTGTTGTGAAAGAACTGCAGGAAGCGGCTCCGCTATTGGCGGAAAGCCGCAGTAACCGGCCGGGCGACTATTACGGACGCATCACCCGTCCGGTAGCTTATTTCTTGCTTGCCAAGCTGGCTCTTAACGCGGAAGTGTATACGGATAATGACTGGACGGACGGTGTGCGTCCCGACGGCGGAACTATAAGCTTTACCATAGACGGGCGGCAACAGAATGCGTGGCAGGCGACAGTGACTTATTGTGACCGGATTACCGCGATGGGGTATGCGCTGGAACCCTTGTACGAAACGAATTTCGCCGTATATAATGAATCCTCGGTAGAGAATATCTTCACTATTCCGATGAACAAGACTTTATATACCAATCAGATGCAGTATCTGTTTCGTTCGCGGCACTATAATCATGCCAAAGCCTACGGGCTGAGCGGCGAGAACGGGTCGAGCGCTACGAAAGACGCGTTACGTGTGTTCGGGTACGATACGGCCGAGGTAGACCCTCGTTTTGATAAGTGTTATTTTGCCGGTGTGATGTACGATTTGAAAGGGGAGTTAATCAGGCTGGACGATGGAACCGTATTGGAGTATCATCCTTGGGAAGTGGCGGTGGATATATCGGATACGCCTTATGAAAAAACGGCAGGCGCACGCATGAAGAAATATGCCATTGATACGGACGCAACCAAGGACGGTAAGTTAATGGAGAACGATATCGTTCTGTTCCGTTATGCGGATGTGCTGCTGATGAAGAGTGAAGCGAAAGTTCGCAACGGGGAAAACGGGGATGCGGAATTGGCGCAGGTACGCAGCCGAGTGGGAGCTGTTGCGCGTCCGGCAACATTGGAGAACCTGCTGGACGAAAGATTATTGGAGTTTGCATGGGAAGGATGGCGGCGGCAGGATCTTGTGCGTTTCGGACGATTTACCCGTGCGTACAGCGACCGTCCGCAACTGGCGGGCGAGGAGAGTGGATACACCACCGTGTTTCCTATTCCGGGCAATGTGCTGAAAATGAATGAGAGGTTGTGGCAGAATAAGGGGTATTTAATGAGTGATTAGTGGTTAGTGATTAGTGATTAGGGGTGAATGTTAATGAATTATGATTGGTGATGGATGACCGGTGATTAAATTGGGTAATAATCGGTGATTTGAGGGTAATGGTGCGGAAATAAAGAAAAAGTAGTATATTTGTTTTATGAGACTGGAAATATCAGATTGGAAAACTGTTCCCTATGCCGCGGCATGGGACAGACAGACGGAGTGTTTCGATACGCTTGTACAAGCCAAACAAGCAGGTGGGGAGTATGTAAATCATATTGTTCTTTGTGAGCATCCGCACGTATATACGTTGGGACGCAGTGGTAAGGAAGGAAATATGTTGCTGAGTGAAGAACAGTTACATAAAATAGGGGCGTCGCTGTATCATATAGACCGGGGTGGTGATATTACCTATCATGGGCCGGGACAACTTGTTTGTTATCCTATCTTGAATCTGGAAGAGTTCTCTTTGGGCTTGAAAGAATATGTGCATTTGCTGGAAGAAGCCGTAATTCGTGTTTGCGCTTCTTACGGGATAACTGCCGGACGCGTGGAGAAAGCTACCGGCGTATGGTTGGATGGAGATTCACCGCGTGCCCGTAAAATCTGCGCTATCGGTGTACGTAGCAGCCATTATGTTACGATGCATGGTCTGGCGCTCAATGTAAATACGGATTTACGCTATTTCAGCTATATCAATCCTTGCGGGTTTATAGATAAAGGGGTGACTTCGCTCCAAAAAGAATTGGGACGGGAAGTGCCGATGGATGAGGTGAAAGAACTGCTTTGCCGTGAGTTGAGAGGTATGCTTGGAGATAGACAATAGAGAATATATTCTCTTTTATATCATGAGGGTGTCAATCGGAGTTGCAGCATCCTTGTTTCTCTGATGTTAATATACAGGTGCACTGATGTTAACTTATAGCTTCTGATGATGTTAACTTATTGTGTATAGTGATGTTAACTTGCTATTTCCCATGATGTTAACTTCGGTGGGAGTTGTCTTGTTTTTACTTTGTGGATACAAAAAGGAATGGGGAAGAGTATGCCTGAAAGTGTTTTTTAGACGTTCGTTTAATAAACACTTTTCAAATGCAAATCGCATCCAGTAGAAATATATGGAAATAAGTAAAGATTAACAGAGGTTATTATAATGGTTTATTTGTTGACATACAGACTATTATATATTCTATTGACTATAAACTTCAAAGAATTTCTATCAAACATTTTGCCAATACAAAAAACTGCCATATCTTTGCGTTTATCAAACGAACGTCTAAAAAACATATTCGTTTTTAAATCATTCGTTTACAGCTTTTTGAAAGCTTATTGATCACATAACTGTTTCAACGTTCTCTTTCTGTGATAGTGGGGAGCTTTGGGATAATATGGATGCAGACTAAACTATTGACTATAATTGCATTACATGAATTGACCGGAAAGAGTTATCTTATCCCGGTGTCCCCAAAGAATACCCTTTTCACAAGGTTTTATTTCCCTCGAACTCTTACAATTCATACTTTGTAATGCCCGGCTTATCGGAAAAGATTAAATCTGAATCGCAGCACACCCCCGCTTGTCAACAGAACAAAGATTGCCAATTACATTGGTATGCTGTCCGTGTGACGTACAGTCGCGAATTGTCTTTAAAGGACTATCTCGACAAGGAAAATATAGAGAATTTCATTCCTATGCACTACGAATATATCATCAGGAATGAACGCCGTGTCCGCAAACTCGTTCCTGCCATACACAATTTGGTATTTGTCCGTTCCACCCGTGCGTGTATTGATGAAATCAAAAACAATCCGGCTCTGAATATCCCCGTCCGTTACATTATGAATCGCGAAACCCGCCAGCCGGTTATCATTCCGGATGCGCAGATGCGTAGTTTCATATTGGTTGCAGGTACGTACGACGAGGCTGTTGTCTATGTGGAACCGGAAGAACTGAAATTAGTGAAGGGTACCAAAGTACGTATTACAGGCGGAGTGTTTGAAGGAGCTGTCGGCGAATTTGTCCGTTTGCGTCATGACCGCCGTGTAGTGGTGAATATAGAGGGTGTCATGGCAGTTGCCACTACATTTATCCACTCTTCACTTATAGAACCGATAGATAGAAACTGAAATATTTGTAACTCAATAACTTCTATATTTTAGATAAAATGAACGATCACGTTTCATCCTTGTATGCCCTTGCCCATGAGCTTCTGAATCTGGGTATGGACGGCAGTCCTATTTACAGCGACCACTTCGCCCGTCTGAATCGCGAAGTTTATGAACAAGCGCTCAATCTGTACAACGCTCCGGAAGGTAACACACCGGAAGAAGAAGCCGAGCTTTGTCTTTCTATTCTTCTGGCCTTGAATGCAACTTTTTATGACAATGGCCGAAAGCAGCAATTCATCCAGCATCTTCTCGACCGTTGCTGGAATGTTCTTGACAAACTTCCGGCTTCGCTTCTGAAAGTTCGTCTTCTTACCTGTTGCTATGGGGAAGTATATGATGAGAAACTCGCCAGCGAGGCACACTCCATTATTGACACTTGGGATGCGTCTTCTTTAACTCCGGAACAGACGGAAATCATCGGTGAGTTAAAGAATATGGAAGAAAATCAATACCCTTTCGAGATTGTAGATTAATTCCGCCTGACAGTCTTTCCCCCCTCTCTCGGTCACTAAGCGTTTAAGTTTTCAGCTATCAATCGCTAATCACTAAACAACAATTATCATAGTGAACTTCTTTTTTATCATTCTGACCTTTCTGATATCGGCGTTTATCGCCCGTATCCTGATACCCCGTATCTTGTTGATATCCCTGCGCAAGAAACTTTTTGACATTCCGGATAATCGCAAGATACATAAAAGAGCTATACCCCGTCTGGGTGGCGTATCTTTCTTTCCAACCACCTTATTCTCTTTTTGTCTTGTCTATGCTCTCCGTTTGTTGGGTGGTGACAGTGTTTCAACAGTCTATGCAAGCTATCTGCTGCCGGAGTTATTGTTATTTGCCTGCGGTATGACCTTGCTTTATCTGACGGGTATCGCCGACGACCTTGTCGGTGTCCGTTATCGCCAGAAGTTTGTTATCCAAATCTTCTGTGCCTGCCTTTTCCCTTTATCGGGAATTTGGATAAACGATTTATACGGCTTGTTCGGTATACACGAGTTATCGGCTTATATCGGTATGCCCTTCACCGTTCTGATTATAGTATTCATTACCAATGCTATCAATCTGATAGACGGGATTGACGGTCTTGCTTCCGGTTTAAGCAGTGTGGCGTTATTGATTTTTACTTTCTTGTTTATAAATAAGGGACTGTGGAGTTATGCCATGCTTGCCGCAGGTACTTTCGGCGTGCTTGTACCGTTCTTTTATTACAACGTATTCGGTAGCGTGGAGCGTGCCCGCAAGATTTTCATGGGTGATACGGGAAGTCTTACTTTAGGCTATACGCTCAGTTTCCTTGCCATAAAGTACAGCCAGCACAATACGGATATAATGCCGTATACCGCAGGCGCTTTTATCATAGCTTTCAGCACCATGATAATTCCCGCATTCGATGTTGTCCGTGTTGTTTTAGTCCGTATTCGTGAGGGACACAGCCCTTTTGAACCGGATAAGAATCATATTCACCATAAATTGCTGGCGGTAGGATTGTCGCCGAGAAAGGCAATGCTGAGCTTGCTTTTCATGTCTTGTGCTTTTAGTGCAGCCAATATTTTACTGGTGCCTTATGTAAATAATACGATGATGCTGATAGCTGATATCGTGATTTGGATAGGGCTGAATCTGTGGTGGGATTATTTGAGAGATAAAAAGTAAGAAACTAAAAGGCCTATTACTTTTTTAAAAGGTATGGGTTTGTTCTGGTAGATATTTTCATGTCTAATTTGTAAAGTCCTTTAAATTGCTAAT
The DNA here is from genome assembly GCF_900129655.1 of Bacteroides clarus YIT 12056. Taxonomy (GTDB): domain Bacteria; phylum Bacteroidota; class Bacteroidia; order Bacteroidales; family Bacteroidaceae; genus Bacteroides; species Bacteroides clarus. Next base: position 76,914 of record NZ_FQWK01000004.1, read on the forward strand.
GTTTTTCCAATATCCAAATATACGGATTATTTTTTTGTTGTGATTCGATAGATTCGTTTGGGAAAACATAGACAAAATATAAGTTTTAAATTAGATTTCTCTTGTATCAAAAGAGAAAGATTGTTCGATATAATAATAGTATTTATGTTTGAAGAAGAGATCCTACAGCCTGTAATGGCAAATTTAGAAAGATTCTCAGAAAGGAATGCTTTCTGTATAGAAAATAAATTTTATACATATAATGACTTTTCGAATGCAATAAAAAAAATTCGTGGTCTGTTACAATTTCGTGAAATAAGAGGGAGGAATGTAGGTCTTGTTACTAATAATGATCTTGAAACCTATGCTTCTATTTTTGCTTTATGGCTTGAAGGGTATTCTTATGTACCTTTACATATAAATCAGCCTGTTGACAGATGTTATAATATTATAGAGCAAGTAGGTATAACTACAATTTTGGATTCATCTAAACATTCTCGTTACAAACAATCAATGCTTATTAATACTAATGAAAAAGAACATGTAAATTCAGATTTTACTATTAGGCGGCATATAACAGATAGTGATTTAGCTTATATTCTCTTTACATCTGGAAGCACGGGGATTCCTAAGGGGGTAACTATTTCGAGAGGTAATATTGCAGCCTTTATTAATTCTTTTTGGGCTACGGGTATTCAGATTAATGAAAATGATAGGTGTCTTCAATGTTTTGATTTGACTTTTGATGTATCTGTTCAGTGTTATTTATCGGCACTTATTAAGGGAGCTTGTGTATTTACCGTTCCCTATATGGAAGGTAAGTATTTATACGTGGCAGGCCTGATGGAAGAATATGGACTTTCCTTTGCTGTAATGGCGCCATCCATGCTTAGATATATGCAACCTTTCTTTGAGCAAATTGATATGACTAAGCTCAAATCGTGTATTCTTACAGCTGAAGCTTGTCCTAAGAAATTATTGGAATGTATATATACGTATAATTCTCAAATTCAACTTTTTGATTTTTATGGTCCAACCGAAGCCACAGTCTACTGCACATGCTATAAATTGTCCAATACTGGTTTAAATAAAGATTTGAATGGTATTATTTCAATTGGAAAAGCATTGAAGAATGTTTCAAGTATTATTCTTCGAGAAGATGGTACGGAATGTAAATGCAATGAAAAAGGGGAGTTGTGTGTTGCTGGATTGCAAATAACACCAGGTTATTGGAATAATATTGAGAAAAACAGCTCTTCTTTTTTTGAATATGAATTAGATGGTAGGCTTATGCGTTTTTATAAGACAGGAGATTTATGTTATATGGATGAATATGGGGACATCATGTATTCAGGTCGTATAGATAATCAAGTAAAAATCCAGGGCTATCGGATAGAATTAGGTGAGATTGAATTTCAGGCACGGGAGTTCCTTCCGAATAAAAATGTTGTTTGTTTAGCAAAAGAGATTAATGATATCGTAACATTATTTCTTGTTATTGAGGGTGAAGAGTTTGCAACACAGGAACTTGTCTCTTATTTGAACTCTAAACTGCCTTCTTATATGATTCCAACTCATATATTGTTTATTAAAGAGTTTCCGTTGAATAGCAGTGATAAAGTAGATCGAAAGAAAATGAAATTGATAATCAATTGATGTTATGATTGATAAATTAGCCAAAATAGAATGTTGTGGATGTAATGTTTGTGGTGATGCATGTCCTAAGGGAGCCATAACATTTTTTGAAGATAATGAAGGGTTTTTGTATCCTTCAATTGACGACGATTTATGTATCAAATGTAATATTTGTGAGAAAGTATGCCCTGTTATAAATATTGATGCTCTTAAGCAGAATGATTTTGCACATCCTCATTGCTTTGCTGCAATTCATAGAAACCTACAAGTTCGCTTTGACAGTACGTCCGGCGGAGCTTTTTCAGCCTTTGCCAAAAAAGCCTATTCTGAAAAAGCATATGTAGGTGGTGCAATATGGAATAAAGATTGGAGTGTTTCAGAATACATATCAAATAATAAGGATGATATCGAAAAACTTCGAAGTTCAAAGTACATTCAAAGTAATGCTATCGGATTTTATGCAAATGTCAAAAGAATATTGCAAGAGGGAGAAAAGGTATTATTGTGCGGTACACCATGCCAAATAGCAGCTTTAAAGTCGTATTTGAAAAAAGATTATGAGAATTTGATAACACTTGACTTTATATGTATGTATGTTAATTCTCCTAAGGTATGGCATAAATACATTGAGTTTTTAGAAGAAAAATATAATTCTAAAGTAATTTATATAAAAGATAAAAATAAAGAAATAGGTTGGCGTACTCTAACAAATAAAGTCGTTTTTGAAAATGGGAAAGTCATTTACGATTCCAGAGAAAAAAATCTGTTCCGCCGTTGTTATATGGACTTAGGGGTTGCTTCTCGTCCTTCATGTCATAATTGTAAATTTAAAGGCTTTCCCCGAATTGCGGATATTTCTATTGCAGACTTTTGGGGGGTTGAGAAATATTTAAACAAAGACTATGACAATGACTTAGGGACCTCTCTCATACTCATAAACTCTCAAAAGGGTGACACCTACTTTGATGAAAAAGTAAAGAAAAGCTTATGCTATCAAGAAATTCCTTTTGATACCATTCTAGATGGAAATCCGGCGTTGACTATTACTTATAAATCGCCAACAAATATTGATAGGATTCAATTCTATAAAGACCTTGATAGTGTAAACTTTGAGAAGCTTATTTTACGCCGATTGATTGAAAGTACACCTTCAAAAGTCCTTTTTAAAAGGAGATTGAAGAATGTATTAAAGTTTGCTTATTTCACAATGAAGGCGTCTAAATTTTCAATAAGTACTTGGTATAAAAATATTTATTATAATATTTTTTCTAAACACGTACAAAGTACAATTTTTTCAGGGTATTTTCTCATATTTCATAAGTACACTTATATAGATATGCATAGAGGGGCGAAAATAATAGTGAAGGGATGTGTTAAGTTGGGAAATAAAGTAACAGAAAAGGATAAGAGCCAATCGATTTTTTTAATTCGGAAAAATGGTTTGATTAAGTTTGAAGGGAACTATACGTTTGGAGCAGGTACGAATGTACAGGTTTTTGAGAATGCAGAATTTATAGTTGGAGGAGGAGGTGATACCAATATAGGAGTTGAAATAGTTTGCGGAAAAAAAATCCAATTTGAAGATAATGTTTTTCTTGGACGAAATGTAATTGTTCGTGATACAAATGGAGAACATTATTTATCCCGTCAAGGATATAAAACTTCCAGGGCGGTTATTTTAGGTAATCACGCTTGGTTATGTGACCGTTGTACAATTATGCCTGGAGTACATGTTTATCCTGGTGGTATCGTTGGAGCTGGTGCTTTTGTAACGGCAGATGTTCCAGCTTTTTCAATTGTAAGTGGTAACCCAGCCCAGGTAGTAGATGAAGAGGTTTATTGGAAATGTTAAATTAATTAATTATGAAAGAAGAAAAGTTACTCAAATTATTTAGAGAAATATTTACGGAAGTACCTACGAATGAAATTGTGCTGGATGCGGAATTTAAGGAATGGGAACAGTACAGTTCACTTACAATGATGATTTTGCTTGATAAAATATCTACAGAATTTGATGTGAAACTAAAGATTCTTCCTTTGGTAAAGGCAGAAACAATAGGTGATATATTGGAACTTATAGAAGGTTAATTTATGCAGGAATTATTATTAAGTAACGGTAATAAGTTGCCTGTTATAGGACTTGGTACCGATGATGTCTTTTATTTACGAAAACTTGTTTCTTGTAAGAATAAAAAGATAGATCGGTACATACAGGGTTGTAATTATTACTTTTTAAAACCATTTTTTAAGCGGCAATTAGCTTTTATTATAGCCAAAGCTATAAAAGCCGGATATCGTTTGATAGATACTTCTTCAGCCTATGATAATGAAGAATGCATAGGTAAGGCTATTAAATTATCTGGTATAAATAGAAGCGAATTATATATAACGACGCGGGCTACTAACCAACAACAATACTCCGGGACAGTCAGAACAGGTTTCTTTAAAGCTCTTAAAAAATTTGATTTAGATTATATAGATTTGTATATGTTTCATTGGCCGGTTCCAGGTCATTATTTGGATACATGGAGAGAAATGGAAAGATTATATGAAGAAGGGTATGTGAAGAATATTGGCTTGGCTAATTGTCATCAGCATCATATCGAAGAGATACTTAAAATATGCAAAGTACGTCCTGTTTTAAATCAAATAGAGGTTCATCCTTTGTTTACCCAAAAACCATTGATTGAGTTTTGTAAATCTGAAAAGATTCGAATTGAAGCTTATACACCTTTGGCGCGTAATGATGAGCGGTTACGTCATAATAGAATACTTCGTACCATTGCTGAAAAATACGAGAAAACAATGCTACAGATTATTCTTCGTTGGCATATTGAAAATGGAGTGATTCCTGTTCCCCGATCAACAAACATAAGAAGATTAAAACAAAACTTAGATATTTTTGATTTTTCATTGACATTAGAAGAGATATCACAAATTGACTCCATCAATATCAATTCTCGTTTGAGATACGATCCTGATAATTGCGATTTTACGATACTCTGATTTGTTTTGTATGCAAGCTAACTCCAATAAGACTATCGCTAAAAATACTTTGTTTCTTTATTTCCGTATGGCATTAGTCATTCTCGTAGGATTGTATTCCTCACGAGTTATATTGAATGCATTAGGAATAGAAGATTATGGTATATACAATGTTGCCGGTAGTGTAGTCGCAATGTTTGCTTTTTTAAATGGAGCTTTAGGAGGAGCCTCTTCTCGCTTTATAACTGTAGAGTTAGGTAAAAGTAACGAAAAGACCTTTATTAGACTGATACGATGTTTTACTACTACTAGAGCTATCCACGGTATTATGGCATTGATTATTATTGTGATTGCCGAAACTATTGGTCTTTGGTTACTTTATAATAAATGTGAGATACCAGCTAATCGTATGTATGCTGCTTTATGGGTATATCAGATATCGGTAATTACCGCAGTTCTTTCTATTATATTAGTGCCGTTTCAAGCACTAATCATAGCTCATGAACATATGGCTGTCTATGCTTATATCGGCATTTTTGATGCGTTTTTAAAGTTACTCATTTGTTATCTCATACAAATTTCTCCAATAGATAAGTTGGTGTTTTATGCATTTATGATACTTGTCGTACAGTTGGCGCTTTATCTGTTTAATCGTATTTACTGTAAATTGCATTTCAAAGAATGTATTGCTGGTTACTCTTTTGATAAAGAATATTTTAAACCTATATTGGGATTTACGGGATGGAATCTTTTGGGAAGTTTTTCCTCAATGGCAATAACTCATGCTGCAACTGTATTGATAAGTATCTTTTTTGGACCGGCATTGGTTACAGCACGTGCTATATCTGGGCAAGTCAAGAGCCAAGTAGTGAATTTTATCACTAATTTCCGTACAGCAGTTAATCCGCAAATACTGAAACGGTATGCTAGTGGTGAAATAGAGAGTAGTAAAAGTCTATTATTTTTGTCCACTAATGTGTCTTTTTATCTGATGCTTGTCATTACTTTACCACTTCTCTTTGAAACAGAATTAGTATTAAAATTATGGTTGAAAATAGTTCCGCCCTATACTGTTGAATTTCTTCGTATCACTTTATTAGAGGTGCTTTTTATCGTCTATGATCTTTCTTTTTATATGATTTTTCAAGCTAATGGAAGGTTGAAGGAAAATGCACTGATTTGTCCTGCTATGGATATTGCAGCTTTTGCTGTTGTCTTTGTCATTTATCGGATGGGTGGGTCGGTACTAGCCATTGCTTGGGCTTTGCTGATATTGACCATTGTTCAGGGAATGATTGTCAAACCGTGGCTTGCTGTATGTCTGCATGGATATACATGGAGAGAGTTTACCACTATCTTTGCCCGTAATGGTTTAGTGCTATTTTGTTCATTGATATTTCCCTTACTTGTTGTATATATGGGTGATAATACATTGTTTACAAGCTTTCTAATGATAATCGTATCTGTTGTTTCCGTGTTGTTTTCGGCCTATTTGTTTGGCTTTAATAAAGCTACCAGATATAGTTTTAATGTTATGATTGCTGCATTTATAAACAAAGTAATTCATAAATAATCATGCTTTTTAATTCTTTAGAATTCTTGATTTTTCTGCCTGTTGTTTTTATTCTCTATTGGTTTGTTTTCAAACCGTTACGGTGGCAAAATCTGTTTATAGTTATCAGCAGTTATATTTTTTATGGCTGGTGGAATTGGCATTTTCTCCTTTTGATAGCCTTTACATCTTTTTGTAGCTATTTATCAGGTGTTATAATACAATACGATAGACAAAATGGGGGGGGTATGCAAAGTGTTATGCAATATTGAATATAGTTATAAATTTATTTATCCTTTGTCTCTATAAGTATTATAACTTTTTTATTGAAAGTTTGGTTGAAGCATTTTCAAGTATAGGTGTAGAATTAAATATTAATTCTCTCAATATAGTACTTCCTGTCGGTATTAGCTTTTATACTTTTCAAGCACTCAGTTATACAATTGATGTATATCGTAAAAAAATAGAACCGACTAAAAATGTGATAGCCTTTTTCGCTTTCATTAGTTTTTTCCCACAATTGGTTGCTGGGCCTATTGAACGTGCTACCAACCTTTTGCCCCAATTTTTAAGAAAACGTGTGTTTATATATTCTGTAGCTGTTGATGGTACAAAACAGATCCTTTGGGGATTGTTCAAAAAAATGGTGATTGCTGATAATTGCGCAGATATAGTAGATAATATTTGGGGTAATTATGCTGCGCATAGTAGTCTGATGTTAATAGCTACTGCTATTTTATTTGCTTTTCAGATTTATGGGGATTTTTCTGGTTATTCAGATATAGCGATAGGTACTGCCAGATTATTTGGTATTAATTTGATGCGTAATTTTAATTTTCCTTATTTTTCACGTGATGTAGCAGAATTTTGGAAACGTTGGCATATTTCACTTAATACGTGGTTTGTTGATTATCTGTATATTCCTCTAGGCGGAAGTCGGGAAGGTAAGTATAAACAGTTTCGAAACACATTCATTATATTCTTTGCTAGTGGTTTGTGGCATGGTGCTAACTGGACTTTTATATTGTGGGGTATTTATCATGCACTGCTTTTTCTCCCATTGATGATTATTGGAAAGGCTAAAAAATATATTGAAACAGTAGCTGAAGGTAGGCGTTTGCTTAGCATAAAAGAATTTTTTATGATGCTGCTTACGTTTGCTTTAGTAGTATTTGGCTGGATTATTTTTAGAGCAAACAATATTACTGAGTTCGTTGATTATTTATATTGTATTGCTGATAATTTTTACGTTGTCGAAACTGAAAGTATTCCTAAAAAAATGCTATTATTTATTGTAATATTATTGTGTGTGGAGTGGTTGAACCGTACAAAGCAGTATGGTCTTCAATTTTCTCTTCCTAAGCGTTGGATGCGTTGGGGACTATATCTTCTTATTGCCTTTATAGTTCTTACTCAAGCTGGGCAACAAGTACAATTTATTTATTTCCAATTTTAAAGTTATTATGAAACAATATCTTAAAAGCTTTTTATTTATTAGCTTTTTATTTACAGTTCTTATATTTTCACTCTTTCTAGTAAGATATTATGTAGCAAGGCATATAAATTGGAGTTTGTCAAAGGAGAAGCATATTCTTTTTATGGGAGCTTCGCATGTATGTAGGGGAGTAGATGATTCACTTACCAAAGAAGCTATTAATTTAGGTAGTCCGAGTGAACGTTATCTCTATACTTATATAAAACTATTGCATTATGTAGGAAATAACCCTCAAGTAGATACTGTGTTTTTGCAATGTTCTTCAACGGATCTGTGGCAAAATACTGATTATAAATATCATGCTCACAATGAACAGAGTTTCTTTATATCTTCCTATTGGCCTTTTTTTAATAAAGAGCAATGGCAAATATTCAAATCAGAGTCCAAACAGATATTTAGTATTGTTATAGCAAGTTTGTCTAAGTTGGCATATTTTCAATCGGTTTCTTATATTAAGTTATTAGGTGGATATATAAATGAGAGGGAAGACAATGTTTCATTTGATGCCACTAAGCAAACTCCACAACTAGAGGTGGATATGATAAAGGATTATGGCTGGTATGGATATAGTGTGAACTATAAATATCTCAGAAAGATAATCGATTACTGTAAAGTGCATCATATTAAGCTTTATTTGATGTATTACCCCGTATTTAAACCGGAGTTTTACTATGATCAGACTTTTTGTGAAAATATGCGTAAGAAATATTTCAACGATGTAGAATATTTGGATTATAGTCATTGGGCGGCAACAGATGATGAGCGGTTGGATGCGCATCATTTAAATCATAAAGGTGCCGTGAGGTTTACGGAAGAATTGAAGAAAAAATTTGCATTTGAATAAACTAAAAATATATGAAGAATGTCTTGCTAATAGGTATTGGGGGTGTTTATAATTATGGTTGTGAAGCTATTGTACGGGGAACAGTAAATATATTGAAGTCAATAAATCCGGAAATAAGAATTAGTTATGCTTCTTATAATTATGAAGATGATTTACGAAGATTGACAGATTGTGATATACGTATTATACAGCGTAAAAGGATTGGCCGATGGAGTTTTCACAATATTGTGCGGAAACTGCTTTCATTAGTAAATATTGATTATATTTTACCTTATGATTCTACCGATTGGCTTGATGGTTATGATACAATATTCTCTATAGGCGGAGATATATATACTTTATATCCTGATGGAACTTATGATGCCTCCTTGCCACTGTTTCTAGAGAAATGCCAAGCAAGAGGGATTAAATATGTGTTATGGGGAGCTTCCGTAGGCAAATTTGAAAAAAACTCTAAAGCATTAGCTTTTTTCAAGAAACACTTGAGGAAAATAGATTTAATTGTAGCAAGGGAATGGGTTACAGTAGACTATCTCAATTCATTAGGAATTGTCCAAAATGTAGTATTTGCTCCTGATCCTGCTTATTTTGTAGAATGTCCTTTTTTAGATAAAGATAAAAAAAAGCAAGGTACAACGTTAGGTGTTAATCTTAGTCCATTATCAGCTTTATATCATTATGGAAATATAGAAATTGCTATCAATAAACAAGTAGAAGCTATTTGTGGATTGGCTGGAGAACTCAATTGTAGACTGATGTTTTTACCTCATGTTTTTTCAGATTCAATGAATGATAATGATTTATTTTATCTGGAACAGATAGCAAATAAAGTAAGGTCTAAGGGATACTCTGTAGATGTAGTAAATTCAGATCCTGGATTTATTGGATTGAAAAGATTCTTGAATAAATGTGATTTTGTAATAGCTGCTCGTATGCATTGTGCTGTTAATGCTATAACGATGAATATTCCTACGATTTTCTTGTCCTATAGTGAGAAAGCAAATGGAATGGCTGAGTATGTCTATAATACGAAAAATGCGGTTTTATCTCTTACAGAGTTTGAGGATTATAGCCAAGTAGCAAATGTAATGAAAAAATGGGATGAAAAATCTTGTATAAACTCTATAAAAAAGTTTCAATTTAACTGTTTGTTAAAAATATTTGACTAGTATAAATTATACGTATGAAAAAAATTATGCTTGTCTTCGGTACTCGTCCCGAAGCAATAAAAATGGCTCCTTTAGTAAAAGAATTTCAAACACACACAAAGGAGTTTAAGACATTGGTTTGTGTAACAGGTCAGCATCGTGAAATGTTAGATCAAGTTCTTCATATTTTTGATATTAAACCTGATTATGATTTGAATATAATGAAGCAAGGGCAAGATTTATATGATGTCACTTCTCGGGTGTTATTAGGAATGCGTGATGTATTGAAGAATGTGAAGCCTGATGTGGTATTGGTACATGGCGATACTACAACCTCTACTGCAGCTGCATTGGCGGCTTTTTACCAACAAGTACCTGTAGGTCATGTGGAAGCAGGATTGCGCACACATAATATCTATAGTCCTTGGCCGGAGGAAATGAATCGACAAATTACGGGACGCATTACTACTTATAATTTTGCGCCTACCGCATTAAGTAAACAAAATCTTTTGGCAGAAGGTATAAAAGAAGAAGCTATAACTGTTACTGGTAATACGGTAATTGATGCACTTTATATGGTTGTCGATAAAATAAAGAATGACAAGAAGTTAAATATAGAATTAGAAACCGTGTTGAAAACTGCAGGCTATGATATCAAACGTTTGCAGAATGGGAAAAAAATGGTCCTGATAACAGGACATCGCCGTGAAAACTTTGGAGATGGATTTATATCTATGTGTCAGGCTATCCAAACCCTTACAGAGAGGTATCCTAATGTTGATTTTGTTTATCCTATGCATTTAAATCCTAATGTTCGTAAACCTATTCATGAGGTTTGGGGAGAAGATTTATCTAATCTTTGTAATATGTTTTTTATAGAGCCGTTGGAGTATCTATCTTTTGTTTATTTGATGGAAAAGTCATCTATTATATTGACAGATAGTGGTGGTATTCAGGAAGAGGCTCCAGGCCTGGGCAAACCTGTGCTTGTGATGCGCGATACGACAGAACGTCCGGAGGCATTAGAGGCAGGAACGGTAAAACTTGTAGGAACGGATTACGATAAGATTGTGGCTGAAGTGTCTGCATTACTTGATGATCAAATGTATTATGAGAGGATGAGTAAAGCGGTAAATCCCTATGGAAATGGAAAAGCGTGTAAAAGAATAGTTGAGCTATTTGTAGAAAAGTATTAATATGAGAATTTTATTTGTTGCTCCAAGTTCCTACCCAGTATTTGGTGCAGAAGCTAATGTTAATGCTAAAATGCTGAATGCTTTAACCGAGGGAGGAGCTATTGTTGATTTAGTATGTCGTTCAGTACGTAGTAACCGCACTTGTTATCCAGAATCTACCACGGATTTTTTCTTTGGGAAAGTTAATTCTATAAATCTTGTAAAGGTAGATACCGCTTTTGACTTGAGCACAATATTACGACATCTAAAAACTTTTTTTAAAACAGGATATATTTATAAAGGTATTGATTGGGCTTTTGATGCAATATCCGTTTGCGAGAAATTAATTAAGCTGTATCAATACGATTATGTTTATACTTACGATTATCCTTCAGAAGTGGTAGGCGCGTATATAGCAAGAACATACAAGATAAAATGGGTTGCTACTTGGAATGATCCATATATGTGGGTAAAGTATCCTTATCCATATGGGAAAGGGGCGGATACGCGTGTCAATTTATTTAGAAAGAAGTTGATTTTAGATATAGGAAAATATACATTTTATAATGTCTTTCCATCAACAAGATTGCGTGATTATATGTTGCAATATATGGTTGGAATGAATAAGACTAGGTGTTTAATCAGCCCTCATATTATAATGGAAAAACTTATTCCACAAGAAGTTTCAATGAAATATGGTAAAGTGTTGAGAATAATTCATGCTGGTGCTTTAGGACGTGAACGTAATCCTGAAATATTGTTGAAAGGCATACGTTCTTTTTTGGATAAAGTTACAGATGCCCAGATAGAATTTACTTTCCTTGGGATATTGGAAAGGATGCATAATAGAACTTTCTATGAACAAATAGAAACTTTGCAATTAAATAAATGGATAAAATGTCTTCCACCTGTTTCATATATGGAAAGTTTGTCTGTGATAAAACAATATGACTTGTGTTTATTGTTAGAGGCTCCTTGCGAAGAAGGTATTTTCTTGCCGAGTAAAATTTCTGATTATATGCAGAATAAGAAAACTATATGGGCGATTAGCCCTATTGATGGTGTTCTTCATGATATGTATTCCGATGGAATTATCGATTATTTTTCGAATGTAAGGAGTACGGAAGATATATCTTCTACTTTATACAATATTTATACTGATTATCGATTGACTAATCTGCGTCATCCTGATAAAGTATGTGAATACTTTTTGAGCCAAAATGTATATTCGCGACATTTAAACAATATAATGAATGATTAATGATGTTGCATAATATTTGTGCCTTCAGAACTTCTATTATTACTTTTACTTTATTTCTTATTTTCCTTTTAAACCCGTTTGCTGATGCTTTGACTGGCTATATTGTTGGAAAAGGAATAATGAGTGAGAATGCAGCATTTTCTCCTTCTCAAATATTTCGATTGTTTCTGACTGTAATATTATTTGTGCAATTGAAGCATAAACAAAAATTCTATTTTTTTTTAATCACGGTTGTTTATCTATTAATAATAGAATTTACATCTTTCTTATTACATCAGTATCCTTTGGGATTATTGACAGGTATTATTTCCTCTTATAAACTCTCTTTTTGTCTGTTATTCTATTTAGTAATTAATAGATATGTTCAGAGTAGAAATGTTGAGGTATTGGATATAATTCACTATTTTATTTTATCTGCAACGATATATGCTGGTATAATATTATTATCCAATATTTTAGGAATTAATTTCGATGTGTATGGAGATGGTTTGGGATCAAAAGGTGTTTTTACTTCTGGTAATGGTTTAGGCATATTTATAGGAGTAGCAGGCCTTTTTTCTTTATATACTTATTTTTCTACAAAACAGAAAAAAGAAATTATACGTTTATTTCTTTTTCTTTATGTATTAGTAAATTTATTATCTAAAGCAGCGATAATACTAACTTTGGCCATAATCCTTATCTCTTTCTTTTATGCAAAAAAAGTATATAAAATAATTACCATTATTGGTGTTATAGCTCTTTTATTATACTATAATTCATATATTATAGAATTGATTACAACGGCTACTTCTGTTGTTACTTATAGGTATGAGCATGCGGATTCTTTAAGGCATTTTTTATTGTCTGGCCGAGTGGAATATTTAGATTATGCTTTTGAACAATATTCTTTGGATGGACTTCTGCTTTTGAGATTATTTTTCGGTATGGGATATTTTGTATCATTTAGAAATCCTTTTGCTAATAGTTTTTGGGATGAATCTTCATCCTTTTTGGAGTGTGAATCTTTTGATATATTTTTTATGTATGGTTTATGGGGACTATTCCTTTATATATCGCTTTTTGTTTATGGTTTGAAAAAGGCAATGCAGATAAAAGGGAAGTATGCATTAATTTTTAAAATAGCATGGATTGTTATTTATTTTCATTCAGCATTTGCAGGTCACGTCCTTTTTAATGGCATGTCTATAATAGCTTTTGTTACAATATTAATTGTGTTAAATAATTATCATAAATATAATGAAAATTCTATTTCAGTCTCGTAAAACTCTATTTACTGTGCCGGGAGGAGATACAACTCAAATCCTTAAAACAAAGGAATATTTAGAAAAAGCTGGTTGTATTGTTGATATAACTTTAGAATTAGAACCTGACTTATCAGATTATGATATCGTGCATGTATTTAATTTGATGAGACCTCAAGAGTTATATTTGCAGGTGAGAAATGCGAAAAAGCAGCATAAAAAAATAGCTTTATCTACAATTTATGGTCCGTATGTGGAATATGAGAAAAAAGCGAGAGGTGGTGTTTTACAAATTTTGAATCAATTTTTATCTATAACTCAAATAGAATACTTGAAGGTTATAGCTCGGATAATATTGAATGCAGAATTTAATAAAGGAACATTGTTTTATTTGTTAAATGGCCATAAACGGTTACAGAAGAAAATAGTACAAGCTATAGATGTATTTTTGCCTAATTCAGATTCTGAAATGAAACGAGTTTGTGATGATTTTAACTTGCAGAATTATTACTATGTAGCGGTTCCGAATGCTGTTGATATAAATAAATTCGATTATAATAATGTTATTGTTGATGATAACATTAAGTGCTATAAAGATTGTGTATTGTGTGTGTCTAGGATAGAAGGACGTAAAAATCAGTTGAACATAATAAAAGCAGTAAAAGATTTACCTTATAAATTCGTTTTTATAGGGCAAGCTGGCGCTAATTTTAAAAAGTATTATGAAAGGTGTAAGAAAGAGGCTTCTTCGAACATTTTCTTCTTAGGGCAAGTTGAGCACACGAAGTTGCCTCAATTCTATAAGTTAGCAAAAGTACATATTTTAGCTTCGTGGATGGAAACCCCGGGACTTTCGTCTTTAGAAGCTGCTGTTATGAAAACTAATATAGTCGTAACTAAAAAAGGGGATACAGAAGATTATTTTAAAAAATATGCTTATTATTGTGAACCTGATGATTTGGATTCTATAAGACGTGCTGTTGTAGCAGCTTTTGAAGGTTCTTTCAACGAGGAGTTATCTGATAGAATTTTGAAATATTATAAATGGGAGGATACGGCAAAAGCTACATTAGAAGGATATAATAGAATTATCGGGAAAGAATAATGAAAGAGGTTTCAATTATAGGCACAGTAGGAGTACCCGCCAACTATGGTGGTTTTGAGTCTTTGGTAGAGAATATCATAGGATATAATTCTTTAGACGATATACACTATACGGTTTATTGTAGTGCCAAAAGCTACCCTCACCGACAATCAGTTTATAAAAACGCAGATTTGAAATACGTTCCGTTAGATGCCAATGGAAGTCAAAGTATCCTATACGATATCATCTCTTTGATAAAGGCTACAAAGAAAAGCGATGTGGTTTTGATACTGGGTGTCTCCGGGTGTTGCTTTCTTCCAATATACCGTTTGTTTTCTAAAAAGCGTTTGATAATCAATATCGATGGTTTGGAGCATCGTCGTGAAAAATGGGGAAAATATGCCAAAGCTTTCTTGAAGTTTTCGGAAAAGATGGCGGTGAAGCATGCAGATGTGGTGGTAGCTGATAATAAGGGTATTCAGGATTATGTGAAAAAGGAATATAGAACAGAAACGGAACTGATAGCCTATGGCGGAGACCATGTGTTGTGTGATATTACGGATGTAGAGGAAGAAATATTAGAAAAATACGGACTGAAAAATATTAGTTACTCTTTTTCTTTATGTCGGATAGAGCCGGAAAACAATGTGCATGTTATATTGGAAGCTTTTAAAGCTTCTGGTAAAAAATTGTTTTTCGTTGGAAATTGGAATAGAAGTCCGTATGGAAAATCGTTGTTAGAAAAATATGCCAAGTACGGGAATATCCATTTATTGTCTCCTATATATGATGTAAAGACTTTAAATGTATTGAGGGGCCATTGCTCTTTTTATATACATGGACATAGTGCAGGAGGTACGAATCCTTCGTTGGTAGAAGCTATGTTTTTTGGTAAGCCGATATTGGCTTTTGATGTGATATATAATAGGGAGACAACAGAGCAAAAAGCTGATTATTTCTCTTCTGCAGAGATGCTGGAAACTCTTTTGCAGAAACCATACCCGACTTTTAAGATAAATGCTGAAAATATGGTGGAAATCGCGTATAAACGTTATCGTTGGAAAGTAATTGCACAGCAATATGAAGCATTATATTCGCATTCGGGTGACTGAAAATATAGGAGAAATGATGTTATTATTTATAGATATATAATAAGATAAAGTGAAAAAAACGTTTCAGTTCATGTAGCAGAATGATATGTTGTTACGGAGACGGCTGCACAGCATAGCGGATAAACTTTAAATCGTATCATTACAGTAAAAAATGAAAGGATAAATTTATGACTATGGATTACAAAGCACTTGACACGCAAAAAATCAGAGATTATATAGACGCCTCGGATGGGATGGTGGCTGTGGATGATATTATCCGCAATTCCGGCGCCGACAAGTTGCGGGTATATCCCGCACTGTTTGAGCTGGAACACGACGGATATATCGAGGTAGCGGAGCGGGAAGAGCTTGGAGCGCCCATCGCCATTTGCAGAAAAAGAGGCTTGATAAACGACAGGTAACAGCGGTTATTTTGTTTTAGGCGCAGCCGGAATTGCTTTGTTTAGCGGTTCCGGCTGTTTTTGTTTTATTTTCTTCTCTGATAATTCCCTGCCAACCAAAAAATCTTATTAACTTTGCGGGTCACTTTTGGAAACAATAAAAAAATAATGATATGAATATCTCTTATAATTGGTTGAAAGAGTATGTCGATTTCGATTTGACACCGGATGAAGTCGCCGCTGCGCTGACTTCCATTGGATTGGAAACAGGAAGCGTAGAAGAGGTGCAAACCATTAAAGGCGGACAGGAAGGTCTGGTCATCGGAGAAGTGCTGACATGCGAAGCTCATCCTAATTCAGACCACATGCACATCACTACCGTAAATCTGGGACAGGGCGAACCTGTGCAGATTGTATGCGGTGCGCCTAACGTGGCTGCCGGACAGAAAGTGGTAGTAGCTACTTTGGGTGCGAAACTTTACGATGGTGATGAATGCTTTACAATCAAGAAATCAAAGCTCCGCGGCGTAGAGTCCAACGGTATGATTTGCGCGGAAGATGAAATAGGTATCGGTACAGACCATGCGGGTATCATCGTATTGCCGGAAACGGCTGTGCCGGGCACGCTTGCCAAGGATTATTATAACATCAAGAGCGATTACGTGCTGGAAGTGGATATTACTCCCAACCGCGCTGATGCGTGCTCACACTACGGCGTGGCTCGCGATTTGTACGCTTATCTGGTACAGAATGGCCTGCCAGCTTCTTTGAAGAAGCCGTCTGTGGACGCTTTTGCCGTTGAGAACCACGACTTGGACATCAAGGTTACGGTGGAAAACGGCGAGGCTTGTCCGCGTTATGCCGGAGTAACCGTAAAAGGCGTAACCGTAAAGGAGAGCCCGGAATGGTTGCAAAACAAGCTCCGTATCATTGGCCTACGTCCTATTAACAATGTGGTGGACATTACGAACTACATCGTTCATGCGTTCGGTCAGCCGCTTCATTGCTTCGATGCCGACAAGATTAAAGGCGGTGAGGTGATTGTAAAGACTATGCCCGAAGGCACTCTTTTTGTCACTTTGGACGGTGTGGAACGCAAATTGAGCGAACGCGACTTGATGATTTGCAACAGGGAAGAGGCCATGTGTATTGCCGGAGTATTCGGCGGATTGGATTCCGGTTCTACGGAAACTACGAAAGATGTATTCCTCGAAAGCGCTTATTTTCATCCTACTTGGGTGCGCAAGACCGCCCGTCGTCATGGCTTGAATACGGATGCTTCTTTCCGCTTTGAAAGAGGTATCGACCCGAATGCCACCCTTTACTGCCTGAAACTGGCGGCATTGATGGTGAAGGAACTTGCCGGCGGTACCATATCTTCCGATATAAAGGATGTATGCGCCGCTCCCGCCCAAGATTTCAGAGTGGAACTTTCTTATGAGAAGGTACATTCGCTGATTGGCAAGGTTATTCCGGTAGAAACCATAAAGAGTATCGTGACAAGTCTGGAAATGAAGATTGTTGGTGAAACGGCCGAGGGACTGACGCTGGACGTTCCGCCTTACCGTGTGGATGTACAGCGCGACTGCGATGTAATAGAAGATATTCTCCGTATTTACGGATATAATAATGTGGAGATTCCTACGGCTTTGAAGTCCAGCCTGACAACGAAAGGCGAATGGGACAAGTCCAACAGATTACAGAATCTGATTGCCGAGCAATTGGTAGGCTGTGGTTTCAATGAGATTTTGAATAACTCGCTGACACGCGCCGCATATTATGACGGATTGGAATCTTATCCTGTTAAGAACCTCGTAATGCTGATGAACCCGCTTAGCGCGGACTTGAACGCCATGCGCCAGTCTTTGCTCTTTGGCGGACTGGAGAGCATCTCTCACAATGCCAACCGCAAGAACGCCGATTTGAGATTCTTTGAATTCGGTAATTGCTATTACTTCAACGAAGAGAAGCGCAATCCTGAAAAGGCGCTTGCTCCTTACTCGGAAGATTATCATCTGGGCTTGTGGGTTACCGGCAAGAGAGTTTCCAATTCATGGGCGCACCAAGACGAGGATAGCTCCGTATACGAACTGAAGGCGTATGTTGAAAATATATTCGCCCGTCTCGGATTGCAGATGCACGATTTGGTAGTCGGCAATCTTACGGACGACATTTATGCTGCGGCCTTGTCCGTACAGACAAGAGGCGGTAAGCGTCTGGCTACCTTCGGTGTGGTGACAAGAAAGCTCCTGAAAGCGTTTGACATCGACAACGAGGTGTACTATGCCGACCTGAATTGGAAAGAGCTGATGAAAGCCGTCAAAAACGTGAAAGTAAACTATACCGAGATTTCCAAATTCCCGGCTGTGAAACGCGATCTCGCCCTGCTGCTCGACAAGAAGGTGCAGTTTGCGGAAATCGAGAAGATTGCCTATGAAACAGAGAAGAAATTGTTGAAGGAAGTGTCT
Organism: Bacteroides clarus YIT 12056; assembly: GCF_900129655.1. Classification (GTDB taxonomy): domain Bacteria; phylum Bacteroidota; class Bacteroidia; order Bacteroidales; family Bacteroidaceae; genus Bacteroides; species Bacteroides clarus. Next base: position 95,276 of record NZ_FQWK01000004.1, read on the forward strand.
CTCTTTGATGTCTATGAAGGCAAGAATCTGGAAGCCGGAAAGAAATCCTACGCCGTAAGTTTCTTGTTGCAGGACGAAAACCAGACGTTGAACGATAAAATGATTGATAAAATCATGTCCAAGCTGGTGAGAAATCTGGAAGACAAGCTGGGGGCGAAACTTCGTTAAAAAAGGGAATTAAGATGTGTAAAACTTTTTTAGGCACGGATTTTACGGAAAACATACATGAAAATCCGTGTGATTCCGTGAAATCCGTGCCTAAAATAAATAAGTCTGTTTTTACACATTCTCATATAACTCATAACTTATAACTCATAAATATTTAGTTCCAATGGGAAGAGCGTTTGAATATAGAAAAGCTGCCAAATTGAAAAGATGGGGTCACATGGCTAAGACCTTTACAAGACTGGGTAAACAAATTGCTATTGCAGTGAAAGCCGGCGGACCCGAACCGGAAAACAATCCGACATTGCGTTCCGTTATCGCTACTTGCAAGCGTGAAAACATGCCGAAGGATAACATTGAACGTGCTATCAAAAATGCGATGGGTAAAGACCAGAGCGACTACAAGAGTATGACTTATGAAGGATACGGTCCTCATGGCGTAGCCGTATTTGTTGATACTTTGACCGACAATCCTACCCGTACGGTAGCGGATGTGCGCAGCGTATTCAACAAGTTTGGCGGAAACCTGGGTACAATGGGCTCATTGGCTTTCCTGTTCGACCATAAATGCGTGTTCACTTTCAAGAAGAAAGACGGTATGGATATGGAAGAATTCATTCTCGATATGATTGACTTCGACATTGACGAAGATTATGAAGAGGATGAAGAAGAAGGCACAATCACTATCTACGGTGATCCGAAAAGTTATGCGGCTATCCAGAAACACTTGGAAGAAGGCGGTTTTGAAGATGTCGGCGGTGAGTTTACCTACATCGCGAATGACCTGAAGGATGTTGAGCCGGAACATCGTGAAACTATCGACAAAATGGTGGAACGTCTGGAAGAGTTTGACGACGTACAGACGGTTTATACTAATATGAAGCCGGAAGAAAGCGAAGAATAATGACTTATACTTACAAGACGAAAGGTACGTGCAGTAGCAATATCGAGCTTGAGGTAGAAGACGGAATCGTAAAGGACATCGCGTTCTGGGGTGGCTGTAACGGCAATTTGCAAGGCTTGTCCCGTTTGGTTGCCGGGATGCAGGTAAAAGAGGTGATTTCCCGTCTGGAAGGTATCCGCTGCGGCGGACGTCCGACTTCTTGTCCGGACCAGTTGTGTAAAGCATTGCACGAAATGGGATATTAACCCTGCTCTGATTTAAAAAGGGGGAATTTTAAAAGAGGGTGTGTCAAAACGGATTTCAGGTATTGTTTTGTCATTAGCTTCGCTCAAAACATCTTTTGATTTTTACATTGATGTATAGTCTGAACGGAGTGAAGAAGAGAGTGTGCAAAACTGTGATAGCTGAAATTCGTTTTGGCACGTCCTTTTTGCTTTTGAACCAAGTTATGGTGTATTTGTTTTTTTTTATTTGAGTACTTTTACACCCTCAAAATAAGAACAACACAATGAAGAATATTTTTAAAGATTTACAACGGAAAGACCACAAACGCTATCTGGGTGGTTTGGATGTATTCAAATATATCGGTCCGGGGCTATTGGTTACGGTCGGTTTTATCGACCCGGGAAACTGGGCGTCGAACTTTGCGGCGGGTTCTGAATTCGGTTATTCGTTGTTGTGGGTAGTGACGCTTTCCACCGTTATGCTGATAATTTTGCAGCATAATGTGGCGCACTTGGGCATCGTAACCGGATTGTGCTTGTCGGAAGCTGCCACGCAATACACTCCCAAATGGGTGTCGCGCCCCATATTGGGGACGGCTGTGCTGGCATCCATATCTACTTCGCTGGCCGAAATATTAGGCGGAGCCATTGCGCTGCAAATGTTGCTGGATATTCCGATTATATGGGGCTCGGTACTGACTACGGTTTTTGTATCGGTAATGCTTTTCACCAATTCCTATAAGAAGATTGAAAGGGCTATCATCGCGTTCGTGTCCGTTATAGGGCTTTCGTTCATCTACGAACTTTTCCTTGTCAGGATTGATTGGCCTGTGGCCGCGCAAGGCTGGGTGACCCCTTCGTTTCCCGAAGGAAGCATGCTTATTATCATGAGTGTGCTCGGCGCTGTGGTGATGCCTCATAATCTGTTTCTCCATTCGGAAGTGATACAGAGCCATGAGTACAACAAGCAGGATGATGCTTCCATCCGTAAGGTATTGAAGTATGAACTGTTCGACACGCTGTTTTCCATGATTGTGGGATGGGCCATTAACAGCGCGATGATATTGCTGGCAGCCGCCACTTTCTTTAAGAGCGGGATTCAGGTGGAAGAATTGCAACAGGCAAAATCACTGTTGGACCCGTTGTTGGGAAGCAGCGCCGGCGTGGTGTTTGCGCTGGCATTGCTGATGGCGGGTATCTCTTCGACTATTACGAGCGGTATGGCGGCAGGCTCTATTTTTGCCGGTATATTCGGCGAGTCGTATCACATTAAGGACAGCCATTCGCAGGTGGGAGTAATTCTTTCCTTGGGTATCGCATTGCTATTGATTTGCTTTATCGGAGACCCGTTCAAAGGGTTGCTGATTTCACAGATGATATTGAGTGTCCAGTTGCCGTTTACCGTGTTCCTGCAAGTGAGCCTTACCTCGTCCCGTAAAGTAATGGGACAATATGTAAACAGCAAATGGAGTACGTTCGTGCTCTATACGATTGCTGCTATTGTGACAGTATTAAACATTATGTTATTAATATCAAGTTTATAATGAAACGTCACTTATTAAATGAAAAGTTCGTGACAATCGAACAGTTGGCCGATGGCGGATATGCCCATAAACTCCCGGGAGTGACCGTGGGATATTCTTTTGCAGAGACATTTCTGGGAGAAATGTTGGTTGCATCTACGCCCAAAGGTGTATGCTATATGGCATTTGTAACCGGAAACAGAGATGTTTCATTGATTGAAATGGTCAGCAGGTTTCCCGGAGCTCACTTTGAGGAACGTACGGACGAGTACCAGCGCAAGGCATTGGCCGCTTTATCCGCGGATGAGGAAAACGTGGAAACAGTACCTTTGCATTTGAAGGGAACCGAATTTCAGTTGCGCGTGTGGAAAGAGCTGTTGAACATCCCGTTCGGCGAAACAACCACTTACAAGGACATTGCCGCCGCGCTGCAAACTCCCAAGGCTTTCCGGGCTGTAGGCTCCGCCATCGGCGAGAATCCGGTTTCGGTATTGATTCCCTGTCACCGGGTGCTGCGTACGGACGGAGCTCTCGGCGGTTACCATTGGGGGCTGGAGCGTAAAGTCCGACTGCTGGAGTGGGAGAAACAGCATAAGGAAGCCGAATAGATAAACTTAAAAACATACAGACATGAAGATTATAACCTACAACGTAAATGGTTTGCGCGCTGCCGTAACCAAAGGTTTTCCCGAATGGCTGGCAAATGAACAACCGGACGTGCTGTGTCTGCAGGAAACCAAATTGCAGCCGGAACAGTATCCGGCGGAAGCGTTGGATGCATCGGGATACAAGCATTACCTGTATTCCGCCCGAAAGAAAGGGTATAGCGGAGTAGCCATTCTGACGAAACGCGAACCGGATCATGTGGAATATGGTATGGGTATTGAAGAGTACGATAATGAAGGCCGTTTTATCCGCGCCGATTACGGCGACCTGTCCATTGTGAGTGTTTATCATCCTTCGGGAACAAGCGGTGATGAGCGCCAGGCTTTTAAAATGGTATGGTTGGAAAAGTTTCAGCAATATGTGGTGGAGTTGCAGCGCACCCGTCCGAAGCTGATTCTTTGCGGAGATTATAATATCTGTCATGAAGCGATAGACATTCACGACCCTGTCCGCAATGCTACAAACAGCGGTTTCCTGCCGGAAGAAAGAGAGTGGATGACCCGTTTTCTGAATGCGGGCTTCATAGATACTTTCCGTCTGTTGCATCCCGACAAGCAGGAATATACCTGGTGGAGTTACCGTTTCAATTCGCGGGCGAAGAATAAAGGCTGGCGTATAGATTATTGCATGGTGAACGAGCCGGTACGTCCGATGCTGAAAGAAGCGCGCATTCTGAACGATGCGGTACATTCGGACCATTGTCCTATGATGTTGGAAATTGCAGATTAAAAGACGATGATGAAAGACAGAATAGAGAAAGCCGTTGAGTTGTTCAAGAGCGGTTATAACTGTTCGCAATCGGTGGTAGCCGCCTTTGCCGACATGTACGGTTTTACGGAAGAACAGGCTTTGCGCATGTCCGCCTCTTTTGGCGGCGGTATAGGGCGGATGCGTCAGACTTGCGGCGCTGCCTGCGGCATGTTTTTGTTGGCGGGGCTGGAAAAAGGCGCCGTCGACGGTAAAGACCGTGAGGGCAAAGCCGCTAATTATGCGCTGGTGCAGGCACTTGCGGAAGAATTCAAGAAACGTAACGGCTCGATGATTTGCGCCGAGTTGCTGGGACTGAAGAAGCCCGAAGGCTCTTCCGTTCCCGAAGCCCGTACGGAGCAATACTACGCCAAACGTCCTTGCGCGAAAATGGTGGAAGAAGCCGCGACGATATGGGCTGAGTACTTGGAAAAACAGCGGAAATAAGCCGGCAACAGCTGTTTTTTATGACAGATAAGCGAAAAAAAAGAGAGTTAATGTGTTATGTAACATAAAAATAACTATCTTTGCCGCCGAAATAAAATCTGATTATTCCGTTTTGGGAAGCGGATTTTTAAGCATGTCTAACTAAAAACAAAGAGAAAATGTTAAAAGAAAAAGCCGGTGAAACTGCAGGAAAAATTTGGAGCGCACTGAATGAAACTGAAGGTTTAACTGCTAAACAAATCAAGAAAGCTACAAAATTGGTAGATAAGGATTTGTTCTTGGGTCTTGGCTGGTTATTGAGAGAAGACAAAATTTCTACTCAAGAAGTTGAAGGCGAACTGTTTGTAAAGCTGAACTAAGAAAGAGATTAGAATGTTATAAAAAATGCGTTGATACATTTGATATGTTATCAACGCATTTTTTTTTGTCTTCTCCTTTTTGTATCTTTGCGCACCAAAATTTTAGAAACAAATGAAAAAGAATATACGTAACTTTTGTATCATCGCTCATATCGATCACGGTAAATCAACTTTGGCCGACCGTCTGTTGGAGTTCACCAATACTATCCAAGTAACCGAAGGACAGATGCTGGATGATATGGATTTGGAAAAGGAGAGAGGTATCACCATCAAAAGCCATGCTATCCAGATGGAGTATATGTACAAAGGCGAGAAGTATGTTCTGAACCTGATTGACACTCCGGGGCACGTGGACTTTTCCTACGAGGTGTCCCGCTCCATTGCCGCCTGCGAAGGTGCGTTGCTCATAGTGGACGCTTCACAGGGCGTGCAGGCGCAGACCATCTCCAACCTGTATATGGCTATTGAGCATGACTTGGAAATTATTCCGGTTATCAACAAATGCGATATGGCGAGCGCCATGCCCGAAGAGGTAGAGGATGAAATCGTGGAACTGCTCGGTTGCAAGCGTGAAGAGATAATCCGCGCTTCCGGTAAGACGGGAAGGGGCGTCGAGGAAATCCTTGCGGCAGTCGTCGAGCGTATTCCTCATCCCGAAGGCGATGAAGAAGCGCCTCTGCAGGCTTTGATATTCGACTCCGTATTCAATTCTTTCCGCGGTATCATCGCTTATTTCAAGATTGTGAACGGTGTGATACGTAAAGGAGACAAAGTGAAATTCTTCAATACGGGCAAGGAGTACGATGCGGATGAAATCGGTGTGCTGAAGATGGATATGGTTGCCCGTCAGGAATTGCGTACGGGCGACGTAGGCTATATTATCTCGGGCATCAAGACTTCCAAAGAGGTAAAGGTGGGCGATACGATTACGCACATAGCCCGTCCGTGCAAGGAAGCGATTGCCGGTTTCGAGGAAGTGAAGCCGATGGTATTTGCCGGTGTATATCCCATTGAGGCGGAAGACTTTGAGGACTTGCGCTCATCATTGGAGAAGTTGCAGCTGAATGACGCTTCGCTGACTTTCCAGCCCGAATCTTCATTGGCGCTGGGCTTCGGTTTCCGTTGCGGATTCCTGGGATTGCTTCACATGGAGATTGTACAGGAACGTCTGGACCGCGAATTCGATATGAATGTGATTACCACCGTGCCGAACGTATCTTACAATATCTACGATAAGCAAGGGCACATGACCGAGGTGCACAACCCCGGCAGCATGCCCGATCCCACTTTGATAGACCGCATTGAAGAGCCCTATATCCGTGCGTCCGTGATTACCACCACGGACTATATCGGTCCTATCATGACACTCTGTCTGGGCAAGCGCGGCGAACTGGTGAAGCAGGAATATATCTCCGGTAACCGTGTGGAGATATACTATGATATGCCGTTGGGCGAAATCGTTATCGACTTTTACGACAAACTGAAAAGTATTTCCAAGGGATATGCCTCTTTCGACTATCACGCGAACGGTTTCCGTCCGTCCAAACTGGTGAAGCTGGATATCCTTCTGAACGGCGAACCGGTGGATGCCCTCTCTACCTTGACACACTTTGACAATGCGTACGAGCTGGGACGCCGTATGTGCGAGAAGCTGAAAGACCTGATTCCGAGACAGCAGTTTGACATTGCCATTCAGGCGGCTATCGGCGCCAAGATTATTTCCCGCGAAACAATCAAGGCAGTCCGTAAGGACGTTACGGCCAAGTGTTATGGCGGTGACGTGAGCCGTAAGCGTAAATTGCTTGAAAAGCAGAAGCGGGGTAAGAAAAGAATGAAACAGATTGGTAATGTGGAAGTGCCGCAGAAAGCGTTCTTGGCTGTGCTGAAATTGGATTAGTTGCTAAACAATTCATATGACACAGGGGTTGTTCTCTTTCCGTAGGGCTATCTTGACAACCCCTTTTAAATTTAAACCGAATGAGAAAAGTTCTATCGTTTTCGGCCTTCCTGATGGCAGGCCTGTTCGTTTCCCAATATCTCCCTGTGTGGGCGGGCGGAAACTATAATGCGGTAAAGGCCGTATCGAATGTATTGCTCTATGTCTGCTTGAGTTTTATAATGATTAATGTGGGACGTGAGTTTGAAGTCGATAAATCACGTTGGCAGACATACGCGAAAGATTATGGCGTTGCAATGGCTACCGCCGCCATGCCTTGGTTCCTGATTGCTATTTATTATGTTTTTGTCCTGCTTCCGCCCGAATACTGGAATAGTTGGGAAGCGTGGAAAGAGAATCTCCTGTTGAGCCGTTTTGCGGCTCCCACTTCCGCCGGTATTTTGTTTACCATGCTGGCCGCCATCGGCTTAAAGACAAGCTGGGTTTACAAGAAAATTCAAGTGCTGGCTATCTTTGATGATTTGGATACCATCCTTCTGATGATTCCGCTTCAGATTATGATGATCGGCCTGCGCTGGCAGCTTCTGGTGATTGTTTTCATTGTATTTCTTTTGCTCTCTTTCGGTTGGAAACAACTGGGAAAATACGACTGGCGGCAGGATTGGAAAGCCATTCTGGTATATTCGGCCGTAGTGTTTGCGTGTACGCAGGCTGTATATCTCATCAGCAAGCATTTGTATGGTGAGGCAGGCAGTATTCATATAGAGGTGCTGCTGCCCGCTTTCGTCTTGGGAATGGTGATGAAGCACAAGGAGCATGACACACCAGCGGAACGTAAAGTTTCCACGGGGATTTCTTTCCTCTTTATGTTTCTGGTTGGAATGAGCATGCCACGGTTTCTGGGTGTGGACTTTGCGGAGGCGTCGTTGGGACAGCACTCGGTTACGGGTTCGCAGGAGATGATGTCGTGGGGAATGATTATGCTTCATGTACTGATAGTGTCGTTATTGTCTAATATCGGTAAACTGTTTCCGGTATTCTTTTACAAAGACCGTAAGTTCAGCGAGCGTCTGGCGCTCTCTATCGGTATGTTTACCCGCGGTGAAGTAGGGGCGGGGGTAATCTTTATCGCTCTTGGATATAGTTTGGGCGGCCCGGCATTGATAATTTCCGTATTAACCATAGTGCTTAATTTAATTTTAACGGGTATCTTTGTTCTGTGGGTAAAGAAGCTGGCGTTGTTGAGTTATGGAAGTGTGACGGAATGAAATGTCGGCTACGCTTCCTTTCCCGAAGAAAGATGAAACCTTCAATCAAATACTTATGATTATTCTACGTACCGTGAAAAACATTTCGTCGCTGAACATAGTGGCGAGTATTCTTTTATTTCTCACCGCTATCCTGGCTGCCGTCGTGGCCAATTCGTCTTTATCGCCGATATACCAGGACTTTCTGCTTCAGGAACTTCATTTGCGCATCGGGAATTTCAATCTGCTCTCTCACGGCGGGCATCCGTTGAAGATGATAGAATTCATAAACGACTGCCTGATGACTGTTTTCTTTCTGGCAGTGGGGTTGGAGATAAAGCGTGAATTGCTGGTAGGCGAACTGTCTTCCGTCCGAAAGGCGGCTTTGCCTTTTATCGCGGCATGCGGCGGTATGCTGGTTCCGGTGGTCATCTACTCGCTTCTGGTGGTTTCCGGTACTCCCGAAACGCGCGGCATGGCTATTCCTATGGCTACGGACATCGCTTTTTCTTTGGGAGTGCTCAGCTTGCTGGGTAAGCGTGTGCCGTTGAGCCTGAAGGTATTTTTGACGGCGTTCGCTGTGGTGGACGATATTGGCGGGATATTGGTTATCGCACTGTTTTATAGCGTTGATGTGGCATACGGGTATTTGATAGTGGCGGCTGTTCTGTATGTATTCCTCTACTATATGGGCAAGTTCGGGGTGACGCAGAAGATATTCTTTCTGTTCTTCGGTATAATAATCTGGTATTTGTTCCTGCAATCGGGCATACATAGTACAATCTCGGGCGTGATACTGGCGTTTGTGATACCGGCGCGTCCCCGTTTGGACGCGGGTAAATATATCAAGCGCATCCGTGACGTCATAGGGGAGTTTCCGGTTTCCAAATCAGATAATATCGTGCTGACCAATGCGCAGATTGCTACGCTGAAGCAGGTGGAGCAGGCGTCCGATTATGTTATCAGTCCGTTGCAGTCGTTGGAAGACAATCTGCATGGAGCTGTAAACTTCGTGATTCTGCCGTTGTTTGCCTTTGCCAATGCGGGTGTGGTGTTCAGCGGTAGCGGCAGTATCGTGGGAGATGTGAGCGTGGCTGTGGCCGCAGGGCTGCTGTCAGGCAAATTCCTGGGAATATATCTGTTTACGTGGCTGGCGATAAAGAGCGGTTTGGCCTTGATGCCTGCGGGTATGAACTGGAAGAATATAGCCGGTGTTTCCTTGTTGGGCGGTATCGGCTTTACCGTATCTTTGTTCATCGCCAATCTTTCCTTTGCGGGCGAATATCCGGAATTGCTGAATCAGGCGAAGTTCGGTGTGCTTGTAGGGACGGTGCTTGCCGGGGTATTGGGATATGCGGTGCTGAATACGGTGCTGCCGAAAACCACGAAAACAAAGTAGCTTATTTCAGGAAGATATGCTTCGGAAAGAGCGGGTTCCCGCTCCCGGACTTTACTCCTTGATATGAATCAGCATATTTGCCAGAATTGCCGTAACTCCCCCCGTCGTGATGCCGGATGAGAAGATATTCCGTAGCGTTTCCGGCAGTTGGCACAGTATCTCGGGAACCAGTTCCACGCTCAAGCCGAGGGAGAAACTGACGGCCATGACAAGAGTAGCCTTTCGGTTGATTTCTTGCGCCGCGATGATGCGGATACCGGCTGCGGCTACCGTACCGAACATCAGCAGCGTAGCGCCGCCCAATACCGGTTCGGGCATCAGCGAAAATACCAGTCCCACGGCGGGAAACAGGCCGAGCAGTACAAGAAAGGCCGCAATGTAATATCCCACATACCGGCTGGCAACTCCCGTCAGTTGTATCATCCCGTTGTTTTGCGCAAAAACGGAGTTCGGGAAAGAATTGAGCGCACCCGCCAGCATGGAGTTGAAGCCGTCGGCGAGGATGCCGCCCGAAGCGCGTTTCACGAATGTTTCTCCTTCTACCGGTTCGCCGGAGATAAGGGAATTGGCCGTAATGTCGCCATACGCCTCAATGGCGGTAATCATAAAAATCAGTCCCAACGCGATAATGGTGGATAAGTCGAAAGCCAGCCCGTAGCGGAAAGGCATCGGCAGATTGAAACCGCCGTAGCTTTGTATTGAGGAGAAATCGACAATCCCCATGCACCACGCCACGATGTAGCCTATTACTAATCCGATGACAATGGAGCTCATGCGCAGGTACCGGTTGGAACTCCGGTTGAAGGCGATGATAAGCAACAGAACCAATGCGGCAAGCCCCACATGGCGGAAACTGCCGAAGCTGCCGTCGGCTTGTGCGATGGCTCCGCCGCCGCAAGCGGTAATTCCCACTTTTATCAGGCTCATGCCGATAAGGGTAACTACAATGCCGGATATCAGCGGCGTAATAATCTTCTTGGTGTACTTCAGCACCCGGCTTATCAGCATCTCCACGCTTGAAGCCGCCATACAGGAACCGAAAATCAGCGGAAGCCCACCCGCCATGCCGGCGGAAATGATGGGGCCGATGAACGAGAAGCTGGTTCCCTGAATGCACAGCAGCCCGGTACCTAACCCGCCGAACCTGCGGCATTGGATAAACGTGGATATGCCGGATGCAAACAGCGCCATGGAAACCAGGTAACCGGTTGTTTCCGTATCGAGCTTCAGCGCTCCCGCAATGATGAGCGGCGGGGTGATGATGGCTACGAATATGGCCAGCAGATGTTGCAACGCGGCAAAGAAGGCTTCCTTGAAGGGCGGCTTGTCGTTCAAGCCGTAAATCAGTCCGTTTTCCTGTTGTTTTTCCATTGCTCCGGGTTATCTGATTTTGATTTCGCAGTTGTCGAGGCTTTCGATGATGGCCAGAGATTCTACATGAATACCTTGGCTGCGCAGCTCGTCGCCTCCGTGCTGAAAGGCTTTCTCTATGATGAATCCCATACCTACCAGCTCCGCGCCGGCTTGCTTCACCAAGTCCATAATGCCTTTGGCGGCGTTTCCGTTGGCGAGGAAGTCATCGATGAAAAGCACCTGGTCGCCGGGAGTGAGGAAATCTTTGCTGACGCATACGTCGTACGAACGTTGTTTGGTGAATGAGTATACGGAAGTAATCAGCATATTGTCCATAGTGCTCGGCTTCTTTTTCTTGGCGAACACTACGGGAAGTTCCAGCAGATAGCCTACCATAATGGCAGGGGCGATGCCGCTGGCCTCGACGGTGATAATCTTGTTGATATTGGTAGAAGCGAAGCGTCTGACGAACTCCACGCCGATGGATTTCATCAGAATCGGGTCCATTTGATGATTGATGAAGTTATCTACTTTCAATATACCTCCCGGATAGCATTTTCCGTCTTTCAGAATACGGTCTTTTAAAATTCTCATAATATAACAGGTCTTGTCTTTAGATTTATTCTTTGTCTTCTTGTTCTGTTTCTTCTTGCGCCTCTTCTCTGGGCAGCAGTCTTGCCGAGATGCGTTTCTTCGGAGTAAGGCTCATGTCTTTCAGCATTTCCGCTTGGCGGACTACGCTGCCGTTGCCTTCGGACAGTTGGTTGAGCGCTTTGTCATAGTCTTTTTGCAGGCTTGTCATGCGGTCGCCGAGGGTGAGGAAAGTGTCGGTGAAACCTACAATCTTTTCGTATAAGGCCGTGCCGCGCTTGATGATGGCCTGCACGTTTTTCACTTGGTTTTCCCGCTTCCACAGGTCGAGCGAGAGACGCAGGGCGCTGATGAGGTTCGTGGGGCTCATCAGTACGACTTTCTTGTTGTAGGCGTACTCCCAAAGGTTGGCGTCGCTTTGTATGGCAAGCAGGTAAGCACCCTCTGTGGGGATAAACATCATGACGAAATCCGGTGACTTGATGTCGTAGTGCGAATAGTCTTTCCGGCTGAGCTCGTCGATGTGGTTGCGGACGGACTGCAGATGCGCTTTGAGCCAGCGCGCCTGTTCTTCGCGGTCTTCGGCGGATGTATAGGCGGCGTAGGCGGTGAGGGAGACTTTGGAGTCTATTATCATCTCGCGCTCATCGGGGTACTTGATGAGGATGTCGGGTTGCATCTTTTGGCCGCTTTCTTCGCTGACAATCACTTCGCCGCGTTCGTCTTTCAGGAACTCCTGACGGAAATAGTGCTCGCCTTCAATCAGGCCGGACGCCTGCAACAGACGTTCCAGAATCATTTCACCCCAGTTGCCTTGCATCTTGGAATCGCCTTTCAAGGCGCGTGTCAGGTTGTTGGCGTCTTCACTGAGGCGGTTGTTCAGTTCCACCAGTTCCTTGATGCGTTCTCCCAGAGAGAAACGTTCTTTGGCTTCGGTACTGTATACTTGCTCCACCTTTTCCTTGAAGTCTTTTATCTTCTCGTCCAGCGGGCGCAGAAGATTGCCCAGATGCTCGGCGTTCAGCTTGGTGAAATCTTCCGTCTTGCTTTGGAAGATGCGGTTTGAAAGGTTCTCAAACTCGGTGTTCATACGCTTGTGCAAGGCTTCGGCTTCTTCTTTCTGTTCGGCGAGGCGTTGTTCCCATTGCCGTTGCTGCTGGGTGATGCGTTCGCCAAAGGAACGTTCCTGCTCGGCGAGGCGTTCGTTGAAGCCGCGTGCCTGTTCGGAAATGCGTTCGGCAAACAGCCGTTCTTGTGTGCTAAGGCGTTCCGCTGCTTGGCGGCCGGCTTCCTGCAAGCGTTCTTCGGCGATGGAGCGCTCGCGGGCGATACGCTCTTCGGCAGTGCGGTTCAGTAACGCTTCACGCGCTTCGGCGGCCTCTACTTGTGTTTTTAGGGCGGCGGCTTTTCTGCCGGCCATCAGATAGCCGATGACGGCTCCTGCGATAATTCCAACGAGTAATAGTATGATATTCATAATTGCGTATGGGGAAATAAAGTTTCAATGGGCTGAACATTCGGTATCAAAGGGTGGTATCCGCCGTACCAACGGTTGGTACCGATAATACCAGCGGTTGGTACAAGCAATACCAAAGCGTGGTACGAGGAATACCAACGGTTGGTACGGAGAGTACCACACCGGGGAACGTCTTGCAGCCTGCGGGCTTATGCCTATTGCGTCAGTATCTCGTTTCCGTTTTCGGTAATGAGAATCATGCTTTCCCATTGGGCGGAAGGCAGACCGTCGTCGGTGCATACTGTCCAGCCGTCGGCTTCGTCGATGAAGACCTCGTATGTGCCCATGTTAATCATCGGCTCGATGGTGAATGTCATGCCCGGTACTATCAGCATGCCCGTACCGCGCTTGCCGAAGTGCTCTACGTCCGGTTCTTCGTGGAACTTGATGCCTACGCCATGTCCGCAAAGGTCGCGCACTACGCTGTAACCGTTCTTCTCGGCATGCTCCTGGATGGCGGCTCCCACATCGCCCAATCGGGCCCAGGGCTGTGCGGCCTGTATGCCGATGTCACGGCACTCTTTGGTCACCTGCACCAGACGTTGCATCTCGGGACGGACGTCACCAATCATGTACATGCGCGATGCGTCGGAGAAATATCCTTTATATATGGTGGATACATCCACGTTTACAATATCTCCGCTGCGCAGGAACTCTTTGGTGCTGGGGATGCCATGACACACCACATCGTTGATGCTGACGCATACGCTCTTGGGAAAGCCCTCGTACAGGAAAGGGGCGGGGATGGCATCGTGGTCGGTCGTGAAACAGTATACCAGATGGTCTATCTCTGCCGTAGACATTCCCTCACGGATATTCTCAGAGATGTAATCGAGCAATGCGGTGTTTATCTTTGCGCTTTCGCGTATGCCGGCCAGTTGCTCTTCCGTGCGCAGCAAGTGGCGTGACGGCAGTTTATATCCTTCTCTTTTATAATGTTGAATCTTGGCTTCTACTTCGTCGGAATAGTTTTTAGGAGCAAACCGGACTCCTTTTACGGACTTCTTCATTATTGCATATTTTATAAACGATGCGCAAAAATACGAATAATTTAAGTGTGAGTATTTATAATGTTTGAATAATTAGAAACTAATCCGTACTTATTCTATGAGAACAATAAAAAAGGGATGCTTCGGAAAGCATCCCTTTTGCGTATACATCGGTTTGTATTGATTAGAATTCGTAGTGGAAACCGAATGAGAGGTCTTCGCTTTTGAGGTTGAAACCGTAACCGCTGCCGGCGTTCATATAGTCGTCCCTGTAACCCAGGAAACCGCATTTGGCAAGTACGCTGAACTTGTCGTTCAGTTTGATGGCGATGCCCGGTTTGAAACCGATTTCAAAACCGTTTACGGCATCGGCGCCTTTCACCTTTTGAGTGGAGAAGCCCAGACCGCCATCGATGAACAGGCGGACAACCTTGTTTTCATAATAAGAGTAACGTGCGTATGGAGCAAGGCCGAAAGCATTGTATTTTCCTTCGTCCAGTTTGCTGTGCGAGAATGTCAATATACCGCCGACAGCCCATTTTTCATTCAGGTTGTATCCTACTTCCGGATTCAGCGTGAAAGTCGTTGCGTCGACATCGTCGTTGTGCCATAAAGATACTGCTCCGCCAACATACACTTGTGCTTTTGCTGATAAAGCAGCCATTGCGACAAATAATAAGATTACAAACTTTTTCATTTTCTTCTTACCTTTTAGTTATACAAATTGTTATTGAACCGTGAATAAGAATATATCCGAACTCCGACCGGCAGAATGGTTGAAGTTCTTGTTGACATGTTCTTTATTCGGGGTGCAAAAGTATAAGTTACATTCGTATGAGACAAATTTTTAGTTACTTTTTTATAAAATAAAGAATCGGGAACGGTACAATGCATTACTTTTGCAGCGGTAAAAAGTTTGTTTTACAGGTTGTATTTTTTCAAATGAAGAAGAGTCTTATTGCGTTAGCGTTCGGCACCTTAGGATTGGGTATCGCCGAATTTACGATGATGGGCATTTTGCCCTATGTTGCCGCTGATTTGAATATCAGTATTCCCGTTGCGGGACATTTTATTTCCGCCTATGCGCTGGGCGTATGCGCCGGTGCTCCCATGTTGATTTTGGCGCGTAAACGTCCGTTGAAACATATCCTGCTGGC
Organism: Bacteroides clarus YIT 12056; assembly: GCF_900129655.1. Taxonomy (GTDB): domain Bacteria; phylum Bacteroidota; class Bacteroidia; order Bacteroidales; family Bacteroidaceae; genus Bacteroides; species Bacteroides clarus. The sequence continues at coordinate 110,460 of NZ_FQWK01000004.1, forward strand.
ATTGATGGCTTTGATGCTGGTAGGAAATCTGGGGGCTGCGGTGGCTCCCGATTATTGGTCGTTGCTGGCGGCGCGTTTCATTTCGGGCTTGCCGCATGGGGCATACTTCGGAGTTGCTTCCATTGTGGCGGGTAAGCTGGCTGACGAGGGTAGAAGTTCCGAGGCCGTATCCATTATGATAGCGGGTATGACGGTCGCCAATCTGTTTGGCGTTCCGCTGGGCACTTCCTTGAGCCACATGCTCTCGTGGCGCGTTACATTCTTGCTGGTGGGTTGCTGGGGCTTGATAGTTCTTTATTATATATGGCGCTGGGTGCCTGTGGTAGAGGGACTGAAAGATACCGGATTCAAGGGACAATTCCGTTTCCTGAAGACACCCGCTCCCTGGTTGATATTGGGGGCGACGGCTTTGGGCAATGGCGGTGTATTCTGCTGGTATAGCTATATCACACCGTTGCTGACGAACGTTTCGGGTTTCAGCTCCGAGAGTGTGACGGCGTTAATGGTTCTGGCGGGATTTGGTATGGTGGTCGGCAATCTGGTGAGCGGACGGCTTTCCGATAAATATACTCCGGGCAAGGTTGGCATGGTGGTGCAGGGCATGATTTGCATTGTGCTGTTGATGCTGTTTTTCCTGTCGCCCAATCCGTGGTGCTCCGCCATATTGATGGCTCTTTGTACGGCGGGGCTGTTTGCGGTGTCGAGCCCCGAACAGGTATTGATTATCCGCGTAGCTCCCGGCGGGGAGATGCTGGGCGGCGCCTGTGTGCAAATGGCATTCAATCTGGGCAATGCCATCGGGGCATACGTAGGAGGCCTGGCTCTTAGTGGCGGATACCGTTATCCGGCTTTGGCAGGCGTGCCTTTTGCGCTGACAGGTTTCATCTTATTCGCTATCTTCTATAAGAAATTTCAGTCTAAATATTAAGCATCTCATTATTTTTATGTATGTTTGCCCGTAAATATTAACTAAACTTGATAATTATGAAGATTTTGAACTTAGTGAAGATAGTGTTGTTATGCGTAATGACTATCGGGCTGGCTTCTTGCGGGGATGATAACTACTATACCATACAGAATACCGATGAGAAGTTATGCAGCGATGCTTGGATGGAAGATTATACGACCGACGAGGGAGAATGCAGACATATATTGGAATTCACAAAGGGAAAGCAGAATGGCAAGGAAATTCTTTCCGGAAAAGAAACGCTGATAGTCTATGAAGTCGGTAAGATGAAGACTACGGAGAGTGATTTCACATGGCGGTGGATAGATAACTCGAGAGAGGGACTTGTTCTGAATTACGGAGCCGGCGACATAAAGTACTTTGAGAATGTTTGGGTACGCGACCATTACCTCTCCGGAAAATTGGATGGAGAAATCATAATGTTGACCGCCTCCAAGTCTATGACTAACCGGAATTAGAAATAAAAGATAATGAGAAAATATTTAGGTATACTGTTTTTATTCACATTGACATTAACTCTTACGTCATGTGAAGAAGATGATCAATATGATATAGAATCTATCTTTATAGATCGCGCATGGACAGGAGATGTTGGCATGAATGCCGACTATGGAGAACCTCTTTTTAGTACATTTACATTTGGTTGGGATGGATTTGGTGAAGAATATCAGTATTATCAGTTGGATGGTAGGCTCTATGAGCATTTCCGTTTCCAGTGGTATTGGGAGGATAGTAGCAATCGGAATCTTGTATTAGATTATGGTAGAGCCGGAATATCTTATATGGATGATGTAAGAATCGCAGGAAATCGAATGTATGGAACTTTTTATTTATCGAATGATGCTGTTCCATTTGAGTTTAGATTAGATATGGAATAAAATAAAAAAGAAAGGGTGTATATCAAAGTGAATCTCAACTTTCATTCTGATATACACCCTTTTACTTGGATATACCTTATTGTTTCTTTAGGAATAATTTTTTGAAGTCTCCCGGATAAGGCGTTTCAAACTGCATCAACTCTCCGGTCACAGGATGATAGAAGCAGAGCTTGAAAGCGTGTAATGCCAATCGTCCGATAGGATTTACCTCTTCCAATCCATACCGTCCGTCACCTATGATGGGATGTCCCAAATCCTGCATGTGCACACGAATCTGATTCTTGCGTCCCGTTTCCAGATTCAACTCTACGAGTGAGAACCCGTTGGCGCGTTTAATGGTGCGGTAGTGGGTGATTGCTTCTTTTCCGCCATCGTCTGTCGGGTTGGAATATACGTACAGCTTGCGGTCGGTGAGCCAAGACCTTACCATGCCGGCATTGTTTTCCATTTCGCCCGCAACGACGGCTACATAACGCCTGTCGGTCACAATATCATGCCAGTTGTCGCGCAATGTGTTCTGCGTCTTTTCGTCTTTGGCAAACATCATCAATCCCGAAGTATCACGGTCCAGGCGATGGACGATGTACACACGGTGCTGTCTGCCCGACCGCTGAACATATTCGTTCAATATGGTATAGGCAGTGCGTTCTTTCTGTCTTTCCGTATTGACGGACAACAGACCCTGCATCTTCTCGACGACAATGATATATGCATCCTCATATACAATCTTCAGCAGTTTGTTGCTGAACTCTTTACGTCCTTTCTCGCGGCTGATTTGCACTTTCATGCCCGGTTTCAAAGGGAAATTGTACTGCGTTGTGATAACACTGTCCACATATACAATTCGTTTGCTCAATAATGATTTCAACTTGGTACGGCTGGCATCCGGCATTTTGGCAGCCAGGAATTCCATCAGTTCCATCGGCTCTTTTACCATGTAGTCCGTATATTGCGTGCGGGCTCTTGCCATGTTTCTTTCTTTTGCCACGAGTATAATAATTTGTAATTAATGATTCGTTTCAATTCTCAAGCCTTTCAACTCTTAAACTTCTGCTTTCAGTTCAAGCAGTACCACGTTCTCCACATGGTGCGTATGCGGGAACATGTCTACCGGCTGTACGGCTTTTACTTTGTATTTTGCATCGAGCAACTGCAAGTCCCTTGCCTGCGTGGCAGGATTACAGCTCACATACACGATGCGTTTCGGCTCGGCAAACAAGATAACATCCACCACATCCTGATGCATACCGGCACGGGGGGGATCGGTGATGATTACATCCGGACGGCCGTATTCGTTGATGAAATCCTGCGTCAGCATATCCTTCATATCGCCGGCAAAGAACAGCGTATTCTTGATGCCGTTGATTTCCGCATTGACCTTGGCGTCTTCGATGGCTTCGGGCACGTATTCGATTCCGATAACCTGACGCGCCTGCTTGGATACGAAGTTGGCAATGGTTCCCGTGCCCGTATAAAGGTCGTATACCAGTTCGTTGCCTGTGAGCCCTGCGAAATTGCGGGCTACTTTATATAGATTGTATGCTTGTTTGGAGTTCGTCTGATAGAACGATTTGGGGCCTACCTTGAAACGCAGGCCTTCCATTTCCTCAAAGATATGGTCTTTGCCTTTGAATGTATGCACGTCGAGGTCTGTAATGGTATCGTTGCACTTATTATTAATAATGTATAATAACGACGTGATTTCGGGGAAAGTATCCGCCACATACTGCAACAGTTGTTTGAACAAAGCCATTTCCTCGTCTTTCTCAATCTTGCAGATAAGGATTACCATCAACTCGCCGGTACTGGACGTGCGCACAATCATATTGCGCAACATCCCTTCCTGCGTACGCAGATTGATGAACGAGTAATCGTGCTCGTAGGCATAGTCGCGTACCGCATTGCGGATACGGTTGGATATATCATCCTGCAGCCAGCATTTCTCTATGGCCAATACCTTGTCGAAGGCGTTGGGAATGTGGAAACCTACCGCGTTCATTTGCTCGTACACCACGTTTTGCCGGACTTCTTCCGCAGTCAGCCAGCGTTTGTTGGAAAAAGTGTATTCGAGTTTATTCCGATAGAACTCCGTTTTTTCGGAGCCGAGTATCGGCGATATTTCCGGAAGCTCTACTTTCCCGATGCGGGTAAGGTTGTCCGTTACTTGTTTTTGCTTGTATTTTATTTGCTCTGAATAGGGGAGCACCTGCCATTTGCAACCGCCGCATACACCGTAATGTTGACAAAACGGGACTGCTCTTACCAGTGAGTATTGGTGGAACTTCACCGCTTCCGCTTCTGCGTAATGATGCTTTTTTCTCTTGATTTGCAGGTCTACCACGTCACCCGGAACGACGTATGGTACGAAAATTACCAAATCATTGACCTTTGCGATGGCTTTTCCTTCGGCAGCCACATCCGTAATCTCCACCTTTTCTAACAGGGGAAGTTCTTTTCTCTTTCTTGCCACTTTTACACCAGTATAATAAATTCAGTGGCAAAAATAGGTATTTTTTCGGGATTTCTCTCTATGAATCGGAATATTAAATTTTGCAATGTCGAAATTGCATTTTGCCTTAAAGTTTTTTCTTAAAAAGTTTTCTAGTCTGCGAAATATACTTAGATTTGCGAACAGAAAAATGAAAAAAATCACAATCAAGAACTTTAAATTTATATTATGGACAAAAAAAGAGTTTATACCTTTGGTAACGGCCAGGCGGAAGGAAAAGCCGGCATGAGAAACCTTTTGGGAGGTAAGGGAGCTAACTTGGCAGAGATGAACCTTATCGGAGTTCCGGTTCCTCCGGGCTTTACAATTACGACAGAAGTTTGTACAGAATATTATGAAATGGGGCAGGACAAGGTTGTTGCTCTGTTGAAACAGGAAGTGGAAAACGCCATCGCACACGTAGAAACGCTGATGCGTTCTAAATTCGGCGATGTGGAGAACCCGTTGTTGGTTTCCGTACGTTCGGGCGCGCGCGCTTCCATGCCGGGTATGATGGATACGATTCTTAACCTCGGTTTGAACGATGAAGTGGTGGAAGGCCTGATTCGCAAGACGGGCAACGCTCGCTTTGCATGGGACTCTTACCGCCGTTTTGTACAGATGTACGGTGATGTTGTATTGGGAATGAAGCCGGTAAACAAAGAAGATGTAGACCCCTTCGAAGCTATTATAGAAGATGTGAAACATGCCAAAGGCGTGAAGCTGGATAATGAACTGGAAGTAGAAGACCTCAAGGAACTCGTAAAGAGATTCAAGGCCGCCGTTAAGGAACAGACCGGAAAAGATTTCCCGACTTGTGCTTACGAACAGTTGTGGGGAGCTGTCTGCGCCGTGTTCAACTCATGGATGAACGAACGCGCTATCCTTTATCGTAAAATGGAAGGAATTCCCGACGAGTGGGGTACTGCCGTAAGCGTTCAGGCAATGGTGTTCGGTAATATGGGCGACACTTCCGCTACGGGAGTTTGCTTCAGCCGTGACGCCGCTACGGGCGAAGACCTTTTCAACGGCGAATATCTGATTAATGCGCAAGGTGAAGACGTTGTGGCGGGTATCCGTACTCCGCAGCAGATTACCATCGTCGGTTCCAAGCGTTGGGCTGAACTTGCCGGCGTAAGCGAAGAAGAGCGTGCCGCCAAATATCCTTCCATGGAAGAGGCGATGCCCGAAATCTATAAGGAACTGGATGCTTTGCAAACCAAATTGGAAAATCATTATAGAGATATGCAGGATATGGAGTTCACCGTACAGGAAGGTAAGCTCTGGTTCCTTCAGACACGCAACGGTAAGCGTACCGGTGCCGCTATGGTAAAGATTGCCACTGACTTGCTGCATCAAGGCATGATTGACGAAAAAACGGCCTTGTTGCGTTGTGAACCCAATAAGCTGGACGAATTGCTTCACCCCGTATTCGATAAGACGGCTTTGAAGCAGGCTAAAGTGCTTACCCGCGGTCTTCCGGCTTCTCCGGGTGCGGCTTGCGGTCAGATTGTGTTCTTTGCCGAAGACGCTGCCGAATGGCATGCCGGCGGTAAGCGTGTGGTGATGGTGCGTATCGAGACTTCTCCGGAAGATTTGGCCGGTATGGCCGTTGCCGAAGGCATCCTGACGGCACGTGGCGGTATGACTTCACACGCTGCCGTTGTGGCCCGCGGTATGGGTAAATGTTGCGTATCCGGTGCAGGCGCATTGAATATCGACTACAAAGCCCGTACGGTAGAGGTAGATGGCGTTGTGTTGAAAGAAGGCGACTTCATTTCTTTGAACGGTAGCACCGGTGAGGTTTACAAAGGAAAGGTAGAAACAAAAGCAGCCGAATTGTCCGGTGATTTTGCCGAATTGATGCAGTTGGCTGATAAATATACGAAATTGCAGGTACGTACCAATGCCGATACTCCGCACGATGCAGAGGTCGCACGTAATTTCGGAGCGGTGGGTATCGGTCTTTGCCGTACGGAACACATGTTCTTCGAAGGTGAGAAAATCAAGGCTATGCGCGAGATGATTCTGGCGGAAGACGCGGAAGGACGCCGCAAGGCACTGGCTAAGATTCTGCCGTACCAGCAGGCTGACTTTAAGGGTATCTTCAAGGCGATGGCCGGTTGTCCGGTAACCGTTCGTTTGCTTGACCCGCCTTTGCACGAATTCGTTCCCCACGATTTGAAGGGACAGCAGGAAATGGCGGATACCATGGGCGTAAGCTTGCAGTATATCCAGCAGCGTGTGGAAGCGCTTTGCGAACATAACCCGATGTTGGGTCACCGCGGTTGCCGTTTGGGTAATACTTATCCCGAAATCACGCAGATGCAGACACGGGCTATCCTCGGCGCCGCTTTGGAATTGAAAAAAGAGGGCGTTGAGACACATCCTGAAATCATGGTTCCGCTGACGGGTATCTTGTACGAGTTCAAGCAGCAGGAAGAGGTTATCCGCGCCGAAGCGGCCAAGTTGTTTGCCGAAGTTGGCGACAGCATCGATTTCAAAGTAGGTACGATGATTGAAATTCCGCGTGCGGCTCTTACTGCAGACCGTATCGCTTCTTCTGCGGAATTCTTCTCATTCGGTACGAATGACTTGACGCAGATGACTTTCGGCTATTCACGTGATGATATCGCTTCTTTCTTGCCTATCTATCTGGAGAAGAAGATTCTGAAAGTAGACCCGTTCCAAGTGCTCGACCAGAATGGAGTAGGACAGTTGGTACGTATGGCTACCGAAAAAGGCCGTGCCATTCGTCCGGACTTGAAGTGCGGTATTTGCGGTGAGCATGGTGGTGAGCCTTTTTCCGTGAAATTCTGCCACAAGGTAGGTTTGAACTATGTCAGCTGTTCTCCGTTCCGCGTGCCTATCGCAAGACTTGCAGCGGCACAAGCAGCCATAGAAGATTAAGAAATGACAAGAACGCCGTAAGGCGAACTGGATAGGGCAATCAGGCCGTAACTCTCATTTGCATGGGATTACGGCCTGATTTATTTGTAAAGCACGGGTGGCCTGTTCCTGTACGTTGCAAATAAGCAATAAAAAACGCATCTGTGGCTTTTTACAGCTTACAGATGCGTTGCAACAGGGTTTTATAAGGGGTTGCTTATTTCATTCGTTTTCCTACTGTATCCCAGTCCACGATGCTCCAAAGAGCGTTGACATGGTCGGCACGTTTATTCTGATAATCCAGGTAGTAAGCATGTTCCCAAACGTCGAAGCCCAGCAGCGGGGTCAGTCCCGAACGTACGGGATTGCTTCCGTTGGCTTCTTTGGTGATATGCAGTTTACCGTTCTTGTCTACCGACAGCCATGCCCAGCCCGAGCCGAATAATCCGACTGCCGCTGCATTAAACTCTTTCTTGAAGTTCTCGAAACTGCCGAAATCACGTTTGATAGCTTCCGCCAGCTTCCCGGTGGGTTCGCTTTGAGATGGTTTCGGAGAGAATTGCAGGAAGTATAATGTGTGGTTCAGCACTTGTCCGGCATTATTAAAAATAGCACCGTCGGGTGCGGTAGCTACGATAGTAACCAAATCTTTGTTTTCATACTCCGTACCCGGAACAAGATTGTTCAGATTGTTCACGTACGTTTGCAGGTGTTTACCGTAATGGTAATCTATTGTTTGCTGACTGATTACAGGTTCCAGCGCGTTGTTTGCGTAAGGAAGTTTTGGCATTTCATGTGTCATAATCATTATCATTAAAGACATTAATAACGTATTCATAAGTTCAATTATTTAGTTTTGAAACTTTACTATACTAACGTGATAACCTATGGAATTGTTCGCTGGTGTCCGAACCTTTTTTTATCTTTGTGCCCGAACTTTACCCGTTAGATGATTAGGAATATGTCCGATTATATACAAGAATTGAATGAGGGACAGCGAGCCGCGGTGCTCTACAATGACGGCCCGTCACTGGTGATAGCCGGTGCGGGTTCGGGAAAAACCCGTGTGCTAACCTACAAAATAGCTTATCTGTTGGAGAACGGTTATCAGCCCTGGAACATTCTCGCGCTTACCTTTACCAATAAGGCAGCCCGTGAGATGAAAGAGCGTATTGCCCGGCAAGTAGGTATAGAACGTGCGCGCCATCTTTGGATGGGGACATTCCATTCCATATTTTTGCGCATTCTGCATGCGGAAGCCGCACGGATAGGATTTACCTCGAAGTTCACCATTTATGATACGGCGGACAGCAAAAGCCTGTTGCGTTCTATCATCAAGGAAATGGGACTGGATGAAAAGGTGTACAAGCCGGGTATGGTGCAGTCTCGTATCTCTAACGCTAAGAACCACTTGGTGTCTCCTGCGGGCTATGCCAACAACAAAGAAGCCTACGAAGGCGATTGCGCCGCCAAGATGCCCGCCCTGCGCGATATTTACCGCCGCTATTGGGAACGTTGCCGACAGGCGGATGCTATGGATTTCGATGATTTGCTGTTTTATACTTTCCTGCTTTTCCGCGACCATCCGGATGTGCTTGCCCGCTATCAGTCGCAGTTTCGCTATATTTTGGTGGATGAGTATCAGGACACCAACTTTGCCCAACACAGTATTGTGCTTCAGTTGGCGAAAGAGCATCAGCACGTCTGTGTGGTGGGTGATGATGCGCAAAGTATTTATTCTTTCCGGGGGGCGGATATTGATAACATTCTGTATTTTACAAAGGTATATCCGGGTACGAAAGTTTTTAAGTTGGAACAAAATTATCGTTCCACCCAAACGATTGTTTCTGCCGCCAACAGTCTGATAGAAAAGAATCAGCGGCAAATTCGCAAGGAAGTCTTTTCGGAAAAGGAGAGGGGAGAGGCTATCGGGGTGTATCAGGCATACAGTGATGTGGAAGAGGGCGATATTGTAATCAACAAGATAGCCGAATTGCGCCGGCAGGAGAATTACGCTTATTCCGACTTTGCCATACTCTATCGTACCAACGCGCAGAGCCGCGTCTTCGAGGAAGCCATGCGCAAACGCAGCATGCCGTATCGCATTTACGGCGGACTGTCTTTCTATCAGCGTAAGGAAATAAAAGATGTAATCGCCTATTTCCGTCTGGCAGTCAATCCGAATGATGAAGAAGCCTTCAAACGTATCATCAACTATCCGGCACGCGGAATAGGCGATACGACGGTAAGCAAAATCACTGCCGCCGCCACTGACAACAATGTAAGCCTGTGGACAGTACTCTGCGAACCGCTGACTTATGGAGTGAATATCAACAAAGGGACAGCGGGTAAGCTGCAAGGCTTTCGCGACTTGATAGCCGGATTTATAGAGGGCGTTACCGAAAAGAATGCCTACGAGCTCGGTACGGAGATAATCCGTCAGTCCGGTATCATCAATGATGTTTGCCAAGACAATTCTCCAGAAAACCTCAGTCGCAAGGAGAATATCGAAGAACTTGCAAACGGTATGGGAGACTTCTGCGCCCAACGGCAGGAAGAGGGTAACGCCAATATCACACTGAGTGATTTCCTTTCGGAAGTCTCCTTGCTTACCGACCAAGATTCGGACAAGGACGGAGACGATGCAAAGATAACCCTGATGACCGTACATTCCGCCAAAGGGTTGGAATTTAAGAATGTCTTTGTGGTAGGGATGGAAGAAGAGTTGTTCCCCAGCGGTATGGCGGGAGACTCTCCGAAGGCGCTGGAAGAAGAACGCCGTCTGTTCTATGTAGCCATAACCCGTGCGGAAGATCATTGTTTCCTTACTTACGCCAAAAGTCGCTACCGTTATGGAAAAATGGAGTTTGGAAATCCCAGCCGTTTTCTGAAAGATATAGATGTACGTTTCCTTAAATTGCCGCAGGATGCGGGATTGAGCCGCAGAATAGATGAGAATGCCATGTCTTTCCGTCGGGAGAACAGAGAGAATATCTCTTCCGGCATGTATGGAAAACGTGAGGAAAGAGTTCGTCCCCGGCAGGAAATCATTGCCCCCACCGTTCCACGTAATTTAAAGCGGGTGACGCCTTCTATGGGAACAGCTTCTGCCGCATCTCATTCATCGGCAGTCGCAGGCGGAAACACGGTGCAGCCGGGGCAACTTATCGAGCATGAACGTTTCGGTCTGGGCGAAGTGATGAAAGTGGAAGGCGAGGGTGATAATGCAAAAGCCACCATTCGTTTTAAGAATGCGGGTGACAAGCAACTTCTTTTGCGTTTCGCGCGTTTTAAAGTGATAGGGTGATATTAATAAGAAAAGTTTATACAACGATAAAAATGACAGACAAAGATTTCGACCTTTTTCCTTCTCCTTGTTATATCATGGAAGAAGAACTGCTGAGGAAGAACCTCACATTGATAAAGAGCGTTGCCGACCGGGCGGGAGTAGAGATTATTCTTGCTTTCAAATCCTTTGCCATGTGGCGTTCATTTCCCATATTCCGTGAATATGTAGAGCATTCTACGGCAAGCTCCGTATATGAGGCACGCTTGGCGTTGGAAGAATTCGGCAGCAAGGCGCATACGTATTCTCCGGCGTATACGGAAGCCGACTTTTCAGAAATCATGCGATGCAGCAGCCATATTACATTCAATTCGTTGGTGCAGTTCAAACGTTTCTATCCCATGATTCAAGCGGGCGGACAGGGTATATCCTGCGGCATACGCGTCAACCCGGAATATTCCGAAGTGGAAACGGAGTTGTATAATCCTTGCGCTCCCGGTACTCGTTTCGGTGTAATGGCCGGACAGCTTCCCGACGTTTTGCCGCAGGGTATTGACGGATTCCACTGCCACTGCCATTGCGAGTCGTCCTCATACGAACTGGAACGCACGTTGGAGCATCTGGAAGCGAAGTTCTCCCGTTGGTTCCCGCAAATAAAATGGTTGAATCTGGGTGGCGGACATTTGATGACCCGTAAGGACTACGATGTAGAGCATCTGATTCGTCTGCTCCGCGGATTGAAAGAGCGTTATCCTCATTTGAATATTATCTTGGAACCTGGTTCTGCGTTTACCTGGCAGACGGGGGTGTTGACTTCCGAAGTGGTGGATATCGTAGAGAACCGCGGTATTCGTACCGCTATTCTGAATGTCAGTTTCACCTGCCATATGCCCGATTGTCTGGAAATGCCCTATCAGCCTGCCGTTCGGGGCGCTGAAACGGGTGATGGAGGTGCATATGTCTACCGTTTGGGAGGTAATTCTTGTTTGAGCGGCGACTATATGGGCTTGTGGAGCTTTGACCACGAACTTCATATCGGCGAAAGAATTGTTTTTGAAGATATGATACATTACACCACGGTGAAGACGAATATGTTCAACGGAATTCATCATCCCGCCATTGCCATGTGGACAAAAGAGGGAAAGGCCGATATATTCAAGCTATTTTCTTACGAAGATTATCGTGACCGAATGAGTTGATAATCAAAAGTCTGCTTTCGCTTTGGGTGGAATGTTCAATTTTATGTGTGAAAAAAGTGCGTAGAATGTTTGCAGGTTTAAGGAAAATATCTACCTTTGCAACCGCAAACGCGGAAATAGCTCAGTTGGTAGAGCATAACCTTGCCAAGGTTAGGGTCGCGAGTTCGAGTCTCGTTTTCCGCTCTTTTCTATGATTTAATGATTGCAATTACCTATGCCCAGGTGGCGGAATTGGTAGACGCGCACGTTTCAGGTGCGTGTGTCGAGAGGCATGCAGGTTCGAGTCCTGTTCTGGGCACAAGGGTAGAGGCAATGGTCTATGAAATGTTTGGAATATGTTGGAGAGGTGGCGGAATTGGTAGACGCGCTACTTTGAGGGGGTAGTGACAATTATGTCGTGGGAGTTCGAGTCTCCTTCTCTTCACATAGTATATTGCGGAAATAGCTCAGTTGGTAGAGCATAACCTTGCCAAGGTTAGGGTCGCGAGTTCGAGTCTCGTTTTCCGCTCTTTCTTTGATTTTAATGATTGCCCAGGTGGCGGAATTGGTAGACGCGCACGTTTCAGGTGCGTGTGTCGAGAGGCATGCAGGTTCGAGTCCTGTTCTGGGCACGCTCTTTGTAAGAAGGGCATCATTTGCGGAAATAGCTCAGTTGGTAGAGCATAACCTTGCCAAGGTTAGGGTCGCGAGTTCGAGTCTCGTTTTCCGCTCTTTTTATATTTTAAAGAATAAGAATGAAAAAGCCCCGTAAGTTGTATACTTACGGGGCTTTTTTGATTTTTCCGTTCCTGGGTTTATTCCTTTTTCAAAGCAAAACCCAGCATCATGCCGTCGTAGCTGTTTGCCAGCGAGCCGATTGTTTTAAGTGTGGTATTATTGCTCTTGCTGGAAATCAGGGTAATCAATTTTAAAAGTTTATCCGAATTAAACAGCAAATCCATATTGGCGGATGTACAGTTGACTTTGGCGCTGAGTGGAATCAGCTTCATGAATTTCAGATTAACGTGCTGTGTGGAAGTGTCGTAGGAGTAAGTGCCTTTTATGCTTTTTGCACCTACTTTGGCTGTAAAAGTACTGTCTGCATTGAAGGTGAAAGACATTTGTCCTTCTTTGATACCTACCTTTGCCAATTGTTCGTTCAACTTGCTTTCGGCAGCGCCGGCGGCTACCGAACCGCCTGCTTTTTGCAGTAAGTTGTCCGATTCAAACTCAATGGCTGAACCGGTATATATCCATGTTCCTTCCATGCTGGCGGTACTTTTGCCGGTTACTGCATTCACTACTTTTTCGATATTTTCCTTGTTTAATAAATCTTTCAGAGATTGTGCCCGGCTGTTGGAAGCCATTAGCAATGCGGCAACGAATATGTGCCAAAAAACAAATCTTTTCATTTCGGTTATAATAATTATGGTTTGGAGTTAATGTCCTTGTTGATTTGTTCGATGTAGCCCAACAGTTCATCGCGTCCCATACGGTTTTCGGAAGATGTGACGAAGTAGGGGGGAAGCTCTTCCCATTGTTCGTGCAGTTTCTCCAGATAGTGGCGGATGTTGCTGTTTATCCTGCCGCCTTTCAGCTTGTCGGCTTTGGTGAAAACGATGGCAAAAGGCACTCCGTTCTCGCCCAGCCACTCTATGAAGGCAAGGTCGATGGCTTGCGGCTCGTGGCGGCTGTCGACGAGGACAAAGAGGTTGGTCATTTGCTCACGTTGCAGGATGTAGGTTTCTATGATGCGCTGAATCTGCTCTTGTCCTTTCTGCCCGCGCTTGGCGTAACCGTAGCCCGGAAGGTCAACGATATACCAACTCTTATTAATCAGGAAATGGTTGATGAGCATGGTCTTTCCCGGAGTTGCGGACGTCATGGCAAGTCCCTTGCGTCCTGTCAGCATATTGATGAGGCTGGATTTTCCAACGTTGGAACGTCCGATGAAGGCGTATTCGGGGAATGTCCCGCCGGGGCATTTGGTTACGTCTGTGTTACTGATGACGAATTCAGCGTTTGTTATCTCCATTTTGTTATCTGTTTTTTAATTGTTTCTTCCTGCAAAGGTAGCACTTATTTCAAAAATCTTTGTTCATAATGAGGAATTCTCTCTATCTTTGCCCGTCAATAGGAGAACTTTAAGTATGAACGGACAATTTCCCTCGATATTACTGGAGAAAGCGGTGAATGAGTTTGCCAAACTGCCGGGTGTGGGCAGGAAGACTGCCATGAGGCTGGTGCTCCATCTGCTGCGGCAGGATACGGCGGTGGTGGAAGCCTTCGGCAATGCCATCGTTACGTTGAAGCATGAAGTGAAGTACTGCAAGGTCTGTCATAATATTTCTGATACGGAGACTTGCCGTATCTGCTCCAATCCTCAGCGTGATTCTTCCGTTATTTGCGTGGTGGAGAACATACGCGATGTGATGGCGGTGGAAGCGACACAGCAATTCCGTGGATTGTATCATGTGCTGGGCGGTGTGATTTCGCCGATGGACGGAATAGGTCCCGGTGACTTGGAAATAGAAAGTCTGGTGCAACGGGTGTCTGCCGGGGGAATTAAGGAAGTAGTGCTTGCCCTCAGTACTACCATGGAAGGTGATACAACCAACTTTTATATTTATCGCAAACTGGAAAAACTGGGAGTGAAACTGTCTGTGATAGCACGTGGTATTTCTGTGGGAGATGAACTGGAATATGCGGACGAGGTAACGCTTGGGCGTAGCATTGTAAATCGTACTCCGTTTACGGGTACGGTATGACGTAACTTTAAAACCGATTGCATGGAAGAAAAGATAAAGCGGGTTGCATCCCGCACAAAGATGTTGTTTGTATATTTTTGGATGTTGCCCGTATTTCTTGTGGTATTTGGTGAAACAGGCGGAGAATGGGTTGGTGCCTATGCGGGAGATGTGCGTGCTACATATTTTGCGGAGACTGTTACGATTCTGCTTACGGCTGTATTAGTGCCTGTTTCCCTGAAACTTTTTTCGTGGGTGCTGACTAAGAAAATAGATGTTGTTGCCATTACGGATGCGCTGCGCTTGTATGTGTTGTGGAGTGGAGTGCGTCTGGCTCTGCTTGCCGTGCCGGTATTGGCGGGATTTCTCACCTATTACATGATACTGAGCAATAAGGGAGTGCTTTGTGCCTTAATTGCTTTGACTGCGTCTCTGTTCTGTCTGCCGGGTGAAAATCGCTTGCGTAAGGAACTGCATATAGATAAAGAATAATGAAACCTTCTTTTTTTATAAGTGAGCGTGTGCGTCTTCGGGCCATGGAGCCGGAAGATTTGGAGATAATGTATGCCATGGAGAATGACCCGCAAACGTGGGATGTCACGAACTTCTCGGTGCCGTATTCCAAGTATGTCCTGAAACAATACATGGAAAACTCGCAATGCGATATGTTTGCCGACCGTCAGCTCCGTATGATGATAGTGCGTCGCGAGGATGATGCCGTAGTGGGCACTATTGACATTACGGACTTTGCACCGATGCATTCCCGCGGTGAGGTGGGGATTGCGGTACGAAAGGAGTATCAGGGGAATGGATATGCTTCCGACGCCTTGAAACTTTTGTGTGACTATGCTTTCGGCTTTTTATTTCTGAAACAACTGATTGTGCATGTGGCCGCTGATAATGAGGTGAGTCTGCGTCTGTTCGGCTCTTGTGGTTTTGTACAGTGCGGACTGCTGAAAGAGTGGTGGTTTACAGGTGGTAGATTTAAGGATGTTGTTTTGATGCAACGTATTCGTTCCGGGAGTACGGAGTCGGGTAGAGGATAGTCGGTAATCGGATTAGTCGGTTACTGTCAGTTCAGAGTGGGGATTTGCGGAAAACGTGACCACATTTCATATTTTCCGCCGAGCTTGCCAAGCGCGTCTTTCCACAGATTCTTGCTGGCTTTTTCATCCATGAGCGAGGGAATATCCGCTTTGTCCACCAACCAGGTATTTTCTTCTATCTCTTGCTTCAGCTGTCCGGATTCCCAACCGGAGTAGCCGAGGAAGAATCGTATTTTTCCTTTTATTGAATTGCCTTCCGCCATAAATTGCTTGATGGCGGCGAAGTCACCGTTCAGATAGAATCCGTTGGCTATCGGGAGTGAATCTGCTATGTTCTCCAGCGTGTGCAGATAGAAAAGAGTGTCGGTGCTGATGGGGCCGCCTTTATAGATAGGAATATCCTCCCGACAGTCGATTTCACTTAATAAATCATTCAAAAATAGAGGCAACGGTTTGTTCATTACCAATCCCATTGTTCCGTCTTGTGTATGGTCTACTAATAAAATAACAGATCGCCCGAACATATGGTCACACAAAAAAGGTTCAGATATAAGAACTTTTCCTCGTGCAGGAACTATATGGTTAGTTTCTATTTTGAATATGTCTGTATTGATATACATGCCCCCAAATTAAGTATTTTTCTATAAAGGAGCAAATTATATTTCTCTTTTTTATGAGAAAAGTATCTTTCTTGGGAAATTTAAGGTTTTACAGAGAATGAAGCGTCTTCAGGGAGGAGATGCTCATTCTCTGTAACAAGGTATATGCGTCTTATTTTATAGGATGATTTTCTGCAAAGACAGCCATACGTTCGTCCAACTGGGCATATTGATGGTCTTGGATGAATGAGGTGCAAGCGCGTAGTCCTTCTTGATGGCTTCCGGTGGTTACCAATGAAATGGCGCTTACTCCGTAGTACATCAGTTCTTTGGCAAGTTCGCCGCTGCTCATACCCGGATAGCCGATAGTGAAGTAGAATCCGTCGGCTACGGGATCGCCGAGGTCGTTGTCGTATACCAGATGGAAGCCATGGCGCAGGAAAATCTCTTTCAATCGCCGTGCACGTTCACCGTATACCTTTACTTCGTCCAGGAAGTTGTATTTACCTTCGTTGGCAGCTTTCAGCATGGCGGCGAGCGCATATTGCGCCGAGTGGCTGGTTCCGGAAGAAAGAGCGTAAAGAACGCGATGAATGAATACAGTGCCGAATGTACCGCCACCATAACGCTGTGTCAGTCCCGGATATGCCCGGTGATAAAGTTTGTCTGAGATGCAGCTTACTCCGATACGTTGCCCTGCATAGCTGAATGCTTTGGAACCGGATACGAGTAGGACATAATGGTCTGTGTAATGAGCCACAGAAGGTTGATATGGCGCTTGAAACGGTTTGCTTAGGTCTTGGCGGAAATCCATGGCGAAATAGGCAAGATCTTCCAGAACGATTACATCATATTGAGTGGCGAGTTCGCCGATAATGCGGAGTTCCTCTTCTTTCAGGCATATCCAGCTGGGATTGTTTGGATTGGAGTAAACAATGGCGGAAATATTGCCCTTTTTGAGATAACTTTCCAGCTTATCTT
Organism: Bacteroides clarus YIT 12056; assembly: GCF_900129655.1. GTDB lineage: Bacteria > Bacteroidota > Bacteroidia > Bacteroidales > Bacteroidaceae > Bacteroides > Bacteroides clarus. The sequence goes on from NZ_FQWK01000004.1 coordinate 127,519, forward strand.
TCAGTTTGTCGCCACGGTAATCGTACACATCAAAGGTTTCATATTTCTGTCCCATTACAACTAATTGTTGTTTTTGCACGGGGAAACCGGGGTCGATGAACAGAATGGTATCTTTCTTCCCGTCGCACTGGCTGCATGTGAGGAATGAGGCAAAAGTCCCCTGCATGGAGCCTGTTACCGGTACACATCCTTCCGGTGCCACATCTACGTTGATGAATGCTTTGATGAAACGGGATGCTTCCTCTTTCAATGCCGGCAAGCCGTTGATGTCCGGATATAGGCTTGCTATCCCTTTTTGCAGAGATTCAATTTCAGCCTTTACACCTACGGCTGAGGGAGGCAGTCCGGGAACTCCCATTTCCATTTTTATAAATTCTACACCGGAATCCGCTTCTGCTTTAGCTGCGATAGCTTTTACTTCGCGAATAGTGGCTTTTGCAAAGTCTGCAATATGAAAATCTTCGATAGTTTCATCGATTAGTTTACGTTCGATAGGGGTATTTTTCATAATTTCTATTTTTTGTCTATGCAAAGGTAACATAAATCTCTTATAATCAACCAATGTTAAAAAAAAGATGATTTTTTTTCTTTCAAGCTATTGCAGGTTTAAAAAAAACGCCTACCTTTGCAACCGCAATCGAGAGAGATAGCAATGATAAAATGAAATTCTGGTGCGTTAGTTCAGTTGGTTAGAATACATGCCTGTCACGCATGGGGTCACGGGTTCGAGTCCCGTACGCACCGCTTAAGGAAAACGAATGACAATGTAAACCTCTGAGAAACAACACCTCGGAGGTTTTCTTTTTTCTACTACTCCCCCTCTTACTCCCCCGGTCTTTTATACTCATTTAACCCTCCTACGTTAAAGGCTGTGAAGAATATATAAACTCAAAATACTTTGTGATGCTTTCTCAAATCGATTTGTGAGTGTTTTTCAATCATTAACACAAAACAAAATGCGATTTTTCATTTATTTTCTGACATTCTTCAAACATCACTCAAAAAGCTTAAAAAAATCCCCAACCATCCGGAATAATGTAAATATTAGATGGAACGTGCACTTAAAAAAAGAATATTTTTCACTTTACTCATTTAGATAAACGAAAGGTAAGACATAATATCTTTGTAAATTTTAATAAAAAGGTTCTTTGTCTAAGGTTGAATGAAATACTTCTTTTTCAACGCCATACTTTATATTTATATCTATAACTAAATCCCTAAACCATTTTGGAGAGGTTGGAGAAACATAAATATTTTCAATAAGTACATCTAAGTTAATAGGTTTCATTACAGATTGAACAAGTTCCTTTTTTGGAAAAAGCTTAACTACAGCACGAACCTCTTTTTCGTGTTCGAATGACTTTCTTTTATACCAAAATGACCCATTAACTCCGCATAAATGATTTTCAAAATCAATATAATTTATTTTTCCAATATCAATGTCGGGATCTTTATCTAAAGCCATATAAAGACGCTCATAAGTTGTTTGTATTGCAACACCTTGTGATGAATTATTTGAGTATAATTTCCACATAGCTTCTGATTCAAATTCATTTTCATGCCAACAACATATAAATGTATTCTGCCTTTCTTTTCTAGATAAATCTTTTAATTGTTTCAATAGCCTATTTGCTTCTGTTAGCGCTTCTTTTTCAGAATAAGTTTTTTTTATATCAGGTAAATTCTCCAAAGAAGTTATTGCTCCCCAGCAAAAACCGGCATAACAAGCATTCCATTTATATTCCAAGTTCTTATATCCTTTGGCACACTCAAATGGGTCTTCAAAAGTATCAGCTCTTGCAAAAAATAAACTCTTAGACTGAATAAGTGATATGTACTTCGCAAGATCCATAAATCTCCATAATTTTGCCTTATTATTTGGTTTAATATATAATTCCTTTTTATACAAATGTCTAACAATTATTGTTGCCAAATTTTTCGAGCAATTATCACAAACATAAGCAAGTTCATACTGCTTATCATAACCTAAATGTATTGTCTCTCCATCAGCAATCTTTTTATTACATTTTGTACATGTTCCTCGATGTTCCTTTTCAAATATTCGAACATTGCGATTATATAATTCTGTGTGCATTTGTACTCTCTTTTCATTTTTCATAATTATATCTAATATATTATTTACATCATTTCATTTTGATATAGAAGAAACAATATCCATAACCTAATTAACTTAGAGATCTCAAATTTACTTATTTTGAGATTACTTCCAAAGATATTAATATCGGGTATGAAAATAATAATAAAAACATCTTTCTACAAAAGAATGGGATTTTCTTTTCGATAGACGAATTTATCCATTCAAATCTAGTAAATTGATTGGGTCTCCATTGTCTGTTATTAGTTACCAAATTGAATATGTCCCCAAAATCCTCCGTAATGTTTTTCCGGCATGGACTACAGACCTTTCGTTACTATCCAAATTATCTTCCGTTCGCTTTTCTAACATCACTCAAAGATGTTTTAAATACCATTTGAATATAACGTCTGTTTCTTCTCCATTGGAATATACACCATGATACGCTTTTTATTCCCAAAGCGTTCCCAAAATGTTCCTAGAATCCCAATATTTTGCATTGACGTAAAAAAAATAATTGCATATAATTTGTTGATAAACAATGTTTTGAGATAATGAACATATGAGTTTGTGGCTGTTCCCAAGTAAATCATCCCTTTATTTCCCATCTTACCTTTGCTACGTCATTAAGACAAAAAGTATAACGAACTAAAATTTTAAAAAGATGGCACAGCAAAAAAATGAACTACAATCGCTGTTGGAAAAAGCGATGTTCCAAGCAACTGTTGCAGATTTTTGGATGGCCGGCCTGGAGCTGGGAGTAATAAAAACAAATCAAAGGGATGAAACGCCTCCGAAAGAGGTTTGTTCCGGTATTCCCCAATTCATAATAGGGGTAAAGGGACTTGCTGGATTCTTTGGTGCTTCCGTTTCAACAGTCAACCGTTGGAAAGCTTGTGGTCTGCTTGATGATGCAACCCTGCAATGTGGGAAGGTAGTGATCTTTGAACTGCCTAAAGTAATTGAAATCCTACGTGTGAGTGACAAGAAAAACAAGTTTAACGTTAAAAGTTAAAAGTACAATGGAAAAGAATCTAATTGATGAAGCAGTTTCCACACTGGATCTGCAAGGGTCAAATGTGAAAGAATCCACTGTAGAGGATAAGGATTTACAGGCAGGTGCATCTGCTGGTGATGCACAACAACCTAATTCAGAAGAAAACAAAGATGAAGTCCCAGAAGCAGTACCGATGAAGCTGACATGGGAAATGATCTACTCCTTATCTGTACTGCTTGGAATGGGTTATACTTTCGGGCGTATCAAGATTAACCGTGATATTGATGCGAAACAGGTCAAGAAAAAAATAGCTTCCATTCTGGCCTGCAAAGGTATCATATCTCCATTCCTTGTCGTACCTGCCATTGTTTGCCTAAAAGCGGGACTGGAACTGGAAGACGAAAACGGAAATCCAATCACAGAAGATACCCCGAACCTTGATCTTATCCTTATTGTAATTGACGGGCAGCACCGCATGGAGGCTCTCAGGCAGTTGAACAAGAAACTAAGGAAAGAAGGTAAGACAGAATATGAGGGTTATGTCTATCTTCCTCTTATAAGCGAGTATGATGTTCCCACGTTGTTGAGAGAGGCCAATTCAGCAACGAACCCTTGGGATGGTATGGATTGGGTGACACAACTTCTTGCCACTGCCAAAGAAAAAGGTATATCAACTGAAAAATTGGAGTGGGTAAAGGAGAAAGCCAAAACCGGATCTGATTCCGCTGCATGGTCTTGGGTAAATGGTGGCAAAACCAATTCAAAGACAGTCTGCATCAAGGCTTCAACCAATGATCAAAAACTGGAGGAGCTGGCTGATACTACATCATTCAAGGAGGACAAGAGACTCTATGAAGCAGCCGCCAAATCTTTTGAAGGAAATTCAGCCAAGGTTCTCGGTTGGAAAGTATTACCGGAATGGATTTACAAGCAACTGGACTCCCTGATAAAAAGGGATATGAAACGGAGTGAGGCCATGAATCTGTTGGTTGCATTTCTTGAAGGCATAGGAGCTACCAATGCACAGGAAATAAGCCAGATGAAGAAGAGCGCCAGCCAGAGCAAGGATAATATGATTATTGCCAAGTTGAACGAATTATTTGCTGATTCCAATTTTAAACACTAATGCAGATTTCCCCATCATGTGAGAGGTGATGGGGATTTCATAAACGACATTCAGAAAATGAATAACTTGAAGAAACTCAAGGAAGACGGGTATAGTTTCTGTCTCCCCCAAAAACCGAAAATAGACACCGGAATCATCAACAAGCTACAATGTCAGTTGATATGTCCTGTTGAAGCTGTTATTATTCATGTTACTACGGTAAGTGATTATCTAGCACGTGGAATATCTGTAGTAGATGGGAACGGTGATCTTGTAACTTCACTGGATAACAACTTGGAAAAGAAGCTGGTTATTGTGAGTAGTGATTTGAACCTTTGGTATGCTCTGTTACAATCTGCTGTCAAGGATGAGGAAATAAACATTGAAACTATTCCCGGCAGATATATGAAATTCTAATATAAAGTAAGCAGGGGTCCAGCTTGCTTTATCACAATTGAAGTGTAATTAAAAAATTACGATAATGGGAAAAACCAAAATTCCCATTACAGCCCTTTCTATGCTTAAAAACGTCCTTGGTGTAGAATGTAACAAGCTTATAAATAAGAAGATAATAAATTGTAAACTAAAAAAGAAATGAATGAATGAATAAACAAAAAGAAATTCTTAAAGAGATCCTTGATAATATTCCGAAAACGGATTTCAAGGAGATTTATGCCGGTGGATTGTACCGGAGGCTGGAAAAGGAAACCGATCCTGATGTGAAGAAACTTTTTCAGGAGAAGATCTATTCCATACAGGTCACTGATGAGAACAAATCCGTCCTTGTTGTCGAGAAAGTGAAGGAAGTAGCTGGACAATTAGGATATGGCCTGGTGATCAATGAGGGAAAAACGTGCTATCTGTATAACAAAGTGTTCTGGGAACCGATAAACGAGCTTGACCTGAAACATTTCCTAGGCAAGGCTTTCCAGAAAATGGGAGCCGACAAATATACAGCCAGAAATGTGAGGATAGCGAACAAGGTCCATGAACAGGCCTGCTACTCACTTTACAGGCAGACTGAACGGGATAAGGGTGTAGTTAAAATCAATCTGACTAATACGACCCTTGTGATTGGTCATGATGGAAGTGTGAAGGAACAGGAGCATTCGGCTGATGACTATTTCTTCTATGTCCTGCCTTATGAGTATGACCCCAAAGCGATGTGTCCCATGTTTCATAAGTTTCTGGATGAAGTATTGCCAGCCAAAGATGTTCAGGAAGTATTGCAGGAGTTTGTCGGTTGCTGTCTCAATCCCTTCATCAAACTGGAGAAGGCATTGTGTTGTGTAGGTTCAGGATTCAACGGCAAGAGCGTGTTCTTCGAGATTGTGATGGCTCTGCTTGGTGAGGATAATGTATGCTCCTACAACATAAACTCCTTGTGTGATGATAAAGGATACAGCAGAGCAATGATCAAAAACAAACTTCTGAACTACAGCAGCGACTTCAACGGCAAGATATTCGCCAACGGTATCTTCAAGCAACTGACGAGTGGAGAACCCGTTGAAGCCAGAAGATTATATAAGGAACCGGAGATTTTAAAGGACTATGCCAGGATTGCCTGCAATTGCAATTCAATGCCTTACAGTGCCGATACGTCTTTCGGATTCAGGAGGAGGTTATTGATTGTCCCTTTCGATGTGAAGATAGACAAGGGTAAGGCTGATCCTGATTTGGCTAAAAAATTGAAAAGTGAATTGTCCGGTATTCTCATCTGGGCCATCGAAGGTCTGGGAAGATTTATCAGGAACGGGAAAAAACTCAGCAAGTCCTCCACTCTTGAAAATCTGGAGCAGGCATATAAGGAGGATACGGATACTGTGGTTATGTTCCTGAGTGCCAAGAAGTGTGTTCCTGATAATGACAACAAGATAGGTCTGACTTCCCTGTTCAACAATTATCGGGAATATTGTAGGGATAATAACCAGAAAGCTGAGACCAGGGAAAACTTCAAGATGAAACTGAAAAGTGAGGGCTATGTGGTGGAAGAAGACAACAAGAAGGGGGTGAAGATAGGTATAAACAGTTCCATGATTAGACTTTCCTCACTTTGGGATTAGATTACTTTTCTTTCCCTGCCTCAAAGGGGGAAAAGGAGGGGAAATGGGGAAAAGAGGGGGGAAAAGCCTATTTTTTATAACTTTCTCAATTTCATCCATTCAAAAATCAGTAAAAAATTAGGTTTTAGGGGTTCCGCTTTCCCCTTTCCCCCCCTTCTCTCTCTTGAGGACGGGAAGAAGAAAGATAAAATGAAACATTAACAATTAAAATTTAGAAATTATGATTGAAGTAACACTCTTTAAACAGAAACCTTATAGTCAGGAATATACAAATACTCTGACCGGTATAAAATCATTCAGAGTCATGGAATATCCTCCCAACTATGTGGATGTTGATTTGGTATTCGACATGATTGAACAGGAAAAACTGAAACCTGAGATTGATGCCATGAGATCTTTCTATGATACTGACCGTTCAAAGTATTCCGAACTTAAGGGAAAATTACCTGTCTGTCTCTTTGCCGGAACATTCGGAAGATTCTGTAATGATGCTCTTATTGCTCCTTCGGGGCTTGTAGTTGTTGATTTGGACAAGATTCCACCCCAGGATATGTCTGGTGTCTGGAATATGCTGGTCAATGATCCATATACCTATGCTGCATTCCTTTCCCCTTCCGGTAGAGGATATAAGGTTATTGTCCGTGTAGGGAATAATATGGATAATACCAGTCATAACGAATACCTTGATGCCTTGAAGGAATATTATAACTCTCCGTTCTGGGATGACTGTTGTAAAGGAATGTCCAGAGCTTGTTATCTAAGCAGTGACCCTGATCTTTATCGGAACAGGAACAGCAAGGTATGGACTATAAGAAAAAGTACTCCTCAACCAACGAATACAGGTAATCACAATCCTATAAGTCCTAAATACATGGTCTGTTCACCCAGTGAAGCAGCTAAAATCATAAATTTTCTGGAAGGTGGATTCTATAAATATCCGATGACACCAGGTCAAAGACATGATTCAGCCTTCAACAGAGCAAGGGAATTGGCTGAATGGGGATTTTCAGAGAGTGCGGCTTATGTCAATCTGAGAAAGTTCATAGAACCGGATTTCCCGGAAGAAGAGTTGAAACGTGAAATAAGAAATGCCTATAAGTGGGTTGATGGTAAAGGTAAAATTGGTAGTAAATATAGAAAAATTTAAGATTATGGATTACAAAAAATTATTGGGGGATATAATCAATGCCATTCCCCAACCGACTGCTTCAAACAACAAGAGGGGAACAAATGCTGAAATATGCTACAAGATACAACAAGTGGCAATCAGGGTCGGTCATCCTTTTCAGACTTTCAGGGACCAGCATGTTTATTCCTACACCGGAAAGTATTGGGTCAGTATAGATGATTTTGACCTGAAGATATTTCTCAGGGAAGCTTTGGGGAAAATGACAAATGATATGGTAGAGGCATCACAAAGGGAAGTGGTGGAAGGATTGTTCAAGCAGTTTCCATATACGGTGATGGGATTGGCCGTAGAGCAGGACAAGGAGAAAATCAACTTTCTGAACGGTACGCTTAATCTTAAAACCGGAAGACTGGAACAACATCTGTATTCGGATTATTTCAGGTATGTTCTCCCTTACCCCTATAACCCAAATGCGACGTGTCAGATGTTTATGAAGTACCTGGACAGAGTATTACCGGACAAAGACACTCAGAAAGTGTTAGCTGAATATATAGGCTGGATCTTTACACCATTGAAACTGGAGAAGTGTCTGTTTCTCTATGGTTCAGGAAAAAATGGGAAATCGGTGTTCGTTGATATTGTCGAGGCTCTTTTAGGCAAGGAGAATATTTCCCATGAGTCTCTATCGGATATGTGTGGAGAAAACGGAGACAGAAGCAGGGCAAATTTATCTGGGAAACTGTTGAATACCTGCTCTGATGTAGCCCCAAACGCTTTCTCGGGGGATATTTTCAAACGTATCGCCAGTGGGGAACCTATCAGCACCAGACAACTATATAAGGATGTGGCAACACTTACCGATTATGCAAAGATGCTTTTTTGTCTGAACGAGCTTCCGAAAACCAACGACAAATCGAACGGATATTTCAGGAGGTTTCTTATCGTTCCCTTCAAAGTCCAGATACCCAAACCGGAAGTGGATCCGAAACTGGCTGAGAAGATTGTTTCTACAGAGTTACCCGGAATTATGAACTGGGTACTTGAAGGTAGAGAACGGTTAATCACTCAATCCGGTTTTACTGAATCTTCATTATGCCAGAAACAATTGGAGGAATACCGTTATGGCAGTGGAGTACGGAAAAAGGTGAATCTAATCCTGCCTGATGGATTCAAGTTATAAAAGAAAAGAGGAGACTGAACTTAATTGCTCGGTCTCCTTTTAATTCTTGATTGTTTACTTATCATGTCAAATAGCTAAAAATAATCTAACTATAAAAGTTTATATATCTATATTGATAAAGTACCTTCCTATTTAAAAAAAGAATTGCTCAATAACTTTTCTATATTTTTCTTAACACCTTGATATTCTTCTTCTTTTAATAAAGGTATATTACTCTCTATTTCAATTAGATGACAATTTGTCGCATCAAATTCATCATCTTTGTTAATACCCAATATAAGCTGAGAATCAACTGGCTTGTTCTTTATTATATAGTTATTCATCTTCTTCATTGTTTCTGCATCAATAGAACTTTGACGTGGAGAATCTATGACAATTGGTGCAAATAGAGCCCTAGAATTCCCATTTATTATTTCTAGCATACTATAATTATAGGCTATAATACATCTAGGTGCAGCAGAACCAACACCCTTTACAACACCTGTAATTTTATTAGGCTTAGGATTAGAATTCGGTATAGAAAGTGCTATATATGCTTTATTGATAGAATTAGAAAATTTTTCCTCAATATTTTTTTGCTTTTCCTTATTATTTAATCGGCTTAATGATTCATTTAGACTATGTTCTAATAGTATTTTTTTATTCTTTTCCTCCATAAGTTTATTGCGTTGCATATCTATCACATCATGAAGTTTTTGATTTACTAAAGACTCGATTACATCTTCAAACGAGTAATTTTCTCTTTTTATAGCCAGTAAATTTTGTATAGCTACTATTTTTTCTACAACAACTTGTGTTTTATTTTCCACTGCATCAATTTTTCTATTCAAATCATCCAGGTTGCTTTGGAGATTTAATCTTAAATCTTTAGATTGGTCTATATCTAGCAGCATTTCATATCTCCCCACTTCACTATTTTCAACTTTTGATTGACAGATAGGACATATAAGAATATTTCGTTGTTGCAATGCAAACAAATAATCCTTTTCTATTTCCGATATATTATTATCTAATTGCTGTAATTGAAATTCGAGAGATATTTTTTGGTTATATAGCTCTGACAACTCGTTTAAGTGTTTTTTTTGAAGTTTTTTTAACTCTTCTGATTTTTCAACTAATTCTTTTTTTTCCGCATTAAATTTGTTTATATCGTAATTTATACTTCCTTTATCAAACTGTTTTTTTAATTGTCTGATAAATGTTTTTATCAGTTCAATAGAACGAGTACACTCTTTAATTTCTTTCTTTATCAGAATCAATCTATTTTTTGCATTGTTATAAGAGTCAGTATAAATGCCAGCATGATATAGTTGAGCTGTAGATTTTCCATTAGGTATACCAATTTTATAAAAAGAATTCCAAACAGAGTTCCATCCCCTATCTTGATCAATATAAAAAGGAGCAAATAAAAATCCTAATGGAATTACTCTCACATTATTCTCATTATCTAACATCTGGAATTCAATCCCCAATAATTCAGTTAATTTATCAGATACTTCCCATGAGTTTTTAGAACGAAATCTAAACGAACCATCACAATTATATAATATTATCTCATTACCAATGCGAAGTGATTGATATGTTATTCCATCTATTTTAAATTTTAATAAATATATAATATTAGCATCCAACCATCTTTGAGGCCAAACCTCGATTTCTGTACCTAATGAATAATATAATGATTTTATCAAGCTGGATTTACCTGATCCGTTTGCTCCTTTTATTATAACAACATGATAATCAAGATTTATTGTTAGTCCTCTCTTTTCTCTGTAAGAAAGAAATTGTATCTGAATAAACTTTATTTTTTTCATTACACTTTGTTCTTAGATATCGGATTAATAATTTAAGAGATGCACCTTTACTCATTATTGACTATATATAAAATTAATGCCTTTAAGTAATACTCACTATGTCTCATAAGATTAACATATTCCCTTTCAACCATATCATATATTTTACAACAATATTGATAAAGAGTTATATCATCTTCTATCTCAGTGGTTTTATAAACGCTTGATATATATTTAATCAGTTCCCTAATTTCATAATTTCTATAATCCATTAGATCGACCTGTATTTCTTTCCATGATCTTTGCAATTCCTTTATTGTTTTAAAACTAACCTTGTCGTTGTTAAGGATTCCAACAATATTTTCACAAGACCTTTTGAATGTTTCAAAATTATTTATCTCATTCAAATATATATCAAATCGTTTTTTAGTAAAACTTTTTTCACTAATTAAATCATCTGCGCTTGTTATATCCGTAGCATAACGAATTTTTCGTTCTATTTCATTATGTAGTGAATCATAAAATATTTTAGGCTTCAGATCTGGACTCAAATTACTTTCTTTTATAAAATCAGTGACTCGTCCAATCATGATTTCATTATGCAAATTATAGTGTAATTGATTTATAAAGAAGTACAAATTATCAAGCTTGCTAATATTTACTTTCGGATCTTCTTTTTCTAATCTTTTCTTTATTGAGGCTTGAGTAGTACTTTTTAAATCATAAAAATGAATCAAATTTTGAGAAGTACTCCCTATTTTCAGCATACTGCTTGATAAATAATCATTGGTAACAAAATATATATTTCTGGTATAACTTATTATAGCGAAATGAGATAACAATTTCCATAAAATAGAATGTCCACCTTTTTCATACTTTGTCAATCGGTTAATAGTCCATTGATTATTGTGGCTGGTTTTTATTTGATAAAAATCAACATTTTGCAAGTTTACCTCTCCATCTAAAACAACTATATCATCATGATAATCAAAAACAATAATATAGTCATTGCCAGATTTATGCAAGGTTAATAATTTGTCCATTCCCCAATCACATTGATAAGAGAAACCACCAGAAGCCCATGCTCCGCCTTTTTCTATAGGCTGATTCATTACTAGATTACTTAATGCATTCATTAATTACTTAACCTTACGATAAAACCTATGTTGCAAATATAATAAAAATAAACAATTTACCTATCCTTAAGTAATACTTTCTATAATTAGTTTCTTTATATACTAAAAAGTCGTTATACTGAAAAGTATTACGACTTTAATAAAATATGAACTATCCACCATTTCCAATTACTTATTCGTTCAGTTTATCCAATCCACAACAGTCTCTCCCTTATAACCTTTTTCCCACACGAACCAGGCATAGGCGATTGCATTTCCGTTGTTTGGGATGGCTGTAAAATCTCCATCCTTGGCAACAGAAGCGCAGGAAGAAAAGACATGGATTTTTCGTGGTGGATTGTCCCGGAAGAATGGTTTACGTCTTTTTCCCTCCAGGAATGTCAGCTTCAGGAACATGGCTATCTTTGTTCCTTCGTCAGATATATCCAAGGCTTTCTCTATAAATTCCAGGGCTATCTTATAAGGAGGGTTGGTAATGACAGCTCCATAAGGGTTTTCGGTGGCTTTCAGGAAATCAACTCCACCGGTACCATAACCACGATTTATCAAGTCAGTGGAATGAACCTTTTTGCCTAATTCTATCATTCTTTTAGAGAGGTGTCCCATTCCACAAGCAGGTTCCCATATCGTATCAGGGAACTTCTCCACCTCGAATAACCTGTCTATGGCTTCGGGGTATGTAGCATAAAAATCATGTTCCTTCCTTGCCGTACCGGAGTGGTTGGAAGCTCCGATTGTGGTATATATTGTATTTTTCATAGCTTTAGAATATTATCTGCATTAAGATTCGATCCGAATAGCATCTGATTCCGATATGTTCCACTGTCTGTCCCGTCTCTTCAAACAGCTGGAATTTATAGAACCTGATGAAGCTTGTGATATCAGTATAGAAGTTCTTCCCGGCAAATTTTAGTGGATGTATCATTGGATATCCACCGACAGCCTGTAGCTGGAATGCTCCTATTCCCACCCCGGTTATCAAGGCCATGTCCGCATCAAAAATGATTGGTGCGTCGGGATCATAGTCGAAGTCCCTGACAAAGAACATTCTGACCTCTTTCTCGCTGATCTCCTTTATTCTAAATTGCGCCATTCCAGAGGTGTATTCGTCCAATGATTCCTGCACCCGCGATTCCATTTCTTTAATGCTCATATTTGTATTGAGCACTTCTCCGTTTGCTATAAAATAGTTCTTCATAATGATTTAGGTTTAGTTTTTTGTGATGTGATTGTTAGTGTAATTCCCTGTTCTTTTTTTAGATAAGATATTAGTCCTGCATAAGAATCTACTCTCTTACGATCTCTCGGCATGACTGATAAAGCCTCCTGAAGTGTAAGATTAATACAGAATCCGGTTTTAAAAGCATCCCCATACTTGCGCTGGAGCAATGCTACGTCTTTCTTATACTTTTCAGGGATAGGTTTGGTGCTGTCTTTTGTCACGATAACACTTGGCACAGCATCATTTTCCAAGCGATTAGAAACTGATGATCTTGGCTCAGCTCCTAATATTCTGTTTATAAAGTCAGTGAACATAAAAATTCGATTTATATTTCAGATATTAGGCAGTGAGGCTGTGAAAATGGCAAAAACGCAGTTTGGAGAAGACAAACTCATGTTGTATTTAATTTTATTCAAGCTTTGATTAACATTCGTTGTTTTGTCCTTTGATTTACCATAACAAAACGCGGAAGAAAACGGCGGAAATCCTTATATCTGAACAAAGAAAAATTTATCAAGAAAAAGATAGAGATTTTCTTTGTTTTATTTTTTATTGAATCATTAAACCAATTTAATTATGGCAGACTTATTAATAGCAACAAAGGCTTTCTGTAATACATTAAAGGCAGGCTCTTTCACTGGAGATACTACAATGTGTCCTACAAGAAGCCAAATTGAATCAGCTGGTTTGTATATAAAAAAAGGTTATACCTATGCAACCGATCAGCTTGTTCCCCAAGATCATATAGAACGTCTTGATTGGGAATATACTTTCTCTGTAACTCCAACTACAACAACTATATCCGCGGCGGGAGGATCACAGAAATTCACAGTGACCTCGTATAAGAGACAATATAGTTATAGTAATGCAGGAAATCGTATCTATGTAGAGGGATCACAAACAAATGTAGGGTATACTAGTTCTAATAGTGGATCTGGTACTTGGACCGCCGCGAGTGATACTATTAGTTATAGAGCAAATACTGGATCAACACAGCCGAGCGGTACTATTACATGGACTCAATCTGAATCTTTTGGCTCTGATCCTAAGAAAACAGCTACTGCAACTCATAAACAAAATGCAGATTCTATCAGTTCTTATGATAATCCAACAGTTTCTTTGGCTTACAATTCAAATATTCCTGCATCTGGAAAAACAGCCGCTAATCCTACTTATTCTTATAATCAGGTTGTTCGTTGGGTATCAGGAAAAACCACAAATGTTACTTCTGGAGGTTCACTGACTTTTACTAAGGCATCTAATTCTGGGACGGGCACAACAAATTCTTCTACAGGATCTACTACAGCACCTTCTAAAGGAACAACTGCTTCAAGTCGGACCGTTGTAGCCACTGTAACTTTATCAGTAACTTTAAACGGTAAGACTGGTACTTCTGGTAGCGCCAATGTTTATCAGGCTGCTAACTCTTATTCTGATTCTTGGGAGAATTGGACTGTCAACATATCGGCCGACCCTGTAAGAATAGGTGCAAGAGGCGGTACATCCTTATTATCGGGAACAGCAGAAAGGAAAGGTATCAGGGAATGGGACTCAGGCAGTAAGGAAGACATAGACGATTCCGGAACACCTTTTTTCAGTATACCCGCACATAGTAACGGCTGGTCGTTATCGGAAAACATACTGACAGCGGTAGAGAATACAGGAGAGGAAAGAAGCGTTGTCGTTACCGCATCCCATGAAGAAGGCAGGAATGAAGTGGTGGTGTATCAGGAAGCAGGTGTAATCACATGGGAATATGTCTTCTCCATAGATACCGATTCCATGTCTGTTCCGGCCATAGGTGGAACGCAAAGGGTCAACGTATCTTCCCTGAAAAAGAAAATCATCAACGGAAAAGATTCGGGAGAAACGGAAACAGTAGGATTTTCCGTAGGATGGCATTCGGGAGATAACTTCAACTCCATAGACAGAAGCGGAATACCCGAATATGTGATGTTTGATGTCGGTAGGAATACTGGGAATGAGAGAACGGAATACGATATGTTTACCCAGGAAGAATCCGGAAGCACTATCCTTTTCACATGCAGCCAGGAAAGAGGATTGACAGGATTTATCGTCTGTGGAAGAAACGGTTATATTGAAAGGATAGAAATCTGATTTTACTTATTTTAACTTGTAGCTTATAGTAAATAATATTATGATTAGTATTTTTACATCAAAAATGTAGAAATTAAAAGTAAAATCATGAAAATCAGATTATTTTTTATGGCATTGTGTCTTTGTGTGTTTGCATCCTGTGAGAAGGATGAACCTGTTATTTCGGATGAACCTGTTGTTCCACCTACGGAACAGCCTGAGGAGCCTGAAACTCCTGTTGAACCGGAAGAGCCACAAGAGCCAATATCGACAGATGGGATAATTAACTGGAATAATGAATTTATAATTGTAGGAGATAATAATATGGCAAATATAGGAAGTGGGACATGGAATTGTATCACATATGGTAATGGAAAATATGTAGCAGTTGGAAGTGATGGAGATACCGCTTACTCAACTGACGGAGTCAATTGGAATAAAGGAAATATTGGTAACTTGAAAATATACAGATTAAATAGTGTTGCTTATGGAAATGGAAAATTTGTAGCGGTTGGAGAAACTAGAAATTTTACATCGGATGCGGCGAAGAGGATATATAGTACCGATGGAATAAATTGGAATAAGTCAGAAGAGTCTTATCCATATAATGACAGTCATTATAATGTAGCTTATGGGAATGGAAAGTTTGTCACAAGTATATATGCAGACGGAGACGTTCTGACTTCCTCTGATGGGATTACGTGGAGATATTCTGATAATGGTATTTCAGCAGGGACTCCACCCATAGCTTTTTTAAATGGAGAATTTATATCACTGTCTCATAATAGTACATATACATCAACTGATGGCAACTCTTGGAGCAAGAAATCAAATAATCTTGATTTCTTTGCAAAAAGTGTTTGTTACGGAAATGGGAAGTATGTTGCAGTTGGTAGTTATGATGATTATAAAGCAATCGCTTATTCCACTGATGCAATAAATTGGACTATAGGATGGAAGTTGCAGAAGGAACTTTATAGTGTCACCTATGGCAATGGGAAATTTGCAGCAATAGGTGAAGCAGGAACCACTTATATATCTGTAGACGGAGCCAATTGGTCTAAAGTAGATATTGGAATATCCGGAACGCTTTATGGGATTATTTCTGTTCAATAATCTCTCAGCACTCTATTAAACCTCTTTAAATCAGCCGGACTAAGTTCCGGCTTTTTTTATTGTTTCTTTATCGAACAGGAAAATGTCTAAGGATGATGAACAATAAATGGATGATGGTATCGGATATACAAAAACTACTATGGATGTATCATGAAAGCAGCGTACAGTATATAACAGCCTGCTAACATAATTCACAAATAAAAGAACTAAGCAGTTCATTGGGTATCTGGAAAAACAACAACGTTAACATCCGGCGGAACTCCATCATTTAACAGAACCTCGGGAACAGCAACAGTAAATTCTTCAAGTGGTTTAGCAGCACAAGGTTCAAAGGGTACTACACCATCTAATCAAACTACTGTAGCTGTTGTTTCATTAACTATTACGATGAATGGTAAATCTAGTTCAGCATCTAGCGCTAATGTTAGTCAAGCAGAAAACTCTTATTCAGATGCATGGAATACTTGGGTTGTAACATGTACTCCTAATCCTACAACAATCAGTGCGGCTGGTGGTACTTCAACACTATCAGGTACAGCACGTAGAACTGGTACTAGAACTTGGAGCTCGGGGAGTACACAGCCTTTAGATTCAGGGAATCAGAACGTAACAAGTTTCTCTATAGTATCCCCTGTTTCCGGTTTCTCAATTTCTGGGGCTGTTGTTACTGCTACATCTAATTCTGGAAGTTCTAGGAGTGTTCAAGTGAGAGGTACATACAGCAGTGTAAATTCTCCTGAAGCCACAATTACTCAATCAGCTGCAACAGAAAGTACTTATTATGAATATAGTATCAGTCTTAGTCCTACATCAGCATCTTTCAGCGCTACAGGTGAAAGTAAAAGTTTTACAGTTACATCTCAACGTAAACTTGTTACCGGAAATTCAGTATTTGGTATCACTTATGGAAACTGGGGAGATACCAGTTGGGAAATCTCTTCAACCAACTTGGGAATGATAATTGGTCAACTATTAACTATACATCAAGTACAAACTCAGTCTCTTCTCCGGTCTTGATACCTTCTTATCGATTTCGATGAAAGGCGAACAGCTGAAGCATGTGGGGGAAGGAACACAGACGAAAACTCACGATTAAAAAGGCAGGGTTTCAAGTGCTGAAAAGCCCTATGGACAGGATGAGATTAGTTCTTTTAATTGCCCGAAAGCCCATTGCTGAATAGTTCAAGGAAGAATTCGAGAAGTTAAGGCAGAACATACGCCGACCTATACAACCGCAAAGGAAAAGTAGAGGAATGAAATTGTAATCGACTTATTGCGCTGAAAAACAAAAAGCACCGTTCATGATGTCTTATGAATGACACTTTTTGTGTATATTTGTAAATAATAGTACATTGGGAACTATGCCGAGTGCGTGACGAGCAAAAAACTTTCGGAAAAATACACGTGAATACAGAACTATAACAATTTTAATTATTGATGTAATGAAAAAAGTAAAAATAACCGTATTAAGGAAAACTATTATTGAAGATTTGGCAAAGGAATATGGAATAGAGGGGTTGACAAAATGTCCTATGTTGAAAGAAAGTCAGGTATTTTATGCCGATTATGCAAAGCCAAAAGGTTTTTGTGATGAAGCATGGAAGGCAATTTATCAGTATGTATTTGCTTTGGCTCATGGTGCTTCAAAGGAAACTTTCTATTTTGGAGACTGGATAAAGAAACCGGGTGTAGCTATATGCAGCTGTAATGATGGTTTGCGACCCGTAATCTTTAAGTTGGAGGCTACAGATGAAGAATCCTCCTTAAATTATACACCTATAAAAGAGAACAATCAAGAATAAAGAAAGCCTCCGGCGGGGTTTTCGCTGGGGGATTCTGACCTTTGCACATCATAATCGAATTATCCATGAAAAAAATTATTCTATTGAGCCTCTTATATTTCCCGCTAAGTGGATTTGTGCAAAAAAACTATTTTTCCATAACGGGAAGAGCATTTGTAGAAGAATATATAGTTCCTAATCAAACAACAAAATCCCAATAGAGTGCTGGTACTTATATTCAAATTAAAGAAATGCCTGAACGTGGTTGGCTGACAGATACAGAAGGGTACTTCAAAATAGATAGCCTACGAGAGGGGAAATATCATCTAACATTCTCTTGTATTGGCCTTGAACGTGTAGATACCTTAATTCTCATTAATGATAACATAGATTTAAAGGTTATATTGTCAGACCTTAGCATTCAGATACCACAATTAAGCCTAATCCTTTCAAAAGAAGAAGAAAGCAATGTTCTGAAAGACAATTTTTGGGATAAATACGGACTTAAAGCATCATGGTACACAAAAGAAAGTTTACAAGATAAATCACAGCGAATAACAATCTTAGATTATTTCCACAAAGTCAAAAGAAATCAAATAATTTTCGACTATCTTGATAAGAAATACGGATATAGCTGGAGATTTGAAGCACCAAAGGGAATAATAGGATTAAACGAGAGGTTAGACACTTGTGAAATTTTTACAAATTGCAACTAACATCACCGGTTAAAAATAAGTTTAATAATCCACTTCTAGCCTTGTTGTTCACTTCCAATTTTTAAAAGTGGTAATTATAAAACGGCGAATCAAAGCATTCAGTTATATTTGATTTTCTGTTTCCGGATTAAATTATGATTCAGTAGTTATTTGTTTCTTCCCGTCCTCAAGAGAGAGAAGGGGGGAAAGGGGAAAGCGGAACCTCTAAAACCTATTTTTTTACTGATTTTTGAATGGATAAAATTGAGAAAGTTATAAAAAACAGCCTTTTTCACCCTCTTTTCCCCCATTTCCCCTCCTTTCCCCTTTGAGGTAGGGAAAGAAATAAAATCCAATCACAGAACCAATCATCCAAACTATAATCTCTTTGTCTTTTAGGGATAAGAAAAATACTCCCCCATATTTCCTATTATAATCAACCGGAAACAACAATCAGCCGCCAACAAAAAGAAGATTGGATGATACCTTACTATTCCACCAACAACATCATAAATAGCAGTCAACGGCCGGAATGATAAAAGTTCTCCAGTCATTTTGTCTTATCCCACCATTTGCAGATCGGATGAGATGATTGTCGGCAAAAAAATATAAAACTATGCCGATATTATTCATCCGGTTAAGAATATGGTGGATGACAGATAGAAAAACACTTAACCTGATTATATTCTCTTCTGCTACCATCATCTCCGACCAACCCCGAAGAAAGAAAAAAGAGAAACCAAGTATTACCTCAGTTTCCCTTCTTAATTTGATTATAACAGATTGGGTTCTGTCTCTTCTCCGTTCTGATAGCAATAGATGTCTAAATTTTCAGTAGTCATCCACTGGCAATTATTTAGTTTGAATCCATATTTTCCCTCGATTGTAGATAAGAAGGATTCAAAGGCCTCGTAATTCTCCGATTCCCTTAATTCTTCATCTGTCAGCCTTATGATATTCAGACAGCCGACACAAAAATCCAAAATCAATACATACCTTGGTTCCATAAATTCAATCCTCTTTTAAGTTATACCTTTTCAATAATATACTCACCTGCGAAGCTCTGAATTCCTTCCCCATAGCTGTAACAAATCCTTCACTATTCAGGATTCTAGCCATTTCAGACAAACTTCTATCTTCTCTTACTAAGTTTTTCAACAATGCTATGGCTCTCTTGTTATTGGGGTTATCAAGAGCTTTCTGATGATTGGTCTTGTTACTGTTCTCTACTGCTTGATTCAATTTATTCAATAGGTTCTCAGATTTCCCCAGCTTATATCCCCTTGATTTCTTGGCTTTCAGGGATTGTTTCGTTCTTTGGCTGATCAATCCCGCCTCATATTCCGCTATACTGCTGATGATATGTAGTACAAGTTTATTGGCCTCAGGAAAATCACAAAATACTATCTCGACATCGCTCTCCAACAATTTACTGGTGAAAGCGACATTTCTACTTAATCTATCCAGTTTTGCTACAATCAGGACAGAATTTGTTTTCCTGCATAATTCCAAAGCTTCAGTAAGTTTAGGTCTGTTGGATTTTCTTCCGCTTTCCGTTTCAATATATTCAGCAATCGTTTTTCTATCCTTCAGGTAATTCTGTATAATTTCTCTTTGTGCCTCTACGCCTAATCCTGATACTTCCTGTTTCACTGTGGATTGTCGTAAGTAAGCTACATAATTTTTCTGTTTCATAATTAACACTTATTTAACGTCCTTCTCGGTTACTGAATGTCCGTTCAATAACCTTTAAGCTGATTTATAAAAAAGGCTTTCCATGAGATTTCGAGTTCTTATAAATTCTACTCTCCCACAGAAAGCCCGTTATCATATTTCCCGATTTTTCAGAGAATCGCCGATACCTTATATATTATATGTATCAGAAACCCTCTTCTCATAGTCATTGGTTTTCTCCACAAGTTCATCTACCACAGAAACAAGCATGTCAAAGTAGATGCCCTCTCTCTTATCCCTGATTTCTCCATCTTCAGCAATCAGACAGACTTCAAACAGGTCAGCACCCTCATTCAAAACTATCTGAACTTTTCCGGTATGTTTGAATCCGTTGACTCTGAATTCAAGACCATACTTTATCACTTTTACTGTTTCAATCTCAACTCCCCAAGACATTAGAATCGGGAGATTGGATTTCAGGATTGACCAGATATACTTGGCCAGTTCCAAATCGTAGTTCTTATCTCTTTCCATAATCCAAAGTTTTTAAGTTCCTATCTTCTTCATCCTCAACCCAGAACATCCGATAATCTTCATATATCTTTCTGTAATCCTCCAATCCGAAATGTGGGAAATTGGTGGAATACATGTCATAAAGATCTTCGGGAGTTAAAGTCGGGTCATTGTTCAGCATATCGTAAACCTCATCCTCGAACTCATAGGGACTGAAATATGAATCACTTTGTGTATGGGGATAAGTGTCTGTACAGTCCTCTATGATATGTTCTATAAATCTCAGACACTTCATCAGGTCTTTCTTCACTGTAATCTCCTCATCGGTGTGGGCATTGTAATAACCACATGATACGTTGATACAAGACACTTCCAATCCTTTCTCTTTCAAGGCTAGAACATCAGTCATCAATCCGTTCTCTTCCATGTAACCCCATTTCTCAGGTTCTATCGCTTCAATGAACCTTTCTGAACACAACTCGGAATAACCTATGTTTGTAATCAGATCCGAATCACCCTTTCTGTCAGGCTGGATAACGAACCTTACATCATCGAAGAAAGACATCACCGCCTCAGAACTTCCCTTGCAGCCAGTCTCTTCCTCTCTGAAAAACACGACTTTAACAGCATCATATTTCTTTAGGCATTCAAGGCAGATGAACACTCCATTTTTATCATCGGCTCCCAAATTCTCAAACCTCCTGTTCTTTGGCGAATAACCGAATATGATTTCCCTTGTCTCCACTGCCTTAAAATCCTTTGAATGCTTGCAGTGTGAAACCTGGTCGATATGGCTCACCAGGCAAGGATAAATTTCCGAATTTCCTTTTACTATATATAAGTTTCCGAATTTATCCTTTGACACGGATATGTTTCCGGGAAGCTGTCTTATATAGGAACAGAGGAACTTCACCATCTTCTGTTCCTTTCCACTAGGGCTGTAGATACTATACAGCCTCTTCAATAATTGTATATTCATGATTTATCTCTTTTTTAAGTTTATAGCCGTATGGAAGGTTGGTACTTGGATTTACTTTGTCAAATATATCCTCGCCAAATTCCCATGCTTCCTCATTTTTTAATAACCTGCATAATGTATCCACATTGATGCTTTTATCCTGATAGGAGCATTCTTGTTCATTCCAGACATGGATGTAGGTTATATCGGTGTAATCCTCATACCATTCATCATCATATTCTGAATAGTGCCAGTTCTTCCGCTTGAACTCATTCTCCGCTTTCTCCATACATTCCTTGCAGCAATAATATTCCTCCGTCACTTTCGAACACATGGCATCATCCAACAGGATATGTGTTCCACATTCGTCACAGCAGGCACAATCGTTTTCATGGTGGTATTCCTGTGCTGATTCTATCCATATAAAATCATCCAGGTTCTCTGAATCCACCCAAATCTCTATTCCATTCCGGTAGCAACAGATTGTTTCTGAACAATGATACTGGTGGTAATCGTCCCATTCCCCGTCATCTTCATCATCGTCAGTGTCACCATATAAGTTCAGGTCTGTGGTGTCAAGGTTATATGAATAGTGTGAGTTCTCGTAGTTATAGGCTTTATTCAGGTTATAACTATACCATTTGAAGGAATCCTGATAAGAAAGCGTGTCTTCCAGTTCCAGATCACAGTCAATCTCAAACTTCTTGTCGGATAATGAGTTCCCATGAATATCTACAAATGCGTTAGCTTCATGACAGGATGCACCCACGATTTTATAACCGTCTATGTAATCACCTTGAATGAGTTTGTCAATCAGTAACCGTTTCAATACATCATCACCTCCTGAGGAGTATTGCCTTTCAAGCAATCTCCATTTATTGCCATCCTGATCCGTAACGTCAGTAAAAAGAATGGATCTGGCTACAATCAATCCTGTTTTGTCTGTTATGTAAGCCGCCTTGGCTTTTACCGAATCACGATAGAACGAAGTCCTGTTCTCATCCACCATGCATGAACCGAAATTCCCTTTACAACAGTTGCTGTCATAGATTTTCCAGAACTCCTTATTCACATGCAATTCCATATCAGGTGATTTCCCATGTGTATAAGTCCACCAGTTTTGAGTGAAAACGTCTCCCGAAATCCAGTTCACTACACTTGGAGAGAGCAGTTTTCCTATCTCTGTCTCAAGGATAAGCCCTCTCATGAATTTTCCGGCTCTTTTCTTGAAGACCCTGTTACGTTCAACATTTATATAGCGGACTGAACTTTTATCCAGATCCTCACATACACCCTTGCTTTCGTCAGTTTGATATTGGGAGGAGTAATATGTCTTTCCTATCAGCTCCACCCTATAAGGTAGCTTTTCATCACCTTTTCCTGATTCAATGACAGCATCCATTACTTTTTTCTGTAGGTCAGCCATATCATATATATGTAACAAGGCATAATCATCATGTTCCCTGCAATATCTGAGCAATGCAGGATTTTTCAGATGGCTCAGCAGTATCCTGTTCTTTCTTACCACTGTACCATTCTCTCTTTTTTCAAGTCCGAAAAGGGCCTTGAATCCTTCGTAACCGTAAAAATCATAGTATAACATAATCTTCTGAATTTTAAATTGTCGGTAAATAAAAAAGGAGGGATACTTCCTTTTTATCGGAAATATCCCTCCTCAGAATATCAAATTTTGGTATGTTTCAACCTTTTCAGATGAATGGTATCGTATCCTCTTCCAGAACTCCCGATTCCACTATCTTCTTACATATCTTATGGGAAGCCTTGTTCCTCAGGTCATATCCATAATCCTCGCTTCCCATGATTCTTATTACTTCAACCATACTTCTGAATAAAGTCTGTTGCAGGGTCTTGTGGAATGTAGTGACTGCAATAGCGAACCTTCTCTCATTCCACCCATAATCGTTCAGGGCATGTTCAAGTTCTTTTGCAGCCTTGAATTCCCTGCTGTTTTCCAATTCTTGTCTTTCCATAATGTCTTTCTGCTATTTTTTTCCTTGTTTTCCTGTCTCTTCATTTATTGACGCATTGAGTAAGTTATACACCCGGGCAAACTTCCTTCTCTGCTCTGTATCGGTAATGGAGCTTACAAACTTGTGCATCACCACTTTCTTCCTGTCATCCCATATGATACGTGCTTTATCCACACCTTCCACAAACATGATATGGGGATATCTGCCCCATTGTTTTAAAGTACCGTCATTGATAAGCGTTTGAATTTCTTCGGGCATTGAACTTCTGTTGCGGTCAATACATCTTATTCTGCTTTCTTCCCGTTCAATCGCTGTCTGAGTCTTTTCAATCTCTTTCTGTATTTTGGAAAGGGTGTCATTCTGCCTGTCCCAACGCTTCATCGTTGAATATCCGTTTCTCTTGTCGTTAAGGGGTTGTCCGTTGGCACTCTTCACATCGGAAAAGTACTCATTCAGTTTTCTATTAAATTTAGCCTGCTTCTTTTCCAGGGAGGCTTTAAGTATATCCAATCTGCTCATGTTATTTATTTTTAAAAGGGTTCAACAAAAAAAGGGAGAAAGACCATGTTTGTTATTTCAGATCTTTCTCCCTTGTGAGTTAATTTATTTTCCGGTCTAACTCAAAAACCAGCCATAATTCTCCGTATCCTCACCGTTCAAGGCTTTCTGGATACCAACCGCAAAATCTGTGCAGTTCTGATTCCTCTCCAAGAATTTATCAATATAGGATTGTTTAGCCGCATCATTAAGAAGCTGCATCAAATCCCAGCACGATATGTTTTCTCTTCCACGTAACCCGAAATTAGGATTATCCACGTAGTTTTTGGTTGCCGCATTGATATTTGAGTCACCTAAAATCACCTTTGGCAGTTCTCTAAGTTGTGATACAGGCAAGACTTGGTACAATCTCAGTCTGCCTATAATCTGACAGAACTGTTCTTGTGAAATCTTTGTTCTTCCTAAGTTCTCAAGTAGTCTCAAATTGTGTTCCGGGTTGAAGTCCTGGAATAACCGTAGCGCCGAATTGTAAATATCAGTGTCACTCATCACTTCCAGCCGTCCGGTCAGTCCGTCATTGGTCAGCATTAGATTTGAACATACACGCACACGCCAACCTATGAATATCTTGAATTTCTCAGGTGATTTTCGGTTGTATAGATTCTCCTCGTTTAAACTACGTACCCCACCTATGCAAAGATGTACTTCCTCTCCGTTCATCATTCTGCTCATTGTTCTGATATGAAAGCAGAAAGCCATACGTTGATAATAGATGGTCTCGTCCTCAGGTTTAAGCTCCTCTTTCCTTTTGGTCAATGCACTTGGCACTCTGCCCAGGATTTTATGTGAAACTCTGATCTCTGTGTTTCCAAGGTTCTCACCTGTAAAATAGCTCCTTGCAGCATCCTCGATCCGGTGTATGAATGTCTGGTGGCTGATTGTTAGCTGGTTGTCACTGAAGCTGGGTACGATACAGTTCCTTTCAAGTTCTTCAAGCGTAATACCCGAAGTGTTACTCTCAATAAAATTGGGATGCTCCTCCTGTTCCTCTTCCGATACGATTACTGCGTCTTCGATAAATTCAGGTTTAAGCATACCCATTCCGTCCATCATTCCGATTGTTCCTGGAATGACAGTAAGTTCATTAGTCATTGTTTCCATACTCTTGTTATTTTTTAGTCGGTTAATAAAATGCGATGAAAAAACAAAAAGCCAAGAGGTGTTATTTCTTTGCTTTTATGAATATACCTCTTAGCTTCTTTATCCCTTTGAGTATTGAAGTTGCTACCTCCAATACCGTTATTATTACGTCTGCTTTCTTGTCATAATCCATTCATCAGACGTACTATCAGTTTTCAGTCGCAGCATCAACGGCCTTGACTTCACCCGTGGCAATCTTCTTTTTCCCGAATTTGCCACTATACTTCTCCGCAAGCTCGATTACTACGGAACCTGCCACGATAATCTCGGCCACATAAGCTGCGACCTTCAATCCTTTAATTAAATTTCCCATGTCTCTTAGTTGTTTTAAATTGTTAGTTATTATTTCTATTCTCTTATATACATATTTCTCATATATAAGGCTTTGAGGGGAAATCAAGGAAGGGGAGAAGAAAAAAATAAACCAATCTTTCGACTGGTTGTGATAGTTGAACCGTTATAAATAGCTCCTCGCATTTACTTGGCCTATCATGCGGCATACATTCTTTCGTGGGGAACTTTATGTCTTGTCCACATACTGAAATTGCTACGCATCATCGAATCGCCATCTTATCCATCGTCTGAAAATAAGCGTGACCCAGTAATTGTTTTTATCATTAATGCTTGAAGCTACGCACCTTATCTTAATGGTGCTGTATTATACTCCAAGCTATTTCATCATATATAAGAGTTTGAGGGGATTTGAAAAGAAAATTTGCTTAATGATTTCATATGCTATATTTTCGTTGGTATAGATAATCTTCTTATAACTATATTTATCGAAGCACATGCATTATTATTCTGTAACGACTAATGGTTACTGTTTTAATAAAAGAAAAAGCTGCAATAATCAATTAAGAAGAGTTATGGGTTAGTATTGAATAAAATAAATATCAACTATTGAATCTATGCAATAGATATTGCCTATATTTGCATGCATACTTTAAAATAACAAGTTATGAATATAATAGCGGATGAAATTAAACTAAAACAAGATGTTGTAACATATCGAGTTTGTGAGAAACTAAAAGAATTTACTTTAGATAGCTCTGCTGTACTTTATTATAATTTCCCATTATATCGTGGAGAATTGCCGGAAGATTTAATACAAGCGCAATTATTGTTGGCGTCTCCACAATATGGTATCTTGTATTTTAAATGCTTAGAATCAAATAGATATTTAACAAAAGAAGAAGAAATTTATTTGGATGATTTAGATGTTAGTATTATTAATCGTTTAAACAAACGTAGTGAATTAAGAAAAGGACGTAGAGAACTAAAATTTAATGTTACCCTCCTGATTATCTCAGAAAAAGATGAAATAATTGATGATAGAAAATATGTTTCTTTACCTTGTTTGAAAAAAGCTATAGAAGCAAATAAAGATGCAGCATTAACCGATGAGGAATTTAATATTTTATTGAGTTGCATTGATGGAACCTCACGTTTAACTACCAAAAAAGAACGTAAAATTTCCCTTGATAATGAATCAAAGTTGAAAGCAGATGTACTTAATAGAATTCAAAATAAGGAGGCTGCTTTTGATTTAGAGCAAAAAAAAGTCGCTTTAGTAACCATTGATGGGCCTCAAAGAATAAGAGGGTTGGCAGGGTCAGGAAAAACAATAATATTAACGATGAA
Source organism: Bacteroides clarus YIT 12056 (assembly GCF_900129655.1). GTDB lineage: Bacteria > Bacteroidota > Bacteroidia > Bacteroidales > Bacteroidaceae > Bacteroides > Bacteroides clarus. The sequence continues at coordinate 154,403 of NZ_FQWK01000004.1, forward strand.
AGCTGCCTTATATCATATGGCTCATCCTAATGAGGATATCTTATATACATATTACACAAAATCTCTATTTGGTTTAATAAAGAATTTGATAGAACGTTTTTATCGTGATTTTGCAGATAATAGAGAACCCAATTGGAAGAAGATTCATATACTTCATGGTTGGGGAGGTGTTGAGCTAGGAGGAGTATATTCAACTGCATGTATGGAAAATGGTATTGAGCCTATTACATACAATATCGCTAGGCAGTTCTCTTCAAATCCATTTGATTATGTTTGCAAATCCATTTTGGGAACTGGTAAGATAGCTCCCAAATATGATTTAACCTTGATTGATGAAGGACAGGATTTTCCTGATCATTTTTATCAATTATGTTATGCTCTTTCAAAGGAAAAAAGAATTGTTTGGGCATATGACGATTTTCAAAACATATTTGATATAAATTTGCAAGATGAGAAAAACACCTTTGGAAAAGATCAAAAAGGGGATTATTTAGTTGACTTTTCTAAAAACAATAACCCTCTTCAAGATATTGTGTTACATACATGCTATAGAAACCCAAGAACAGCATTGATTGCTGCTTTTTCTTTAGGGCTAGGCATCTACAATTCAAAAGTTTTACAACGTTTAGAGGATAATAATCATTGGGAATTATTAGGATTTAAAGTTGAGTCAGGTCACTCGGATGTTGGCGATCAAATGGTAATATCTCGTCCTATAGAGCATACACCTAATATAATGAATCAAGAATTAGGAATATATACTATAAAAGTAAGCTCTTTCAGTGATTATGCTTCAGAGTGTAAATTTGTAACGCAATGTATAACACAAGATATTCAAGATGAAAAATTGAGGCCTGACGATATTTGTGTTATTTGTCTTGATAATCGGAACATTAATGCTTATTATAGTCTATTGTCTAGAATGCTAATAAGAAATGGAATATCTACATTCAACCTTGTTGATGCTCCAAATGCTAATAAGCACTTTTTTTATGAAAATAACGTCACTTTATCCACTATAAATAAAGCAAAAGGTAATGAGGCTGGAATGGTTTATATTATAGGTGCTGATACTGTTTTTATAAATCGAGATAATGTTATATTGAGAAATAAACTATTCACTGCTATTACACGAACTAAGGGGTGGGTGACAATAACCGGAGGAGAAAAAATAAAATACTGCCTTGAAGAACTGAACAAATTAGAAGAAAATGATTTCAAATTAGTTTTTACTCAACCAAGTAAAGAAACTACCAAGACCATTGAAAGCGGAAGTAAGGTTCAACAAAATTTGCTATTAGATGTGCAGTCTAAAATAGATATTCTTGTTAATAGTGGGTTGAGTGTCGAGGATATTATGCAATTTATTCAAAGAAAAAAATGAACGAGGCTACTTTTAATATATCAATTAAAGATGCTGCGCTTATTTTGAAAAAAATGAAATTCTTAAAACGTAGGAAGGAAATTGGAATAGGCGCATACTCTTCTACATCATTAGATATTGCAAAATTAGGTGATTTAAAGAAAATTCATCAAACAGCAATAGACAATAATGATTATGAGCTATTGTTAGATGATGATTCTATTTTTCAATTTAGTAAGGAGGGAGATAAGCTCCGTTATGCTTTTATTCAATCGCAATCAACTTATTTTTCCTTTACGGATTTCCTATTAGAATTATTCGATGAGGAAGATATTCCTACTGACGAACAAGTGTTGGAGGAGATGAAAGTAGATTATGCAGAAGACTATGAACAAAGGAGAGATGAGCAAAAAATAAATGTAGGAGCTATGTATATTCGATATGATGTAGACCGTAAAGGTTATAGGCCTAATTTACATTCATACGCGCATATTCACATAGGGTTAAATAATACTTTTCGATTACCTAGTGCTATTATATTAACTCCATTGTCTTTTGTTTTGTTTGTTATTAAGCATGTTTATATTGCACGCTGGGAAATTGCTATAAATGAAAGTATTATAGACGAACATATATTTCAGTTCAAGAAAATGTGTAAGAATATCCCTGAAGAGTTATGGCAAATGAGTGAACAAAGAGAATTGTACGTTATATAATATCTTACACAGTAAATGTGTAATTTTAACATGGACTTATAAAATAGGATTATTAATTCAATTGGTACTTATATTCTTAATTGATATTTCTTTAGCTTTACATTCTGAAAATTATCTCACTCTTTGGTATTTCAAGGTGTTTTTATTACCTTTGTAGTAACCAATATATTAGACAATTATGAATAGCAACAATAAGAATCAGATAATCCGTTTTGACTGGGCGATGAAACGTCTGCTCAGGAACAAGGCAAACTTCAGTGTCCTTGAAGGTCTGCTCACTACGTTATTGGGTGAGAAGATTATTATCCAGCGACTCCTAGAAAGTGAAAGCAATCAGGAGGATGAGTATGACAAGTATAACCGTGTCGATATGCTTGCCGAGAACTCCAAGGGTGAGCTGGTACTGATAGAGGTGCAGAACAATAATGAGTATGCCTATTTCCAGCGTATGTTGTTCGGTACTTCCAAATTAGTAACTGAGTATATCAATAGGGGAGAAAGCTATGACAAGGTGCGTAAAGTCTATAGCGTCAATATAGTCTACTTCTCTCTGGGACATGGAACTGATTTTGTTTATCATGGAAAGACGGAATTCAGAGGTATCCACACCAACGATCTCCTTGAACTCACTCCATTTCAGAAGCAAACATTCAAGGTGGATACGGTAAGTCAGCTATATCCTGAATATTATATCTTGAAAGTAAACGGTTTCAATCAGGTAGCGAAAAGTCCCTTGGAAGAATGGATTTATTATCTTAACACTGGAGAGATACCTTCCACTGCCACAGCTCCCGGTCTTGAAGAGGCTCGTGAAAGGCTGAAACTGGATAGTATGACCAAGGATGAGCTTGCTGCCTATTACCGCCACTTGGATAATATTGTAATCCTTCGTGATAATATCAATACCGAGCGTGAAGAAGGAAGAGCAGAAGGAGAGAAGAGGAAAGCCATAGAAGTAGCCCGTTATTTAAAATCATCTGGAACTTCAATAGAGTTGATTATCGGAGCAACCGGATTGACCAAAGAAGAGATCGAAAGACTATAATAACTCAGCTCAGGAGGAATATGTAAAAATATTCCTCCTTTTATTTTATTGAAGAGAAATTAGTCCAGTGCTGTCTTGTCAATCATTCTTTGAAAAACGTCCCATTGATCCCATAATTTATAAGCTTTATCTTTTGTCTTGGGCTTCTTTTCTGTATATTCTTTAATACTAGGAATATCACTAAGTTGGAATATTTCAGTCATTTTATCTCGAAATGAAGTGAATTTATCATCAAAGTAGGCGTGGTCAAAGAAGTGGGTTCTCCATAATATGTAAATAAATCCGGCCACATCCAAACCAGAATGTAATTCAGAAATTATATCCTCAATAATATCCAATAAATACTGACGGTCAAATTTATAATCAATTTTTCCGTCCTTTTTTCTCCTATAGTATCTTGACAACGATTGGCTAACTTCATTTATGTTAAGCTCTTTGACAAATACTATATCTTTTACGGCACTTGTTATTCTTTTGTATTCATTATATTTTTTCTGGACATATTTATTTAGACCTTCTTCTTTCATCCGGCTGAGTATATGGTTATATTCGTCCATACTCAATTTGTCACCATTCATCATATCAAAAAAAATCTCCCAGTTCCTTTTATGAAAACAATAATATTGCAGGAAGAAAATAGGCTTTCTGTACTCATATTCAAAAATCGGATGGATGTCCATATAACCATCCCCCATAATTTGCTGTTCCCATTTTTGATACTCGTTGTGGAATTTTTTAACAACATTTGCCGCGACTTTCCATTCATATTCTTCTGTCGGTTTTCTATCAAGTGGACATATACCGCTTCTTTCCAATTCATTCCTTATATATTCATTGAATCTTAAACTGCTGCCTTGGAACTCCTTATTGATATAATCTTGTAGAATGGCATCATAGTTCTGATCAAACCAAATGGTAAAGTCCTCTTTTTTCTCAAATTCCATGTATTTGTTCTGGATAATTTGTATCTCCTCCGGCGAGAATAACGATGGGAAACAACAACTTAGTAGTTCGGGTATTGATATGTTCTTGTTCCAAAGAATCCAAAATGACAATGCAATCTTTTTTTGTTCCTCATCAGTTGCGTAATGGAAACTTCTTTGTATTTTTTGCTGCCTAATATTTTCTTTATTGGTCATTGTAAGTGTGAGTGCTCTTACAATACTTGCAGGCATGGATACAAGGAAAAGATGAAACCGATATTCTATATTCTCTTCCTCGTTCAATTGGATTTTATCGTTAAGGACATCCTCAAATATAGGGACAATATCATCTTCTATAAAATATTTATCTCCACATATGCTATATAGGTTTTCTCCAATCTTCACATTTTCTAATATATATTTCCCTTTTCCTTTTTTCATCCAACTTTTTAAATACAGTATGTCAATGATTTCTTTGATGGAGCATTCCTGGTCTTTCCATTTATAAATATTTTGAGTCAGCTGGTATTTCTCTATTCTTATCGGCACTTTACCGGTTTCTATATCATCATATATTTGGGATAGAATTTTAAAATCTTGATTATCTTTTATAGATTCTGCTATAACTTTATCCATAATGACATTTTTTTGAGTTAAACATAAAGACAGCGCCCGATTTTTTCAAATGCTGCCTTAAATATATAAAAAAATATATTATGTAATACTCTTTACATACTCAAAAAGTTGTTTTAGCTGTGCCGAGTTCATTTTTTCCATACTTTCTATGATTCCCGACTTGTATTGGTGTGTGTTCCACTTTTCAATTTGTATTTTCTGTGTCTCGTCAGCAACCTCGATGTAAGGTTTCATAGTAGCATAATCCGAATGGCCAGTACAGCTCATTACTACGCTAGCCGGAATACCAAGAGCCAAGGAACAACATACAAAAGTTCTTCTTGCATCATGACAACTGATTTGTTCCCAAAACTTATAAGTATCCTCATGCCTGGTATTACCCTTGAAATAAACTTGAGATATTTCACGATCCAGTCCGGCAAGTTTGGCTGCTTCTTTCAAGTAGTCATTTAATTTCTGATTACTTGGAACCGGAAATATGGTATCGCCTTTGTACCAAGAGTATTTATCAATGATCCGCTGTGCGTGTTCATTCAAAGCGATATGTAATTTATCATCGGTCTTTTCGGTACAGAAATCCAAGCAGCCATCTACAATATTGACCGGTCTAAGTGCGGCCAAGTCTGAATATCGTAAAGAAGTGAAAGCCATGAAGCAGAACATATCCCTTGCTTTTGATAGGTATTCTTTCTCTTTGGGAAATTCAAAATGGAAGAAGTGCATCAATTCCTTATATTTTAGAAAAGTAACGGTTCGGGGAATTACTTTCAGCCTGAGTTTGAATTCTAATACACCGGAATTTATTGTATATCCATGCCTTGAAACCCACCGTAGGAATGATTTCAATATCCTGATTTGTTTCTGTATGGTACGGTTACAATAGTCATTCTTTATATACCACACGACAAGCTCCTGAACTTTTGCCTGATCTAGAGTTTCAAGTGTGATATTGGGGTCACAACTGCTTAACTGAGTCCACATCTGGTCATATTTCTCATGGATCTTATTACCCCAATTACCTTCTTGTGGCCGAAGCAGCAAGAATTCGGAAAATATATCTTTCAACGTTTTCACTTTATCTTCATTCACCGTTTCTTGTTTTATCCTACCCAATTTCTCATTCACCAGCTCTTTCAGGTCAGTTGTCGTTGGTGTTTTGGAATGAAGGTCATATTTGGCAAACACTTCCTCGATACAAACCAGAAAACTACGGATTGCATTGTTAATCTCGCGGGCATAGACAATCTTTCCACCAATTTTATGGGTCGTATTACTTTTTACCAACTGTTTGTCACTATCCCATTTTAAAGGATCAATAGTATAACCGACGGAAAAACCGACCTCATTCTTCTTGCTGTTCCATCTTACCCGGATCATTACCTGCCCGTTCTTCATTACATAGGCTCTTGTGCTAAAATTTGTCTTTTTCATACGTTTTACTTAATTTTATCGCGAATCTAAAGAGAAGATTTTAAAGGGAAAATAGGCTGACATTACATGAATATACATGATAGTACAAACTACTTTCCCTTATTCTATCCACTTAATTTCAAGAGCGAAGATACGAAGACTAATTTGGGGGAGTAACACCCTTTAACTACTCCCCCGATTTACGAGAATATATAATATTGGTTGAAGTTATGAAGTTGATGAGATTTTATTATAATGTTGATTATTAAGATTTTGTGGCTTCTTTAAAAATCAGACAATATCATTCAGAGACTCCCGTACGCACCGCGAAAGCAAATAGCAAATTAAAGCAAAGCTCTGAAATTCTTGAATTTCAGAGCTTTTTCTTTTTCCACGCTTAGGCAAAAAACAGCGGTTTCAGGCAGTTCTCACGTGGCTTATCCGTGGGACTTTTTGAAAGTCGTTTTACTCCCACGAACTCTACATTATTTATTCTGTTTGAGCAGTGCTATAAACTCCTCGAATGATATGATGGTTTCATGTTTTGGGGGTAACTTTAAATAGGTCTCTTGCAGCCCTCGTATGTTTCGCTGAATCAGTGGAAATTCTTTCTTACGACAGGCTTCAAAGAATGTTTTGTTTAACATGATAACTCTTATGGCTATATTTCCATTCGGTTTGATTTTTGCAATATGAACAATGACGTGCAACTTGCCTTTACCTGCTTTTTGTTTGTTGAAAGAGTTTTTGACTTTATCCGGTCTGATCCACAGTGTGTCTTCCGGCTTGACGCTTATATTAGGACCTGTAACTTCTACATACGTATCGGGGACGATTACATATAAATCGGCGTCTCCTTTCGTTAAACCATAGTCTGATGCACTCCCCGATAGAAAATCTTCGCTTCCGGCTCCGAGGCCTACTTCCAGCGTTTTAAAGCCTGTTTTGCTTTCTATCAGTTCTTTCACGAATATCTCTTTCTTGCTGGATATTTCCCAGTATTCTTTATAGGCTTCTTTCCAATAGTTCTTATCCATAATATATAAATTAAAAGCGCATATTTGTTGTTGTCGGAAATATTAATGCGGGTACCTCTAATCAATGTCTTACAAATGTAGGATATTTTTTTGTCGGAAAGTAATTTGAGAGATAAATTTATGGGGATGAATGCTCATTAATCAATACTGAAATTTTCTGATTTGAAGTTACTGTAATATCTTCCGGAAGTGGCGGTAAATTTGAGGACACAGTAATCCGGGTCGGTAACTCCCTCTTTATAATACATGGTATCACCCTCTTGCCATATCATTTCTTTACTGGCGTTATCGGTCAGAATTTCCATTGTGCCGCGTAGCATGACACCTCTGAAGAAGCGATTATCGCAGAAATAAATACAGGCATGATTATCCTTTCGGAATTGTGCTACACGCATAGAAGAAGTATTAGTCGTAAGATAAATGCTTCTTATTCCTTCTCTTTTTCTGGGTTGTAACATGGCTTTGATATTGGGAAATCCTTCCGCATCAATTGAACCTATAAAAGCTGTTTTCTGCTTGTCAATCATGCCACCTACTGTTTTTTCTACATCTTTCATAATTAATTTTATTTTAAGGGGTTATGTTGGGGCAAAGGTAAGTGTGATATGGGAAACAGTTGCAATAAAAATGAAGGAGAAAATGATACTTTTCAAGGTTTATGATTTTTCCGGTATGAGAGTGCCGTTTCGCCTGTATATTGACGAAAAGTACGTGTAAAATAGGAAACTGTTGAGAAGTGTAGCTCAAATGCTATTTCCGATATGGATAGTTCTGTGTAACTGAGCAGTTTTTTGGCTTCATCCATAATTTTGTTTTGAATATATTGTTTAGCGCTGACATTCAGAGCGGAAGTGACAATCTCATTCAGATAATTAGGAGTGATACAAAGTTTATCCGCATAAAACTTGACGGAATGTTCTTCTTTCAGATTCTTACTGACCAGTCGTATGAATTTGTTGATGTGCATGTTGCTTGCTTCCTTAAGCCTGTTTTTCGGAGATTCCATATTCAGATAAGCTCGATGAAGTAACATGAGCGTTTCATAGAGTAATGCTCTCAGTACATGTATATCATTCTGTTTGTATGCGTCAATTTCCTTTTTTATTTCTCGTAAAAGTTGAAGTATCCGGGGACATAGTTCATTGGAAAGATGCAGTTTGGCAGCAGTCTTTTCGGGATGGAAAAAAGGAAGATGCTGTACGAACAGAGAGTCTTTAAAAAGAGATGACAGGAAGTTATCTTCAAAAATCAAGGCATAGCCATTGGTTATATGTGTGGTATCCCAGCTTCGGATTTCTCCGGGCTGGGAAAATAGTACGTCACCCGGTATGGCTTGATAGGTTTGATTATCAATAGAAAAAAATCCTTCTCCTTCTGTGATGAACGTAATGTCGTAATAGGTCAATTTGTGCGTGATTCCTTTGTTCAAGTATTTTTTGACATATTTCAGATTGACGATATCAATCAGAAGCTCACTTCCGTATTTTGTTTTATGAAAAGTATAACGGGGAATATCCATATCGGAAGACTTATGTTGTAAGATTTTGAGCGCAAAGATACGGTATTATTTATTATGCAGTTCTTTTTATTGCTTATCTTTACAGCCGCATTTATTGATTGATACAGATTGTCTGAGATTATTATATTATGAAACAGAAACGAATACCGTTGGTAGGAGAACAATATCTTGTTCCTTTTATATTGATAACTTCTCTCTTTTTCCTGTGGGGATTTGCACATGCCATTCTGGACGTGCTGAATAAGCATTTTCAGGAGTTGCTGGATATTACAAAGGCACATTCGGCTTTTATTCAAGCGATGATGTATATGGGTTATTTCGTAATGGCTATTCCTGCGGGATTGTTTATAAGCCGTTTCGGATATCGCAGGGGAGTAGTCTTCGGATTACTGCTATATGGTATCGGGTCGTTGCTGTTTATTCCCGGACAATATTATCTTTCGTTCAATATGTTTCTGTTTGCCCTTTTTGTCATCGGTTGCGGACTGACATTTCTTGAAACGGCCGCCAACCCTTATGCTACGGAATTGGGGGCAAAAGAAACGGCTGCCAGTCGTTTGAACTTTGCTCAGTCGTTCAATGGATTGGGATGTATTTGCGCCCCTGTACTGGCAGGATTGCTTTTGTTTTCGGAAGACGGGAGCGGCAGTGCGGGCAATGTGGCGCTACCTTATGTCGGTATGGGGATAGTGGTGTTGCTGGTGGCGCTGGTTTTCTCGAAAATTAAGCTGCCCGAAATAGAGCATGGTGTAGAGGTGGATGAGGCCGGGCACAAAATAGGGTTATGGTCGCATAAACTCTTTATCTTTGGCTTATTGGCTCTGTTTGCTTATGAGATAGGTGAAATTTCCATTAATAGCTTTTTTATCAATTATGTAGTGGAACAAGGATGGATGAATGCCCGTGAAGCTTCATTGGTACTCTCATTCGGCGGACTGGGCTTATTTATGCTGGGACGTTTTGCGGGCAGTTGGATTATGGGGCGTGTACGTGCGGAGAAAATGTTGCTGGTCTGCGCTACGGGAACGGTGGTGACTACTTTGGTGGTATTGCTTGATGTCGGTATGGTGTCATTGATAGCGTTGCTCTGCGGATATGCCTTCGAGGCTATTATGTTCCCCACGATTTTTGCCCTTTCTCTGAGAGGGCTGGGTAACCATACCAAGCGCGCTTCTTCTTTCCTGATGATGTCTCCGGTAGGCGGGGTAGTGGGGCCTTTGTTAATGGGACTTGTAGCAGATTACACAACAATGGTAATGGCATTTACCGTACCTTTGGCGGCTTATTGCGTAGTATGGTGCTATGCGCGCAAGATGTTGTCCGTGGCAGGAAAGGTACGATAAAGAGCTTGTCAATATAAGATATATCCGGCTACTCCTGCAAGTATTATCAGCAGGATAGGATGCATATTCCACTTCCAGGTTACTCCGAAAGCGGCCGCGAAGATTAGGATGCTCTTGTAATCTATGAAATTTTCCTTGTTCATCAGTAACAAGGCGGCAGCGGCAATCAGTGAGACAGACATAGGTAACAGTCCCGACATGGCTGCTTTGATGTATTTGTTATCCCTGCATTTTACGAAGAAATAAGAGATGAGCAGTACCAGTATGAACGAGGGCAGACAGACTGCCACCGTAGCTGCGATAGCTCCCCATATGCTTTGAGTAACGGTATAGCCTACATAAGTGGCGCTGTTGATGCCGATAGGTCCCGGAGTCATTTGTGAGATGGCCACAACATCGGTAAATTGCTGGAGCGTGAGCCAGTGATAATGGTCTACTACTTCATATTGAATTAAGGAAAGCATGGCATAGCCGCCACCGAATCCGAACATCCCGATTTTTAGATATACTAAAATTAATTGCCAGTAAATCATGCTTGTAGTTTTGTCAGTTTATCTTTTAACCATAATGTGTAAATCAGTCCGCCTGCAATTCCTGCCAGTACGATATATACAGGTGACAGACCGCATTGCCAAATAAGCAATGTGGCGATGGCGGGAAGTACCAGTTGCCGGTATTTCAGTTTCAAGGCGCGTGCGGCGGAAATACAGGGAAATACGATTAAAGCGACCACCGCCGGGCGGATGCCATTGAAGATGCGTATCATAGTCTGATTATCCTGAAAGTGCGCAAAGAACATGGCTATCAGCATCATAATGACGAAAGACGGAAGTATGGTAGCCAGGGCGCATACCAGACTGCCTTTTACCTTATGCAGTTTGTAGCCTACAAAGATGGATATGTTTACCGCAAATACTCCCGGTAGCGATTGGGTTAGCGCGAACATCTCCATGAAATCATCTTTAGTCATCCATTTTTTATTTACAATTTCCCGTTCAATAAGGGGTATCATGGCATAGCCGCCACCAATGGTAAACATACCGATTTTGGCAAATGTAAGGAATAGAATCAGGTACTTCATTTTCTTTCTTGTATCTATACTAAAAGAGTTGCAATATAGGGAAAAAATCCCGTTATTGCAACTCTTTCATGTCTTATGTAAAGATGGAATTACTTCATCTTATTAAGGTTCTCCTGTGCTTTGTCCGGTTCTATAGTCAAGGCTTTGGTGAACCATTCCTTTGCTATCTCGGTATCTCCCGACAGCCATGCCAATACGCCCAGGTTATTCCATGCACGGGGATCGTCTTTTACTCTTTCCATGTATTGTTCCGCACGGTCAAAGTCACCATAAACGATGTTGGCGGAAGCTGCGTTGATATTGGCTACAATATCTGCCGGATAGTTGGTAGCGGCTATTTCGTAGACTTCTTTATATTCTTTTGTTCCCGGTTGGAAATTTTTGGCTACGCCGTACATTTCCTGCAAGTTCAGCATTTTGGGATTGGTATAAATCAACGTTGCGGCTTCGGAGTTACGTACTTCGCGTATTTCGTAATCGATAGCGATGGACAGACGACGCAGACGAGGATAATATTCATTCATCATGGCACGGTAAGAAGCGGCGCCCAGTCCCGATTTCAGTCTGGCCTCACGCACGTCGGGGTTGGTATATTTATTGATGATTTCCAATGCTTTTTCTGCATATACGGGCTTGTCTTCTTCGAGCATCTTAACAAGGCTCTCCCAATCTTCACCGGCAGAGGTCACGTTCAGTATGCTGTCCGGGAAGTGATAGCTTCCTCTCAGGTAAAGAGCAAAAGAGTCGGCGCGTTTTGTTGCCACACGGTCGTTGGTCTTGGCAGAGCCGTCGGGTGAAGCGTATCCGCATACGTTGATGGCTTTGAAAGTTACCAAATCGCCTTCGGTCAGCGGATTCAGCGTTTCTTTCAGCTTTTGGAGCTCGGCGGAGTTGTTTTTGAAGTCGGCTTTGAATTCCGTACCACCTACTGCATATTCTATATACAGGGTATTTTGTTCCGAACGCACTTTCAGAGGTTCTTCCGTCGGAGTAAGGTAGGATACCATGCTCATGCAAGGCTCGCAGATGGAACCTTTTTGTGGCAACGGTTCTTCTTCCACTACAACCACCGGCTCTATTACCTGAATCTCGGGTAAATCCAGCAGACAACCGTATTTCTTTCTTCCTTCCTGCAATATCCACATATCCGCTTGGCTCATCCATTCTTCGTAGGGAATGCGTACGGTATAGTCCACCAGGTTCCGGCGGTCGGCAGACTTACCTTTGATGACGGTATAAGGCGCGTTGTAATATCCTTTCTTGGCAAGCTTACGGTCTTTGTGACGCATCTTGAACTTGCTCTTTCCGGTCACAACAACGGGCGGCAAGGTCTTGTAGTTCTTTCCGGCAAACAATACCGGAGTAAAAGCGTAAGATTGGGTACTGTTCACTTTTACAGCTTCCATATTAAACTTAAAGTCCAATGTCAGCGTATCGTTTTCCAAGGTCAATGCCGGTTTGGTGACTTTTACTTCACCTGCCATCGCGGCCAATGGCAGCATGGCAAACAGCAGGCAATATATTTTTTTCATATTCTTCTTGTTTTAGTTGATGAATTTAGAGTGATTGGGTTTCTACCGTTTTGTATTTACGCTTGTACTTCGGTCCGAAAGTGAAGTTGATACCCAGATTTACGTTGACGGCAGCACGGCTGATAGGAGCGTAGTAGGCCGGTTCGTATTTACACATGGGAACATCTGCGCCGATGAAGAAGTTGAAACCGCGCGGGTGGAAATTCAACATGATGCCGGCGTCGGAACCGAAATTAGACAGAGCGTAGTTTACCGATGCTTCAAACCAAGAAAGGGGAGCGACATTGGCAGAAACGCGTGCTTCTGTCCACGAGTGCTTACCTTGCATGCGGGTGGTGGAGAGGAAACCGAAGTTCAGACGGTCGTAAGCGGGCAGAGTGTATTGAGCGCCCAGGTGCAAGGTAGCCGCAAGGGCGGTGGTACGCTTCATTCCTTCGCCCACTTTATCGAACTTTGCCAAGTCCGCCAGGTCGTCTACCAGTTCGTCTACTTGGGTATCCAGTTTTTTGTTATTGTTGCTTCCATCGTCTTTTACGGAGATTTCGCTAAAGCCGTCGAACGTAAAGTCTTTGCTCATTGTGCCTTTGGTGGTATTCTTCCATGATATGAAACCGAGGTCAAGCAAGGAAGCGGAGAATGTCCATTCATCGTTCAACTTGTAAGTCGCTCCCAAATCGATAGCCATACCGAAGCCTGTGGGACCGAGGTTGTCTGTATCGAAATCCAAATCATCGTAAGAAATCTGTCCGTCGGTACCTTCTTTCAAAGTTTGTGTTCTGTCTCCGTTGGCATCCAAGATATAGTCGTCTTCCTGATAGTTGCCGGTTTCGCCTTTAGTGGGTACAATAAGACCTTTGGCAGACATATATAGTTCGGCATTCTTCGGAGTGATGGTCCATTTGTCCTGAGAGGCAAGGATGTTCAGCTCGTCGATGTGCATGGTTGCTTTCGCCAATCCCACGAGTGCCTTTACTTTGGCGCCTACTGTCAGGCGTTCGTTGATTTCGCGTGCGTGGCCGAAAGCGATTTCCGCATAGTTGGTAGATACGATATTCAGGTTCTTCACATTGTAGCTGCTTCCTGTTTCGCTGGCTACTCCGTTTTTCATGAACTTAAAGAGTTCATCGGGCATGAAGAAGTTAGTGTTTGACTTAACGGAAATACCGAGCGTATTGAAACCGCCCCAGGCATGAAAACCTAAGGAAAGGATTGATTCGTCTACATTGACGCCTACTTTCAGTCTTTTGGGCAGCCCTTTCAGGAATTCGGCGCTGCTGACTTCTTCGTTCATAAATGTAGTGAGGTCACCGTTGGCTTTCTTGAAGATAAAGTCACCTACACCACCTGTGGATTGCGCTCCGATGGTAAGATTTCCCAAGCCGGGAAGGCTGACATAGCCACGTTCGCCCATGAAGGCGGGATTTAGTTCGTGACGGTAGGTGCTTCCTTCCAGAAAATAGGTTGAACGGCTGTTCTGTGTCTGTGCCATTGCGTCACTGATTGCAAGTGTCGCTACTGCTCCGGACAGTATAATCGCTAAAACATTTGTTTTCATTCGTTTCGTTATATATGATTGTTGAATCTTTTGTTTGTATCGCATGAAATATATTTCTATTAGTTCAAATCAACTTTGATACCGTTAGGTATTTTGAGTTTCATGTCTGTAAGCTGTAACCATTGTGTACTTAATAACTGAACGTCGGTTGCTTGTCCCGGTACGGCTGTAACTTTCAGCTTCAGACCGTCCAACTTACTGATAGCGCCTTCTGCGGTTTCGTTCAGGTTGATATTGAGCGTACTTGAAACTTCGGCTTTACCGTCTTTGCTTTCCGTGATGGTTCCTTCTACGGTCACGTCAATGTCTTTTATTACGTTTCCATTGGCATCCAGTGCGCTTACATTTTCGTTTTTGATTTCCATTGCCAAAGGAATGGTGTTGACAGCGTTGATAGAGAGAATGGCTTTCTTGATGTCTACATCTTCAAGGTCGAGGTCGAAATTGTCGATGGTTTCATCATATACGATCTTCAGGTTGCTGCCGAAGTTGAGGGGAACATCAATATCATAACTGCTATTTAAAATGTATTTTTGTCCTAATTCCACATTGTAATAATCGTCAGATTTTACAGTCGGTTCCAAATCCACTGTTATGTAGTCGGGTATGGTTTCGATTATGTCATTCAAATTGGGTACAACAACATTGGTAGCTCCCTCAATTGCGGTTGCAACACGTGTTAAAGAAATTGTTTGTTGGTTATCTCCACTGGGTTTTAAAATTATAGAATTGCCGCCATTACCACTACCTATCTTTACGACTTTGGTTACTTGGCCGTTTTTGTATCCGGTCATAACTCCATCCATCTCAATATTCGTTTGCAACGGGTTGTTGGCTTTGAATGAGAAGATAGGATTGGTAATATCTAATTTTACCTCATCATCTTGCAGGAAGTCAGGAAGATTGGTCAGTTCCACATTGGTGGTTTCTACGTTCATATCAGGTTTGATGGTTCCAAAGACTTTATTGACTGTCATTTCGTTTAAAATGGCAGTCGGCTTGATATTCAGTGTTCCTGTACCGCTGATGTTGGTCACTGTTACGGTAGTTACTACTTTGATAAACTCGTTATTTATGTTGATAAATTTTTCGTTGTTCTCTCCTTCTACGGCTATTCCTTCTCCGTATCGGCTTCCAAATTCATATCCGATGATATCCAGTTCGTGGGTATCATTGTTAGAAGATATTGTTTTATCTCTTAAGGTTAACGTGTTGCCAATCAACCCCTCTTGTCCTTCCTTAAATTTAATGAAATTAGGGAATGCTATTTCCATTTTATCAATGGTGACGCTATTATAGGTGAGAGTATTATCTGCTTCAATAACAAATTTTATGTATAATTTTGTTGGATTTTCGGCAGTCAATGCTCCGATTTCTATTACAGCTTTGTCAATTTTTTGGGCTTTAATGTTAATCTCACCTTGAGATTTTACATTACTTACAGTATGCTCTGTATTATAAGAACTTGGTTGATTGCTGTCATATACTTTGATGGCATCTATATTATTTGTAGATGGGTCAACTGTAACTGTTGCGACTTCTGTTTCCGTTCCCGCCATCTCATCCGCTTTCAACAGATGGTATTCTCCGTCTACCAGTTGTAAATCATCTCCTTCTTCAATCTCAATGATTTTATCCAGCGTGATCTTCTCCGTATATCCCACAGGAATCGCCAAATGTTCGCCACCGGCACTGATTGTCATGTCGATATCCTTGTTCAAGTCATAACTGTTATCGATACACGATGTAGTTATTCCTAACGATGTTAATAATAAGGCCACGGCTATAAGCGGTCTTTTCTTTGCGTTTAGAATCATAATTTTATTGTTTATAATTGTTTTGTTGTTTATTTATATTCAATATATGGAAAAATAGAACAGATAAAAGGTATTTTAGGCTATCTTCTAAAATCTGCGCAAATGTATGAATTTTATTTAATTAATAGCTGATAAGCCGTTAAAAAATAAGTTGGTAAGTGAAATAAGGTTGCTTATTTGCCTTAGGAACAAAATCGTTACGTTGAAAATCGTTCATGTCTTTAATAAGAAGAGACATTGCCAATATTTATTCGTTCCACCATGGTGGAACAGAAACTTCCCCATGATGGAACAAAAGTTTCTCCACGGTGGAACGAAAACTTTTCCATGGTGGAACGAATAAGCATTAGCAGCCCAACCTCTTAAACAAAGAAACGGATTGTACTGAGATATGCAAGTCAGGAGTGAAAAGGAGTTAGAGAAGTTATCAGTCCGCAGGTGGCGGGCTTGGGAGTTAAAGCCGATACTGAGATAGTGTAACTTTTATATTTTTTGTTTATCAGTGTACTATGGTTTTATATAGGAAACATAAATCATGGCATGTAAAATCTTTATTCTTAAAACTGCTTAAAAAGTGCTTAAGTCGTAAAGTTTAATATTTATCTTTGAACATTCGAAAATATTAAACCGCCAATACAGGATGATACAGATTATACAACTACAAGGAACGGACAAGCGGCTATATGAGCTTGTAGCACCATTGGTGATGAATCCTGATATCTTAAAGCAGAATTATAACTACCCCTTCCGTACATCGGAAGATTTTGTTTGGTTTGTGGCAGTAGACAAAAAGAAAGTCATAGGTTTTATACCGGTAGAAGAAAAGAAGAAAGAGTGTATCATTAATAATTATTATATAGAAGGTAATAATGAAAGTACGCTGAAACTATTATTAGAGAAAGTTATATCGGAGACGACTGCGAGTAAGGAACTGACTTCGGTTACTTTCATGGAGCACTGTTCTCTTTTTAAGGAATTAGGCTTTTCGGAGGAAAAGGTCTGGACTCGCTACGTGAAAATGAAAAAAGATAAATAAGTATGGCCGCATCTAAAAATGTATACGAACTTGCGCAGGAACGTTTAGAACTGATTTTTAGAGAGTTCGATACAATATGCGTGTCGTTTTCCGGCGGGAAAGACAGTGGCGTATTGCTGAACTTATGCATAGATTACATCCGGCGCAATAATTTAAAGCGAAAGTTATGTGTGTTTCATATGGATTATGAGATACAATATACCGTAACCATAGATTATGTAGACCGTATATTGGAAGCCAATAAGGATATTTTGGAAGTCTATCGGGTATGTGTCCCTTTCAAGGTTACTACTTGCACATCCATGTATCAGAGTTATTGGCGTCCCTGGGATGAGAGCATGAAAGAACTTTGGGTGCGTCAGATGCCTCCGGGCTCTTATACGAAAGAGGCTTTTCCGTTCTATACGGAGAATATGTGGGATTATGAGTATCAGATGCATTTTGCCAAATGGCTGCATCTGCGAAAAGATGCGGTGCGTACCTGTTTCCTTATAGGTATTCGCACGCAGGAGAGCTTCAACCGCTGGCGCAGTATTCATCTGAACCGCAAATATCAGATGTATCATAATTACAGGTGGACTTCCAAAATAGGCAACGACATATTCAACGCTTATCCCATCTACGACTGGAAAACGACGGATATCTGGACTGCCAATGGAAAGTTCGGCTTCGATTATAACCATTTGTACGACTTGTATTATAAGGCAGGTGTCAATATAGAACGCCAGCGTGTGGCCAGCCCGTTTCTGTGCGAGGCGCAGGAGAGCCTTGCGTTGTATAAAGTGATAGACCCTAATACTTGGGGAAAAATGATAGGACGTGTCAATGGAGTGAACTTTACAGGTATTTATGGCGGTACTCACGCTATGGGATGGCAGAGCGTACGCATCCCGAAAGGCTATACGTGGAAAGGCTTTATGCAGTTTCTGCTTTCTACCTTGCCCGAAGAAACCCGGCGCAACTATTTGAAGAAATTGACCGTCAGCATCGAGTTCTGGCGAACCAAAGGAGGATGTCTTAGCGAGAATACCATAAAAAAATTACAGGATGCGGGTATCCCCATCGAAGTGGTGAACTATACCAATTACAAAACAAACAAGAAACCTGTCCGCATGGATTATCTGGATGATATCGATATTACGGAATTCAGGGAGATACCTACTTATAAACGTATGTGCATTTGTATTTTGAAGAATGACCATGCGTGTAAATACATGGGATTTGCCCTGACTAAAGAAGAGATATACAAGCGAGACAAAATAATGGAACAATTCAAAAATATGATGCTATGAGTGTAGATAAAAGTCCGGTATACAATGTAAAAGCGGTTCCCATAGAAAAGATACAAGCCAATGATTATAATCCGAATGTAGTGGCGCCGCCCGAAATGAAACTGTTGGAACTGTCCATCTGGGAAGATGGTTTTACAATGCCCTGCGTCTGCTATTACGACCGGGAGAAAGACAACTATATTTTGGTAGACGGATACCACCGCTATCAGGTGTTGAAAACTTCCAAACGGATTTATCAGCGCGAGAACGGTTTGTTGCCGGTCGTTGTGATTGATAAGGAATTGTCCAACCGTATGGCATCCACAATCCGCCATAACCGTGCGCGTGGAACACATAACATCGAGCTGATGTGTAATATTGTCGCCGAACTGGATCATGCCGGCATGTCCGACCAGTGGATCATGAAGAATATAGGAATGGACCGTGACGAGCTACTTCGTTTAAAGCAAATTTCGGGTTTGGCAGACTTGTTTGCCAATAAAGATTTCAGTATTCCTGATAACAAGCCGGAATATATTCCCTGACAATTGAAATAATCCTTTTACAAACTTGCATATTTTAACCAAATCGCCTACATTTGTCAGCACATAAGCAAAACAAACAGATTGTATGGTCTTCGGACATATAGAAATATAGTGCTGCATGAAAAAAATATTGGTTAGCGGTGGTGCCGGCTTTATAGGCTCTCATCTGTGTACCCGGTTGATTAAAGACGGACACAAAGTAATATGCTTGGATAATCTTTTCACCGGTTCGGAAGAGAATATAGCCCACCTGAAGGGGAATCCTCATTTTGAATTTGTGCTTCACGATGTGGAATTCCCTTATGAGGCGGAGGTCGATGAAATTTATAATCTGGCTTGTCCCGCATCCCCGATACATTATCAGCACGATGCCATAAAAACTATTAAAACTTCGGTATTGGGAGCTATTAATATGTTGGGACTGGCAAAAAAGACAAATGCGAAAATCATGCAGGCGTCTACCAGCGAAATCTATGGTGATCCTATCATACATCCCCAAGTGGAAAGTTATTGGGGAAATGTAAACCCGATCGGAATCCGTTCTTGTTATGATGAAGGCAAACGTTGCGCCGAAACGCTTTTTATGGATTATCATCGTCAGAACGGGATACGCATAAAGATTATACGTATTTTCAATACATATGGTCCGCGTATGTTGCCTGATGACGGGCGGGTGGTTTCTAATTTTGTGGTTCAGGCATTGCGGAACGAGGATATTACGATTTACGGCTCAGGCGCTCAAACTCGTAGTTTTCAGTATGTGGACGACTTGATAGAAGGAATGGTGCGGATGATGAATACGGAAGATGAGTTTATCGGTCCGATAAATTTGGGTAATCCCTGCGAATTCTCCATTCTTGAGCTGGCGGAGAAAGTCATCGAGCTGACAGGCTCCCAATCAAAGCTGATATTCAAACCGTTGCCGCACGATGATCCGAGACAACGAAAACCCGACATTACGTTGGCTAAAAGCAAACTGCTCTGGCAACCTGCAATCGGGCTGGAGGAAGGCTTGCGCCGCATGATTGAATATTTCGGAAAGTATCGTTCTTGAATAAATATAATATCGATAACGGGAAAAAATATAATACAAAGATGAACATGGAAATAAATCCTTCCGAGTACAAGATTCTCATCGTAGATGATGTGATGTCCAACGTATTGTTGTTGAAAGTACTCTTGACAAATGAGAAGTTTGCGATTGCTACGGCAAACAACGGACAGCAGGCTTTGGAGCAGGTGGAAAAAGAACATCCGGACTTAGTGTTGCTGGATGTGATGATGCCGGATTTAAGCGGATTTGAAGTTGCGCAGCGTCTCAAGTCAAACCCCGATACGGCAGATATTCCAATCATCTTTTTGACTGCATTGAACAGTACGACGGATATTGTGAAAGGCTTCCAGGTAGGGGCCAATGATTTTATATCCAAGCCTTTCAATAAGGAAGAACTGATAATTCGCGTCACTCATCAGATTTCATTGGTGGCGGCCAAACGTATTATTTTGAAGAAAACGGAAGAGTTGCAGCGTACCATTGCCGGACGTGACAAGCTGTATTCTGTGATTGCCCACGATTTGCGTTCTCCGATGGGCTCTATCAAAATGGTGCTGAATATGCTGATTCTTAACCTGCCTGTTGAGAAGATTGGCACCGAGATGCACGAGCTGCTGACAATGGCAAACCGGACAACAGAAGATGTTTTCTCATTATTGGATAACCTGCTGAAATGGACAAAGAGCCAAATCGGTAATCTGAATGTTGTCTATCAGGATATTGATGCAGTGGAAGTGATGGACGGCGTGATTGATGTATTCAATATGATAGCCGGCTTGAAGAAGATTACCATTCGTGAAGAAAAGCCGGAGAAGTTACCTGTCTGTGCTGATATTGATATGCTGAAAACCGTTATTCGCAATCTGTTGAGCAATGCCATTAAATTCAGTAATGAAAACTCCGAAGTGTTGGTGAAAATGGAAGAACAGGGAGATATGGTGGTGGTCAGCGTAAAAGATAACGGTTGCGGGATTGACGAAGAAGGGCAGAAAAAATTACTGCATACCGATACGCATTTCAGCACCTTCGGTACTAACAATGAAGAAGGTTCCGGATTAGGATTGCTATTGTGTCAGGATTTTGTCGTGAAGAATGGCGGTAAGCTGTGGTTTACATCCAAGCAAGGAGAAGGATCGACATTCTATTTCTCTATCCCGTTGAAGAAATAAATAAGGAGGTTGTGTCAATACAAAAAAACAAATAGTAAACGTTTTTTTGTATTGACACAACCTCCTTATTTGTTACATAACCTTTTAAAGTCGCAGTATTCACATTTCTTCGTATCTTTTGTTTGAGTGAAGGGCTCCCCGGAATTGTATATCTCTTGCAGAAGTGCCGATAGCCGCTCCCGAAAATCATCTTCATAAAATGCAAAATTATAAACCGGTACTTTAGGCTGACGCGGTGCACCCATTTCGATGACGGGCGAGTAGCTTTCGGACGCGGCACGATGAATGTATAGCAGGGAGGGGGCTACTTTCAAGGTTTGTTTGCGGCACATGATGGCGGCATACAGGAAAGTCTGGAAGATATAACTCGGACGGTTATCGGCTGGAGTAAACAGTTGTTCTATGTTCTCAGGAGTTTTGGGAGTACCGCCTGTCTTATAGTCCACAATACGCAGGGTATCGTTTTTACTATCCATCCGGTCTATCGTTCCACCAATATTTAAAGGCAGAGTTCCCAAGGGAGTATTTACTTCTATGGTTTCCGTTACTTTTTGTTCCATGGCTTCCATGTGGAAAGGAGCATATTGCAAGTCATTACGGAGCAGTTGCCGCAAATAGGAAGCAATGACTTTGGAGTGAACGAGCTGTGTGCCGTTATATTCGGGACGCTCGTCGGCCGGTACATGAAAAAGTTCTTCTTTGAAGGCGGTGTCTACGTAAGTTTGCAGTTTAACGTCATTACGGAGCAGTTGTTCCAAATCTTCTTTGCGTATCTCTTTTCCATTGGCGGTAAGGTCTTGATATACCAGTTCGGCAGAACGGTGGAAGATGGTTCCGAACAAGGCGGAGTCAATCTCTGCACTGACCTCATCGGGGGCTTTCAGTCCGGCAACGTAGCGGTAGTAGAACTTTAGCCGGCAATCGAGGTAGGTATTGAGTGCCGAAGGCGAAAAGAGCGCATTCGGATGTCGCCGGATGTCGTATGTGTTGTACATTCGTGATAGTACCTCATCCGTCTTATGTATTTCTATCTCACGGCTGTGTTGGGGAGATTGTCCCGCTTCCAGATATTCGCGTGAGATGTCGTGTGGAGACTCTACGAGGAATTGGAGCATGAAACGTGACATTTCACCTCGGTTCAAACCGTCGGATGCCGTATCGTATAATAAGGTGATATTTTCCGCACGCTGTATAAGGCGGTAGAAGTAATAGGCATATACCGAGTTCTTGTGCTCGATGGTGGTCATGCCGAATGCTTTGCGCAGGTTATAAGGAATGAAGGACGAGTCACCGCCTGCTTTTGGGAGCTGGCCTTCATTGAGGGACAGCATAATAAGATTACGGAAGTCAAGATTACGTGTTTCCAGCACTCCCATTACTTGCATGCCGATAGCCGGTTCGCCATGAAACGGGATGTTGGTTGAGGTGAGCAGACGATTCATCAAACGTTTCAGGGTGTCTGTCTGCAGGCTCAGTCCGTCGCTCTCTATCAAGCTGAGCAAACGGTTGACAAGCGTATAACTCTTGAATAGTGATTCCCGGTAAAGCTGGTTGAAAATATCTTCTTCGTCCTTTTCCTGACGGTAAACAACGGCTACTTCGCGCAGCAGTTCGGTGAGATAACGGCAGATGGAAGAGATTCCGTTCTGCGGAGTGAATATCCGTTCAAGAAAAGCGTCTTTTTTAAGCTCCGACGGAAGAGGGTAGAAACGGTTGTCTTTGGTGAGTTGCTTCTCCAAATCTTCGGAGGCGGCAGACAGTTGCCGGGTATAGGGGTGTTTCAATACGGCAAGTACCGTTTCGTACGTATAGCGTCCCGTATCTCTGCGGTATCCCGTAGTCTGCAATTCCATAAGGGCGTTGATGTAACTGTATACGGGTGTCTGCGCCAATGGAAATCCCATAGTTATGTTGACGTTCTCCACTTCCGGGGGAATGGAGTGCAGTACGGGCAGTAACAGCGATTCATTGCATAATACGATGGCGTTTTCTTTCTCCTTGCTTGTTTCGGTATGATTTTTCATAACCGTACGCACCCATTCGGGCAGGTAGCGGGCTTGCGCATTTTCTGTCGGAGCGGATATGAAACGGACTATCTTGGGATGCCGCAGGACGTCAAAGGCTGTTTCGGGCAGTTGATTGGGAAACAGCTTTAAGTTGCGCAGGATAAATTCACCTGCCTCGTGGATGTACGGTGGTTGTTGTTCGTGGGGCAGACGGGTGTAGAACACATCGTAATCCCAGTAGAACATGGCTTTTCCCGCATCCTGCAGAAGTTGGAAGAAGCGGGTTTCCACCTTATTCAGCACGTTGAAGCCGACGAATACGTAGCGGTCATAGCGCAGGCGGTCTGTATCGAGCTGTTCTATGACGTGGCGGTACATCATGCCTTCATAAGCGATGCCCAGTTCGGAGAGATTCTTCCGGTAGTTTCTATAAATGTCTCCCAGCCTGTCCCAAAGGGAGATAAACTTCTCTTTGAGCTGCGTGCGCTTGTCAATGGAGAAGTTTTGAAAAAATTGTTGTATGGCTTCTTCCTGTTCTTTATCAAGAAAATCGTAGCTGTCCATGATGTTCTTCAAGTCCTGTAAGTTGCTGAACAGTTTGCCGGCATCTACAAGGTTCTTATCTACGTCATCGAAGTCACTGATAAGCAGTTCTCCCCAAAAATAGAAATCATCCAACGGCTCTTCGCTATGGGTTTCTTCCCGGAATACTTTATACAACTCGCACACCAACCGGATAGGGTCACCCGATTTCAGGGGTGAAAGTTGGCGAAACAGTTCGCTGATGTTGACGTATGCGGGCGACCATAACGGGCGGTCGCTTTGGGCTGCCAGATGTTCATTAAAGAACAGGCCGGCGCGTTTATTGGGAAATACGATGGCTGTGCGTGACAGGTCGTTTCCTATTTTGGAATATAGGTCTTGGGCTACTAATTGAAGGAATGTTTTCATACTTTCTCTATTATATCTTCTTCTACATACCACAGATACCCGCTGATAGTATTTGCGTCATACCCCATGCGGACAAGTAATTCTATGTATCCTTGCACCTGCTTGTTATATTTCTTGTTAGGTTTGCCGAACTTGAAGTCTACAACCACGATTACACCGTCACGCATCATCACGCGGTCGGGACGGCGGTTGCGGAGTTCGCCGTTCTCCTGCCAAATGATGTCGCATTCGTTGAATAACTGCCATGCGCCCGAATACCAATCCTTGATTTGCGGTTGAGAGAACGCCTTGCGGGTCAGTTCCCGTATTTCCTCTTCTGTTTCGGTACGTCCTATAATACCCTCGAATACCAGGCGGCTGATGGCATCGTCAATATCCACTTCGGTTTCGATGGCAGAGAACAATGTGTGCAACAAACGTCCCCGATTGATGAAACGCCGGCTGGATTCGGCTTCGTCCACTCCGGCTATGAAGTCGGCGGAACGGTTGGACTGGCGGAATTCGATGTCGTGGCGCATGCTCTCCATGTGCACCGGAAGCTTGACGGGCTTCTGGGCAAGCTTGTTCAGGACTTTGCTTTTGTCATTCGGCTTATCCGTGTCTTTGTTCTTTTCATTCTGAACGCAGTGAAGAATCTCTTCTCCCGACGGATATATCTCTCCGCTTTCATAGACACTTTCCTCTTCATTCCAACTGCCTTCACCCGTTTGGGCTACTTGAGGCAGGGCGGCGGAAAGAAGTTCCGCCATCGTACCCTTCTGGTCTTTCTTGCTCCATAATATAAGGTTCTTCCCGGCGCGGGTAAACGCTACATAAAGCAGGTTCAGATTGTCCACCCACAGTTGCAAGCGTTCGTCAAGATAGTCTTGACGGTAAACAGACTCCGCCATTGTGGAAGAGTAGTTGACGGGAACAAGGTCTATTGCATTATAAGGTGACTCGGGAGCGGTGCACCATACGAGCTGGTTGTATGTTTCGTTCTCCAGTTTCCAGTCGCAGAAGGGAATGAGGACGGTATGGAACTCCAGTCCTTTGGATTTATGAATGGAGAAGATACGTATGCCGTCCATTTCTCCGCTGGGGATTGTCTTGGCGCAAAGTGTTTCGTCCCAGTAACGGATAAAGCCGTCGAGGTCGGAAGAATTACTTTGCAGATACTCTGTCACCGCATCGAAGAAAGAGAACAGGTAAGCGTCCTGCTTTTCGATGCTGCCCATATTGAACAGTGTAAAAAGTTCTTCCAGTAGTTCGTATAGCGGCATCAAGCGTAGTTCGTTCATACGGGAAACGAACTCTGCGGGAAGCGCTGTTCTTGCATCAGCCGTTAAGATATTGTGCCAATCTGCCGGTTCTGCAAAGTTCGCCTCTCGCTTGTCTTCGTTTGCTCCTGCGATATTTCCGTTTTCTCGGAGCTTATTCTCATTTGCTCCTGCCTTATCGGCTTTCACTTGTTTTTCATCCGTAATCTGTAATTTGTAATTCATGATTAGCGAAGCTTTCGCTATCTTTTCTTCCGGATTCGACAGATAGCGCAGAGCATCTATCAACATGCAGATGGCAAGAGACGCATCCAAACGGAACGCTTCATCCGATACGACGGGAAGATGCAGTTCTTTGTCGAAATAATCCGCGATAGGCGGTATGTTCTTATTCTTGCGTACAAGAATGGTGATGTCATTCAATTTCACACCTTCCGAGAGCAGTCTTTGTACTTCTTCGCCCAAAGCGGATAAAGTTTTTTCGGTATAGTTCCGTTCTTCGTCAGGCTCTATGAAAGAAACTTTGACATAGCCCTTACTGTCTGTTTTAGGAGATTCCTGGGCTACATCGGCATAGGCTCGTTTCAGCGGAAAGCATTCTTCTTTCAGTTCTTCCAAATGCAAGGAATTCAGATAATCTACCGCAGCGGTAAACAAGCGGTTATTGAAATTGATGACATTCGTTTCACTCCGGCGGTTTACCTTCAATGTTTCCACACGTACCGGGAAAGGAAAAGAGAGTTGGGAACTGTTGTTGTAGAGTTGAGGTTGGGATTGACTGCTTCCCAGGCTGTTCAATATTCCCCAATCACCGTTGCGCCAACGATAGATGGACTGTTTCACGTCACCCACAATCAGACTGTCAGCTCCTTGTGAAAGCCCTTCGAGCAACAGTAACCGAAAATTATCCCATTGCATGCGGCTTGTATCCTGAAACTCGTCTATCATTACATTGCGGATGTTGGCGCCTATTTTCTCGAATACGAAGGAAGAATCGCCCTCGTGCACTAATTTATGTAACAGGGCGTTGGTGTCTGATAACAGAAACCGGTTATGCTCTCGGTTCAGTGTGCGTACTTCTTCATCGATATGGTTAAGCAACTGTAATTTGTTGAGATGTTGCAACGAGAGGCGGCAACTGTTTATCGTACGGCTTTTCTGCGGGCGCAGCCTTTCTGCATCCTGAAGCAAAGGTATCAGACTGGTTTCCGCAAGACGGATAATCTCATCCTTACGGGAAGATGTTTTTGTAGTCCAGTTTTTGGCATCTGCCAGACTGTTTTGTAAGGTGGCATTCAGTACGTCTTTGTCTGTCAGCCGCCCGTCACGCAATTTGCGGAAATAGCTGCCTATGCCGCGTGCACCGCCTTTCAAGTCTTCGGGTACGAAGGCATGACCGTCCAGCTCTCCTTCGAACTGGTCGTAGAAACCTTTCATCTGTTCCAGCGCATCAGTCTCCATTTCGCGCAGCACGTCACGATAAAGTTTGATTGTTTCGGGCGAACGAAGTTTGAGACGCAGTCCTTCGCCGCGTTCTATATAACTTTCATCGAAGATGTTCCGTCCGAAACTCTTGACTTCATTGGAGACATTCCAGCGTTTGTCATCGGCAATGCGTTCGTTGATGTAATCCAATAGCCAAGCCAATACGGGTGAAGAGGGAGTCAGTTTTTCAATCATACTGTCGACGGCGTCGCTCAGCACATCGGCGTTATTCAGTTCGATGTTCAGATTGGGGCTGAGTTCCAGCTCACGGGCAAGGTTGCGCATGACGGACTGGAAAAACGAATCGATTGTCTCCACGCGGAAGCGACTGTAATCGTGCAGCATATATTGCAAGGCCATCCCTGCACGTTGGCGCAGTTCTTTGTCGGAAAGGGAAGAGGAATTCAAATCCTCTTTGATACGTTTCAGGTAAGCGTCTGATGCAGGGTCTGCCTTCCAAATGCCGTAAAGTTGCGTTAAAATACGCTCTTTCATCTCCGCCGTAGCCTTGTTGGTAAAAGTTACGGCAAGAATCTGCCGATAGGCGCGGGGATTGAGAATCAGAAGCTTGATGTATTCCACAGCCAGTGTGAAGGTCTTTCCCGAACCGGCCGAGGCTTTATATACTAATAGTTCCATGTAGATATGCGGCTTTGAAGTTTGACTACAAACATACATAAAAATCATGAGAAAGGCTTAAGGCTAACGTGAAAAACAGGTATGCAAAAAAGGACTGTACCCTTTTGTTCGTATGGTACAGTCCTTTATATGTATCTTTAATAAAGATTTATACGCTCTTATCAAAGAACGGGTGTCTGGAACAGGAATGTGAAAGAGGAACTGTCTTTCAAATCTTTTACGGCATCTCCCGCGTAGATTTCTCCGTTGGTCAGCGCGAGTTTCTTTACTGCGGCTTTAGGGCTGAAATCTATTTTCTTCAAATCAAGCCAGAACAGGTTAGGAGTGAGGGTTGATTCAAAATAATAGACTTTATCCTTTTGGTTGGAGACCGAACGCCAACGGGTGGAAGAGATGTGGGGTTTATCCGGTGTAGTGATTCCAAACGGGACGGATACGGTACGCATCACGCTCAATACACTGGGCACTGCAATCTTTGCGTCTGCCGTCTGCGGAATGGCATGGATGTAGAATGACGCACGTACAAAACGGTCGCTGGAACGATTGGTTCCGGGCAGCATTTGCAATCCACCGACTTCTTTCCAGTAGTCGTTTATGGCTAATTGGTCCTCATATTTGGGCGAGTTGGTCATTACCTGATATTCTTTGCCCTCGTGGATACTCAGTTTTCCGTCCAGATATTCCAGGATAGCGGTATTTCCCGTTTCGTCTGTAATAGCCAAATGAAGAGTGGAAGCCGAGCCGTTCGGCATTTGGGGGGCATCAATGCGGAAGGTCTCTTTTTTCAGCTCGTCTACGGCTTCGCGTACGGTAGCGAAGTTGTCAAGTACGTATTGCGTCCAAATACTGATGCCCATTACGGGGCGGGTATCTCCGGGGCGGTCATATACGGACTCCGGCAGGAATAGCAGGCCGGCCACCAGGCCTTTCTCATTCATACCGTCACATGTACCTATGTCATAACCTGTTGCAATGACACTGCCGTACTTTGATGTCCATTTCACTGTTTCGCCTTTATTGTATCCGGCTCTTTCCATTCCCCGCGGGAATACGTAGATATTACTCATGATATCCTCTTTCCAGTCCATTGTACGGCCTGTGATAACCATATTGTCCGGTCCGATGTAAGTGGCGCGCGTACATGCGTCCGCTTGTTGTATGCCTAATGAAAACAGGGCAGCTAAGGCTGTTAATGCTACCGTTCCTCTTTTTGTATTCATAATCTTATGAGTTAAGTGATTTATATACAAAGAGTAACAAATGCAGCATCAAACAGTTTGATACAAACAGACTTTTTAGGTTCTATTCTGTTTTTTCTTTTAGAAGGTCTTCCATTTTCAGTACTTCATCACGGTATTGCGCGGCTTCGATGAAGTCGAGTTTCTTGGCGGCTTCCTGCATCAGTTTCTTGGTACGCTCGATGCTCTTTTCAAGCTGGGCGCGGTTCATGTACTGAACAATCGGGTCTGCGGCAAGCGTAGCGGTACTGTCTTGTTCCACATAGGGACGTGGGGTGGTTGCGGAAGATTTTTCTTTGCCGGCTCCGCTTTCGGCAAATCCTTCCGTACCGGCAAATACGTTGAGGTTCTTTGCTTTCTTGATTTGCCGGGGAGTAATACCATGTTCTTCGTTATACTTCAATTGCTTTTCGCGACGACGGTTGGTTTCGTCAATGGTAAGCTGCATACTTTCCGTAATTCTATCAGCATACATGATAACCATACCGTTGACATTACGGGCGGCACGTCCCGCTGTCTGCGTCAATGAACGGTGAGAGCGGAGAAATCCTTCCTTGTCCGCATCCAGAATAGCCACAAGAGAGACTTCCGGTAAGTCCAGTCCTTCACGCAGAAGGTTGACACCTACAAGCACATCATATTCGCCTTCACGTAAATCGCTCATAATCTTTACACGTTCCAGCGTGTCTACGTCACTATGGATATAGTTGCATTTTACGCTGTTATTGAGAAGGTACTCCGTCAGCTCTTCCGCCATACGTTTGGTCAGAGTGGTGACGAGTGTACGCTCATTGCGCTCTATGCGCAATTGAATTTCTTCCATCAGGTCGTCTATCTGGTTATGGCTGGGGCGTACTTCGATGATAGGGTCCAGCAAACCTGTGGGACGAATCACCTGTTCTACGACAATACCTTCGGACTGCATCAATTCATAGTCGGCGGGGGTGGCGCTGACGTATATTACCTGTTTGGCCATAGATTCAAATTCCTCAAACTTCAACGGGCGATTATCCATGGCAGCGGGAAGCCGGAAACCGTATTCTACAAGATTGGTTTTCCGGGCACGGTCACCGCCATACATGGCTCGTATCTGCGGAACACTGACGTGGCTCTCGTCAATGACGATAAGGAAATCATCGGGGAAGAAATCCAGTAAACAGTAAGGGCGTGTACCCGCCTCACGTCCGTCAAAATAGCGCGAATAGTTCTCGATTCCCGAACAGTGTCCCAATTCGCGCAGCATCTCCATATCGTAGGTGACCCGTTCCTGCAAGCGTTTGGCTTCAAAAGGACGTCCTTCGTTTTCAAACCATTGTACTTGTTTGCGCAAGTCGTCCTCTATCTCATGGATAGCCCGCAGAGTGGCTTCCTTGGTCGTCATAAAGAGGTTGGCGGGATATATTTTGTAAGCATCGAACCGGGCAATGGTAACTCCGCTTATAGGGTCTACTTCTTCGATGCTGTCTACCTCATCTCCCCAAAAAACTATGCGCAGCAGATTGTCGGCATAAGCAAGGTAAATGTCTACGGTGTCGCCTTTCACGCGAAAATTCCCCCGGTTCAAATCAATGTCGTTACGGACGTAAAGACTGTCTACAAGCCGGCGCAGGAACACATTGCGACTGTAATTTTTTCCTTGTTGCACGTCGATGACATTATTATAGAAATCGGCCGGATTTCCCATGCCGTAGATGCACGATACGGAAGATACCACTACCACATCCTTGCGTCCGGAAAGCAGGGCGGAAGTGGCGGCAAGCCTGAGCTTGTCGATTTCGTCGTTGATGGCGAGGTCTTTCTCTATATATGTGTCCGAAGAAGGAAGATAGGCTTCGGGCTGATAGTAATCATAATAGGATACATAGTATTCTACCGCGTTGTTCGGGAAGAATCCCTTGAACTCGCTGTATAGCTGTGCAGCCAGTGTCTTGTTATGGCTCAATATGAGCGTAGGCTTGTTGATATTGGCTATGACATTGGCAATGGTAAATGTTTTTCCGGAACCTGTCACACCCAGCAAAGTTTGTGCGGGAATTCCTTCACGTACACCTTTGGTGAGTTGTGCAATTGCTTCCGGTTGGTCTCCGGTGGGACGATAGGCGGATGTTAACTCAAATTTATTCATTTCATCAGAATTGTCGGGCAAAGATAGGAAAGTTACATCGAAAATTTGTGAATTCGTAAGTAAAACATATCTTTGCGATATCAAATTAATAATAACCATTAATGTAATACAACAAAAACATGATTTGGAACGAAAGTATCGAATGCATGGATCGCGAAAGCCTTCGTAAAATTCAGAGCATTCGTCTTAAAAAAACGGTGGAGCGCGTATATCATGACACTCCTTTCTATCGCAAGAAAATGCAGGAACTGGGAATTACTCCCGATGACATCAACAGCATCGACGACATTGTAAAACTTCCTTTTACTACAAAATATGATTTGCGGGACAATTACCCTTTCGGACTTTGTGCTGTTCCTATGAGCCAGATTGTTCGTATCCACGCGTCTTCCGGTACAACCGGAAAACCTACCGTAGTGGGATATACGCGCAAGGACCTTTCGGCCTGGTCGGAATGCCTGTCACGTGCTTTTACGGCGTATGGCGCAGGCAGTTCGGATATTTTTCAAGTATCTTACGGATACGGATTGTTTACCGGCGGATTGGGGGCGCACGCAGGCGCCGAGAATATCGGTGCTTCTGTTATTCCGATGTCCAGCGGTAATACGGAAAAGCAAATTACATTGATGCATGATTTCGGTTCGACAGTACTCTGTTGTACGCCTTCTTATGCGTTGTATCTGGCGGACGCCATTAAGGATTCGGGTTTTCCGCGTGAGGAGTTCAAACTGAAAGTCGGTGCATTCGGTGCAGAGCCGTGGACGGAGAATATGCGTCGCGATATTGAAACGAAATTGGGAATAAAGGCTTATGACATTTATGGATTGAGTGAAATAGCGGGTCCGGGTGTAGGGTATGAATGTGAATGCCAGAATGGTACGCATCTTAACGAAGATCATTATTTTCCGGAGATAGTAGACCCGAAAACACTTGAACCTGTTGCGCCGGGTGAAACGGGAGAGCTGGTATTTACTCACCTTACTAAAGAAGGCATGCCGTTGCTGCGTTATCGCACTAAAGACCTTACGGCTTTGCACTATGACAAATGTTCTTGCGGACGTACATTGGTGCGTATGGACCGTATTCTCGGACGTAGTGACGATATGCTCATTATACGCGGCGTGAATGTATTCCCCACACAGATTGAATCCGTTATTCTCGAAATGCCTGAATTCGAGCCGCATTATCTGCTGCTTGTCGACCGTAAGAATAATACGGATACCATGGAACTGCAAGTAGAAGTCCGTCCGGAATATTACTCCGATGAGATTAATAAGATGCTGGCTTTGAAGAAGAAGCTTACCGCGCGTTTGCAAAGCGTATTGGGCTTGGGCGTAGATGTCCGTCTGGTAGAGCCTCGCAGCATTGAGCGCAGTGTAGGCAAAGCGAAACGCGTAATTGATAATCGTAAATTGTAAATCGTCAAATAGTAAAACTTATGGTAGCAAAACAACTTTCTATTTTTTTGGAAAATAAGTCCGGTCGTCTTACGGAGGTGACGGAAGTTCTTGCCAAAGAAGGTGTTAATCTTTCTGCTCTCTGCATAGCCGAGAATGCCGATTTTGGTATTCTTCGCGGTATTGTCTCCGAACCGGATAAAGCATATAAGGCCTTAAAGGATAATCATTTTGCCGTGAACGTAACTGATGTGGTGGGTATCAGTTGTCCCAATATTCCGGGGTCATTGGCAAAAGTGCTCCGTTGCCTGTCTGATGAAGGCGTATTTATTGAATATATGTACTCCTTTGCCAACGGACAGACCGCCAACGTTATTATCCGTCCCAATGATATGGAAAACTGTATCCGGGTATTGACGGAGAAAAAGGTGGATTTACTCGCTGCAAGCGACTTATATAAACTGTAAAAAGGATGAAAAATAACAGAGTGATAGGGTATAGTCTCAGTACCTCATCACTCTGTTGCTCTGTCATCTTATTATCTTTTACCCTTCTGCCACTCTATTATCTTTTTTCTTCCCTATCCATCGATTATCTTGCGCCCTTAGTCTTTGTTTTTGAAAAATTAAGGTGCGTATCGTTGTTTAATTCGATGCGAACCTCTATCTTTGCACATTATTTGAATAAGAGTAATGAAGAAGAACATCCTTATAACTTTGCTTGCAGCACTGCTGCTCTCCTCATGCGGAGAATACAACAAGTTGCTGAAAAGCACAGACTACGAATACAAGTATGAAGCGGCAAAGAATTACTTCGCGAAAGGTCAGTATAATCGTGCTGCGACTTTGCTGAATGAGTTGATTGCTATTCTTAAAGGTACTGATAAAGCGGAAGAATCACTTTATATGCTGGGTATGAGCTATTATAACCAGAAAGATTATCAGACCGCCGCGCAGACATTTACCCAATATTATAATGTGTACCCGCGTGGTACGTTTACTGAACTGGCACGTTTCCATGCGGGAAAGGCGTTATATTTGGATACTCCGGAACCCCGTTTGGACCAATCCGGTACATATAGCGCGATTCAGCAGTTACAAATGTTTCTTGAATATTTCCCTAACAGCGCGAAGAAAGATGAAGCTCAAAGTATGATATTTACTTTGCAGGATAAGTTGGTTATGAAAGAATATCTTTCTGCCAAGCTCTATTATAATTTGGGAAATTATTTGGGAAATAACTACGAGTCTTGCGTTATTACTGCACAGAACGCATTGAAGGATTATCCTTATACCAATATGCGTGAAGATTTGTCTATCCTTATCTTGCGTGCCAAATATGAAATGGCGGTGTATAGTGTGGAGGATAAGAGAGCCGAACGTTATCGTGAGACGGTAGATGAATATTACGCTTTTAAGAATGAATTTCCGGAAAGCAAATACATGAAAGATGCCGATCGCATTTTTAAGGAGGCGCAGAAGATTTTGAAAGATTGATAAAAGAGAGGTTATTATTGTTATAGAATAAAATTAATTTAGATAGAAATTTATGGATTACAGAAAGACAAATGCTCCTGTTACTACGGTGACCCGTGATATGATGGAGTTGTGTGAGGATACCGGTAATGTATACGAAACAGTAGCGATCATTGGTAAGCGTGCCAATCAGATCAGTGTTGAAATCAAGAATGATCTTTCTAAGAAGTTGGCAGAGTTCGCTTCTTACAATGATAATCTTGAAGAAGTATTCGAGAATCGCGAACAGATTGAGATTTCCCGTTACTATGAGAAATTGCCGAAACCGACATTGATTGCCACTCAGGAATATCTTGAAGGCAAGGTATATTATCGTAATCCTTCTAAGGAAAAAGAAAAATTGCAGTAATGATACAGCGTATTCAATCCGTTTATTTATTATTAGTGACTATTCTGCTGGTTGTGGCCATCTGCTTGCCGGTAGGACAGTTCATAGGTTCGGATGGAATAGCGACTCATGTTTTCAAGCCGTTGGGCGTAACTTTGGCTGACGGAAGTTTTCAGTCTACATGGGGTTTGTTCGGTATTCTTTTACTGAGTGCAATTATTGCGCTATGTACTATATTCCTGTTCCGTAACCGTATGCTGCAAGTTCGTATGACGATATTCGGCAGTCTTTTACTGATAGGCTATTACATTGCTTTCTTTGTATTCATGTTTATTTTGAAAGGTGATTTGAATGCGATGAGTTTTCAGTTAGGTTGGGCTTTATGTCTGCCTGCTGTATGTATCATACTGAATTATTTGGCTTTTCGTGCCATCTATCGTGACGAACTGATGGTGAAAGCTGCGGATAGATTGAGATAATAAATCGGTTTCGATAAGAAAAGGATATTTAAATAATAACAAGCGGGGCATATGTTGAAGTAACATATGCCCCGCTTGTTATTGTCGGATTTGTATTCTTATTTTCTTAAATCGAATAAATAGGTGATTTTAGCCGTGATAACTCCATGTGCCGAGCGGGAGAAATAATCTTTCTTAGTACTGCTGTAAAAGTCGGACAAGGCATAATAATACCTGCCTTCTACCAGAAAGTTGCCTGCTTTAGTACGTAGCTCTACACCGGCTCCGCCCGTAATACCATAGTCGAACTTATTGTCGACAGCTTTATCATGCTGCTCAACGGTTATTCCCGTATAATTGTCCCAGTCACCGCTTATTGTATAACTGTCTCCGAGAAAGAAACCTATCTGCGGGCCGGCATGTACAAAGAATTGCAGGCCTCTGTCTTTTCCGAACGCCAGGTGTGCAAGGAAAGGAATTTCTATATAGTTCATCTTTCGCGTATATTGTAATTCGGGATAGTCCTGATAAAATTCATCCCAACCATGTTGGGAGAAGTTAAGTTCAATTTGTGCACCGCATATCATACTGAAATACTTTTCGGAAATATAACGGGCTGTCAGTCCGCCGTTGATACCCATCAGATTGCTTTGGCGAACTCTGGGAGAAAAGCTTACGCTGTTCAGGTTGATACCGCCGTTGATACCCACAGAAAGGTTATGGCGTTGTTCGCCTATCTGCGCGCTTGCCGGCAAAGCACATGTACCTGCTAAAAGAGCTGTTCCTATGATTGTTTTTAGTTTCATTTTCTTCAATTACGAATTGCTATAACGCCAAATGGCTGTCAGTCGTCTTTAATCAAAATCAAGCTTTATCAGCTCAAAATTCTTGGTGAAATGCACAAAGAATACTTTCCGGTTGATAAATCCGCCCCAGTTATTGACACGCTGGAACTTGAATCCTGTCTGAATAGGAACGAGGTTCATTTCGTTCAGGTTCTTTTCAAAACCTGAACCGTATCGGGACAGTCCTTTGAGGAAGAAATAGCCTGTATCGAAACCTAACATTCCGAATTTGGGATAACGTTCATCCATGTCTTTTCCATACCACTTACGGTAACTCTTGGTGAAGTTAATGGCCGCCGGAAGCAAGTTGTTCGTATAGAAAGATGAATAGAAATATGTATCGAGTTCAAAGAAGGCCTCAAGATGGTCTTTTGTATAAGTCTGCCATTCCGGATAACCGAACAAGTGTATACGGCTGTCTGGCTTTTCGCGTACCAATAACGTCAATTGCGGAAGTATCTTAATCAGGGTGATGTTGCTTCCGGAAGTCGGGATGAAGATATTTTCGCGGTCGTTACGCAGTACGGCTTTCAATGACTCTACGGTGGCATCTTCTTTCAACGATTTCGTTGGTATGGAACGGTTACGCAGTTCCTCTTTCAATCCTTTAATGAAGTCCGCCTTGTCTCTTGTGTCTTGGCTGGCTTCGATGAAGATTACATTGGCGTTGGGGAATTGGCGGACAAAGTGGTCGTACACTTCCGAATAGAGATAGGATTGGGGAGTGTTGATTTGGTACACCGACGGATTGCGGAATACGGTGTTATCTTTCGATGTAAACGGTATGACCAGACGTATGTCATGCTTGTCGGCAAAATCGGCCAGCGGCTTGATGTGTTGCTGGTGCAACGGACCGAAAATAATATCCATATCCTTCATTTCGCTTTTGCCCAGTATGGAGTTCAGAGATGATGTGGCGGAACCGGTAGTGTAAGTATAAAGGTCTATGGAAGTTCCTGTACGTTTCAAACTGTCTACCGCCATGAGGAAACCTTCGTAGTATTCCACCATTTTTGCAGATTCGCTTTTGCTTGCTCCGTCGGATAGGAAGGGAAGGATAACGGCTGCCTTGATGACATTGATGCGCTCGTTACTCTTTTTGTTTTCACTGAATAGTTCGCTGTCGCTCGGCACGGTTTGGGGATGTGTGCTTTGCTGAGTTTGGGCAGAGGGGTAGGGAATGCAAAGGAATGAGCCTTTCTTTATTTTATTCTCCCCCCGTAACTCCGGATTGGCGGCAATGAGTTCGGCTTCTGTAATGCCGTATTCGCGGCTGATGCTGAATACCGTTTCTTTGCGTTTTACCTTATGCATATCGCGGCAACGCGACTGTACCGGAGCTTGAACGGACGAATTGCCCGTAGATATACCGGAAAGTTCCGGTGTGGTTGCGGTGACGGTTGTCTCGTCCGTAGCAGAGGGAATTTGGATTACCTGTCCGATGCGGAAGTTCTCGGCGCTCAGTCCGGGGTTGGCGTCGCATATTGCTTTGGCGGATACGTTATATTTCACGGTCAGGCGGTAAAGGGTCTCACCGGGCGCTATGGTGTGAAAGGTTTCTTTTTGCGTATTGGCGTCCGTGCGTGGAATGCGTAGAGCGCGTCCCACATATATCTTGTCATCGCTGCCGGGATTCAGTTTTACTATATCCGCCTGGCTGATATTGTACATACTGGCAATGGAGTATAAGCTTTGGCCTTTTTCTATTGTATGCAGAAAATATGACTGGTTTTCTTGTGCATTTACTCCGAGGCCACATGCGCCGGCAAGCAGTAGGGAGCAAAAAATACGGTTGATTGTTTTCATTCAGTAATCGTTGGTTTATGTTTACAATTTCCCAAAGTAGCCGCAAAGTTAACAATATTGTCCTATTTTAACCAAAGGATTGAGTTAAGAAATAATATTGTGCATTTCAAAACTGAAAAATACTTCTTTTCGGCTGATATTCGGTCGGAAACCGTTATTTTTGCACAAATTCATTAATTAAAGTATGCAAGAAGAAACAGAATATATCAATGTATACGGAGCGCGTGTACATAATTTGAAAGATATCGATGCGGAAATCCCCCGTAACAGTCTGACGGTGATTACAGGATTGAGCGGAAGCGGCAAGTCATCTCTCGCGTTCGATACGATATTCGCCGAAGGCCAGCGCCGTTATATTGAAACATTTTCCGCTTATGCCCGTAACTTCTTGGGCAATCTGGAACGTCCCGATGTAGATAAGATTACAGGATTGAGCCCGGTGATTTCCATTGAGCAAAAGACAACCAATAAAAACCCACGTTCTACCGTAGGTACGACAACGGAGATATACGATTATCTTCGTCTGTTGTATGCCCGCGCCGGTGAAGCTTATTCTTATCTTTCCGGTGAAAAAATGGTGAAATATACCGAAGAGCAGATTCTTGAGCTTATTCTGAATGATTACAAAGGGAAACGCATTTACATTCTTGCTCCGCTGGTGCGTAGCCGTAAGGGACATTATAAGGAGTTGTTCGAGCAAATTCGCAAAAAAGGCTATCTTTACGTCCGCGTGGACGGTGAAGTGCGCGAAGCGTTGCCCGGCATGAAACTGGACCGCTACAAGAACCATGATGTCGAGGTGGTCGTTGACAAACTGGTGGTAGCGGATAAGGATGATACCCGCTTGAAGAACAGCGTTGCCACCGCCATGCGCCAGGGTGACGGGTTGCTGATGATCCTTGATGCCCAAAGTGAGAGCGTACGTCATTACAGCAAACGTTTGATGTGTCCTGTGACCGGATTGTCCTATCGAGAA
Organism: Bacteroides clarus YIT 12056; assembly: GCF_900129655.1. GTDB lineage: Bacteria > Bacteroidota > Bacteroidia > Bacteroidales > Bacteroidaceae > Bacteroides > Bacteroides clarus. The sequence continues at coordinate 192,503 of NZ_FQWK01000004.1, forward strand.
CCTGCTCCCCACAATTTCTCTTTCAACTCTCCGCAAGGGGCTTGCCCGAAGTGTAAAGGGCTGGGTGTGGTGAGCCAGATTGATATAGACAAGATTATCCCCGACCGCGAACTGTCTATCGGAGAGGGAGCCATCATACCTTTGGGAAAATCCAAGAACAGCATGATATTCTGGCAGATCACCGCATTGTTGGAGAAATACGAAGCCACGCTGAAAACCCCCGTCAAGGAGCTTCCGGACGATGCCATCGAGGAGATATTGTACGGTTCGGACGAGCGTATAAAGATAAAGAGCTCGCTTATCGGTACATCTTCCGACTACTTTGTAACTTTTGAGGGAGTAGTGAAATACATCCAGATGTTACAGGAAAAGGATGTGTCTGCCACGGCACAGAAGTGGGCGGAGCAATTTGCCAAGACGGCCGTCTGTCCCGAGTGCCATGGGGCGAAGTTGAACAAGGAAGCCTTGTCATTCCGCATTCATGATAAAAATATTTACGAACTCTCTACAATGGATATCAGCGAGTTGTATGACTGGCTGATGAATGTAGACCGGTATCTTAGCAATAAGCAGCAACAGATTGCCGTGGAAATTCTGAAAGAAATCCGCACCCGTCTGAAGTTCTTGCTGGATGTGGGATTGGACTATTTGTCGTTAGACCGCAGCGCTGTCAGCCTTTCCGGTGGTGAAAGCCAGCGCATCCGACTGGCTACGCAGATAGGTTCGCAGTTGGTAAATGTACTCTACATCCTGGACGAGCCGAGCATCGGATTGCACCAGCGGGATAACCAGCGGCTTATCCATTCGCTGAAAGAACTGCGCGACATGGGTAATTCCGTTATCGTGGTGGAACATGATAAAGATATGATGCTCGCAGCCGATTATGTCATCGATATGGGTCCAAAAGCGGGCAGATTGGGTGGTGAGGTCGTATTTGCCGGTACTCCGCAGAAGATGTTGCAGACGCATACGTTGACTTCCCAATATTTGAACGGTGAGCGTGCCATCGAAGTTCCTGCCGAACGGCGGAAGGGCAACGGTCATAGTCTTTGGCTGCGTGGCGCAAAGGGTAATAATCTGAAGAATGTGGATGTGGAGTTTCCGCTTGGCAAGCTGATTTGCGTTACAGGTGTGTCGGGTAGCGGAAAGTCTACGTTGATTAATGAAACGCTTCAGCCTATTCTTTCACAGAAGTTTTACCGTTCCCTTCAAGACCCTTTGGAATACGGCAATATCGAAGGACTGGAGTATATAGATAAGGTGGTGAATGTAGACCAGTCGCCGTTGGGACGAACCCCTCGTTCCAATCCTGCCACCTACACGGGAGTCTTTTCCGATATCCGTAACTTGTTTGTAGGCTTGCCTGAGGCTAAAATCCGCGGTTACAAAGCGGGACGTTTTTCGTTCAATGTCAGTGGCGGACGTTGTGAAGCCTGCCAGGGTAATGGTTACAAAACCATTGAAATGAACTTCCTGCCCGATGTCTACGTCCCTTGTGAGGTTTGCCATGGCAAGCGTTACAACCGTGAAACGTTGGAAGTGCGCTTTAAAGGGAAGTCCATTGCCGATGTGCTGGATATGACGATAAACCGCGCGGTGGAATTCTTCGAGAACGTGCCTCAGATATTGAATAAGATTAAAGTAATTCAAGAGGTCGGCTTGGGGTATATCAAGTTGGGGCAATCTTCCACCACGCTTTCCGGTGGTGAGAGCCAGCGTGTGAAATTGGCTACCGAACTTTCCAAGCGGGATACGGGCAAGACGCTCTATATTCTTGACGAACCCACTACCGGACTGCATTTTGAAGATATTCGCGTTTTGATGAATGTACTGAATAAATTAGTCGATAAGGGTAATACGGTTATTGTTATCGAGCATAATCTCGACGTTATCAAAATGGCGGACTATATTATCGATATGGGCCCCGAAGGCGGTAAGGGCGGGGGAGAGCTTCTCTCTTGCGGCACACCCGAAGAAGTGGCGAAGAGTACAAAAGGATATACTCCGAAGTTTCTGAAAGAAGAACTTCATCTTTGAATATCCTACAACGAAAGACCATTATCCTGTGATGAAAAATGATTATCTTGTGATGAAAGAACCCAAAATTAATAAAACGAATGCAGCACGGCTGCTCGATAAGGCGAAGATTGCCTATGAACTCATTCCGTACGAAGTGGATGAAAAAGATTTGAGTGCCATACACGTTGCCGCCAGCCTGGGAGAGGATATAGAACAAGTCTTTAAAACATTGATATTGCATGGTGACAAGACCGGTTATTTCGTGTGCGTCATTCCCGGAGAGCATGAAGTCGACCTGAAATTGGCGGCCAAGGTTTCCGGAAACAAGAAGTGCGACCTTATCCCCATGAAGGAACTGCTTCCGCTGACAGGATATATTCGCGGCGGCTGCTCGCCTATCGGTATGAAAAAGCCTTTTCCCACTTATATTCACGAGACATGCTTGCAATTCTCCTATATTTATATCAGTGCCGGGCAACGCGGACTACAGCTTAAACTGGCTCCGAAAGATTTGATAAAGGAAGTACGCGCCGAGGTTTGCACTCTTTTTGAGCCGTAAAAGCTTGGTTCGGACAAGAGATATTCTGTTTTCTTACCGAAAATCTCGATGAAAAGTATATATTTGCAAAAAATATAAATAAACTAATACTAATTACTAATTTACAAAAACTTATTTTTATGTTTAGCAAACACCCTAATGGTTTGATTGCTGCCGCTTTGGCTAATATGGGAGAACGTTTCGGCTTCTATATCATGATGGCAATCCTTACACTGTTTATCTCGGCCAAGTTCGGGCTGTCTGAAACGACTACCGGATATATCTATTCCGCATTCTATGCATCCATCTATATTCTGGCATTGGCAGGCGGTATCATAGCTGACAAGACTAAAAACTTTAAAGGTACTATTCTTGCCGGTTTGGTGATGATGGCTGTCGGCTATTTGATTATTGCCATTCCTACTCCTACGCCGGTTCCCAGCATGGGACTTTACCTGGGATTGACTTGTCTCGGACTTTTGGTTATCGCTTTCGGTAACGGTTTGTTCAAAGGTAATCTTCAGGCATTGGTAGGTCAGATGTACGATGATCCCAAATACTCGAGTCTGCGTGACTCCGGTTTCCAAATTTTCTATATGTTTATCAATATCGGCGGTTTCTTTGCTCCGTGGATTGCTATCGGTGTACGTAACTGGTGGTTGAAGGTTAATAACTTCGATTATGATGCCACTTTACCCGAACTTTGTCACCAATTCCTTAAAGAAGGTGATAAAATGGCTCCTCAGGCAATGGAGAATCTTGCATCGTTGGCCGATAAGGTTACGCTCGACGGCAGCCACGTGGCTGATATGGGTACATTTGTCAATAACTACCTGGATGTGTTTAACCGTGGTTTCCAATATGCTTTTATGGCTGCCATTGTTGCCATGTTGATTTCATTGGTAATCTATTTGGCCAATAAGAACCGTTTTCCCGATCCTGCAAAGAAAGTGGTAGCTGCCAAAGAGCAGAACGCTACTGTAAGCAAGGAAGAAATCAAGATGAGTGCGGCCGAAATCAAACAGCGTATTTACGCTTTGTTCGCTGTATTCGGTGTAGTGATTTTCTTTTGGTTGTCGTTCCACCAGAATGGTTATTCGCTGACTTACTTTGCGCGCGACTATGTAGACTTGAGCGTAATCGATATCGACCTCGGCTTTACCCGTATCAAGGGTGCTGAAATATTCCAGTGTGTAAATCCGTTCTTTGTGGTATTCCTTACTCCGTTTATCATGTGGTTCTTCGGCGCGCTGAAGAAGAAGGAGAAAGAACCTTCCACACCGATGAAGATTGCCATCGGTATGGGTATCGCGGCATTGGCTTATATTTTCCTTATGGTATTCTCGTTCACGCTGCCCGCCAAAGATGCGCTGAGTACAATGAGTGCGGCTGAAATTAATGCCATCCGTGTAACTCCGTGGATTATGATCGGTTTGTACTTCATCCTTACGGTTGCCGAATTGTTTATCTCGCCGCTGGGATTGTCTTTCGTATCGAAGGTGGCTCCTCCTCATTTGCAAGGTTTGATGCAGGGCTGTTGGTTGGCTGCGACCGCAGTAGGTAACTCGTTGCTTTTCATTGGCGGTATTCTTTATACTACCGTTCCAATCTGGGCTTGTTGGTTAGTCTTTGTAGGTGCGACGGGCGCTTCTATGATTGTAATGCTCTCAATGGTTAAGTGGCTGGAGAGAGTGGCAAAATAAATGAAAACCCAGTTAAATGAAGAATGAGAAATGAAGAATGAAGAATTTTTCATTTCTCATTCTTCATTTAAATTTAAATTTCCTTTCCCATTATATAATCATTCATATAATACCCGTTTCCTATCGGGAAATCTCCTTCTCTTAATTTCTTCATTCCCATACGCTCATAAAAGTGTATTGCCTTATTATTACGGTTTACGTTTAATTCCAGCATACATGGTTCCGGATGCACTTCCTTGATGTATTTTATGGCTTCACGAAACAGGAAACTTCCACAGTGCGCCCCTTGATAATAGGGGAGTACATAAATCTTTTGCAGATGAAACAGGTTGTCGCCTTCCGGTTGTACGGATACATATCCTGCTGCTTCACACTCTTCGTAGGCTATGAGGTACACATGTCCTTCTTCTTCCATTTGCTTACGGATATTCTCCAAAGAGTACATCCACTCCATCATATATTCGGTTTGTTCCTTTGAAAGTATTTCCTTGTAGGTTTCGGGAAATATCTGCCAGGCAAGTTTGTGAATCAATTCACAATCGGCGCTTGTCGCTTTTCTGATAGTAAACATATTTGTGGCGTTTATATTGTTAATCGGATACAAATATAGCATGCTTTATGAAACGGTGTATCTTAATCGGCTGAAATTATAATCCGGTGCATCAGAGCTTAGCGTCGAGGTATATGTGTTGCAAACCTTAAGAATAAAAGGCATAAACTTTAGGTATTGGCGGTGTAAAATCCGGGATTATTGTTAATTAATATAAATATAAAGTACTTTGCAATACATAGTACTAATATAATACATATATTTGTGCCATACAAAGAATGTCGGTAGGGCATCTTTGTTGTAATTAATAAAGCAAATTAATAATGAATAGATTATGGATGTTAATAATGTAAAGTCGCAAATGCGTAAAGGCATGCTTGAATATTGCATCATGCTATTGCTCCATAAAGAACCGGCTTACGCTTCGGATATTATACAAAAACTGAAAGAAGCCCGGTTGATTGTGGTGGAAGGAACGCTGTATCCGTTACTTACCCGTTTGAAGAATGATGATTTATTGAGTTACGAATGGATAGAGTCCACGCAAGGGCCGCCACGCAAATACTATAAGCTGACAGAGAAAGGGGAGCTGTTTTTAGGTGAGCTGGAAGTATCTTGGCGGGAATTAAGTGATACGGTCAATCATATAGCGAATAATTAGCGGTTGGCAATTATACATATTAGATAATAAAGTAATAAATAAAAAACATATAACAATGAAAAAGACATTAACGGTAAACTTAGGCGGAACTGTTTTTCATATTGATGAAGACGCCTACCGTCTTTTGGATAATTATTTAAGTAATCTGAAGATACATTTCCGTAAGGAAGCCGGTGCAGACGAGATTATTGATGATATTGAGCGCCGTATTTCCGAGCTCTTTGCGGAGAAACTTACTGCGGGTTCGCAAGTGATTACCATTACTGATGTGGAAGAGGTTATTGCCCGTATGGGAAAACCGGAAGATATGGAAGCGGAAAATGATAGTGAGCCGTCGGTTGGCAATGCAACCCGTACTACGATACACCGCCGTCTTTACCGTAATCCGGATGATAAGTTACTGGGAGGTGTTATCAGCGGTATGGCTGCGTATTTGGGATGGGATGTGACTCTGCTCCGTCTGTTGTTGCTGGTTGTATTGATTTGTGGAGTAGGAACATTGATTCCGGTTTATATCGTTTGTTGGTTGGTTATTCCCGAAGCGCGTACAGCCGCCGAGAAACTGAGTATGCGCGGTGAAGCCGTTACGGTAGAAAATATAGGGAAGACCGTGACCGATGGTTTTGAAAAGGTTGCCAACGGTGTGAATGATTACATGAAATCCGATAAACCCCGTACTTTCTTGCAGAAGCTGGGTGATGCTTTGGTGATGGTGGCCGGTTGGTTTTTCAAAATCTGCCTGGTGATATTTGCCATTATTTGCAGCCCGCTATTGTTTGTGTTCGGAGTAGTATTTGTCGCGCTGCTTTTTGCGGCCGTAATGGTGGCTATTGGTGGCGGAGCTGCGCTTATCTCGATGTTCCCCACTTTTGATGTGATATTGCCTACTTCTCCGTTATCGGCTATTGTAATGTACATTGCGGGTATTTTGCTGGTGGGCATTCCATTGGTAAGTCTTGTTTGGGCAATATTCAGCCAGATATTTAAGTGGCAGCCGATGGCTTCCGGCTTGAAATGGACTTTGGTTATTCTTTGGATGGTGAGTGCAGCCGTCTTTGGTATCTGCTTCGCTATGCAGGGAGCAACCTTCCCGATATTGGGCATTCTGGTGTGATTAATAGAATAATATCCTATTGATGAATTGGTAAATAAGAAGTTAATAGAATATTTATAGCAAGTTAATATCATAAAGAAAGGAAGTTAACATCATCGTACCAACGATGTTAACTTCCTTTTTTCATATCCTTTTTTATCTGCTTTCTTTATTGTTTAGCCGGTTTCAGCCATTTATCCAGCCATTCAAAGAATGTACGCTGCCACAGAATACCGTTTTGCGGTTTCAGTACCCAATGGTTTTCATCGGGATAGATAAGCAATTCGGCAGGCACGCCGCGCATGACGGCTGCATCAAAAGCGGCCATAGCTTGGTTGGCGAGAATACGGAAATCCTTTTCACCGTGGATGCAGAGAATAGGAGTGTCCCATTTGTCTACAAAGAGGTGAGGGGAGTTGGCAAACGTACGTTGGGCTGTGGCATTGTTCTTTTCCCAGTATGCGCCGCCCATATCCCAGTTGGCAAACCATTTTTCTTCAGTTTCCAGGTATTGCATTTCCATATTGAAGATGCCGTCATGGGCGATAAATGCTTTGAAACGTTTGTCGTGATGTCCTGCAAGCCAGTAAACGGAGAAACCGCCGAAGCTGGCGCCTACACAACCCAAACGGTCTTTATCGACAAACGGCTCTTTCGCCATTTCATCAATGGCGGTGAAATAATCCTTCATGCACTGACCGCCGTAATCGCCGCTGATAGCCTCATTCCATTCTACGCCGAAGCCCGGAAGACCGCGACGGTTGGGAGCTACGATGATATAGTCGTTGGCCGCCATAATCTGGAAATTCCAACGATAGCTCCAGAACTGGCTGACAGGACTTTGAGGACCGCCTTCGCAGAAGAGCAGGGTAGGATACTTCTTGTTCGGGTCGAAGTGCGGCGGATAGATAATCCAAGTCAACATCTGCTTGCCGTCAGTGGTTTTCATCCAGCGTCCCTCTACTTTACCCATTTCCAGTTGGTCGTAGATTTGTTTGTTCTCGAAGGTGAGTTGCGTTACGGGATAAATCTCCTCTACCGGAGTATTGCTATCGGCATTGTTGTACGTATCGGTACCGAACATGCAGACAGGGAAAGGTTTGCTGTCCAACTGACCGATGGAGAAAATTTCGTCGCCCATGGACATGGAGTGGCGTTTGGCAATCATACTGTTACCGCATAAGGCCATCGAAGCATAGTCGTACATGCCGTTGGTCAGTTGGTATATATGTTTGTCATCTTCCAAACCGGTGTTGTAGATTTGGGTTCTGCCCTGCCATACACCCAGGAAGAAGATGCTTCGTGAGTCTTTATTCCACAAGAAAGCGTCTACATTGGATTGGAATCCTTGGCTGACGAAACGTTTCTCTCCGGTAGCACGGTCCATTACACACAGGCGGTTGAGGTCTGCCTCATAGCCGTCGCGCTCCATACTCTGCCATGCGATGTATTTGCCGTCCGGAGAATATTGCGGATTGGTGTCGTAGCCCGCCATTTCGGTTTGACCGTCGGAAGCTTTCGCATCCTGTTTGCAAAGGTTGACGAAGCCGCCTTTCTGTACATCGTATTCATAGATATCCGAGTCGGTAGAAATAGCATATGCCAGTCCCGTCTTCATACGGCAGGTGAAAGCCACTTTATCCGATGCGGGGCTCCACGCCAGTTGTTCGATACCGCCGAAAGGCTTCATCGGACTTTCATAGGGAAGTCCTTCAAGGATGTCTTTCACATTACTGATGCCATTGCCGTCGAATTCGGCAACGAAAGGATGCGGAGCGGTCGTTACCCATTCATCCCAATGTTTGTACATCAAATCGGTAACGATGATGCCGGTTGCCTTGGGCAAATCGGGATGCTTGTCGGCGGTGCTCTGCACGGTCTTTACTTGAGCGATGAAAAGTAATTTCTTACCATCGGGCGAGAAAGCAAATCCTTCGATATCTCCGTCATACTGAGTGAGTTGTTTGCGTTCCGTACCGTCCGGATTCATTTCCCATACTTGGCTGCTACCACTTTCATTGCACAGGAAAGCGATTTTCTTGCCGTCCTTAATCCAGGCAGGCTGGCTTTCCTGCCAATTGTCACGAGTAATTTGCTTGTTATTGCTGCCGTCGGCATTCATAACAAATAATTCATTATTGCTCTTATTCTCGGGCACGCTGTAATAAGCTACCGAATAAGCAATCTGTTTCTCGTCGGGCGATACGGCTACGCTGCCGATACGTCCCATTGCCCAAAGCGCTTCAGGCGTCATACGCTGACCTTCGATTTTTATATCCGATCTCTCGATAAGCGCTCCGTTTTGTCCTGCTTCTTTGGTTCCGCCGCAGGATGCCAACATCATTGCTGCCGACATAAATAATAGGTTTGATTGTTTCATATATGTTTGAAGATTTATTTTGGTAGCGAAGATAGGGAATTAATTTAAATTTTCTTCAGACTCCATTTTCCTTTCTTCATATAGAAGTAACAAAGCACTAAAATACCTACGGAATAAACTATTTCCGATGTCCATGCAAATGCCACGTCTAACTTCAGATAGGCCACAATGTATGTGATATAGCAGGTGTAAATTACCAGCGTTATCAGCTCCAAGGCCAAGGCGGTACGTGTGTTACCCGTTCCCGATACGGACTGAAAATATACATTGGCCGGTACGAGAAACAAGTAAGCGGAGCAAAGCACCCACAGCGAGGGGATAGCCGCCTCTTGCAATTCCGGCATATCCGTATACACGCCCAATATCAATTTGGGGAACAGGGCGAAGAATACGGCAAACGGCAATACGAAAGCGTACGCGATACGTATATGTTGCCGTATTGTTCCGGGTACGCAGCTGATGTTTCCCGCTCCGATAAGGTTGCTGACCAATGAGCCGCAGGTCGACGCGAATGCCATCATCACCATAAACATGATTCCCGATACGTTACGGATGATATTTGTGATGGCGAGCGAACGTTCTCCCAAATGTTCTACGTAGAGGAACAGCAGGAACCAAGTAGAGAGTGACAGGAAATTCTGTACCATTGTCCAAAAAGAAACGTTGAGCATACGCTTGAGTATGTTCCAACGGATGCCCGGTATCTTGTCCAGTCCATATTTGCGGATATCAATGCGGTTGCGGGTATAGATGATGAAGAATATCAATGAAACCAATTCCGCCAATGACGAGCCGATGGCCGCTCCGGCAATGCCGAGGACAGGGAAGCCGAACTTGCCGAATATCAGGATATAGTTGAAGACGACGTTGCTCAATACCATGACGATTGAGTTCAATGTCAGTGTCTTGGTTTGTGTCGTTCCCAGGAAAAACGCACGGAACATTACCGCCGTAAAGGAGAAGAAGAAACCGAAGACACGCCAGTTGAGATAACTCATTGCCGCATCATAAATATGCTCGGAAGAGACAAGCCGCTTCAATATCACCGGAGCAAAGCTATAACAAACGACAAACATAACCGCTGCCATTCCTAGTTGAAAATAGATGCCTTGATAGAACAAGTTGCCTATTTCTTTATATTGCTGCTCACCGTTACGCCGTGCAATCAGAATTTGCGCTCCGATACTGAAACCGAAGGCCACCATGAACATTACTATATAGAAGATACCCGCAATGGCAGATGCTCCTAATTCTATTTCGCCTACACGTCCCAGGAAGGCGGTGTCTGTCATACCGATCATCTGCTCCATGAGCAAACTGATTAGGATAGGGTAGGCTATAAGCCAAATTTCTTTGTAGGTGTACTTAGTTTGCATATTCGATAAATAAGTTTTTTTGATATACTTGAAAAAATCATTTGATATACTTGATAACCCTTTTTGATGTACTTGAAAAAGGAAAAGAAAGCCGGGCAATGCGAATTGTCCGGCTCCCTTCTGAAAAAATATCTTGAACGGAAGTTTTATTTCCTGTTCTGTTTTTCTTTCATCATCTGTTCTTGCTGCTTTTGCATGGCTTCAAGACGGGCGGCAAAGCCGGTTTTCTTCATTTTCTTCGGGTCTTTCTTCTTCGCTTCCAGTTGTGCAAGAAGAGCTTCCTCATTAGTCATCTTGCGCATGATAAGCGTAGTCACTACGCTGATAAGCGTAGAAATGAAGTAGTAATAGTTCAGTCCCGAAGGATAATCGTTCAATATGAACAGGAACATAACAGGCATCAGGTATGACATCCATTTCATAGCCGCCATTTGCGGATTGGCGCCGGTATCCTGCTGCTGCATCATAAACCTGGTGTTCAGAATATTTGTTACGGTCATCAACAAACAGAATAAACTGAGGTGACTGCCCAGGAACGGAATATGGAACGGGAAGTTGATGAATGCGTCGTATGTAGACAAGTCATCGGCCCACAAGAAACTTTGCTGGCGAAGCTCGATAGCACTCGGTACGAACATAAACAAGGCCATTAAGATGGGGAACTGAATCAGCATAGGCAAACATCCGCCCATCGGGCTGACACCGTACTGGCTATACAATCCCATTACTTCCTGCTGCTTCTTCATGGCATCTTCCTGCTTGGGATATTTCTTGCCGATTTCGTCGATTTTAGGTTTCAAGACGCGCATTTTAGCAGAAGAAATATACGTTTTCCAGGTTGCGGGGAATACCACTGCTTTTACGATCAGTGTCATCAGCAACAAAACGATACCCATGCTCAATCCCCAGCTGGATAACCAGTCGAAGATGTTGATGGTGAACCATTTGTTTATCCAGCGGATTAACGGCCAGCCCAAGTATACCAAGCGGTTGAGTTCCCACTTATCCTCACGTCCCTTATCGAGCGCAGTCAGTGTTTTGTAGTGGTTCGGACCGAAGTAGAAGAACAGTTGAGTAGGAGTTTTGCCCGTCGGATCGAAAGCCGTACTCATTTCAGCGGAATAATCCTTGATATATCCGCTGCCCTGCGCTTCCATTTTTGAGTTTAACTTGGTCTTTTCAAAGTCTGCATCGGCCAGGAATACAGAAGAGAAGAACTGATTCTTGAAAGCAATCCAGTCCAAACGTTCTGCGACTTCTTTTTCATCATTCTTACCGGCGGATAGATAGTCGGTTCCGTCTCCGGTAATTTTATAAGTCAGTTCCGACAAACGGTTTTCGTACGTATACCCCTTTTCTATCTGGCGTGCACGTTGCGACCACTCGATATCCACATAGTCGGTACTTGCCAGTTTGTTTGCCATGCCTGTTGCGTCAATCGTAAAGTCTACCAGATAGGTGTCATTATGCATGGCATAATTAAAGTCGATATAGCTGGCGCTATCTGCCGACAAACGCATGGTTACGGTACTGTCCGTACGGTTTACCACTGTAAAGTAGTAATCTTCCGTCTGTATCGTTTCCTTTTTGTTGTAGAAAAGGAAGTTCATGGAAGCGTCGTCGCCGCTGAATAAAGTAACAGGAGTCTTCTTGTCCTGTCCCATATACTCTTTCAACGTAGCTGATGAAATACGTCCGCCTTTAGTGGCTACCGTCAGTTCCGCCAGGTTGTTTTGTATTGTAACCTGTGAGTCGGTTCCTTGAAGCGCATTAAAGAATAGGGCGGTGGAATCTGCCGTTTGAGCTTCTTTGTCATTAGCCAGGGCGGCTTCCGCCTTTGCTTTCAGGTCAGCTTCGCGTTGTTGTACTTGGGCTATGGAGTCATAATAACGTTGCTGTGCGGCCAGCTGCTCCTTGCTCGGACGGCTTAGGAAACTGAATCCGACTAACAAAACGGCTATTAGGACAAGGCCTGTGATGGTATTTTTATCCATTTAGTCAAATATGAATTATCTATTATTAATTAGTAATGATTACTTCTTTTCATTTTCAATCGCAGCTTTCACAAAGGCTACGAACAACGGGTGCGGGTGTAATACTGTACTGCTGTATTCCGGGTGGAACTGGGTTCCCACAAACCACTTCAATGCAGGAATTTCCACGATTTCCACTAAATCGGATTCCGGATTGATACCTACGCATTTCATGCCTGCCGCCTCATATTCCGTTTTATAGGCGGAATTAAACTCGTAACGGTGGCGATGACGCTCCTGTATGTGCTCTGTTCCGTAGGCTTCGTATGCTTTGCTGCCTTCTTGCAATACGCACTCATAGGCGCCCAAGCGCATGGTACCTCCCATATTGGTAATGGATTTTTGTTCCTCCATGATGTCGATAACGTTGTGAGGCGTCTTTTCGTCCATTTCGCGTGAATTGGCGTCTGCGTATCCCAAGACATTGCGGGCGAATTCGATGGCGATGCACTGCATGCCCAAGCAAATACCGAATGTCGGAATATCGTGCGTACGCGCATATTTGATAGCTACAAATTTACCTGCGATGCCGCGTTCACCGAAGCCCGGTCCGATGAGAACACCCGACATGCCTTTTAATGCTTCCGCTACATTTTCGTCTGTCAGCTTTTCGCTGTTTACAAAATCTACGGATACCTTGCGGTCATTATATGTTCCGGCTTGTGAAAGGGCTTCGCGGATGGATTTGTAAGCATCCTGCAAGTCGTATTTACCCACCAGCGCAATGTGTACCGGTTCTGTTGTTTCTGCCTTATGACGACGTTCGAGGAAAGCGCGCCAGGGGCCCAGTCCCGGAGTGTCGCCCACAGGAAGTCCCATTTTTTTCAAGATGGTTTCATCCAATCCCTGAGCTTGCATCAAGATAGGCACTTCATAGATGGTCGGCGCATCAATGCTCTGTACAACGGCATTTTCGTCCACGTTACAGAAAAGGGCTACCTTCTTGCGTAAATTGGTGCTCAATTCGTGTTCCGTACGGAGCACAAGCACGTCGGGCTGAATTCCGGCGCTTTGCAATTCTTTTACGGAATGCTGGGTGGGTTTTGTTTTCAATTCACCGGCAGCGGCGAGGTAGGGCACATAAGTAAGGTGTACGCATAACGCGTCTTTACCCAGTTCCCATTTCAGCTGGCGGATACTTTCCAAATACGGAAGAGACTCGATGTCACCTACCGTACCGCCGATTTCAGTAATAACAAAATCGAACTTGTATTTGTTGCCCAACAGCTTTACGTTACGCTTGATTTCATCTGTGATATGAGGGATCACCTGAATGGTCTTTCCCAGATAATCGCCGCGACGCTCTTTGTCGATAACGCTCTTATAGATACGTCCGGTTGTAATGTTGTTAGCTTTGGTAGTCTGGATGCCCAGGAAGCGTTCATAGTGTCCCAAGTCAAGGTCAGCTTCGTGACCGTCTACCGTTACGTAGCATTCTCCGTGTTCATAAGGGTTCAGTGTGCCCGGGTCGATATTGATATACGGGTCGAACTTTTGAATCGTTACTTTATAACCTCTTGCTTGCAATAATTTACCGATGGATGACGAAATAATACCTTTACCTAATGAAGAGGCAACGCCACCGGTGACGAAAATATACTTTGTTTCTCCCACAGCTATACTGTTTTTAAATGTTTTCTCTAAAAATTAAAGCGCAAAATTATGAAAAAAAAGAGGAAGTACATAACAGTTTAGTGAAAACAATTATAAAAAGTGGAATATGTGCGCATAATAAGGTTCTGATAAACTTTCACTTCCTACCTTTTGTTATCTGAACATTTTGATTTAATTTTGCGTTCAAATATAGATTTTAAGAAAAAAGTATGAGGAATAGACGCGTTTTAATAGGATTGGTTGCCGCACTACTTTCATTTCCGGTGATAGCCCAGAATTCTGCAAAGAATATAAAGAAACAGGCTGTAACGGAGAATGCGGATACATTGTCGGGTATTTGGAGTCAAAACTGGATATTGAAGCTGAAACCTTACAATGATGGATATCGGTTGGATACGGTCTCTGTGTTGTATGAGAAGTATTTCGGGGTGCTGAATTATTTGAATGATCCGGCTACTCCCGAACGCTACATCGCGTACAATCCGAATTACTACCGCATGTTCGTTCCCACTACTTATTATTATGCTCCGATGGAACGTATGTCGCAGGTCAACTGGACTTTTCAGAAACCTGATACGGTACCTGCCCTGACAAAAGAGCTTTTGCCTTTCGATACATTGAGCTTCTTGTCGAAAGAGAATGCCAATAAGGTTGTGGATCGTGTGATGATGAGTACGTATATCAATCGTCCGGATTTAGTGGTAATGACTGAAAAGGAGATTAAAAAGAAGAAATTGTTCAAAGATAATATAGAAAAGGAAGTTTCTTCCAAACCTTCCGTAGCAAAGCTTTTTGCCCAAGAGAAAATGGTGGGAGTGAAGGAAGAGGCTGAAGTCGTGATACAGAAGCCTAACTGGTGGGTGACCGGCGGAAACGGTTCGTTGCAGATTACGCAAAACTATATTTCCGATAACTGGTACAAAGGTGGTGAAAGTACCAACGCTTTGCTTGCCAACTTGCAGTTGTTTGCCAATTACAATGATAAAGAGAAGGTTCAATGGGAGAATATGCTGGACGCTAAATTAGGTTTCAGCTCCGCGCCTTCCGATGAATTTCACGATTATTTGGTAAGTACCGACCAGCTTCGTATTTATAGTAAATTGGGTATTCAGGCTGCATCCAAATGGTACTATACCGTTTCTACGGAATTTAAAACGCAGTTCTGCCATGGTTATAAAGCAAACAGTGAGGAACTGGTTTCTGCATTCTTCGCTCCGGCGGATTGGTCATCCAGTATCGGTATGGATTATAAATTGAAAAAGAAAAAGTTCAACTTATCTGTTTTCATAGCTCCGTTGACTTATATGCTGCGCTATGTAGGCAATAAAGATGTGGATGAAGTGAAGTTTGGTTTGGATGAGGGCACATGCGTCAAGCACAATTTCGGTTCTCAAATACAGCCGACTTTGTCATGGACTATCATTCCTTCCATTGTTTTGGACTCACGGCTGGATTTCCAGACCAGTTATGAATGGACGCGTATCGAGTGGGAAAATACGGTTAATTTTGTGTTGAACCGTTATCTTTCCACCAAGCTCTATGTTCATGCCCGTTTTGATGATAGCGCCAAGCCGACCGAAGGAGACAGCTATTTCCAAGTAAAGGAATTGTTGAGTTTTGGTATCAATTACAAATGGTAACCATATATATTGTTAACGGCTGAAAAGAGCGCTCCGTTGGATGACAACGGAGCGCTCTTTTTCTTTTTCCGGTAGAAAAAATCAAGAAAAATCACTAAAATCAGGAAAAAGAACGTTTACGCACACAGAAAAAGTTATCTAATCCCTTGCAGTTCGCAAATAATGCGTAAATTTGCCGCGATTTGTAATGCACACTTTGCAAAATGGCGAATACTATAAAACATCAGGGTATTGTGGAAAACATAAACGGTTCTCATCTTCAAGTGAGAATTATTCAAACTTCGGCATGCGCTTCATGCAGTATCAAAGGACATTGCAGTTCCGCCGATACGAAAGAGAAGCTCATCGATGTTACAGACGATAACGTATCTTCCTATCAGCCGGGTGACCGTGTATGGGTTATCGGCGAATTATCGATGGGAGTGATGGCGGTTCTGTTAGCCTTTATACTACCTTTCCTTGTTTTAATCTTTTCCCTTTTTATCTTTATGGCTATATGGAATGACGAGTTGGGTTCGGCGCTTTGCTCGTTGGCTCTCCTTATACCTTATTATTATATATTGTGGCTGAACAAGTCGCGGTTGGGAAAGAAGTTCTCTTTCTCAATAAGCCCCATGAACTAACTAATACATAAAACAAATAATTAATAAACAACTAATTTATGAATGTAATTCTGATTGCAGTAATTTCATTGGGAGCGATAGCGCTGGTGTCAGCGGCTATTCTTTATGTAGCTTCCAAGAAATTTGCCGTGTATGAAGATCCGCGAATTGCACAGGTGGCCGAAGTGCTTCCCCAAGCAAATTGCGGTGGATGTGGTTACCCGGGTTGTAGCGGATTTGCCGATGCTTGCGTGAAGGCCGGTTCGCTTGAAGGTAAACTTTGTCCGGTGGGTGGACAACCCGTTATGACTAAGGTTGCTGAAATCCTGGGATTGGATGCTGCCGCCGCCGAACCGATGGTTGCAGTGGTTAGATGTAACGGAACATGCGCCAACCGTCCTCGCGTCAATCAATATGACGGCGCAAAGAGTTGTGCTATCGCATCTTCTCTTTACGGTGGTGAAACCGGTTGCAGCTTTGGCTGCTTGGGCTGTGGCGACTGTGTGGTTGCCTGTCAGTTCGATGCTATTCACATGAATCCCGAAACCGGACTTCCGGAGGTGGATGAAGCGAAATGTACTGCTTGTGGCGCATGCGCTAAGGCTTGTCCGAGAAGCATTATTGAGATCCGTCCGCAAGGTAAGAAATCCCGCCGGGTGTATGTACAATGTGTAAACAAGGATAAGGGTGCTGTGGCACGTAAGGCTTGTACCGTAGCTTGTATCGGTTGCGGCAAGTGTGTGAAAGTATGTCCGTTCGAAGCAATTACATTGGAAAATAATCTGGCCTACATCGACCCGAATAAGTGTAAATCTTGCCGTAAGTGCGAAGAAGTTTGTCCGCAGGGCACAATTATAGCACTGAACTTCCCGCCGCGTAAGCCAAAGGCAGAGGGGGAAACTCCGGTTGTGGCTCCTAAGGCTGCAGAAGCTACTACGAAGGTAGCGGAAGCTCCGAAGAAAACGGTGGAAAGCCCCAAAGCTCCTGAGGCTCCTGCAACAGAAGCGCCGAAAGCAGAGGCATAATATTAAAAGAAATTAAACGACTAAAAATACAGAATTGTATGTTGAAGACATTTTCAATTGGTGGAGTTCATCCACACGAAAATAAACTTTCAGCACATCAGCCTATCGTGAAGGCAGAGATTCCGGCAAAAGCCGTTATCTTATTGAGCCAGCATATCGGTGCTCCTGCAAAGCCTATCGTAGCTAAAGGTGATGTTGTGAAAGTAGGTACAAAGATTGCCGAACCCGGCGGCTTCGTATCGGCAGCCATCCATTCGTCTGTCAGCGGAAAGGTCGCTAAAATTGACACTATTGTCGATGCCAGCGGATACGCTAAACCGGCTATCTTCATTGATGTAGAGGGAGATGAGTGGGAAGAATCCATCGACCGTACCGATACGTTGGTAAAAGAGTGTAACCTCACAGCCGAGGAAATCGTGAAGAAGATTGCGGACGCCGGTATCGTAGGTTTGGGTGGCGCTTGTTTCCCGACACAAGTAAAATTGTGTCCGCCGCCTGCATTTAAGGCGGAATGTGTCATTATCAATGCCGTAGAGTGCGAACCGTATCTGACCGCCGACCATCAGTTAATGCTGGAGCATGCCGAAGAAATAATGGTAGGTGTTTCTATTTTGATGAAAGCCGTTAAAGTAAATAAGGCATTTATCGGTATCGAGAACAATAAACCCGATGCTATCCAGCTGATGACGAAAGTAGCCGCCGGTTATGCCGGTATTGAGGTTGTGCCTTTGAAAGTGCAATATCCGCAAGGTGGTGAAAAACAGTTGATTGATGCTGTTATCAGCCGTCAGGTTGCTGCCGGTGCATTGCCTATCTCTACGGGTGCTGTGGTGCAGAATGTAGGTACCGCATTTGCCGTATATCAGGCTGTGCAGAAGAATAAGCCGCTGTTTGAACGCGTTATTACCGTTACCGGTAAATCTTTGTCCAAACCCTCTAACTTCCTGGCACGTATCGGTACGCCGATGAAGCAGCTGATTGATGCTTGTGGTGGTTTGCCCGAAGATACGGGTAAGGTTATCGGCGGTGGACCGATGATGGGTAAAGCTCTGGTAAATACCGATGTGCCGACAGCTAAAGGCAGTTCCGGTATTCTGATTATGAACGATAAAGAGGCTAAGCGCGGTGAGGTACAACCGTGTATCCGTTGCGCCAAATGCGTAGGTGCTTGTCCGATGGGACTGGAACCCTACTTGCTTGCTACTGTATCGGCTCACGGAGACTTTGAGAGAGTAGAGAAAGAAGATATCATGTCATGTATCGAATGCGGCTCATGCCAGTTCACTTGTCCTTCCAACCGTCCGATGTTGGACTACATCCGTTTAGGTAAGGGAAAAGTAGGAGCGATGATACGTGCACGTCAAGTAAAAAAATGAAAGAATTAATTTAGTATAATCTTATGAATAAATTAATCGTATCCCTTTCGCCCCATGTTCACGGCGGTGACAGCGTAAAGAAGAATATGTACGGCGTGCTTATAGCATTGATTCCTGCATTTCTTGTATCGCTTTACTTTTTCGGACTGGGCGCACTGATTGTTACGGCTACTTCCGTAGCGGCCTGCTTGTTCTTTGAATGGGCTATCGGCAAATTCCTGATGAAGAAAGAAACCACAACTATCTGTGACGGCTCTGCCATTATCACCGGTGTGTTGCTGGCCTTCAACCTGCCTTCCAATCTTCCTATCTGGATTATCATTTTAGGCGCATTGTTTGCTATCGGCGTAGGCAAGATGTCTTTCGGTGGTCTGGGCTGTAATCCTTTTAATCCGGCATTGGCAGGACGTGTGTTCTTGCTGCTGTCATTCCCTGTGCAGATGACTACATGGCCTGCCGTGGGACAGTTGACCGCTTATACGGATGCCACTACGGCTGCTACACCGTTGGCTATTATGAAAGGTGTAATCAGCGGTGCTCCGGGAATGTCTTTAAGCGACCTTCCTGCATCTTTCGACCTGCTGATCGGTAATAACGGCGGTTGTTTGGGTGAAGTCAGCGCATTGGCTTTGTTGTTGGGATTGGCTTATATGTTGTGGAAGAAGATTATAACTTGGCATATTCCTGTTTCCATCTTGGTTACGGTATTTGTTTTTTCCGGTATCATGTATTGGACTAATCCGGAAATCTATGTGTCTCCGGTGATACAACTGCTGTCCGGTGGTTTGATGCTGGGTGCTATCTTCATGGCTACGGACTATGTCACTTCTCCGATGAGCCATAAGGGAATGTTGATTTACGGCGTATGTATCGGTTTGCTGACAGTCATCATCCGTCTGTTCGGTGCATATCCCGAAGGTATGTCGTTCGCTATTCTGATTATGAATGCGTTCACTCCGCTGATTAACACGTATGTTAAACCTAAACGCTTTGGGGAGGTAGCGAAGAAGAAATGAAAAAATTAGAATCATCCTTAAAGAATATGTTGCTGGTGCTTACGGGAGTTACTGCTATTTCCGTAGCCTTGCTGGCCTATGTCAACGAATTGACAAAAGAACCTATTGCGCAAGCCAATGCCAAGACCTTGAGCGATGCAGTCAGTGCAGTTGTTCCCGGTTTTGACAATGATCCGATTGCGGAAAAGAAAGCCCAAGAGGTTAACGGTGTTGAATACTCCGTATATCCCGCCACCAAAGAAGGTAAATTCATTGGCGCGGCTGTTGAAGCGGCAGCCATGGGCTTCGGCGGTGAACTGAAAGTACTGGTCGGTTTCGATGCTGAGGGCAAGATTATCGATTACTCCTTGCTGTCGCACGTAGAAACTCCGGGATTGGGTTCCAAGGCTGCCGATTGGTTTAAGAAAGGAAACAAGGGAGATATTACGGGTATGAATCCCGGTGAAGCTCCTCTGACTGTAAGTAAAGACGGTGGTAAAGTAGACGCTATTACAGCTTCAACCATTACTTCACGTGCGTTCCTGAACGCTGTAAATGTTGCATACGCTGCGTATGCGGGTCAAAACACAGCCGATGGAGCTACGGGAGCTACTCAAAAGAATGTGGAAGAAGCCGCTGATACCAATACGGCTACGGGAGCTACCATTAAAGTTGAACTCACTGATTCTGTCAGTGCTAAATAAGAAAGGAGTAGAGATATGAATAATTTTAAAGTATTGATGAACGGGATTGTTAAAGAGAATCCTACGTTTGTGCTCCTGCTTGGTATGTGTCCTACACTGGGTACTACTTCATCTGCCATCAACGGTATGGGTATGGGCTTGGCTACAATGTTTGTGCTTATCTGTTCCAATGTGGTAATTTCCGCTATTAAGAATTTAATCCCGGACATGGTACGCATTCCTTCTTTCATTGTTGTAATCGCATCGTTCGTAACATTGTTGCAGATGGTGATGCAGGCTTATGTTCCTGCGCTTTATGCAACGTTAGGCTTGTTTATTCCGTTGATTGTTGTAAACTGTATTGTATTAGGGCGCGCTGAAGCTTTTGCTGCCAAAAACGGTCCGGTGGCATCTCTTTTTGACGGTTTAGGCATGGGCTTAGGTTTTACCATTGCATTAACTTTGTTGGGCGCCGTTCGTGAATTTCTGGGCACGGGTAAGATCTTCAATCTTACGATTCTTCCCGAAGAATACGGAATGTTGGTATTTGTACTTGCTCCGGGTGCATTTATTGCGTTGGGATACCTCATTGCGTTGGTTAACAGCTTCAAGAAAGCGTAGTTTGTAATTCATAATTAGAATTGATATTATGGAATATATATTGATATTTATCTCGGCAATCTTTGTCAATAACATTGTGTTGTCGCAGTTCTTGGGTATTTGTCCGTTCCTGGGTGTGTCCAAGAAAGTGGAGACGGCGTTGGGTATGTCGGCAGCGGTGGCTTTCGTGCTTACCATTGCAACAATCGTAACGTTCCTCATTCAGAAGTATGTGCTCGATGCTTTCGATTTAGGGTATCTTCAAACCATCACCTTTATCCTTGTGATTGCCGCATTGGTGCAGATGGTGGAAATTATCCTGAAAAAAGTATCTCCTTCTTTATATCAGGCTTTAGGTGTGTTCTTGCCTTTGATTACGACGAACTGCTGTATTCTCGGTGTAGCTATTCTCGTTATCCAGAAAGATTACGATTTGCTGACCGGTGTGGTTTACGCATTCTCCACTGCCCTTGGCTTTGGTTTGGCGTTGACACTCTTTGCGGGTTTACGCGAACAGATGAGCTTGGTAAACATACCGAAAGGCATGCAGGGAACTCCGATAGCTTTGATTACCGCCGGTTTGCTGGCTATGGCATTTATGGGCTTCTCCGGTGTAGTTAAAATCTAAGATATACTTGGAAGTTAAGATAAGGCGAAAGAGCTGTTCTCTTTGTAAAAGAAGAGGATAGCTCTTTCGCTTTGTCTTTTATATGAGGAGTTATCGCGCACGGTCAGGGTGGAGTAATCTTTCGCTAATTTTTCTCCGCCATGTATATACTTTATGAATTTATTTCCTTACATTTGTGGCCTAGTGATAACCTAAAAGCTAAATTATCTATTTAATATGAAAGAGAAAATCTTGGTTACAGGCGGAACCGGCTATATCGGTTCTCATACTGTTGTAGAACTTCAAAACGCAGGCTATGAAGTTGTTATTATTGATAATCTGTCAAATTCCAGCGCAGATGTTGTAGACAATATCGAAAAAGTATCGGGTATCCGTCCCGTATTTGAGAAATTGGATTGCTTGGATTATGCCGGTCTTGACGCTGTGTTCGCTAAATATAAAGGTATCAAAGCAATTATTCATTTTGCAGCGAGCAAAGCTGTGGGAGAGTCTGTGGAAAAGCCGTTGCTGTATTACCGCAACAACTTGGTTTCTTTGATAAATCTGCTCGAACTGATGCCTAAACATGGAGTAGAGGGTATTGTATTCTCTTCTTCTTGTACTGTATATGGTCAGCCCGATCAACTTCCTGTCACGGAAGAAGCTCCTATAAAGAAGGCGGAATCCCCGTACGGAAATACGAAGCAAATCAACGAAGAGATTGTTCGTGATACAGTCGCTTCCGGCGCTCCTATCAATGCTATCTTGCTGCGTTATTTCAATCCGATAGGCGCTCATCCTACGGCATTGCTTGGTGAATTGCCTAACGGTGTGCCGCAGAACTTGATACCGTATCTTACTCAGACTGCTATCGGTATCCGTGAGAAGCTGAGTGTGTTCGGTGATGATTATGATACTCCTGACGGTTCTTGCATCCGCGATTTCATTAATGTGGTGGATTTGGCAAAGGCTCATGTCGTAGCTATCCGTCGTATTTTGGAGAAGAAACAGAAAGAGAAAGTTGAAGTATTCAATATCGGTACAGGACGCGGTCTTTCCGTATTGGAGCTGATTAACGCGTTTGAGAAGGCTACCGGCGTGAAGTTGAATTATCAGATTGTGGGCCGTCGTGCCGGAGATATTGAAAAAGTATGGGCTAATCCTGAACTGGCTAACAATGAATTAGGCTGGAAAGCGGAAGAGGGTATTGAAGATACTTTACGTTCCGCATGGAATTGGCAGTTGAAACTTCGTGAAAGAGGTATTCAATAAGAATAAACGGATTTGTGTTTTTTAACAGATAGAAAATAAACAAATGCTTCCCCGCATTTGTTTATTACATGCAAATCAGCCTGAAGCTGCTTATGTATATGTGAATATCCGTAATTAGTACATATGCCTCCCCGGCATAGACAGGTAAGATTGCATAGTAGTTTTGTCGTGTTTTATTTTGTGTTTGTGTTGTGAATAAGCCTTGTCGCGAGACAGGGCTTATTTTTTGTTTTTTTCATTAGTTTTGTCACATTTGTTACACTCGGGAGTTTTTCCTTGTTTTATCTTTGCAAGAAAAAAGATTATGGAACAGTTACACGCTCATGAAGTTCTTCACATGATGGAAGGCAACAGTTATACGGAATTGTCGTTAAAAGAAGCAATCGTTCGCAAGTTCGGTAAAGAACAGCGGTTCTATGCTTGTTCGGCTGATAATATGGACATCGATACTCTCATTGAATTTCTTAAAATGAAAGGTAAGTTTATGCCTGCCGGCAATGGATTTACGGTAGATGTTACCAAGGTCTGCAATCATTGATTATCTTGAATATTCTTCCCATACGGAATTGAATATATTTGTACTTGGCATAAGAAACATACATGTATTTCTTATGCCAAGTTTCTTTTTGAAATAAACTTAGAATCTTGTTCGCCGATATTTATTGGTGGAATATGGGGCGCAATTAACTGTTTTTTATAATTAGGTGCATTACTAATTGTTAACCAACGTTATTGTATATGGAACAAATTGTTCCTATTGTAGTATAAATCGTTCAAAATCGTATAATTTATAGAAAAAAAGCTTTTAAGGAGAACAATTAGACGTGATTTGTTTATACATTTGCGAGGTTGTTTATGTAACTATTTTAAATGAACAAATAGCCTGACGCAAATGTTAAGAGAGCAAGTGAAATTGGATGATGAAGGACGCGACATGGCTGGTAGAAGATTTACGCGACGACTTACAACTTTACTGGATAATAATTAAGAAAACAGAATATAAAAAGATTGCTTATGTCACAGATTGTTGGACATATCTCTCAGGTTATCGGACCTGTTGTAGACGTCTATTTTGAAGGTACAGAGGCAGAACTGATGCTGCCAAGCATTCACGACGCGCTGGAAATAAAAAAGAACCACGGTAAGAGACTGATTGTGGAAGTACAACAGCACATTGGTGAAAACACCGTGAGAACCGTAGCTATGGATAGTACGGACGGTTTACAGAGAGGTATGAAAGTTTACCCGTTAGGCGGACCTATCACCATGCCGATAGGAGAACAAATCAAAGGCCGATTGATGAACGTTGTGGGCGACTCTATCGACGGAATGAAAGAATTAGATCGTGCCGGCGCTTATCCCATTCACCGCGAACCCCCTAAATTTGAAGATTTGACTACCGTACAGGAAGTTCTCTATACGGGTATCAAGGTTATCGACTTGCTGGAACCATACAGTAAGGGCGGTAAGATTGGTTTGTTTGGTGGCGCAGGTGTAGGTAAGACTGTATTAATCCAGGAGTTAATCAATAATATCGCCAAGAAACAGAATGGTTTTTCTGTGTTTGCCGGAGTAGGAGAGCGTACCCGTGAAGGTAACGACCTGCTGAGGGAAATGATTGAATCCGGTGTGATCCGCTATGGCGAAGAATTCAAGAAAGGAATGGAAGAAGGTCATTGGGACCTTTCCAAAGTTGATTATAACGAAGTGGCTAAATCGCAGGTATCCTTGATATTCGGTCAGATGAACGAACCGCCGGGTGCACGTCAGTCTGTTGCATTGTCCGGTCTGACGGTAGCCGAGTCTTTCCGTGATATGGGTTCCGAGACGAATGGCCCGCGCGATATATTGTTCTTTATTGATAATATATTCCGTTTCACTCAGGCAGGTTCCGAGGTGTCCGCGTTGTTGGGACGTATGCCTTCGGCCGTAGGTTATCAGCCGACACTGGCAACGGAGATGGGGGCCATGCAAGAACGTATTACTTCTACGCGCAACGGTTCTATTACTTCTGTACAGGCTGTTTATGTGCCTGCCGACGACTTGACCGACCCTGCGCCTGCCACTACCTTTACGCATTTGGACGCAACAACGGTATTGAGCCGTAAGATTACCGAGCTCGGTATTTATCCGGCTGTCGACCCATTGGAGTCCACCTCGCGTATTCTCGACCCGCACATTGTAGGTCAGGAACACTACGAAGTAGCTCAACGTGTAAAGCAGATTCTTCAGCGCAACAAAGAATTACAGGATATTATTTCCATCCTCGGTATGGAAGAACTCTCGGATGCCGACCGCACATTGGTAAATCGCGCTCGTCGCGTACAGCGTTTCTTGTCCCAGCCTTTTGCCGTGGCCGAACAGTTTACCGGAGTTCCCGGTACGATGGTTTCTATCGAAGATACCATCAAAGGCTTTAAGATGATTCTGGACGGTGAAGTTGACTATCTGCCCGAACCGGCTTTCCTGAATGTCGGAACTATTGAAGAAGCGATAGAGAAAGGTAAGAAGTTGCTGGAACAGGCAAAGAAGTAGTTTGAATATTTAAATTTCAATAGACTAAAAAAATGAAGGGACTGCATTTGGATATTGTATCGCCGGATAAGGAAATCTTCAATGGCGAGGTCGACAGTGTTACATTGCCGGGTACGCTTGGTTCGTTTACTATTTTGTCGCAGCATGCGCCCATCGTGTCTTCGCTCAAAGCCGGTACACTGGCTTATGTAACAAAAGACGGAGAAGAGCATGTACAGGATATTCATGGCGGTTTTGTGGAGATGAACGGCAACAAAGTTTCGGTTTGCGTAGACTGACCCCTTTTGATTTTGAACCTTAAATTGAATCGATGTGAGTATTACAAAACGAAATTATTTGTGGCAGGTAGCGCTCTTAACGGTATTGGTAGGCGGTATAGGCGGTTGGGCTTATTATTCGGTATTCCCGCATCACTATTTTGGCGGTTATCCGTTGATACCGATTTTCTTCTTGGTTTTCGGTGTGTTTATGATAAGCATGGTCGAAAGCTGCCGTCACCGGATGCCGGGGCGGATGTTGCAGATATACCTGTTGATGCGTGTTATGCGAATGCTTGCTTCTATCATTGTGATGCTGGTATATTGCGTTGCCGTGCGTGAAGAAGCGAAAGAATTCCTGCTGACGTTTATCGCGAACTATCTGATATATTTGATTTATGACTCTTGGTTTTTCTTCACTTTTGAAACTAACCGGAAGTTGAAAAAGAAAATGAAACAAAAAAATGAAACAATTGCGTAACATACTAACCGGGGTGTTGCTGGTGTGGGGATTATTGTTATCCGCCTCTGTGCAGGCCGACAGTATTCCTGTTGCACAAAATGGACTTGCGGCCGAACTCGACAGCATAGTCCAACGTGATGATGTAACCCCTGCAGAGCAAGAGAAGAATACGGTGAATGTAAAGGAAATCGTATTCGGGCATATTGGCGATTCGTACGAATGGCATATTACCGCTTTTGGGGAAACGCATGTTATCATTCCGTTGCCTGTCATTGTATATAGCAGTACAACAGGATGGCACACTTTCCTTTCTTCCCGTTTGGAAGAAAACGGCGGAAGCTACGAGGGTTTGTCCATCGCTCCGGAAGGCAGTAAGTACGAGGGAAAATTGGTGGAATACGATGCCGCAGGTAATGAGGTGCGTCCTTGGGATATATCCATTACGAAAGTTACGTTGGCACTGCTTATCAATAGCGTCTTATTGCTTGTCATTATTCTGAGCGTGGCCCAATGGTATCGCAAGCATCCTCAAGGCAGTGCGGCACCGGGCGGTTTCATAGGATTTATGGAGATGTTCATTATGATGGTGAACGACGACATTATAAAGAGTTGTGTGGGACCAAAGTACCGTAAGTTTGCCCCTTACCTGCTGACAGCGTTCTTCTTTATCTTCATAAATAACCTCATGGGATTGATTCCTATCTTCCCGGGCGGGGCGAATGTCACCGGAAACATTGCCATTACGATGGTCCTGGCTGTCTGTACGTTCCTTGCCGTCAATATTTTTGGAACCAAAACATATTGGAAAGACATTTTCTGGCCGGATGTACCCTGGTGGTTGAAAGTGCCTGTGCCCATGATGCCGTTTATAGAATTCTTCGGAATCTTTACGAAGCCGTTTGCTCTGATGATACGTCTTTTTGCCAATATGCTGGCGGGACACATGGCAATGCTGGTGCTGACTTGTTTGATATTCATATCGGCGAGTATGGGACCTGCTTTGAACGGGACATTAACGGTGGCTTCGGTGCTGTTTAATATCTTTATGAACGCATTGGAATTATTGGTAGCCTTTATTCAGGCCTATGTGTTTACGATGCTGTCGGCCGTGTTCATCGGTCTGGCGCAAGAGGAACACAAAGAGAAAGCGGAGGAGAAGGCCATAAAGTGATGGAGTGATAAAATTGAGAAAATAAACATTAATAAAATAACAATTTAAAAACTGAAAGTTATGTTACTATCTGTATTATTGCAAGCTGCTGCGGCAGGTGTTGGAGTTAGTAAATTGGGTGCAGCCATTGGCGCTGGTTTAGCTGTTATCGGCGCAGGTGTAGGTATCGGTAAGATTGGCAGTTCTGCCATGGAAGCCATTGCACGTCAACCGGAAGCATCGGGAGATATTCGTATGAGCATGATTATTGCCGCCGCCTTGATTGAAGGTGTCGCATTGTTGGCAGTTGTTGTGTGTCTGTTGGTATTCTTCTTATAAAAAGATAAAATTATGTCATTGTTATTACCTGATAGTGGTCTGCTGTTCTGGATGCTCCTTTCATTCGGCGTGGTTTTTGTGATATTGGCCAAGTACGGCTTTCCCATCATTACTAAAATGGTGGAAGGCCGTAGGACCTACATAGACCAGTCGCTGGAAGTGGCACGTCAGGCAAACGCCCAGCTCGCCAAACTGAAAGAGGAGAGTGAGGCGCTGATTGCTGCCGCGAACAAGGAGCAGGGACGCATCATGCGGGAAGCAATGCACGAGCGTGACAAGATTATTGTCGAAGCGCGTAAACATGCGGAAGCCGTTGCGCAGAAGGAACTGGATGATGTAAAACAGCAGATTCAGCAAGAGAAGGAAGAAGCTATCCGCGATATTCGCCGTCAGGTTGCTGTACTATCGGTAGATATTGCGGAGAAGATTATCCGTCGTAATCTGGACGAGAAGCAAGACCAGATGGAAATGATTGACCGTATGCTGGATGAGATGCTGACGCCCAATCACTAATCATTAATCTTTAGAAGAAATGGATATAGGAATTGTTTCGATGCGATATGCAAAGGCTCTTATGGAGTATGCCAAGAGCACGGGTACGGAAGACAGACTATATACTGAAATGCGTACGTTGAGCTGGAGTTTCGAGAAACATCCTGATTTGCGTACGGCATTGGAGAATCCAGTACTGTCGGTACGGGAGAAATTCTCGCTTATCTGTACCGCGGCCGTGGGGGATGCTCCTGCCGAGCGTGAGTTGGCCCGTTTCATTACGCTGGTATTAAGAAACAGGCGTGAGGCGTTTCTGCAATATATTTGTCTGAGCTATCTGGATTTATACAGAAAGAGCAGGCATATCGGGATTGCGAAACTGACGACCGCCGTACCCGCAAGCCATGAGATTTGGGAACGTATCCGAAACAGCGCTTCCCATCTGCTGCATGCCGAAATGGAGTTACAGACAGATGTCGACCCATCTATTGAAGGCGGATTTATATTCGACGTCAACGATTTCC
Organism: Bacteroides clarus YIT 12056; assembly: GCF_900129655.1. Classification (GTDB taxonomy): domain Bacteria; phylum Bacteroidota; class Bacteroidia; order Bacteroidales; family Bacteroidaceae; genus Bacteroides; species Bacteroides clarus. The sequence goes on from NZ_FQWK01000004.1 coordinate 221,030, forward strand.
GTCTGGATGCCAGTATTGCTACTCAGCTAAAGAGAGTGAAACAACAGTTCATTGATAAGAACAGAAGAATCGTGTGATTTACGATTTGACAATTTGCAATTTACTATTTAGCATTGTGACGGGTAAGTTGTAAGAGGTCAAAAGCGGTATATGATTCGTTTCTTCAGAAAGTAAAATAGTAAATCGTTAAATAGTAAATACTAAAATGTTGTCTGAAAATATAAAAGTAAGCGAAGTCTCCGATATTCTGCGCAAACAGTTGGAAGGTATCGATACCCGCGTGCAACTGGATGAAATCGGTACGGTACTGCAAGTCAGCGATGGCGTGGCACGTATCTACGGATTGCGCAATGCCGAAGCAAACGAGTTGCTGGAATTTGACAACGGTATCAAAGCCATCGTGATGAACCTTGAAGAAGACAACGTGGGCGCCGTATTATTAGGCCCTACGGATAAAATCAAGGAAGGATTCGTGGTGAAACGTACCAAGCGTATCGCTTCCATCATGGTGGGAGAGGGTATGTTGGGACGCGTTATCGACCCGTTGGGCGCACCGTTGGACGGCAAAGGCCTGATAGGCGGCGAGCTTTGTGAGATGCCGTTGGAACGTAAGGCTCCGGGCGTTATTTTCCGCCAGCCAGTAAACCAGCCGTTGCAAACCGGCTTGAAAGCTGTCGATGCCATGATTCCTATCGGCCGCGGGCAACGTGAGTTGATTATCGGCGACCGCCAGACGGGTAAGACTGCGATTGCCATCGATACTATCATAAACCAGCGTGCCAACTATGAAGCGGGCGACCCTGTGTACTGTATCTACGTAGCCATCGGTCAGAAAGGCTCTACGGTAGCATCCATCGTAAACACATTGCGTGAAAACGGTGCGATGGATTACACCATCGTTGTGGCTGCTACGGCAGGCGATCCGGCTGCATTGCAGTATTATGCTCCGTTTGCCGGCGCTGCAATCGGTGAGTATTTCCGTGATACCGGCCGTCATGCGCTGGTGGTTTATGACGACTTGTCCAAGCAGGCGGTAGCCTATCGTGAGGTTTCCTTGATTTTGCGCCGTCCGTCGGGACGTGAGGCATATCCGGGTGATATCTTCTACCTGCATTCCCGTCTGTTGGAGCGTGCGGCAAAGATTATCAGCCAGGAAGAGGTGGCGCGCGAGATGAACGACCTGCCCGAAAGCCTGAAAGGCAGAGTAAAAGGCGGCGGCTCATTAACGGCGCTTCCTATTATCGAAACGCAGGCCGGTGACGTGTCGGCTTACATTCCTACAAACGTAATCTCCATTACCGACGGACAGATATTCCTCGACACCAACCTCTTCAACCAGGGTAACCGTCCGGCTATCGACGTAGGTATCTCCGTGAGCCGTGTAGGTGGTAATGCCCAGATTAAGGCGATGAAGAAGGTTGCGGGTACATTGAAGATAGACCAGGCTCAGTATCGCGAACTGGAAGCGTTTACCAAATTCAGCGGTGATATGGACCCTGTTACTGCGCTGACTATCGACAAAGGGCAAAAGAATACCCGTTTGCTGGTACAGCCTCAGTATAGCCCGATGCCCGTAGAGAAGCAGATTGCCATTCTTTATTGCGGTACGCATGGTTTGTTGAAAGACGTGCCTTTGGACAAAGTGAGCGAGTTTGAACGCAGTTTCCTCGAATTCCTTGAAAGAGATTATCAGATGGAAGTGCTCGATGTATTGAAGACGGGTGTCATTGATGATAATGTCTGCAAGAAGATAGAAGAGACGGCGGCAAAGACAGCCAAGCAATTTATGTAGATGGCGGTCAGGCATTCAACAACGACTAATCGCCAATCACCAACCCCTAATCACTATATGAAATGGCTTCACTGAAAGAGGTAAAAAATAGAATAAGCTCCGTCAAGAGTACGCGTCAGATAACCTCGGCGATGAAGATGGTAGCATCTGCCAAACTGCATAAGGCGCAGGGGCGGATTGAGAATATGCTGCCTTATCAACGGAAGCTGAATGAGATTCTGACAAACTTCTTGAGTACGGATGCTACGATAGAGTCACCCTATACCGAGGAACGTCCGGTAGAGAAAGTGGCGATTGTGGCGTTCTCGTCCAATTCGTCCTTATGCGGCGCTTTCAATTCCAACGTGGCGAAGATGCTGGAGCGCACACTGGAAGACTATAAATCGTTGGGCAAAGAGAACATCTTGCTGTATCCCGTAGGCAAGAAGGTGGAAGAAGCCGTAAAGAAGTTGGGATACGAGCCGCAAGGCAGCTATCAGGAAATGGCCGACAAACCTTCGTATGTGCAGGCTTACGAGCTTGCCGGACTCTTGATGAAAGAGTTTCTGGAGGGACGCATCGACAAGGTAGAGCTGATTTATCATCATTTCAAATCTACCGGGTCGCAAATCCTGACGAGAGATAAGTATCTGCCTATCAACTTGGATAAGGTGGCCGAAGAAGCGACGGAAACCGCCGGAAAGAGCAACTTCAATAATGATTATATTGTAGAGCCTTCCGCAGCCCGGTTGATAGCCGACCTTCTTCCTAAAGTACTGAGCCAGAAGATTTATACGGTTCTGCTGGACTCGAATACTTCCGAACATGCAGCCCGTATGCTTGCCATGCAGGCCGCTACGGACAATGCCAACGAGTTGATTCAGGACCTGACGAAGCAGTATAACAAGAGTCGCCAACAGGCGATTACGAATGAATTGCTGGATATAATCGGCGGCAGCTTGAAATAAGTTTTGCATAGGAAAAGAGGATGTACCGAAGCGCTTTCGGTACATCCTCTTTTCCTATCATAAAAAACATTCCGCCAACATCCCCTCTCCTTTATTTATTTGTGCTACCTTTACCACCTGTTACAACAAACTGAAAGGAATAATGGAGCAAAACTCTGAATTAACGCTTGCATGGCAGTTCATTGAAAATACAGGCACTCATCTTTTTTTGACCGGTAAGGCCGGAACCGGTAAAACAACCTTCTTACGTAAGCTCAAGCGGGAAAGTCCTAAGCGCATGGTCGTTATCGCGCCGACCGGTATCGCGGCCATCAATGCCGGCGGTGTAACAATCCATTCGTTCTTTCAGATTCCGTTCGCGCCTTATGTGCCCGAAAGCTCGTTCAGTACGAATGGACAGGCAACCTATCGTTTCCGTTTCGGTAAGGAGAAAATCAATATCATACGCAGTATGGACCTGCTGGTGATTGATGAAATCAGTATGGTGCGTGCCGACCTGTTGGATGCGGTAGATGAAATGCTCCGCCGTTACCGCGACCGTCACAAGCCGTTTGGCGGTGTGCAACTATTGATGATTGGCGATTTGCAGCAGTTGGCTCCCGTAGTGAAGGACGAGGAATGGCAGATGCTGAAGAAGTATTACGATACTCCCTATTTTTTCTCCAGCCGCGCGCTGAAGCAGACGGAATACTGCACTATCGAACTTAAAACCGTATACAGGCAGAGTGACGGAGCTTTCTTGGACTTACTGAACCGCATTCGCGAGAATCATTGCGACCCTCAAGTCCTGGAAGCCCTGAACCGTCGCTATCTTCCCGATTTCCAACCCCGGAAGGAAGAGGGTTATATCCGTCTGGTCACCCATAACTACCAGGCGCAGCGCATCAACAATTACGAACTGGAACAGCTTCCGGGACGTTCTTATGCTTTTCGTGCCACGATTGACGGAAAGTTTCCCGAGTATTCATATCCCACGGACGAACTCCTGGAGCTGAAAAAAGGCGCTCAGGTGATGTTTGTAAAGAACGACTCGTCCGGCGAGCACCGCTACTATAACGGTATGATCGGTGAAGTCACCGACCTTTCCGCCGACAGCATCGAAGTGCGTGCCAAAGATAGCACCGTTGCCTTCCTGCTGCAAGAAGAGGAGTGGGCAAACGCAAAATACGTATTGGACGAGGAAAGCAAGGAGATTGTGGAAGATATTGAAGGTACTTTCCGGCAGTTCCCTTTGAAACTGGCATGGGCCATTACGATTCATAAAAGCCAGGGGCTTACGTTTGAACGCGCCATTATCGACGCCAGCTCATCCTTTGCGCACGGACAGACGTATGTGGCTCTGAGCCGTTGCAAGACATTGGAAGGTTTGGTGCTTAGCGCCCCGCTTTCCGCAAAAGCCGTTATCAGCGACCGGGCGGTAGACCGCTTTACGGAAGAAGCACGCAGAAACGAACCGGATGAAGACCGCTTCCATTCGTTGCAGCGAACCTATTTCCATGAACTGTTGTCGGGACTATTCGATTTCCGGCCGTTGGAGCAATCGCTTCAGCGCTATGTACGCCTGATTGACGAGCATCTTTATAAACTCTATCCCAAGCAGTTGGCAGCATACAAGGCAGAAGCGGAACGTTTTCACGAGAAGGTGGTGATAGTGGCGCAGAAGTTCGGTATGCAATACAACCGTCTGATTGACGCCGCGCAGAACTATGCTACGGACGAAACATTGCAGGAACGGATTGCTGCGGGAGCCGGCTACTTCAAAAAAGAAATGGAGCCTCAGTATCTCGTATTGATAAAAGAACGGGTTCTTGCCACGGACAACAAGGAACTGAAGAAACAGTTGAATACCGCGAAAGAAGAGCTGAATACCCTTTTCTTGCTGAAAGACGACCTCTTGGCTTACGTCATAGCGCACGGATTCCGTACAGCCGAATATTTAAGGCAGAAAGCGATACTCTCCATCGGTGACTCCGCTCTTTCCGGTAAAGAAGACCTGAAACGAAGAGGACTGTTGGATGCGGTGGAGAAGAATATACGGGAACGGAAAAAGAAAGAATCGGCAACACCTGCTGTTCAAGTTCCTTCGGACGTGTTACATCCCGAACTTTACGACCGGCTGGTGGCATGGAGAAACTCGGAAGCGTCCCGGCTGGGGCTGCCCGTCTATACGGTTATCCAACAAAAAGCCATTTTAGGCATCAGCAACCTGCTGCCCGCCGATAAAGCCATGCTTGTCCGCATCCCTTATTTCGGAAAGAAAGGAGTGGAAAAGTACGGGGATATTATTTTGGAAATGGTACATGGATACCGCAAGGAGAAAGGATTGGCAGAGCCGGAACTCATGCTTTAGAACGGGCTTCTGTTACCTTGCTGCACTTCGATGCGTATGCCGAACGCTCCGTTGGAAGATTTCATCTCGAATGCGCCCTTGAAGTTGTTCTTCTCCCATGGCAGCGCCGAGCGGTTGGGAACTTTCCAGCCGTCTTTGTCATATTCGCCATAGGTATTGATACGCATACCGTTTTTCAGTTTGAAGCTGCCCATCTGCAGATTCTCCGGTGACGACCAGAATCCGGTCAGCCCGAACGGATTCATGCTGTAAACGGTGGAATTGGTCAGTGAGAATACATTCGAAAGCCCTTGCGAGTAGGTAACGTCCGGATTAAGACGGAATATGCTGCTGTAATCCTTGCTTGCGTCCGGTATTTCCAGCGTAAACTCAGGCAGGCGGGGAGCTTCCATTTTCATCAGGCTCATATCCAAAAGAAAGCCGTTGTAATTCTTTGTTTCGGGCAGGAATACGCCATCGGGCGGAGTACCGTCGGGCAGGGAGCGTACGCTGTCGCCCTTCACTTCGCTTTGGGCATATAGCGAAGCGATACTTGCAAGCAGTGCGATGATAAAAAAGCAAACTCGTTTCATTGTTCCATTCAACTATTCTTAATGGAGCTTTCACCAATCCGGCGGTTTCGCTCCTTCATTCTTTAATTCCCCGTCTCCCGATTACAAAGATAAACCTTTCCGGTCATTCTTCGAAATTTCTTTAAGTAAATATTGAGGGGCGGTCTGCATCGGGAGTGTTCGTCTCATTCACTTATACTCTTTATACTATCAGTTTATATCCTATTCCGCGTACGTTTACGATGCGGATTCGGTCGTCCAGCGCCAGTTTGTGGCGTAGCTTGGTGATGAACACGTGCAGGCTGCGGGAGTTGAAAAAGCTGTCATCTCCCCAAAGTTCGAGCAGAACATTCTGGGTGTTGACAACCTGGTTACGGTTTTCGCAGAGGCGTTTCAGTATTTCCGATTCACGGTGGGAGAGTTCCATATCCGTGTCAGTGTGCGGAGATACGGCAGTCCCTATATACGACAACCGTTGCGTGACGGAGTTAAACCGGTAATCGCCTATTTCAAAGTCGGTGACTTCTTTGGGTGCGGCGTCAGTGAAGCTGAAAGCCCTGCCCGCCAGCGCTTTGATACGGATAATCAGCTCTTGCATGCCGAAAGGCTTTTTCAGATAATCGTTGGCGCCAAGCTCAAAGCCCTCTACGACATCATTGATGGCCGAGCGGGCGGTAAGGAACAGTACCGGCGTATGCTTGTCAGTCTGGCGGATGCGGCGTACCATTTCAAAACCGTCCATGCGGGGCATCATTACGTCGGCCACGAGTACATCGGGGCGCAGGTCGAAGAACCGGCGCAATCCCTCTTCACCGTCGGCAGCGGTGTGGATGGTGAAGTTCTGCCCTTCAAGCGTGTCTTTTATAATCATGGCAAGGGTTTCTTCATCCTCAACCAATAATACTTTTATTTTATCCATAGTCCTTTATTTTTTCTGTATTATGAGCCGAATTTAGTTACTCCTGAGGCGGATGTCGGTTTTCAGCGGCGAAACAGATTGTTCCAACCGTTGAAACACTTTGTTTCCCTACGGTGAACATTTTGTTTCGCTATGCGGAACATTCTGTTTTCATGCCTTGAAACAAAGTGTTCAAACACGTAAAAAACACTTTGTTTCGTGCGTTGAAGCTTTTTGTCCCATACAGATTTCAATCATCCGCCTGCTTGTTTAATCTTACAACAAAGGTGCTGCCTTTGCCCGGTTCGCTCTTTACGGATATGCTCCCGCCATGTTTCCCAACCATGGTCTTGACGTAGAACAAACCGAGCCCGTAGCCCTTCACGTCATGCAGATTACCGGTGGGAACACGGTAGAACTTATCGAATATGTGGCTCTGCTTTTCGGGAGCGATACCTATTCCACGGTCGCTGATGGCGATTTCGACAAGTTTTCCTTGTTCCGCTGCGTTGATTTGCCGGCAGCGGATGTTTACTTCCGCCTCTCCCGGCGAGTATTTTATGGCGTTATCTATCAGGTTGCTGATGATGTTACTGAAATGAGTGCGGTCGGCGGTAAGAGCCAGGTCTTCCGGCTCGATATCTACCGATATATGCACGGGCTTCTCCGATTTCAGTGTGTGCTGTTCGATGAGCGGTTCGAGGATATCTCCGACGGACAGTACTTCCGGATGCAGGCGGAAGGTCTTGCGGCGTTCCATACTCATGGAAAGTATTTGCTCGACAAGTCCGCTGAGCCGCTGCAACTGTTCCTGGCAGATACGCAGGTATTTGTCGCGTTGCGTCTTGTCTTCCGCCTGGTTAAAGTTCAGCAGGGCATCGTTGGCGGCGTAGGCGACGGCGATAGGGGTTTTCAGCTCATGGGTGATGTTGTTGGTGAAATCGCTTTTCATCTCTTCCAGCGTCTTTTGCCGCAGAATGGTGCGGATAAGTACCCAGAATGCGAAGATAAGGATAATCAGAATGACGAACGAGGTAGCCAGTATGCCCGACATCTGCTTCAACACCAGTTGCGTGACGGGCTCTATCCAAAGACGGTAGCTTTGGTGGGTATTGAGGTCGAAGGCGTAGTTGTATTGCTTGGCGTCAGGGCCGGGGATATATCCGGCAGTACCGGCAACGGCCAGCGTGTCCACGAATGTGTAAGGCGCGTCTTTGTCGCTCGTGTAGATATGCTCCAAACGGTAGGGCAGCGTGATGCCCCGGTCTTTCAGTTGAAGGGTCAGCAGGCTGTCGTACACGAGGACGTCGGGGTCGGAGATAATGTCCAGACCGGAGTGCAGACCTCGTTGGAAATAGGTGGCGAGTTCCAGCATGCTGTTCTGGTCGCGCAGAATCACATCCAGCCCGTCTTTGGCTCTCAGGGCGGCTTGGGGCGAGTTACCGGTATCTTTTACGGCGGCTTCCAGCTTCTTTTGGGCTGAATCGGGGTTCAGCCATTGAGCCTTGCTCCGGTCTTTGTTTCGTTCTATGAAAAGCACGTCACCGGAGTCCGAGGCGGCAATGTCATCACGGGTGACAATAGCTTGTACGGAAGAATTGTCCGAGATATTCATCGAAATGGTATCACTCTTTTGATGGATGACCTGCTGGGTGGTGGTTTCTTCTTTCTCACCGTTGCGGTCTATACTGGTGGTGCTGCGTACATAGGCTTTGTTTTGCGTTCCGTCTTTCTCGAATCCGGCGGATACGCTCACTTCTCCATGGTCGGTGCTGTCCTTACGCATCCTTTCCACACGCAGCATCATTTCATTATAGTCGCTCATGCGCATGGCTTCTATGATGTTGCGTTCCAGGTCATTGCGCATGGTGCGGTACAGTCCGCCGAGCCAATAGGCCTGGTAGGAGAAGATGCCCGCCAAAGACAGGATAACGAGTACGGCAATATATTTCAGAGGCAGTTTCATGGCAGTTTCTTTATGCTTAATGCTTACGCAGGCAAATATAAGGAGTTATATCGTGCGCTGTATCATGCGGTAAGACTAAATAACACTTCCGATAACAGTAGATAACACTTGGTAAGCCGGTGATAACACAGAGTTACGCGGCTAATGCCGTACTTTGCGGAGGTCAATTAAAATATGCCTGACTATAAATTAAATTTCAACACTAACTTGATATGAAACGATTTTATCTGTTATCAGCCATTTGCCTGACAAGCATCAGCCTTTCCGCCCAGGAAAGCACCGGCGAAGAACGTACTCTCAGCGCTGACAGTATTATAACCTCGGATGCCCGGCTGGACAGCATCTACCAAAGTCTGCCCGAAGTAATGATAACCGGCGAGCGTCCCGTAGTAAAAGCATCGCAAGGCAAACTGGTTTATGACTTGCCGCGGCTTATCCGCGACCTGCCTGTGGACAACGCTTATGATGCCGTAAAGGAGCTTCCCGGCGTAACCGAGATGAACGGCGCTTTGCAATTGGCGGGGCAGGGCGTCACCGTCGTTCTGAACGGAAAGGTAACCACCCTCAGTGTCGAACAGTTGTATTCATTGCTGCGGAGCATCCCTGCGAGCCGTATAGAAAAAGCCGAAGTGATGTACAATGCGCCCGCCCGCTACCAAGTGCGCGGCGCCCTTATCAACATACAATTGAAGCAGACCGCAGACGGCCCTTCTTCCTGGCAAGGCGAGCTTTATGGCAAGTACAACCAGAAGTATTACGAAAACTTTGAAGAGCGTGCCAGCCTCTTATATAACGGAAATAAGTTCTCAGCGGATTTTCTTTACTCGCACAAACATGGCCGTACTTACAATACGACGGACAAAGAGGCTATGCACACTCTGGCGGATGGCTCGGTGTACCCGATGACTACCGATGAGGTGCGCCGCGGCCGTTCGCATACGCATAGTTTCCGGGTGGGAGCCGATTACAATATCGCTGAAGAGCATCAGTTGAGCTTTGTTTATAACGGTAACTATCAAACGTATCACAACCGGATGCATATCAACGGTTCGCAGCAGTCCACCACGCTGAGTAACAGTACGGATTGGCTTCACAACGGTCGTCTGGACTACCGTACTCCCTTCGGTTTGAAAGCGGGTGTGGAACTGACCTATTATCGTTCTCCGTCCGACCAGCTGTTGAACAGCCGTCTGCTGGAGAGCGATGAACTCGACTTCTTTACGCAAGACTGCCAGCGCATCAACCGCTGGAAAATGTTTTTGGCGCAGGAACACAGTCTGGGCAAGGGCTGGGGATTGAATTACGGCATCGTCTATACCACCAGCACCGACAACAGCTACCAATATTACTACGACCCGGAAACCGGAGAGCAGCTGGGAGATGAAAACACAACTTCGTTGGCAGCCGGTGATAACTCCGCCGATAACCTCAGCAACATGAAATCACGCAAACGGGAAGAAACACTGAACATCTATGCGGGCTTCAACAAGAGTTTCGGCGATAAGCTCTCGCTGGACGCATCCTTAGCCATAGAACGCTATAAAACGCCCGTATGGAACCAGTGGGATTTGTATCCTGCCATCAATCTGAACTATATGCCTGCTCCCGGACATATCCTGCAACTTGCGTTGAGCAGTGATAAGGACTATCCCGATTATTGGGCTGTGCAGGATGCCGTTTCGTATATCGGCGGCGGGTATTCCGAGATTCACGGTAATCCTCTGCTGAAGCCTGCGCAAAGCTACGAGTTTAAGATGAACTACGTTTTGAAGGGAAAATATATCTTCAGTACCTGGTTCAGCCATACCAAAGACTACTCGACGCAGACGCTTTACCAATCCTCGCAACGGTTGGTCGAGATTTATAAGTATATGAATTTTGATTATCAGCAACAGGCTGGTATACAGGCGTCAGTGCCGTTTAAGATAAAGAATTGGTTGAATTCCCGCCTGACGCTTATCGGGATATGGCATCACGAGAAAGACAATGACTTTTGGGATATTCCTTTCAATCGCAAACAGTGTTACGGCATAGCTCAAATGAACAATACTTTCACCCTTTCCACCAAACCCGATTTGAAACTGACCCTCACCGGATTTGTACATAGCAAAGCGATTCAGGGGATTTACGACCTGCCTGTTTCCGGCAATGTGAACGCCGCCCTGCGCTATGGATTTGCCAAAGGAAAGGCTATACTGAATTTGTATTGCAACGATATATTCGAAACAGGGCAAATCTCTCCGCGCATCCGCTTCCGGACACAGAACGTAACCAATCATTATTCGTGCTTTCGCGAGTTGGGAGTGTCGTTCACATACAAATTCGGTGGCTATAAAGAAAAGCAAAGGGAAGGGGTGGATACATCACGATTTAAATGATTATTTGGCTGTTAATGATTGTTTGAGAATTGAGAAGGATTGAGTAATAAAGAAGGATTGACGATTGAGTGTAACTTGATAATTGAACATGACTTGGCGATTAAATATGATTTGGTAGTTAAGCATGTCTTGTCAATTAAATATGATTTTGTAGTTGATTTGACAAACTCTAAGCCTGAAAGGCTTTCATCATATAGCCCGGGGTAGCACCCCGGGTCTAAATGTCCTCTGTATTCTACGCCCTGTAAGGGCAAAAGGTTAATGTTCAAAGATTTTGCCCTTACAGGGCGCAATGTTAGTCATATATACGTTCCCGGGGTGTTACCCCGGGCTTAGAGATGTAAGGCTTTCAGCCTTAGGTTAGTCTATACTTAAATATGCCTTGATATTAAGTATAACTTGGTCTTAAATATAACTTGATATTAGGTATGATTTGATATTAGGTATGATTTGATATTAGGTATGATTTGATATTAAGTATGATTTGATATTAAGTATAAGTTGATATTAAATATGTCTTGATAATATAGGTATGGCTTGTCAATTAAATATGATTTTGTAGTTGATTTGATTAACTCTAAGCCTGAAAGGCTTTCATCATATAGCCCGGGGTAACACCCCGGGTCTAAATGTCCTCGGTCTTCTGCGCCCTGTAAGGGCAAAAGATTAATGTTTAAAGATTTTGCCTTTATAGGGCGTAATGTTAGTCATATATACGTTCCCGGGGGCTTACCCCGGGTTTAGAGATGCAAGGCTTTCAGCCTTAGGTTACTCTACAATCAGGCTATTCTATGTATTAAATTATTCCATTATACTATATGGCATTCTCCCCTTACCGACGAAACAACTCGGCGTGTCACTAAATTCTTTTTATATACCTGCATTTTCCCTTCTTTTTTGTACTTTTGCAACTTTCAAAAACCAAAGTTGTTATTTAAAGAAAAGACCCTGTATGAAATCAGACATTGAAATAGCGCGCAGCATAGAGCTGAAGAAGATAAAGCAGGTTGCTGAAAGTGTGGGTATTCCCCGTGAAGAAGTAGAGAACTACGGCCGTTACATCGCCAAGATTCCCGAACAACTGATTGACGAGGAGAAAGTAAAACAGAGTAACCTGATTCTTGTAACCGCTATCACGGCAACCAAGGCGGGCATTGGCAAAACTACCGTCTCTATCGGCCTGGCATTAGGACTTAATAAGATTGGAAAGAAAGCCATCGTAGCCTTGCGTGAACCCTCACTCGGCCCATGCTTCGGAATGAAAGGCGGAGCGGCAGGCGGCGGCTATGCGCAGGTGCTTCCCATGGAGAAAATAAACTTACATTTCACAGGAGATTTTCATGCCATCACTTCCGCTCACAATATGATTTCCGCTTTGCTGGATAACTATATCTACCAGCATCAGGCAGACGGCTTCGGTCTGAAAGAAATCATCTGGCGACGCGTGCTCGATGTAAACGACCGCTCTTTGCGCAGCATCGTCACCGGTCTCGGCCCGCGCACCAATGGGGTTACCATGGAGTCCGGCTTCGATATTACGCCTGCATCGGAGATTATGGCAATTCTTTGCCTGTCAAAAGATACGGAAGACCTTCGCAGGCGAATCGAGAACATCATACTCGGCTTTGATTTCAACGGCAAACCGTTTACTGTTAAAGACTTAGGTGTAGCCGGTGCCATCACCGTATTGCTGAAAGACGCCATCCATCCCAATCTGGTACAAACTACCGAAGGAACGGCTGCTTTTGTGCATGGTGGTCCGTTCGCAAATATAGCGCACGGTTGCAACTCCATTCTCGCCACCAAAATGGCTATGACCTTCGGCGATTATGTAGTGACGGAAGCAGGCTTCGGCGCGGACTTGGGAGCGGAAAAGTTCTATAACATCAAATGCCGTAAAAGCGGACTGCAACCCAAGCTCACTGTTATCGTTGCCACTGCGCAAGGCCTGAAGATGCATGGCGGCGTCAGCCTTGACCGTATCAAGGAACCGAATATGGAAGGCTTGAAAGAAGGTTTCGGTAATCTTGACAAACATATTCGTAACCTGCGCTACTTCGGACAGACCGTTGTTGTCGCTTTCAACCGTTTTGCCAGTGATACCGACGAAGAAGTAGAAGCTATCCGCCGCCATTGTGAAGATGATTTGAAGGTGGGCTTCGCCATCAATAACGCTTTCGCCGAGGGTGGGGAAGGTGCTATCGACCTGGCTAACCTTGTCGTGGAAACAATCGAAAAGAAACCTTCCGCCCCGCTGCAATACACTTACGGGGAAAACGATAGCGTACAGCAGAAGATAGAGAAAGTAGCCTGCAACCTTTACGGAGCAAGCGTGGTGACTTATAGCAGCGCTTCACGCAAGATGATGAAGCTCATCGAAGAAATGGGCATCGCGCATTATCCCATCTGCATAGCCAAGACGCAATACTCTTTCTCCGCCGACCCCAAAATATACGGCGCAGTCAATAACTTCGAGTTCCACATCAAAGACATCGTTATCAATAACGGCGCGGAAATGCTTGTAGCCATTGCCGGTGAGATACTCCGTATGCCGGGGCTGCCCAAAGTTCCGCAAGCGGAGCACATCGACATTGTGGACGGTAACATAGAGGGACTTTCTTAAAAATTGAGAATTGAGAATTAAGAAGTGAGAAATAATAGTTTCTACAATAAGAAGTGAAAAAAAACAGGCTGCGCAGCTCAAGTGAACATTGCGCAGCCTGTTTTTTATTTCTCAATTCTTAATTTAATAATCAGTAAGCGAACAGCGGATATTCTTTCATCTTGGCATTCACACGTGCGCGAACGTCTGCGATGACCTGTTCGTTGTCTACGTTGGAGAGAACGGTTTCGATCATTTCGGCGATTTCCAACATCAAATCTTCTTTTGCGCCGCGGGTTGTGATGGCGGGAGTACCCAGACGGATACCGGAAGTCTGGAATGCGGAACGGCTGTCGAACGGAACCATGTTCTTGTTTACGGTGATGTCGGCAGATACCAATGCCTTTTCAGCCACTTTACCTGTTAAATCGGGGTATTTGCTGCGCAGGTCTACCAGCATGGAGTGGTTGTCCGTACCGCCGGAAACGATTGTAAAGCCACGGTCTATCAGGGCTTGCGCCAGCGTAGCGGCATTCTTCTTAACCTGCTTGGCGTATTCCTTCCATTCCGGTTGCAGAATCTCGCCGAAAGCAACGGCTTTTGCCGCAATGACATGTTCCAACGGACCGCCTTGAATACCGGGGAATACGGCAGAGTCGAGCAATTGGGACATCATCTTGATTTCGCCTTTCGGAGTTTTCTTGCCCCAGGGGTTGGGGAAGTCCTTACCCATCATGATGACACCGCCGCGAGGACCGCGTAGCGTCTTATGAGTGGTGGAAGTTACGATATGGGCGTATTTCACGGGGTTATCCAGTTCACCGGCGGCAATCAGTCCGGCAGGATGCGCCATGTCAATCATCAGGATAGCGCCTATCTTGTCGGCAATTTCGCGCATGCGCTTGTAGTCCCATTCGCGTGAATAAGCGGAACCGCCGCCGATAATCATTTTCGGTTTCTCACGCAGGGCTACTTCTTCCATTTGGTCGTAGTCTACGCGTCCAGTTTCTTTATTGAGGTTGTATTCGCAGGGAGTATAGATAATACCGGAAGTATTAACCAATGAGCCGTGAGAGAGGTGACCGCCGTGCGCAAGGTTCAAACCCATGAATTTGTCGCCCGGATTCAGCACTGCGAGGAATACGGCGGCATTGGCCTGTGCGCCCGAGTGCGGTTGTACGTTAGCCCATTCTGCACCGAAAATCTGTTTCAAACGATCGATAGCAATCTGTTCGCTTTGGTCTACAACCTCGCAACCGCCGTAGTAACGCTTGCCGGGATAGCCCTCTGCGTACTTGTTGGTGAGGCAGGAGCCCATCGCCTGCATAACTTGGTCACTTACGAAGTTCTCTGATGCAATCAGTTCAATGCCTTTGAGCTGACGTTGATGTTCTTTTTCGATGATGTCGAAAATTAAATCGTCTCTTTTCATTCTTGCTTATTAGATAAGTTTGATAATTCTGTGTTCTCTTATTAAGCGCACAAATTTAAAGGAAATAAATGAATAAACTGTAAGAAAAGTAAGAAATTTCCTATCAAAAGAACACCCCGAGCGAAAAGCTGAGTACATTATCCCGTCTGTGGAAGCGTATTTGGTTGGCAAGAGTAATTTCCTCGCCGACGCTTTCATCGTAAACCGGCTTGTAGCTGATGCGCTTTGAAATGTTGTGCAGTCCGATGTCATAGCGGAAGTCGAAGAATACGCGTGAAATCGTTACGGCAACGCCGGCCGTGAAGCTGACGTTCAGCGGATAAAGCTCTTCTTCGATATCCCGTTGGTCGAAATTCTCGAAAGTGACCTTGCTCTGCTTGTCCCAAATATAGCGTATTTTCGGTCCGCCGAATACGGCAAGGCTGTAAGGCCCTTCCTTGATGATGTTGTATCCGTAGATTACGGGAATCTCGAAACTATGGATGGACGAGGTGATAGAGGCCATTTCGGGCGTACTGTTTTCGGGCGCGTCTTCGGGCAGCGGCTTCTCGAAGGTGATATTGCAGCGGTTTATCGTGTACGACAGTTCCGGTTGCAGGAAGTGGCGCTTGAAGTTTATCCGCATAAAGAACGAGCCGAAATAGCCTATCTTGTAGTTGTTCTGCACTTCGTCGATGACGGTGCCGTTAAGCACCAGGTCTGATACGAGGAAAAGTGAAGAGGTGAATCCGCCCTTGATACCGAAGTTCACCCGTCGGTCGTGACGGTGGGTATGCTGGGGGCGTTCCGGTTCATCCGTTCCGGGCACAACCGGCAGTTGACCCCACATGGTTGCGGAGAAAGCCAGCAAACAAAACCCGAAAAGTAATCCTCTTCTTCCCATAATTGTCTTTAAATTATTAATGTAACGACACGCTTGGACGCATCAGATAGTATCTATCACTTTTTCTTCTCTACCGACCAGCCGAATTTTCCGATTTTCTCTCCCAGCCCGTAATAACCGCCATGCACGTAGACCAGCAGATTGGATTCCGCCAGCTCCAGCTTTCCGGTTTCCGTATTCAGGCGGGATGTATCGGCACGGACATTCACCACATCGGCGATGAACATATCGTGTGAGCCGAGGGCGACGATTTCCTTTACCCTGCACTCGATGCACAAAGGAGACTCCTCTATGAGCGGAGCGCTGACAACGGTACTCTTGCCGGGTGTCAGCTTCATCTCCTCGAATTTGTTGTAGTTCTTGCCCGAGCGTACGCCACACCAGTCGGTGGCGCGTGCCATGTCTTTGGTTGTCAGGTTGATGACAAACTCCATGTTACGCTTGATGATGTCGTAGGAGTGACGTTCCGGACGTACGGAAATATAGCACATGGGCGGGTTTGTGCAAATGGTTCCCGTCCATGCGACAGTCAGTATGTTGTATTCTTCCGGGGTGCTTCCACAGCTCACCAATACGGCGGGCAGCGGATAAATCATGGTTCCCGGTTTCCAGTCTTCTTTCATCAGATTATCTCTATGTCCTCTCTTGTTTGTTCTTTCTCGCAATAGTGGCATTTGATTACGCAATTATCCTTGTCCACCACATGAAACAAGGTAGGCATCGGCTCGTTGTTGGTGATGCACTTGGGATTGGCGCATTTTACGATGCCGCGTAATTCGTCGGGCAGGTTCACTTCGCGTTTTTCCACCACTTCGTAGTCGCGGATGATGTTCAGCTTTACGTTGGGGGCAACTACGGCGATGCGGTTTATTTCCTCGTCGCAGAAGAACTTATCCGCTATTTTGATGATACCCTTTGTTCCCAGCTTCTTGCTCTTGAGGTTGAAGCCGATTGTTATGTTGTTGTTCATCTGTTTCAGTCCGAGCAGTGACACTACTGTAAACAGCTTTTCGGATGGTATATGGTCGATGACAGTGCCGTTTTCTAACGCGGCTACTTGTAATTCTTGCTTTTTCATGTCCTAAATAAAGTATGAAGTGTAAAATATTGAAGTAGAAAGCGTAAAAGAAGTATAACGTTTAGAGCGGTATACCTCATGTTCCATGCTTTATACTTTAACATCGTCCAGCGTGATGCCGAGTACATCGCAGAGGATGGCTTCGCGGGCATAAAGTCCGTTTTGCGCCTGCTGGAAATAGTACGCTTTCGGATTGTCGTCCACATCGAGGGCTATCTCGTTGACACGGGGCAGCGGATGCAGGATGCGCAGGTTGGGACGGGTGTGTTCCAGCATCTTGTTGCGCAGGATGTAGATGTTCTTTACACGTTCGTACTCCATGAGGTCGGTGAAGCGTTCACGCTGCACACGGGTCATGTAGAGGATGTCCGCGTCGGCTATTATTTCTTCCGTGAAGTCGGTGTGTTCCACGAATTTGATGTCGTGTTCACGACAGTAAATCTTGTATTCTTCCGGCATTTTCAGTTCTTCGGGAGCGATGAAATGGAAGGTGGGGTTGAAGTGGCGCATTGCCATCAGCAGGGAGTGTACGGTGCGGCCGTATTTCAAATCGCCTACCAGGTAAATGTTCAGATTCTCCAGCGTGCCTTGCGTCTTGTAGATGGAGTAGAGGTCGAGCATCGTTTGCGAGGGGTGCTGGTTGGCTCCGTCTCCGGCATTGACGATAGGCACCGAGGTTACTTCGCTGGCATAGCGGGCAGCCCCTTCCAGATAGTGGCGCATCACGATGATGTCGGCGTAATTGCTTACCATTTTGATGGTGTCTTTCAGCGTTTCGCCCTTGGACGAGCTGGTGGCTTTAGGGTCGCTGAAACCGATGACACGTGCGCCGAGACGGTTGGCGGCGGTTTCAAAACTTAAACGGGTACGGGTGGACGGCTCGAAAAATAGGGTGGCGACAACTTTTTCATCAAGCAGATGCCTGTTGGGCTTTGCCTCGAACTCTTTCGCCATTTCGAGCATGTAGAGGATTTTTTCCTTGCTGTGTTCGGCGATAGTGACTAAACTTCTGTTTTCCATATCGTTGATATTCATTTTACTTTTCGAGAGTGTAAAGGTACGAAAAAGATGTGGCGCACGAAAATGTGAGCGGACTTTTTTGAGATAAAAATGCAGGTTGTCGCCAAGCGCGCGCTTTGTCGTCCCCGAGCCCTCAGCCCGTCATTCCCGGGCGCACGTCTCATCGGTCGTGAGCCCGTGGTTTACGCTTGCCGGCATGCGCGGCCGGGCTTCGCAAGGTGCGGGCTCGGGAACGATAAGCCGCGCGCTTCCGGTCTCTCGTTTCCCGGAAAGAAAAAAGCGGCAGCGGCGGCAGTTCTTTCTTTTTCTTTCTTATGATGTTGTTGTTTATATATAATATATAGTATTTCCGCATGAAAAAAACGCGCGAAAAAGCGGTTAAGAGCTTGCTTGTCAGCGCATTCTTGATTTTCCTCTGATTTAAAAAAGTGCAGAATTTGTTCACTTTAGAGGCGTTTCGCGTTCATTTTCGTGCGAAAAGTGTCAAAATCTGCACGGGAAAACCCGCTTTCCGAACCTAAAAAAGACGAAAAAAGCAAGGATGTTTGGGTGTATATACATTATATTTCCGTACCTTTGCCCTATTATTATAATCACAGAAATTGTTGAACCGGACATGATAAAAAGAGTCGTAAAAGTCCTTTGGATTTTCATAGCACTGATAGCATTGACATGCGTTATTATTTTCTTCTCGATAGCAAAAGGTTGGATTGGCTATATGCCGCCTGTGGAAGACCTGGAAAATCCCAATTATAAATTTGCAACGGAAATCTTCTCGGAAGACGGAAAAGTTCTGGGTACTTATTCTTATAGTAAGGAGAACCGCGTTTTTGTGGGATATAACGATTTGTCCCCCCATATCATCAATGCGCTGATCGCGACGGAAGACGTACGTTTCGCCGAACATTCGGGTATTGACGCCATCGCGCTGTTCCGCGCCGTGGTGAAGCGGGGAATCCTGATGCAGAAGAATGCCGGCGGCGGCAGCACCATCAGCCAGCAGCTTTCCAAGCAGCTCTATTCTCCGAGCGCCGATAACATTATGGAGCGTCTGTTCCAAAAACCCATCGAATGGGTTATCGCCGTGAAACTGGAACGCTATTATACCAAAGAGGAGATTCTTACGATGTATCTCAACAAGTTCGACTTCCTGAACAATGCGGTAGGTATAAAAACCGCCGCTTATACTTACTTCGGTTGCGAGCCGAAAGAATTAAAGATAGAGGAAGCCGCCACGCTGGTGGGTATGTGCAAGAATCCGTCGCTTTACAATCCGGTGCGTTATAACGAACGCTCGCGCGGACGCCGCAATGTGGTGCTCGACCAAATGCGCAAGGCCGGATATATCACCGTTGAGGAACGCGACTCTTTGCAGGCATTGCCCCTGAAACTGTCCTATCATCGCGTAGACCATAACGAGGGGCTTGCAACGTATTTCCGCGAATATCTGCGCGGCGTACTGAATGCCAGGAAACCCGACAAATCGGATTACCGGGGCTGGCAGATGCAGAAGTATTACGAGGATTCGCTCGACTGGGAAACAAACCCTCTGTACGGCTGGTGCGAAAAGAATACGAAGAAAGACGGAAGCAAATACAACCTGTATACGGACGGGCTGAAAATCTATACCACGATTGACTCCCGCATGCAGAAATATGCGGAGGACGCCGTGACCGAGCATCTGAAAGAATTGCAGGGTTACTTCTTCAAGGAGAAAAAAGGCGCTAAAAAAGCGCCCTATACTTTCCGCCTGACGCAGGAGCAGGTGGACGAAATCCTGGGACGCGCCATGAGGCTGTCCGACCGCTACCGCATCATGAAGAACGCCGGAGCTTCCGAGGCGGAAATCAAGAAAGCGTTTGATACGCCCGAGCAAATGTCCGTATTCAGTTGGGGCGGCGAGAAAGATACGGTAATGACGCCGATGGACTCCATACGTTATTACAAGTTCTTCCTGCGTGCCGGATTCATGTCGATGGACCCTCGCAACGGTCATGTAAAAGCGTATGTAGGCGGGCCTAACCATCATTACTTCAAGTATGACATGGCCATGGTGGGACGCCGCCAAATCGGTTCTACCATGAAGCCTTATGTGTACTCGCTGGCCATGGAGAACGGTTTTTCTCCTTGCGACCAGGCGCGTCACGTGGAATATACGTTGATAGACGAAAACGGAAAACCCTGGACACCGCGTAACGCCAACAAAAAACGCTACGGCGAAATGGTGACGGTGAAGTGGGGACTGGCGAATTCGGACAACTGGATTACGGCCTATCTGATGAGCAAACTGAACCCGTATGAATTGAAACGGCTGGTACACAGCTTCGGTGTGCGCAATCGCGACATCGTGCCTTCGGTATCTCTCTGTCTCGGCCCTTGCGAAATATCCGTAGGCGAGATGGTGAGCGCTTACACCGCATTCCCCAATAAGGGTATTCGTGTAGCGCCGCTGTTCGTAACCCGTATCGAGGATAACGACGGTAATGTACTGGCTACATTCTCGCCGGAAATGCAGGAAGTAATCAGCGCATCCAGCGCTTATAAGATGCTGGTGATGCTGCGTGCGGTAGTCAATGAAGGTACCGGCGGACGTGTCCGCCGCCTGGGTGTGAAGGCCGATATGGGCGGCAAGACCGGAACGACCAACTTTAACGCCGACGGCTGGTTCATGGGCTTTACGCCTTCGCTGGTGTCCGGTTGCTGGGTGGGCGGCGAAGACCGTGATATTCACTTCGATACGATGCTGCACGGACAAGGCGCTTCCATGGCATTGCCTATCTGGGCTAAATATATGGTGAAAGTGCTTGGCGACAAATCGCTGGGATATGACGAAAACGAGACTTTCCAACTGCCCGAAGGTTTCGACCCGTGCAAGGACAGCGACTATGAGGATGCGGAACCTGCATCGGAAATAGGATTGGACGATTTGTTTAATTGAGAACCGGATAACAGAAATGGTGTATACAATCTGCATCGGCAGTAACGAGCACCGGAAAGATAATCTGGCATTGGCGCGTAAAAGGCTGTCGGAACTTTTTCCGGATATTCGCTTTTCGGCAGAGGCGGATACGAAACCGTTGTTTTTCCGGCGGCAGGCGTTGTTTACCAATCAGGTGGCACGTTTCATATCCGATTATGACGCCGATGAAGTCATACTCCGTTTGAAGAATATAGAACGGGAAGCCGGAAGAACGCCCGAAGAGAAGGAACGGGAGATTGTGCGCCTCGATATCGACTTGCTGGCCTGTGATGGCAAGGTGTATAAACCCGAAGATTGGAAACGGGACTATATCGTCCGTGGATTGGAAGAACTATAAAGTATTAACGATATGAAATTTCTGGGAATCATTCCTGCCCGTTACGCATCTACGCGTTTCCCGGCCAAACCTTTGGCTTTGTTGGGTGGAAAAACCGTTATTCAGCGGGTGTATGAACAAGTGGCCGGTGTTTTGGACGACGCTTACGTGGCTACCGACGACGAGCGCATCGAAGCTGCCGTAAAGGCGTTCGGCGGAAAAGTCGTGATGACGTCCGTACATCATAAAAGCGGTACCGACCGTTGTTATGAGGCCTGTACCAAAGTAGGGGACGGATTTGATGTGGTGGTAAACATTCAGGGTGACGAACCTTTTATACAACCGTCACAATTGGAAACCGTAAAGGCTTGCTTCGACGACCCGTCCACGCAAATAGCCACCTTGGTAAAACCCTTCACGGCGGATAACGGCTTCGAAGCATTGGAGAACGTCAATTCTCCGAAAGTGGTACTCAACAAGAACATGAACGCCCTTTATTTCAGCCGTTCCATCATTCCGTACCAGCGTAATGCGGAAAAACGGGAGTGGCTGAAAAATCATACTTATTACAAACACATCGGTTTGTATGCCTATCGGGTGGAAGTACTGAAAGAGATAACTTCGCTTCCCCAGTCCTCGCTCGAACTGGCGGAATCGCTGGAGCAGTTGCGTTGGCTGGAGAACGGTTATACCATTAAAGCCGGCATTACCGAAGTGGAGACAATCGGCATCGATACGCCGCAGGATTTGGAGCATGCGGAACGCTTCCTGCAAGCTCAAAACGTTCAATGAATAGTTGACTGATGATGCTTTTGGACAGAACCAACCAACCTAAAGTAAGGGATATCGAGCATTTGGCCGTACAAATGCCCCGACGCTCCGTCATGCCCAACGGCGTACTTTTGAACGTTCTCGATTCCGGCGATAATGAAGTGGTACGCATAGACCTGCTGATGGAAGGCGGACGCTGGCAGCAGTCGCAACCGTTGCAGGCTCTGTTCACCAACCGTATGCTGCGTGAAGGAACGCTGCGGTACGGCGCTTTGGAAATAGCGGAGAAGCTGGACTATTACGGCGCATGGCTGGAGCTGTCCAGCGCATCGGAATATGCCTACATCACGCTTTATTCGTTGAATAAATACCTGCCGCAGACTTTGGAGATACTGGAGTCTATCGTGAAAGAACCTGTATTTCCGGAGAAGGAGTTGGGCATTATCATAGATAATAATATCCAGCAGTTCATGGTCAATTCGTCCAAAGTGGATTTTCTGGCGCACCGGGCGTTGATGAAAGCGGTGTATGGCGAAGCGCATCCCTGCGGGCGGCTGGTGCAGAAAGAGGATTATAACCGGATAAACCCTGCCGTGCTCAGGGAGTTCTACGACCGGCATTATCATTCGCGGAACTGCACGATTTACGTTTCCGGAAAAGTGAGCGATGATTGTGTGCGGCGGATAGAGGATTTGTTCGGCAGGGAAGCGTTCGGTAAGGATTTCCGCAAACCGGAAAGGAGAGACTTTATTCCGGTTTCTTCCGCAGACAAACGGATTTTTGTGGAATATGCGGATGCCATGCAGAGCGCGGTGCGCATGGGTATGCTTTCCTTGGAGCGCAATCATCCCGATTATTTGAAGACACGGGTGATGGTGACGCTGTTCGGCGGGTATTTCGGAAGCCGCCTGATGTCTAACATCCGTGAGGAAAAAGGATATACTTACGGTATTTCCGCAGGTATCGTGCCCTATCCGGGAAAAGGGATGCTGGTTGTAAATACGGAAACGGCAAACGAGTTTGCAGAGCCTCTTATTCGGGAAGTTTATCACGAAATAGACTGCCTGCAGAATGATTTGGTACCGGAAGAGGAGTTGTCTATGGTAAAGAATTATATGCTGGGCGAGATGTGCCGCAGCTATGAATCGGCATTTTCGCTGGCAGACGCATGGATGTTCGTTCAGGTTTCGGGCTTCGGTGATACCCACTTTGAGGATGCCCTGAATGCGGTTAAGGATATTACCCCCGAAGAAATACGGGAACTTGCCGGACGGCATTTGTGCAAAGAGAAATTAAAAGAAGTCATATCCGGCAAAAAAATGTCATAAAAAGCGGGAAGCGGCTCGTGGTTTTGGCAGATTAATCGTATCTTTGTCAAAATACTAATTAAGTAATCTGTAACCAAAGATGAAATATCTATATACCGCAATCATTCTGTTATACTTATCACAGGGCAGTGCCGCAGCCCAAGAAAAGAGCGGTTTTTTTGATAAAATAAAGGGTACTTTCTCATCGGAAATAAAAATAGGGACGCATACGTTTAAAGACGGTTCCGTATATACCGGCGAGATGAAAGGACGCAAACCCAACGGCAAAGGAAAGACGGTTTTTAAGAACGGCGATGTCTATGAAGGCGAATACGTCAAAGGAAAACGCGAGGGGTACGGCGTCTATACTTTTCCCGACGGCGAGAAGTACGACGGCCAGTGGTTTCAAGACCAGCAGCATGGCAGAGGTATCTATTATTTTATGAACAATAACCGTTACGACGGTATGTGGTACCAGGATTACCAACACGGCAAAGGCACTATGTACTACTATAACGGCGACCTTTACGAGGGCGACTGGATAAACGACAAACGTGAAGGTCAGGGTACTTATACCTGGAAGAACGGTTCCAAATACATCGGCTCGTGGAAAGACGACAAAAAGAACGGTGAGGGTACGTTAATCTGGAATGACGGCTGCAAATACGACGGTCATTGGAAGAATGATGTACGCGACGGCAAAGGTACGTTTGAATATGCCAATGGCGATAAGTATGTAGGCGACTGGAAAGAGGATATGCAGCATGGCAAGGGTATTTACTTTTTCCATACGGGCGACCGCTACGAGGGTTCTTACGTGCAGGGCGAGCGTACCGGCGAAGGCATTTATTATCATGCCAGCGGCAATAAATATGTAGGAAACTTCAAGAACGGCATGCAGGACGGACAGGGTACGTTTACATGGGCCAGCGGTGCCGTATACGACGGACAATGGAAAGATAACCAGCGTAACGGCTATGGCGTTTACAAATGGAACGTCGGCGACTCCTACGAAGGTGAATGGAAAGATAATAAATTCAACGGCCAGGGTACTCTGATTCTTACCGACGGCACAAAATACAAAGGCGGTTTTGTGAACGGACTGGAAGAGGGAAGCGGCGTGCAGGAAGATAAGAACGGAAACCGCTACGAAGGCTTCTTCAAACAAGGCAAGAAAGACGGCCCGTTTGTGGAAACGGACAAGAACGGAAAGCTGATACGGAAAGGAACCTACAAAATGGGACGGTTGAGTAATTGAAAATTGAGAATTGAGAATTAAAAAATAGAGAGGGCTGCGCGATATTCATCCGGAATCGCGCAGCCCTTATTTTTTAATTCTCAATTCTTAATTCTCAATTTTCAAATAATGTATTGAGAACTGATGGATTCATTGCTCATCACTCGTCTGATGGTTTCGGCAAACATATCGGCGATGCTCAATTGCTTAACCTTATCGCACTTCTTGGAGTAAGGAATACTGTCTGTAAATACCATTTCGGTCAGACCGGACTCTTGTACGCGGAATGATGCCGGATCGGACATCACGCAGTGGCTGGCAATGGCACGTACGGATTTGGCGCCTGCTTCCATCATAATGTTGGCAGCTTTGGTAATGGTGCCGGCCGTATCCACAATGTCATCCACCAATACGACATTCTTGTCTTTTACGTCACCGATAATCTGCATGGTGGCAACTACGTTTGCTTTTTCACGCGTTTTGTTGCACAATACCAAAGGTACGCCGAGGTATTTGGAGAATGTGCTGGCACGTTTTGAACCGCCCACGTCGGGAGTTGCGATAACAAGATCATCCAGCTTTAATGATTCGATATAAGGAAGGAATACTGCCGATGCATACAAATGATCAACGGGAATGTTGAAGAAACCTTGAATTTGGTCAGCATGGAGATCCATAGTAATCAAACGGTCGATGCCTGCAACTGAAAGCAGGTCGGCTACCAACTTGGCGCCGATGGAAACACGAGGTTTGTCTTTTCTGTCTTGACGTGCCCAACCAAAATAAGGAATAACTGCAATTACACTTTTGGCGGATGCTCTTTTGGCCGCATCAACCATCAGCAGAAGTTCCATCAGATTGTCGGAATTAGGGAAAGTGGATTGAACCAGGAATACGTTTGCGCCACGGATGGACTCTTCGTAAGAAACGGCGAATTCACCATCAGCAAAGTGGGTGATATTCATCTTTCCTAGAGGGCAATCAAGGCTGGCGCAGATTTTTTCTGCAAGGTATCTCGAGTTTGTTCCGGAGAATACCATAAAGGGTGCTTTTTCGCTCATTTTGTAATAGATGTTACCTATTTATTAATTTGCATGCAAAGGTATGAATTTCCCGCTACATAATACAAGACTTATTGTAGAAAAAATATTTTTCTTTACCGGATTTATTTGTAGCTTTGCTTTGTGAAATGCCTTTCATCTATATTATTGTCGGTAGGAATGCTATGCCTGGCAGGTACGGCGTTTGTCTCGTGTGTGGGTACGGCTCCTACAAAAGAGGTGCATCTGATTGATTCCTTGAATCAGGCGGCATATACTTATCGTTATAAAAATCTGGACTCGTCGTGTCATGCGGCGTCGAGGGCTTACCGGGAAGTGGGGCTTTACAGACAAGGAAAGGCGGAAGCCTGTAATAATCTGGGATTCTGCGCTTTTATGCGCATGGACTTCGAGCAGGCGGAGAAATACCATCAGGAAGTGTACGGCCTGACAAAGAATGAGTTGGAGCTTCTTATCGCCGATATAGGTTTGATGAAGATTTATCAGCGGACGGCGCTGAACAAGGAGTTTTATGATTACCGCAACAGCGCCGTGCGCCGCATGAAACGTATCGCCGAGGATAATAATCTGTTTGCGGACAGGCATGAACGGATGCGGCTGGCCTACGCCCGGTCGGAGTTCTATATCGTATCTGCCATATATTACTATTATCTGCAGCAGCGGTCGGAAGCTCTGGCGTCCATCGATGAGGTGCCGGAGAACGAGGAACTGGCAGCGGACACCAACCAGTTATTGTATTATCACTATATAAAGGGTTCGGCTTCTCTGTGTGACGGAGAAACGCCCGACGAGCGTCGTTTAAGGGAGTTTGACGAACTTTACACGACCTGGAGACTGGCTTTCAGAAAAGGGTATCTGTATTTTGAGGGAAACGGCGTACAGGGGTTGGCCAATCTGATGGCTTCGCCGGATAATTATGAATTCTTTCAAGGACGGCGGGCGCATGCGCTGAAGCAGTTCGGCGAGCCGGTGGATTCTTTATTGCCCATGCGGTTGGGGCAATTGGCTTTGGAGAAATTCCGGCAATATAATGACATTTACCAAATTGCGGGCGCGTACGTTTCCATCGGGAAGTATCTGAATGCGCACGGGGAATACGAGCAGGCTCTCGATACGCTGAAACGTGCTCTGGAATGTGTAAACGACCATCATCGCCGCTTTTACGATTGCCACGACAGCTTGGACTGGTTGAAGGCTTACGACCGCCGTGATACGATATGCGCGGAGAAGTCGTGGATTCAGCAGAAACTGAAAACCGTTCCCGAATGGATTTCAAGGATACGCGAGCAGTTGAGTGTGACTTACGCCGGGCTGGAAATGAAAGAGTATTCGGATTACAATAGGAATATATATCTGGATATTCTGGAAGATACCCGTCAGGATAAGGAGCTGGAAAGCCGTTATCAGGCGTTGGAGAAAGAGGCGGGACAACTGAACCTGCTGCTTTTCTGTGTGATTACGGGACTTATTTTGGTGCTGGTGTTCTTCTGGTTCTTTAATAAACGCTCCAAACTGCGCAACAGATTACACCTGCACCGCTTGCAGTCCATGCTGGATATTTGTCAGGGAATAACCGCATCCATCCCCGCTGATGCGCAGACTGAGGAAGACATCACGGATGCGATTCTGACGGCTGTACGTCCGGGATTGAAATGCCTGTTCGGTACAGAAGAGGTATGTATCAAAAACAGAGAATTGGTATTCGCACGGCGTATGGGGAAAGACGAGCAGGCTATGGTGCAGGTAATCAACCCCTATATCCAATGGGCGCTGGACAACGGAATGACGTCCATCTCTCTCGGCGAGGAACAGCGCAGGCTGGAAAAGCAACGCTATATCCATGAACAGCATATCGCCGGAAACAAACGGCAGAATCTGATTAAAAAGGCTTGTCTTTCCATTGTCAATGGCATTCATCCTTACATCGACCGTATTCTGAACGAGGTGCATAAGCTGATACGCATGGGATATATCCATGATGAAACTATCAAAAAAGAGAAGTATCAGTATATTGATGAACTTGTCACCACCATTAACGAATATAATGATATTCTGGCTTTGTGGATTAAGATGAAGCAAGGTACGCTGAGCCTGAACATCGAGGCTTTTGAGCTGAATGAACTTTTTGAATTGTTGAGGAAAGGGAACCGGGCTTTCGAGATGAAGCGGCTGGATTTGGAAGTGGAGCCGACCGATGCCTGCGTGAAAGCGGACAAGGCCTTGACTCTCTTTATGATAAATACATTGGCCGAGAATGCGCGCAAATATACTCCTAAGGGGGGTAAGGTGAAAATCTACGCCCGTCGGGAGAGTGATTATGTGGAAATATCCGTTGAGGACAACGGCTGCGGCCTGTCTCCGGAAGATGTCGCCCATATCATAGGCGAGAAAGTATATGATTCCAAAGCCATCGGAATGAACGACGCGCCCGACCGGGAAGAATTGCGAAAGAATAAGGGCAGCGGGTTCGGTTTAATGAATTGTAAGGGTATCATTGAGAAATATAAGAAGACGAATCCTATTTTTAATGTGTGCCTGTTCGATGTAGAGAGTACGTTGGGGCAGGGCAGCCGCTTCTATTTCAGGCTGCCGGCAGGAGTACGCAAGGTTTTGACGGCAATGCTGCTTGCATTCTCTTTGGGTATGGTTTCTTGCGGCAAAGCGACAGATAACGATATGCCGAAGGAAACGCTTACCGATTCTCTGACATCGGCCTTGCAGGCAGAATATGAACTTTTACTGAATCGGGCTTCCGACTATGCCAATGAAGCCTATTACTGTAATGTGGACGGTGAATATGCGATGGCTTTGCAATATATAGACTCCGCGATGATTTGCTTGAATGAGCATTACGGAAAGTATGCCGAAGAACCGCGTCGCTATATGGCTTTGGCCGGGGATGACACGCCTGCCGAGCTGGATTGGTGGAATAGGATGTTTAATTCGGACTTTCATGTGATACTGGATATCCGGAACGAGGCGGCGGTTGCTTTTCTCGCTTTGAAGCAGTGGGATGAGTACAGTTACAATAATGCCGCTTATACTACTTTGTACAAGTTGCTGGGCGAAGACCAGTCTTTGGAAGATTTCTGCCGTGAGTTGGAACGCTCTACGAATAATAAGATGGTGAGCATCCTGCTGGTGATTATTTTGCTGGTTACGCTATGTCTGGGGTATTATGTTCTGTATTTCCGCAGGAGATTGGTAAACCGTTGGAACCTGGAACAGGTCTTGGAAATCAACAAG
The DNA here is from genome assembly GCF_900129655.1 of Bacteroides clarus YIT 12056. Taxonomy (GTDB): domain Bacteria; phylum Bacteroidota; class Bacteroidia; order Bacteroidales; family Bacteroidaceae; genus Bacteroides; species Bacteroides clarus. The sequence continues at coordinate 249,845 of NZ_FQWK01000004.1, forward strand.
CAGGTGTTTTCCGCCTCTGTAATGCCTGTATCCGAAAACGAGGAGATGCTGCAACGGGAAGAAGATACGCTGAAAGGTATTCCGCAACACATAGCGGATAATGCATTCGACGCGGTTAACGAGTTGTTGGGTATAGAGCGGTTGAGTATTGCGGTGTATAACGAGGCTGCCCATAGGTTGGAGTACGCGTCCAACCCTTTGGAAGGAGCGGCGGAGAATAAATCCGTGTGGAAAGACTTGATGCAACGCTGTTTTGAAGAACAGAGGTATCTGTCGGAAAGTGGAATGCAGGCATTGCCTCTCATTGTGAAAGCCGGAAACTCCAGTCAGTGCATAGGGGTGTTGTGCCTGGTAAGAAGCGAGGCGCAGCAGGAGTCCGACCACTTGTTGCTGGAGCTGATAGCCCGTTACGTTGCGATCGTGATATTCAATGCGGTAGTGAAGCTGGCAACGAAATACCGGGATATCGAAACGGCTCAGGATGAAGCGCGCCGTGCATCGTGGGAAGACAGTGTGCTGCATGTGCAAAATATGGTACTCGACAACTGTTTGTCTACCATCAAGCATGAAACGATTTATTATCCGAACAGAATAAAGCAACTGATAGGCAAACTCCGTTCCGGTGAATTGTCGGAAACGGAAGAGCGGGAAACGGTAACGGCTATCAGCGAACTGATAGAGTATTATAAGGGGGTATTCTCCATTTTGAGCCAATGCGCATCCCGCCAATTGGAAGAGGTTACTTTCAGGCGTACGGTGATTCCTGTTTCCGAGTTATCGGAAGCTGCGGAGAAGTATTTCCGCAAGGCGGGCAGGGGAGTTGCGGCTTCTGTTGTTTTCAGTACGGAAACGGTAGACGAATCGGTTGTCGGCGATGTAAACCAATTGCGTTTTCTGTTGGAGAACTTGATTGATGAAGCTTTGTCTGTACCTGTTTCGGGAAAAATCAGCCTGACTTGTGCAGTAGAAGATGATTTTGTGCGTTTTCTTTTTACAGACACGCGGCGGGAGAAGACAAGGGAAGAGCTGAACCAACTGTTTTATCCGAATCTGGCGCGTATGACGGCCGGTAAAAGAGGAGAGTTGCACGGTACGGAGTATCTGCTATGCAAACAGATTATTCGCGACCATGACGAATTCGCCGGAAGAAGAGGATGCCGCATTAACGCGGAACCTGCGGAGAAAGGGGGATTTGTCGTATACTTTACGCTGCCCCGTTATCTAAAAAGAATTTAGCCGGGAAGATAATTGTTTTTCCTCGGAGCAAATCGGAATAGGTAAGGATGAAAGGATATGAAATATGGAAGCAAAGAAATTTAAAGTCATTATTGTAGAGGACGTAAAGCTGGAGTTAAAGGGGACGGAAGAGATATTCCGTCACGAAATACCGGATGCGGAAGTTATCGGTACCGCCATGACGGAACAGGAGTTCTGGGGTTTGATGGAAACCGGTGTACCGGACCTTGTTTTACTGGATTTGGGCTTGGGCGGTTCCACCACTATCGGCGTGGAGATTTGCCGCAATATCTTTAAGCGCTATCCGGGTGTGCATGTGTTGATATTCACCGGAGAGATTTTGAATGAGAAACTATGGGTGGATGTCCTTGATGCGGGAGCCGACGGTATCATTCTGAAGACCGGAGAACTGCTGACCAAGACGGATGTACAGGCCGTTATGGACGGGAAGAAACTCGTTTTCAATTATCCCATATTGGAAAAGATTGTAGAACGCTTTAAAACTTCCGTCCGGAATGATGCGAAACGGCAGGAAGCCGTTATCAGTTATGATATAGACGAATACGACGAACGCTTTCTCCGTCATCTTGCTTTGGGGTACACCAAGGAGATGATTGCCAATCTGAAAGGAATGCCGTTTGGCGTGAAGTCTTTGGAGAAACGGCAGAATGATTTGATAGGACGCCTTTTTGGAGATTATGAACGAGTGGGAGTAAATGCTACGCGCCTGGTGGTGCGTGCGCTCGAGCTACGTATTCTTGATATTGACAATCTGGAAGCGGATGAGGAATAATCCCGGATACCGAATAGTTATGAGGAATAAATGGCGCATGCCCCATCCCGCAACGATGTTCTTCCTGCTGACGCTGGGAGTTATCTTTCTGTCGTGGATATTCGATGTCTACGGTTTGAGTGTGCGTCTGCCTCAGACAGGCGAGGAGATACGTGTACAGAGTTTGTTGAGCCCGGAAGGTATTCGATGGCTGTTGCGCCATGTGGTAACGAATTTTACGGGTTTCGCCCCGTTGGGGCTGGTTATCGTGGCGATGTTCGGGATAGGAGTTGCGCAACATTCCGGGTTTATAGATGCGTGTATACGCAAAGGCATACGCGGCCGGGGACGTAATCCGTGGCGTATCGTACTCAGTGTTATTGTTTTGGGGTTGCTGTCCAATGTAGTGGGGGATGCCGGATATATCATATTGCTGCCTATCGCCGCAACGTTATTCCATTCGGTAGGATTGCATCCCGTAGGCGGAATTATAGCTGCTTATGTATCGGTGTCGTGCGGTTATAGTGCCAATATACTTTTGAGTACGCTCGATCCTATGCTTGCCGCCGCAACACAAGAGGCTGCCGATATGACGGATGTGTCGGGCGGACGGGTCGGACCTCTGTGCAATTATTATTTCTTTTGCGCATCTACTTTCCTATTGGTACTCATTATTTACCATATAACCCGTAGAAGACTATTGCCGGGTTTAGGGGAATACAATGGAAGTAATGCGTTCTGCGGTTATAAGCAGTTGTCCCGAAAGGAGCAGAGAGCTTTGTTGGGAGCTGTCATTGTCGGTTTGCTCTATGCGGCGCTTGTTCTGTGGGCTACATTCTCTTCGTGGGGGATATTGAGAGGCGTTAATGGCGGGCTGATCCGTTCGCCGTTTATTGTCGGTATCCTATTCCTGCTATCTTTGGGGATAGGGTTGATGGGAATGGTGTATGGATTCGCTTCCGGACGTTATCGTACGGACGGTGATGTGATAGAGGGGCTGACCCAACCGATGAAATTATTGGGCGTTTATTTCGTAATCGCTTTTTTTGCTGCCCAGATGTTCGCTTGCTTTGAGTATTCACATCTGGATAAGTGTATCGCAATAATGGGAGCGAATATGCTTTCTTCCGTTCGTTCGGACAGTTTGTGGATACTGATATTATTTATTTTGTTTACTGCTCTTATTAACCTCATTATGGTTTCTTCCACATCGAAGTGGGCGTTTATGTCGTTCATTTTCGTTCCGGTATTGGCCGGTATGGGGATTTCTCCGGATATGACACAGTGCGCGTATCGCATCGGTGATAGCGCAACGAATGCGATTACTCCTTTCATGTTTTATATGCCGCTTGTTCTGACGTATATGCAGCAGTACGATAAGCAGTCTACTTATGGTTCGCTGCTTAAATATACGTGGAGATATTCATTGGCCATTCTTATTGCCTGGACTGTTTTGTTTGTGCTTTGGTATCTTTGTAAACTGCCGCTGGGATTGTAAGTCGGGATTGTTTTCGCGCGTATCTTTATTCTGCGGTAATAATCTCAACATCATAACCAATGAAAAGCCCGCTTTCAATGACTCCCGTAATGGATTTGAGCTGTTGTTCCAAACCGGAGCCGATGGTGTCGAAACGGACATCCAAGATAAAGTTACCGTTTTCGGTCAGTATCGGACCGTCTTTCCCAACAGCAAGCCGCAATGTTATTTCAGAAGCTCCCAACCGACGAATCTCCTGCTCCGCATGATTGAGCGCACCGGGAAAGACTTCCACCGGAACAGGAAATTTACTTCCCAAACGCTCCACCTTCTTGCTTGGGTCGATGATGATGTAACTTTTGTCGCTGCTTTTAATCAGCAATTTTTCTTTGAACATGGCACCGCCGCGACCTTTAATCAGGTTATGTTGCGGATCGACCTCGTCGGCTCCGTCAAAAGTCCAGTCGGGGCGTTTATTCCAAAGGGTGGTTTGTGGTATGTTCAGTTGTATGCAGGTCATTGAAATCTCATTGGAAGCGGGTATTATCTCTATGTGGAGCGCTTCCTTGCGTATCCGTTCGGCCAATGCGAATAAAGTCAGGTAGACAGTAGAGCCGGAACCGGCACCGATTATATCTCCGTTTTTGGCTATATCGGCTACTTCTTTGGCAACACGCTCTTTGCCGGCTCTGTTGATAATAGTATTTGACCATTGCAACTGTTCTATGAGTTGATTGTTCCACTTCATACCTTTTACTGTTTCTTATATTGTTATTATAACATAACTTTAAAGAAAAAAGTTTGCCAAGAATGTTTTCTGTTTCATTGGTTAACGGACTTTGTAAATAGGCTGTTCATTAAGGCTATAATTTAAGTCGTATGGGTGACCGTCTATTTTTATATTGATAGATACATTGTCCTTGTTCCCGGTTTCTTTAAACTGACCCTCGATTGTGTGACCTGTGGCAGAGCGTACGGGGTATAGTACTGTAATATATCGTACAGGACTGTTATCTGGCTTCCGCATGACAACCGCATAGGACTTTCTTTGTTCATATTTTCTGTCTGTCTGGTAGGATATGCGACCATCAAATTCTTTGAAGATAAGATTCTTATTTATTTCTCCGAATGTACGAACTAACAGGTTATTGTCACCATTGAAGGTGGTATGAGCGCCAAATACTTCCTTATCCAAAAGAACATTGTCAACTGACTTTTCATCGCAAAGATGGAAATATAATTTTGCATATCCGGTGGCTGTCCCGAATCCTTCATCTACAAGTACAAAGAATTCTTGTGGCTGTTTGACGTAGAAGATGGCTCGACGGTGTTTGAAGTTGGTATATCCTTGATTTTCCGTCACAATAAGTTGGTATTCATTTTCATCTTTGGATAATAATAAGGTTCCGGCTGCTTTATTGATGTTTTCCGCTCCGGTCTCTTCATGTTCCGCAGTCTTGCCTAAAACCATCGTGTTATGCGCTTTGGTCTGGCGGAACCATCTGCGTAACTCCATTACATTTTCATTACCCTCTGCCATATATGCACAAACACCGGAGTCGGGGAAGAAGTTACGCCCGTTACGATATAGCTCAAACGTACCGTTGTCAAGCTGGTTATGGCTCGAATCGCCCAATTTTGAAGAAATATTATTACTGTGAATCAATACGGTAGATTGTGAGTCCCAACCGCTACGCAGTACATAAAAGCCTGAAGATTGGAACGTTTTTATTTGTGTGCTCGGACAAGCGCCGCTTTTGCTATATGTGTACATATATTCAAACTCGGAATCTTCAGGAAACATTTCCATATATTTCTTGAAATTCTTATTTAGCACGCTTCGGGTTTTCACCCATGAATCGTTGAAAGCAGGGCTGCAATCTTTACTGTTTTTCGTGAAATAGCTGGGGTAAGTGAAGTGCATCACTACCTTTGCCGCTTTTAAAAGTACCTCATTGAGATTTGGTGAAAGTAAATTCTCCGGAACTTTGTTCAGAAGAAGCAGTCGTTTGAGGTCATACAGTCCGTCTAATATACCGATATGATAATGTAGAGACAAGTCGTTTGTCATACCATCTTCCAAAAACAGTTTTGAAGTTTGGTCATTGATAATATCACAACCTGTTTTTTGCCATTGTGAGGCATTCTTCAACTCAGGGAACAAAGTTCCTGCAAACACTAATGCCACTGCTTGGCTTAGCAAGATATTATTTTCACCGGCATATTTGTATTTGGATAAATAATCGGCATGCTCCGCAAAGTGTACCAGGAAAAAAGAGAGCCACTCCGGCGTAAAGTTGGGAGAACTTTTGAAATATTCAAATGACTCCGTCTGACCCATAATGCGTGTGGACACTTGAAGCTGATACCATTTAAACTTATCAGGACTGCCTTCGGGCAGAGGGTGCTTGGCAATCCAATCGGTATATACTTCTTTCCATGAAAGCATATATTTCTCATCATGAGAATCTTGATAGGTTTTTCCTTGAAGCGGCATCCAATTGTGGCGATGCAATTGCTTCTGATATTCATTATCCGCACCTTTAGGCGCAAATTCCCAATTGATTGTTTTATCGCTGTTTTGTAGGGAATAAGGCTTTTTCAGATTCTTATCTTCCAAATAGTTATCGTTTACATAAAAACGGTATTCATCTATGGCATAGTCCGCATAACCACGCTCTACCTCACTGGGAGAAGCTGATGTGACATTGGGATTCTTTATATTCTCTCTGTTTATGTAGTAAGCCAACAGTTCTTTTAAGGCAGTATTATCATCACCTGCTTCATACAGCGATTTGACAGTACCCAATCCGGGATAGTCCAGATTAAGAATATTGAATAGGGTTACTTCTGTATCTTCGTCTGGGGGCAGAGCGGGCTTTTCTTCATCCTCTACGGGCGGTTTCTCTTCTTCCTTATCTTTTATGGGTATGTCGTTATCTGTACATCCGAACATAATGATAGAAGATAGGAATGCACAAATGTAAAAATGGCGCTTGAATATCATCGTATTAAGTATTTAGTTTATTTGTGCAAATATAAGAAGTTTATCACCGAGTGCCGTTCAGTAATGTGTATATCCTAACTACAAATAGGAGTTGAATTATTAATTTGGTTGAATATGTTATTAGAATTGTCTTTTAGAAAGAGAGAGGAAATGCCGAAACAAGAAAAGAACTCATTTACCGTTGATATCAGTTTAAAGAAATGATTTAGAAAAACATAGACAATCGTTAGTAACGGATCTAATAGGCTGTAATGACTTGAATTACATTTACATTACACTTCTCAGAGGGAAGTTCTTATTAGAAATATGTTTGGTATAATATATTGTAATGGTAAATATTATTTGCAAATAATAGCTAAGAAGTCATGGCGATATATTATTTTTGCCAAAAAAAGATATTTAATAATGATACTATAATAATCATTGAGTAAATATGAAAACGGAGTTAATAGAAAATTTAGACTTTACAGAGAAAGATTATAATGAGAAAACAGCAGGTGAGGATATTGCTTCTTTCAACGAGTTTATAGATGCTATTATCGCATTTGTAGAACAAAGTGGCGGTACTTTGGAAGATGCAATCATTATGGCTGACGACGCTTATTACCAATTATGATGCAACTCTTTTAAAAAAATATTATGTATGTATAAAGTATTGTGTTTCAGTAATACAACTATTTGCTTGCCATATAGAAGACTATCATTTTAATACAAACAATAAATATTTTGAATGTAAAATTTGTAGTTTTCATAAAAAAACGTACCTTTGCACCGCAATTAAGGCTGGTTCCGTAGCTCAGCTGGATAGAGCAACGCCCTTCTAAGGCGTGGGTCTTGCGTTCGAATCGCAACGGAATCACAACGAAAAGGCAAGCAGTCGATAAAAACTGCTTGCCTTTCGTCGTTTTATAGTCTTAATGAATTTTCTTCCCGATAAACCGCTATCATCCCGTCAATATCTTTGTTTACGTAAAATAACACTTGTTACTACTCTCGTAAAAAGCTCAAAAAAGGTAAAAAGGTTTTGCTCCTACGTTATAGGCTGCTAACTTTGGAATATCAACTTTTAAAATAATAAAAGCATATGAAAAAATTAATCTTATCTCTTGCACTATGTTGTGCAGCTACTAATTTCTTTGCGCAGAATGCTGACCCTGCACAATTGGTCAACGAAGGTAAAGCCGCACTTGAGGCTAAAAATTATCAAGAAGCATTCACAAAATTCAGTACTTATCTGACACAGACCAACAACCAAGACTCTGTAATCGCTTTTAACTGCGGTGTTTGCGCCGATAAAATTAAGAAGCCGGCGGACGCTTTGAAATATTTCGATATAGCCGTACAGAAAAAGTATAACTTGGCCAATGCTTATATCGGTAAAGCCGGTGCATTGAAGGATTTGAAGAAGAATGATGAATATGTAGCTACTCTGAAAGAAGGTCTGGAAGCAGTTCCCGGAAATAAAACATTGACCAAGCTGTATGCCACTTACTATGTAAATCAAGGTATTTTGGCACAAAGAGCCAAGAAAAACAGTGCCGCAGAAGAAGCTTTCAAACAAGCGGTTTCTATTCAGCCCGACAATGTAAACGCACTCAATAGCTTAGGCTCATTATACTACAATCAAGGCGCAACTCTGCTGAAAACAGATGCAGATAAAGCAAAAGAGGAATTTAAACAAGCCAAGGAATATTTGGATAAACTGATTCCGTTATTGTCTGCCGACAAACCGGCTCAAAAGAAAATGAAAGACAATGCAAATACAATGTTGAATTTCATCAATTCCCAATTACAGTAAATATTTTCAAGAAGATAGCAAAAGAGAGGCAGGTACTGAATTACAATTACCTGCCTCTCTCTTTATTCTACCACTTGTATCATTTGGTCTTTCTCAATACCACTGCCGTACGTGCCGGAATATAGAGCTTCAGCCACTCCTTCTTTTCTTTCTTATACAGAGGGTCCGATAGAGTGAAATGCTTCACTGTATCATCGGTAAGGCCGTTACCGCCATAATCCGGATTATCCGTATTTAATATAACCTCATAAGAACCTGCCGGAACCAAGAAGCCATAATCAGTGAAAGACTGTTTAGGATTGAAGTTGAATACAAATATCAAATCCTTACGCATATACGCCAATATCTGATCGCCGTCATTATGCCAGATTTCCTGAACCGGTGTAGCCTGGAAATTCTTCACGCTCTTGATGACTCCCAACATGGCGCAATCGAAATCACCCAGATAATGATATGCCAGATTCTTATTATCTACCAAATCCCATTGACGGCGGGCATACTTGCACGACCAGCCGTTACCTTCACGAGGAAAGTCTATCCATTCGGGATGGCCGAATTCATTACCCATGAAATTAAGATAACCGCCATTAATAGTCGTCGCTGTCAGCAAACGTATCATTTTGTGCAAAGCGATGCCGCGATGTACCGTATAGTTTTCATCACCCTTCTGCATGTGCCAATACATATCGGCGTCTATCAAGCGGAAAACAATGGTTTTGTCACCTACCAATGCCTGGTCGTGGCTTTCCGCATAAGATATTGTTTTTTCGTCCTGACGGCGATTGGTTACTTCCCAGAACATGCTGGACGGTTTCCAGTCTTCATCTATCTTTTCTTTGATAGTCTTAATCCAATAATCGGGAACATTCATAGCCATGCGATAATCAAACCCATAGCCGCCGTCCTCAAACTTGGCAGCCAGCCCCGGCATTCCCGATACTTCCTCCGCAATGGTTATTGCTTTAGGATTAACTTGATGAATCAAGCGGTTGGCAAGCGTCAGATAACAGATGGCGTTGTCGTCCTGATGACCGTTGAAATAATCTCCATAATTACAGAATGCTTCACCTAAGCCGTGACTGTAATACAACATGGAAGTCACACCGTCAAAACGGAAGCCGTCGAAGTGATATTCTTCCATCCAGTACTTGCAGTTGGACAGTAAGAAATGAATTACTTCATTCTTGCCATAATCAAAGCAAAGTGAGTCCCATGCCGGATGTTCGCGACGGGCGCCCGGGTAGAAATATTGATTCGGATCACCGGCAAAGTTCCCCAAGCCTTCAACCTCGTTTTTCACTGCATGTGAATGAACAATATCCATGATAACGGCAATACCCATGCTGTGGGCTGTATCAATCAATTCTTTCAGTTCTTCCGGAGTACCGAAACGGGAAGAAGCCGCAAAGAAACTGGAAACATGATAGCCGAAACTTCCGTAATACGGATGTTCCTGAATCGCCATAATCTGAATACAATTATATCCGTCCTTGGCAATGCGCGGAAGAATCTTTTCCTGAAACTCTTTGTAGCTGCCTACTTTTTCCTCCTGTTGCGCCATACCGATGTGGCATTCATAAATCAACAACGGGTCGGTAGCGGCCTTGAAGCTCTTTTTCTTCATCTTGTACGGTTTCTCCGGAGACCATACTTGCGCGCTGAATATCTTGGTTTGCTCATCTTGAACAACCCGATTGGCCCATGCCGGAATGCGTTCGCCGCAACCACCGTCCCAATGCACCATCAACTTATATAAATCGCCGTGTTTCATGGCGTCGGCGGGGAGCTTTATTTCCCAGTTGCCGTTCGCCTTACGTTTCAGGCTGTATTTTTTCTCTTCTTTCCAATCGTTGAATGTGCCAATCAGGAAAATTTGGGTGGCATTAGGCGCCCATTCGCGAAACACCCAGCCGTCATCTGTGCGATGTAAACCAAAATAAAGATAGCCGGATGCAAAATCCGATAATGTCTGCTTTCCCTTGTTGGTCAACTCAGCCTCTTTTTCAGCGGCATGTTTATGGCGTCCGTTTATGGCATCTGCATAAGGTTCCAGCCAAGGATCGTTTTTAATCAAATTCAATGTTTCCATAGAGGATTAATTTTGGATATTTGATATTATGCTTTAACTTTCACAATTACTTTTTTCACGCCGTCCGGAGTGATACCGGGAGCGTGTCCGTCTTGTGGGAAGAAAATGGCAAACATACCTGGTTTTACTTCGATATAGCTTTCCGCCAGACCGGCAAAGAAAGTAATATCCTTTTCCGCGTTGTAAGGAGCATCGGCCGGAACGCAGTCTTTGGCAGCGGTATACCCCATTAATTCGGTTCCTGATAGAGGTATCTGGATGTCAATAAAGTCTCTGTGAGTTTCCAGCTTGGCATCTTCTTTTGCTTTCGGTTTGGTTTGCGCTACATTTACAAGCAAATCTTTACCTTTGAGCTCGGTTTTTCCCACTTCCAAAGCGTTTAAGTCGTGCGATTTCAAAAACTCGATGGCCTGTGCGAATAAAGGATTCAGCGAAGCGTATTTCTCTATGTTTTCAAGTCTGTCTACTACCATAATTCAAATATTTTTTAGTTAGTTATAAATAGGTAATTATTATTCAAAGTCGTCTATTGTGTAATTCACAAAGTCGGAAAAACGTTTCATCTGCTTGAAGACGTCATCTGTACGCTCCAGAAAGTCGGGAGCCAGAAAGAAGCTGTCAGGCTGATAACAAGTAACGGTGTATTCCTTACATTGCAGATACTTCAGGTACGGATAATCTTTTGGGAAACCTTTCGGGGCCGTCTTTAGAAAATTCTCTCCGATAACGGGAAAGTATTGCTTGAAAGCAGGATCCTCGACAATCCCCCGAAATTCATCCATATTATCATAAACAGCCTGTCTCAGGGCTTTCAGCAAGGGAGAGGGCGGACAATAGCTGCCACCCGCCAAGAGGCAGTTTCCCGGTTGCAGATGAACATAGTATCCGCAGTGGTCTGATTTTTTCCCTTTGGCATTGATGTAGCCGCCGAAATGATTTTTATAAGGCGTTTTGTCTTCCGTAAAGCGTGTATCCCGGTAGATGCGGTATGTGCAGTCCCTGGCTTCGATGCCACGAACACTTTCGTCAAACAATGAGATACGGGAGATAATAACTGTCAGCAGGTTCTCAAACTCGTTCCGGGCATTTTCATACTGCTCCCGGTGAGCATTGAACCATTCACGATTGTTGTTGGCGGATAGTTCTTTCAGAAATTGAAATATAACAGGGATGTTCATATCATATAAATCCTTATTTCTGCCAAATTTACGGATAATATTTCTAACATGCTACAAACAGACGTAAAAAAAAAGCATCGGCTCTGGTAAACCGATGCTCCTTACACATTTATCAATCAAACAGACGCTTCTGTTTTTTGATGTACTTACTTATCACAAGCGGGTACGTCTCTTTTAATTAATCTTATATCTAATACTATGAAAAACACATTTATATAACATTACACTTTCAGATTTTGTTCATGGGGGTAAGCATATCTTTAGCAATTGTTATATCTTTGCAAGAAAATATGTAAAATATGAAAGAGTATAAATACGACGAAGAAAGCGTTAACGCTCTGATAGAGTGGACTAAAACGGCGTCATTCCCCGAACAGGTCATGTTAAGCGAAGCGGAGAATATATTTGATGTGAAAAGGTATGTACAGGCCAATCTGAGCGATATAGCCGCTCATTATCCGGATGAATTCTATAATCCGGCCATCACCCGCCTGTATCAATTAAAGGATAAGATGGAAGGTAAAGATAATGCAGAGTGATTGGGTTCACCCTGCATTATCTATCTTTTATAGTTTTATTTTGAGAATCTTACCGCTGCATCCCTCTACGGATACTTCCGTTGCCTTATAGGGCAATAGGCTTATTTTTTCTTCCTTACCGGTCAATAAATCCACGGCCTGATATTGGTCCATCTGCGGTATTTGCAGAAAATCGAAAGCATGGGAAGGAATATTGATTGCAAGGTCGGCCGATATATGGTCGAAGTTCACGACAAACAGCAATAAATCCCGTCCGAACTTACGCAGGAAAGTATATTGCCTATGTTCGTTGAAGCGCCAGCCGTTGACGTTGGCATACATCAAATCAAAAAAGTCTCCTTGCGCAATCGCCTTTTCCTCGTTGCATAACGTCAATATGCGTTGATAGACGCTATACAAATGTTTCTGATTTTCCGTCAGCATCTTCCCGTCGAATTTCCCGCCATTGCGCCAGCGACGGATAGTATCTACGCTCCAATAATCAAAGATAGTGGTACGTCCGTCCCTGCCGCTGAATCCTTCGCTATCCATACCCAGTTCGCCGAACTCCTGTCCGAAATAAATCATCATGGGATTTACATTCATACAAGCCGATACGATAAGGGCGGGAATAGCCTTGCGCGGATTACTCGCAAAGAAATCGGAAGCGATACGCTGCTCATCATGGTTTTCCAGGAAATTCAACATCCGTTTTTCTATTCCGCCCAGACTTTGCCATGCCCGTGTAATGGCGGTAGCGGACTCGTTGCCGCAAACTATCGCGCGGAGCGTGTCATATAGTCCCACTTTGTCATAGAGATAATCAAATTTTCCGCGAAACAGATAGTTGCCGTATTCTTTCGGATTGTATACCTCGGCGATAAAGAGTAGGGCGGGGTACTTGGCCTTTACCTGCGGAATAGCCCATTCCCAAAACTCAACGGGAACCATTTCCGCCATATCGCAGCGGAAGCCGTCGATATTCTTATCCGCCCAAAACAGCAGAATGTCCAGCATTTTGGTCCATGTATCGGGAACGGGATTGAAATGACAGGTACCGCCATTCTGATAATCCACGCCATAATTTAGTTTGACCGTTTCGTACCAGTCGTTGATGTTAGGATACGCATCGAAACGGTTGTTACCCGTAGCCTTGGCGGGAAACTCTTTATAAGGTTCGGCGGCAGCGCCTTTCATGTCGAATTGTCCATGCAGTTCCGACTGCGGAATATAATAGAAGTTATTATAAGGACTGAACGCATAGCTCGTATCATCGTTTGCTCCCAACTGGGAAGTACCGTCCGGCTGCATATCCGAATGGTATTGACGTGCCACATGATTGGGTACGAAATCTATGATTACCTTCAGTCCGCTGCGATGCGTACGTTGCACCAGATTTTCAAATTCCTTCATACGTTCGGGAACATCTTTCGCCAAATCAGGGTCTACATCATAATAGTCCTTTATGGCGTAGGGCGAACCGGCCTTACCCTTTACGATAGCCGGATGATCGGGCTGGATATTATAGCGACGGTAATCCGTTTGCGTTGCGTGTTCAATGATACCTGTATACCAAATGTGGGTAGCACCCAGTTTTTTGATTTCTCCTAATGCCTTGGCGGTGAAATCCGCCATCTTGCCGCATCCGTTTTCGGCGATACTGCCGTTATTGATGCAGTGGTTATTGTTGTTTCCGAATAATCGGGTAAACACTTGATAAATAATCAGTTTTTTTTCGTCGCTCATTGCTTGTTATTTAGAGAATGGTTATTTTTATTCTTTCCATATGGTGCCTTTTTCTATTTGCAGGCGTTCAAGTATGTCGTTGGTGGCATTGTATCCCTGCATAAATATCTCTTCCGCCTTTTCCAGCTCCCGGTTGCTGTAACCGTCCAGATTATAAGGCTCTATCAACAGGTCGGCTTTTTCCCGTTCGGGAAACGAGTTGGAGCGGAACATGAAGTTGTACGAACGCAAGGCTACGCTTACGATATTCATTTTGTACTTAGGCGCCATTAAAGGGCTGACATTGATTGCTACAACCTTTTCGCATACCCGCCGAATGGTAGTTACAGGCAGGTTCATCAGCAAGCCGCCGTCCACGTAATACGTCTCGTCTATCTTTACGGGCGCAAACAGTACAGGCATACAGCAAGATGCGGCTACACGCTCCGCAATATCCCCTTTATGAAAATGCGCAAGACGCCCGTGGTCCAAATCCGTAGCGGTGATAATCAACGGCAATTTCAGCTCTTCCAGCTTTTTCGCCTTCAGGTTGCTTTTCAGGAAGTCTTTGAATTCACTAAGCTCAAACAAGCCCACTTTGGGAATAACCAGTTTCGTTAAATCCTGGAATTTATGCCCGGCAAAATAATCCAATACTTTATGGGGCTCGTTACCGTCCGCATAAAAAACACCGGCCAGCGCACCCGCACTGACGCCGGAAATTATGTCGGGCTTAATATCGTGCTCCAATAAAGCCTGCATGGCTCCTAAATGGGCAAAACCTTTAATGAAACCGCCGCTCAGGGCATAACCGATAGAATATTTGTTTGAGAACCAGTTGTTCGTTACTACTTCCATGTTGTTAAAATCTACTGTTTTTGTTCGGTACGAAATTAGTTATTTTATCGTAGTAAGAAAGGAAAATAGTAGAAAAATGTTCATTTATTATAGTATCCACGGGAATTTGAAACACGCTTCATCAAACAACGCATAGTCGGCCGTACCGTTTACCGCAAAGGTTTTGATGCTGCGCGCCTCTTTCAGCAATTCACGCGCCAGCTTTATGGTAGACCCCGTTTTTATGCGGTCGTCCACCAGTAAAATGCTCTTTCCCTTGAAATCAAAATCAACGGGAGCCAGCAATTGCGGAGTATCGTATTTAGGATGTTGGTATTCGTCCCTCAAATTGATGCGCAGCAGATGCACTTCTTTTTGTAAACGCTGATTGATGATGCCGGCCGGAACAATACCGCCATTGGCAATAGCTACAATCATATCAAAATCATCGTGGAACTCGATCGTGCGGAAACGCTCCAGCACTTCTTCCATTGTTTTTGCCATAAGAGTAATGCGGTTTATATTTTTATCAACTCGTAATTCATTGTTCCCAAGCCTATTTTTTCGGCATGACGCAATCCGGCAAGCCAGTCCGTATCGGGATGTATCATGTGGAATTTGTCGCAGCCGCACAAGTCTTCGTGCTCGTGTTTCTTGGCAAGCACATTATCGCTGTGCAGTACGGGAGCCTGAATCACCAAATCCGCGCAAGCCTTATCCAGCGCTACGGGGTCTGCCGACGCCAGCATGCCGAGGTCGGGAATGATGGCGGCATCATTATGGTTCCAGCAATCGCATTCCGGCGATACGTTCATAATGAAACTGATGTGGAAGTGCGGCTTGTCTTTCAGTACGGCAACGGAATATTCCGCTATTTTGTAGTTCAGACGTTCGGACGTATCCCAGTCGCTTACTACGGCAGCGTCATGCTGGCACAGGGCTACGCATTGTCCGCATCCCACACATTTTGCATAGTCTATTTCCGCTTTACGTCCGGCGTTCAGATGTATGGCGTCATGGGCGCAATGCTTTACGCATATATTGCATCCGATGCAGTTTTCGATATCCACCTTGGGCTGCGATGAAGCGTGCAATTCCAGTTTACCGCCTACGCTGGCGCATCCCATTCCAAGATTTTTCAGAGCGCCGCCAAATCCGGCCTGCTCATGTCCTTTAAAGTGATTCATGCTGATGATGATATCGGCATCGGCAATGGCGGTACCTATCTTGGGAGCAGGGCAGTATTCCCCGTCTACCGGTATTTCCCTGTAATCCGTACCCTTCAGCCCGTCGGCAATAATCACCTGACATTGGGCGGATATAGGATTGAAACCGTTCTCCATGGCGCTCTGCAAATGGTCTACCGCATTGGAGCGACGTCCGGAATACAACGTATTGCAATCCGTCAGAAAAGGTTTGGCTCCGAAACTACGGAGCAGGTTTGCCATGCGTGCGGCATAATTAGGACGGATATACGCCAAATTACCCGGTTCTCCGAAATGTATCTTGATAGCGGTAAAACTGTCTTTCAAAGGAAGTTGTCCGATGCCTGCACGTTTAAGCAGGCGTTCCATCTTGTCTAAAAGATTAGAGGTGGGAGAGGTTCGTAAGTCTGAAAAATATACTTTGGCTTTTTCCATATATATACCTGTTTATTGTGATTATTTTTGCAAAAATAATAGATAAAATTAAATAATGACAGGTATATGAAATAAAAAAAGCAGCGGAACAAAATCCGCTGCTTTACACTCTTTTCGTGTGGAAGAGCCATGTCTTCCTATTTGACGATTAACCTAACGGGTTCTCTTCCTCGCCGCCGTTCCCTGAACCGCCGCCGCTATTATTACCGCCGTTACTGCTTCCGTCCGTATAGTCTGTGTCGACAGGTACGGAACGGGTAACGCTCATTTCATCCAGCGTACGGTGGAATATCTTTCCCGGAGTAAAAACGATACGCTTGGAAAGGATATTACTTGCCTTGACGGCATCTGCGGCATCGGCGCTCTTCGTTTTAATGGTAGGGCGGAACAATCCGAATTCACCCATTTGTACGGTTTTACCGTCGTCAATATCCTCTGCCATCATGTCTACCAGACCGCTCACCACTAAATCCACCACTTTGCGATGAATACCGCACAGACGGCTGACCTTTGCGCACATTTTGTCGAAACTCACCTGTCCCGAACCGACAGATCGCGCTACATACTTTTCCGCTTTTGTCTTGTCAAAGCCAAACACTCTTTTGGTTACTACATACTCTAAAGCCATAATTGTTAAAGTTTTATTGGTTAAAAAAATAAGGTTTACTATTGCCGTTTATTTCAACGACTATGCAAAGATACAATAGGTCTTTATTGCCATAGTCCCCTTTTAAACCCTTTAGAAGTATGTTTTTTAAGAAAAGTCATAATCCATTGATTGCTAAATCTTTTTCTTTTTGAGTTACAGACTGTTTCTGCGGTTTCCGACTTTCTAACGGAAAGAAGTCAAGGTAGTAATAAAAGTTTAAGCCGCCGATAGATAAATATGATATCATTAATTAGTATATTTGCAGTTATAAAGTAGAAAACCTTAAAGATATGAAAACAAAACATTGGACGATTGTAGTACTCGCTTTACTGACGGCAATGATGTCAGTGGCGCCTGCCAGCGCAAAACCTGTAACTGTAAAAGGAAAGGTGACGGCAAAAGAAGATGGTTCCGTCATAATAGGCTGCAGTGTACTTATAAAAGGAACCCGAAACGGAACACTGACCGATGCTGACGGAAAGTATGCTATCAGCGCCAATACAGGCGATACACTCGTGTTCTCTTATATAGGCTGCATTACCCAAGAGAAAACGGTGAAGTCTGCCAAACTCAATGTTGTGTTGCAGGAGTCTCCTGAAGCGCTCAAAGAATCCATGGTCACCGGTTATACGGTAGGAGAATCTGTGGAAGATGTATCCTCGGAGGAAATACGGATAATGTATGTTCCGGTTCGGTAGGAACTTCCTTCCGAAGAATACAATGAAATCGTAGAAAACGGATTCATGAAAGTAAAGGATACGCCGCTGTCCACTTTTTCCATTGATGTCGATGCAGCGGCTTACGGCAATATGCGCCGCTACCTTAACAAAGGACAGCTGCCGCCGGCAGATGCCGTCCGTACGGAAGAATTGATAAATTATTTTTCCTATGATTATGCGAAACCGACGGGAGACGCTCCTGTAAAGATTACGACCGAAGTAGGTGCATGTCCTTGGAATCCAGTTCATCGGTTGGTTCGTATCGGTTTGAAAGCCAGAGAAATTCCTACGGAAAATCTGCCGGTATCCAATTTGGTGTTTCTGATTGATGTTGGCGCCGAACGTTTGGATTTGGTAAAGTCATCGCTTAAACTTTTGGTAAATAATCTTCGTGATAAAGACAGAGTAGCCATTGTGGTCTATTCAGGGGCTGCGGGCGAAAGATTGCCTTCCACTTCCGGCAGTGACAAACAAAAGATTAAAGATGCCATTGACGAACTCGAGGCAGGAGGTTCCACAGCGGGTGGCGCGGGTATTGAACTTGCTTATAAAATAGCCCGGAAGAATTTTGTGCCCGGTGGCAATAACCGTATCATTCTTTGTACGGACGGAGATTTCAATGTAGGCATATCATCCGGAAAAGCTCTTGAAAAATTGATAGAGAAAGAGCGTGAAACGGGCGTTTTTCTTACGGTATTGGGATATGGAATGGGCAATTACAAAGACGGTAAAATGCAGGTGCTCGCTGAAAAAGGAAATGGTAACCATGCTTATATAGATAATTTGCAGGAAGCCAATCGGGTACTGGTGAATGAATTTGGCGCAACGATGCATACGGTGGCAAAAGATGTGAAATTGCAGGTTGAATTCAATCCGGCACAGGTACAGGCTTATCGGCTGATAGGCTACGAAAGCCGTTTGTTGCAGGACGAAGACTTTAACAATGATGCGAAAGATGCAGGAGAAATGGGAGCCGGACATACGGTAACCGCTTTTTACGAAGTGATTCCCGCAGGAGTAGAAAGCGACTATGCAGGTAAGGTGGACGAATTGAAATACCAAAAACCGGAAAAGACTGTTCCCGTATCACTTTCCAAGGAATTATTGACAGTGAAACTTCGCTACAAACAACCGGATGGGGATAGTAGTAAGAGAATAGAGATTACTCTTGCGGATGATAAAGCAAATAAAGTATCGGTGGATTTTCATTTTGCTTCGGCAGTGGCAATGTTCGGCCAGTTACTTCGCGATTCCGACTATAAGGGAACAGCCACTTATGACAAAATTATTTCCCTTACTAAGACCGGTCTTGGTAAGGATGCCAAAGGATATAAAAGAGAATTTATCCGCTTGGTGGAAATAGCTAAAGAATTGGATAAAGAATAGAAACAGGAATTGTTATACAAAAAAGTAAAATGATGATACAACTAAAATATCCTTATTAATGAGTGTGTTTTGAATTTTACTATAATTCTGGAAAAATTATAGTAAATTCTTCCAAAATTTATTAGTAGGTATTTCTGAGGTTATAAATGAATTCATTGAAATATAGGTACAAAAAAACGGCAAATCACAGTGTGAAATGCCGTTTTTTTTATGTCTTTTCATAAGTTTAATCGGGGTAAGGATCTCCTAAATTCTCAAAAATAAGCGCTTGCTGTCTGGGCGAAATCCAACGGTGATTGTATGGAAGATAACCTGTTTCGGCTAATAATGTTGCCAATTTTGTACATCTTTTGATACTGCGTTGCAAGCATCTTACCGCATTTTTGGGAGTAGAGCACCCGGGGAAATACATCTGCGCCAATTCGGAAAAAGAAGAAATAGATTTTGCCATTTGCTAAGTTTTAGGTTAATGTTATCAGTTGTTCAGAATACAAATATACGAAATCAGGATACCCTTTGTCAAGTGTTTCGGGCTTTAATTATGAAGTTTCTCAAAATTAGTTTATACGCTCTGAATGACAGAGTGTTTTGATATAAACCGATTCTCAATATCGACTTATAAGTTTTATCTTTATCTCAATTCTGCTTATTATTTAAGAACTGAGTTTATTCCCCGGAAAAGAAATGGCATAGAGGCCCGTTTCCATGTCCGATATGCAGGTCTTTACCATAATAAATAGCTTTGCCTATATAGGCTTTGGCTTGACGGATAGCTTCTTCAAGTCCGTTGTTGCGGGCAGCAAAGGTGGCGATGGCGGAAGAAAGCGTACATCCCGTACCATGAAGGTTGTAACTCTCTATTTTTTGCTGTTCAAACAGGCTGACACTACCGTTGTTGTACAATACATCACACATTGTGCCGCCGGATAAGTGACCGCCCTTCACCAGTACGGCGCAATGATAGCGGTTTGCCAGCTCACGAGCGGCGTGTTTCATTTCCTCCAGGTCCGTAACGGGGTTGGAAAGAAGCAAAGACGCTTCGCTCAAATTGGGAGTTATCAGGGAACAGAGGGGGAACAGTTCGTTTTGGATAGCGCAAACGGTATCTTCCGTCATTAGTTTTCGCCCGCTGGTGGATACCATAACGGGGTCATAGACGACAAAACGAGACCGGTACTTTTGCAAACATTCTGCTATGGTATGCACGATAGCGGCATTGTGTACCATTCCTATCTTGATAGCGGCAGGCTGCAAATCGTCTGTTACGGATATTATCTGTGCTCGAACAATATCCGGCGGGATAGGGTAGACAGCTTGAACTCCCGTTGTGTTTTGCGCTGTAACGGCGGTAATGACAGAGGCGGCGTACCCTTTCAGCGCAGAAATCGTTTTAATATCCGCTTGTATGCCTGCACCGCCGGAACAGTCGGAACCGGCAATGGTGAGAATGACAGGAATAGTTGACATGATAATATAAATGTTTGATGATTAAAATAAAGACGCCAAACGGAGTAATTCCTTGAAGTGCCCGATAAAATCCGTTCCCGTCCGTTTCCATATATCTCCCAAAAGAACCGCACCGCCGAAACCTGATGAACTGATTTCGGGGAAATGCGCTGCCGTGACACCACCCAATGCCATTACTTTAGCGTCTATAATGCCTGCTTGCCGCGCCTTTTGCAGGGTGTCGGGAGTATAGGCAGAGGAATACCCCTTTTTGGAAATACTATCGTATATGGGGCTGAGGAATACGTAATCGCAGGTTGTTTTGTATTTTGAGACTTCTTCCAATGAATGGCAGGAGCGGCTGATGTGTCCGGTAAAGCCTGCCGGCGCTACCGGGTTGCGTCCGTTCAGATGGATACCTTTCAAATTTAGGAAAGACGCCAGTTGGAAATGCTCGTGAGTGACGATACGTTCCAGATACTCCGACGGAAGCTTGTTCAATAATTTTTCCATATCTTCATAAGAAGCGCCGGGTTTCCGAAGATGCAGAATCTCAAGCCCTGCATCGAACAGGGAAGTGATTGCTTCGGCTTCTTCTTCAAAGAATACAGGTAGGGTAATCGTTATCAGTTTCATACTTTTCGGGATATTGCTTTTAGGTAAGTAAATGTTGAGAATTAATTTATATCAAGATAGTATAAACTAATTATGCGCATTTACTTATTAAAGGGCAAATCATTCGTTTTCACAATGAAAGAACGAACGATTGCATGGTTCTTAAATCCACAGTCCATAATTTCCCTGCCAAGACCTCGCCGTAGCCGCAAATGAGCTTCATCGTTTCACTCGCTTCCACACTGCCTACGATGGCAGGGGTAACACCTACGACGGAGTTGTCGGGAGCGGGCATTTGCAATGTTGCGGTTTCGTCGGGAAACAAATCCCTGTATGTCTTGGGTCGCTCACCGTAACAGAATACGGAAACTTGCCCTTCAAATCCCTGAATAGCGCCGTATACATAAGGCTTGTTCAGCGAGCTGCAACTGTCGCTAATCAGATAACGGGTGGAGAAGTTATCGCATCCGTCTACAATGATGTCATATTCGGCAACCAGACGGCGGGCATTCTCCTGATTGAGACGGAAAGGATAGGCATGTACTTTTACATCACCGTTCAAAGCCTGCAATCTTTGGGCGGCACAGTGTACCTTAGGTTGTCCTACCTCGTTTTCCGTGTACAATATCTGGCGTTGCAGGTTGCTGATACCGACCGTGTCATCGTCCACCAAACCTATTGTACCTACCCCTGCACCTGCAAGATAGAGGGCGGCAGGGGAACCAAGTCCGCCTGCGCCTACTATCAGAACTCTTGCCTTATGCAGTTTTTCCTGTCCGTCTTCTCCTATTTCGGGAAGAGAGGTTTGTCTGCTGTATCGGGTCATGATGAGAATTATAAGTATAAAGAAAGAGGCTTAAACCCGTTTCAGGTCGAAACTGGCATCCCAGTCTTTCCATACGGGTTCGCGGCCTAAACTTTTTAAGGCTTTGTCCACTTCCACGGCTTTGCGTTCATCGCTGACGTGGAATTGCTCCAATGTCTGCGGATAGCTGTAATATCCGCCCGGTTCCGTCTTGCTTTCCGCGCTCATGGTGGTTACTCCCAGAGTAGCCATGTGATCGCGTATGAAAGCCGGTTCGCGGGTAGAATAGGATATATCCACATCATGGTCGAATATCCGCATGGCGAATGTAACTTGCGCCAGTTCTCGGTCGCTCATAATCACGTTGGGTTGGAAACCACCGTTTTCCGAGGGACGCATGCGCGGGAAGTTGACGCTATACTTTGTTTTCCAGTAATGTTTCTGGAGATAGCGCAAGTGGTATGCCATCATGCAAATATCGGTTCTCCACTCTTTCTCCAAACCGATAAGCACTCCCATACCGATGGAATGTACGTCCGCCTGTCCCATACGGTCAAAACCGTTGACACGCCATTCGAATTTGGACTTCATGCCGCGCGGGTGATAGATGTTATAGTTTGCTTTATGGTAGGTTTCCTGAAAGCAGATAACGCCGTTCATGCCATGCTCTTTCAGCTCGGCATACTCTTCGGCTTTCAGGGGCATTACCTCAATCTTCAGGTTACTGAAATAAGGCTTTGCCAAATCGAGTGCGCGGGCGATATAGGGAACGCCGGCTTTGGCGGGGTTTTCACCCGTAACCAGCAACAGGTTCTCAAAGGGAGCGAGCTTTTTGATAGCCTTGTATTCGTTCACAATTTCCTCTTCCGTCAATATGGTGCGGGGCATGGGATTACTGATATGAAAGCCGCAGTACACGCAGGAGTTGGTACAGGAGTTCGTAATATACAACGGCACAAACATGGAAATCGTTTTGCCGAAACGTTCCTCCGTATACTTTTTGCTTAAACGCGCCATCGTTTCCAGATAGGGGACGGCGGCCGGTGAGATGAGTGCCATAAAGTCCTCTACGTCACAATGTTCTTTGGAAAGAGCACGACGTACGTCCGCATCTGTTTTGGAGTGGATGCGGTCGGTCGTCTCTTCCCAGGATATTTTTTCTAATTCGTCTGAAAACATATAATTCTTTTTATTGAATCACTCTTTTTTCTTTAATTCTCTTGACAACCGCATCGCGCAGAAATTCGGCCCGCACATGGTGCAGTATTCTCCGTCGATATGGTGTCCCGCCCGGAAATAGGTCTGTGCGCGTTCCGGGTCGAGCGAAAGGTCGAACTGGTCTTTCCAGCGGAACTCGTAACGTGCCTTGCTCAAGGCGTTGTCGCGTACTTGCGCGCCGGGATGCCCTTTGGCAAGGTCGGCGGCATGGGCGGCTATCTTATAGGTAATGACACCTACGCGTACATCTTCTTTGTCGGGCAATGCAAGGTGCTCTTTCGGAGTAACGTAACACAGCATTGCCGTACCCAGCCAACCTATTTGCGCCGCACCGATGGCAGAAGTGATATGGTCGTACCCCGGAGCAATATCCGTAACCAGCGGGCCGAGCGTGTAGAACGGCGCATTGTGGCACTTCTCTATCTGACGTTCCATATTCTCCTTAATCTTGTGCATGGGCACGTGTCCGGGGCCTTCGATGAAAGCCTGTACATTCTTGTCCCAGGCACGGAGCACAAGCTCGCCCATGGTATCGAGTTCGGCAAACTGCGCTTCGTCATTGGCATCGTACGTAGAACCGGGACGCAGGCCGTCGCCCAAGGAAACGGCTACATCGTATTGCGCCAATATATCGCAGATGTCATCGAAATGCTCGTACAGAAAGCTCTCCCGGTCGTGTACCAAGCACCATTTGCTCATGATGCTTCCGCCGCGGCTTACGATACCGCACAGACGTTTATCCGCCAGGTGTACGTTGTGGCGGCGGATACCCGCGTGTATGGTGAAGTAGTCCACGCCTTGCTCGCATTGTTCAATCAAGGTATCCCGATAGAGTTCCCAAGTTAGCTCCTCTACTTTGCCGTTCACCTTTTCCAATGCCTGATAGATGGGCACCGTGCCTACGGGAACCGGGCAGTTTCGGATAATCCATTCGCGCGTTTCGTGGATGTTTTCTCCGGTAGATAAATCCATTAAAGTGTCACCGCCCCATTTGCAGCTCCAAAGGGCCTTTTCCACTTCTTCGTCGATGCTTGAAGTGGTGGCGGAGTTACCGATGTTCGTATTGATTTTCACAAGGAAGTTACGGCCGATAATCATCGGTTCGGCTTCGGGATGATTGATATTGGCGGGAAGCAAAGCACGCCCTTCCGCTATTTCTTGGCGGACGAATTCGGGGGTGATATGCGTTTCTATTCCTAATTCGGCGCAATTCATGTTCTCGCGAATCGCCACATATTCCATTTCGGGAGTGATGATACCTTGCTTGGCATAATACATCTGCGTGCAGCATTTGCCTTGTTTGGCGCGATAGGGTAATGAGATATGCTCAAAGCGCAGGTGGTCGAGCGACTTGTCGTCACGGCGCATACGGCCGTATTCCGAAGTAATCTCCGGCAACTGCTCCACATCGTTGCGACGCAAAATCCAGGGCTCGCGCAGACGGGGCAATCCTTTTTTAAGGTCAATCTCTATATCGGGGTCGCTGAACGGACCGCTGGTATCGTAAATGTAAATATCCGGATTGGGAGTAATGACTTTTTCTTCTCCGACAAAAGTCGTACTGGGTACTTGCTCTACTTTGCGCATAGCCACGCGCAGTTCCGGATATATGTTTCCCGACAGGTATACCTTTTCCGAACGGGGAAATTTAATTCTTGGTTTCATAGCTTATTTAATAATGTGTTTTATTCATTGAGAAAGGCTGTAAGGGGAGAACTGGCCTCGGCCACAAAGTTATCGGCCTGCAATCCTAAACCGGCTTCATAAGCCATGCGTCCTGCTTCTACGGCTTGTTTGAAAGCCTCTGCCATGGCTACGGGATTGCCCGCTACGGCAATAGCCGTGTTGACCAGACAGGCGGAAGCGCCCATTTCCATTGCTTCGGCGGCATGGCTGGGAGCACCGATGCCGGCATCTACCACCACAGGTATGGTGGCCTGTTCGATGATAATCCGCAGGAAGTCGCGGGTCTGCAATCCTTTATTCGTACCGATAGGCGCACCCAGCGGCATGACGGTGGCGGCTCCGGCTTCTTCCAGACGTTTGCAAAGCGTAGGGTCTGCCTGACAATAGGGAAGAACTATAAAGCCTAACTTTACCAGCTCTTCCGCTGCTTTCAGGGTTTCGGTGGAGTCGGGAAGAAGATAGCGCGGATCGGGGTGGATTTCCAGTTTCAGCCAGTTGGTTCCGAATGCTTCGCGTGCCATTTGCGCGGCAAATACGGCTTCTTCGGCGTTGCGCACGCCGGAAGTGTTGGGCAGAAGCTGGATATGGGGATGACGGATATGCTTCAGCATGTCATCTTCTTTATTCTCCAGCTCTATACGTTTCATGGCCACCGTCACCATTTCCGTGCCGGATGCCAGAATGGACTGCTCCATGATTTCATTGGAATTGAACTTTCCCGTTCCCAAAAACAGGCGGGAGTTGAATTCACGTCCCGCAATGATTAATTTCTCCATATCTTATTTATTTGTTAGTTCGGTGATTGTCTGTTTGATTGATTGCCGCAAGTATTCTCCACATTTCTTCCGCCGGATTATCCGCCCGCAGCACGGTACCCGAAAGGGCAATGCCCGTAATTCCTGTCTGCATGACAGACGGAATATCTGCGAAGGTAATTCCGCCGATAGCGACGATAGGCAGGTTGATGTTCTCCGCGCGCATTTGACGGATAATCTCTTTATATCCTTCCAAACCCAGAATAGGACTGAGCTTTTGTTTGGTGGTGGTATATCTGAACGGTCCGCAGCCGATGTAATTTACTCCGTCGAGCCAATGCTTCTTTATATCTTCGTATGTGTTGGCCGTACCGCCTATGATATATTCGTCTCCGAGTATGCGCCGCGCTTCGGCAACGGGCATATCATTCTTGCCGAGATGTACGCCGTCAGCACGGATTTCCCTGACCAGTTCCACATGGTCGTCGATAATGAATATTGCGCCGCAATCATTGCATAATTTTCGTATTTCCGTCGCTATGGGCAGTATCTCCTCTTTTCCGGCATCTTTCATGCGCAGTTGTATCCATCGGCAACCGCCTTCCAAAGCCATACGGGCCGAGTCGAGGTAGGAATACCTTTCGGTGTAATGTGTAATGAACTGAAGTGATTTCATAGGCTTATCCGCCGCAGGCAGCTTTTATTATAACGATAGATATTCCTTCGGACAGAGCATAATCCGTCCATTCCGCACGTGGAACCATGCGGTTATCGACAGCAACGGCGACGCCTTGCGCTGGCAGGGAAAGTTCATTTGTCAGTTGTAAAAGGGTAACGGCCTCGGTTTCCACTTCTTTGTTGTTGATTAATACTTTCATGTTTTGTTTCTGTTAAGTAAAACAATGGAAGTAAATACAAAGAAGTACCGTTAAGGTAAGTTCCAAGAAGAAAAAATATCCAATTCCTACGGCAGTACTAACTGCATCAGGTTCGAGGGTATAATCTCAGCCCGTCGGGGCACCCCTTTGTCTTTACGGTGGCAAAGGTAAAGGAAAATAAAATATAAAAAACAAAAGGAGAGGATTTTTTATCAAAGGGAAGCAAAATGAATAAAAAAGATGGGGATGTGCCAATCGAAATTTTGACACATCCCCACCGGAAGTAACTCCAAAAGGAATTTCTTTTATGGATTATGCAATGCCATGAGCCGTTGCACTGGCATCAATCTTCTTGATAAGCCCTTGCAGAACTGCACCCGGACCGCATTCCGTAAAGTCGGTAGCACCGTCGGCAACCATATTCTTGACTGTTTGAGTCCAGCGTACGGAAGCTGTCAGCTGAGCCACAAGATTCTTCTTGATTTCAGCCGGATCCGTGTGGGGAAGAGCGTCTACATTCTGATAGACAGGACATTTCGGAGTATGGATTTCAGTAGCGTTGATAGCTGCTTCCAATTCGACCTTGGCAGGGTTCATCAGCGGAGAGTGGAATGCACCGCCTACCTTTAAAGGCAAAGCGCGCTTCGCTCCGGCAGCTTTCATCAGTTCGCAAGCCTTGTTGATGCCTTCAATGGAACCTGAGATTACGATTTGTCCCGGACAGTTGTAATTGGCAGCCACGCAAACCTCGCCTTCCGCACTTACCTGTGCGCAGATTTCTTCCACTTTTTCGTCCGGCAAAGCAATGATGGCGGCCATAGTGGAAGGCTGCGCTTCACAAGCTTTCTGCATTGCCATGGCACGGGCATATACAAGTTTCAGACCGTCTTCAAAGCTCAACGCGCCGGCGGCAACCAATGCGGAAAACTCACCGAGTGAGTGACCGGCAGTCATTTCCGGTTTGAAATCATCGCCCATACAAAGCGCGGAAATTACCGAGTGAAGGAATACGGCAGGTTGCGTTACTTTGGTTTGGCGCAAATCTTCGTCCGTGCCGTTGAACATAATATCTGTAATACGATATCCGAGGATATCGTTTGCTTTTTCAAAAAGTTCTTTGGCTAAAGCCGAATTTTCGTACAAGTCTTTACCCATTCCTACGAACTGAGCACCTTGACCTGGAAATACAAATGCTTTCATATTTACTTATTTTTAGTGTTTAATTAAAAAAGTGGTGCAAAGGTATAGGTTTTTCTGATAACCACCGCACAAATGGACGTTTTTTGTGCAATGCACTATTTTTACATGTGGTTAGAATACAATATGTACCACTTTCGAAGGACAGGCAGGCAAGCGGTAAAATCCTTATAAATTAAGCAGTTTACAGTTATTGTATATCTTACAATTACTTATGCCGGGTATCCGCTTAAATTACATATTGTATTTTATACGATAACACAATAAGTTCATATTGTAAAATGTATGATATGTATTTACCTGTAAAATAATGCTTTATAACATCATTAAAATATTCTTTTTCTTTATTGCAAATTAGAAAAACCTCATTATATTTGCAGCCGTTAAACATAAATATTATGCAAAACATGGAACATAACATGCCGTTGGCCAACAATCATATTTCCGTAGATTGTGTAGTGATCGGTTTTGACGGAGAGCAATTGAAAGTTCTGCTGATTAAACGGGCGGGAGAGGAAGAAGGTGAAATCTTTCATGACATGAAACTTCCCGGCAGTTTGATTTATATGGACGAGGATTTGGATGAAGCTGCCCAACGGGTACTGAACGAATTGACAGGTCTCAAAAATGTAAATCTGATGCAGTTCAAGGCATTCGGTTCCAAAAACCGCACCAAAGACCCTAAGGATGTGCACTGGCTGGAGCGGGCCATGCAGTCCAAAGTGGAGCGTATCGTAACCATCGCATACCTCTCGCTGGTAAAGATAGACCGTGCGCTGAATCGCGATTTGGACGATTATATGGCAAGTTGGGTGGCTTTGCCGGACATCAAAGCGCTGGCATTCGACCATAACCTTATCATCAAAGAGGCTATGACCTACATCCGCCAATATATAGAGTTTAATCCATCGTCATTGTTTGATTTGCTGCCGCGTAAATTTACGGCATCCCAGCTTCGCACCTTATACGAATTATTGTACGGCAAACAGATTGATGTGCGCAATTTCCATAAAAAGATAGCCCTCATGGAATATGTGGTTCCCTTGGAAGAAAAACAACAAGGCGTAGCCCACCGCGCTGCACGGTATTATCGGTTTGACAAAAAGATATATAATAAGGTGAGACGATGAAATCATAAATCATAAATTAAAAATCATAAATCTTCATCATGTATTTATTAGGTTATGACATCGGCAGCTCGTCCGTAAAAGCGAGTTTGGTAAACGCAGAAAGTGGTAAATGTGTCTCTTCTGCATTCTTTCCGAAAACAGAGGCGGAAATTATCGCCGTAAAACCGGGTTGGGCGGAACAAAATCCGGAAAACTGGTGGGAAAACTTAAAATTGGCTACGCAAGCCGTATTGGCAGATTCCCGTGTGGATGCGGCAGATATCAAAGCAATCGGCATCTCTTACCAGATGCATGGACTGGTGTGCGTTGACAAAGACCAACATGTATTGCGCCCGGCAATCATCTGGTGTGATTCAAGAGCAGTGCCTTACGGACAAAAAGCTTTTGAAACGTTGGGAGAGGAAGTGTGCCTTTCTCATCTGTTGAACTCTCCGGGTAACTTCACGGCATCCAAACTTGCCTGGATAAAGGAAAATGAGCCTTCTGTCTATGAGAAGATATACAAGATTATGCTGCCCGGCGATTACATTGCCATGAAGTTGAGCGGTACAATCTGCACTACCGTATCAGGCTTGTCGGAAGGTATGTTCTGGGATTTCAAGAACAACCGGGTAGCGGACTTCCTGATGAAATATTATGGTTTTGACCATTCGTTGATAGCCGATATCAAACCGACTTTTTCCGAACAAGGACGTGTAAATGCTACGGCTGCACAGGAATTGGGTTTGAAAGAGGGTACGCCAATTACATACCGTGCCGGTGACCAGCCTAATAACGCATTGTCACTGAATGTATTCAATCCCGGTGAAATTGCATCTACCGCAGGAACATCCGGAGTAGTGTACGGTGTGAACGGTGAAGTGAATTATGACCCGAAATCACGTGTCAACACCTTTGCGCACGTCAATCACACCGCAGAACAAACCCGTTTGGGAGTTCTCTTGTGCATCAACGGTACGGGTATTCTCAACTCGTGGGTGAAACGCACCGTTGCTCCCGAAGGTATTTCTTACAACGACATGAATATTCTTGCGGCTCAAGCTCCCATCGGCAGTGCAGGTGTCAGTATCCTGCCTTTTGGCAACGGTGCAGAGCGTATGCTGGAAAACAAGGAGATAGGTTGTTCCGTTCAGGGTGTCAACTTTAACCAGCATGGCAAGCAGCACATTATCCGTGCCGCACAGGAAGGAATCGTATTCTCCTTTAAATATGGTATCGATATTATGGAGCAAATGGGTATTCCGGTACAAAAAATCCATGCGGGCAAGGCCAATATGTTCCTCAGTCCGCTGTTCCGCGAAACACTGGCCGGCGTAACGGGAGCGGTAATCGAACTTTATGATACCGACGGTTCGGTAGGTGCGGCCAAAGGCGCAGGTATAGGCGCGGGTATTTATAAAGACAATAACGAAGCTTTTGCAACATTGGAGAAACTGGAAATCATAGAGCCGAAGCAGTCCGACCGTCAGGCTTACGCAGATGCGTATGCACGTTGGAAACAATGTCTGGACATCAATATGAAATAGCAAACAGTTAAACAGTAAATATATTAATCCTTTAAAAACAATTAGAATTATGGCAACAAAAGAGTATTTTCCCGGTATAGGAAAAATTAAATTCGAAGGTAAAGAAAGTATGAATCCGATGGCATTCCGCTATTACGATGCAGAAAAAGTCATCATGGGTAAGAAAATGAAAGACTGGTTGAAGTTTGCCATGGCATGGTGGCACACACTCTGCGCAGAAGGCGGCGACCAGTTTGGCGGCGGCACAAAACAGTTCCCCTGGAATGGTGATGCCGACAAAGTACAGGCTGCCAAGAATAAAATGGACGCAGGTTTTGAATTCATGCAAAAGATGGGCATCGAATACTATTGCTTCCACGACGTAGACCTTTGCGAAGAAGCCGCTACCATTGAAGAATATGAAGCAAACTTGAAAGCTATCGTTGCTTACGCAAAGCAAAAACAGGCAGAAACCGGCATCAAACTGCTGTGGGGTACTGCCAACGTATTCAGCCACGCACGTTATATGAACGGTGCCGCTACCAATCCCGATTTCGACGTTGTAGCCCGCGCCGCCGTTCAAATTAAGAACGCCATCGACGCTACAATCGAATTAGGCGGTTCAAACTATGTATTCTGGGGCGGACGCGAAGGTTATATGTCTTTGCTGAACACCGACCAGAAACGTGAAAAGGAACACCTTGCACAAATGTTGACTATCGCACGCGACTATGCCCGTGCACGTGGCTTCAAAGGCACGTTCCTGATTGAGCCGAAACCGATGGAACCGACCAAGCATCAATATGATGTGGATACGGAAACTGTTATCGGCTTCCTGAAAGCTCACGGTTTGGATAAAGATTTCAAAGTGAATATCGAAGTAAACCACGCTACACTGGCAGGCCATACATTCGAACACGAACTTGCCGTTGCCGTAGATAACGGTATGTTGGGTTCTATCGACGCCAACCGTGGTGATTACCAGAACGGTTGGGATACAGACCAATTCCCTATCGACAACTACGAACTGACGCAAGCCATGATGCAAATCATCCGCAATGACGGTTTGGGTAACGGCGGTACTAACTTCGACGCTAAAACCCGTCGTAACTCTACCGACCTCGAAGATATCTTCATCGCTCACATTGCCGGTATGGACGCTATGGCACGTGCCTTGGAAAGCGCTGCCAAGTTGCTCGAAGAATCTCCTTATAAGAAAATGCTCGCTGACCGTTACGCTTCTTTCGACGGCGGTAAGGGTAAGGAATTTGAAGATGGCAAGCTGACTTTGGAAGATGTCGTGGCTTATGCGAAAGCTAACGGCGAGCCGAAGCAAACCAGCGGCAAGCAAGAATTGTACGAAGCAATCGTAAATATGTATTGCTGATAAATAGGGGTTAGTGACGAGTGATTAGCGGTTAGTGATTAGTGATAATTGTTTATCACCCATCACTTATCATTAATCGCTCATCACTAATCCCTAATCACTAACTCCTAATCACTATTATCATGAATTATACAGAAAAAGGTAGCAAGCTCTACCTCTTCTCTATCGTACTTGTGGCCGTCATTGGCGGTCTGCTTTTCGGTTATGATACCGCGGTTATCTCCGGCGCTGAAAAGGGACTGCAAGCTTTTTTTATGGGGGCCGATTTTGAATACACAGATGCAATACACGGCATTACATCATCCAGCGCACTGATAGGTTGTATCATCGGTAGTGCCGTCTCCGGTTTTTTTGCTTCCAGATTAGGGCGCAAGAACTCTCTCTTTTTGGCCGGTATCCTGTTCTTTTTATCGGCGCTGGGTTCATATTACCCGGAATTCCTGTTCTTCGAACACGGCGTTCCTTCCTATTCTCTTTTGGTAGCGTTCAACTTTTACCGGGTTTTGGGTGGTGTAGGCGTAGGACTGGCTTCTGCCATTTGTCCGATGTACATTGCCGAAATTGCTCCGAGTAACATTCGCGGAACATTGGTGTCATGGAACCAGTTTGCCATTATCTTCGGTCAGTTGGTGGTGTATTTCGTGAACTTCCTGATTTTGGGCAGTCATGCCAATCCTGTAATCGATTTGGTGAACGGAGTAAATCAGATAATGAACCCCGAAGCTGCTGCATGGACCACAGAAACCGGTTGGCGTTTGATGTTTGTCAGCGAGGCTGTTCCGGCGGGATTATTCGCATTGCTGGTATTGCTGGTTCCTGAAACGCCGCGTTACCTTGCCATGTGCGGCAGAGATGAAAAGGCTCTGAATGTATTGAGCCGAATCAACGGTTCGTCACAAGCCAAAGTAATTCTGGCCGAGATAAAAGCCACTACCGAAGAAAAGACGGAAAAACTATTTACGTACGGTTGGATGGTTATCTTCATCGGCATCATGTTGAGCGTATTCCAACAGGCTGTCGGTATCAATGCCGTACTGTATTTTGCCCCGCGTATATTCGATACAATGGGGATGGCTAATCCTATGGTGCAGACAGTGCTCATGGGTGTCGTGAATATCCTGTTTACCTTGCTGGCCGTATTCACTGTTGAGAAATGGGGACGCAAGCCGTTGCTTATTTCCGGTTCCATCGGTATGGCCGTAGGAGCTTTCGGTGTGGCGCTTTGCAACATCGTCACAGGACTTCCGGCGATAATCTCCGTTATCAGCATTATGATTTACAGCGCTTCGTTTATGTTCAGTTGGGGACCCATCTGCTGGGTATTGATTGCCGAAATCTTCCCGAATACCATCCGTGGTGCTGCAGTAGCTATTGCGGTGGCATTCCAATGGATTTTCAACTTCATTGTTTCGTCTACTTTCCTACCGATGTACAACATGCGCCTCGGGGAAATGGGAGATAAGTTCGGCCACATGTTCGCCTATGCTCTTTATGGCATTATCTGCGTAGTGGCGGCCATCTTCGTATGGAAGCTCGTACCCGAAACGAAAGGCAAGACTTTGGAAGATATGACCAAGCTTTGGAAGAAAAAGAAATAAGTTCGTAAGGACTTCATTCAACAGAATATGAAAGGCTGTGCGATTCGAAATGAATTGCACAGCCTTTTGCGTTTAAACCTCTCGACTTTTGATGCCTACCATCAGGTGGTACTGCTCGTACCAAGGCATGGTACGGAGACTGCCACCCGGTGGTACACCGCGTACCTCAACATGGTACGGTCGGTACCAAGGCATGAAATAAGTTGGTACATGCAGTTATTTGATTATAAGCATGCCGTTGCCTATCGTAATATATCCCTGATTCGTTCAAACTGTCCGTCGGTTTTTTCCGGAACAATCTGCAAAAGATAGGATAAAAGGGGATAGATGTCTACATTCACAAAACCTTTGGCAGTATATCCTGTTTTAAAATCCGGTCCGATGGCACGAAACATCACCTGCATATCGGGACTTTGAGGGAAATATCCATGCGCGCCTTTGGTGTCACGCGCCACATCCGTGAACTGCCATCCAAGTTCCGGAGCAACGACAATATCTCCTATGCGGTCACTGCTGCCGTAATGCAGTTCTGCGGGAATCTCCTCTTTTTTCCATACGTTGATATGGGCCGCTTTTTTCAGTGTATTATAGATAGAATCACGATATTCGGGTTTAGAAAATATGGAAGTAGGCGTACGGCCGTCTACCACTTCACACCATTCCGGTTTTAAATAATCATTTATATTGACTACACGCTCAGCGCTGATATCGGTCATGCCGTGGTCTGAAGTGACAATAAGATTGACATCTCCGGCAAAAGGAAGGGCTTCTATCTTTTTTCTCAATACTCCCATCAGGCTGTCCATACGCTGAACCACTGCGCCTGTCTGCGAACTGCGCAGACCGTTATGATGTCCGCTGCCGTCAGGTTCTTCAAAATACAACATGACAAGTCCGGGACGTTCTTCCTCGGGCTTTTGCAGCCAGGTCAGCACAGTATCTATTCGTTGTTCAAAACTCAGAAAAGGTTTGGCGTTCCAAGGCCTGTAATAAGTGGGATGATTGTTTTTGATGGCAATGTCAGCACCTACCCAATACATGTTGCCGGTTTTAATACCTTGTTTCTGGGCTGTAATCCATATCGGCTCCCCTAAGTAATATTCCGGATTGTTACGGGTGACGGAATCGCCCATCGAATACTGCCGTTTGTTTTTTGCATCCCAAAAGGTATTGTTGATTATGCCGTGATGGTCGGGAACCAACCCGGTAGCCAGGGTATAGTGATTGGGAAATGTAGAAGCGGGATAGGAGGGAAGCATTACGGCTTTTACCCCATCTGCCGCCATACGGTCTAAATTGGGAGTTCGGTACATGGCGGGATAGTCCCAACGAAAACCGTCCAGTGAAACAATAACGGTGTAGTGCTTTTTCGGATTTGCCGCATTCAGTGAAAGCAAAAATAAAGCGCTGAATGCCAACATCATAAGTTTACGCATATCTTATTTATATTTAGTATGTGCGGGGATAAATATCATTTTGGCGGTAAAGGTAGGAAAAAATCATATCCATAAAGATTAATGTATCGGTAAAACTGTAACTTTGCACTGTTTTTAATTCAGATGTAACACAATGAGTATGGACGAAATGAAAATCAATAAAGTGCAGATACGTAATCTGCAAATAGAAGATTATGACCAATTGGCACAATCCTTCACGCGTGTTTATTCAGACGGAAGTGATGTTTTTTGGACGCATAAACAGATAGAGAAGCTGATCCGTATCTTTCCGGAAGGGCAGATTGTGACGGTTGTCGATGAGAAGATAGTGGGATGCGCGCTTTCCATCATCGTAAACTATGACGATGTGAAGAATGACCATACCTATGCTCAGGTTACGGGTAAGGAAACTTTCAATACGCATAATCCCAAAGGTAACATTCTATACGGTATCGAAGTTTTTATCCATCCTCAATACCGCGGATTGCGTCTGGCACGCCGTATGTACGAATACCGCAAGGAAATCTGCGAAACGCTGAACCTGAAAGCCATCATGTTCGGCGGACGCATTCCCAATTACCATAAATACGCCGACCAAATACGCCCTAAGGAGTATATCGATAAAGTAAAACAAAAAGAGATTTACGACCCCGTACTGACTTTCCAGTTGAGCAACGACTTCCACGTGCGTAAAGTGATGCGCAACTATCTCCCTAACGATGAGGAATCCAAGCACTACGCCTGCCTCTTGCAATGGGATAATATTTATTACCAGCCGCCTACGCAGGAGTATATTAGTCCGAAAACCACCGTGCGCGTCGGTCTGGTGCAATGGCAGATGCGTACTTACAAAACATTGGACGATTTATTCGAACAGGTGGAGTTTTTCGTGGATGCCGTATCCGACTACAAGAGCGACTTTGTACTTTTCCCGGAGTATTTCAATGCGCCGTTAATGGCGAAATTCAATGACGAGGGAGAGTCGGAAGCCATCCGCGGACTGGCCGCTTATACCAATGAAATCAGAGAACGGTTTGTAAAACTGGCCATCAGTTACAACATCAATATCATTACAGGCAGTATGCCGCTTATCAAAGAAGAGGACGGACGTTTGTACAACGTAGGTTTTCTGTGCCGTCGCGACGGAACATACGAAATGTACGAAAAGATACATGTCACTCCCGATGAGATTAAAAGCTGGGGATTGAGCGGCGGTAAATCCTTGCAGACATTCGACACGGATTGCGCCAAAATCGGTGTGCTGATATGTTATGATGTGGAGTTCCCGGAACTATCACGTATCATGGCAGACCAGGGAATGCAAATATTGTTTGTTCCGTTCCTTACCGATACGCAGAACGCCTACTCGCGTGTGAAGGTATGCGCTCACGCCCGTGCCATTGAAAACGAGTGTTTCGTTGTCATTGCGGGCAGTGTGGGTAATCTTCCCCGTGTACACAATATGGATATACAATATGCCCAGTCGGGTGTGTTTACTCCTTGCGACTTCGCTTTCCCCACAGACGGAAAGCGTGCCGAAGCCACTCCGAACACGGAAATGATTCTTGTGTCCGACGTGGATTTGGATTTATTGAACGAGCTACACACTTATGGCAGCGTTCGTAACCTGAAAGACCGCAGAAATGATTTATATGAAGTGAGGATGAAGAAGTAAGGATAAATCCGCGTAACCGGCGGCGAGCTTTTGTCGCGATACACGTATGCAACAATGCATCATTTTAAAATTATCTATTCAAAAATCTCTTTTCTCTAACTTTTTTGTAAATTTGCACCCTTAAAACAAAGAGGATAGCTCCAGGTGCGCTGAAAAGACTCCTCGGGCTATCTCTAAGAGTAGTAAATCGTAAATAGTCAAATCGTAAATATCAAGATGGGTAAGAAGTTTGCCGAATATTCAAAGTTTGACCTTTCGGAAGTAAATAAGGAAGTGTTGAAGAAATGGGACGAAAACCAGGTTTTCGCCAAGAGTATGACAGAACGTGAAGGTTGTCCTTCTTTCGTGTTTTTCGAAGGACCTCCCTCGGCCAACGGTATGCCGGGTATTCACCATGTAATGGCTCGCTCCATTAAGGATATTTTCTGCCGCTACAAAACCATGAAAGGTTTCCAGGTGAAGCGTAAGGCCGGGTGGGACACACACGGGCTTCCTGTGGAACTGGGTGTGGAAAAAGCGCTCGGCATTACCAAAGAGGATATCGGTAAGACTATCTCCGTTGCCGAATATAACGCCGCATGCCGCAAGGACGTGATGAAGTTCACCAAAGAGTGGGAAGACCTTACCCACAAAATGGGTTATTGGGTGGATATGCAGAACCCTTATATCACCTATGACAATCGTTACATCGAAACCTTGTGGTGGCTGTTGAAGCAACTTCATAAAAAAGGACTTCTTTATAAAGGGTATACCATACAACCGTACTCTCCGGCTGCAGGAACCGGTTTGAGCTCTCACGAGTTAAACCAGCCCGGTTGCTATCGCGATGTAAAAGATACAACCGTGGTAGGACAGTTCAAGATGAAGAACCCGAAGCCTGAAATGGCGGAGTGGGGTACTCCTTATTTCTTGGCATGGACTACAACTCCTTGGACATTGCCCTCAAATACCGCTCTCTGCGTAGGTCCGAAAATCGACTACGTAGCCGTACAGACCTATAACGGCTATACGGGTGAAAAGATGACTGTGGTGCTTGCCAAAGCATTGCTCTATACTCACTTCAACAAAAAAGCGGAAGGACTTGCATTAGAGGATTATAAACCCGGTGATAAACTGATTCCGTTCAAGATTGTAGGCGAATATAAAGGCCCGGATTTGGTAGGAATGGAATATGAACAACTCATTCCGTGGGTGAAACCGGTGGACGTGGATAATGACGGTAATTGGAGCGTCAGCGACAAAGGCTTCCGTGTAATCCTCGGTGACTATGTGACCACGGAAGACGGTACGGGTATCGTACACATCGCTCCCACATTCGGTGCGGATGATGCTTTCGTAGCCCGTGCGGCAGGTATCCCTTCCTTGTTCATGATTAACAAGCGCGGTGAAACCCGTCCTATGGTAGACCTTACCGGTAAGTTCTATTTATTAGACGAACTGGATGAGAAGTTCGTGAAAGAATGCGTCGATACAGATGCTTACAAAGAATATCAGGGCCGTTGGGTGAAGAATGCCTACGACCCTCAATTTACCGTTGACGGCAAATATGATGAGAAAGCCGCGCAAGCTGCCGAAACTCTCGACATATATATATGTATGATGATGAAGGCAGCCAACCAGGCATTCAAGATAGAGAAGCACGTGCACAACTATCCGCATTGCTGGCGTACGGACAAACCCGTATTGTATTATCCGTTGGATAGCTGGTTTATCCGCAGTACCGCCTGCAAGGAACGTATGATAGAGCTGAACAAGACTATCAACTGGAAACCGGAAAGTACCGGTACGGGACGTTTCGGCAAATGGCTGGAGAACCTGAACGACTGGAATCTGAGCCGTTCACGTTACTGGGGTACTCCGTTGCCTATCTGGCGTACGGAAGACGGTGATGAGGAGAAGTGTATCGAATCCGTGGAAGAACTCTACAACGAGATAGAGAAATCCGTTGCAGCCGGACTGATGGCGTCCAATCCTTACAAGGAGAAAGACTTCCGCCCGGGTGTGTACACGCAGGAGAACTATGACAAGATAGACCTTCACCGTCCTTACGTGGATGATATCATCCTCGTATCCAAAGACGGCAAGCCTATGAAGCGCGAATCAGACTTGATTGACGTATGGTTCGACTCCGGTTCCATGCCGTATGCGCAGATACACTATCCGTTTGAAAACAAGGAATTGCTGGATAGCCATCAGGTATATCCCGCCGATTTCATCGCAGAAGGCGTAGACCAGACACGCGGTTGGTTCTTCACCCTGCACGCTATCGCCACAATGGTATTCGACAGCATATCTTATAAGGCTGTAATCTCAAACGGTCTGGTGCTCGACAAGAACGGTAATAAGATGTCCAAGCGTTTGGGCAATGCCGTAGACCCGTTCTCTACTATCGAGAAATACGGTTCCGACCCCCTACGCTGGTATATGATTACCAATTCTTCTCCGTGGGACAACCTGAAGTTCGACGTAGACGGAGTGGAAGAAGTACGCCGTAAGTTCTTCGGTACCTTATATAATACGTATTCTTTCTTCGCCCTCTACGCAAATGTGGACGGATTTGAATACAAGGAAGCCGATGTACCGATGGCGGAACGTCCGGAAATAGACCGTTGGATTATCTCCGTACTGAACACGCTGGTGAAAGACGTAGACAACTGCTACAACGAATACGAGCCGACCAAAGCCGGACGATTGATTTCGGACTTTGTGAACGACAACCTTTCTAACTGGTATGTCCGCCTGAACCGTAAACGTTTCTGGGGTGGTGGCATGACACAAGATAAGCTGTCTGCTTTCCAAACGCTCTATACCTGTCTGGAAACCGTAGCCAAACTAATGGCGCCTATCGCTCCGTTCTATGCCGATATGCTCTATTCGGACCTGATAGCGGCAACCAGACGT
Organism: Bacteroides clarus YIT 12056; assembly: GCF_900129655.1. Taxonomy (GTDB): domain Bacteria; phylum Bacteroidota; class Bacteroidia; order Bacteroidales; family Bacteroidaceae; genus Bacteroides; species Bacteroides clarus. The sequence goes on from NZ_FQWK01000004.1 coordinate 289,108, forward strand.
GACAATGTCGTGTCCGTTCACTTGGCCAAATTCCCCGAATGCGAGGAAGAAGCGATAGACAAGGAGCTGGAAGCACGCATGCAAATGGCACAGGACGTTACTTCTATGGTATTGGCTTTGCGCCGCAAGGTGAACATCAAAGTGCGCCAGCCGCTGCAATGCATCATGATTCCGGTTGTGGACGAAGAGCAACGTGCCCACATCGAAGCCGTAAAAGCGCTTATCATGAACGAGGTGAATGTAAAGGAAATCCGGTTTGTGGACGGTGCGGCCGGGGTACTCGTGAAGAAAGTGAAGTGCGACTTCAAGAAGCTGGGCCCGAAATTCGGCAAGCAAATGAAAGCTGTTGCCGCCGCCGTAGCCGAAATGCCGCAGGAAGCCATCGCCGAACTGGAAAAGAACGGTTCTTATACACTGAACCTGGACGGCGCGGAAGCCGTAATCGAAACATCCGACGTGGAAATCTTCAGTGAAGATATTCCGGGCTGGCTGGTTGCCAATGAAGGCAAGCTGACTGTCGCTCTGGAAGTTACCATAACCGAGGAGCTTCGTCGCGAGGGTATCGCCCGCGAATTGGTGAACCGTATCCAGAATATCCGCAAGTCAAGCGGCTTTGAGATAACGGATAAAATAAAGATTACATTATCAAAAAATCCGCAAACAGATGATGCGGTAAATGAATATAAAGACTATATTTGTAACCAGGTTTTAGGAACCTCACTGACGCTGGCAGACGATGTAGAAAGCGGTACAGAACTTGAGTTCGACGATTTCAAACTGTATGTAAGCGTTGTAAAAGAATAAATTATTAATACTAACGATTAAACACGTAAAGTTATGGCAGAAAAGACAAGATACTCGGATGCTGAATTGGAAGAATTCCGCGCCATTATTATGGAAAAGTTAGAGTTGGCACAACGCGATTATGAATTGCTGAAAGCCAGCCTGACAGGTGCAGACGGTAACGATACCGACGATACATCTCCAACGTACAAAGTACTGGAAGAAGGGGCTAATACCTTGTCTAAGGAAGAAACGACACGTTTGGCGCAACGCCAGCTGAAGTTCATCCAGGGTTTACAGGCGGCTTTGGTACGTATCGAGAACAAAACGTATGGTATCTGCCGCGAAACAGGTAAACTGATTCCCGCCGAACGTCTGCGTGCGGTGCCTCATGCAACATTAAGCATTGAAGCTAAAAACAACGGCAAGAAATAAGGATGAAGAAATTTTTCACGAAAGGGCGGATAGCCTTACTCGTTATTTTCTCGGTATTGATTATCGACCAAGTAATCAAGGTGATTGTTAAGACGCAAATGTATTGGCATGAGAGTATACGCATCACCGATTGGTTCTATATCTATTTTACCGAAAACAACGGTATGGCTTTCGGCTTGGAGATATTCGGGAAATTGTTCCTTACTTCATTTCGAATCGTTGCGGTAGGAGTGATAGGCTGGTTCCTGTATAAGTTCATAAAGCATGGTATGAAGACGGGATTTATTGTCTGTGTTTCACTCATTCTGACGGGAGCATTGGGCAATATCATCGACAGCGTATTCTACGGAGTGCTGTTTAATGAAAGCACCTATTCGCAACTGGCAACTTTCATGCCCGAAGGCGGCGGATATGCTCCGCTGTTCTACGGCAAAGTGGTCGATATGTTCTATTTCCCCATTATCGAAACAAACTGGCCTGAATGGATGCCGTTCATAGGTGGAAACCATTTCATCTTCTTCAGCCCGATTTTCAACTTTGCCGATGCTGCGATCAGTTGCGGTATCATAGCACTGTTGCTGTTTTACAGTAAATATTTGAATGATTCCTATCATGTTATAAAGAAATCATGAAAAGGAAAAAACGGATTCAATGGTATAGCGTAATCCTTTTGGCGTTCGGTCTGACAGCGTGTCAGGTTAAAAGACCTGATACGGTTATACCGGACGCCAAAATGGAAAACGTGCTTTATGACTTCCACATTGCAAAGGCAATGGGAGAGGAAGTTCCTTATAGCGACAGTTACAAGCGTGTGCTGTACATTGAATCGGTTTACAGGAAACACGGCATCACTCAAGCCGATTTCGACACCTCAATGGTGTGGTATGCCCGCCATCCGGATGCTCTCACAAAAGTCTACGAGAAAGTGAACCAACGGTTAAAGGCCGAGAGAGACGGTATCAACCATTTAATAGCCTTGCGTGACAACAAGCCCAAAGAATCTCTTCCGGGCGACAGTATCGACGTATGGATAGGCCGGCATATCTATCATCTTACCGGAACGCCGTTGGACAACAAGCTGGCCTTTACGCTTCCTTCGGATACCAACTTCAAGGACAGGGATACACTGCGGTGGACGGTTCGTTTTCGTTTCTTGAGCGGAACGCCCGACAGCCTGCATGCTCCATTAATGGCCATGCAGATTCTTTATGCCAAAGATACGCTGAACGAGATGCTTAAAGTAAAGCGATCGGGTACGGAAACCATTTCTTTATTTGCCGATACATTGGGAGAAATAAAAGAAATACGAGGTTTTATCTATTATCCTGCACAGAAATCTGCGCAGAGTATATTAGCAGACCGTATCAGCCTGATGCGTTATCATGCAACGGACACCTTGTTTAACGTTGATAAAGAAAGTCTGAAAATCGATGATAAGGAGATAAAGAAAGATATGGTTCCGGGCAAACCCGTAGAATTGAAGAAACAGGATGAAAAGAAAGACAGTATCCGCCGTCCTGAAATGCGTCCTCGTCCGAGATTACGCCAAACTACCGAAAAGTAATGAAACGCTTCGCTTCCCATTTTTTGTTCTTGCCCGCATATGGCTATCTAAAGCAATATGCGGTAGAAACGGAAGAAGGTGTGGTTGTACGTTTATTTCCATTAACCGAGGAGATGGAAAATGTGGAATGGTTGCCGGGGGCTATCGTACTGCTGACGCAAGAAGAGTTGAAAGAACCTGACATAAATTCCCCCATACCAAACGCTCAACAAAATTATAGTAAAACGTCCGCAGAATTTTACTATAATTCTAAAAAAAATATAGTAAAATTCCCCCGGAATTTATTAATGGCTCCGCCGCCCTCTATTAACGGGAGTTGCAGACTGCGACCCGTCTATTTCTCTAATTTTGACATTACAACAATGCTGCCTGTCGACGGAACTCGGCACAAACTACTGCGGTAGCAATGGCAACATTCAAAGATTCGGAAGTTTCACGTTCCGACGGATAGTTGGGAATATAAAGTTTACGATTGATAAGCTGCTCCACCTCGTTTCCTATACCGTTGCCTTCATTTCCCATAACAATCAATCCATGAGCCGAAAGCGGTTGAGTATACATGTTTGCCCCATCCAAAAAAGTACCGTATACCGGTATGTCTTTTAATGAACCTATCAGTTCGGGTAGGGAAGTATAATGCAGTTTTACCCGTGCAATGCCGCCCATAGTGGCCTGTACGGTCTTGGGGTTATAGACATCCACCGTATTGGGCGAACAGAAGATATGCTCGATACCAAACCAGTCGGCAAGGCGGATGATAGTGCCCAGATTACCGGGATCCTGTACATCGTCCAATGCCAGACAGAGGGAACGGCTTATAACGGAAGCATCCATTGCTTCTTCCGGTTGTTCAAACACGGCGAGTACCTGTTGCGGAGTTTTCAACAGACTGGCGCGTGAGAGTTCCTCTTCGGAGACTTCGGTTATGTCTTCTACCGATAGATGTTTGTGTGCGGAAAGCCATTCTGCCGTTGCAATCAGAAAGCGGCAACGGAAGTGCCCCAACAAATCGCCTACCAGCTTCGGCCCCTCCGCCAGAAATACTTTATCAGCCTTACGATTCTTCTTCAACTCCAATGAACGGATATATTTGATACGATTCTTACTCAGTGCCATAAGTTGTTTGGTTTTATTTGGCAAAAGTACACGATTATTTCTATATTTGCAGTAATTTATGCGCCAATTAATAACTTAGTATGAAGAAAGGCTTTCGCTACGCACTACTTGCTACCGCCATACTTTTATTAGCTTCATGTTCTGCCACGAAATATGTGCCGGAAGGTTCGTATTTATTGGACGAAGTGCGCATACAAACGGACAACAAGGAAATCAAGCCTTCAAGCCTCTCGATGTATGTCCGCCAAAATCCGAATGCCAAATGGTTCAGCCTGATAAAGACACAGCTGTATGTTTACAACTGGTCGGGCAGGGATTCCACGCGCTGGATAAATCGTACCTTGCGACGAATGGGAGACGCGCCGGTTATCTACAAGGCGGAGGAAACCGAACGGTCCGGTGAGGAAATGACAAAGGCCATACAAAACATGGGCTATATGAGTGCCACCGTAGAACCGGTTACACATGTCAAGAAGAAGAAATTAAAGTTGACTTATAAGGTTTCCAGCGGAAAGCCCTATAAAATCCGTTCGCTTAAATACGACATCAAAGATGAGAAAATCAAGGAATACATGCGACAGGATTCGGCAGACACCTATCTGACCGAAGGCATGTACTTTGATGTGAACCGTTTGGATGCAGAGCGTCAGCGCATTACGGACAATCTTCTTCGTAACGGATATTATAAGTTCAACAAGGAATACATCTCATATACGGCAGATACGGTACGGAATACCTACCAAGTGGACGTAACCATGCATTTGGCGCCTTTTCGGCAGCACAATGACGATACCCCGCAAAATCATCGGCAGTACTACATCAACAAGGTAAATTTTATAACGGACTACAATGTGTTGGAATCATCTGCTTTGAGCAGTATAGAAATCAACGACTCCATACATTACAAGGGCTTTCCCATATATTATAAGGATAAACTCTATCTGCGCCCGAAGGTACTGACCAATAATCTGCGTATTGTACCGGGCAGCTTGTACAACGAACCGGATGTGCAACGTACCTACTCCAATTTCGGACGCTTGCAGGCATTGAAATATACCAATATCCGTTTCTTTGAAACGCAGGTAGGCGATACCGCCAAGTTGAATGCTTATGTGATGCTGACGAAAGGGAAATACCAGTCCGTATCGTTTGAGTTGGAAGGAACCAATTCTGCGGGAGACTTGGGTGCTGCCGCATCCGTATCATTCCAGAACCGGAATATGTTCAAGGGTTCCGAAACCTTTATGATAAAGCTGCGTGGCGCATACGAAGCGGTATCTGGTTTGCAGGGCGGTTATAATCACGAGGATTATACGGAGTTAGGAGCGGAAGCAACCATAAATTTCCCGCGTTTCCTCTTTCCGTTCCTCTCCAACGACTTCCGGAGGAAAATACGCGCCACTACGGAATTCGGCGTACAGTACAATTATCAGATACGTCCGGAGTTTTCACGCATCATCGCCTCTGCCAGTTGGAGCTACAAATGGGGGTTGCAACGCCAGAGAGCACAGCACCGCATTGACTTACTGGACATCAACTATCTGTACATGCCTTCCATTTCGCAGGAGTTTCGCGACAAATATTTGAATAACGAGCAGAATTATATTTTAAAATACAACTACGACGACCGTCTGATTGTTCGCACAGGGTATAGTTATACATACAATAGCGCAGGACAAGCCCTGATGAATAATGCAATCATCGGCAATTCATACTCTATTCGCTTTAATTTTGAGTCGGCAGGCAATCTTTTGTATGCTTTTGCCAAAATGACAAACATGAAGAAGAATGAAGACGGGGAATATTCATTACTGAGTATCCCATTCGCACAATATGTCAAGGGAGATTTTGACTTTGCCAAGAATGTCGTTATAGACAACCGTAACTCCATTGCGTTCCATGTGGGAGCCGGTATTGCCGTACCTTACGGCAATGCAACGATTGTACCTTTTGAAAAGCGTTATTTCTCCGGCGGTGCAAACAGCGTACGCGGCTGGTCGGTACGTGATTTGGGTCCGGGTGTGTTTCCCGGTGACGGAAACTTCATGAATCAGTCGGGAGATATTAAACTGGATGCAAACATAGAATATCGCACGCGCCTGTTCTGGAAGTTCAGAGGAGCAGTCTTTGTGGACGCGGGTAATATCTGGACATTGCGCGATTACAAAGACCAGCCGGGCGGTAAGTTCGAATTCAATAAATTCTATAAGCAGATAGCCGTAGCTTACGGTTTGGGATTACGATTGGACCTGGATTTCTTTGTTCTGCGTTTTGACGGTGGTATGAAAGCTGTCAACCCGGTGTACAACAACAGAAAAGAACATTTTCCTATTATACATCCCAAATTCAGTCGTGACTTCGCATTCCATTTTGCAGTGGGATATCCGTTCTAACATGAGAATATCCGCCTGAAAAAAATATAAAACAAAAGGCTGCGCAATATTCTTTAAAGAACCGCGCAGCCTTCTGTTTTATCTTAATTCTTATTTTTCAGTTCTCAACGTGCGGCATAATACGTATTGATCATAGTTGCCTGGCGAGCGGCAGATACACCTTGAGCGTCCAAAGTAACAGTCATATCTTCACCGTTAGGTAAAGTCATCTGTGCCGTACCGTCATTGTTCATCTGCAAAAGTTCGGTACTTACGCCGTCTGCTACAACATTCCAGGTATTTAAATCCTTATCGTAGATTAACTCCATAGATGCGGTTTCATCACCTTCTTTTGTGATGGAATAACCGTTTTCAAGAGTTTCTACCAGGTAGTTTCCGTTTTCGCCTTTTACTTTCTTTACATCACCGATACTTGCCAAAGGATTATTTCCACTCCAGAATTCGATAGAGTTGATCACCAAAGCATCTGCCAAGTAGCATACGCCATACACCGGAATGATGTTGAACGCAAGAAAAACAAGTTCATTGACAAACTTATTGCTGACACCCTGGTTCCAACTTAACAACTTGCCGTGCAAGGCAAAAGAACCGATACATGAACTGAAAAGAAAAGCACCGCATACCATTACAGTTGCGGCCAATTTCAAATTGAACTTTTTCATAATCACTTTCTTTTATTTTACTGTATTTATTGAGATAGTATCTCATTATCTATTTATAGGTTAGTGCAAATATAACCATTTTTATAAAAAAACACAAAAAAGCCGCGAAAAACAACATTTTGTAAAATAAAAGAGGAGCCTTTCTCTCTATTTGCGAGAAAGGGATTTGGAAATCCAGCGGTCTACCGCAAATTTACCCGGGCCTATGATATACATCAGTACAAATACTACCAAATAAACGAACGCAAGTTCTTTTACCGCAAACGGGTCGCTGCCATGAACGACGAAGAATGCCACACACATTGTAAATATCATGGGAATCATGGCCAGTCTGTATAAGAAACCGGTAATAAACGCCATTGAACACGCCAGCTCACCAAAAATAGCCAAGCCGAGAGAAAGGGGACTGCCGATACCGAGAGGGTCAGGGAATACCGTGGATAGTTCCTGATAGTTTGCCCATTTATCAATGCCGTGGTTCATCATCAGAATGCCGAACACAACTCTGACCGTTAATAATATAACAGATATAAAGGTACCGTCCGGTTTAGAGGGGAATAAAAATCGCTTTAACATAATCATTCGTTTTTTTAAGTTGATATATACTCTTAACAAATAAGAATGAATAAATGTTTACTCCCGCTTCAATGGTTTGATGATTATCCGTAATGACGGATCGTAAGTAAAGTAGCTCCACATCCAGTCTACAAATATAAACAAGCGGTTTTTTACGCCCACAATACTCATTAAATGAATAAACAACCATACAGCCCATGCCGGAAAACCGCCAAAACGCAGTTTTTTTAATTCAACAACCGCATGATTACGGCCGATGGTGGCCATAGAACCTTTGCTGTGATAAACAAAAGGTTGCAAAGGCAGACCTTGCTCGATACGTTGCAGGTTTATTATTAAATTCCTTGCTTGCTGAATGGCAGGTTGGACAACTTGCGGATGCCCTTTGGGAAAAACATCGGAAGTCATCAAAGCTGTATCGCCAATGGCAAAAATATCGGGATACTCATACAAACGGTTATAATTGTCTACTTTCAGGCGGTTTCCCGGTCCGTAGGCTTCAGCCGGTAAGCCTTGCAGGCTGTTTGCCTTTACACCGGCCACCCAAAATACATTTTTCGTGTCGATTACGGGGCCCTCGCTCAGTACAAGCTTATTGTCTTCATAATTCATCACGCGCGCGTTCAGCTTTATCTCTACATCCCGGCTTCGCAGGTAGTCCGTCACCTCTTGAGAGGATTTTTCTGAAAAGGCGGACAAGAGGCGGGAAGCGCCGTCTATCAGAATGATACGCATTTCGTTGATATTCAAGTCCGGATAGTCTTGCGGCAATACAAATTTTCGCATTTCCGCCAAAGCGCCTGCCAACTCTATCCCCGTAGCTCCACCACCCACTATGGCGAATGTCATCAGACGCTTACGCTCTTCCTGATTTCCGGTATTTTGAGCTTGTTCAAAACTGTCCAGAATTTGATTACGGTTGAACAGGGCTTCCGATGTATTCTTTAGAGCCATGGTCTGCTTGGCCATATCGTTGTTGCCAAAATAGTTTGTATCGCATCCGGTGGCGATCACCAGATAGTCATAAGCCAGCGTACCGATAGAAGTTTCCAATAAGTCGTTCTCCGGAATTACGCGTTGAGCTTCACAAATACGTATGTGGAAATGGTCTCTTTTCTTAAAGATTTTGCGGTAAGGAAAGGAAATGGCGCTTGGCTCGATACCTGCCGTAGCCACTTGATAGAGTAGAGGTTGGAAAATATGGTGGTTGTTCTTATCCAGTAAGACGACCTGATACTTATCACTCTTTAGTTTTCTTGCCAGTTTCAGTCCGCCAAAACCGCCACCTACAATGACCAGTCGTTTACGTCCCTCTTTATCGGGGATATCCATTGCTGTTTTCATATTTCAAGTTGTTCTTTGTTCATTATAAAGAAACACAAGGAATTAAGGAATGTTCTGTCAAGACCCGGGTTAAAATACTCTAAGGAAATTATAGACACTAAATAGGAAGAAATGGAAACAAAAAGGCTCGTAACATTGTTGTAACATGGATTATTTACAACTAACTTTGCCCCGAAGTTTTCTTAGCAATAGAGAATGAGCACAAAACTAAAAGGATGTCTATTATCTTTAATCTTGTTGGTGACTGTAACTGCTGTTCATGCACAAACACGTTTGGCAGAAGCAAATACTTCGGCCGACAAGGATTCTGCCATCACCCTTGACTCTGTTCCTGCAAAGCGGAACTTCTTTAAAAAGTTCCTGAATTACTTCAATGACGCCAATAAAGAAAAGAAAAACAAGAAATTCGATTTCAGCATTATCGGCGGACCGCACTACTCCAGCGACACCAAATTAGGACTGGGACTGGTAGCTGCGGGACTTTACCGCTCCGACCGGAACGATACGATTCTTCCGCCTTCCAATGTTTCACTGTACGGAGATGTTTCTACGGTAGGTTTTTATCTGTTGGGAATACGCGGAACGCATCTGTTTCCTCATGACAGATACCGTTTGAATTACAACCTGTATTTCTATTCTTTTCCCAGTTTGTATTGGGGAACAGGGTATGACAACGGAGCCAACAGCGATAATGAAAGCGACTATGACCGTTTTCAGGCACAAATGAAAGCCGACTTCATGTTTCGGCTGGCTCCGAACTTCTACATAGGTCCTATGGCTGTATTCGATTATATATACGGACATGATTTTGAAAAACCGGAATTATGGGAAGGCATGAGCGCACGTACTACCAATCTCAGTTTAGGCTTGTCGTTGCTTTATGATTCGCGCGACTTTCTGACGAACGCATACAAAGGATACTACCTGAGAATAGACCAGCGTTTCAGCCCTGCCTTTTTAGGAAATAAATATGCGTTCAGCAGCACAGAACTGGATACAAGGTACTATCATACCGTATGGAAAGGCGGTGTTCTGGCCGGACAGTTTCATACGTTGCTGAATTATGGAAATCCTCCCTGGGGACTGATGGCAACTTTAGGCAGTTCGTATTCCATGCGCGGCTATTATGAAGGACGTTATCGCGACAAATGCGCGATGGATGCCCAAATAGAACTTCGCCAGCATGTGTGGAAACGGAACGGAGTGGCCGTATGGGTAGGAGCAGGTACTGTTTTCCCGAAGGTCTCCGAGTTCGATGTGAAACATATTCTTCCCAATTATGGTTTCGGCTATCGCTGGGAATTTAAGAAGAGAGTGAATGTACGTTTGGATTTAGGGTTTGGCAAACACCAGACCGGATTTATATTTAATATCAATGAAGCTTTTTAGAGAAATCAAAAAATGGTTTGAAAACCAAGAGAATTTGTTTTATTTGTTCCTGATAATTCTGATAGTACCCAATATTGTACTATGCTTTACGGAACCTATGCCGCCGGTGGCAAAAACGTGTAATGTGCTATTGCCATTCTCCGTCTATTATATAGTGATGAGCCGGTCGAGGAATTGCGGCAAGACTTTCTGGATATTGTTCCCTTTTTTGTTTTTCGGAGCATTCCAAATCGTATTGTTATACCTTTTCGGACAGTCCATCATTGCGGTAGATATGTTTCTCAATTTGGTAACGACCAATTCCAGTGAAGCATTGGAATTACTGGATAATCTGATTCCCGCCATTGTCATCGTAGTATTGCTGTACATTCCGGCGTTGATTCTGGCTGCGGTATCTGTCATCAGGAAACGGAAACTGCCGGAACCGTTCATCCACAGAGAGCGCAGACGTGCCCGGATAGCGATAATCATCGGAGTCCTGTCATTGGGAACCGCCTATCTGTTCGATTCCCGCTATGAATTGAAATCGGATTTATATCCGGCCAATGTGTGCTATAACATTGCACTGGCCTTTCAACGTACCGCACAGACACAGAACTATGCAGAGACCTCGAAAGATTTCACTTATCAGGCAAAAGCCGTTCATTCGGGAGAGGATAGGGAAGTCTACGTCATGGTAATTGGAGAAACATCCCGTGCCGCCAACTGGTCGCTTTATGGTTATAATCGTGAAACGAACCCGAAACTTTCCAAAATAGAGGGGTTGACAGCCTTTTGCCACGTGTTGACCGAGTCTAATACCACGCACAAAAGCGTACCGATGCTGATGTCTCCGATTTCGGCTCATGACTTCAATTCCATTTATCAACAAAAAGGAGTTATTACAGCATTCAAGGAAGCGGGATATCGAACGGCTTTTTTCTCCAACCAGCGCTATAACCATTCATTTATCGACTTTTTTGGAAAAGAAGCCGATACGTACGATTTTATTAAAGAAGATGCGGGAGACGCCAACTATAATCCTTCTGACGATGAACTATTGAAGCTGGTAGCTGCCGAATTGGCCAACAATGCTTCCAAACAATTTATTGTTCTCCACACCTATGGCTCTCATTTCAATTACCGGGAACGTTATCCGTCGGACAATGCTTACTTCCTGCCGGATTTTCCGGTAGATGCAGAAGTGAGATATAAGGATAATCTGGTAAATGCCTATGATAACTCCATCCGCTATACGGATGATTTTCTGGCACGTCTCATTGAGATGTTGCAAGAGCAGAATGTAGATGCGGCAATGCTCTATACTTCAGACCATGGAGAAGATATTTTCGATGATAACCGTCGTCTTTTCCTGCACGCATCACCGGTACCGTCCTATTATCAGATACACGTACCTTTCCTTGTATGGATGTCTGACGGATACCGACGGAATTATCCGGTTCTTCTGCGAAACGCTGAAGCAAACAAACAGAAAAACATTTCATCCAGCGCGTCTTTCTTTCAGACTATGCTGGAACTGGGAGGAGTGGAGACGCCTTACCGGAATGATTCATTATCCGTTACAAGCGCTTTGTATTCCGAAAAGCCCGGCGTATATCTCAACGACCACAATGAAGCCCGGTCTTTGGATGATATAGGAATGCGTAAAGAAGATTTTGAAATGCTGCAGAAGCAAGGAATAATATATCGGTAAAACCAAATATTCCGAACACTAAAACAACAAAGAGGGGCAGAACGAATTTCAAACCTTATTCTGCCCCTCGGTTTGTATATTACCAATCACTGCCTGCGTGATTCTTTCCAATCAGAGATTCTATCTTCAGTTTGTAATTATTAGCCCCTTCCGCAATATTCTTTCCGGCGTCTGCCGTTCCCATACCATACGCGACGACAGGAGTTTGCCATACCATTCCGGCATGTATGGCGCTTCCCTGATAAGGTCTTAATAATTCATCTATCGTAAAGTTGTTTCTTCCGCCGCTACGATATGCGCTGTATTCGGAACCGGTAGTAACCGCCACCAACAACGCCTTGCCCGCCACCGCCGGAGTCTTAGCCAGATAAGTAAACACCTCATCCTGCCATTTCTTCAACAAAGAAGGAGCCGACATCCAATATAGCGGAAACTGAAACACAAGAGTAGACGCCTGGGATATAATCTTGCTCCATAAATCTACATTAAAAGCGTCTTCGGGACGCATTTCATACAAATTGTATATCGCCACTTCTTCCAACTCTTTGATGGCATCCGCCAATGCCTTATTGGCTTGCGAACTTTTAATATCGGGGTGTGCCAGAAGAACCACGACTTGTTTTGCACTTTTATCCATAGTGTATTTTATAAATTAGAAATATCTGTTGATTAGTCACAAAGATAGAAAAACATGGATATATAACAAAAAAGGAACAACTATTGTTGTTCCTTTTTTAAGTACACCCTCAGGGATTCGAACCCTGGACCCACTGATTAAGAGTCAGTTGCTCTACCAACTGAGCTAAGAGTGCATTCTTATTTCCTGTTTGCGGGTGCAAAGGTAAGTCCTTTTATTTTATTCCGCAAACAATTCCAGGACTTTTTTCGATGGAATCGGTATCTTTTTATTCAAACTCGTATAGTTCGGAAGGAGTAGTCCTCTTTAAAGCACAGAGTTGCACGTCTTTACCTACAATGATACCTTTCTCTCTCAATTTCCATTCAACGGTTTTATAGGCCAGTTCCGGATGGTTGTTATCTTTGCTTAAATGGCAAAGCCAGATATATTGCAAATGCTCAGTGATATTTTCAGCAAGAAACTCTGCGGTGGCGATGTTACTCATGTGTCCGGTACGGCTGGTGATACGCTCCTTTAAGTATTGGGGATAAGTACCCATGCGCAGCATTTCGTCATCGTAATTGGCTTCCAATATCAGATAATTGGCTTTGCAGATATAATGCGCCGCGGTAGGAGTGATTTCTCCAAGGTCGGTAAGGAAAGAGAACACTTTTCCGTCTATCTCGATACAATAACCTACATTGTCCGTACCGTCATGGGGAACTTCAAAAGATTCGATATGGAAATCTTCCAACTGCATAGGTTGTTGCTTTTCCAGATAACGGACGGACGAATGCAGCTTCTCCGTCATACAGTAACTTTTGTTTATACCTTCGTGAATGCGCGCCGTCGTATAAATAGGTATATTCAGTTTCTCTCCCAGTCCGCCTACCGCCTTTATATGGTCGGCATGGTCATGGGTAACGAACACCGCACGTATCATTTCCATATTGATACCTGCCTCTTTTAATCCTTTTTTTATGATACGGACAGCGATACCGGCATCAATAAGTATTCCGTATTTCTCTGTGCCTATATAGTAACAATTGCCACTGCTACCACTTGCAAGGCTTATAAATCTTACTTTCATTCTAATCTACTTAATTACAAAAAGCCGTCACTTTTTTGAGAAAAAATGACGGCGAAGACAGTGCAAATGAGGGCAGAATTAAGCGTACTTAAATTATGCCGAAAGCAGCCTGTCTTCGCATTGGGCGACAAATATACGGAAAAATATGCAATATAAAAGATTATACTTTCTTCTTTTTGTCGATGAATTCGGTGGTTTTGGCAAAAATCAACAGAGCTACGGCGGCCACCAATCCTATTCCCGCAAAATAATACCAGATATAATGCGCGTTCATACTGGCCGCTTCCCAAGCTTCCCGACTTGCAAACAAAGCCGGATCGGGACAGTATTTGGTCAGTAACACACCCGCTATGCCAAATCCGAAAATGGATGACAGAAAAGAATGGAGATGGCTGAACCCGAGATACATACCTTCTTCTCCCTCTGGAGCCTGCAATGAGAAATATTCCAAATATCGCGGAGAAATAAAACATTCCGCCAACGCTTGTACCACAATACCGAGTATCATCATCAAGGTAATATTGCTCATTCCCGCAATAACATCGCTGCCCAACAGATTTCCGCATGCCATCAGCAATGCAGAAACAGGAATCAGGAACATACCGATATTCATGGAAGTAATGGCCGTGCGTTTGGCCATCCATCTGGTGATGAAACTTACACAACAAACCACCACAAAAGGATTTACATTGGCTATCCAACCCGGTTTGGCAGTTTCGCCGGCCATACGGATAACATATTTAGGCATTGTGGCGTACAGTTGCTGTTGCACCATCCAGAATCCCGTTACAATAAGGATAAGAATCAATAAACGCCAGTTTGTGATGATGCGCAGAAAACCTCGTCCTATCTCACTCATACTTTTACCTTCACCTGCCGTATGCGCCGATTTATACAGAAGAATAACGGACAACAACGCCAGAATGGTCATTGAGGCGGAAAAGAAATTGATATAGATATAAGCCTGCTCGCCGATAGCGTTGCGCAACGGATCGATAATGGTCTTTCCTGTAAAAGCGCCGAAGTTCACCATCATATAAAAGATGGAATAACCGCGGGCACGGGTTGCTTCGGTGGTTTCTTTCGCCACCGATGCGGAAATAACAGACTTAATGAACGAACCGCCAAGCATGATGACAAACAGCACAGGAACAATCATCCAGCGTTCACTGCTATCGGTCAGTCCCGAAAAGCGTGTCACTTCTCCATATTCCACCAGTCCGGCTGCTTCCAGCAAGGTAGGCAACACTCCCAAGCCCAAATAACCCGCAGACAACAAAGAGAATGCGATAATCATCGATTTACGGAAACCTATCTTATCGGCATAAGCTCCGGTAAATATGGGAAGCAGATACAGCCCGCCCGAGAACAGACCGGAAATCATACTCGCCTCAAAATCATTGAAACCTAAAATACTGGACAGATAAATGGTGAGAACAATAAATACGGCATAATACGCCATGCGTTCAAAAAGTTCTACCGTGTTGCTTACCCAAAAGGCCTTGCTAAAACCTTTGGCATTAGTTTGGGGTGATTGAGTCATCCTTTACTGATTAATTATTACGTTTTTATTACTTATCTTTGCGGCAAAGATAGACAATAACAATAAAACGGACAACGTATGACAGACAAAATAGAAGTTGTGGCATTCGATGCGGACGATACCCTTTGGGAAAACGAGCTTTATTTTCAGGAGTTCGAACATAAGTTCTGTGATTTGCTAAAAGCATATCAGCCATCGGCAACAGTCTCGCAGGAACTGTTTAAGACAGAGATGAAGAACCTGCACATGTATGGATATGGTCTGAAAAGCATGATGCTCAGTATGATTGAAACCGCATGCCGGATTACCGACGGAACAGAAAACATGCATTGCGTGGAAGAAATCATCAAATTGGGACAGGAACTTCTGCAAAAGCCCGTCATGCTTTTAGACGGAGTGGAAGATGTATTACTCCAACTGCAAGGAAAATACAAGCTGGTACTGGCAACCAAAGGAGACCTGTTCGACCAAAGAAGAAAGGTGATGAGCTCGGGACTGATGAAGTACTTCTGCCACGTTGAAATAATGAGTGACAAGAAAGAAGCCGATTATCAAAAACTTCTTGACACCATGAAATGCAATCCGCGAAATTTCCTGATGCTGGGAAACTCCGTCAAATCGGATATACTGCCGGTATTGGAGTTAGGCGGATATGCCGCCCACATTCCTTACCATATTACCTGGCAATATGAAACCCATGACGGAAACATAACAAGCCCCAACTTCATCCAATTAAAGAACATCAAAGATATAACGGAATACCTCTTATAAGGTAACCTGTCATTCAGAGCGCAACGAAGAATGACAGATAGTATAAGTCTAAAATCAGCAGTATTTAATAAAAAGCCCTTCCACGCTCGCCATAAAGCATCAAGCGTGGAAGGGCTGATTTTAATTATCTCGTCCTTGTCTTAGAACTGGAAGAACTTCTTAGCGTTGTAGTAGCTGATATCTTCAATCATCTGATTTACGCGTTCCATTTCAGCAACAGGAATTTCGCCGTTTTCCACATCACGACCTACGAGGTTACACAATGTACGACGGAAATATTCATGACGCGGATAGGAGAGGAAAGAACGTGAGTCTGTCAACATACCTACGAAACGGCTCAGCAAGCCAAGTACGGAAAGTGCGTTCATTTGCTTTTCCATACCGTCTTTCTGGTCGAGGAACCACCAGCCTGAACCGAACTGAATCTTACCGGCAATCGTACCGTCCTGGAAGTTACCCAGCATAGTAGCGATTACTTCATTGGCACACGGGTTCAGATTATAAAGAATGGTCTTGGTCAGTTTGCCTGCCGAATTCAAGCGGTCGAGGAACTTAGCCATTGCTTTAGCGGTAGTAAACTCACCGATAGAGTCAAAACCGGTGTCAGGGCCGAGCAACTTGAACATTTTACTGTTGTTGTTGCGGATGGCTCCATAGTGGAATTGCTGTGTCCAGCCCTTCTCCCAATCCATTTCACCAAAGGCAATCAGCATAGCCGACTTGAACTTCAGGATTTCTTCCTTGGTCAATTCGGCGCCGCCATACACTTTATTGAAGATTGCCTTGATTTCCGCATCCGTATAATCTTCCGCATAGAATTCTTCGATACCATGGTCGGACAGTTTACATCCTTGAGCGGCGAAGAAGTCATGACGCTTGCGCAAAGCGGCAATCATATCGTCGAAAGTAGAAATAGCCACACCGCTCACTTCCGCCAGCTTCTCTACATAAGTGCGGAAATCAGCAGGAACTTCTACCGCCATCGCCTTGTCGGGACGCCAAGTAGGCAACATCTTGATTTCAAAGCCGCTTTCACGGGTCTTGATATGATATTCCAGTGAATCGACGGGGTCATCGGTCGTACAAACAGCTTCCACGTTATAACGGCGCATCATGCCGCGAGCCGAGTATTCGGGTTGTTTCAGCTTCTCGTTACATTCGTCATAGATTTCACGTGCGGTTTTAGGGTTCAAAATCTTGTCGATGCCGAATGCAGTCTTCAATTCCAAGTGCGTCCAGTGGTACAAAGGATTACGGAAAGTATAAGGTACGGTTTCCGCCCATTTCTCGAACTTTTCCCAATCGGTGGTGTCCTTACCGGTGCAGAAACGTTCGTCCACGCCGTTGGTACGCATTGCGCGCCATTTGTAGTGGTCGCCACCCAACCAGATTTCCGTCAGTGACTTGAATTGGTAATCGTCTGCTACCATTTGTGGAATTAAGTGACAGTGATAGTCGATAATCGGCATTTTAGCCGCATGTTCGTGGTACAACTTCTGTGCGGTTTCTGTCTGCAACAGGAAGTTCTCGTCCATAAAGTTTTTCATCTTCTTGTGTTTTAAGTATCTAAAAAAATTACTTTCTTGTTATTACACCTATATAGTATTGATTGTAAAGCTGATAGGCCTGATAAGGCTTTTTGCTTTTATTAACCGTTATCGAACACAAAAGTAGAAATTTTACTTGGAGAAACAAAATAATTCGTATCTTTGCGGCAAATATTTATAATATTTAAGTTTTGAACGTAAGACCTTTAAACGCCTTTAGGTAGGAGAGAATGGAAAACAAGAATTATACGATAAAGGACATTGCACGTATGGCAGGCGTGTCTGCCGGAACTGTAGACCGTGTGCTCCATAACCGGGGCGACGTATCCCGCGCAAGCAGAGAAAAGGTTCAGAAAGTTCTTGATGAAATAGATTATCATCCCAATATGTTTGCCATAGGTCTGGCGGCCAAAAAGCGTTATCATGTGGTATGTATCATACCTTATTATATAGAGCATGATTACTGGCATTCCGTGGCGCAGGGAATAGACCGCGCCGCGCAGGAAATGCGTCCGTTCAACGTAGGCGTGGATTACCTGTTTTACAGCCATGCAAACAAGCCTTCTTATCAAGAGGCATGCACGCGGCTTCAATCCGAGTCCGTCGATGCGGTATTGATTGCTCCGAATTTTCAGGACGATACTTTGAAACTGACATCGTATCTGGAAAGCAAGAATATACCTTACGCCTTTATCGACTTCAACATGGAGCAGACCCATGCTTTATGTTATATAGGCCAGGACTCTCAGGTCAGCGGATACATTGCGGCCAAGATACTGATGCGCCGTTACCGGGAAGGCCAGGAGCTGGTGCTTTTCCTGAACAACCAAAAGAACAGCCCCGCCGAGGTGCAGATGCAACGCCGCCTGGAAGGTTTTATGCAATACCTTGCCGCCGAGCACCGGAATCTGATTGTACACGACTTTGTTCTCCACAAAGAAAACACCGACGCTAATGAAAAGCAGCTGGATACTTTCTTTGCCGAACATCCCAAAGTCGCTTTAGGAGCCGTCTTCAACTCTCGCGTATATCAAGTGGCAGGCTACTTGCAGAGAAAGAAGCAAAAGCTGGACGCGCTGGTAGGTTACGACCTGCTTCAAAAGAATGTGGAATACCTGAAAAGCGGCGAGGTGAACTATCTCATCGGACAACGCCCCGGATTGCAAGGATATTGCGGCGTTAAAGCGTTATGCAATCACATCGTATTCAAGAAGCCGGTGACTGCCGTAAAGTATATGCCCATCGACGTTCTGATGAAAGAAAACATCGACTTCTACTTCGAATTCGAGTAGTTCCCCAAGCATCGTACAATTTAAATCATAATCCATAAATCATAATTAAAATCAGTTTTAAGATGAAAGCATTAAACAAACAGACGGCTCCCAAGTCCGTTGCTCCCGAGCGAATTATCCAATTCGGTGAAGGTAACTTCCTTCGTGCATTTGTAGACTGGATTGTTTACAACATGAATCAGAAAACCGACTTCAACAGTAGCGTTGTAGTGGTTCAGCCCATAGAAAGAGGTATGGCAGAATGGCTGAACGGCCAGGACTGTCTTTACCACGTCAATCTGCAAGGCCGTCTGAACGGTGAGGCTGTCAACAGCCTCACGCGTATCGACTGTATCAGCCGCGCATTGAATCCGTACTCTCAAAACTCCGCATTCATGGCGCTTGCCGACCAGCCCGAGATACGTTTCGTTATCTCCAACACAACGGAAGCCGGTATTGCATTCGACCCGAATTGCAAATTCACCGACGCTCCCGCATCGTCTTATCCGGGCAAACTGACTCAGCTTCTGTACCGTCGTTTCAAAACTTTCAAGGGCGACAAGAGCAAAGGTCTTATCATCATGCCTTGCGAATTGATTTTCCTGAACGGCCATCACCTGAAAGAATGCATCTATCAGTACATCGAACTGTGGAAAGACGACTTCGGCGCAGATTACGAGAAGTTCAAGACCTGGTTCACAAAGTACTGCTACGTATGCGCTACTCTGGTAGACCGTATCGTTCCGGGCTTCCCGCGTAAGGAAATCGCGCAGATTCAGAAGAAAATCTGTTATGCCGACAACTTGGTTGTACAGGCCGAAATCTTCCATCTGTGGGTTATCGAAGCTGCCGAGAACCTCTCTCTCCGCCAGTTGGCAGAGGAATTCCCCGCAAACAAGGCAGGCATGAACGTACTCTTCGTGAAGTCCGAGGCTCCTTACCACGAAAGAAAGGTAACCTTGCTGAACGGTCCTCACACCGTGCTTTCTCCGGTGGCTTACCTCAGTGGCGTAAACATCGTGCGCGACGCCTGTAACCACCCTGTTATCGGCAAGTACGTCCGCAAAGTACAGTTCGACGAACTGATGCAGACATTGAATCTGCCCATGGACGAATTGAAGAAATTCGCCGCCGATGTATTGGAACGTTTCGACAATCCTTACGTAGAACATCAGGTGACCAGCATCATGCTGAACTCCTTCCCGAAATACCAAACCCGCGACCTGCCGGGCTTGAAGACTTATCTGGAACGCAAAGGCGAACTTCCGAAAGGACTCGTGCTCGGTCTTGCCGCCATCATCACATATTATAAGGGCGGTGTGCGTGCCGACGGTGCGGAAATCACTCCGAACGACGCTCCCGAAATCATGCAATTACTGAAAGACCTTTGGGCGACAGGCGACACCCGCAAAGTAGCGGAAGGCGTATTGGCAGCCAAAGACCTTATTTGGGGCGAACACGGGGACTTGAACACCATCCCGGGATTAACGGATATGGTTACCGGTTTCTTGAACTCCATTCAAGAAAAGGGTATGCTGGAAACAGTGAAAGGTATTCTCTAAACAAGAACCGATATATAACGAAAGAAAACAGGGTAAGACTTCGGTTTTACCCTGTTTTTTATACCTGCCACACTAAATATAACAGTAGTTATATGATGCCCGGCCGACTTTTTTCATGTACCTTTACCAGATAATACATATTCATTAAAATCCGAACAAATAATGGAAAACAACTCCGACTTAAACAACCAGGCAGCCCGATACACCCTATGCTTCAACGACTGCTGCGCTAAGGCCGAAAGCTGCTTGCGACACAGTATGACACAATACAATACGGCGAAAAACATCCGACTGTCCGTTATCAATCCCCTCTGTTATCCGGAAGCGGGAAAGGAATGCCCGCATTTCCGTACAAACAAGAAGATACGGGTAGCGTGGGGTTTCAAAAACCTGTACGATGACATGCCCGCACGCATTTCCCGCGCCATCCACCTCAATTTGGAAGCCGTCTTCAATCATTCTCCCTATTACCGATACCGCAATCAAAAGTTGGGACTTACTCCGAAGCAACAGGAATGTATCCGCCAAGTGTGCAGGAAACATGGTTGGAACAAGGAGATCGCTTTCGACCGATACACCGAAGAATACGACTGGTAGGCATCCCGCCCGCGTTTCCCTGCGGAACCGCCGATTTTCTCCCGCATGATATTTTAATTTCCAACGGTTGGTACAAGGAATACCAACCGTTGGTACGTCTTGTACCTTACTATGGTACACGTCGTACCACAGTAGGGTACAGGCCGTACCACGCTGAGGTACGGGACGTACCAAAGGCAGGAACTCCCTGGTACATACACAGGTCTGATAGACAGTGAAGTATACAATATGAATTTGCGAACATATTTTTCCTATCTTTGTTCCCTGTATCAGTAAGATTACCCAAATATAGAAAAATGAAATACGGAGTAAACAGGAAAGTATTGCTTATCACCGCCGGAATCGTGTGGATGGCAGCCGGAGCCAATATCCTCCGGATAGGAATCGTGACATGGCTGACGGATTCACAATATTGGCTGTTCAAGATAGGAGAGGCTACGGTTGTATTTCTTCTGTTCTTTTTGCTGGTCTTCAAGAAACTCTACTACAAGCACACCAAACGTATCGAACAAAAAAAGAAAGAGAAGAATTGCCCTTTTTCTTTCTTCGATGTAAAAGGTTGGATTGTAATGGTCTTTATGATAACGTTCGGCATTACGATACGCTCGTTCCATTTATTGCCGGACGCGTTTATTTCGGTATTCTATACCGGGCTTTCGCTTGCACTCATGTCCACCGGGGTATTGTTTATACGCTATTGGTGGGTAAGCAGAAAAAGCAATCTGCTTACTCCGCCGCCCGAAGAATGAAGGTGGTGGCGCCGATGGTTACAATAGCTCCGTCCTCAATACGGACACGGTCTTTATCGCCCAGAATTTCATTGTTAAGGAAAGTACCCGTCAGGCTCGGAGCGTCACGCAGCGTATAAACGAGTTTGCCCTGCTTGTTGCGTTTCACGTTGATAACACAGTGGTTGCGGTCCATGCTCATATCCGAGGTTTCTATCGGGACATTGATAACCGTTCCTACGCAGCGACGGCCTATCTTATTGTCGCCCTCTTGCAAAGGCAGCACTTGCTTGAAGCCAAAGACATTCTCAATGACCGTAATGTTTCCGAAAGCTTCCTTGTATTCGGTCTCGTCCG
Organism: Bacteroides clarus YIT 12056; assembly: GCF_900129655.1. Taxonomy (GTDB): domain Bacteria; phylum Bacteroidota; class Bacteroidia; order Bacteroidales; family Bacteroidaceae; genus Bacteroides; species Bacteroides clarus. The sequence continues at coordinate 311,148 of NZ_FQWK01000004.1, forward strand.
GATTCTCTTCTTTCTGCGGCGCTTTCATTTTCGTCTTGCCCAAACGTATGCTGAATTGCTTTTTGCAGTTCTCGCAAACAAACACCAAGGACTGGCCTTCCGTGTATTTTGTTTCGTCGAAAGTCAGATAGTTCTCACATTTGGGGCAACGGATACGTTTCATTGAATTGATGGATAGTTGGTAATTAATAATTCGCTATGGAGAAAGTCATCTTTTCAGCACCCAGGCGTTCTGAAACGCTTCATCCTGACGAATCTTGTTTAAAGCGCGATAGGCTTCCGCTTCTGTGGCGCACGACTGAATGCTGACACGCATTTTGCCGTCACCGATAATCGCTTTGGCGCCGGCATGGCCTTTGGCAATCAACCGCTGCGCCATGGCATCGGCATCCTTTTCGGTTCCTACGCTGGCAATGATGATATGGTAAGGCGTCTTGGCGGCCTGAACGACAGAAACGGCAGCTGTCGTTTCCGTTTTAGGCTGAACGGGAGCCGCTGCGGACTGCCGGCGGACTTTCACTTCTTTCACGGCAACAGGGGCGACGACTTTTTTACCCGCAGACTGCGACAAGCCGGTTTGAGAGGCTTTCGCCTTCTTAGCGGTTGCCTGCTGATGAACGACAATCGGAGTAATAACCAGCGATTGCTTTTCTATCTGCTCGAATAACTCACCGGGCAGCAGACGGGCATAGTTGGCCTCCACCACTTCCGTATTCTCTATGGGCGCGGAAAAGAAGAAGAACAGAGCCACAATGGCAATCATGGCAACCGCATTGGTCAGATAAGAGGGGTTGATACGAATCTCGTACTTACGCTTCTTTTCTTCCCGGACAACGGGTGCGAAAGGAATGGTCTTGCTCTCGTAAGGCTTACGCAGAACGGCCAGTTCCCGCATCTCGAAACTGTCGAGCCCATATAAGTAAGGAGTGGTAATCTTATTGTCGTACGGCACGAAATCGTAGACATCGTGAATGTTGTAGCGCAACTCGCCGATATTGGGCAAATCCGCTTTACCATTCTCATGGAGAAGCGACAGCAGCTCTTTCACCGATTTATCCACAATCCTGGTGGCATCGGAAAAGTCCGTACCGTACACAGCCATATAGGATTGCACCAGCAGTCCGTCATTCATCTTCAACTGCGGATTGAAACCGATAATACGGGTGGGGGGCAGGAAAGTATTTTCTTCCGCCACTCTCATTGCCGGAGTATAATGAGCGACAAATCCGCCCAACCCCGGAACAATGACACAATCATTCTCCAATAACAATACTTCTATGTGCTGCGCTAATTCAATCATGTTGCAAAAGTAGCGGTTTTATCGGATATACGCCACTTTCGGACAGCTTTTCTTATTAACAACTTATAAACACGGCGAACTTTGGAAACTCCTTTATCGCCCATGGCCGATATATTAGATTTTTTTCCTACTTTTGCACCGTCTTCCACATCTCTCTTTAATTAGGACTATAAACTATATTATATATTTTGAAATGAACACAGATAACTGTCAGCACTTAACCAGATACAGACTATTCACCATCATGCGTATCCCTATCTGTTTATTGGCCTTTATTCTCATGGGCGGCAACATGGCAACGGCGCAGGTTTCTCCTTTCGTGGAATACGGGGCTACCGTGCATACGGGAGACAACACTCCTTTATGGCAAGTAAGCAACCAACAGGGGCTCGGCTCTGTTTATGACAATACATACATACGGGGCGGACTGGGCTACAAGCATCAGCTCGGCAAGTGGAAATTCGAAGAAAAGCTGGACATGGTAGCTGCCGTGGGCATGAACTTCAAAGGCGACAAGGACATCTTTATCCAGCAGGCATATATAGACGCGCGTTACAAGTGGCTGGGGCTGTTTGCCGGAAGCCGCGAGAAAGGCGCTCCGTTGCTGAACAACGCTTTGAGCAGCGGTGACATGACATGGTCGGGCAACGCCAGGCCGATTCCTCAAATCATGGTGGGCATCCCCGAATACCTTTACATACTTCCGCGCCTCGCCATCAAAGGTGAAATATCTTACGGATGGTTCACCGACAACAAATACCAGGAGCGCAAAGTAGGAGCAGGGCATTGGTACACAAAAGACATCAAGTATCATCACAAAGAGGGATTTATCCGCGTCGGCGTGCCTAACGGAAAATGGCAGCTCGACATCGGCATGACGCTCGATACGCAATTCGGCGGAAGCATAGTAGATTCGAACGGCAACGTAGCCAATCTGGGAAACACGTTGAAAGATTATTTCAGAGTATTTATTCCCGGCGCCGGCGATGAAGACAAGCCGTGGAACGACAGCAACTTCTTTCAGGGCAACTTCCTGGGCAGCGAGCAAATAAGGCTGACCCACCGTTCCGATAAGTTCTCAATCAGCGCATATCTGTGCAACCACTTCGACGACTTCTCCGCCATGGGTAAGCAGAACGGCTGGGACGGATTGTGGGGACTTGAAATGAGTTTCAACCATTTCAAACCTGTCAACGCGGTTGTGTTCGAGTTTTTGCAGACTACCAACATGAGCGGTCCGCTGCACGGCTTGCACGAACCCGAAGAAGGCCCTGTGCACAAAACAGGCGGCTCCGACAACTATTACAACAACGGCCTTTACCCCGGCTGGGCGCATTGGGGTATGATGATAGCCAATCCGTTGATTGCGTCGCCCATCTATAATAAAGACGGCGACATGACCTTCAAGTACAACCGTGTAAAAGCGTTGCACATCGGCTGGAGCGGACAGATAAGTCCGGAATGGAGCTACATCGCCAAGATGAGCCACAACAGGACGTGGGGTACTCCCGGCGCTCCCACGCTGGATATTCTAGAGAACTTTTCGGCCTACGCCTCGTTCTCTTATGCTCCCGAAAGATGGAAAGGCTGGAACTTCAACGCTTCTCTTGCCTTGGACATGGGAGAGATATACGGAGATAATTTCGGATTTCAATTAAAGATACATAAATCGTTCTAAAGCAATGAACTACATACAAACAGAAATTGATGGCGTATGGATCATCGAACCGAGAGTGTTCAATGACGCGCGCGGCTACTTTATGGAAGCGTTTAAAGAAGAAGAATTCCGTGCCAACATCGGCGATGTACATTTCGTACAGGACAACGAGTCTAAATCTTCTTTCGGTGTATTACGCGGACTGCATTATCAGAAAGGCGAATACAGTCAGGCCAAACTGGTACGTGTCATAAAAGGCAAGGTACTGGATGTTGCGGTCGACCTGCGCCGTTCGTCTCCTACATTCGGCAAGTACGTCAGCGTGGAGCTGAGCGAGGAGAACAAGCGTCAGTTCTTTATTCCCCGCGGCTTTGCCCATGGCTTTTTGGTGTTGAGCGACGAGGCAATCTTCACTTATAAAGTAGATAACGGCTATGCACCGCAGGCAGAGGCCTCCATTCGCTTCAACGACGAAACCGTCGGTATCGACTGGCCGGTTGCGGAATCTCAATTCATAGTATCAGAGAAAGACGGACATGCCGTATCGTTCAAAGATGCGGAATATTTTGAATAGGATATGAAAATAGCCATTGTCGGTACGGGATACGTCGGCTTAGTAACCGGTACTTGTTTTGCAGAAATAGGCGTCAACGTTATTTGCGTCGATACGAACGGCGAAAAGATAGAAGCGCTGAAGCAGGGAGTGATTCCAATCTACGAAAACGGACTGGAGGAAATGGTAAACCGGAACGCGAAAGCGGGACGCCTGCAATTCACGACTTCTTTGGAAAGTTGCCTGGACGAGGTAGATGTTATATTCAGCGCTGTGGGTACTCCGCCCGATGAAGATGGCAGCGCGGACTTGAGTTATGTGCTCGAAGTGGCGCGTACCATCGGACGCAACATGACGAAATACGTACTGGTGGTAACCAAGAGTACCGTTCCGGTGGGCACTGCCGGGAAAGTGCGTGCGACGATTCAGGCTGAACTGGATAAACGGGGAGTACGAATAGAGTTTGACGTTGCTTCCAACCCCGAATTCCTGAAAGAGGGAAATGCCGTGGCCGACTTTATGAGCCCCGACCGGGTAGTGGTGGGAGTAGAGTCCGAACGGGCAAAGCAGCTGATGAGCAAGCTCTACAAACCGTTCTTGCTGAATAACTTCCGCGTCATCTTCATGGATATCCCATCTGCCGAAATGACAAAGTATGCGGCTAATTCCATGTTGGCTACCCGCATCAGCTTCATGAACGATATCGCCAATCTGTGCGAGCTGGTGGGAGCTGACGTCAATATGGTGCGCAGCGGCATCGGTTCCGATACGCGTATCGGCCGCAAGTTCCTCTATCCGGGCATCGGGTATGGCGGTTCGTGTTTCCCGAAAGACGTAAAGGCGTTAATCAAGACCGCCGAACAGAACGGTTATCGGATGCGTGTGCTCCAAGCAGTGGAGGAGGTCAATGAAAAGCAGAAAAGCGTCTTATTTGAAAAGCTGCAGCGACACTTCAGCGGCGATTTGCAGGATAAGACAATCGCCTTATGGGGATTGGCTTTCAAGCCGGAAACAGACGATATGCGCGAAGCGCCTTCGTTGATTCTGATAAACAAGTTGCTGAATGCGGGCTGTAAAGTGCGCGTGTACGATCCGGCCGCCATGACGGAATGCCGCCGTAGGATAGGCGATAGCGTCTGCTACGCTACCGACATGTACGATGCCGCACTCGATGCGGATGCCTTGATGCTGGTGACGGAATGGAAAGAGTTCCGCCTGCCGTCATGGGCTGTCATCAAAAAGGCCATGAGAACCCCGGTGTTATTGGACGGTCGCAATATCTACGAAAAGAAAGAAATAGAAGAACTTGGATTTACCTACCACTGTATAGGTAAATAAAGGAAGGAGACAGACATGAAAAAACTCGTAATAGAGTTGTGTTGCGTCATAGTGTTGGCTGCATGCGGTAATGGTAAGGAGCAAAATACTGTCGAAGAGGACTCTACGGCCAAGGCTCTGCTTCAAGGCGTTTGGATAGATGATGAAACCGAACTGCCTTTGATGCGCATAGAAGGAGACACCATATACTATGCCGATCCCCAGAATATCCCCGTATCATTTAAGATTATACGAGATACGATATATGTGTACGGCAGCAATACCGTAACCTACAAGATTGACAGGCAGACCGAGTACAGCTTTTGGTTTCATTCATTGGCGGATGAGATTGTAAAGCTGCATAAATCGGAAAGTCCCGAGGATGCGCTTGCCTTTGAGAACAGGGAAGTGGAAGTCATACCCACTACGGAAGTAGTGAAAAAGGATAGCGTAGTAATGTACAAAGGTACACGCTACCGGGGATATGTGTACATCAATCCCTCGAAGATGAAGGTTGTCCGCTCGTCCTATTCAGAGGGTGGCATCAGTGTGGATAATGTTTATTACGACAATGTCATACATATCTGCGTGTATGAGGGCAGGCGGATGTTGTATGGCAAAGACATTACCAAGAAAATGTTTGCCGGTATCTTTTCCGAGGAGACGTTGAGCCAAATGATTCTTGCCGATATGAATTTTATGGGAGTTGACAACAAGGGCTACCGATACCAGGCAACCTTACGCGTACCGGAAAGTTCCGTATACAGTCTGGCGGATATTACCATCGGATTCGACAATCGGACGGAGATAAAAAAAGCGGAATAAATTCCGCTTTTTACTTATTCTTGTTTCTTTGCCCGGACAGGCTTTTTGCCGCCTTCCCTGCGTTTGTTGTTATTCCGGTTACCGCCTTTTCCATTTCCGCTTTTTTCGTTTCCGCCGCTCCGGCGTCCGCCGCCTTTGAAGTTGCTGCGTTTGCGTCCGTCATTGGAGCGCGGTTTATACACGGGGGCTTCGCCCAATTCTTCCGGCACCGGTATCTTATAGATTTCCTTTTCCAGAAAATTCTCTATGCCCTTGAAGTTCGTCTGTTCCTTTTCGTTGACGAAAGTAAGAGCTACGCCGTCATTGTTGGCACGTGCCGTACGTCCGATGCGGTGCACGTAGTCTTCGCTGTCATGCGGCACATCATAATTGATAACCAAGCGGATATCGTCTATATCGATACCGCGCGCCACAATATCGGTGGCAACCAATATATTGACCCGACCCGCCTTGAACTCGTACATTACTTCCTCGCGCTGCGCCTGCTCGAGGTCGGAGTGCATTTCCCCGACGTTCAGCTTCATTTGCTTCAGCGCTTTGGTTACTTCTTTCACCTTCAGCTTGGAAGATGCGAAGATAATGACGCGTTCGGGCGTCTGCTCGGCGAAAAGGCTGCGGATGATTCCTAACTTTTGGTTCTCATAGCATACATAAGCGGCCTGCACAATCTTTTCGGCAGGTTTGGAAACGGCAAGTTTCACTTCTGCCGGATCGTTCAGGATACTCTGCGCCAGTTGCTGTATCTTGGCAGGCATCGTAGCCGAGAACATAATGGTCTGACGTTCTTTAGGCAGGTATTTCACAATCTGCATAATGTCATCATAGAATCCCATGTCCAGCATGCGGTCTGCTTCATCCAGAATGAAGTAGGAGACGCGTGAAAGGTCTACATATCCCAGACTGAGATGCGCTATCAGGCGTCCCGGAGTTGCGATTACAACATCCGCACCCAAAGTCAGACCTCTTTTTTGCTGCTCGAAAAGCACTCCGTCATTACCGCCGTACACAGCCACGCTGCTCACCGGCATGAAATAGGAGAAACCCTCCATTTGCTGGTCTATCTGTTGCGCCAACTCCCGTGTAGGTGCCATTACTATACAGTTGATGGAATCTTCGGGATGCCCGCCTTCCGAAAGCTTGTTCAATATGGGCAACAGGTACGCGGCGGTTTTTCCGGTTCCGGTTTGTGCAACAGCTATCAAATCCCGGCCTTCGAGTATAACTGGTATTGATTTTTCTTGTATGGGGGTGCACTCGTCGAAACGCATTGCATCCAGTGCTTCAAGCACGTTGTCGTTTAATTTTAGTTCAGAAAACTTCATGAATTTCGTTATATTTGCCACAAAGATAATGCAAACCGAGAACAGAATAAAATGAACTTGTTCATTTTTTATGCCGAGGTGCAGCTTATTTTCGTATTTGGTACAAAGATAATGCAAACCGAAAGTAGAACAAAATAAGCTTGCTAAAAAATAAGCTCCTGCGATAATTAATTCTCGCAGGAGCTTACGCATATATGGTACGAGCTTATTTTATCGCGGAATATCTATATAAGAATCTTTGAATCCCAGGAAGTAAAGCACTCCGTCCAGACCGATTGTGTTGATGGACTGCTTGGCATTTGCCACGACCTTAGGCTTGGCGTGGAAAGCGATACCCAATCCGGCGATACCCAGCATCGGCAAATCATTGGCGCCGTCACCCACCGCAATGGTTTGGGCTATGTCTACTTTCTCAACTTGCGCTATCAGGCGCAGCAGTTCGGCTTTGCGCTTGCCGTCCACTACATCGCCGAGATAACGTCCGGTCAGTTTGCCGTTCTCTATTTCCAGTTCATTGGCATAGACATAGTCGATACCGTATTTCTGCTGGAGATAACGCCCGAAATAAGTGAAACCGCCCGAAAGGATGGCAATCTTATAACCGTATTTCTTCAGAACATACATCAGGCGGTCAACACCTTCCGTAATAGGCAGGTTCTCGGCGATCTCCTGCATGACAGACTCGTCCAGGCCTTTCAGCAGAGCCACCCGCTCGCGGAAGCTTTCCGTAAAGTCTATCTCTCCACGCATGGCACGTTCCGTAATAGCCTTTACCTGCTCGCCGACACCTGCACGTATGGCCAGTTCGTCTATAACCTCGGTCTCTATCAATGTAGAGTCCATGTCAAAGCAAATAAGGCGGCGCATACGACGATACATATTGTCCAGCTGGAAAGAAAAGTCCATTTCCAGTTCGCTGGCCAGTTGCATCAGCTGCTCCTGCATGGCTATGCGGTCTTTAGGTGTGCCTCGTACGGAGAACTCAATACAGGCGCGTGTTTTCGTATCGCATTCATCCAGCGGAATACGTCCCGTAAGGCGCTTGATAGCATCGATATTCATACCTTGCTCCGCCAGAATACGGGTAACCGCCGAAATCTGGCGGGCAGACAACTTACGTCCGAGCAGCGTGAGAATATAACGGTTCTTACCCTGCATGCTCACCCAGTTTTCATACTCTTGCGCCGTAATAGGATAGAAGCGGATAGTGACACCCAAAGACGATGCCTTGAAAAGCAACTCTTTCATGATAAAGCCGGAATGTTGTTCTTCCGTTTTACATAGGATACCCAATGACAGGGTGTTATGGATGTCGGCTTGTCCGATGTCGAGAATGGTCGCATCGTACTTGGCAAGAATTTCTGTAACCGAAGCCGTCAGTCCCGGACGGTCTTCACCTGTTACGCGGATAAGAATAAGTTCTGTACTTAATGGTTGCATAAGTTGTCTATTAATAGGATAACAAGCCACAAAAGTAAGGAAAAATCTCGCCTTTTATGCTAAATAACATAAAAAAGTGCACTAAAAAAGTGAGAAAATTGCTTGTTTATTTGGAAGTTACTTTAAGAATTACTTACCTTTGCACCCGATTTCAGAATTAAAGGCTTTGAGTATCAATGAATTCCTCTCATTGCAAGGTCTGAGAAGATGACGTTCCGGGAAGAAATCACTGCCAAAAAGGACAGTCCCGGATAGTATTAACCAAAATCGTGTTACATGAAATATGTAAAATGGATTTTTGTTGTATTACTAATTGGTTCCTTGACTTCTTTTGTAGAAAAAGACAAACCGACCGGCGGTTTGAATGTGGGTGACATAGCCCCGGACTTTAAAATCCAATCTATGTCTGCCGGGCAACCGTTAGCCGAACTTTCAGACATGAAAGGCAAATATGTGTTGCTTAGCTTTTGGGCAAGTTATGACGCGCACTCCCGGATGCAAAACGCAAGTTTGAGCAATGTGCTTCGTTCCGCTTCCCGCAATGAAAATGTGGAAATGGTTTCCGTCTCATTCGATGAGTACCAATCTATTTTTAAGGAAACTGTTCGTAAGGACCAAATAGTTACGCCCACTTGTTTCGTGGAAACTAAAGGCGAGTCCTCCGGCTTATTCAAGAAATATCGCTTAGGCCGCGGATTTACTAACTATTTATTAGATGAGAATGGTGTGATTATTGCCAAAAACATCTCTGCTGCAGAGCTTTCAGCTTACTTGAATTAAGCGCTTCAATGCACAACGCTGCAACGAAGGGATTAAAGAACCTGTAAGAAGAAAGTGGGGTTTCTTCCGACAACGGGCGGTCTGTCCGCCTGAAAAGAAGGAAGAACAAAACAAAAGAGGAAATGAATACAACAAAAAAGCCGTCCCGCACTTGTGGAAACACAAGAGCGGGACGGCTTCTTATTTTATAATATCCTGTGATTTGCCTTGGCGACAGCTTCCTGCAATTACTTACTTCGGCGCTTTCTTATACAGGTAGAATGCTATGAATGCATAAAGCAGGTTCGGTATCCATACCGCGATGACGGGCGGCACATTACCGTTCACCGCAAATGTGGAGGCAATCGTTTGGAACAGAATGTACGAGAAACTTAATCCCAAGCCTATACCCAGATGCAATCCCATACCGCCTTTTGTCTTTTTCGAAGAAAGAGATACACCTATCAGCGTCAGGATGAACGAGGCGAAAGACATGGCTATACGTTTATGATATTCTATCTCGAACTCCTTGATATTGGCAAAACCACGCTGCCGTTGCCTGTCTATATACTCGCTCAGCTGAGGGCTGGTAAGCATCTCCTGCTGGTTCTTCATGATAAGGAAGTCGGCAGGCTCCATAAACAGGATGGTATCCAGCCGCTCTCCTTTGACGATACTTTCGCGCATACCGTCCATTTCACGAATCATGTAGTCTTTCACTTTCCATTTATGCACGGCTGCCGTATCGTAGGTGATGCTGCGTGCAGTGAGGTGAGACACCAGCTGTTTGTCCTTGAACTTATCGAGTGAAAAGCGATAACCCGTTTTGCTGTAATCCTCAAAACGCTCTATATAGGCAATGACTCCCGAATCGACTTCCAACTGAATATTGCGGGCTGTGGTGGACTTACGGGGCTTATAGTATTTATCCTCGAAATTAAGTCGCGTGACGCTGCCTTTAGGAATGACGTACGAACCGAGACAGAACGTAGTGATCGCAATGATAGCCGCCGACACCATATAAGGACGCAGCATACGCTTAAAGCTCATTCCCGTAGAGAACATTGCGATAATCTCCGAGTTCTCCGCAAGCTTGGAAGTAAAGAAGATTACCGCGATAAAGACGAACAGCGGGCTGAACAGATTGGCAAAGTAGGGGATGAAGTTCATGTAGTAATCGAAGATAATGGCTTTCCACGGCGCTTCATGGGACATAAAGCGGTCCATTTTCTCGTTAAAGTCGAATACTACGGCGATGGAGATAATCAGGGCTATGGCAAACACGTATGTTCCCAGGAACTTCTTGATGATGTACCAGTCCAGCCGCTTGAGGAACTTGTTTTTCCCGACAGGCAGTTTTATATTTTTCAGTATCTTCCGGTCAATCTTGCTCATAATCTTGTCGATACACGTTGTACCATCATCGGTTTCCATGTAGAGAAATCACCGGCGATAATATGCTTGCGGGCTTCACCGACAAGCCAGAGGTAAAACGCCAGATTGTGAATGGAAGCAATCTGCATGGCCAGCAACTCCTGCGCATGGAACAGATGGCGCAGATAGGCCTTACTATATAATGTATCTACGTAAGATGCGCCGTCCGCCTCAATAGGAGAGAAATCGGTTTCCCATTTCTTATTACGCATATTGATGATACCGTCTTTGGTGAACAGCATACCGTTACGTCCGTTGCGTGTAGGCATCACGCAGTCGAACATGTCAACTCCGCGTTCGATGCCTTCCAGAATGTTCACAGGCGTACCTACCCCCATCAGATAACGGGGTTTGTCTTTCGGAAGAATCTCATTCACCAACTCTATCATTTCGTACATCTTCTCCGTAGGTTCACCTACGGCCAGACCGCCGATTGCATTACCCTCGGCTCCTTTAGAGGCTATGAACTCCGCCGACCGTTTACGCAGGTCGGGATAGACACATCCTTGCACAATAGGGAAAAGCGCCTGATGATAACCGTACTTGGGCTCCGTTTCGTTGAATCGCGTGATGCAACGGTCCAGCCAACGGTGCGTCATTTCCATCGACTTCTTGGCATAGGCATATTCCGCATCGCCCGGAGTACATTCGTCAAACGCCATCATTATGTCCGCTCCGATAGTACGCTCGATGTCCATTACCCTCTCCGGAGTGAAGACATGCTTGCTTCCGTCGATGTGCGAACGGAACTCGGCGCCTTCTTCGCGCAGCTTGCGGATACCCGCCAATGAAAAGACCTGGAAACCGCCGCTATCGGTCAGCATCGGACGGTCAAAGCCGTTGAACTTATGCAGTCCGCCGGCTTTCTCTATAACATCCAATCCGGGACGCAAATAAAGATGATAGGTATTCCCTAATATAATCTGCGCCTTTATATCTTCTTTCAATTCTGTCAGATGCACGCCTTTTACGGTTCCCAACGTACCTACCGGCATAAAGATGGGAGTTTCAATCTGCCCATGGTCAGTGGTAATCAAACCTGCACGCGCATTCGTCTTACTGTCTGTGTACTGTAACTCAAATGTCATTCTTCTTACTTTTCTATCTTTTCTTTTTTAACGGACAAGTCGATGGCATCAGCTACCTTTTCATCAGTCAGCGCAATGGCAAACACCTCTTTTACGTCTTTCACATAGTGGAAAGTCAGTCCTTTCAGATAAATTTCCTGTATCTCTTCAATGTTCTTACGGTTCTCGTCGCTGAGGATAATCTCCTTGATGCCGGCACGTTTGGCAGCCAGAATCTTTTCTTTGATGCCACCGACGGGAAGCACCTTTCCACGGAGCGTGATTTCGCCCGTCATGGCAAGGTTGGCTTTTACTTTTCTCTGCGTAAGTGCGGATGCCAGCGAAGTAGCCATCGTTATACCTGCCGACGGACCATCCTTGGGAATAGCCCCTTCGGGAACATGAACATGGATATTCCAGTTGTCGAAAATATCTTCATCGAGATTCAGCAACGAAGCATGCGCCTTAATGTACTCCAGCGCCAGCATAGCCGACTCTTTCATTACATCACCCAAGTTTCCGGTCAGCGTCAGGCGGCCGCCTTTGCCGCGACTGAGACTGGTTTCGACGAACAGAATCTCACCGCCGACAGCAGTCCACGCCAAGCCGGTAACCACACCGGCATATTCATTGCCTTGATACTTGTCGCGCGTATATTCGGGAGCGCCCAGGAATTCGTACAAATCGCCCGGCTTAATTTCGGTCTTTGCGAAATAACCGTCCGTAGCATATTGACGAGCCGATTTACGCAGAATCTTTCCAATCTTCTTCTCCAACTCACGCACACCGCTTTCACGGGTATAAGACTCTATGATCGCTTCCAGCGTATTCTTGGGAATCTTGATATCGTTTTTCTTCATACCGTTTGCTTCCAACTCTTTGGGAACCAAATGGCGACGGGCAATCTCTATCTTTTCTTCGGTGATATAACCGCTTACTTCAATCAACTCCATGCGGTCGAGCAACGGTCCGGGAATCGTATTCAGATTATTGGCGGTAGCAATGAACATTACTTTCGACAAATCATAATCCACATCCAGGAAGTTGTCGTGGAACGTAGTATTCTGCTCCGGGTCGAGTACTTCGAGCAGAGCGGAAGAGGGGTCTCCCTGACGGTCGGCGCTCACCTTGTCTATCTCATCCAATATAAATACCGGATTTGAAGAACCGGCTTTAATCAAACTTTTGATGATGCGTCCCGGCATCGCTCCGATATAAGTCTTGCGATGTCCGCGTATTTCGGCTTCATCGTGCACGCCACCCAAAGACATACGGATATACTTCCGCTTCAAAGCAGCCGCAATAGAACGCCCCAAAGAGGTTTTACCCACACCCGGAGGGCCATACAGGCAAATGATAGGCGACTTCATGTCTCCCTTCAACTTCAATACGGCGAGGTGTTCCAATATACGCTCCTTTACTTTCTCCAAACCGTAATGGTCTTTATTCAACGTCTTCTCGGCATTGGTCAGGTTCAGATTATCCGTTGTATAAACGCCCCACGGCAGACTCATCATGGTTTGCAGATAGTTCAGTTGTACACTGTAATCGGGCGATTGCGGATGCATGCGCTCCAACTTATCCACTTCTTTCAGGAAGGTGCTTTTTACTTCTTCATTCCATTTTATGGTTTCCGCTTTTTTACGCATCTCTTCCAATTCCTGCTCCTGGCTGCCGCCCCCCAGTTCATCCTGAATGGTTTTAATCTGCTGTTGCAAGAAATACTCGCGTTGCTGCTGGTCTATATCCTCGCGGGCGCGCATCTGGATAGATTCCTTGATTTCGGCGAGCTGAACTTCCCGGTTCAGAATTTCGAGCAAACGATAGGTGCGGGCACGCAATGCGTCAATGCGCAGCAACTCTATCTTTTCATCCTTCTTCAAGGGCAGGTTGGTGCAGATAAAGTCCACCAGAAACATCGGGTTGGTAATGTTCTTGATGGCAAATGCAGAATCCTGCGGAAACATATCCGAAGATTTGATATAGCGTACGGTCAAATCTTTGCACGCTTCTACCAATGCCTGGAACTCCTTATCGTCTTTTGCGGGAATTTCCTCATTAAGCGTGCTTACACGTCCTTTCAAATATGGAGTAACTTCCGTTATCTCTTTCAATTCAATGCGCTTGGAGCCTTGCAGGATAACGGTAGTCGTCTGATCCGGCATTTCCAACACACGGACAATCTTGGCAACCGTACCTATTGTATGCAGGTCCTCAAACAAAGGCGTTTCCGTATCAGCTACTTTCTGACACACCACGGCGATATATGTACCTTTCTTTTCTGCCTCACGCACCAATTTCAGGGAAGATTTTCTTCCGACAGACACCGGCATAAACACACCCGGAAACAAAACCATGTTCCGCAGAGGTAATACCGGCAGGATTTCATCAACCTCAATATCCATCAATTGTTCTTCATTCCCCTCAAAATCAGCAATTACAGAAAACGCATTTTCATTCCTATCTTCGATATCACTCAAGTAATTTCTTTTCTTCATCTCATTCTTTTTAGTTTATGTCATATTGGCAGGCCAATAAGGCGTCTGCAAAGTTAGCTATTTCTTCTATTAAATAGGCGTTCCTTTCTTTAAAAAGACAAAAACGATGCCAAAATTGCCGCTATTTTGGCGGCTTTGATTATTTTTGAGTCCGATTAACAAAAACAAATATGCCGAATCCTTATTTCCAGTTCAAACAATTTACCGTCCGGCACGACAAATGCGCCATGAAAATAGGTACAGACGGAGTGCTATTAGGGGCGTGGGCTCCGGTTCAAGATGCTAAACGAATTCTTGATGTAGGAGCGGGTAGTGGTCTAATATCCTTACAATTAGCGCAGCGTAATCCGGAAGCCGCAATTACCTCTGTCGAAATAGACCCGGCAGCGGCGGCGCAAGCCCAAGAGAATATTCAATCGTCCCCCTGGAGCCATCGGATGGAAGTGGTATGCTGTGACTTCCGCAAGTATCATCCGGAAGACAGATTCGACCTGATTGTTTCCAACCCACCTTATTTTGTCGATGCCCTGAAATGCCCGGACAATCAGCGCTGCATGGCACGGCACACGAGTGAACTGAGCTATGAATTGCTCTTCGGACATTCGGCGCATTTCTTATCGGAACGGGGAAGTATAAGCATTATCATTCCGGCGGAAGTTGAAAAGACGGTGGTTGATACAGCCTGGAAGTATAATTTTCATCCACATCGCCGCTTGTATGTTTTTACCAAACCCGGAAAACCTTGCCGGCGCGTGTTATTGACTTTCGGTTATCAGGATGTACCATGTATCGAGGACAGTCTTTACATAGAAGGAGAGAAGCACGGACAGTTTACCCCGGAGTACATCGCCCTGACCAAAGACTTTTATTTGAGAATGTAAGCTGTGTAAATTCGTCTTGCGGAATGAATATATTCATCCTGAGAGACGGATATATTTGTCTTGTGAGACGAATTAATTCGTCTCGGGAGATGGTTTTATTTATCTCACGAGGCAATTCCTTATATAGCAAAAGAACAAGGATTCACCCGCTAACCCGTATAAACAGGTGTGTGGAAGGTGAAGGGCAAAAGTACAAACCCTGTTTATTTATGTATAATCCATCGTCATCGGAGAGTATCTATGATACAAAAAAACGAGCCACTGAAATTCAGTGGCTCGTTTTTGTCGGGGTAGCGGGATTCGAACCCACGACCCCCTGCTCCCAAAGCAGGTGCGCTTATGCTATTATTGACATCGTTTAATAGATTATCTATAAGTCAATTAACTTACATCTGCTTTCCTACTGAATTAAAGCGGTTGACATCTTGGTTGAATTTGATAACCAAACAAGAAGTATTGAACAATAAGTTTATAATCTCTCTATGGCTTGATGCCATATTGGTAATATAATAATCCATTCTAAGCGAGCAACATTATTGTTGCACTTTATTCTTCGGGTATGAATTTGCCGCTTCTCCATATGAAGAAGAATGTTTCAAGATTCGTACCCATTATAAACAAAGCGGTATAAGAGTTTCCTCCGATACCGCTTATAGTATAATAAGAATCTATTTGCCTTTATATTAGTTTCATTACCAAATGATAGAAATATTATTATTAGTGGAACTATGTTCTGATTGAATAGACAATAAGGTAGGGAATCCATTTGCATTTAGCGTCCATGCAAAATTGGTTATGTCCTCATAAGAGTCGGATTCATAAGTTAGTTTTAAAGGTAAATGCTTGGTTGCTTTTCCTAATAGTCCAGCATAATAGGCAAACCACATTTCATCCATGTCAATTCCTAATGTCTTATCATAGAACATGAGGCATCCTTTGTTCTCAATTGGGGTGTTCACTGCTGCATCTGAGGTGTAGTCTATGGTGTAAATGGACGAAACCTCTGGTTCATCTGCTGATACGGTGGACGTTTTAATAATGTCACCGTCTTGATAGGTAATAGTCGTGGTTTCATTTCCACCTTCTGAACGTTTCATAGATAGTAAGTTGCCTTCTGCGGTGTATGTGAAATCCCAAGTCTCTAAATCACCGTCTTCTTCTGTTTCATCACAATGCTTTATAAAACCATTGTCACCTATTTCCATTTTGAAGATGAATGTTTCTTCATATTCTCCTCCTGTATCTTCTGTTAATTCCACTATTACAAGCTGATTGGGAAGTCCTGCTCTTGTTGTTACAGTGGTAGGATATTTAAAGATAGCAACCGCATCATCTGTTTCAATCTTAGAAACTAAACCTGATGCATCTTGGGTGATTTTCATATCAGAAACTTGTTTAGGCATTCCATTCACAAATACCTTTTGAGGATTGATACTACTGTTAGCATTGTTCTCATCATCATCGTCATCACAAGCTGTAAAGTTTACAGCGCACAAGACCATTAATAAGGTCGTTCCAATTAATCTAAGTGTTCTCATATTAATAATATTATGCTTACTTGTTCCCTATTAGTAAGCTGTTAAAATAAATAAGGTGTGGGAACTATATCTGTCTTATCCTTAGATTAGGTCTTCGCATTACCTTTAGCATGGATAAAACAATAGCCCCACACCAAAAGGTATATAGTTCATCTAAAAGATGAATATATATCAAATGCATGGGTACTATTGCTATCATCTTCATGCTAAGAATTAAAGTTGCGAAGTTTAATCTAAGAAGATAATTTCAATAACACCTTTCGTTAAATATGTCCTTCCAACTCCCTATCTCATTAGTTCATTGGAATTGGTGCAAAGATAATGAAAGGTTCTAAATTAATAAGCATGAAGTGTGGATTAATAGTAACTTCTATGCTCTCAAACATGGTCTGAACGGGATATTTAATAAGATTTGCATCCATACTCTGTAAATCCATGTGGGTATCAAAATGATAATTCCCATTATAAGAAGTGAATTTTAGAAATTGTTACCCACATGGATTTATAAAGCTAAAGTTAATTTCTTCGTCTGAATTTAAGGGTAGGACAAATTTAGATTGGGGTATATAAGACTGACCTTGTTCTAAATTTGTCCTGCCTTTCAAAGTGATTTCACGACATCAATCCTGCTCTGACAAGCAACCTCTTGACTTGTGTAATCTGAAACTTGCATCCTTTAGATGTAACGAAGCCTTGCTCATTTAACAGACAAGTCATTTCAGATAATGATTTGCCTTGCATTGATAGTGACCGTAACAGCGCTATTGCTCTCATGTTATTTGGATTGTTATCTGCTTTAGCCTTGTTGGTAACGATACTATGTTGAACAGCTTGTTCAAATTTATTCATCAAGTTCTCCGATTTACCAAGCTGCACACCCCTTGCTTTTTTGGCTTGAAGTGATTGCTTGGTTCTCTGACTAATCAGCCCTGCTTCATATTCGGCTATGCTGCTGATGATATGCAGAATTAGCCTATTGGCTTGTGGAAAGTCACAGAACACAATCTCAACATCACTCTCCAACAGCTTTGAAGTAAACGCTACATTCCTTGACAACCTATCCAATTTAGCGACAATCAGAATAGAGTTGGTTTTCCTGCACATTGCCAAAGCTGCAAGAAGTTGAGGTCTGTTAGACTTCTTCCCACTCTCCGTTTCAATATATTCAGCAAGTATGGGCTTATTCTTTACATGGTTGTTTATAATCTCCCGTTGGGCTTCCACACCAAGACCCGATATTTGCTGCTTCATGGTGGATTGCCTTAGATATGCTATATATGTCTTCATAATTCACATTTATTAATGGTTGGTTACAAATGCTGAACGAACATTCAGCTTATGTAAGTAAGGACACCCAACTTGAAAATTGAATGTCCTTTTAAGATGATACGCTATAACTGTCCTTCATCAGCGAAGCTATAATATCCTGCATCTGTTAATATGAGGTGGTCTGTTACTGTAATTCTCATAAGTCTTGCAGCTTCTTTGACCTGCTTAGTAATCTCCATATCCTGCCTGCTTGGTTTCGTGTTACCGCTTGGGTGGTTATGAGCAAGAATGATAGCTACTGAATTGGTGAGCAATGCAGCTTGTAGAATTACTCTTACATCTACGGTTGTGTCTGTTATTCCACCCTCTGATATGAGAGTGTAGCCTAAAACTTGGTTGGATTGGTTTAGGAACAAGACTTTAAAATATTCCTTGTAACAGATTGTACCCTCCTTATATGTGGGGAGTAAGACTTTGTAAGCATCCTCCGAGCTATAAATTTCACTCCGAGTTTTTGATGTGGATTTGTAAGTGAGTTCCACTTCTCCAACTGTGTAATCAGCTTTCATAATCTATCTATAATTGAAATTTAAAGGGTTATTGATTGAGTGGATTTAACAAGAACAAACCCTAAACACAAGTGAATTTCTTCGCTTGCATCTAAGGCTCGTTCTATGTCTTTCCCTAAATATTCAATTAAAGGAAGTTCGGAGCATTAGTGAGTAATCGGTCGGCTATGGGAATAGAGTTGTGAACATATACGCTGCCAACAAAGAATGTCTTTTTAATTGACGATGTGAGGTGGTAGTGCAATTATTAAAGCATTCTTTTTCTTCGGCAGGCATAAGGGGGACTAAAAGAGGGGTGCAGTCAGACGGAACGAAGTTCCGGCTGGCTGCGCCAGCCTGCACTTCATTTAATGTCGGTTCTGTAATTCATCTTTGAACTTCTCCAGTTTGATTTTAGCACCGTCCCGATTGCTGCGTGTTACATCGAAATATTCCTCAATGAAAGGAGCGGATAGCTTGCACATTGTACCTTTCTTTCCGTCTCCATATCGGGAGTAGGTTATTCCGTAACAGTCCAACAGGTAAGAAATTCTATCAAGCACATCATTTACGGGGATATATAAATCGTTACCCGTTTCCGTTTCAAATTCACGTCTTATGTCTGATAGGAACTCTCGGCTGAATCTCCGTTGCATGGCTTCTTTCTGTTCGGTCTGTTCCAACAGCTCCTTGATTGCAGTCTTGCTGTACTTCTGCTGTTCGATAGTTTCTCGCCCTAACTTGAAGAACGCATTGATGAGCCATTCTTCCTCTACACACTTGGCTCGGAGAAGTTGTACGGCATTTTCATCTTCCTTGATGTTGCTTAAGACGGATACAATGGACTGCCATTTCTCTTTGGATTTGGCTGCTTTGATTCTGTAAATGTCATCCTCACCGATCACTTCTTCTTCGGGCTGGAAGTCCACATTGAAATATCCCGTTGCTTCGTATGCCTGTCTAAGTGCATCGGGTGAGAGGTAATATCTCTTAACCTGCTCGTCAAGTAACAGTTGCTCTATGGCGAACCTGTCAAATCCGTTCCGTTCGGGATTTAAGACTTCATTCAGCCGTAACCGTTTCAAGTCCTTGTCGAAATTGGTCGGGTCGTCCGCATTCAGTCTTTCTTTTTGAACGGCTCGGTAAGATTTAATCCTCGCTGTAATGTCCCTATAAATTTCTTCATCGGAATTAACTTTAAGTTCATTCGGAATTGAAGCGATAACCGTAAGCGAGTTATATCTCTTACCGTTTGGGAAGACGCGTCTGAATCTTCCTTGACATTGGATGGCTTCGGTGAACGGATTGATTAGGGTGTGCTTCACATGGTCGTAGTTTGACAACACCAGCACATCGCAAAGTTCTTTCAGATTGATGTCTATTGACGGGAAGAACCGCAAGGTAAACAAGTTCACCTTTCTTAGGGGAAGCTCCAACCTGTCCGTACTGTGTTCCAAGAAACGGCTCTTTAGCTTATCGGTACTTTCCTTTGAACAGAACACCTTGTAATCATCCTCTTTTATTATTCCGTCATGCAGCAATGATTCCACGATGTTACATATACCCTCTGTTGTCTTATAGAAGATGCACACATGAGGAGAGCCGTTATCCAACAGTCTTTTTACTTCCTGCTTCACCCGACTGTAAAAACTACGGGTCGTTATCAAAGTCATATCTTCCCGATAGTCATAGTCGGGTTTAATTTCCACCCACCTAAATTGGTGACGCAAGAACAGCGTTAAGGTGTACTTGCTCGGCTTTAACGGAGTGGCAGATACGAGAGCCTTTCCCTCGAACTTGAAGAACTCCTTCATCGGGGAAGATATGCTCCTACGGTAATCTGTGTCTTCCGTAATGTGTTCGGATTCATCGTACAAGTTGAAGAACTCCTTATAGATGTTCATCTTCAAACTCTTTGCCGCCTTCAAGACTTTGGTCTGAAATCCTTCGGGAGTGGTGATAATTTTCTTGTACTTGATATTGGAGTTGTTGAGGTAGGCGGTCAATTTCTTAACGGTTACTTCCTTGAACACTCCTTGCACTTCGTCAAATGCCTGCACTTTGTTCTCCACCGCAGAACGATACGGCTCGATCACGATAGAATTTCTTGGACTTAACTTCGGGTTCAATTCCATGTAAGTAGCACCTGTACCTGTCATTACCTTATTAATAATGGCATTACTCGGTAGCATGGGGTAGCCTTGTCTTTTTAAGGCCTCGGACAGATACTCTCCCTTGTGGATGTTCAGTACCTCCACGTCCAATGTTCTGTTTGCCGCGTCATTCATGGTACATTGGATTTAGGGGGTAAGAAACTTGGAAGAACTGGTTATTATATGGGCGTGATGATTTTGTTACCCCACCCGAAGAATGGAGTTCAGACCCATATAAAGTTATAAAACTCGTGAGCCGATTAAGACTTGTCGGGGTGACAAGTTCCGATTGGCGGCTCAATCCAATTGTTCGGATTCTTAAATTCATTGGCATAATTTGATGAATTTAGAAATTTAACAATTGGACTAAGGGGAATAAAAAAGCTCCTGCAACCAAGTTCTCCTTACGATTGGATACAATTCACCCTTACAAGGTACGAATGAATGTTCATCCAATAATAGATTTCGGAAGTCACGCTCCGAGAACTTAGTTGCAGAAGCCGCTACTTATGCAGTAGAATTTAATTGCTGACAAGCTTCTTGTAGAACGGTTACCTTTCTTGATTATCCGCTTGATAACTGCACTGTCACGTGAACCATTCAGGAGGGCTTATTTAAGTCTTAGCCCGTATCTTCTACCACGTTGTAGAATTGGTGCAAAGATATAACTTTTCATTCATATGGCAATGGCTTCAAAGTAAATTCTTCATCGCTTCATCTACTTGCTCGTTGTCGAAGCTATCCAAATATATTTGAGTGGTCGCTAAGTCTGAATGTCCTAATGCTTCGCTTATTAATGCAATGTTCACTCCCGACTTTTTAAGGACACTTGCAAACGAATGCCTTGCAACATAGGTCGTAATGTTGGCTTCAATTCCCAATCGCTTACCGAGTATCCTTAAAACCTCATTCACCTTGCCGCGTATTTTATGAATCCTATTCTGCTTCTGCAAAGCTGTTTTATGGACTTTTACATTCAATATCGGGAACAGATAACCGTTACCCTCCTTTGCGTATTTCTCTATTATCAGCATAGCTTCTTGGGGTATTCCAATTTTGATTAGCTTACCAGTTTTCTGACGGATATAGTGTAACCTACCATTGACGATATTCTCTTGCGTCAGATTGGCAATATCGGTAAAATTGATACCGCCACACAGGTAGCTAAATATAAATATGTCCTTGCTCAATTCCACGTATTTCTTCTGACCTATCGGCTGGGATGTTTCTGTAAATTTCAACATCTCTGTCTTGGCTATGGCTCGCTTTTGAGTAGTAGTGTCGAACTTAGAGATTTTATATTCATTGAACGGATAATCGGACGTTCGGGCGCATTTGGCATTGATAGCCTTATTATATGTGCTACGCAAAGTACGGAACATCAAACTGATTGTTGTCTCCTTATTCCCATTTGCTCGAAGCCACTTTTCATATCTTTCGAGCCACGCCACATTAACTACGTCAAACGGTATCTCCAACTTCCCTTTTGTAAACCTCATCAACGAATTGTAAGAATTGAGATAGACCAATCTGTTCCCACATTTATTATCAGCTTTGCATTGGGCAATGATTTCTTGATAGAAACTTCCGACTGTTTTAATCGTAGTTGTTTGCCCTCGCATCGCAACAAGTGTTTCAGCCGAATAATCCTTTTGGTCGGCTTTCATTTCAAGCATTCGTTCTTGAAACTCCAACTTCTTATCAAGAATTATCTTTTGGATATATTCTAAGTTAGGACATTTAGACTTTGGTACATTCTTCTTAAAGTCCCAATATCTCGGATTAACCGATATTCCCAAACTTTGGTATTTCCTTTTACCGTCTTTACAGATGCGAAGCATCAACGGATGTTCGCCATTGGATAATGTTTTCCATTTGTAGCATACTACATTTACAGTTGCATTCATTGTTTTAATGGTTGACATCTTGGTTGACATTATCTAAGTCAACCGTCAATTCAACCGCCCAATCGAGCAACAAAAAAGGAGCTACATTTTACTGTAACTCCTTGATTCTTATCAGTCGGGGTAGCGGGATTCGAACCCACGACCCCCTGCTCCCAAAGCAGGTGCGCTAACCGGACTGCGCTACACCCCGAGTGCTTTACTTCTTAAAAGCGAGTGCAAAGGTAAAATCTTTTTTGATATAGACCAAATCTTTTTATGATTTTATCTGAAATAAAATTATAAAAGTCTGGGAAACAATATACGGGAACAGTTAATTATTCTCTGCCTCTTTGATACGTTCTCTTTTATATCTATTTTTGTAGAAATAATCTTAATAAAATCAGAGAATATGAAGTTGACCAAACCTATTTTACTTGTTACCGTTATTCTGTTGGGATGTGCTTCCTGCAAAAATAAAGCCGGAAACACAGAACAGGAAAGCGCAAAGCCCGGTACAGAGGAGATTAACGATTCCGTATATCATGCACAAGGCGTAGTTATGGATGCTACCATGAATGGATTCACAATGGTTACCCGGAAAAACGATACCTTATATATAAGTACAATGGATCAGGATATAGCCTTGGAAGAAGGACTATCAGTAGGAGATACATTAGAGGTTTCGTACACGGTTACCGAAGATGAACCCGGCATTAACATTGCATCTGCCATAACGAAAATACATTAACTCACTTTTAAAAACATATAGTATGAAGAAACTTTTATTGGCAGCCGCCGTATTGGTTATTGCAATGGCCGCTTGTAATGAAAAGCAAAGCAAAGACTCTATCATTGGCTCATGGGTAATGCCTATCGAAGGACAGCCGGGAAAAATGCAGGGTATCAAACTGGAAGAGGGCGGGGATGCATCTTCCATTAATATGGCTACGCTGGTATATAAATATTGGGAGCAACAAGGAGATGAACTTTATCTCACGGTAAAAAGCATTGGTAACGGTATGGAGATAGAGGGGATAGACACCTTAAGAATTGAGAAACTTACGGCTGACTCATTAATCTTAAATTCCAATTACGGCTATACACTACGTTATGTAAGAGAAAAGTAAGATAATAAAGGGGAATGCGCAACAGTGTCCGTATTCCCCTTCCTTTTTATACCAAAAGAACCATTATTTCATTCTTGCAGCAATAGCCAGCAGTACCCCAAGCACAACACCCAAAATAGCGGCAAACAAAACTCTTACCTCGCCCGGTAACAAGAAAGTAATGGTGTGGGCGGGGTACCAGAAAAAAGGAATCGTTTTCTTAAAAACAAAATTCCATTGCGCATCCCAATTAAGATGCGTAATGATACGCGTCATCGGGATAGGGGTAATAAGACTGCGAAGCGAACCGCCACAATCCAGAATATGTGTATCCGTTATCTTGTGAAATGTCATGAATACAGGAGCAAAGATTGTGTTCATGGCAACAGATATAGCCAGAGCAATCCATAACTTGTCCAAACAGAAACCACCGTTAATTATCACCGAGGCATCCGCCATCCCCATATACTCCATAAACTGCGGCACACCTTTAGAAAAGACAATCATCGCCATATTGATTCCCATCCCTAAGATACCCCATACAACCGCACGGGAAAGTACTCCGAATCCTTTTCTGTTATATATTCCGGCACTGATGCGAAGCCCCAGCATCTCACCTAAAGTGGCAAGCACTCCGAATTTCAGGAAACTCATTACCATACCATGTGTGGCATTGAAAGACTTATACCAGTCGTAAACCGCATCACTCACGAAAAAAGGTAAGAAGATTACGATTAGGACGAAAACGAAAAGGAAATCTTGCTTTTTCATTCAAATGCTGTGCTTTTCATTAATAATAACGGCAAACATACTAAAATAAATTCAATATCAAAGCAATTAGACAAGCAAAACCGGTAAATCAAAGCAAAAGTACGTTTTATCCTTTTATTATCAAGAAAAAAGGCAGAATTCAAATGAAATCCTGCCTCTCTCTGTAATTTGGAAATACAATCTCTTATTGCTTGTTTTTCATATATTCATCAGCTTTCTCCTTAGCACGAGCTACTCGTTTCGCCGTATCCGGATGAGATGAAAACATCTTTTGGAATTTAGACTCCTTGGGAGCTTCCGCTGAAAGTTCCAGCAGTTTATTCAAAGCATTATACATGGCATAAGGATCCAAATTATTCTTTATAGAAAATTCAAAACCGTAATCGTCCGCTTCCGTTTCCTGCTTTTGGGAGTATTGCGCACCCGCCAAAGCTTCCGCCATAGCGCCTAACTCGGAATCAGTCAGCTTTGATACGGTAGAGCTTGCAGCGCCTGCGGCATTCTTCACTGCAGAACGAAGATAAGCGCTCTTCATAGCATCTTTGGAGTCTGTATGAATTACATGGCCTATCTCATGACCTACCACAGCCATCACTTCATCATCCGTCATAATATCCATTAACCCGGCGCAAATACGTACGCTGCCGTCACCGCAAGCAAAAGCGTTCACGTCGATAACTTCATAAACGCCAAAGTTTACTTTCAGACCATCCACCTCTTTAATATGCCCGGTCAGTTTTTCCAGACGCTTACCATACTCCGTATCGGGTTTGGTCAAAGGATTGTGAGTATCCATCCATTGCATATACTCCTTGCTCATAGCTGCAATATCCGCATCCGAAAGAGTTATAGCTTTAGCGGCATCAGTGCCGGCCTGAACAACCTTACCTACATTTATTTTCTTACCGCCAATTTTAAACTGCGCATAGGCAGTTGTAGTGTAAGTCATTCCGCATACAATAGCGGCGAAAATCAGAATTTGTTTTTTCATGTTGTTTGGTTTGTTTTAATGGATTATTTTATAAAAGAAAGCCGTTTAACCGACCCACGATTAAACGGCTTTTATCTTTGCTTTAATTCTTCATTCTTTTACTTGATTATTCCCAATTCCCTGAAGCATTTAGTCAACTTCTCAACGGCATAATCTACTTGTTCCTTAGTATGAGTAGCCATCAATGCTACGCGTACCAATGTATCTTGAGGAGCGCATGCAGGCGGAATTACCGGATTGATAAAGATACCTTCATCAAATGCCATCTTCGTTACGACAAATGTCTTTTCCGTATCACGCACATACAAAGGTATGATAGGCGACTCGGTTTCGCCAATCTCAAAACCGGCATCACGGAAACTCTTCAATGCGTAATTGGTAATATCCCACAGGCGTTGAATGCGTTCCGGTTCTGATTTAATAATATGGAGAGCTTCACGGGCTGCAGCCGTTGCTCCCGGCGTACTGCTTGCCTGGAATATATAAGAACGGGCATTGTGACGCAACCAGTTGATGACATCTTTGTCACCCGCGATAAAACCGCCGATAGAAGCCAATGACTTACTGAAAGTTCCCATTATCAGGTCGATATCTTCGGTCACTCCGAAATGGTCGCAAACACCACGGCCTTGCTTACCGAATACACCCAAACCGTGAGCTTCGTCCACATAAATACTGGCATTATATTTCTTTTTCAAACGAACGATTTCCGGCAAATTAGCCAAATCACCCTCCATTGAGAATACGCCATCTACAACAATCAGCTTTACGGCATCCGGCTCACACTTCTGGAGTTCCTTTTCAAGGTCTTCCATATCATTGTGCTTATACTTTAATTGTGTAGCGAAAGAAAGGCGGCGTCCGTCTACGATAGAAGCATGGTCACGGTCATCACAAATAATGTAATCACCACGTCCTACCACCGCGGGAATAATACCTTCATTTACAGTAAAACCGGTAGAAAAACAAAGAGCTTCGTCTTTGCCTACGAATTCGGCCAATTCCTTTTCCAATTCAACATGTATATCAAGAGTACCATTCAGAAAACGGGAACCGGCACAACCTGTACCATATTTTTCAGTGGCAGCTATTGAAGCGTCAATGATTCGTTTGTCGTATGTCAGTCCCATATATGCGTTCGAACCGAACATCAGAACCTTTTTGCCATCCATCATCACCTCTGTATCCTGGTGGCTGTTAATTGTGCGGAAATAAGGGTATACCCCTTTTGCCATAAATTGTTGCGGCAAATCATATTTCGCGAATTTGTCTTGCAGTAAACCCATGAAATGTCTTTTATATAATGAATATTTAATTCTATTAAAAACAAGTTCTTAAAAACAGGGGGCAAAGATAGCAAAATATGTTGTTATCTGTTCCATTTACTCTAAAAAATCTGCTCTAACTCGTTTTAAGAGATTCATATGGTTAAAATTTAAAGGATTTATATTACTTTTGCATGACAGAAAACCCCATAGTAATATCCGTTTAAATGGACGATAGTAAAAAGAAAATATCATTTATAATAAATCCCATATCCGGTACGCAGGGTAAGGAGCAAATATTGAAATGGCTCGATGAAAAGCTGGATAAGAGCCGCTACATACCGGAAGTAATTTATACGGAATGGGCGGGGCACGCCGTTGAAATAGCCGCCCGGAAAGCTAAAGAAGAGGTTTTTGCCGTTGTTGCCATCGGCGGAGACGGAACAATCAACGAGATAGCACGCTCATTGGTGCACACCAAAACGGCATTGGGCATCATCCCATGCGGTTCCGGCAACGGGTTGGCACGCCATCTGCAGATTCCCATGGAGGCAAAAAAAGCAATTGATATTATCAATGAGGGATTGATAGATATCATTGACTATGGTAAAATCAATGATGTTCCTTTTTTCTGTACCTGCGGAGTAGGATTCGACGCATTTGTCAGTCTGCAATTTTCCAAAGCCGGCAGGAGAGGCCCGCTCATATATCTGGAGAAGACACTGCTTGAAAGCCTCAAGTACAAGCCGGAAACATATGAGTTGGAGATGGATGGCAGTACCTCGCGATACAAAGCTTTCCTGATAGCATGCGGCAATGCCTCACAATATGGGAATAACGCCTATATAACCCCACAGGCCACGTTAAATGACGGATTGCTGGATGTTACTATTTTGGAGCCTTTTACCGTATTGGACGTACCGGCATTATCATTCCAGTTGTTCAACAAGACTATCGACCAAAACAGCCGTATAAAGACTTTTCGTTGTAAAACACTTCGTATTCACCGTTCCAAACCGGGAGTGATACATTTCGATGGAGACCCGATGATGATGGGAGAAAACATCGATGTGAATATCCTCAAAAGAGGCTTACAGGTTATTGTACCCAAGAATGCCGAAAAAGACACTTCAAACGTATTGCAACGTGCCCAGGATTACATCAATGGCCTGAAACAAATAAATGAAGCCATAATGGAAGACATTACCCATACGAATAGAAGGATATTGGATAAAGGCAAGGAACAAATAAAAAGACTCAGAAAGAATTAAATTCTACGAGTGACGTTGCAGTTGTTTTAGGATTGATAATTTTACTGTCAACTGCTAGATACGGTTGTTTTTTAAAATAAACTCTTCTGTTTTGATACGTCTGTAATATGTTTTATGTATTTTTGCATGATATTTATGCAGTAAAGGGCATTGTATAGCCAAAAGAATAAATTATAAAGTTATATATAATAATATGTATAGATCACACACCTGTGGAGAATTGCGTATCTCCGACGTTAATAAGCAAGTGACGCTGGCAGGTTGGGTACAGCGCAGCCGTAAGATGGGAGGTATGACATTCGTAGACCTTCGCGACCGTTACGGAATCACCCAATTAGTATTTAATGAAGAAGTAGATGCCGAACTTTGCGAGCAGGCCAACCGCTTGGGCCGTGAATTCGTAATTCAAATAGTAGGAACGGTAAATGAGCGTTTCAGCAAAAACAAAAATATTCCTACGGGAGATATCGAAATCATCGTTTCGGAACTGAATGTGCTTAATTCAGCTTTAACTCCGCCTTTCACAATCGAAGATAATACGGACGGCGGCGATGATATCCGTATGAAATACCGTTATCTGGACTTACGCCGCGCCGCAGTACGCAAGAATCTGGAGTTGCGCCATAAAATGACAATCGAGGTACGTAAATATCTGGATAGCAAAGGATTCATTGAAGTAGAGACTCCTCTTCTCATCGGTTCCACCCCAGAAGGCGCGCGCGACTTTGTTGTTCCCTCACGTATGAACCCGGGACAATTCTATGCACTGCCGCAGAGCCCTCAAACATTGAAGCAATTACTGATGGTTTCAGGCTTTGACCGCTACTTCCAAATCGCGAAATGTTTCCGTGACGAAGACCTCCGTGCCGACCGCCAACCGGAATTTACACAAATCGACTGTGAAATGTCTTTTGTACAACAAGACGATGTAATCGAGCTCTTTGAAGGTATGGCAAAGTACCTTTTCAAGGAAATTCGTGGTGTTGAGTTGACAGAACCGTTCCAGCGGATGCCTTGGGCGGATGCCATGAAATATTATGGTAGCGACAAACCCGATTTGCGCTTCGGTATGAAGTTTGTGGAATTGATGGACATCATGAAAGGCCATGGTTTCTCTGTATTCGACAATGCCGCATATATCGGCGGTATTTGTGCGGAAGGCGCCGCAAGCTACACCCGCAAACAATTGGACGCCTTGACCGAATTCGTAAAGAAACCGCAAATCGGAGCAAAGGGTATGGTATATGCCCGTATAGAAGCTGACGGTACTGTAAAATCGAGTGTCGACAAGTTCTATACACAAGAAGTTCTGCAAGATATGAAAGCAGCCTTTGGCGCAAAACCCGGCGACTTGATTCTTATCTTGAGCGGTGATGATGTAATGAAAACCCGCAAGCAATTGAACGAACTTCGTCTTGAAATGGGTAATCAATTAGGCTTACGCGACAAGAATAAGTTTGCATTGCTTTGGATAGTCGACTTCCCCATGTTTGAATGGAGTGAAGAAGAAGGTCGCTTAATGGCTATGCATCATCCGTTTACGCATCCGAAAGATGAAGATATTCCTTTGTTGGACACAGATCCTGCGGCTGTTCGTGCCGATGCTTACGATATGGTATGTAACGGTATTGAAGTGGGGGGTGGCTCTATCCGTATCCACGATGCCCAATTGCAGGCTAAGATGTTCGAAATATTGGGCTTCACCCCGGAAAAGGCTGAAGAACAGTTCGGCTTTTTGATGAATGCCTTCAAATTCGGCGCACCTCCTCATGGCGGTTTGGCTTACGGCCTTGACCGTTGGGTAAGCATCTTTGCCGGCCTCGACAGTATCCGTGACTGCATTGCATTCCCGAAGAATAACTCCGGCCGCGATGTCATGTTGGATGCGCCTTCGGTCATCGACCAAAAGCAATTGGATGAACTGAACCTTATTGTTGAGGTAAAAGAATAAAAACCAGAGAACAGGAGAGAGTGAAAGAGTCCACACGTATTTGCCGTTTTGCAGTAATCGGTACGCTAAACGCCTTAATAACAGCAATCACCATCTGGATAATGATGGATGGATTGGATATTAATTACATGCTCTCCAATGTCACTGCATATATACTGGCACAGACTCATAACTTTATCTGGTGCAAGTATTGGATATTCCCAACAGAAAAAAAGAGCAACACTTGGCGACAAGTGCTGCTCTTTTCCATAGCCTTCGGAATGGCTTATTGCGCACAATTCCTTTTCCTCATCGGATTGGTAGAGGGGTTGAATTGTGATGAATATCTCGCCCAGTTCTTGGGACTATTTGTATATGGCGGAGTTAACTTCTTGATGAACAGAAAGGTCACGTTCAAATAAAAGCACTCCTTTCCTTTAATCTAAGAAGCGTTTGGTCAATCCCTCATAAGCATCGATTCTGCGGTCGCGCAAGAACGGCCACCAACGGCGAACATTCTCCGAACGCTCCATATCCACTTCCACTACAATATTTTCCGGTTGCTCATTACCTGCTTGTACCAAAAATTCACCTTGTGGCCCAACCACAAAGCTATTTCCCCAAAACCGGATACCGTTTGTCTGCATGGAAGGATCGGGTTCATGTCCCACACGATTCACCGAAATAACCGGAAGACCGTTTGCTACGGCATGTCCACGCTGAGAGATTATCCATGCGTTGAGCTGACGGGCTTTCTCATCATCTGTATCACTGCTTTCCCAACCGATAGCGGTAGGATAAATCAGTAATTCGGCTCCTTTCAGCGCCATAAGACGAGCAGCTTCGGGATACCACTGGTCCCAACAAACCAAAACGCCCAATTTCCCCAAAGACGTCTGTATAGGTTCAAATCCCAAATCTCCGGGGGTAAAATAGAACTTTTCATAATAAGCCGGATCGTCCGGAATGTGCATCTTGCGATATTTCCCGGCAATGCTTCCGTCACGTTCAAAAACAACAGCCGTATTATGATATAAACCCGGAGCGCGTTTTTCAAATAACGAGGTTACCAATACAATGTTGTTGGCAGCCGCCAACTCTGAATAGAAACCGGTTGACGGTCCGGGAATAGGTTCCGCCAAGTCAAACAGTTGGGTATTCTCCGTCTGGCAGAAATAGAGTGAGTTGTGCAGTTCCTGCAACACCACTAACTGTGCACCATGAGTGGCACATGCTTCGATACTCTTGGCCAGATTCATCAGATTAATGCGCATATCCGCAACATTTGCCTGCTGAATAATACCGACTTTTATTTTTCTCATAATCTATATTTCTTTTGAATGTTTTTCTTTTTGTCTATCTGATTACTCCTATCGGATATTGCATCGTGACACAGTGCAGCGAACCATGTTGTTTTATCAAAGCACGACAGTCTATACCTACAATCTCATGTCCGGGAAAAGCTTCTTGCAACACCTCTTTGGCGCGGATATCATTCTCCGGCTGATTATACGTAGGATATAACACTGCATCATTCATTATCAAAAAGTTAGCATACGTAGCCGGCAGCCTTTCTCCCTCCACTTCTATTTTATCAGCCATTGGCAGTGCCAACAGTTTATAAGGTTCTCCTGCGAGTGTTCGGAACGTTTTAAGCTGCTCTTCCATTCGATACAATTCCTCATAATGTTCATCATTCACATCCCGGCACTGCACATAAGCAATCGTATCCGGCGAGCACAAACGGACAAGCGTATCTATGTGGCTGTCCGTATCATCTCCGGCCAAATATCCATAATCCAGCCAAAGTACCCGTTCAAGATGAAAGGCGGAGCAAAGATACTCCTCAATCTCCACTTTATTTAGCTGACCATTACGGTTAGGCGACAGCAGGCACTCCGAAGTGGTAAGCAATGTTCCCATACCGTCACTTTCAATGGAACCGCCTTCCAGCACAAAACCTAAACGGTTCACATATCGTCCTGTTAGAATTCCGGTTTCAACAGCCCGGCGTGTTATTTGATTGTCTTTGTCCGAAGCGAATTTCAAGCCCCAACCGTTAAATGTAAAATCAAGCAGAGAAGGCCCTTCCGTATCTATCATTGTGATAACTCCATGGTCGCGCGCCCAAGTATCATTCGTCTCACACTCCAGAAAACGAACATTATCCATGTTGACCGTCATGGAGATTTGCTTTTTTACTTCCTCCGGTTCCGGAGTTACGATTAGCAGCAACTCCCGCTTTGCTATTTCGGAAGCAATGGCAATAAAACATTGCTGTACCTCTTCCAGCATATAAGCCCAGTCGGTATTCGCATGAGGCCATGTAAGCTGTATACCGCTCTGTAAAGTCCATTCTGCAGGCAGGTGAGGAGCACGTGTTTCCACCTGGAAGGTCATATTCTTGCCCAAACGCACTTGGCAATCTTTTTCCGTTCCTCCACCCAGGGGAAGTCCGACAAAATATCCCATATCATTCTAAGTCATTTAATTCGTTAAGTAAGGCAATGAAACTCGAGTACCGATATTCCTGAATCTCAATCTTCGTAAAGCCCTATTCTGCATTTCCCTAGTTCTACTTTAGAATTCTGAATCTCAGCTCTACGTTTCCATATCTCGACTTAAGGTTCGGAATACATTTATTTCTTTTCTTCCTTAGGCTTTCTGTCAAAGAACGGATTCTTGGAAGATGCGCTGACCGGAATAGCGAATACAGCCTTGCAATCTTTCAGCCAATTCATTCGCTGCGCAGCCAGCCCCGCAGAAAACATTACCCGGGTATCTACCCTCATATCGGCGGCCATAGCGCAAGCCGATCCGACGGCAATCCCCACATCAACTGTATTCAAGGCGCATGGTACCCCCTCGGAACGTCCGGCACAAGTTGGAAAACCACAATGTCCGCAGTTCAAGCCTTGTGCCTGCTCGCGCGTACCTATTATAACGACACATTCGGCCTGTAAGACATTTGCGGCATCACGAAGAAAGAACTTCATGCCCAGCTCTTCGGCCATGGCAATCATTTTTTCCGAAAGCTTTTTCAAATCTTCTCCCGTAACCAGCGCTGTCTCAATTACATCTACACCTTTTCCTTTAGGCGCCGTACGTGCAGCGGTCATCATTTGTCTCGCCACATTGAGCACATGTTCATGGCGGCAATCCCGTTCGTTTTGTATCATACTTTTTCCTGAATTAATTAGTGATACAAAGATAAAAGTATAAAGTTATCTTTGCAAATCTTTTTTCCTTACCTTTGCAATAAAGACTAAAGTATTTATTTATGCTACAAATAGAGGATGCCAGTATTGCATACGGTGATGAGATATTATTCTCCAAATTCAACCTGCAATTGAAAAGGGGAGAGATTGCCAGCATTTCCGGTTCGTCGGGATGCGGGAAGACATCTCTTCTCAATGCCATACTGGGTTTTACTCCGTTAAAAGAAGGACGTATTACAGTCAATAACATCATATTGGATAAAAACAGCATAGACCTCATTCGCAAACAAATAGCTTGGATTCCACAAGAATTGGCACTTCCGTTAGAATGGGTAAGAGACATGATTCAACTACCTTTCGGTCTAAAAGCCAATCGAACCACACCGTTTTCCGAAACACAATTATTCAACTGCTTTGAGGAATTAGGACTCGAAGGAGAACTATATTATAAGCGTGTAAATGAGATATCCGGCGGACAACGCCAACGTATGATGATAGCCGTAGCTTCCATGATTAACAAACCTTTAATCATCGTAGACGAGCCAACCTCTGCGCTCGACTCGGGCTCTACGGAGAGAGTACTTGCCTTTTTACGGCATCAAACCCGTAAGGGAACCGCTGTGCTGGCTGTGTCACACGACAAAGATTTTACCGGAGGATGTGACCGGCATATAATAATGTAATCAACCTGATAAAAATAAAACCATGAGTTTTGCCGGATTTGTCTTTGATATGATACGCCGTGATAAGGAGAATCGCAATTTACGTCTTCTTCGCCGGGAACGTCTCAATGAACGTTTAGATAAAATGTACAAAGGGCATGGTATGCCACGAAACACAACAGCAGAAGACATGGAAAAGATAACCAGACTTACCCGGCAAAAGGAATATTCCGAGCAGAGGCACACCGTGCGGATGATGTTGATTATTATGGGAATTTGTATTCTTACTGCGTCTGTATTGGTTTTCATATTTACCCGCTAATTCCATAAGAAAAAAAAGGCCTACCGAAATACTAATGAATTTTCCAAGATTTATTAATAAATTCCTGGAAATTTATTAATAAATTCTTCCGTAATTTATTAATAGCGCTACCTTTGCATTACAAGCTATCGGAAATATTCATGGGAACTATCGACATATCATACCTCAGCCTGGGTATCGGACTACTTCTACTATTAATACCCTTATTCTATATATGGAAGTTCAAGACAGGTCTACTGCGTGCAACTCTCATCGGTACGGCGCGTATGATTGTGCAGCTTTTCTTCATCGGCGTCTATCTGAGATTCCTTTTTCTGTGGAATAATCCGTGGATTAATTTTTTATGGGTAATCGTCATGATACTCGTAGCTTCGCAAACGGCATTGGCACGCACACAACTGAAACGCAAGATATTACTGATACCTATATCCATAGGCTTTCTGTGTAGTGTGGTATGTGTGGGAATGTATTTCATAGGAATCGTGCTGCGTCTTGAAAATGTGTTCAGTGCCCAGTATTTCATTCCAATTTTCGGTATACTGATGGGGAATATGCTATCCAGCAATGTCATAGCCCTAAATACTTATTATAGCGGATTGAAACGCGAACAACAACTTTACCGTTATCTGCTTGGCAACGGGGCTACCCGTACCGAAGCACAAGCACCGTTTATCCGTCAGGCTATTATCAAGGCATTCAGTCCGCTCATCGCCAATATCTCCGTCATGGGTTTGGTCGCATTTCCCGGAACAATGATCGGACAGATATTGGGTGGGAGCAGTCCGAATGTCGCTATCAAATATCAGATGATGATTATGGTTATCACATTTACGGCATCTATGCTTTCGCTGATGATAACCATTTCATTGGCTTCGCGTAAGTCTTTCGACGCTTACGGAAAGTTACAACCTGTCATGATAGAAAAAAAAGTAAAAAGTAAATCGTAGTTCACTACTTTTTCGTATATTTGCAACCAAATTTTCTACTGATAATGAAAATTAAGGAGATAGTAAGCGCCCTTGAACGGTTCGCGCCTCTGCCATTGCAAGACGGATTTGATAATGCCGGCCTGCAAATAGGATTGACAGATGCGGAAGCAACAGGGGCTTTGTTGTGTCTTGACGTTACTGAAGCCGTATTGGATGAAGCGATTGCGTTAGGATATAATCTTGTTATATCGCATCATCCGCTCATTTTTAAAGGTTATAAATCCATTACAGGAAAGGATTATGTGGAACGTTGTATCTTGAAAGCCATCAAGAACGACATTGTCATTTATTCCGCCCACACCAACCTTGATAATGCGCCGGAAGGAGTAAATTTCAAGATTGCCGAGAAAATAGGATTGAAGAATGTACGTGTACTGGAAGCTAAAGAAAACGCTTTGCTGAAGTTGGTCACATTTGTTCCTACAGACCGGGCGGAAGAAGTACGCGCGGCATTGGCATCTGCCGGATGCGGATGTGTAGGCAATTATGATTCGTGCAGCTACAATGTGGAAGGTGAGGGGATGTTCCGTGCCCGTGAAGGCGCCAATCCTTATTGTGGGGAAATCAGTGAACTGCATGTGGAAAAAGAAGTGCGTATCGAAACCATTCTGCCAACTTACCGAAAAGCGGAAATGATAAAAGCGTTACTTACCGCACATCCATACGAGGAACCTGCATTTGATTTATATCCGTTGCAAAACTCTTGGCAACAGGCCGGAGCAGGCGTTATCGGCGAATTGGAAACTCCGGAAACCGAGTTGGAATTCTTAAAGCGTATCAAGAAAACCTTTGAAGCAGGTTGCCTGAGACACAACAAACTGACCGGACGCGAGATACAAACCGTTGCTCTATGTGGTGGTGCAGGTGCTTTCCTTATGCCGCTTGCCATACGTAACCATGCAGATGTCTTCATCACTGGCGAGATAAAATATCACGATTATTTCGGCCATGATACAGATATCCTGTTGGCGGAGATAGGGCATTACGAAAGCGAACAATATACAAAAGAAATATTTTATACAATAATCCGGGAGTTGTTTCCTAATGTTGAGGTTCAACAGAGTAAAGTGAATACAAATCCCATAAAATACATGTAATTAAAATGGCTAAAGAAGCAAAAAAAGATCCCCAGGAATTGACAGTGGAACAAAAACTGAAAGCCTTGTTCCAACTACAGACTATGTTGTCTAAAATCGATGAAATCAAGACGTTGAGAGGCGAGCTTCCTTTGGAAGTGCAAGACTTGGAAGATGAAATTGCCGGTTTGAGTACCCGCATCGAAAGAATCCAGTCGGAAGTTGCCGATTTGAAATCCGCTATCGCAACCAAGAGAGTGGAAATCGAAACAGCAAAGGCTTCTGTAGCTAAATATAAAGAGCAACAGGAAAATGTACGCAATAACCGCGAATATGACTTCCTGAGTAAAGAGATAGAGTTCCAAACTTTGGAAATTGAACTTTGCGAAAAGAGAATTAAAGAATTCTCCGCCGATGAAGAAATTAAATCTCAGGAAGCTGCAGACAGTACCGCTGCTTTGGAAGAAAGGCAAAAAGACCTGGACGTAAAGAAGAATGAATTGGACGAAATCATCTCAGAGACCAAGCAGGAAGAAGAAAAACTGAGAGACAAGGCTAAAGAGCTCGAAACTAAAATAGAGCCGCGTTTGCTTCAATCTTTCAAACGTATCCGCAAGAACTCACGTAATGGTCTGGGTATCGTGTACGTACAGCGTGACGCTTGTGGCGGTTGCTTCAACAAGATTCCGCCCCAAAGACAATTGGATATTCGTTCACGCAAGAAAATCATTGTTTGCGAATATTGCGGACGTATTATGATTGACCCTGAACTGGCAGGTATCACTCCCGAAGTGAAAGAAGAACCGGTAAAGGAAAAGCCGACAAGAAGCAGAAAGAAAGCGGCAGACGCTGAATAAATTCCGCAAGAATCGCGATAAACAAATAAAGGTTTAGGTTGTTATCAATCCCATAAAATAACAACCTAAACCTTTTTTTATGAGTATAAAAGCTTGGAGCAGTACATTGCTCGTCCTATGTTTTTCTTTTGCGGCATGGGCACAGAACAGCAGCCGCTACTTGGAAAAACCGCTTCCACAAGGCTGGGGAACCGAAACTGCTCATGCCATCCCCGGAGACGATAATATGTTCGACGGCCAAATACAACCCGTAAATGACAAATGGTGGAAGGCTTTTGATGATCCGATGCTCGATTCACTGATAACAACGGCATCCACCAAGAACTTTTCAGTTCTTTCAGCCATAGACCGCATGGATATGGCGAAAACCAATTGGCGAATAGAACGGGGGAGTTTCTTTCCTTCCGTTTCCTTGAATGGTGGATGGGCACGTCAGCAAAGTAGCGGTAACGTAAGTGAAGTGCCACAATCCATAACCGGAGCATACAGTGCCTCGCTCAATGCAAGTTGGGAACTGGATATATTCGGAAATATCCGGCAACGGGTAAAAGCGCAGCGGGAAAATTTTGCCGCCAGCAAAGAAGAATACACCTCTGTTATGATTTCACTGTGCGCACAAATAGCGTCAGCCTACATCGGGCTACGTGAATTACAGCAAGAATTAAATGTCGTCACCCATAACTGCAATACGCAAGCGGCAGTGCTTGAAATTACCCGGGTCCGCTATAAAACTGGATTGGTATCCAAGCTGGATGTGTCTCAAGCCAAGTCTGTATACTACAGCACCAAAGCATCTATTCCTCAACTGGAATCCGGTATTAATCAATATATTACCACTCTGGCCATTTTACTCGGAACTTATCCTCAAGACATTCGCCCCACATTGGAGCAAAACGGTAAACTCCCCGATTATATGGAACCCGTAGGTGTCGGCATTCCGGCCGATTTGCTACTTCGCCGCCCGGATATCCGGCAGGCCGAACGGCAAGTCAATGCACAGGCTGCCTTACTTGGAGCTTCTAAAAGCGATTGGCTACCGCAGGTTTTTCTAAAAGGTTCCGTAGGCTACTCTTCTCATGACTTGAAGAATCTTACCAAACGAAACAGCATGACATTTGAGATTGCGCCAAGTCTTAGCTGGACCGTGTTCAGCGGTACAAAACTGGTGAATGCGACCCGGTTGGCACGTGCGCAATTGGATGAATCCATCCATCAGTTTAATCAAACAGTGCTCACAGCCGTGCAGGAAACTGATAATGCCATGAACGGTTACCGTAATTCTATCAAGCAGATTGTTGCCCTGCGCGAAGTATGCAATCAGGGAGAAGAAACTTTAAAACTATCATTAGACCTCTATAAGCAGGGATTGACCCCTTTTCAAAACGTTCTGGACGCCCTCCGCTCATTGCTGACTTATCAAAATCAGCTGACACATGCTCAGGGTAACTCACTGCAAGAGCTTATATCGCTCTACAAAGCATTGGGAGGAGGATATGAAATCACTAATCTCTAAATTTAAACCGAACCATATATGAAAAATCAAATGTACATCGCCCTGCTTGTCCTACCGTTATTGGCAGGATGCGGGAATAAAAAAGAAGCGGCACATACAATGCCTGCTCCGGAAATCAGCGTAGCCCGTCCAAGTGTACAAGACATTACACTTACTAAAAACTACCCCGGCTATCTGACCTCTGAAAAAACGGTAGATTTAGTAGGCAGAGTCAGTGGTACGCTGCAAACCGTAGCCTATACACCCGGTAGCCGGGTACATCAAGGACAAGTGCTTTTCCAAATTGAACCAACTGTTTATCAAGATAATGTGCGACAGGCGGAGGCGGCTCTGAATACGGCACGGGCCAATCTTGAATATGCGCAGAACAATTATGCCCGTATGCAGGAAGCCGCAAAAACGGATGCCGTCAGTCAGATACAGGTATTGCAATCCAAATCGAATGTGGCTACTTCACTGGCAGCCGTAAGTAATGCCGAAGCTGCATTGAATACAGCACGCACCAACTTGGGTTATTGTACGGTACGTGCTCCGTTCGACGGAACAATCAGTCGCAACCTTGCAGATGCGGGAAGTTATATAAACGGCAGTGCGCAACCTGTAACCTTGGCTACCATTTATAAAGACGATCATCTGTATTCCTATTTTAATGTAGCAGATAATCAATGGCTTGCCATGCTGATACAGCAGGGGGAAAGCATTCCCAAACAGGTCAATGTCAGCTTGGGGAAAGACGGCATACTGAATTATCCGGCACAGCTGGATTATCTTTCGCCCAATGTAGACTTGAATACCGGCACACTGAATATTCGTGCCCGACTGGATAATCCCAAAGGTATCTTGAAAAGCGGACTTTATGTCAGCATCACACTACCTTATGGAAAACAGAAAAATGCAATCCTCATACCTGATGCCTCTATCGGTACAGACCAACTGGGTAAATACGTGTATGTAGTCAATGATTCGGACATCGTGCACTACCGTCACATCGAGACAGGACAACTGATAGGGGACAGTCTGCGGCAAATAAAACAAGGAATTTCCCCGCAGGAAAGGTATGTAACGAAAGCCCTGATGAAAGTCAGAAACGGCATGCGGATAAACCCCGTCCAATAATTCACACTGTATATATCACCATTCAAAAAAACAAGGAATTATGTTTTCAAAATTCTTCATAGACCGTCCCATATTCGCAACTGTACTGGCACTGCTCATTGTCGTGGCGGGATTGGTCACGCTGGGCATTCTACCCATTGCGCAATACCCGGACATTACACCGCCTACCGTACAGGTGAGTGCTGTTTATCCCGGAGCCAATGCGCAGACGGTGGCTCAAACCGTCGGTATTCCTATCGAGCAGCAAGTCAACGGAGTAGACGGGATGCTTTATATGTCTTCCAACTCATCCTCATCGGGGGCATATTCGCTTACCATTACTTTTGCAGTAGGTACAGATATTGACATGGCTACCGTACAGGTGCAAAACCGGGTTAGTGTGGCGCAATCATCACTGCCTGCCCCTGTAGTGGTACAAGGAGTTACGGTGCAGAAGCAGTCCAGCAATATCGTTATGTTCCTGACAATGAAGTCCGACAACAAAAATTACGACGGTCTTTACCTCAGCAACTATGCCAAACTGAATCTTGTGGATCAATTGACCCGTGTACCCGGTGTGGGTGCAGTCAATGTAATGGGAGCAGGAGACTATTCCATGCGCATCTGGCTCGACCCTGACGCTATGCGTATCCGTAATCTCTCACCGGCAGATGTTTATCAGGCTATTCAGGCGCAGAATGTAGAGGTTAGCGCCGGAAACGTAGGACAGCCTATCGGAAATGACAACAGGAATGCTTATCAATACAGCCTGACTGTAAAAGGGAGGCTGACTTCACCCGAGGAATTCGGTAACATTATCCTTCGTACGGACAGCGGCGGAAAGATTCTCCGTCTGCGTGATGTAGCCCATATAAACCTGGGCTCGGCATCTTACAGTGTCGTCTCTCAGCTGAACGGAAAACCTACAGCTGCCATCGCCATTTACCAGCAACCGGGAAGCAATTCATTAGACGTATCAAAAGGTGTCAAAACAAAGATGCAAGAGTTATCGCAGAATTTCCCGGCAGGCATACAGTATAATGTAACGCTCGATACAACAGACGTTATCCATGCATCCATTGACGAAGTAATGGTGACTTTCTTTGAAACAACGCTATTGGTAGTGCTTGTAATCTTCCTCTTTCTACAAAACTGGCGGGCTGTCATCATTCCTTGTATCACGATACCTGTTTCACTGATTGGTACGCTGGCAATCATGTCGTTATTCGGTTTCTCTATCAATACATTAACACTATTCGGACTGATATTGGCGGTTGCCATCGTAGTGGATGATGCTATTGTGGTTGTAGAAAACTCCATGCGTCTGTTGGATACCGGGCGATATACGGCACGGCAAGCTGTAACGGAAGCAATGGGAGAAATTACAGGCCCCATCGTGGGGGTGGTTTTAGTATTGCTTGCCGTATTTATCCCTACCACCCTTGTCAGCGGAATATCAGGACAGTTGTACAAACAGTTTGCCTTGACCATTGCAGCCAGTACCGTACTAAGCGGTATCAACTCACTGACTCTGACACCTGCACTCTGCGCATTAATGCTTCAACCCGCCAAACCCTCGAAATTTCCTCTGTATAAAGGATTTAACCGTTTATACGACAAGACGCAAGGAGTATATGACAAAGTAGTGGGCTATTTGTTGCAACGGCCTTTTGTCGCAATGGCTTCCTATGCTGTATTTACGATAATCGCTGTATTGCTGTTCGTTAAGTGGCCCTCTACTTTTATACCGGAAGAAGATGACGGATATTTCCTCGCTGTTGTGCAACTTCCACCTGCATCAAGCTTGGAACGCACGCAAGCAGTGGGAAAACAAATCAATGCTTTGCTCGACACTTATCCCGAAGTAAAGAATTATATCGGAATATCCGGCTTTTCCGTTATGGGCGGGGGAGAACAGAGCAATGCCGCCACCTACTTCGTTGTCCTGAAAAACTGGAATGAACGCAAAGGGAAGAAACATACGGCATCGGCCGTCGTTGACCGTTTCAATATGGAAGCCTACGGTATTCAGGAAGCTGAAGTCTTTGCAATGGTTCCGCCCGCCATTCCCGGGCTGGGTGCCACCGGCGGGCTGCAACTGCAATTGGAAGACCGTAACAATCTCGGTACTACCGAAATGCAGCGTGCCGTAGAAAATTTAATGGAGCACTATCGTGAGTATCCGGCCTTGGCATCTGTCAGCAGCCAATATCAAGCAAATGTTCCTCAGTATTTCCTGAATATAGACCGAGACAAAGTGCAATTAATGGGCATACAGTTGAACAGCGTTTTCACCGCCTTAGGATATTATATGGGGGAAGCCTACGTTAACGACTATGTACAGTTCGGACGCATTTACCAAGTAAAATTGGGAGCTGGCGACCGCGCCCAACGTGTTATTGACGACGTACTCAAATTAAGTGTATCTAATGCTTCGGGAGAGATGGTCCCTTTCTCTTCTTTCACACAGATAGACGAACAACTGGGTATGGACCAAATCAACCGGTATAATATGTATTCTACCGCATCCATTACCTGCAATGCTTCTCCGGGAAGTAGCTCCGGAGAAGCTATCAAGCAAGTGGAGAGTCTGATAAAGAATCAACTCGGTAATGAATTCGGCTACGAATGGACTTCCGTTGCCTATCAAGAGACACAGGCAGGAACAACTACAACTGTCGTCTTTATCATGGCGTTATTAGTGGCTTTCCTCGTACTCGCCGCACAATACGAAAGTTGGACCAGCCCGGTATCTGCCGTAATGGGGCTTCCGGTAGCATTGCTCGGCGCAATGCTGGGGTGTTATGTAATGGGAACTCCGGTCAGTATCTACACTCAAATCGGTATAATCCTGTTAGTGGCGCTATCCGCCAAGAACGGCATCCTGATTGTAGAATTCGCACGTGATTTCCGTGCACAAGGTAACAGTATCCGTGACGCTGCATTCCAGGCGGGACACATCCGGCTTCGTCCTATTCTGATGACTTCATTGGCATTTGTGCTGGGAGTCATGCCACTTCTGTTTGCCACAGGGGCAGGGGCGGGAAGCCGTGTTGCTCTTGGAGCGGCAGTGGTGTTCGGTATGGCGCTAAATACATTACTTGCAACGGTTTATATTCCTAATTTCTATGAACTGATGCAAAAGCTGCAAGAAAAGTTCGGAAAGAATATAGCCAAATAAAAAAGTCCAGTTTCCTTATTTTGAATTAATTTCATACATTTGCGGATTGAGCAAATGTATGAAATTAATAATATGGGACTTAGATATACTTTAATATATGTGTTGTGTTTCAGCATGAGTATCGCTTTGCAAGCACAACAGCAAACATTGGAAAGCAAAATTGGCGATTTCCTTAAAGGAAAGAAAGCCATGGTAGGCGTGGCTGTACTGACAGACCGGAACAAAATCCTGCTGCACAACAACAAGATGAACTATCCGTTGCTAAGCGTATTCAAATTCCACGTAGCACTAACTGTATTGGACAAGATGAACAAGCAGGGAACTCCATTAGACCATATCGTTCATGTAAAAGCATCTCAGTTGCAGCCAAATACTTACAGTCCGTTACGGCAAAAGTATCCCAATCAAGATCTCG
This sequence comes from Bacteroides clarus YIT 12056, assembly GCF_900129655.1. Lineage (GTDB taxonomy): Bacteria > Bacteroidota > Bacteroidia > Bacteroidales > Bacteroidaceae > Bacteroides > Bacteroides clarus. The sequence continues at coordinate 354,257 of NZ_FQWK01000004.1, forward strand.
ATATCTCATTAGGAGAGCTTTTACGATACAGCATCTCGCTAAGTGATAACAATGCTTGCGACATCCTCATAGAATATGCCGGTGGGATAGGGCATATCCATCAGTATATTAACAAGTTAGGCGTCTGCGATTTTAATCTGTCCGAAACGGAAGATTCCATGCACCGGAATCCCTCAAAGACATATCTGAATTGGAGTACTCCCGCTGAAATGGTACGATTACTGGAAATAGCTGACAAAAAGGAACTATTCGATCCCATATACAAAGATTTTTTATGGAATACCATGATAGCAACCAGTACCGGAAGTAATAAACTGAAGGGATTATTGCCTTCCAATGCAATTGTAGGACATAAGACAGGCTCTTCCGACCGTAATTCGGAAGGTGTGAAAATTGCAGATAATGATGCCGGAGTCGTAATCATGCCTGACGGAAAGAAGTATTATATTGCCGTTTTTGTAATGAATTCACGTGAGACAGACGATGAAAATGCCGCTATTATCGCCCGTATTTCCCGGATGGTATACGATGAATACTTATCTGAAAACTATATCTCCCAAGAGGGAGAGAGATAAGTATAGGGCTGAACCATATTCATCCCGTAACTGAATGCCTTTCAGTCCCGGAGTGAGTATGATTCGTTTGGTAAGTAATTCAAAGGCTTGTGTAGTCAGGAATATCTTGTAAGAAAGTATAGCCATTCCGCTCATAATCCATACGGCAGCAATAATGCCTGATACCATTGCTCACTATCAGATAGTCCACTTTCAATACCATGTTATAGCGGGTAATCTGATCGAAAACCTTTTGGGTGATTTCTACCTCGGGAGCTTTATATTCTATAATCATACGCGCTGTAAGGTCTCGTCTATAAAGAACTGTATCACAACGTTTTTTAGTACCGTTTAACTGTACCTGCACTTCGTTTGCCATAAGCGCCTGCGGATAACTCTTATGTGCCATAAGAAAGTGCACAAAATGCTGTCGTACCCACTCTTCCGGAGTCAAGGCAACATATCGGCGACGGATAACATCAAAAATACTCCTTTTTCCATCCCTTACAACAATCTTGGCATCAAACGCAGGCAGATTCAGTGAGAACATTCTACTTTAATTTCTTGTTTTTACTTTTTTATTGTATTTTTGTGAGTTAAATAATCGCTTCCTAACGACTTTAGGGAACAAATTTAATGAAATCTTATGAAAACAAAAGAAGAAATCGTAGCTAATTGGCTACCCCGTTACACAAAACGTAACCTGGAAGATTTTGGAGAGTATATTCTGTTGACCAACTTCAACAAGTATGTAGAAATTTTCGCCGAAAAATTCAATGTTCCCATTCTTGGTAAGGATGCCAATATGATTTCTGCCAGCGCGGAAGGAATGACTATTATCAACTTCGGAATGGGAAGCCCTAATGCCGCCATTATCATGGATTTATTAAGCGCCATCCAACCCAAAGCCTGTCTGTTTCTGGGCAAATGCGGAGGCATAGACAAGAAAAACAGGATAGGAGATCTTATCCTTCCAATCGCCGCTATCCGCGGTGAAGGTACTTCAAACGACTATTTTCCGCCGGAAGTACCGTCATTGCCGGCATTTATGTTACAGCGTGCCGTTTCTTCCGCCATTCGTGACTATGCCCGTGATTATTGGACAGGTACTGTATACACCACCAACCGTCGCATTTGGGAACATGATGAAGGTTTTAAAAAATATCTCAAGAAAACCCGTGCCATGGCAGTTGATATGGAGACGGCAACCTTGTTCAGCTGCGGTTTTGCCAACCATATTCCAACCGGCGCCTTGCTATTAGTATCCGACCAGCCCATGATTCCGGAAGGCGTCAAGACTGATAAAAGCGATAGCATAGTAACTCAAAACTATGTAACAGAGCATGTTGAAATCGGTATCGCATCTCTACGTATGATTATTGATGAAAAGAAAACGGTAAAACATCTGAAATTCGACTGGTAAAACCAAGAAACATGGCAAAGCAAGATATTACATGTGACGACATCATAAAGGAGTTGAAAACCGGACAATACCGCCCTATTTATTATTTAATGGGAGAAGAACCGTATTACATCGATCTCATTTCAGACTATATAACAGATAATGTTCTGAACGAAACCGAAAAGGAATTCAACTTAACCGTAGTATACGGCGCAGATGTAGATGTGGCTACAATCATCAATGCTGCCAAACGCTATCCAATGATGTCCGAACACCAGGTAGTAGTAGTGAAGGAAGCACAAAACATACGCAATATGGAGGAACTTTCCTACTATCTTCAAAAGCCCTTGCTATCCACCATATTGGTAATATGCCACAAACATGGTGTATTGGACAGAAGGAAAAAGCTTGCTGCCGAAATAGAGAAGTCCGGTATACTGTTTGAGTCCAAAAAAGTAAAAGATGCCCAACTACCGGCATTCATCACATCTTATATGAAGCGTAAGGGAGTAGATCTTGAACCCAAAGCAACTTCCATGCTTGCCGATTTTGTGGGAACCGACCTCAGCCGCCTTACCGGTGAGCTGGAGAAACTGATTATTACACTTCCAAAAGGTCAGACACGCATCACCCCCGAACAGATAGAGCATAACATAGGAATCAGTAAGGATTATAATAACTTTGAACTTCGTAGCGCCATTGTAGAAAAGGATGTTTTAAAAGCTAATAGAATAATAAAATATTTTGAAGAAAATCCGAAAACCAATCCAATTCAAATGACTTTATCTTTACTTTTTGGCTTCTTTTCCAACTTAATGTTAGCTTATTATGCTCCTGAAAAGTCTGAGCAGGGCATTGCCGCATTCTTAGGTTTAAAGAGTCCATGGCAGTCTCGTGAATATCTCAATGCCATGCGGAGATATAATGGGGTAAAGACCATGCAAATCATTGGAGAAATACGATATGCAGATGCCAAATCTAAAGGAGTAGGAAACTCTTCATTAAACGACGGAGCTCTCTTGCGGGAGTTGGTCTTTAAAATCTTACATTGATTTCCACATTTGCTTCTCTTTATATAAAAGAAGGAAATATAAAAATAACTCATTTCTATATCATATTGTCACATTTAGGGGGGATTTCCCCCTTTTTTTCTATTATCATGATTCCTCAACGGTGTAGAAAAAGAGATAATAAATTGTAATACAATAAAATACGCTAAAAATAAGCCTCTGAGAATCTTTTTTTTCCAACCATTCGGACTTTTATATTGAAAGAAAGCAAAGATTTTATTGTTGCTACATTACAAAGTAATAAAAGATTAGTTCATTTCTATTTTGTTACCCATTTTCATTTAAGAAAGAGTATGCCCCTCATTAAGTTTAGTAAACTTAATGAGAGAATAGTTGTATGATACAACCATGGTATATTACTTATGTAAAAATTGGAATATACAAATATATACACTATAACTATATTATATTACAAATAGAAACACAACAATAGAAATATATTTGTAAAAGCACTTGTTTACAAACACGATATACATTATTACATTTTTATTGTATAAATGGTTAACCGTATTAAAATTAAAGGATATAGCATTGTAAATCAGATGTATATAATATTTTATTATACCAATAGATTATAAAGATCGGGGATATAATTAAAAACATTTGTAACATACACATCTTAGTGGGTATAATATAGGAATATACCATTGTATACCAGCTTAATATATGATTATATTAAAGCTAATATCATAACTATTTTTTATATATTTCAAGTGTTTACAAAAATACAAATGACATAAGTAAACAAATGCAGTACTCTTGTGATTTTGTTAATATTACATTTTTAATTTGCTTTTGTGATTTCTATTTTTTACTTTTGTAATCAGATTAAAAAGAGATACAATTGTAATAATATCTACGCTATGAGTATAAAGGACAGATTCAAGATGATAATGGACCGGGAACAATTAACTGCGGGAGCATTTGCAGAAAGCATAGATGTAGCTCAAGCCACTATCTCCCATATTTTAAGTTCCCGCAATAATCCAAGTACGGAAGTCATTTTAAAACTGCACAAGCGATATAATGACATCAATCTTGAATGGCTGCTGACAGGGAAAGGAAATATGAGCAATAACTCCCCATCTACTGAAGATGGCGGATTTGACTATCCTTTATTCGCTGACAATCCGGAAAACCTGTCCAATGAGACGAGTGCATCGGAAAATCGCAAGGAAATCGCATTAGAAACAGTACAAAAATCACCTAAAGAGGTTGTAAAACAAGAGATTATCTATAAAGAAAGACCACCCAGAAAAATAACTGAAATAAGAATTTTCTTTGATGATAATACTTATGAGACATTCAAATCGGAAAATTAAGAGGTAACTACGGCTATTTGCACAAATTCCCGTATCTTTGCAGCCAAAAGATAATTCTTCTATATAGATAATATGAAAAAATATATTTTAGATCTGACAGTGACTGAGAACGTCCGGCTGCATACCAACTATGCGCTGTTGAAATTGACTTCCTCGTCCCTGCTCCCGGAAATGCTTCCGGGACAATTTGCAGAGATTCGCGTAGATGGTTCACCCAGTACTTTCTTGCGACGTCCTATCTCTATTAATTATGTAGATAAACAACGGAACGAGGTATGGTTTCTAATTCAACTTGTAGGAGATGGAACCAGACGCTTAGGTGAAGCAAAACCAGGAGATGTAATCAATGTAGTGCTTCCATTAGGAAATAGCTTCACAATGCCTGAAAAGCCCTCAGATAAGCTCTTATTAGTAGGCGGTGGTGTAGGTACGGCACCAATGTTATATTTAGGCGGGCAATTGGCGAAAAACGGAAGCAAACCAACCTTTTTATTAGGTGCCAGAAGCGACAAGGATTTGCTGCAATTGGAAGAATTTGCTGCCTACGGGGAAGTATATACTACAACAGAAGACGGTAGTCATGGCGAAAAAGGATATGTTACCCAACATTCTATATTGAGCAAGGTGGACTTCGAGCAAATATATACCTGTGGTCCCAAGCCGATGATGATGGCTGTAGCTAAATATGCCAAAAGTAAAGATATCAGTTGTGAAGTATCTTTAGAAAACATGATGGCATGTGGCATAGGCGCTTGTTTATGTTGTGTGGAAAATACTACAGAAGGTCATTTATGTGTATGTAAAGAAGGTCCGGTTTTTAATATAAACAAACTATTATGGCAGATTTAAATGTAAACATTGGCGAATTGCATATGAAGAATCCGGTAATGACGGCATCCGGAACTTTTGGATACGGTGAAGAATTCGCCGATTTCATCGATATATCGCGAATAGGTGGTATAATTGTAAAGGGCACTACTCTTCACAAACGTGAAGGAAATCCATATCCACGTATGGCAGAGACTCCTTCCGGCATGTTAAACGCTGTAGGACTGCAAAATAAGGGTGTCCATCACTTTGTTGAACATATCTATCCGCGCATTAAGAATATAAAAACTAATATGATTGTAAATGTTTCAGGTTCTGCTATCGAAGATTATATGGAAACTGCTGCAATCATTAATGAACTTGTAAATATTCCTGCTATAGAATTAAATATATCCTGTCCTAATGTAAAGCAAGGTGGAATGGCATTTGGTGTCACAGCCAAAGGAGCTGAAGAAGTGGTAAAAGCTGTGCGCTCAGTTTACAAAAAGACACTTATCGTAAAACTGTCACCTAATGTTACAGACATCACAGAGATAGCACGTGCAGCCGAAAATGGAGGTGCAGACAGTGTATCTCTTATCAATACCCTGTTAGGAATGGCTGTAGACGCGGAACGCAGACGTCCCATCCTTTCTACGGTGACAGGCGGCATGTCCGGAGCGGCAGTGAAACCTATTGCGCTCCGCATGGTATGGCAAGTTGCTAAGGCAGTAAAAATACCGGTCATAGGCTTAGGGGGTATCATGAATTGGAAAGATGCTGTGGAATTTATGCTTGCAGGAGCCTCCGCTATCCAGATTGGTACAGCAAACTTTATTGATCCGGCAATTACTGTGAAGGTTGCAGAAGGTATTGATGACTACCTAAACAGACATGGATATAAGTCGGTTAAGGAAATAATTGGCGCACTTGAGGTATGACAAATTACAAAGTATAGCCATTCGCAAGTTATTTTCATAAAAAAGGACATTCAACTTGAATGTCCTTTTTCTTTTTATTTACATCTTACAGATTACTCGCCTAATAAATCAGGGCGCAACTTCCGAGTTCTTTCAAGAGACTGTTGCAACTCCCATTCCTTAATTTTAGCCTCATGGCCGGATAGTAAAATATCCGGAACTTTCCAACCTTTATAATCAGCCGGGCGTGTATATACAGGAGCGGCTAAAAGATTATCTTGAAAAGAATCGGAAAGAGCTGATTGCTCGTCAGAGATAACCCCCGGTATGATACGTACAATCGCATCGGCCATAACAGCAGCAGCTAATTCGCCACCCGTCAGTACATAGTCTCCGATACTGATTTCCTTCGTTATGAGGTGTTCGCGAATACGATAGTCAATCCCCTTGAAATGTCCGCAAAGGATAATGAGATTTTTTGCGAGAGATAGCGTATTGGCCATAGGCTGATTAAACTGTTCACCGTCCGGAGTCGTAAAAATCACCTCGTCATACTCCCGTTCCGCCTTCAAAGCATTGATACAACGTTCTATGGGTTCTATCTTCATAACCATTCCGGCAAACCCGCCAAAAGGATAATCATCTACCCGGCGATATTTATCTTCGGTATAATCACGAAGATTATGAATATGGATTTCTGCAAGCCCCTTGTTTTGAGCACGTTTCATGATGGAGCAATTGAAGAACCCTTCAATCATTTCCGGCAAAACAGTAATGATATCAATACGCATATATTTAATTTTTCCGCAAAAATAGTGTAAGTTAAGAGTAAAAGCAAAAAATATTCGGGAGAAACCCGTATTTTTGCGTTCAAACACCAGAATCATTATGACCATAAAAGAAAAGATAGACCAGCTGCGCGCCGATTTACATCGGCACAACTATAATTATTACGTATTGAATACTCCCGAAATATCTGATAAAGAGTTCGATGACAGGATGCGTGAATTACAGGAACTTGAAAAAGAACATCCGGAATATCAAGATGAAAACTCACCTACCATGCGTGTGGGGAGTGACTTGAATAAGAATTTCACTCAGGTAGCTCACAAATATCCTATGCTTTCATTGGGAAATACCTATTCTGAAAATGAAGTGACAGACTTTTACGACCGAGTAAAGAAAGCCTTGAATGAAGATTTTGAGATATGTTGTGAGTTAAAATACGACGGTACATCCATTTCACTGACTTACGAAAATGGCAAACTGGTACGTGCCGTAACTCGTGGAGACGGTGAAAAAGGCGATGATGTAACGGATAATGTAAAAACAATCCGTACCATACCATTAATACTCCATGGCAATTACCCTGCATTATTTGAAATCAGAGGAGAAATCTTGATGCCTTGGGAAGTGTTTGAAGAGTTGAACCGGGAAAAGGAAGCGCGCGAAGAACCGCTTTTCGCTAATCCACGCAATGCAGCCTCCGGAACTTTAAAGCTGCAAAATTCCGCCATTGTAGCCTCTCGGAAACTTGATGCCTATTTGTATTATCTGCTGGGAGAAGAATTGCCTTGTGACGGTCATTATGAAAATCTGCAAGCAGCAGCCGGCTGGGGATTTAAAATCTCGGAACACACAAAAAAGGCGCACAGCCTTGAGGAAGTATTTGAATACATCAGATATTGGGATACCGAACGCAAGAATTTACCGGTAGCGACAGACGGTATTGTTCTAAAAGTCAACAGTATGCGTCAACAGAAAAATCTCGGTTTTACCGCGAAATCTCCCCGATGGGCAATCGCGTATAAGTTTCAGGCAGAACGGGCTTTGACTCGCTTAAATAAAGTCACTTATCAAGTAGGACGCACCGGAGCTGTAACTCCCGTTGCCAATTTAGACCCGGTACAACTATCCGGAACTATCGTAAAGAGAGCTTCTCTACACAATGCCGATATTATCGAAGGGCTGGATTTACATATCGGAGACATGGTTTACGTAGAGAAAGGTGGAGAAATCATTCCTAAAATTACGGGAGTAGACAAAGATGCACGCGGTATGCTTATCGGCGAAAAAGTGAAATTCATCACTCACTGTCCCGAATGTGGCAGCAAGTTGATACGCTACGAAGGAGAAGCTGCCCATTATTGTCCTAACGAGACATCCTGCCCACCTCAGATTAAAGGTAAGATAGAGCATTTTATCAGCCGTAAGGCAATGAATATCGACGGACTAGGCCCGGAAACCGTAGATATGTTCTATCGTTTGGGATTAATTAAGAATACGGCAGATTTATATCAGCTCACGACAGACGATATTAAGAACTTGGACCGTATGGGTGAGAAATCGGCGGAGAATATCATTAAAGGAATCGAAGCAAGCAAAGAGGTTCCATTTGAAAGAGTACTCTTTGCCTTGGGTATCCGCTTTGTAGGAGAAACTGTGGCCAAGAAAATAGCCAAGTCCTTTAATGATATAGACGAACTGGAAAATGCGAACCTCGAAAAACTGATAAACATCGATGAAATCGGGGAAAAAATAGCGCAAAGCATTCTGGCATACTTCGCAAATCCATTGAACCGGGAGTTGGTAGAACGTTTGAAATCCACCGGATTGCAGCTCTATCGCAGAGAAGAGGATTTAAGCGGATATACGGATAAATTGGCGGGACAATCCATTGTTATAAGCGGTGTGTTCGCGCACCATTCAAGAGACGAATACAAAGAGTTGATAGAAAAAAATGGCGGAAAGAATGTCGGTAGTATCTCTGCCAAAACCAGTTTTATCCTGGCAGGGGAGAATATGGGTCCAGCCAAATTGGAAAAAGCTCACAAACTGGGCATAAGGATTATGAGCGAAGATGAGTTTTTAGCGCTCATATCCTAACAAATTTCCACAAAAAGCTTTTTTATAGCTTATATTTGTATGGTAAATCGAAAAAAATCGTACTTTTGCGAGTCATTTAATTAGAGATTACTTTATAATACTCATGATACAGACTAGATTGAAAGGAATGGGGGTAGCGCTGATTACTCCATTTAAAGAGGATGAAAGCGTTGATTACGATGCATTGATGCGTTTAGTAGACTATCAGCTTCAAAACAACACTGATTTTTTATGCGTGCTTGGCACTACGGCAGAAACTCCGACACTGACTGAAGAGGAAAAAAAGAAAATCAAGAAGATGGTTATCGAGCGTGTGAATGGGAAAATACCTATTCTGCTTGGAGTAGGCGGAAATAATACTCGCGCTATAGTAGAAACTCTGAAAAATGACGATTTTACAGGAGTAGATGCCATTCTTTCTGTCGTTCCATATTATAATAAACCTTCTCAAGAGGGAATTTACCAGCACTATAAAGCAATTTCCGAGGCTACCGACCTTCCGATTGTGCTTTATAATGTACCGGGGCGTACGGGCGTAAATATGAAAGCCGAAACCACCCTGCGTATCGCACGCGATTTTAAGAACGTAATCGCAATTAAAGAAGCATCAGGCGATATCAGCCAGATGGATGACATCATAAAAAACAAACCTGCTAATTTTGACGTTATTTCGGGCGATGACGGCATCACCTTCCCTTTGATTACCTTAGGAGCAGTTGGTATCATTTCGGTCATTGGAAATGCCTTTCCGCGCGAATTTAGCCGTATGGTACGTCTGGCATTGCAAGGAGATTATCAAAATGCGCTGACCATACACCACAAATTTGCGGAATTATTCAAATTGCTCTTTGTTGACGGTAATCCTGCCGGAGTAAAAGCCATGCTGAATGCAATGGGAATGATTGAGAATAAGCTTCGCTTGCCGCTAGTACCTACCAGAATCACGACTTTTGAAGCTATGCGCAAGATATTAAACGAATTGAATATCAAATGCTGAAACAAGCCTTATTAAACTATAAGAAGCCTCGTATAGAAATACGGGGCTTTTTTATTGCAAGAACAGGTCATATTCGCTATATTATTGTGGACTGATATGATATATATATCAAAATACGGTTTGATATACATCATATTTATTTTTCATACGATGATAAAATTCTTTCTATGTAGATTAAAAATTCAGTGCTCGTATGTCGGAAAATATACAACGTCTATAAACACAAACAAAAAACCTCTACAACTATATTGCAGAGGCTTCTTGTGATCGCGACAGGATTCAAACCTGTAACCGGCTGATCCGTAGTCAGCTACTCTATTCAGTTGAGCTACGCGACCCTTTATTATTAACAAAAGTGTGACCGCGACAGGATTCAAACCTGTAACCGGCTGATCCGTAGTCAGCTACTCTATTCAGTTGAGCTACGCGGCCTTTTTGTTTAACGGGTGCAAAGATACGTACTTTTTCCGAATTAGCAAGCGATACGCAAACTTTTTTTGAAGAAAATTACTCGATAAACCGGTAATTAAACAGCTGCCAACCGAGTGTCAATCCCACATTCCACTCCTTTTTCGGTGAGCTATAATGATTTACATATGCAGAGATTGCCCCAAAAGGCAATTGGCATATCACAGAAATTTCTCCCATATATTCAAAGCGTGAGAACGCTTTTCCATAATAAGCCTTGTTCAAAGCATTCTTTTTGATAGGAAATATCGGCATGAAACCATAAAATTCGGAACGGAACTGGAACATATCATTGAGAACAAATATAGGTTTAACTCCCGCCGCCAAAAATTGATTAGCCCGGAATGCCTCATTATACATCAACTTACTATGAGGAGTAGGAGAAAAATCCGCCGCCTGCAACATTGTTGCCGTATAATTCTCCGAAAAATTCTTCGATGAATACAGCATTTCCGCCATCCACCCCAAAGTAAACTTGGGGCTCATAGTATGATAGGCATACTTCATATAAGAGATTTGCAACCAAGACTGCCGGTCTTTAGTTGTAACGCTCGTCTCTGTCGGATTTCCCGGAATGAATCTTTCTTTCCCGCTAAAGACCTGTGCCACCAGCTTTTCAAAATACCCTTTCGTAGCATACTGTCGCGCATTCAACGTACTCCCATAAAATCCGATAGCTCCTCCCAAAAGATTATAAGTGCTCTTATCCGAACGGTCCTTATCGAAATTGATTACGCTGGATTGAAAGTAATTATCTTGCAACTTTCCGTATCCGATACTTATTTCCGCCCGTTTATTGGCTAAAAAAGGCAAGGCTACCATCAACTTTACAAAACGCTCGTCTTTAGAATTGAACGAGGGCTTATCGTTTTTAGAGAAAAGCTTGTCTTTCTTATAATAATCGAATGTACTTAAAGAAGCGATAAGGCGATAGGAAGTCGGAATACGGGTAGGAAGGTCTATTTTAGCCATAAGTTGCGCATTATTATACACCTTGCCAATCTGCCCGTCGAGAGTGATTTCTTTGGAATAATAATTCAAGTTCTGATAGCCTAACCCTAAATAAATCTGGTTGGAACTGGTGGTCGAAACACTTCCCCCCATCCGTACAGAGAAATTATCTTCCATCTTCACTTTCAGATGCAGTGAATACAGGTCACTTTCAGTATCATAAACCGCATGCGGGATAATCTCCGAAATCATATTATCGGATAGCAAACGGAAATAACCACGTTTTAAATCCTCGTATGTAAACACTTCGTGGTCTTCATCATGAAATTCTTTCTTGATATACGCCTGCTGCTGCGGGTTCGCTCCTTCTATATAGATGTCCCTGAAGCGGAATTGAGGCAAATTGCTTCGATACACCAGACGCCTTAAACGCACATTCTCAGCATTGACCCTCCGATGAATACGGCCTTTTATGGAGTCCATCAAACTTATAGTCCGGTTGTAGCCGATATCGTGCAACTCCTGCAGACGGTCAAAATCCAGAAGACTCACATCATCGTACTTGAACGTCATAATAATACCTAAAGAATCCGGAAGGGTATAATCCGTCTTCTGCATAATCATGTTTTCAAGCTGACTCATCAAATCATTCTCTTTCGGTTTACTGGGATTAGCGGCTACCACACTGCCTATAATAACTCCCGGCCGGAAGTCCTCACGCATAATGTCTGTCGGGAAATTATTATAAATACCACCGTCATAAGCCAAAACGCTATCAATCTCTATCGGCTTGAAAACAAACGGAAAACTCATGGAGGCACGCACCGCATCTCCCAAGTCTCCTTTACGCATAATCAGCGGCCTTTTATTATATACATCGGAAGCGATACAGCGGAAAGGCACGAACAACCGATTGAAATCACCGTTGCACGCTGCCGTAGCGCGTGCGAACAGTTCCACAAAGACCAGATTCATCTGGATGGGATTTACCATGCTTGTAGGAAGTATCTGAGGCTTGATGTGCAACGAATCCTTAAAAGAGAAACGGATATTGAAAAACTCCGGAGTCGGCCGGTTCTGCTTAAAATAGTATCCGTATTTAGGCTCTACCTGACCCGAATACCAGCGTTTGAAGTCTTCGGAACGCAACAAAGCCTCCATATCGTCAGGGGAATATCCCATAGCATATAGCGAACCGATGATAGCTCCCATAGAAGTACCGGTAATGTAGTCGATAGGGATATTATTTTCCTCCAAAGCGCGGATGATACCGATATGCGTCATTCCCTTTGCACCGCCGCCACTCAAAACAAGTCCTACTTTCTGGGCTTGCGCAAGCGGCAGAAGCAATAAACAGACTGATAAAAACAAAAGAAATCTTTTCATGAATGCAGTTTCGAGTGAAATATACTAATTTATTCAATGTTCAAATATAAACAATAGTTTCCAAAAACCTCGTATCCAACGGAAAAAAATATATTCATTACGAAAAAACAAACAAAAAAAGGGCATTACAACTCATGCGAGTTGCAATGCCCTATATAATAGAAATCTAAAGGGGCTTATTTAATCAAGTCGATACTTCTCTTGACAAAGTTGTTCAGAGCTTCACCCTTCAGCATGCCGTTTTGAAGCAACGCCAAATCAATAAGCTGGCGGACAACTTTATTTTGGGCGGCATAGTTGGCAAACAGACCTTCTTTCTGAGATTTCAATTCTTCCCATTTCTTGTCCAAGTCGTTCACTTCATCCTTTTCTGCCGTAGGAATGTCTTCATCTTTCTTGCCTTCCTGCTTCTTTTTCAGGTCATTGCGACGATTGTTTACATCGTCCATTTCTTTTTGAATCGGAGCAACGGCAGCCGCACATTTCTTGTCTTCATCAGCCAAAATCTCTTTTACCAACTTATGGTCGGCATTCAATACCAGATTGAACATGTCCGGCATTTCACCATAGAAACTCATTCCGGCTTGGATATTAGCCATTTCTTTCATACGGCGCATGTACTCGCTTTGAGTAATCATGACCGGTGAAGCGTTTTCACCCAAAGCCTGAGCCATCACGTTGAACTCTGTCTTTTCCATCTGTGGCAGCTGGCTCTTGAAGATAACAGAGAGAGCTTCCTGCTTACCGGCTTCCAAAACATCGCTTTTCTTGTCTTCCTTCACTATCAGGTTGTCAACAACATCACTGTCTACACGGGTGAAACGTACTTTCTCAAATTTCTGTTCCAGCATGCTTACCATGGCAACATCAAGTTGGCCGTCCATCAACAGTACATTATAACCCTTGTTCTTGGCAGCCTCGATATAGCTGTATTGCTCGTCTTTGTTGTTGGCGTACAAATAAATCAGGTTACCGTCCTTGTCCGTCTGATTATCCTTTATCAAGGTCTTATACTCTTCAAAAGTATAATGCTTGCCGTCTGTATCGGAGAGAAGGGCGAAATCCTTTGCTCTATCATAGAAATCCTCTTGCGTGAGCATTCCATAGTTGATGAAGATTTTCAAATCGTTCCACTTCTCTTCAAACTGTTTGCGGTCGTTCTTGAATATGGATTGCAGACGGTCGGATACTTTCTTCGTAATATATGTAGAGATTTTCTTAACGTTAGAGTCACTCTGCAGATAAGAGCGGGATACGTTCAACGGAATATCCGGTGAATCGAGTACGCCGTGCAGCAATGTCAAAAAGTCCGGTACGATGCCCTCTACGGAATCCGTTACATATACCTGGTTGCAATAAAGCTGGATTTTGTTCTTGTTCAGCTCTATATTGCTCTTTACCTTCGGGAAGTACAAGATACCTGTAAGATGGAACGGATAATCCACATTCAAGTGTATCCAGAACAAAGGTTCATCGGACATCGGATACAGGTCGCGATAGAACTTCTTGTAATCCTCGTCTTTCAATTCGCTGGGTTTCAGCGTCCACAACGGATTAGCGTCGTTAATGATATTATCTTCGGCTGTTTCAACCTGCTTGCCGTCTTTCCATTCTTTCTTCTTGCCGAATGCAACGGGAATAGGCAGGAAGCTGCAATACTTCTTCAAAAGAGAAGAGATGCGCGCTTCTTCAAGGAATTCCTTGCAATCGTCGTCTATATAAAGAACGATATCCGTACCGCGTTCTGCCTTGTCCGTATCTTCGATTGTAAATTCCGGACTACCGTCACAAGTCCATTTTACGGCTTTAGCGCCATCCTGATAGGATTTGGTGATGATTTCAACTTTCTTGGCAACCATGAAAGCCGAGTAAAAGCCAAGTCCGAAATGACCAATGATGGCATTGGCGTCATTCTTATATTTCTCCAGGAAGTCGTTGGCTCCCGAGAACGCAATCTGATTGATGTATTTGTCTATTTCTTCTGCTGTCAAGCCGATACCATGATCGGATACGGTAATCGTATCCTTACCCAAAGACACGTGCACTGTCAAATCACCGGCTTCACCCTTAAACTCACCGATAGAAGCCAGTGTTTTAAGCTTCTGCGTAGCATCGACGGCATTAGAAACTAACTCACGAAGGAAGATTTCATGATCACTGTACAAAAACTTTTTGATAACGGGGAAGATATTCTCTGTAGTTACCCCAATATTTCCTTTTTGCATACTAAGTTTATATTTTTCAGATTTATATTTTTATTGTTTTGGCAAACTGAACACAAAAAAAATGCCAGTCCCGAAGAACTGACATTTTGACTGTTTTATTATAAAAGCTTGTTACGCTTTGGTTATACTCAACTCGTCTTTTTCCTTATCGGCAGAGACACAAATCGTATCACCGAGCTGTAATCCAACAGATATAATCAGCTCCGAAAGTCCGTCTTCCAGATAATTCTGAATGGCACGCTTCAACGGACGGGCGCCGAACTGCACGTCATAACCTTTGGCAGCAAGGAATCTCTTGGCTTCATCATCCACAACCATCTTATAACCAATGTTTTCAACACGCTCATATAAGCCCTGCAATTCTATATCTACAATCTTCGTGATGGCATCCAATGAGAGTTGGTCAAACGTTATGATTTCATCCAGACGGTTCAGAAACTCAGGAGCAAAGGTTTTGTTCAATGCTTTCTGAATCACGCTGCGCGAGTGCTCGTTATCATCCGTACGTGCCTGTGCCGCAAAACCTACACCACGGCCGAACTCCTTTAATTGGCGGGTACCGATATTTGAAGTCATGATGATGACTGTATTTTTAAAGTCAATCGTTCTGCCATAATTGTCAGTAAGACGTCCTTCATCCAATACCTGCAACAAGATATTGAACACATCCGGATGAGCTTTCTCGATTTCATCCAACAGTACTATGGAATAAGGCTTCCGACGTACTTTCTCCGTTAACTGTCCGCCTTCCTCATAACCGATATAGCCCGGAGCCGCTCCAATCATACGCGATACCGTATACTTTTCCATATACTCACTCATATCAATACGTATCAGCGCATCGCTGGAGCCGAACATGTATTTAGCCAATTGTTTGGCCAAATGCGTTTTGCCCACACCGGTAGGGCCGAGGAACATAAACGTTCCGATAGGACGATTAGGGTCTTTCAGGCCTACACGACTACGTAGAATCGCTTTGGTAAGTTTCTCTATTGCAGCATCTTGAGCTACAACCTTTGCCTGTAAGTCTTCTTTCATGCCCGCAAGCTTAAGGCCTTCCGCCTGAGCCATACGTTGTACCGGAACGCCGGACATCATGGATATGACATTGGCAATTTCTTCCTCACCGACAGTCTGGCGGTCGTCTTTGAGACGAGCTTCCCATTCCGCTTTCATTTCATCCAAACGAGCGGAAAGTTCTTTCTCTCTATCCCGATAGCTGGCGGCCAATTCAAAGTTCTGCGACTTTACGGCTTCGGCCTTCAAAACACGTGCATCCTCTATCAGCTTTTCCTGTTCTTCAATCTCTTTGGGAACATTGATATTCGTCAGATGCACACGCGAACCCGCTTCGTCCAAAGCATCGATGGCTTTATCCGGGAAGTTACGGTCAGTTATATAACGCTCTGACAACTTGACACATGCTTCTAACGCTTCGTCTGTATAGCTCACATTATGATGGTCCTCGTACTTCTCTTTTATATTCTTCAGTATCTGAAGAGTCTCTTCCGATGTAGTGGGTTCCACTATAACCTTTTGGAAACGACGCTCCAAAGCACCGTCTTTCTCGATATTCTTTCTGTATTCATCAAGAGTGGTAGCGCCGATACACTGTATTTCACCGCGAGCCAAAGCGGGTTTCAACATATTAGCCGCATCCATAGAACCTGCAGCAGCACCGGCGCCTACAATGGTGTGAATCTCATCGATAAACAAGATTACGTTCGGATTCTTCTGCAACTCATTGATAATGGAGCGAATACGCTCTTCAAACTGTCCGCGGTATTTGGTTCCGGCCACAACAGAGGCCATATCGAGCATTACCACTCGCTTGTCAAACAAGATGCGGGATACTTTCTTTTGGACGATGCGCAATGCCAGCCCCTCTACGATGGCCGATTTACCGACACCCGGCTCACCAATCAATACAGGATTGTTTTTCTTACGGCGGCTCAATATCTGCGCCAAACGTTCTATCTCACGTTCACGTCCTACAACAGGGTCAAGTTTGCCTTCTTCTGCGGCACGGGTCATGTCCGTACCGAAGTTATCCAAGACCGGAGTATCGTTGGAAGGCTTCTTCGATGCAGTCTGCGCGGAAGAAGCCGCTCCCTGTCCTGCATTGCGAGAAGAATGGGACATATTCATGTCTTCATCATCATCTTCCTCTTCTTCCGGAAATCCCATACCTGCATTCGGATTAGTAGACTGCATGGTAAGCTGCTCAAATACAGATTGATAACTTACTTGGTTTTCTTCCAGAACAGTAGCGGCCAGGTTATCTCCATCTTTCAATATGGCCAATAGCACATGTTCGGTATCAGCGGTCGCACTCTTTAAAATACGCGCTTCCAGCATACACATCTTCAATATTTTAGCGGCCATTGGCGACAATGGTACATCCGCATCGGGTAACAGGGTGTCGTCTTCGGCATCCTTCAAGAAGCTTTCAATGCGTTTTTTTACTTGCTTCAAATCTATATCGAGTCTCATCAATATCTCGATAGCTTTTCCACCGCCGTCACGTAACATGCCGAGCAGAAGATGCTCCGGACCGATATATCTATTTCTCAGTCTGTTAGCTTCTTCCTTGCTATAAGTTATAATATCAGAAACTCTTTGTGAAAATTGATTGTTCATATATTTTTTATCTCCTTAATTAAAGGTTTTGAATTTACAAAGATACGCATTTCTTTATATCGCGTACCATAAACTGATTTAATAATATACAAATCCCGTGCCATAAATCATAATCTACCGGTTTTCCCTTCTACACCTTATATTATAATGCACGATGATACCGCCCGTACCAACGATTGGTACTCGATGTACCAACCTAAGAAACTTCATGTACCTGAGCTTGGTACGGCTCGTACCTTAGTAAGGTACACCGTGTTCCAAAGGGTGGTATTTGTTTGGTACCGTATCTGTCTTATTCTTAACCGGTTATATATTCAGTAGGGAAGAGGATACCCTAACAAGGCCGTAAGCCTGGAATTCTGCAACAAAGTTTATGAGGGAAAACTTTTGTATATCGTAAAAAAGCAGTACTTTAGCGTGGTTTTTCACAAACCCGCAAATGTATAATTAATAATCTTTTTAAATGCTTGAACAAGACAGAATTATAAAGATTAACATCGAGGAGGAAATGAAGTCTTCGTACATTGACTACTCTATGTCGGTCATTGTTTCACGTGCCCTTCCGGATGTTAGAGATGGTTTTAAACCTGTTCACCGAAGAATTCTTTTCGGTATGATGGGACTGGGAAATACGTCGGATAAACCCTATAAGAAATCTGCGAGAGTTGTCGGTGAGGTATTAGGTAAATATCACCCGCACGGTGACTCTTCCGTGTACGGAGCTCTCGTCCGTATGGCACAGCCTTGGGCTATGCGCTACATGCTTGTAGACGGACAAGGTAACTATGGTTCTGTAGACGGAGACAGCGCAGCCGCCATGCGTTATACGGAATGTCGCTTGCAGAAGATTGGAGAAGAAATGATGCAGGATCTTGATAAAGAGACTGTTGACATGCAAACCAACTTCGACGACTCGTTACTGGAGCCGACCGTAATGCCTACCCGCATTCCAAATCTACTCGTAAACGGTGCTTCCGGTATCGCTGTAGGTATGGCCACAAATATGCCGACTCATAATCTATCCGAAGTGATAGACGCCTGCATCGCATACATTGACAATAACGATATTGACATTGAGGACTTAATGACTTATGTCAAAGCTCCCGATTTCCCGACAGGCGGTTATATCTATGGCATGAGCGGTGTGCGCGAAGCCTATCTGACAGGCCGCGGACGTGTCGTAATGCGTGCCAAAGCGGAGATTGAGACAACTTCCACTCACGACAAGATTATCGTCACCGAGATTCCTTACGGAGTGAATAAGGCCGAATTAATCAAATCTATTGCCGATTTGGCCAACGAAAAGAGAATAGAGGGCATTTCCAACGCCAATGATGAGTCTGACCGTGAAGGCATGCGTATCGTCATCGACGTGAAGCGTGACGCCAACGCCAGCGTAGTACTGAACAAGCTCTACAAGATGACATTGTTGCAGACGTCTTTCGGTGTAAACAATGTGGCATTGGTACATGGACGTCCCCGTTTATTAAACCTGAAAGACCTTATCAAGTATTTCGTAGAGCATCGTCACGACGTAGTTATCCGCCGCACACAATATGATTTGCGTAAAGCTAAAGAACGCGCTCATATTTTAGAAGGTTTGATTATCGCATCGGACAATATTGACGAGGTAATCAAAATCATCCGTGCCGCCAAAACTCCAAATGACGCAATCAGCGGGCTGATGGAACGCTTTGAATTGACTGAAATTCAATCACGTGCCATTGTAGAAATGCGTCTGCGTCAGCTAACCGGACTTATGCAGGATCAGCTTCATGCCGAGTATGAGGAAATCCAAAAGCAGATTGCTTATTTGGAAGAAATCCTCGTTAACGATGAGCTTTGCCGCAAGGTTATCAAAGATGAATTAATCGAGATTCAAAATAAATACGGTGATGAACGCCGTTCTGAAATCGTTTATTCATCGGAAGAATTCAATCCGGAAGATTTCTATGCGGATGACGAAATGATTATCACCATTTCTCACATGGGATATATCAAGCGTACGCCGTTAAGCGAATTCCGCGCGCAAAACCGCGGTGGAGTAGGTTCTAAGGGAACAGAAACACGCGATGAGGACTTTGTAGAGCATATTTATCCTGCAACAATGCACAATACCATGATGTTCTTCACTCAAAAAGGTAAGTGTTATTGGCTGAAGGTCTATGAAATACCCGAAGGAACGAAGAACTCCAAGGGACGTGCCATTCAAAACCTGTTGAACATAGACTCTGATGACGCCGTAAATGCATATCTGCGCGTGAAGAACCTGAACGACCAGGATTTCATCAACAGCCATTATGTACTGTTCTGCACAAAGAATGGTGTTATTAAAAAAACATTGCTCGAACAATATTCCCGTCCTCGCCAAAACGGTGTCAATGCCATTACTATTCGTGAAGACGACCGCGTAATCGAGGTACGCATGACTAACGGTAACAATGAAATTATCATTGCCAATCGTAACGGACGCGCTATTCGTTTCCACGAAAACGCAGTACGCGTAATGGGACGTACAGCTACCGGCGTACGTGGTATGACACTTGATGAAGACGGACAAGACGAAGTTGTTGGAATGATTTGCATCAAAGACCCTGAAGCCGAAACTATCATGGTTGTGTCAGAGCAAGGATATGGTAAACGTTCTGATATTGAGGATTATCGTAAGACAAACCGTGGCGGTAAAGGCGTAAAAACCATGAATATTACCGATAAGACCGGTAAGCTGGTAACAATCAAGTCTGTAACAGATGAGAATGATTTAATGATTATCAATAAATCAGGTATCACCATCCGTCTGAAAGTAGCTGATGTCCGCATCATGGGACGTGCCACCCAGGGAGTACGACTGATAAATCTTGAAAAGCGTAATGACGAGATCGGTTCCGTATGTAAGGTTACCTCCGAAAATGAAGAGGATATTATCGCAGAAGAAGATGACACCGCATCAGAAGCCCCTCAAAACGAAATAAATAATGAAAATGAAGAATAGACATAATATTAATTTAAAATTTTCTACAATCATGAAAAGAGTACTATTTTCAATGGTTTTACTGCTTGCTGCCGGCTTCACTTTTGCTCAGGAGAAGAACGTAAAAGAAGCTAAAAGCATTGCCAACGAAGTAAAACCAAACTTTGCCCAAGCAGAGAAACTTATCAATGGAGCCTTGACGAATGCCGAGACTAAGGACAACGCTGAGACATGGGATGTAGCAGGATTTATCCAAAAGAGAATCAATGAGAAGGAAATGGAGAATGCATATTTGAGAAAACCTTATGATACTCTTAAAGTGTACAACAGCGCATTGAACATGTGCAAATACTACTTTAAATGTGATGAGCTTGCACAAATTCCTAATGAAAAAGGTAAAATCAAAAACAAATACAGAAAATCTAATAGTGCTGCTATATTAGCCGCACGTCCTAATTTGATTAATGGCGGTATCCAATTCTTTAATCTGGATAAGAACAAAGAAGCACTCGATTTCTTTGCAACTTATGTAGATGTTGCCATTAATCCGATGTTTGAAAAAGAAAATCTGCTTCAAACAGATACCGTATTGCCTCAAATTGCTTATTATGCAAGCTTAGCTGCAGCCAAAATGGAAGATTACCCAAGTGTGCTGAAATATGCTCCTTATGCAAAAGAAGATAAAGAAGTGGGTAAATATGCCATGGAATTTATTTCTACAGCATTGAAAGCTCAAGGCGATACTATCAAATGGATTGCTTCCTTGAAAGATGGTATTCAAAAGTATCCTGAACATTCATTCTTCTTCGGCCATCTGATTGATTATTATAGCAATAACAATAAGTTTGACGAAGCAATGCAGTTTGCAGATGATATGCTGGCTAAGGATCCTAATAATACATTTTATTTGTATGTAAAAGGATATCTTTATCATAACATGAAAGATTATGATAAAGCTATTGAGTTCTACAAAAAGACTATTGAAGTAGATCCTAACTACGCAGAAGCATATTCTAATTTAGGTTTAATCTATTGCTTGCAAGCACAGGATTTCTCAGAGAAGGCTACTACTGATGTCAATGATCCAAAATACAAAGAAGATCAAGCTACACTGAAAGTCTTCTATGAAAAGGCTAGACCTAATTATGAAAAAGCAAGAGAACTGAAACCTGATCAGAAAGATTTATGGTTGAATGGACTGTACCGAGTATACTATAACTTGCAAATGGGTCCGGAATTCGATGAAATTGATAAGATGATGCAATAATAATAAAAAGAGAGATAGCTCACATTTTGCGCTATCTCTCTTTTACATATTTTATTTATAGTGATATTCTATGAGAGGAGTAGTTATTTCTTTTTTTAGTAATCTCCTTGATATATTAAACATAATCACGATTATAAATAAAATCACAAAAGTAATATTTAGCTTTGCGCCATACCTAAAATAAACGGTTATGGCGCATTTTTTTCTAAGAAGTATTCAAAGCGGTTTCGCAGAGTGATTGTTCATTATATGGACTATAACAACTGTTTTCACCGCAAAACTTTCAAGGATTGTACCCTTATCGAAGCGTCTGACGTTTTTAAGGCTTATGCTGTATCTTTTGGTTGGACTTTTTTAAGTTATGAGACATTTGATTATTAACTTTTAATCTTACGATTATGGATAAAGTAAAGACCTTATTCTGTATAAGTACTTATTAATGTTAGATAAATTAAGGCTGTCCATAGATAACCAATAATGGCGTATCAGAATGAAAAATCATCTTTCTGGCAATTCCTGGATTGAATAAACGAGAAAATATATTTCGTTTATATGATGTCAATGTAATAATATCTATCTGGTTGGTTTTAATATAGTTATCTAAGCTATTAAGAAAATCATCATTTTTCACCACATCATAGTAAATATCCAATTGCGGATATTGTTTTTGAAAATACTCCTTAATACCACCTAACTTTATCTCATTCCAAGTATCTTTTACATCAGCAAGATGTATTAAAGATACGGAAAAATGAAATGGTTTCAAACTATTAATCAATGAATCAAAAGCTATTAAATCACGTTGATCAAAATTTGTAATAAATGCGATACGCTTGACTTCGCTAAACTGCTTAAATGGTGTATTCTCAGGAATAGCTAAAACAGGTACACGGCTACGTTCAATAATTTCGGCCGTTACACTACCAATCAAATCAATATCCTTTTGATTTTTACCACGTGTACCCATAATAATAATCCTTGGACGGTTTTCTTTAGAATAGCGCAATATTTCTTCTTCCGGAATACCTTCCCTTAAGACACAAGTATACTTTACATCAGGAAATTCTCCGGAAGCGACTTTAGCTTTTACCTTATCGGACAAAGCGTTTAAATCCGAATGCACCTTTTGCAATATGTTTCTTACATTTTCTTCATCACTCAGTTGATAATTAAACACATCACCGTATGGTAATGATGTCGCATAGATAGGTGTAAAATAAACATGAAGTAAAATAACTTCAGCATCTATATTTTTTGCAAAATTAAAGCCGAATTCGCAGGCTTTCAACGAATAGTTTGAAAAATCGACAGGAATCACAACCTTGTTACTTCCTTTCTCTATTTTAGGGGCCTTCTCTCCTACTACTTCTTCAGACAGCCATGCTGAGCTTTCAGTGATTTTCAGAGCATGCGGTAAGTCACTTTCTTTTATACGGACACGTACCCCGGAAGATACAACCGGCTGTATCTGATTCACATTATGGATGTAAGTCTCAATACCCTCATTCTCAAGGACATTCTTCAGTATCTGTGCCTTGGCATACGTCAGAATCGCTAATGTTACTAATTTATCTTCCATAAGTCATCTTATTATATCGTTTATAAAACACACAAGAAATCCCAATTGTTTCTCAGCAATTGGGATCCTTTTTTACTTTCTCTTCTTAAGCCTGAACGGGTTCAGCAGTTTCACCTGTCATTTCGTCTAAAATTTTTAAAGCCCGGTCAAGAACGGTAGTATCATCAATCATTACTAAACCGCCATCCGGACCGGGTTCCAAATGAATCCCAACGCTTTTACCTTCCTTAAAGTTATGACCACCAAAAAAATTTCTTACAGTGTCAACGTTAAGTCCGAGTTCATCGGCTATTCTATGCATACTACCGCTAGGTAATGAGTCTTTGATCTTACGGAGTTCATTAAATGTTATTGTTCTCATATTCATAAATTTAATGGTTAATACTTTGGATATTTCTTTATCACGCTATAAACTTAAGGAAAAAAAAAGATAAAACAAACTATTTACTTGTATTTTTCCATTATATGTTTAACATTTCCATAAATATAAAAAGAACCCGCATGAAGTAAAAGAAACCTGTTTTCTTTTACATATCATACGGGCTTTATATTCAGCTATAAGCTTATCCTAAATCACTTCTATTGCAGAAGCAGGAACCCATCCCACTTTACCATCTTCTAAACGAATTTCTTTCCACTCACGCATAGAATTATCCTTAATTTCAATTTTATGTCCCTCATGCAGAACAAACAAACTAGTACCACTCTCACTAGGAGTACTACGTACTGTGACACTTGGAGACAAGATTATGGCATTATTTCTATTCATCAACTCTGTTTTTTGTTCTGAAGCGAAAACATTACTTAATACAACAAATATTAAGAATACAATTCCCGCAATAAATCCACTTTTCTTCCATACGATCTGTTTGGAAAAGAAGAAAAGAGAAAAGGATACAAGCAGAAGAATAAAAAATGCGACGCCTAATTTAGCCCAAGCATCTACACTTAAGCAATTTATCAAAGATTTAGTCCAAGTAACAAAAAAGATATCAGGTACTGAAACGACCTTATCTATCGTTTTAGAACGTGCAATCTCCAAATTCGCACGCACATCAGCATTTCCCGGTTGCAACAACAAAGCGCGTTCATAATTCAAAATAGCTTTGGCTATATCATCAGTTTTATAATAGCTATTACCTAAATTATAATAGATTTCGGCCGCTTCCCCTTTTGTCAACAGACTCTCGTAAATTTGAATAGCAGAAGCATAATCATTTCGCATATATGCACTATCACCTTGTGCTTTTGTTACATTATCATCTGACAGTTTAGTCGCAGCGAATTCTGTATGTGAGCCTATGGAAACAGAGTCTTTAGCAACAGCCAAAGTATCTTCTGTGGCTACATCTTGTCCCCAGACAACTAACACCATTAAAAAACTCAAGGTTAAGGATATTATTTTCTTCATTATTGTGTCCTCCCAATTAATGTTTTATAGAGTTTTCCATTTTACTGATAACTTCCAAAGAGTCCGAATAAACCTTATCCATGGCCTGATTATCATCTCCGGGAGCGAAACGGGCAAACTCACAATTATTCAATGCAGCAAGGAAATCTTTTATCAATACTTCATCCACACCATATTTGCGAAGTTCCCCTTCAATATTATCTTTAGACAAACGTGAAACCGGAATACTCAACTTATCACTAATATACCCCCACAATGCCTTCAAAACCTCATCATAAAAGGCATCTTTCTTATTATCAACCAATAATTTACCAGCCAGCTTCATACGTTTTACAGCTACTTTATTTGCTTTCTTCGTACGCATTTTAGCAACATTGGCATTGGCAGCAATTTGTTTACGATAAATAACAAAGAATAGGATAAATGCAATACCAGGCACAATATAGAATAACCAGCAAAGCAAAGAGCCAAAGAAAAAGTCACCCTTCTGAGAAAGCGTTACGTTATTCTGCTTAATATAACGTATATCCTCATTCAGAACCTTTAAATCTTCCTTATTAGTGAAGTTGGCAATAGTTTGAGCGGCATTACCGCTACCTTTTTCAACATGAAGCTCATATTCCTCGGTTGTTAAAGTCTTATATTCCCGAGATTTAATATCAAAATAACTGAACTTCACAGCCGGAATCTTATACGTTCCCGCATTACGGGGAATAGCAAGATACTCAATTACCTGGCTACCTGAAAGCCCGGCATTTGTCAAACGGAACTTATTATCAACTTTCGGATCATATACTTCAAAGTCTTCAGGGAATTTTACTTCCGGAGTAGAAATTAATTTCAAATTACCTGTACCGGAAATAACAAGCTTCACTGTAACAGCATCATTTGTTTTAACATTCGTGCTATTTATAGAAGAAGAAATACTGAACTCTCCCACTCCGCCAGAGAACCCTGCGGGCTTACCTTCCGGTAAAGCTTTCACGTCAACTGTCAATTGAGGAGTCACTAACGTTTTCTTTACTTCCACATAATTATTACCACCATTGAAAAATGCCTCAAAAGGATCGTCTACATGAGTAGCTTTAGCTATCGATGCGTCAAAGCGCGCCGCATCGATGGTTATCTTTCCCGATTGTTGCGGAAATAGTACAAATTGGCGATATACAGTTGTTTGATAGTTTCTTCCTTTATAATGTTCAAGGCTCCACTTGCGGTCATTAGGCAGTTCTACTTCTTGCGAATGAAACCCCTTAAAATCAGGAAGTTTCACATTATCAAAACCACGCAAATCCACTAAAGTATATATCTTATACGTCAACAAGAACGCCTCTTGCTCATATAAATTTGTCTTACTGGCCGTAGCAGTAATAAACAAATCACTATTTGAAACTGACGTTCCTGATGAAGCACGGCTTGTCGAACCGCTTTGTCTTCCACCATTTCCGGAAGCTCCCCCGCCCGCTTGGTCGGCAGGAAGTACATTTATGTGTACAGAATTGGAAACCATTTGGTTACCTTCAGCCGTTATAGTGGCCCCTGGAATAGTAAAACTCCCCTCTGCAGTAGCCATTAAAATGTATGTAAATGTAATACTGCTGGTAGAGGTTGTTTCCCCATTAATAATCTGTACACTTTTTTGTTGGGAACGACTCGGCCCCATAAGCACATCAAATCCTTTTATGGAAGGAGTCCGGAAGTCCCTCACTTTCTGTGTAGTCACTGTATATGATAGCCTGAACTGATCACCTACCGCCACAGCATCAGGGGCAGACGCAGTAAACGATACCTTACCATCGGCAAAAGCATGTATACTGACTATCATCAGTGCCATCCATAAGAAAACTATTTTTCTCATATATATTTCTTATTATATTTATTACCAATCCTTTTCTAAACGACCACCTTGGATAACTTGCTGTTTTTTAACCTTATCCTGTACGTCTTTTTCATCCTGCATCACAGAATTCAAAAGTTGTTCGGCATTTTCTTTAGACATCTCATTGTCCTTTTTCTGCGGCTGAGGTGGTTGTTGCTGATCTTTATTCTGTTGCTGGTCTTTATTCTGCTCTTGCTTATCCTCTTGTTGATCTTGCTTCTGCTGCTGTTGATTTTGATCTTGATTTTGCTGGTTCTGCTGCTGGTCTTTCAACATCTTCTGAGCCAAAACTAAATTATAACGTGTTTCATCATCCTTCGGATTATTACGCAATGACTGTTTGTATGCTTCTACCGCCTTTGCATAATCCTTTTGCGACTGAAAAATCACTCCCATATTATGATACATCTGAGCCAATCCATCCTTGTTCTTTTCCATTTTCGTGGCAGCAACATATTGTTCCATAGCCTCTTGCAACTTATTCTGCTGCGCCAGTGTATTTCCAAGATTAAACATAGAAACTGTAGACTGAGGGTTCACTTCCAATGCCTTACGGTAATTCACTTCAGCATTGACATACACGCTGTCTTTGAAAAAGCGGTTTCCTTTACGAATAAAATCACGTTCGGCTTTTTGAGCCGAAGCCGTAACTGCCATCAACAGCAGTAAAACCAATCCTATATATCTCTTCTGTAACATACGCATCATTTCTTATTGGAAAATAAATGAATATTACGGAACAAAGGGTTTTTACGTTCCAATATCAGCATTTCAGCCAATAATAACAATAAAATAATCCATGCCACAGCCTGGAATTGCTCATTGAATTCTGTATATACCTGTGTTTCCACATCAGCCTTCGCCATTTTATTGACTTCCTGACTAATCGCCTTTTGAGCGCCGTTTGTGTTGTCTACACGCACATAAATACCATTACCGGCCTTCGCTATCTCCTGACACATCTGTTCGTTCAGGCGGGTTACAATCACATTCCCGTCACGGTCACGACGATAATCATTGGTTCCTTCCGCCGGAATAGGTGCTCCTTCGGGCATACCCACACCAAGTACATTCACCTGAATACCTTTCTCGGCAGCAGCTTTGGCAGCTTCTACCGCACCACCTTCATGGTTTTCACCATCAGTTATGACAATCACCGCACGCCCTACACCTTCTTGAGGCGTAAAACTGCGGGAGGCTAAATTAATGGCTGCCCCAATTGCCGTACCTTGTTTAGAAATCAATGACGGATCAATGGATTCCAAAAACATCTTGGCTGATATATAATCACTTGTGATAGGAAGTTGCGTAAATGCATCACCTGCAAATACAATCATACCTACCTTATCATTTTCCATTTTATCCACCAACTGTGCCACCAGTCTCTTCGCCTTCTGCAACCGGCTGGGCTGCACATCTTGCGCTAACATCGAATTGGAAATATCCAATGCAATCATCACTTCCACTCCCTGACGCTTCACTGTTTCCAGTTTAGAACCGAACTGGGGACGAGCCAACAGTACGGCAAACAGTCCGATAGCAGCAAACACCATCCAAAATTTTACATCCGGACGGTATTTGGATACATCCGGCATCAACTGTGCCATCAGTACCGGATCACCGAATTTACGGATATTCTTTCGCCGCCGATAATTGGAATATAAGTAGAAGGCTGCCAACAAGGGCAACAACAGCAACAAGTACAAATATGCAGGTTCTTCAAATCGAAACATCTTCTTATTTACTAATTTACGATTTACTATTTACTAAATTTGCGTACGATACAAAATATATCAGAGGAAAAGTCTGCAATTATTACGGTATCTTCTTCAATATAGAGTTACGCAACAAAACTTCCAACAGCACACACAAGAAAGCCGCCAGCGCAAACCAACGATATTCTTCCTGACGTTTACTATATTCTTTTACATTCAGTTTCGTTTTCTCCAGCTTGTCTATTTCCTCATATACCTCTTTCAGCTTCGAATTGCTCGTAGCACGAAAATAATTGCCATCCGTTGTCCCGGCAATTTGTGTCAGAGTCTTTTCATCAATCTCAACCGGCATATTGACATATTGCACGGTTCCGCCTACCGGATAAGGATATGGAGCCATACCGTTGGTTCCTACACCGATAGTATAAACACGGATACCAAAACTTTTTGCTATCTCGGCGGCCGTCAACGGAGATATCTCTCCTCTGTTATTCGTACCGTCTGTCAATAGAATGATTACTTTAGATTTGGCTTTACTGTCTTTCAGTCGGGTAACCGCATTGGCAATACCCATTCCCACTGCCGTACCATCCTCGATAAGACCACACTTTACGTCTTTTATCAAATTCAGCAGAACGGCATGGTCTACCGTCAGCGGACACTGCGTAAAACTCTCTCCGGCAAACAGCGTGATACCGACATTATCATTCGGACGGCCATTGATGAACTCGGCCGCCACATCCTTGGCCGCTTCCAAGCGGTTAGGTTTCAAATCCTCGGCCAACATACTGGTAGAAACATCGATAGCAAGCATTATATCAATACCCTCTATTTCGCTATTCTGCCAGCTATCGGTAGTTTGCGGACGGGATAAAACAATAATAATCAGCGCTAAAGCAATTATCCGCAATGCAAACGGCGCATGCAGCAAATAGTTCTTATAGCTCTTAGGGGTATGTGCATAAACACGAGCGTCCGAAATCTGAAGTGTAGCCTCACTATTCTTCCTCTTCATGATATACCATACTATATAAGGTATAAGCAACAGTAGCAAAAATAAATATTCAATATTGGCAAAAACCATGATATTTACAATTTTACAAATTACGATTTATGATTAAAGCGCACTTCCACTTTTGCATCAGGCAAAATAGTTGTACAACTCCAAACCTATATATACCAGAGAACCGACAAGAGCCGCCGCTAAAGCAACAATTCCTGCGCCAAGCAATATCTTGGTACGCAAAGAACGTTTTTCAATAACAGTAATCTCAGTAGGTTGCGGTTTAGCATTTTCATCTTCTTTCTCTTTCGTATCGTTGATGAAGTCAATCGCATTAATCAAATTAGCGTCATTCTCATTCATCAGCGGGTTATGCTTGGCAAACTTCACTAAATCCGCGGTCTGGAATAGAGTACGCAAATCGGATATCGCATCCTTATCATTCATTTCCAATAACTTATCAATGATTTCGGAAGAAGTCATCTCCAATGCATTGAAGCCGAAACGATCTTTTATATAAGTACGAATAGCATCTGTCAATTCCGTATAATATTCCTTCGACTGCCCCTTCTGCCATACCTTCTCACTCTTGATGCGTTCTATCTCCTGCATTGCCAATTGATGTGGCGGTAATTTGGGCTCGACTTTCACCTTACGTATAATCGGTTTGTTATCACGGATACGTTTCACGAGGTAGATAAGCAATAACAGAAACGGAGCGAACAGTACGGCACAAGCGATAGCCATATACCAGTCTTCCCACGCAAAAGGCGCTTTCATTACCGGTTTCGGGCCGAAGAACTGATCGGGATGCAATGTATCCACCGGCATGGAATACACCTTTAACGCCAAAGCCTTGGAACGGTATGCCTTATTATCGACAAGCACTTCCATTGGCGGCAAATAGTAGAGTGCCGAGTCAAAGGAAGTAACAGTATACTCCTGGGTAATCAGCGAGCGCCTGCCGTCATTCAGCATTTGCGTATCCGGCTTGGCTATATCGATAATCTCCACTCCACGCACCAAAGTATCGGTATAAACGGGAAAAATAGCACGCTTATCGGTGTCCAATGATACTTGGAGTTTAATTTTAGCCTGCTCTCCAATAAGGATTTGCAAGGAATCAATTGTAGCATCCACCGTCACCGACTGGGCTACTGTCCTACCCGTCAATGCTGCCAACAATGTTATCAGAAATAAATATCTTTTCATTTTCCGATTAATTTCTTTTCGCAAATAAATTCATCAATGCCTTAACATAGTCCTGATCCGTACGTACCGACACATTGTCTACATTGCTTTTGGTAAACGTATCGTTCAGCTCCACCTGTTTGTTTACCCACCAATCATGGTGAGCACGCCGTACAGCGCGCGAAGAAGTGTCAATCCACTGCTCATGTCCTGTTTCCGCATCTTTTATTTTCATCAGACCTACGGCCGGCAATTCTTCCACACGACGGTCATATACTTGGATAGCCACGACATCATGCTTACGATTGGCGATAGTCATGGCATTTTTAAAACTCTCCTGGTCGATAAAGTCTGATAAAACAAAAGCAGTACAACGACGCTTCATGACATTCGTTAGATACTCCAAACCGAGACGGATATTGGTTCGGCGACTTTCCGGATGGAAATCGAGCAACTCACGAATGATATATAGTATATGTTTACGCCCTTTCTTGGGTGGAATGAACTTTTCTATCCGGTCTGAAAAGAAGATAACGCCAATCTTATCGTTGTTCTGAATGGCAGAAAAAGCCAACGTAGCAGCAATTTCCGTCACCATATCTTTCTTCATCTGCTTTACCGTACCGAATTCCAAACTACCGGAAACATCTACCAGCAACATTACAGTCAGTTCACGTTCTTCTTCAAACACCTTCACAAAAGGTTTATGAAAACGGGCCGTTACATTCCAGTCTATGTCGCGTATATCGTCGCCAAACTGATATTCACGCACTTCGGAGAAAGCCATACCTCTACCTTTGAAAGCCGAATGATACTGGCCTGCAAAGATATTATTGGATAATCCGCGTGTCTTTATTTCAATTTGACGGACTTTTTTTAAGAGTTCTGTTGTTTCCATTGATTTATTTAAAATAATCCCATTAACAAAAGACCTTAGCATTTGCTCCCGACAGGAATACCCTTAAGTTTACGTCCTATAAGCCTAAGGTTTGCTGGCAAAAAACCGGGGATTACGAGTGTAAACCTCAGGGGTTATGCCGGCTGATTCCCGGAGTTTCGGATGCATTTGCCACGTGTTAGGGCACTTCAACCTTATTCAATATCTTGCTGACGATTTCGTCCGAAGTCATATTACTTGCTTCAGCCTCATAAGTCAAGCCGATACGGTGACGCAGTACATCATGTGCCACAGCACGTACATCTTCCGGAATAACATAACCGCGACGTTTGATGAAAGCATAACTGCGGGCAGCCAGTGCCAGGTTTATGGACGCACGGGGTGAGCCGCCGAATCCGATCATATCCTTCAGTTCCTTCAAATCGTACTTCTCCGGATAACGGGTTGCGAATACAATATCGACAATGTATTTCTCAATCTTTTCATCCAGATATACCTGACGCACCACTTTACGCGCCTCGATAATCTCGTCAGCTTTCAAGATAGGCTTCACACTCAGCTTATCCCCGTTTATATTCTGGCGTATAATCAGTTTTTCTTCTTCCAATTTAGGATAGTCGATCACAACTTTCAGCATGAAACGGTCTACCTGGGCTTCCGGCAATGGATATGTACCTTCTTGTTCAATAGGATTCTGGGTTGCAAGTACCAAGAAAGGTTCGGGCAGCTTGAAAGTTTCCTTACCTATGGTGACCTGACGCTCCTGCATGGCTTCCAGCAAAGCACTCTGCACTTTAGCCGGAGCACGGTTAATTTCATCTGCCAAGACAAAATTAGCAAACACAGGACCTTTCTTTACTTGGAAAGTCTCGTCTTTCTGACTGTAAACCATTGTACCGATAACGTCCGCCGGCAACAAGTCCGGCGTAAACTGAATGCGGCTATATTGCGCATCGATTAATGAAGCCAGTGTCTTGATTGCTAATGTTTTTGCCAAACCGGGCACACCTTCCAGCAATACATGTCCGTCAGACAATAAACCGATTAACAACGACTCTACCAGGTGCTTTTGTCCTACAATAACCTGGTCCATGCCCGTAGTAAGATTGGTAACGAAAGCACTTTGTCTTTCAATCCGCTCGTTCAATTCGCGGATATCAATTGTTTCAGCCATAAATCAATGTATTTTTAATGTTTAATTTTCATTTTACCCCGACTGAACGCCGGTAATTATATTTTGCTTCCAAAAGTACGGGAATAAATTAACCATAGCAACTAATTTTTATTAAAAAACTATGTGAAACCTTTAGATTAAACTACTTTCATAGAGTTTAGTATTTAACAAAAAAAGAAGCAGTAATATTTTTACTGCTTCTTCGCTAATTTCGGTATCTTTATAGTGGTACCCGCAGGTACATTATCCGGTTTTTTAATAACACCCGGATTATGCTTTACTATATATGGATAAAGCGCCTTAGTACCGTAAAAACGAAGGGCAACTCTGGTCAATGTCTCTCCAGGCTTAATTGTATACGTAGTTTCCGTTCCCACGATAGTATAATTGGTGGAATCGGGAACATACGTGATTCCGGGTTGTTTTTTAGGTTGTGATACAGGTGCGGCAACTGCGGCAGATTCTTTGACAACAGCCGATACATCCGGTTTTTTGGTTACGGGTTCCACCGCAGGCTTCATCGAAACCGTATCCGCTTTTGCAACAATTACAGTATCTTTATCGGCAATACTATCTGTTAAAGCGGCATCATCCGTCTGTTTATCGACTTCGGCATCAACAATTTCTTCTACCGGTGGTTTGGTTGATAATTTATCAAACAGATCCGGATAATACAAATAGACGACAGTTCCCGCGCACAACAGTACAACAAGAACAACAATGCCGATAAAGTATTTCATTGTAGAAGATTCCGTCGGTCCATCAGTCTTCGCAGCTTTCGCTTCTTCAACACCGACCTCCTCTTCCGAAGTGGCAGAAAGGGTTTCCACAGCTTTTTCTTCCGGACTTACAGTAATTTCCTCCGAGCAACTTTTCGCTTCTTCCGAAGAACTCGTTTCCACCAAATTTTCAGTTTCTTTCGGAGTTTCGATTGCTTCAGGAATATCCGCAATTGCTTCCCGTACAACTTCTACCGGGGGCACGTTTACGGCGTCTTTCACACCTTGAGAACCTTCAGCTTCTCCCGACATCCCCCCTTCTGTCTTTTGCTCTGCTTCTTCCTCATCCTCATTGCCGCTATCTATAGGGGTATCTTCCAAAACAGTGCCGTCATTGAGCACAACCGTTTCAAAATGCGAAAACGGCTTATTGATAATATCTTTCAGAGCAGGTTCCGGAGTAAACGAAACTTTAGTATGTCCTTGTATCTCAAAACGTTCTCCGGTATTGACATTGACACTCTCACGGCTTTCCACATCAATCAGCTTAAAAGCCCCCAATCCCTTTATCTTCACATATTTGTCTTTTTCCAGCGCTTCTTCTATCAACTGGAAAAATTCCTTCACAAAACTATCAGCATTCTTCTTGCTCATGCCATGCTTTTCAGCCAGCAAGTCAATCAAGTCCTGTATGTTTAGTTTTTCATTCATAATATGGGAGATTTTAAAAGAAAGACTACTTAAACTTATCTTTTAACAACGTACTGGGCTTATAGGTCAACACCAGTTTCGGCGGAACCAACATACGTTGCTTCGTTGTAGGATTGACAGATATGCGTTCCGCTTTCTTTTTAACTTCGAATGTTCCAAAGCCTTGTACGGAAATCGTATTCCCGTCCTCCAACTGCCGCGTCATATCCGACAACAAAGATGTAACCAATTCCGAGGTATCCTTTAAAGTATACCCCAATCGTCGTGACAATTCAGAAGTAAATTCTTTGTTATTCAAAATCCAAGCTTTAAAATTGTGAACTACGGTGCTATATTAGCAAATCTTCCCCATATATACAAGAAGTTCAGAAAAAATCTTTAAAGAACTCGGCCAAAAAGGTCGAAATCATCGGAGTTTATTATCTCCACCCGGTAAAAGTTACCAATCTCCAAAACCTTGTCTCCGCACTCAATCAATACTTCCGGATCCACCTCGGGAGAATCAAATTCTGTGCGTCCGATATAATAATCACCTTCCAGACGGTCGATTATCACATCCATCCGCTTACCTACTTTTGCCGCGCTCAGTTCTGCTGAAATACCTTGCTGAATAGACATCAACTCATCCAAACGAGCTTGTTTCACTTCTTGGGGAATGACATCTTCATAATGGGCCGCAGCATACGTTCTCTCTTCTTCGGAATACGCAAACGCACCCATTCTATCGAAACGCACCTTGCGGACAAATTCTTTCAATTCCTCAAAGTCCGCTTCCGTTTCTCCGGGATGCCCTACCATCAAGGTTGTACGCAAATGAATACCGGGAACTTCTTCACGGAATTTTTCTATCAGCCGATAAGTTTCTTCCTTAGTTACATGGCGGCGCATTTTATCCAGCATATTATCACTGATATGCTGCAAAGCGATATCCATATATTTACAGACATTAGGACGTTCGCGCATTACCCGGAACAAATCCATAGGAAAGTGAGCCGGATAGGCATAGTGCAGGCGTATCCATTCCACACCCGGTATTTCGGAGATTCTTTCGATTAATTCGGGCAACATCTGCTTTTTATACAAATCCACGCCATAGTAGGTCAACTCTTGCGCAATAACCTGAAACTCTTTCACTCCACGAGCTACGAGATATTTCACCTCATCCAGAATTTCTTCCATCGGACGCGATATATGCCGCCCCGTAATAATAGGAATAGCGCAATACGAACATTTGCGATCGCATCCTTCCGATATTTTCAGATATGCATAATGCCGGGGAGTGGTCAATGTACGCTCTATGTGCAGTTCATCATGATATGCCTTGCCTAAATCCTGCAACAGTTCTTTCCAGTTGAACTTGCCGTAAAACTTGTCAACCTGAGGAATTTCAATGGCCAGTTCTTTCAGATAACGTTCCGACAGGCAGCCCATGACATAGAGTTTCTCCAAACTCCCTTCTTCCTTGGCCTGCGCAAATTCAAGAATCATATTAATGGACTCTTCCTTTGCATCACCGATGAAACCGCAAGTATTAATTACCGCAATCTGTCCTTTCGGACGTTCGGCATCATGCGTCACATGAAAACCCGCTTCTTCCAATTGACGCATCAAATGCTCCGAATCCACCAAATTTTTAGAACAACCTAATGTTATAATATCAATGGTTTTCCGTTTCATGCATTTCCCCCAAACAACGAATCGACAAACTCTTTTTTACGGAACACCTGCAAATCTTCCATGCCTTCTCCCAGACCGATATATTTTACCGGAATTTTGAACTGATCGGAAATACCTATCACAACACCGCCTTTAGCCGTTCCATCCAACTTGGTTACAGCCATTGCCGTAACTTCCGTAGCCAAAGTAAACTGCTTGGCCTGCTCGAATGCATTTTGTCCGGTGGAGCCGTCCAAAACAAGCAATACCTCATTGGGAGCATCAGGTACGACTTTTTTCATTACATTCTTAATCTTAGTCAGCTCATTCATCAAGCCTACTTTGTTATGCAGACGTCCGGCCGTATCAATAATCACCACATCGGCATTATTGGCTACCGCAGAGCTTAAAGTATCAAATGCCACGGAAGCAGGGTCGGCACCCATTTTTTGCTTTATAACAGGAACGCCTACACGCTCGCCCCATATTACCAACTGTTCTACCGCTGCCGCACGGAAAGTATCGGCCGCACCCAAATAAACAGATTTACCGGCTTTCTTAAATTGATAAGCCAATTTACCTATGGTTGTAGTCTTTCCTACGCCATTCACTCCGACCACCATAATAACATAAGGTTTCTTCGTAATCGGAGTTTCAAAATCATCTACATCGTCCGAGTTATTCTCAGTCAACAAAGCAGCGATTTCATCGCGCAAAATCATATTCAGTTCCTGCGCGTTCATATATTTTTCATCTGCGGCACGCTTCTCGATACGTTCAATTATCTTCAACGTAGTTTCCACACCCACATCCGAAGTAATCAACACCTCTTCCAGATTATCCAGCACTTCATCATCCACTTTCGACTTTCCAGCCACAGCACGAGCTATCTTGCCGAATACACTTTCCTTTGTTTTAGATAATCCTTTATCTAA
The DNA here is from genome assembly GCF_900129655.1 of Bacteroides clarus YIT 12056. Classification (GTDB taxonomy): domain Bacteria; phylum Bacteroidota; class Bacteroidia; order Bacteroidales; family Bacteroidaceae; genus Bacteroides; species Bacteroides clarus. Next base: position 390,994 of record NZ_FQWK01000004.1, read on the forward strand.
CGTTTCCTTCTTTTCTTTTGAGAAAAAACTAAAAAATCCCATAGTCTACCTTTTTGTACAATACATTATGCTACAAAGATATAACAAAACTAACAAATAATAAAAGTTGAAGCGATTTAATAACAAAAAAAATCCCCCCACCGATAGATTCGGTGAGAGGAGCTTTATAAGTAATCAGTGCTTCACAGCAACTGCATTTATCTTATTTTTTGAAAAAGTCTTGTACTTTTTCGTTAGGAACCATTTGCTCATCGAAGATGTAAGCGCCGGTTTTCGGAGACTTAACCATCTTGATAACTTTCGTATAAGCACGACCTTCTTTAGAACCATCGTGCAAACTTGCTACTGTTTTCTTTGCCATGGGTTATACTATTATTATTTGATTTCTTTGTGTACTGTTACTCTCTTCAGAATCGGATTGTATTTCTTCAATTCCAATCTCTCGGTAGTATTCTTTCTGTTCTTCGTCGTAATATAACGAGAAGTTCCCGGCATACCGCTATCCTTGTGTTCCGTGCATTCCAGAATCACCTGTACTCTGTTACCTTTTGCTTTCTTTGCCATAATCAGTATTCTCCTCTACTTTTAGCCAATTACTTTAATGCTTTTCCAATCACAATAACCTTTAGCTACTGCATCCTTCAAAGCAGCATCCAAACCTTTTTTATTAATAATGCGCAGGCCGTTAGCGCAAATGCTCAGACTGATCCAGCAGTCCTGTTCTACATAATAGAACTTCTTGTTAAACAAGTTCAAATCAAAGGTTCTTTTTGTTCTTCTCTTTGAGTGTGAAACATTGTTGCCAATCATGGCTTTCTTTCCGGTAATTTGACAAATCTTCGACATTTCTATCTTTATTTTATAGTTTTTATCTATACTTATTTCAAACAGAGCGCAAAGTAAGCACTTTTATCGTTACAAAACAAGTTTTTCCTAAAATAATTCATTGTGCGAGAACATTTTTTCCTCATTTTAGCTTGTCACAGAGCATCGACAGGGCATTTTGAATAGCCGACTGTACATTTCCCGCTCTTCCGCGGTCTCCTTCCTGCTTCATGGTTACGATGTCATTTTTATATGCAGCGGCTATCCACACCGTACCTACCGGTTTTTCCGGTGTACCGCCACCGGGACCTGCAATACCAGAGGTGGCAACCGCACAATCCGTTTTCAGCGTTTTCATCGCACCTTTCACCATTTCGATAACGGTTTCCCGGCTCACCGCGCCGTATTTAGCCAGAGTTTCGGCGGAAACATGAAGCAAATCCTTCTTTATTTCATTAGAATACGCCACAATGCCGCCATTAAAATACTCCGAACTCCCCGGAACCGAAGTTATCAAGGCTGCTATTCCGCCGCCGGTACAACTTTCAGCGGTGGAAAGGGACAAATTCTTCGCTTTCAACAATTCTCCTATCTCCTCTTCCGGTTTCATACCTTATTATATATAGAACCTTACAAAGTGACACGTGAATAAGCCGGAGCCTCTATCGGGCAGAAATCCTTATCCAAATACTTAAAATATCCGGTAATGGCAATCATTGCGGCATTATCCGTTGTATAGCTGAATTTAGGAATGAATATATTCCAACCATACTTTTCGGCATGTTCGCGGAAAGAGTTACGTAAGCCGTTATTGGCCGATACACCGCCTGCAACGGCCACCTCCTTTATGTTGTATTGCTTTGCGGCTTTACGCAATTTATCCATTAATATATCGATGACAGTAGCTTCCAGCGAAGCGGCCAGGTCCGTCTTGTGATGTTCGATGAAATCGGGATCATCTTTCATCCAGTCCCGCAACGAATACAGGAATGAGGTTTTCAGTCCGCTGAAACTGTAATCCAGCCCCGGAATATGAGGTTTGCTGAAAGTAAACGCTTTAGGATTGCCCTGGCGCGCAAGCTTGTCGATAATCGGTCCGCCGGGATAGCCCAAACCCATTACCTTGGAACATTTATCAATGGCTTCACCTGCGGCATCATCGATTGTCTGCCCCAAGATTTCCATGTCATTGTAAGCTTTCACCAAAATAATCTGGGAATTTCCACCGGAGACCAGCAAGCAAAGGAAAGGAAACTCAGGCTGCACATTATCTTCACCTTCCGCTTTAATGAAATGAGCTAACACATGTCCTGTCAGATGATTAACATCCACCATGGGAATACCCAAAGAACGGGCGAACCCTTTGGCAAACGACACGCCTACCAACAAAGAACCCATCAATCCCGGACCGCGCGTAAACGCCACAGCGCTCAGTTCCTCTTTGGTAACTCCGGCACGCTTCAACGCCTCGTGCACCACCGGCACTATATTCTGTTGATGCGCACGTGAAGCCAATTCGGGCACTACCCCGCCATAAGCCTCATGAACTGCCTGGCTGGCCACGACATTCGATAGCAGGTAGCCGTCCTTGATGACTGCTGCAGAAGTGTCATCGCATGAAGATTCTATTCCTAAGATTATTGTACTCATAGTGTTTATTTACGTTTAAACGCTGCAAAAGTAGTGATAAAAGTAGTATCCATAACGTATTATTTCATATTTTTGTTGGCTGAACAAAAAATTAATCGCCTATCAGAACGCTGAAAACGACAGTACGCTGGGTAATCGGTATAGTATTGGGACTCTATATCGGGATAATTTTATTGCTGAACATTCCTTATGTCCAGCACCGGATGTCCGTACTCGTAGCCCAGGAACTGAGTTCCGTACTGGGCAGCCGGCTTACTGTAGGGCAGATAAACATAGGCCTGCTGAACCGAATCATCATTGATGACTTAATACTGAACGACCAATCGGGGAAAGAGTTGCTGAAAATAGGCCGTCTGTCGGCCAAGTTCGAGATACTCCCCCTGTTCAACGGAAAAATATCCATCGGAAACGTGCAACTGTTCAGTTTCAACGCCAATCTGGAAAGACCTACGCCACAGGCTGAAACCAATTTCCAGTTTATACTCGACGCTTTCGCTTCCAAAGACACCGTTAAGAAAAAGAGCAATCTGGACCTTCGCATCAACTCACTGCTGATACGTCGCGGAAGAATATCCTATGATGTCCTCTCTGCCGGAAAAACTCCGGGAAAGTTTAATCCGCAGCACATCCGTCTGTCCAATATCCTTGCCAACATCTCACTGAAAGCGCTTCAAAGCGACTCTATCAATGCCGCCATCAAGCGGATGAGTGTTGAAGAGGAACACTCCGGCTTTGAATTGAAGAAGCTGAGCCTTAAGATAGTAGCCAACAACCAAAACATGCGGATAGAGAACTTTGCCATTGATTTACCCAACACTTCCCTGGCAATGGATACTATCCGTATGGAGTATGACAGTCTGGGTTCTCTCGGCAATTTCGCCGATGACGTCCGCTTCTCATTCCGTATGCTGCCTTCGGAAGTCGTGTTGCAGGACTTATCGGCTTTTGTACCCGCTTTCAAACCTTTCAAAGAAAAACTACGACTGGAAACGGAAGCCGACGGAACGGTCAACCAGCTCAATTGCCCAAAGTTGCTAATCTCCGCCGACAACCATTTCCTGCTGAAAGGCGATGTATCCCTGCAAGACCTCTCACATCCTCAAGACGCTTATATATTCGGCAATCTGTCCAATTTATACGCCGATCCGGACGGCATCGCATTCTTCGTCCGCAACCTGAGCAAAGACTATAAGGGAGTTCCGCCGGCCTTACAGCATTTGGGTACGATATCCTTCCGGGGAGAAATATCCGGGTACTTCACGGATTTGGTTACCTACGGTGAAGTGCGTACGGACATAGGTACTGTAAAGACAGACGTCAAGTTCAGTTCCGATAAGGAAAAGGGATATTTCTCCTATTCCGGCGCGGTAAAGACCGCGGAATTCGAGCTGGGCAAACTGTTGGCTAACGACAAATTCGGGAAAGTTACTTTCAACATGGATGTCAAAGGCAGCCATTACGCCAAGAGATACCCGTCCGTTACGATGAAAGGGCTTGTTGCGTCCATAGATTACAGCGACTACACCTACGAAAACATCACTTTGGACGGTGAATACAAACAAGGCGGCTTCAACGGAAACGTGTCATTCGACGACGAGAACGGCGCCATACAACTGAACGGCTCCATCAACACAGCCGGCAAAATCCCGACATTCAACTTCCGCGCCGATGTCGACCATTTCCGTCCGAACACCCTTCATCTTACTCCCAAATACAAGGACACGGAAATATCCGTAAAGATAAAAGCCGACTTCACCGGAAGTTCCATTAACGACATGAACGGTGAAATCAACATTGACAGCCTGCAATACACCGCTCCCGACCAGAGCTTCTTCATGGACAACCTGCGGATTGCCGCCACTCAGAATGACGAGCGTCAGAAACGGCTGACTATCAATTCCAACTTCCTGCGAGGCACTATCGAAGGGGACTACTCCTATCAGACCCTGCCTACCAGCGTACTCAACATCATGCGGCGTTACATCCCCGCCTTGATATTGCCGGACAAGAAACCCCGGGAAACCGAAAACAACTTCTATTTCGACCTGCACGTCTACAATACGGAGATACTGTCCACCGTATTCCAGATACCGCTGAAAGTATATACCCACTCCACGCTGAAAGGCTACTTCAACGACAAAGCGCAACGCCTGCGCGTGGAAGGTTACTTCCCGCGACTGAGCTACGGAGAAAAGTTCTTTGAATCGGGAGTGATTCTCTGCGAAAATCCGGGCGAACAGTTCCAGGCAAAAGTCCGCTTTACCAACCGGAAAGCAACCGGCGCGGTGAATGTCGCTTTGGAAGCCAAGGCCAAAGACGACCAGATACAAGCCATCTTCAACTGGGGAAACAGCAGCGCCGTAACATACAGCGGCAAGCTGGCAGCCGTAACGCAATTCATCCGCCAATCATCGCAAGAAACGGATAACGATAAACAGCATAAACCCGTCCGCAAAGGCAAGAAAGACATTCCCGCCCTGAAGACGATTGTCAATGTGCAGGAAACGAACGTAATCCTCAACGACACTATCTGGAAGATACACCCGTCACAAATCGTTGTGGACTCGGGCAAGATACATGTCAACAATTTCTATTTCAGTCATAAAGAGCGTCATTTACGTATCAACGGAACCGTATCCGAACAGCCGCAGGACACCGTACGCCTGAACCTGAAAGAGATAAACATAGGCTATGTATTCGACATAGCCGACCTGGGCGTCAACTTCAAAGGTGAAGCCACCGGCCCTGCATACGCCAGCGGCGTACTTAAAACCCCCGTAATGAGTACTGACCTGTTCATCCGCAACCTCGGCTTGAACGAAGGACTTTTAGGCGATGCCAACATACACGGAGAATGGCATCACGACGTAAAAGGCATCTATCTGGATGCCCGCATACGCGAGAAAGACATCGCCAAGAGCCATGTGTACGGCTACATTTACCCCATAAAGCCCACCAGCTCGCTCGATTTGCAAATCGAGGCTGACAGTACCAACCTGAAGTTCATCCACCACTATATGCAAAGCATCACGCCCGAATTCAACGGACGCGCCAGCGGCCACGTACATTTCTACGGCAAATTCAAAGCGCTGACAATGGAAGGGCGTGTGTTTGGCGACGCTTCCCTAAAGGTAGATGTGCTCAACACCACTTTCTCACTGAAAGACAGCATACTTATCGAGCCGGGCGGGCTTACTTTCCGCAACAACCGCATCTTCGACACGCAAGGACATCAGGGAAGAGCCAACGGCTACCTGCATTACCGACATTTCAAGAATCTGGAATACCGTTTCCAATTCGATGTCAACAATATGCTGGTAATGAACACCAAAGAGTCTCCCGATTTTCCTTTCTACGGCACGGTATATGGTACGGGTAACGCCACCATTGCCGGTAATGCAGCCGAGGGAGTAAACATCGACGTGGCAATGACCACCAACCGCAACACCAACTTCACCTATATGAAAGAGGGTGTCGCCTCGGCAGTCAGCAACCAGTTTATACGCTTCGTAGACAAGACGCCCCGCCGCGTACTCCAAGATTCCATCGTACTTATATCCGAGTTCGAGCAAGCCCAGAAAGAAGTCCGGGAAAAGGAAAGCGATACCGATATCCGTCTGAATCTCTTGATAGACGCCACACCGGACGCTACCATGAAAATTATCATGGACCCCATTGCAGGCGACTACATCAGCGGAAAAGGTACGGGGAACATCCGTACCGAATTCTACAATAAGGGAGATGTGAAGATGTTCGGCAGTTATCGCATCAGTCAAGGAGTGTATAAATTCAGTTTGCAGGAAGTAATCCGCAAGGACTTCATCATCAAAGACGGAAGTACCATCACCTTCAACGGACCGCCGCTCGATGCCACCCTCGACATCCAGGCCGGCTACCTCGTGAACTCCGCTTCGCTGAACGACCTTGTACCCGACGCCGGCAACTACGTCAATCAAACCAGCATCAAGGTAAACTGCCTTATGGCTCTGACCGGACAACTCACCTCGCCGGACATCAAAATGAGCCTGGAACTGCCCAACGAGCGCGATGAAGTGCAGGCATTGGTGCGTAACTATATCCCTACGGACGAGCAGATGAATATGCAGATACTCTACCTGCTGGGTATCGGCAAGTTCTATACCCCGGAGAATGTGGATGCCACCGGCAACTCCAACATGATGTCGAGCGTACTGTCTTCCACCCTGTCCGGACAGTTGAACAATGCGCTTTCACAGATTATAGACAGCAACAACTGGAACTTCGGCACGAACTTCAGTACCGGAGAAAAAGGCTGGACCGACATGGAATTCGAGACAATGCTCTCCGGGCAACTGCTGAACAACCGCCTGCTTATCAACGGTAACTTCGGCTATCGCGACAACCCGATGGCAAACACGAACTTCGTAGGTGACTTTCAGGCCGAATGGCTCGTAAACCGTTCCGGTGACATACGCCTGAAAGCGTATAACGAAACCAACGACCGCTACTACACCAAGACCAACCTCACCACTCAGGGCATAGGTATCGTCTTCAAGAAAGACTTCAATAAATGGAATGAGCTGCTCTTCTGGAACAAGTGGAAGCTAAAGAGATTGAAGGAGAAGCGCAAGGACTGATATATTTATCACGCATGCATGGCATCACTTCACTACCCATACCGTATGCAACAAACATCACAGCGCCACATCGGACAGACTGCAACACGGATAAGGAAAGGCCGGAGAGGGATAGTGTGACAAGCACATAGCCGCCTCTATATGGTGCATTATCCGTCGGTCGCAGCTTTGCACCCAATAGCGGAAATACGCGTCCGGCCTATAATTCTCGGAGAAGTTCAGCAACCGCCGCAAATCGAATTCGTCAGAAACAACGCCCGCTCCTGTACGGGCGGCATCGTATGCGTTACAATCCTGCTCGATATGTGCGGGAACCATCAGCAAAGGCTTACCCAGATACATCGCTTCGCAAACCGATTCAAACCCTGCGGTTGTGGCATACGCCCTGCACCCCGCCATATAGTGAAGAAACTTCATATCGTCAATCTGATGAAAGCTCAGCGTATCATCCACCTTACACACTTCCGCTTCATCCTGCTTGTCCCAAAAGAAATGAAGCGGCACTTCCGGATGTTCCCTATGCCACGCCTTTATGTTTTCGCCGAAACCGGCATTCACCATATATCCGTGCAGATAATCACCCTCTACGCTCTCGCAGGAAAGCACTTCACGGCGAAGCAGCGGCGGTACGACACGAATACGGGCGCGTTCATCGTCTTCTATTTCACGAAAGGAGAGCGCAAGCTTTTGGGATGCTCCTATGCAGGTGAGCCGGGTGAAGAAACGCAAAAGCCACAAACCGCACCGGCTCTTGGCGGGAAATTCGAAATCGCGATGCAGAAAGAGGTACTGGTGACCGATACTGATTTGAGGTACGGACGGACGAAACGCCAGATAAGTAAGTCCGGCCAGCAGTTCATAAAAGTTAATGACCAGTTCCGCGCCGGTTTCCTTGATGCGCCGATGAATGTAGCGCATACTTTGCAGATAGGCCGGTACTTTGACAAGGTTGTACGCCACACTGCGCGACAGGCTCACCCGCTTATTGGCAGGTGTCGGCTGGAAATTCGGACTGAGAAAGCGCTTTACCGGAGCCTGAATACTGCGATTGAAGAACCCGGGCAGATGACGGGAATTGCTTTTACCCACCAGCACTTCCACGACTTCATGTCCGTTGCGGCGCAGAAGCCTTTCCATGGCAATGGCTTGGGTGAGATGTCCCCGCCCCTCTCCTTGAACAATAAAAAGAACTTTCATCTTTGTACAGTTTGTATGTTGTTTACTTTACACGTTTTCGGTAAAAGCCACGCCGGCAGCCGCCTCTACGGTGTAATCGTTTCCATTCGGTTTCATGTTCATATCTCTTTTCTTTTTGACGATACAAAGATGTCCGAAAGCTGTTTCAGATGTATGTGGGGAAGGTTACAATTTTATCTCACGGGATAAAAAAAATCATCCCGTGAGATGAACGGATTCGTCTCACGGGATGAGTTGATTGGTACCGCGGGACGGAAAAATCCGTTCCGCAGGATGAAAAAATCCGATTAATAAGAACGTGCGAATATCACGCGGCAAGCAGACGGCTTACCGGTAACCATACATTTGCCCGGCTCCTTATCGCCCGGTACGAAAGATTCAAACGGAATACAGCGGATGGTAGCTTTGGTTTCTTCCTTTATCTTCTCTTCGGTCTCGGTTGTACCGTCCCAGTGAGCCAGGATAAAGCCGCCTTCTTCAATCTTTTCCTTGAACTCGTCGTAGCTGTCTACCACAGTAATGCGGCTGTTGCGATAATCCAACGCTTTCTTATAGATATTTGCCTGAATTTCTTCGAGCAGGTCTTTTACGTATTCTTCGATACCGTCGCAAGAACGGGTTTCTTTTTCCAATGTATCACGGCGCATCACTTCCATTGTATTGTTCTCCAGGTCACGACCGCCCATAACCAGACGAACAGGTACACCCTTCACCTCGTAATCGGCAAACTTGAAGCCCGGACGCTTGTTGTCGGCATTGTCGTACTTCACCGAGATACCCATTGATTTCAGTTTGGCTACGATACCGGCAATCTTCTCGTCAATCTTGGCAAGCATTTCGGCATTCTTATAGATAGGCACGATAACTACCTGTATCGGGGCCAGGTGTGGCGGAAGCACCAGACCGTTATCATCGGAATGTGTCATGATAAGCGCACCCATCAAACGGGTAGATACGCCCCAAGAAGTAGCCCATACATATTCCAGCTTATTCTCTTTATTGACGAACTGTACATCGAAAGCTTTGGCGAAATTCTGTCCCAGGAAGTGGGAAGTACCGCTCTGCAAAGCCTTACCGTCCTGCATCATCGCCTCGATAGTATAGGTATTGAGAGCGCCTGCAAAACGTTCGTTGGCAGATTTCACACCCTTAACGACGGGCACTGCCATGTATTTCTCGGCAAACTCACCGTAGACGTTCAGCATACGTACCGCTTCTTCCTCGGCTTCCTCGCGAGTGGCGTGCGCCGTGTGGCCTTCCTGCCACAAGAACTCGGCAGTACGAAGGAACAGACGGGTACGCATTTCCCAACGGAATACGTTTGCCCACTGGTTGCACAGGATAGGCAGGTCGCGGTACGAATTAATCCAGTTCTTATAGGTGTTCCAAATGATAGTTTCCGAAGTGGGACGGATGATGAGCTCCTCTTCCAGCTTTGCGGCGGGGTCTACCACTACGCCGCCGCCATTCGGGTCGTTCTTCAGACGATAGTGCGTTACTACGGCACACTCTTTGGCAAAGCCTTCCACGTGTTCCGCTTCGCGGCTGAGGAATGATTTCGGGATAAGTAAGGGGAAATAAGCGTTTACGTGTCCTGTTTCCTTGAACATATCGTCCAGCTGACGCTGCATCTTCTCCCAAATTGCGTATCCGTAAGGCTTGATTACCATACATCCGCGCACAGCCGACTGCTCTGCCAAATCGGCCTTTACCACCAACTCGTTGTACCACTGAGAATAATTCTCGCTACGTTTGGTCAGGTCTTTCAATTCTACTGCCATTCTATTTTGTTTTTAAAGTTTTCTATTCGGATTCATTAAACGGAGTGCAAAAGTACAAATTTCTGTGCGAAAAGTGTTTATTGTGTAATCACTATTTTTTGCGGAGTTTATAAATGCAGGCTTTTTTCCCGTAACACCCCGTCATGACCGATCGGTTACAGTAAGTTAATAATCATGCGGAAAGGATGTTAACTTATTACATCCTAAGAAGTTAATATCATATCATTACGAAGTTAACATCGTATGGCTTGTTGTATTAACTAACATAAGCAAATAAAAAAGGCAGCTACTTCATTAGTAACCGCCTAATTCTCAGACAGAGCGGAAAACGGGACTCGAACCCGCGACCCTCAGCTTGGGAAGCTGATGCTCTACCAACTGAGCTACTTCCGCAGAGTTTGCTTTCCTTTGTACTGAAAACGTTGGCAAAGGTAATGAAATCTTTTAAAAAAGAAAAAATGAAATCGCTAAAAAAATGCTCTGTTCTTGTCACTGCCACATAAATCATGTACATTTGCTTCCCGTAAACTTCAAGCAAATCAATGAAACGAATCATACTTATCACCGGCGGAGCCCGTTCGGGCAAAAGTACTTATGCGGAAAAACTGGCGCTCAGCCTCGCTCCCAACCCTGTTTACCTCGCCACGGCACGTATATGGGATGAAGAGTTTCGCAAACGAGTGATACATCATCAAGAAAGACGAGGAACTGAATGGACGAATATAGAAGAAGAAAAGGAGCTGAGCCGCCATTCTTTATCCGGACGTATCGTTCTGATAGATTGCATAACGCTGTGGTGCACCAACTTCTTCTTCGACCTGAACGCAGATACAGACCAAGCTCTCGCGGCCGCCAAAGAAGAGTTCAATCGTTTTACCGCACAGGATGCCACATTTATTTTCGTCACGAACGAGATAGGCATGGGGGGTACATCCGAGAACGAGATACAACGGAAGTTTACGGATATGCAGGGCTGGATGAACCAGTACATAGCCTCGCGGGCGGATGAGGTAATCCTAATGGTATCCGGCATCCCGGTCAAAATCAAGAATTGAGAATTAAGAATTGAAGAATATAATGAAAACATTTCATATCTCCCGTCCGGACGAAGCCATCCGTCCGGCATTGATTGATAAAATCAATAATCTCACCAAGCCGAAAGGTGCTTTAGGTGCTTTGGAAAGCCTTGCGCTGCAAATCGGGCTCATCCAGCAAACCCTAACTCCCACCCTGCAACATCCGCAAAATGTCATCTTTGCCGCCGACCATGGCATTGTAGAGGAAGGTGTCAGCCTCTCGCCTAAAGAAATTACCTGGCAGCAAATCAGTAATTTCCTTCACGGAGGCGCAGGCGTCAACTTCCTGTGCCGTCAGCATGGATTTACGCTAAAGATTGTGGATGCCGGAGTGGATTATGACTTACCTTACGAGAAAGGTATCATCGATATGAAAGTACGTAAAGGTACGCGCAACTATCTGCATGAAGCTGCAATGACCGAGGAAGAAATGGAACTTTGCCTTGAGCGGGGCGCTGAAGTAGTGCGCCGTTGCCACGAAGAAGGCAGCAACATACTCAGTTTCGGAGAAATGGGGATAGGCAACACATCCTCTTCTTCCCTGTGGATGACTTGCCTTACAGGCATCCCGCTGCAAGAATGTGTAGGTGCGGGAAGCGGTCTGGACAACGCAGGTATTCGCCACAAGTACGAAGTGCTGAAACAATCGCTGGACAATTATAAAGGAGACGGCTCGCCACGCGACATCATCCGCTATTTTGGCGGGTTGGAAATGGTTATGGCAGTAGGCGCCATGTTGCAAGCCGCCGAACTGAAGATGATTATTCTGATAGACGGATTCATCATGACAAACTGCATTCTTGCCGCCGGCAAGCTGTATCCCGAAGTACTGGATTATGCTATCTTCGGGCATTGCGGGGATGAATCCGGACATAAACTCTTACTCGAGTCATTAAATGTCAACCCGTTATTACACTTAGGATTAAGACTTGGAGAAGGAACGGGGGCAATCTGTGCATACCCCATTGTAGACTCGGCTGTCCGCATGATTAATGAAATGGATAACTTTGCCCATGCCTCTATCACCAAGTACTTTTAAGGCTTCTGCAACCGTTATCCCTTTTGAATCGAAATCCGCAAATTGATAATTACATATTATGAATATACTGGCTGCATTTATCTTCTTCACGCGACTTCCTTTTTGGAAAATAAAAGAAGTGCCCGCCGAATGTTTCAAGCACGTAGTGCCCTACTGGTCGCTGACCGGCTGGCTGACCGGCGGTATCATGGCGGGTACATTATGGATTACCGGACAGATATTGCCTATATCCATTGCCTGGATTACAGCTATCATTGTACGCTTGCTCGTCACAGGCTGTCTGCACGAAGACGGATTGGCCGATTTTCTCGATGGTTTTGGCGGCGGTACTACCCGTGAGCGTACACTGGCCATCATGAAAGACTCGCATATCGGCAGTTACGGCGTTATCGGTTTGATAATCTACTTCTTACTGCTGTCACAGCTATCCATCCTTCCCCTGCATCTTCTCTGCATGCTTGTATTATGCGGTGATTGCTGGTCAAAATTCTGCGCATCCCAGCTCATCAACTATCTGCCATACGCCCGTAAAGAGGAAGACAGCAAAGCCAAAGTGATATACAATCGCATGAGTTGGCATGAGCTTCTCACTGCATTCATTTGCGGATTACTGCCGTTAATAGCGTTCCTACCCATAAAGCTATGGCCGGCCACTTTATTTCCGCTGTTGACCTTTATATTACTCTATCGACTGATGAAACATCGCCTGCAAGGATATACGGGCGATTGTTGCGGAGCAGCTTTTTTGCTTTGTGAATTATCCTTTTATATAGGCAGCCTTGTGATAGAGCATCTGTAAAGAGCAGGCTTCAAAGGATAATCATAAGACTTGAACAATCCTAAGCTGATTGGACATAAGCACCTGACTTAAAAACAAAATATTGAAATTATGGAAATAGTACTTATCCGACACACTTCTGTCGATGTTCCGCCCGGCGTATGCTACGGCCAGACAGATGTTCCTCTGAAACCGTCTTTTGAACAGGAAGCGGCTGTTAGCAAAGAAAATCTGAAGGTGTATTTACCTTTCGACCATGTATACACCAGTCCGCTCACACGCTGTGTACGCCTTGCCTCTTACTGCGGTTATCCGGATGCGGAACGTGACAGGCGGATTATGGAGATTAACTTCGGAGACTGGGAAATGAAGCCTTTCGACCGTAACGACGACCCGCGCCTGCAGGAATGGTATGCCGATTACTTGAATGTTGTAGCTACCGGTGGAGAATCGTTTGCCATGCAATACCAGCGTGTCAGCAGTTTTCTGGATGAACTGAAAACAAAACCATACCAACGGGTGGCAATCTTTGCGCATGGCGGAGTACTGATTTGCGCACAGATATATGCCGGACTTATCAAAGCCGAAGAAGCATTCAATGCGCTGACACCTTACGGAGGTATCATCAGAATTGAAGTATAAGCACCGGATGAACCATTAAGAATTAGAACTGCCCTATAAGAGACAAGCAAGTAGCCGTAGCGACGACAACCATTATCATCATCCATTCTGCACAACGGTTGATACGTATGGCAATCTGCATATCTTCCGTTGTCAGGGGACGCTCATGCTCCCCGATATAAGGTTTCCACACCTCTTCTCCAAAATAGTTGTGAGGTCCGCCAAAACGGCAATTCAAGATTCCGGCAAGAGCAGCTTCAGGGTAACCGGAGTTGGGACTGGCGTGCTGATTGCCGTACTTACCGACAAAGAGCAGCAATGAGAACCTGCCGGAAGCCGCCACCATAAGAAAAGCCGTCAAGCGTGCGGGAATATAGTTGGCAACATCATCCAGGCGCGCCGCAAAACATCCGAACCGGCTGTATCGCTCATTCCTGTATCCTATCATGGAGTCGAGTGTATTTATCATCTTATAAGCAATCATTCCCGGAACACCTAATATAATGTACCAAAATAACGGAGCGATAACCCCGTCGCTCAGATTCTCCGCCAATGTCTCCAATGCCGCCGTACGTACTTCCTGCGCCGAAAGCCCGGAAGTATCACGTCCTACAATGCGCGCCACCTGCCGCCTGCCTTCTTCCAAAGAACGGTCTACGGCCCTAAACACCTCACGAACCTCACGCACCAGCGTAGTACCGGCAAGACAATAGAAAATAAGCAGCACCTGCAAAGCCAAAAGCAGTCCGGGTGAATAATGCGCCACCCGACGCAGCAGAAACAGTGTAAGGAAATAAACGCCCGCCACAAGTGCCAGTGACATGGCAGCTCCTTTCAGAAAACGGGCATTCCCGTTGTTCAAGCGATGCTCACAGAAAGAAATGGCCTTACCGAAAGCCACCACAGGATGCGGCAACCAAACCGGATCACCCAGCCAGTGGTCGAGCAACCATGCCGTAAGCAACGGAAGGTTCAGATTAAAAGCAATACCTAACATGATGATTATATCTTCCATAAGCATATTCCCTTCATTCATACATTATAAATCCGAACTCATAAATTTTGCAATCGCAGCCACCAGCCTGTCATTCTCTTCCGGAGTTTGCGTGGCTATACGGAAAAACTGCTCGTTCAGCCCTGTAAAGTTGGAAGCGTCCCGAATGAGGATACCATGTTCTCCGGCAAGATAATCTTTCAGGGCGGATGCCTTGCCCATACGAAGCTGTACCAACATAAAATGCGTTTGCGTAGCCCATACTTCCAGTCCGCCAATGGCTTGAATCGCAGCGGACAGACGCGCCGTTTCTTCCAAATAAGCCGCTACATCCAACGGATTGGGAACATCATGTTCCAACAAAAACAGTCCCGCTTCAATGGCAAGCTGATTGACCGACCAAGGCATACGGTTAGTCCGTAAACGTACCAGCAAACCGGAATTGCCTGTCACATAGCCAAGCCGCAAACCGGGAACAGCATATCTTTTCGTCATGGAATGCAGCAGCAGGACATTGGAATATTCCACCGCCTCTTCCGGAGAAAAGAGCGGACACAAAGTAAAGAACTCATAAGACTGGTCTATAATAAAACAAACCTGCGGATTATGTTCAATCAGTTCGCGCATATATTCCTTATCAACCACTGTTCCTGTCGGATTATTGGGATTGCACAGCCAAAACATCCGCACATCGTCCGGTAAGAGATACCCGTCTTGTGCCTGGGGTAGCTGATATAATGAAGTAACCCGATGTCCGTGCATACGGCAGGCATCCGCATACTCGCTGAAAGTAGGTTGCAGAATAGCCGTATTCATACCCCGGAAAGTCTGTGCTATGAGATAGATGGCTTCAGTCGCGCCGTTTGTCACACAGACGGCATCGGCAGGCAGATGATACAGCCGGGCTATCCGGGCTTCAAGCGTGTAGGGTTCCGGTTCGGGGTAGTTGCCAATACCCCCAATCCGCTCGCACAGGTGCGCTTTCAAAAGAGAAAGGTCTACCTTGCTGTAAACGTTGGAACTGAAATTAGCCGTTACCGGGCGGTTATATTTGTAGGAATCATCTCCGTGTCCTTCAATCATATCTCTGTTATTATATTGGGTTCTCGGTCAATATCTGATAGATAAGCGGCATATCAACGTGGCGGCGCACATGTTCGGCAAGCTTGTCATATTGTTCTTCCTTAAACTGTTGATAATCGAATGCCCCTGTCTTCTCCGATAATTTATCGGCAAACGGTTCGAGCAGGAAGTCGATAAATTCCGGATTATCAAGAATACCGTGGATATAAGTTCCCATGCAGGTGCGGTCGGCCAAATACCCGTCCCACTGTCCATTTTCCAGTAAGTTCAGCGGAGACGCAGGCGCACCCTCTACGGGAACGGTGCTACCCATGTGAATCTCGTAGCCCTTTAATTGAAAGTTGGGAGTTGAAGGTTGAAAGTTGGGAGTCGGGAGACGAGAGTTACCGTGCGAAACAGCGGTACGGCAGCTTTCAAGCAGTTGGAAGTTCACTTGTCTCGTCACCTTCTCCCCCGTCATACGGGTACTCACAGGCAGAAGCCCCAAACCGGGCAAGCGGTCAATATCTCCTTCCACATGATCGGGGTCGAGTACTTCCTGCCCCATAAGCTGATAACCGCCGCAAATACCCAGTACGGCAGTCCCCTCACGATGGGCGCGGACAACAGCCTGCGCCACCCCGTTACGGCGAAGTTCATAAAGGTCGGAAAGCGTGCTTTTGCTACCGGGCAGAATGATGATATCCGCTTTTGCCAGTTCATCCGTATTATTGGTATAGAAAAGATGTACGCGCGGGTCACGTTCCAACGCGTTGAAATCAGTAAAATTGCTGAGATGGCGCAAAAGCACAACGGCAATGTTCACCTTTCCCCGTTCCGCCTGCATCGACTTTGCGGCAAGAGCCACCGAATCTTCCTCTTCTATATAAATATCCTTATAATAAGGCACTACACCCACAACGGGAATACCGCATAGTTCTTCAATCATCTTAACGCCCGATTCAAACAGGCGTATGTCTCCACGGAATTTATTGATAAGAATCCCCTTTATCCGTTCACGTTCATTCGGGCGAAGCAACATTACCGAACCGTAGACACTGGCAAACACCCCACCCCGGTCAATATCCGCTACCAGAATCACATCCGCCCCGGCATACAAGGCCATAGGAAGATTTACCAAATCGGAGTCACGCAAATTGATTTCGGAGATACTCCCCGCACCTTCCAGTACCACAGGATTATATCTCCGTGCCAGCCTGTCATAAGCGGCGCGCACCTCTTTACGCAACTCTTCACGCCCTTCCTTGCGGAAATAATCATACGCGTTGCGATTGCCGATGGGACGGCCGTTCAGAACCACCTGCGAGGTATGGTCGGACTGTGGCTTCAACAGCAGCGGATTCATGTCCGTATGGCAAGGCACACCCGCAGCTTCAGCCTGCACAGCCTGCGCGCGGCCAATCTCCAACCCCTCGGGAGTGGCATACGAGTTTAACGCCATATTCTGCGCCTTATAAGGCGCAGGCCGGTAACCGTCCTGCTTGAAAATACGGCAGAAAGCAGCCGCAATAATGCTCTTGCCCACATCACTGCCCGTGCCGGCAAACATAATAGGGTGAAGTATCTTCATATATTTCTGTATTTCCGAGCGCAAAGGTAGCAAAAAGGTCGGTAGATTGAACAATAGAAAAGAAAGAGTGTTTCAAGTTTATCATTCTAAACCTAAACGATAAACTTGACATATGAAACAAATCTTACTCATTATCCTTCTGGGAACGGGTCTTTCCGTAACGGCACAAACCCTTTCCCTGAGTTTCGATGATGCCCTGCGGCAAATGCAGCAGGGAAACCGCAGCCTGAAGATAGCCGACAAAGGCATTGAAGCCGCACGCGCAGAGCGTGACAAGCTGAATGCCCTTTGGTATCCCAGTCTGCAAGGTGCGGGAACATTCGTACATCTGTCCGAAAAGATAGAAGTCAAACAACCTCTTTCGCAATTTACAGACCCCGCCAAAGACTTCGTGCACAACATCGTCCCCGACGACCAGTTCATCAGCAGCATCCTCGACCAGATAGGCAGCCACACACTCGTCTTTCCGCTTGCTCCGAGCAACCTCACCACCGTAGGACTGACAGCCGAATGGATTGTCTTCTCCGGTGGAAAACGTATCCGTGCCGGTAAAATAGGAAACACGATGATTGACATGGCACGCGAAAACCGTGAGCAAACCGACGCCACCCAACGTACCCTTTTAGCGGAGAGTTATTTCGGACTGCGTCTGGCACAAGAAGTGGCGCGCGTGCGCCAAGATACCTACCGCAGCCTGCAACGCCATTACGAGAATGCACTGAAACTGGAATCCGCCGGAATGATAGACAAAGCCGGACGGCTCTTTGCGCAAGTAAACATGGACGAAGCGCAACGCTCGTTGGAAGCCTCGCAAAAAGAAGTCGCTGTTTTGCAAAACGCATTGCGCACATTGCTCAATATGGACGACACCTGCGACATACAGCCTACTTCCCCACTCTTCATAAATGCCGTCCTACCCGCCAAGGAAGAGTTCCTGCAAACCATGCGAACCGAGAACTACACCGTCAACCAATTGCAGTTACAGTCGCACATCGCCAAGCAACAGCTCCGTATCGACCAAAGCGGATACCTGCCCGACATCGCCGTATTCGGCAAACAGACATTGTACGCCCACGGCATCCAAAGCAACCTCGTCCCCCGCACCATGATAGGAGTAGGATTCACCTGGAATCTTTTTGACGGCTTGGCACGGGAGAAACGGATACGCCAATCCAAGATAGCCCAACAAACCCTTGCCATAGGACAAGAAAAAGCCAAAGACGATTTAAGCGTGGGCATCGACAAGCTCTACACGCAGATGCAGAAATCCCAGGACAATGTACGTGCACTGAATACCACTATCGAACTGAGTGAAGAGCTGGTGCGTATCCGCAAGAAATCGTTCACCGAAGGCATGGCTACGAGTACCGAAGTAATAGATGCCGAAACGATGCTGGCTACCGTACGTGTCGCCCGTTTGGCTGCCTATTACGAGTATGACGTGGCGCTGATGAACCTTCTGGCGCTATGCGGCATACCGGAACAGTTTGATAAATTGAGAATTGAGAATTAAAAATTGAGAAACAGGCTGCGCAATGGGAGTTTTAATTCCTTGGGCAATCCTATGTTATACTTTATAATTGTAATAAAAATGAATATCAACAATAAAACCATCAGCATTACATTCATCGTCATATTAGCCGTTACCGTAGCAGTGTCGGCCATTGGAATGTTACTTATGAGCCGGCAGCCCATGGTGCTGCAAGGGCAGATAGAGGCCACAGAGATACGTATCAGCGGAAAGCTTCCGGGACGCATCGACTCCTTTCTTGTAGAGGAAGGCAAATGGGTAAAAGCCGGTGACACGCTCGTTGTCATCAACAGCCCCGTCATCGAAGCCAAGTACCGCCAAGTCAATGCGCTGGAACAGGTGGCCCAAGAACAGAACAAAAAGATTGACGCCGGTACACGACGGCAGATTGTCGCCACAGCCCGGCAGCTATGGAACAAAACGCAAAGCGACCTCACTCTTGCCCAAACCACCTATCAGCGTATCCTCACCCTCTACAAGGACAGTGTCGTTACCTCGCAGCGCAAGGATGAAGCAGAGGCCATGTACAAAGCCGCTCAAGCTGCCGAACGCGCCGCCTACCAACAGTATCAAATGGCAGTAGACGGTGCGCAGAGTGAAGACCGTGCCGCCGCCCGCAGTCTTGTAGATGCCGCCCGCAGTACTGTCGATGAAGTCTCCGCCCTCTTGGTAGACTCCAGACTCACCGCTCCCGAAGACGGGCAGATAGCCACAATCTTTCCCAAACGCGGCGAACTGGTCGCTCCGGGTACCCCTATTATGAGTTTGGTTGTGATGAATGATGTACACGTAGTCCTGAATATCCGGGAAGACCTGATGCCCCGATTCAAAATGGGCGGTACATTCAAGGCCGACGTTCCCGCCCTCGACCGAAAGGGTATCGAATTCCGCATCTATTACATCAGTCCTTTGGGCAGTTTTGCCACCTGGAAGTCCACTAAACAAACAGGCAGCTACGATATGCAAACCTTTGAAATACACGCACGCCCTGTACAAACGGTAGAAGGATTGCGACCGGGAATGTCCGTACTGCTGGCAATCGACGCAAAGTAGTAGTCGTCCGTATCACCATACAAGCCCCTTATTATGAATTTATTATATAATACTTTCTTCCGCGAATATCACCGTATCACCTC
This sequence comes from Bacteroides clarus YIT 12056, assembly GCF_900129655.1. Lineage (GTDB taxonomy): Bacteria > Bacteroidota > Bacteroidia > Bacteroidales > Bacteroidaceae > Bacteroides > Bacteroides clarus. Next base: position 410,891 of record NZ_FQWK01000004.1, read on the forward strand.
ACGCCGTCTTTACCTCGGCGTGTGCATTATCCTGCCCCTGTTCTGTCTGTTCTTCATGGCCACCATTTTCGGCAACGGACAAATGGAAAACATCCCCATAGGCATTGTAGACCAGGACAACACAGCCACTTCACGCAACATCTCCCGCCGCATATCGGCAACCCCTACATTCAGCGTTACGGAGCATTTTACCGATGAAGCCTCTGCACGCCAGGCATTGCAGCGGAAAGAAATATACGGCTACCTGTCCATCCCGCCCCGGTTCGAGCAGAAAGCCGTCAGCGGAACGGATGCGTCACTGACCTATTACTACCACTATGCCCTGCTTTCGGTAGGAAGCGAACTAATGGCTGCCTTTGAAACCACGCTTGCCCCCGTAGCCCTATCTCCTATCATCGTCCAGGCAGAAGCGTTGGGAGTGGGACAAGAACAAATGCAGACCTTCCTTCTTCCGGTAGAAGCCAGTACGCATCCGCTCTATAACCCGGATATGGATTACTCTATCTATCTGAGCCAGCCGTTTTTCTTCGTCCTGTTCCAAATACTGATTTTGCTTGTAACCGTCTATGCCATAGGCAGCGAATTCAAGTTCGGTACAACCCGGGACTGGCTTCGGGCTGCCATACCCGCAGGAAAAGACCCCGACAATCCGCAAAATGCCGACATCCTGACTGCTGTTGCAGGAAAGCTGTTGCCCTACACCCTTATATTCTCAATCATAGGTATACTGGCAAACTATGTTCTGTTCAGCCCTTTGCATATCCCCTTTCACGGCAGCCTGTGGTTGATGAACGTCGTAACAATACTGTTTATCATGGCTACGCAGGCATTGGCAGTGCTGATATTCTCTATCTTCCCTAAAATAGCTTATATCATCAGTGTCGTTTCAATGGTAGGTTCATTGGGAGCTACCCTGTCCGGGGTCACCTTTCCGGTAACGGCCATGTACGCGCCTGTCCATGCCGCATCCTATCTGTTTCCGGTACGTCATTTCACCGAAGCGGCACAAGCCATGATTTATTTCAATGCAGGCTTTGCTTATTTCTGGCAATCGGTAGCCATACTACTGATATTCCTACTGCTGGCGATACTGATTCTGCCTTTATTGAAATGGTGGATAAAGAGAACGGTAGAGAGCGAAGAAACCCTTCATGTCAGTGAAGAAGATAATGTAATCCGCCGCGAATGGAAAGCCATCTCCACCAATCCCGCCATCCTGTTGGTATTGGCGGGCGGTATATTCCTCTACGGCTTGCTCTACAACTATATGTATGCTCCCAATCTGGTGCGTAAAGCCCCCGTTGCCGTAGCAGACCTCTCCCACTCCGCGCTCAGCCGGGAGTATGTGCGCTGGCTGGATGCCGCCCCGCAGACATCGGTCTATGCCCAAACGTCCAATATCCTCGAAGCCCGCGAATGGATGAAGAAAGGCGAAGTTGCCGGCATACTCTATATTCCTGCCGACTTCGAGACGCGTGTGGCACGCGGCGAAACGTCCGTATTCACCCTTTACGCCTCTACCGACGCATTTCTCAACTTCAAGGGATTGCAAGAAGCAAGTTCACGCGTCATGCTTGCCGTAAACGATGCCCACCGACCTGCCGGAGCTGTTTTCCTGCCACCGCAAGGGTTGCTGGCCGTTGCATCATCCGCTCCCGTCAGCGTATCGGGAACAGCTCTCTACAATTACACCGAAGGGTATGGCTCTTATCTGATTCCTGCCGTAATGATTGTCATCATCTTCCAGACGATGCTGATGGTGATTGCCATGCTTACAGGCGAAGAGGCGGAAAAGAGACGAAAAGGGGTCTTTCCCATGAACGCCCGTTCTTTGGGAAATGCTCTGTGCATCGTGTCGGGAAGAACTTTCGTATATGTCATGCTGTATGTTGTGTTCTCCATATTCCTGTTGGGACTTCTTCCGCATATTTTCAGCATACCCAACATAGGAAACGGTTGGGACATTGCCACTATGATGATTCCTTTCCTGCTTGCCACAAGTTTCTTTGCGCTTGCCGTATCCCGCTGGTTTACCGACTCCGAAGCCCCGCTGCTGATGATAGCCTTCTTTTCAGTGGGCTACATCTTCCTTTCCGGCGTTTCCTATCCGTTGGAGTTGATGCCCTGGTATTGGCAAGCGGCGCATTACGTCTTCCCTGTGGCTCCCGCAGTACTCGCTTTCGTAAAATTAAATTCAATGGGTGCCGACCTTGCCGACATCTGGCCTCAGATGCTGACGCTATGGATACAAGTAATCGTATACGGCGCATGGGCGGTGCACACAACAAGGCGGGTTTATAAACGAAGTAACATCGAGACAGGTAACATAAAGGCATAAAAAAAGGCTATCTATCCCAGACAGCCAATCTTTTTGTTAACCTTAAATCTAATACTATGAAAAACACATTGCAAATATACGGACATTTCGGGAATCTCCAAATTATTCGGGGGCTGCAGCCCGACTTATAACATGGTTTAATAGGAATACGCTGTTGTTAACAAATTGATACCCGAAAATTAAGAAAAAGTTACTATCTTCACCCCCAATTTAAATGCAGTGACTAAAAAAGCAATACAATGATTCATACCATCCTCGATACAGACCTCTACAAGTTTACAACGTCATACGCCTACATCAAGTTGTTTCCTTATGCTTTGGGAACCTTCAGCTTCAAAGACAGGGACGAGACAGCGTATACGGACGAGTTTCTGCGGCGACTGAAAGAAGCGGTTGCCAGGCTGTCCGAAGTGACGCTGACCCGTGAAGAACTGGAGTACATGACGAAGCATTGCCGCTTCCTGCCCGGAGTTTACTGGGAATGGCTGTCCTCTTTCCGTTTCCGGCCGGACAAGATTGATATCTCTCTGGACAAAGACCGCCATCTGAGCATCGAATTTACCGATTATCTATACAAAGCAACCCTCTACGAAGTACCCCTTCTTGCCATTGTATCTGAAATCAAGAATCAGGTTCTCGGCAACGTCGCGGATATGGACGACATTATCTGCAAACTGTCGGAAAAGGTCACGCTGTCCAACGAGCACCGGCTTTCTTTCTCGGAGTTCGGCACACGCAGACGTTTCTCATTCGAAGTACAGGACAAGGTTATCGACTGCCTGAAACAGACCGCCCATTATTGCACAGGAACATCCAACTGCCACTTCGCCATGAAATACGGTCTGAAGACAATGGGAACGCACCCGCACGAATGGTTTATGTTTCATGGAGCGCAGTTTGGTTACAAACACGCCAACTACATGGCTTTGGAGAACTGGGTAAACGTGTACGACGGAGATTTGGGCATCGCCCTGTCCGACACCTATACATCCGGTGTGTTCCTGACCAATTTAAGCCGCAAGCAGGCAAAGCTCTTCGACGGTGTGCGCTGTGACTCCGGAGATGAGTTCGAGTTTACCGACAAACTGGTTGCCCGCTATCGCGAACTGGGCATAGATTCCACTACCAAGACAATCGTATTCAGCAATGCCCTGGACTTCGGCAAAGCCCTCGACATACAGGAACACTGCCGCGGCAAAATTCGCTGCGCTTTCGGCATCGGTACCAACCTGACCAACGACACCGGCTTCAAGCCCTCGAACATCGTGATGAAGCTGACGCAATGCAAAATGAACGTCAACCAGGAATGGCGCGAATGCGTAAAGCTGTCCGACGATAAAGGAAAACATATCGGCAGCAAAGAAGAAGTACGCGCCTGCCTGTACGATTTACGGCTGCTATAAAACTGTTTCCGGCACCATTCAAAACATAATACCATGAAAAAAGCCCTGTTCATCTTCCTATCGGCAGCATTGGGAAATATCCTCGCCGCAAACGCCCAGTATTATAATACCACCGGCAAACACCTGTACTATGAAACCCACAACAGCCGGAACAACATCACACGTCAGTCCCTGTCCTTCGTCAAGCAGACCGAAGCCGAAAATGATACGCTGCACATCACACTGGCGGATTCCGTCCTTCCTCTCAACGAAGAAAAGAAAGGCTTCATGTCCCGACAAAAGATAGCCTATACCCAAGACAACACCATTGTGTATATGATGGATGAAACGTCCATGAGCGATGACATGAAAATCATCATGGACAACAAGGAAAAGGAAGAGGAAGTCATGAAAAAGCTCAGTTCCGAAGGATGTATCTATATTGTGCTGCACAACCGCGTCAGGAAAGGCGAGAAAATGAAGAAAAGCAAATACACCTTCAAGGCCGGACCAATCAAGATGACAACCACCCTAAACGGAGAATACCAGGGCTTTGAACGGCTCAAAACGCCTGCCGGAGAATTCGACTGCATAAAGCTGACCTATACCATGAAAGCGAACATGCTCCTTTTCTTCTCCGAAACGGTTAATATCACCGAATGGTATGCCCAAGGCATCGGCTTGGTAAAGAGCGAGGAGTACGAAAACAAAGAAAAGACAAAGACAATCAAGACCTTAATCGATATAAAGGAACCGTTATAGCCTCTTCCTCTTATAAGCAAACTCCTGCCATTTCTCTTCCGGCCAGTCCTGTCGCTGCATCTCCGTGCGTGCCATGACAAAGAAGAGATCCGACAGGCGATTCACGAAGCTCAAAATATCCTCATTCAGCGGAGATTGGCGGTGAAGCGTCCATAAGCGTCTTTCGGCACGCCTTGCCACCGTGCGGGCAAAATGCAGTTGCGCCGAAACGGGCGTACCGCCCGGCAGAAGGAAATAACCGTTCTCTGTCAGCCCGGCAGTCATGGCATCCATTTCCTGTTCGCAGCGTACGGTCAGTCCGGCGGCAGAAAGAAGATTAGGATTCAATACATCATCGGGAGTAGCCACATGGCTCATCACTACCATCAGTTCCTTCTGAATAGTGTGCAGCAATTCCTGCCGGTCATCCCCGGCAGAGAGCATGGAACGCACAATGCCTATCACAGCATTCAGCTCGTCCAGGCAACCGTTTGCCTCGATGCGAATATCATCTTTGGGGACACGTGCTCCGCCATGAATTCCGGTTGTCCCCTTGTCTCCCGTACGGGTATATACTTTTTTCATCTTTTATTCAAATAACTTCATTATATCCGTCTCTCCCCAATAAAGGTGCGTATAACTCGCTATCGTGTTCTTATAACGGAATACGGGCGTGCTCACCGGCTGCCCTTTGGCGTTATACACCTGCGCGACGGTAGGCGGCATATACAGCTCTTTCCGGCTGTCATCGGGAGCCGTCCCCGGCTTTCCAAACTGCGTATAATGAAACTCGTGTCCCCGCAAACGCTGCCCCTTATAGTCGAAGCTGCGATACCCCAATGTCAGTTTCCGGTATGCACTCTCATTGGAGATATAAAAAGGAAATACACCCGCCATTCTGTCGAACCCGCAACCGCCACCCTCATGTTCCCGTTTGTCATAACCTATGGCATACGAAAGGTAAATCAGTCCGCCACACTCCGCCAGTGTCCTGCCACCGGACTCTATATACTCCCGAACGGATTCTTTCACCCGACGGGCTCCGGCGAGCGTCACGGAATACTTTTCAGGATACCCGCCCGGCAAGTACAACAAATCGATATCCCGCGATATGGGAACATCCTTTTCAGGATCGAAGAAAGAGACACTCCCCATTTCGCGCAATATCTCCAAATGTTCCTCATAAATGAAAGAGAAAGATTCCTCATTACGCGCCACCGATATACGCAGACCGCCCGGTTTCCGACCGCCGACCCTATCCTGCCCCTTTCCCCTCATTTCCCGCAACGGAAGCGCCGTCTTTTCCAGCAACAGTTTCCAATCCACGTATTGCTCCAGCAACCCTGTCAGAGTACCGATGGCATCCGTACCTTCGGATCGGCTGAAATCAAGCCCCAAATAACGCGATTCCTGCTCCAGCGCTTTCGTCTTCGGAAGGTAGCCCAAACAGGCAACGCCCACCTCGTCACACACTTCCCGAAGCATTTCATAATGCCGGGGCGACCCCACACGATTGAATATCACCCCCGCAATCCGTATCTCCGGACGAAAATGAATGAATCCCGACAGCAAAGGAGCCATCGAATAAGCGGCAGACTTGGCATCCACCACCAGCACGACAGGAAGCTGCAACAACCGCGCTATCTCCGCCGAAGACCCCCGGTCGCGATCGTACCCGTCGAACATCCCCATCATCCCTTCCACAATGCAGGCGTCCGCAGAAGCGGCGCGGCGCGCGTAAAGCTCGCGCACATGTTCACCGGAAGCCATAAACGTGTCCAGATTAACGGACGCGCGTCCGCATACAGCCGTATGGTACTTGGTATCGATATAATCCGGTCCGCATTTAAAAGGCTGTACCGCCAACCCTTTTTGCGTCAGCAGAGCCATCAGGCCGCGGCTTACGGTAGTCTTTCCGCTACCCGATGTAGGGGCTGCTATGAGAAATTGAGGAATGTGGCGCATGTCGCTTGAATTTAAATATAAGGTATAAAGTATAAGCAGGCTCTCCGTTACAGACTGATTTACGGATTTTATTCGGCAAAGGTAAAAATATCTCCGACAAAAACCTTATCTTAGCTGCCAAATATAAAAAAACCGCTATGATAACCGAAGAACTTAAAAAACTCTACATCGCGCATACCGGGCACGAACCCGAAGCCATCGACGAACTTCCCTCTTCCGGCTCCAACCGCCGTTATTTCCGCCTCACAGGCACGCCTACACTGATAGGCGTCAGCGGCGAATCCGTCGAGGAAAACCGTGCCTTTCTCTATATGGCAGAGCATTTCCGCCAAAAGGGCTTACCCGTACCCCAAGTATTTATCCGTTCCGAAGACGACGTGTACTACCTTCAGGAAGATTTGGGAGACACTCTCCTGTTCAATGCCATCGAGAAAGGGCGCAAGACGAGCGTATTCGGAGAAGAGGAGAAGCAATTGCTGCGTAAAACCATCCGCCTGCTGCCCGCCGTACAGTTTGCCGGAGCCGACGGCATGGACTTCTCCTATTGCTATCCGCAGGCGGAGTTCAACAGCCGCAGCATCCTGTGGGACTTGAACTACTTTAAATACTGTTTCCTCAAGGCAACCGGCATGGATTTCCAGGAAGACCGTCTGGAAGATGATTTCCAGAAAATGGCGGACGTACTCCTTCGCAGCAGTTCCGCCACTTTCATGTATCGCGACTTCCAGAGCCGCAACGTAATGATTAAGGACGGCGAACCCTGGCTTATCGACTTCCAGGGCGGACGCAAAGGCCCTGTCTACTATGACGTGGCTTCGTTCCTGTGGCAAGCCAAAGCCAACTATCCCGACAGTCTGCGCCAAGAGCTCCTGAAAGAGTACATCGAAGCCTTGCGCAAATACCAGCCGGTGGATGAGAACTACTTCTATGCCCAGCTCCGTCATTTCGTACTGTTCCGCACCATGCAGGTGTTAGGCGCCTACGGTTTCCGCGGTTACTTCGAGAAGAAGCCCCACTTCATCCAAAGCGTGCCTTTCGCCATTGAAAACCTGCGCCAGCTGTTGCAAGAGCCTTACCCCGAATATCCGTATCTCTGCAAAGTGCTGCACGAACTGACCGAGCTGAAACAATTCACCGACGACCTGCAAAAACGTCGTCTGGTGGTAAAAGTCACCAGCTTTGCCTATAAAAAAGGCATCCCCGAAGATTCTTCCGGCAATGGCGGCGGCTTCGTATTCGACTGTCGCGCCGTGAACAACCCCGGTAAATACGAACGTTACAAGCCCTTCACCGGCCTCGACGAACCCGTTATCCGCTTTCTTGAAGAGGACGGAGAAATCGCCGTCTTCCTCGAGCACGTATACGCCCTGGTGGATGCATCCGTAAAACGGTATATGGAACGCGGTTTCACCAGCCTGTCCGTATGTTTCGGCTGTACAGGCGGTCAGCACCGTTCCGTATATTCGGCACAGCATCTTGCCGAGCACCTGAACAAGAAATTCGGCGTGCAAGTGAACCTGATGCATAGAGAACAGAACATAGAACAAAGCTTTAGCGCAAAAAAGTAAACAGTGAAAGCAATGATATTCGCTGCCGGACTGGGTACCCGCCTTCGTCCGCTGACAGACCACACCCCGAAAGCGCTCGTCTCCGTAGCCGGAAAACCGATGTTGGAACGGGTGATTCTACGACTGAAAGAGGCCGGATTCAATGACATTACGGTCAACATCCACCACTTCGGAGAACAGATTATCGGGTTTCTCCGCGCCAATAACAATTTCGGCGTCACTATCCACATCAGTGACGAGCGGGAGATGCTGCTCGACACCGGTGGCGGGATAAAGAAAGCCCGTCCTTTTCTGGACGGCGACGAGCCGTTCTTAGTACACAACGCCGACATCCTTTCCGATATAGATCTCGCAGAGTTTTACAGGCATCACCGGGAGAGCGATGCGGAAGCTACACTGCTCGTCAGCCGGCGGCAGACATCCCGTTACCTGTTACTGGATGACGCCAACCGTCTGCATGGCTGGATTAATAAATCCACAGGCGAAACCAAGCCCGAGGGGTTCTCTTTCCGGGAAGGCCGATACAAGGAAATGGCTTTCGGCGGTATTCACGTCATATCCCCTTCCCTTTTCCGCTATATGGAAAGGGGACAATGGAAAGAAAAGTTCTCCATTATCCCCTTCTACCTGTCTGTCTGCGAAACAGCCCGCATACAGGGCTATCCGCTTCAAGACCGCCGTTGGTTCGACATCGGCAAACCGGAAACACTGGCTAAAGCCGAAGCGTACTATTCGTCAGACCGGCAAGCGTTCCCTTCTTTTTAAGCCAATGCCAATATCAGAAGTTGTGCGGTCAGCACCCGTAGGAACATAGCCAGCGGATAAACCGTAGCATATCCCACGGCGGGCGCATCGCACGAAGTCAGTTCCGAAGAATAAGCCAGTGCCGGCGGATTGGTATTCGTTCCTGAAAGTACGCCTATCAGTGTATAGTAGTTCAGTTTCCAGGCATAGCGTCCTATCAGTCCGCCCACCAGCAACGGAACTATCGTTATAATCGCGCCGTATGCTATCCACACATAGCCGCCCTCGTGGATAATGGTATCTACGAAGCCTTTACCCGCTCCCAATCCCACACATGCAAGGAAGAGGGAGATACCTATTTCACGTATCATCAGATTGGCGCTCATGGTGGTATACGTTATCAGTTTATACTGGGGGCCGAAACGGCTGATAAGTATGGATACAATCAGCGGACCGCCTGCAAGCCCCAGCTTGACCGGTTGCGGAATGCCCGGAAACATGAAAGGCAGACTTCCCAAAATACATCCCAACGCTATGCCCAGGAAGATGGGAATCAGGTTCGGATGGTTCAAACGTTTCAAGGAGTTGCCCAGTACCTTTTCCGTATGACTTACAGCCAGTTCGCTACCCACAATCGTTACCCGGTCACCCATTTGCAACTGCAGGTGAGGAGTTGCCACCAAGTCCACTCCCGAACGGTTGATACGGGTGATGCTTGCACCGAAGTTATTACGGATTTTCAGCTGCGCCAGCGATTTCCCATTCAGTTCCGGCTTGGTAATCAAGATACGGCGGGAAATCAGTTTCTTGTCCTGCTCCCACTCCGCGCTGATCTGCCTGCCGAAAAAGGCGATGATGGCTTCCATATCTTTCGGGTTGGAGATGAACAGAATTTGGTCTTGCAGATGCAATACCGTATCGGCATTCACCAGTTCCACCTCGTTTTCCGAATCACGGTGACGGATACGCGAGATGACAAATGCACGGTTCAGCAACGGCTTTATCTCCTTTATCGTCTTGCCGTCCACCGCCTCGTTTCGTATCTCCACGGAAACGGGGCGTACGGTCAGCTCCTGCAAATGTCCCAGCCCCTGTTCGGCTTCCGCCTCTTCTTTCCGGGTATTGATATGGAGCAGATATTTCAACGCCAGCAAAGCCAGAATACATCCGATAACACCCAAAGGATACGCCACCGCATAGCCCAATGCTATCTCCGGCGCGTCAATCCCGTTCAAATCGCTGTTGGCCTGCTGCGCAGCGCCCAGTCCCGGAGTGTTGGTCACCGCTCCCGACAAGATGCCGACCATTGTAGTAATAGGTATTCCCGTTATGAAATGAAGCGCCACCGTAATCAGGACACTGATAAACACAACCAGTACCGCCAGCACGTTCAGCGTAAATCCCCCTTTCTTAAAGGCGGAGAAAAAGCCGGGCCCCACCTGCAGACCGATAGAATAAACAAACAGAATCAATCCGAACTCTTTCAGGAAGTGGAGTAAGTGTTCATCCAGATTCAGGTCGAAATGACCGAATACGATACCTACGAACAATATCCAGGTAACGCCCAGCGATATTCCGGCAACCTTTATCTTGCCAAGCATAATGCCGAACGCGATGACAAGCGACAAAATAAGTACGGAGTGCGCCACCCCGCCACCCCACAGATTGGGGTATCCCTCAAAGAGATTTCTTAATAATTCCATAGTTTCAACGTATAATAACAGGGTAATCGGTAATCAAGTAAAAAAAGTACCCCCACAGAAATCACTTCTCCGGGGATACAAGTTTTCACACATTAAAAATAACTATTTATAAAGGCATATTGCCGTGTTTCTTCGGCGGATTGCTCTGGTTCTTGTTATGAGCCATTTCCAATGCCTGTACCAGCTTATAGCGGGTGTTACGGGGCATGATTATCTCATCGATGAAGCCTCGTTCGGCAGCACGGTAAGGATTGGAGAACTTCTCCTCGTATTCCTTGATAATCTCTTCCTTCTCTTCGGGAGAGGACTTTCTGTACAAGATATTCACGGCTCCTTCCGCGCCCATTACGGCAATCTCGGCCTGCGGATAGGCAAGATTCACGTCAGAGCCGGTAGGCTTGCTGGACATTACGATATACGCGCCGCCATAAGCCTTGCGGGTTATCAGCGTTATCTTGGGCACGGTAGCCTCTGCATAGGCATAGACAATCTTGGCTCCATGACGGATGATGCCGTTGTGCTCCTGTACCGTGCCGGGCAAGAATCCCGGAACGTCCTCAAACGTTATCAGCGGAATATTGAAACAGTCGCAGAAACGTATAAAGCGTGCCGCCTTGTCCGAAGCGTCGATGTCGAGCACGCCTGCCAGATAAGCCGGCTGGTTGGCTACAATACCCACCGAACGTCCGTTCAGCCGTCCGAAGCCCACCACCACGTTCTTGGCGAAGTGGGGCATCACCTCAAAGAAATACTGGTTATCCAGTACCGGTTCGATAATGTCCTTGATGTCATAAGGCATATTCGGGTCTTCCGGTATGATGGTCTGTAACGCTTCCGTCTGGCGATGAATATCATCCGTACAAGCTGCGAACGGAGCGTCTTCCATATTGTTGGACGGCAGGAAACTCAGCAGTTCACGGATGCTCATCAGCGTCTCCTCTTCCGTATTGCACATAAAGTGGGTGACGCCGCTCTTGCTGCTATGCGTATAGGCGCCGCCCAGTTCTTCCTTGTCCACTTCCTCGTGCGTAACGGTCTTTACCACGTCCGGACCCGTGATGAACATATGGCTCTGCTCCTTCACCATGAAGATAAAGTCCGTCAATGCCGGCGAATAGCATGCGCCACCCGCACAAGGGCCCAGGATAGCCGAAATCTGCGGGATTACTCCCGAAGCTATCGTATTCTGATAAAAGATGGAAGCATATCCCGCCAGGCTGTTCACGCCCTCTTGTATGCGTGCGCCGCCGGAATCGTTCAGGGCGATGACGGGAGCGCCGTTTTTCAATGCCAACTGCTGCACTTTTACAATCTTGGCCGCATTCGTCTCGCTCAGCGAGCCGCCATGCGCCGTAAAGTCGTAGGCGTATACAAACACCTGACGTCCGTCAATCTTTCCGTAACCGGTCACCATGCCGTCGCCCGCTATCTGTTTCTTCTCCATGCCGAAGTTCGTGCAACGGTGGGTAACGAACTTATCCAATTCATTGAAAGTGCCCTTGTCCAGCAACATGTCGATGCGTTCGCGCGCCGTCATGCGCCCGGAGGCGTGTTGCTTCTCTATCTTGTCTACTCCGCCACCCAGCGAGGCGCGTTTATCCAGTTCCTCAAAACGCGCGTATATTTCTTCTCTATTCATGATTATTCTTCTTTAATAAGTTCCAATTCTACCAATACCTGATTCGCGTTTACCGGCTCGCCTTCGTTCACCAATATGTTTTTCACGACGCAGTCCGCATTAACCTTGTAATTGCTCTGCATCTTCATGGCTTCCAGCACTACGGCAATGTCTCCGGCCGCCAGGCGGTCGCCCGCCTTCACGGGAATGCTCACTACCTTACCCGGCATCGGGGCGATAATCTTGTCACCCTGTTTCTCGTCCGCCCCTTTCTTCATGTGCAGATACTTGGCTTGCGTATCCACGATATCCACATGATACGAACGGTAGAACATACTCACGTCATAGCTCTTTCCGCCTTCTCCACGCACCAGTCCCGCGTTGAACGAGTTCCCGTCGTGCAGAATGGAGCAGCTTCCGTTTTCCGCCATTACGATATCCACTTCGTACGGCTTCCCGTCGATGGTGAGCTGTACCTTATTTCCCTCTTTACTGACCAGCGTAACGTCCGCCACACGGTCTCCGATATGTATTTCCATAAACAATTTCCTTTAAATTCTCAGCACACCCTTCTGCAATCCGAACTCGCGCCAGCGGCTGATAGGACGGCCGTCGGGCAACTGTGTCGAAGCGTTCTCTTCCAGGTTCACCAGATAATCCATATAAGCCGCAATCATGGCGACATTCTCTATCTCTTCGTTGCTGCCGTTGGAGCGTACCAGCATGCGCGCGTTCTTCTCGATGAACAGCGTGTTGTACTCGCCCTTCACAAAATCGGGCACGTGCATGATACGTTTCAGATAGGCAAGGTTGGTTTTCAGTCCGGTTATCTTATACTCGTACAGCACACGGCGCATACGCTCGATGGCGTATTGGCGGGTGGTGGCCCATACGATGAGCTTGCCTATCATCGGGTCGTAGTAGACGGGGATTTCGTATCCCTCGTACACGTTACTGTCAATGCGCACGCCGATACCGTTCGGTTCGGTCAGTTGCTTGATGATACCCGGCGAAGGCATGAAGTTGTTCTCCGTATCTTCGGCGCAGATACGGCACTCTATGGCATGACCGCGCTGGAAGATGTCTTCCTGGCGGAGATGCAGCGGCTGGTCGTCGGCTACAAAAATCTGCTCTTTCACCAAGTCCACGCCCACCACTTCTTCCGTGATGGGATGCTCCACCTGCAAACGCGTATTCATTTCGAGGAAGTAGAAGTTCCTGTTCTTGTCCACCAGAAATTCGATGGTACCCGCACCCGAATAGTTTACGGCCTTGGCGGCGGCAACCGCCTTCTCTCCCATCTCCTTGCGCAGCTCTGGCGTCAGGAACGGTGACGGGCTTTCTTCCACAATCTTCTGGTTGCGGCGTTGCACCGAACACTCGCGGTCGAACAGATGAATCACATTGCCGTGGTTATCACCCAAAATCTGGAACTCTATGTGATGCGGTTCTTCCACAAACTTCTCCAGATACACCGTGTCGTCGCCGAATGAGGACATCGACTCCGAACGCGCCGTATTATACGCTTCCACCACTTCTTCTTCCTTGTGAATAAGGCGCATGCCTTTGCCGCCACCGCCCATAGACGCTTTCAGCATCACCGGATAACCGATTTCGTTACAGATGCGTACGGCCTCTTCGGCACTTTGCAAAGGCTGTTCCGTACCCGGCACTACGGGTACGCCGGCCGCAATCATCCGCTTGCGGGCGGCTATCTTGTCGCCCATGGCTTCCATGGTTTCCGCCGAAGGGCCGATGAAGATAATGCCTTCTTCCTTGCAACGGCGGGCAAACTCCGAATTCTCCGACAAGAAGCCGTAGCCCGGATGAATGGCATCCGCACCGCAATGCTTCGCCACTCCGATTACTTTCTCTATGTTCAGATAACTCTCTTTGGCCGCGGCCGCTCCTATCGGATAGGCTTCGTCGGCGTACGCTACATGATGCGAAGTACGGTCGGCTTCGGAAAATATAGCCACGGTCAGTATTCCCATTTCCTTGCAGGAGCGCATCACGCGCAGGGCAATCTCACCTCTGTTCGCTATCAATACTTTCTTTATCATTTTCTCTTGATTTATTTATATAAGGAATATTTCCGGCCGCCAATTGCGTCAGACAAGCATGACACAAGCAATCCGGATAGGTTTCTTTCAAATAAGCGTGTTGCTCCGGGCTCAGCCGGACGGACGCGCAATGGCACTGTAATATATCATTGTGCATGCACTCGAATGTTGCACCACAACGCGGACATACCTTTTGCATAGGCATCTCTTTTTTTATAGTTAAACGTTAACTTGGGCTTCGTACTGCTTTCCTATCCCACGAGAAAAGACAGACTTTAATGAATGGCAGGTCTTCTGACTGACTCCTTATCTTGATGCCTTCCCGATATATAAACGCATATCAGTGGCAAAGGTTCTTATCAAGACTTCGTTTGACGGAGCTTCACAGCAGCGGGACTGTCCGGGATTTACACCCGGTTCCCTTTTAATCCGAACGGCAGATACGTCCGTCCGGAACCGATTCGGGGGGCAAAGATAAAGAAAAACTAAAATAATTAGGAATAAAAGACAAAATAATGTATAAAAGTCTTTATCTTTGCTCCCGGAATTGGCAATCGGGAAGGCATATCCGCCTGCCGATGTAAGGGAATCCGGTGCAAAACCGGAGCTGTACCTGCAGCTGTAATCCTCAGTAAAAGACGCTTGTATCCGCAAAAGCCACTGTCGCAGCAATGCGATGGGAAGGCAATACAAGCAGAGGAGAGCCAGAATACCTACCAGTTTCCGTAACTTGAGCACTGAGCTTCCAGGATTAGAAGCGATGTCCCCCATACTGATACGATAGGATTCCTATTTTACTCTTTCGGGCCATTATCCTTTTCGCACACAGAAGCGACGTGCCGTTTTGTTTTATTCAACGTAAAAATCGGTAGACGATGAAGCACAAGTATTGGCTTGAAGCGGTACTGCTGTGCGGTGTGATGCAATCAGCCACGGCGCAAAGTATCCTTAAAAACAAAGATGAGAAAGAACTCTCGTTACTGCTCAACGAAGTAGTGGTAACAGGTACGGGAACCGAACACTACCTGAAAGACGCCCCCGTGCAGACAGAAGTGCTCACAGGAAAAGCATTGGAGCAATACCAGGCGCGCAGCATCGACGACCTTCTCAGCGGTCTCAGCCCTTCCCTCACCTTCCATGACGGCGATATGGGCAGCCACATCCAGCTCAACGGACTGAACAACGACTATATCCTCATCATGATAAACGGCAAACGCATGAACGGGGACATCGGCGGACAGAACGACCTCAACCAACTGAATCCCGCCAACATAGAGCGCATCGAGATTGTGAAAGGCGCCGCCTCTTCGCTCTACGGCAGCGATGCCATCGCCGGAGTCATCAATATCATCACCAAGCAGAGCAGGGAGAAGATGGAACTCACCAATACCACCCGTGTGGGCGAGCATGGCGACGTACGGCAGAGCACCAGTTTCGGCTTCAGCTACGGCAAACTGAAATCGGTGACCGGCATCAACTTCCGCCATACCGACGGCTGGCGCAATACGGACATGCAATGGGACCAGAACCAACTGAAGTCCGGCTCTACCATGCTTACCGTCAACCGTTCCAGCAACTACACCCTCTCCGAGAATCTGGAGTGGCAGGTAAACAAGAGACTGAACCTCACCGCCGAAGGAACGTACTACGAACGCTGGGTGATGCGTACGCACGGCCCGTGGAAGTACCTGCCCAACGACTTCTACTACCGCAACTACACCTTTGCCGCCGGAAGCAGGTACAAGCTGAACGGGCGCAACTACCTCACCGCCGACCTCTCATACGGCCGCTACGGTTACTTCTACGACTATAAGCTGAAAGACATCACCGACTACTTCAAAGACGGCGACCGCATCACCTACTACCCCGGCCAGCGCATCAAGCAGAGCATACAGCAACAAGTGCTGGCGCAGGTGAAAGGCATCTTCTACTTCGGCGACCGGCACATCCTCAATACCGGTATAGAGTACCAGTACAACCGCCTGGAATCGCCCCACCACATAGCGGGCGACCTCGCTTCCGTCTATACGCTCGCCGCCTACGCGCAGGAAGAATGGACTGCCACGGACAGCTTTATACTGACCGCCGGCGTGCGCGGCACGCAGCACAAGGAAACCGGACTGAACCTCAGCCCCAAAGTATCCGCGCTCTACAAGGCCGGCGACTTCAACCTGCGCGCTTCCTACGCCATGGGCTTCAAAGCGCCTACCATCAAAGAGCTCTACTACGAATACACAGGCAGCATCGGCGGCGGCTCTCTCACCGCCTATCATGGCAATACCGGCCTCAAGGCGCAAACCTCACAATACGCTTCCGTCAGCGTGGAATACGTGGGGAGCAAGTTCCAGGCGAGCCTGACAGGTTACGCCAACTTCATCC
This sequence comes from Bacteroides clarus YIT 12056, assembly GCF_900129655.1. Classification (GTDB taxonomy): domain Bacteria; phylum Bacteroidota; class Bacteroidia; order Bacteroidales; family Bacteroidaceae; genus Bacteroides; species Bacteroides clarus. Next base: position 427,392 of record NZ_FQWK01000004.1, read on the forward strand.
GCAACATGATAGAGCTGGTAGAGATAAAAGTCACCCCCGAAGAGAAACTCCTCGAGATAGAGAAAAGCAAGAGATACACCAACCTCACGAAAGCCCGCATCTACGGAATGGACTTCACCTTCAACTACCGCCCCGTAAAAGACATCATGCTGGGCGGCGGGTACAGCTATGCCGATCCGAAAGCGCAGTATGCCGCCGATAAGGGCGACAACTACATGAAGTATCTCTACATCGACGCCACATCCAACCATAACGCCACGCTCAACGCCACCTGGCAGCACACGTGGAACCGTTACCGCCTCGGCTTGGGAGTGTACGGCCGATACCAGTCAACCCGCCACTACGTCAACGACAACAACGCCGACGGCTTCCAGACATGGCGCGTCAACACCGCCCATACCCTGATGAAAATGCGGTTCTGGACGCTGACGATGAACATAGGCGTAGACAACCTCTTCGACTACGTAGACCGCACTCCTTTCGGACGCAACCGGGCTACCAGCACGCCGGGAAGGAATTTCTACGCATCGGCGCTCATAAAGTTCAAGAATAAGTAAGGAAGTCCGCTTCATTAACTCCTGAATTCCCAATAACAAAATATCTTTTTTATTAATCAATTTACAAACAAAGTATGAAAAGTTTCAAGTTTTATCTGATGGCGGCTCTCGTAGCGGCCGCAACTTGCGCGGGATTCACTTCCTGCAGTGACGACGACGATGCGGAAAGTACCGTAAATCCCGCAACCAGGGTAGTAGCCGAAACCAAGAAGCATGATACCGCTATCCTGCTCTGTACGTTCGGAAGCACTTATAACGAGTCGTTGGATGTATACAACGACATCATCGCCGATTTCCAGAAGCAGTTCCCTCAAACAGACATCTACATGTCGTTCACCTCACGTACCTGTATCGGCCGTGCAGAGGCTTCTACCGGCGAGGCGCGCTACAAACTGGACCAATGGCTGAAAGCTATCGGCGATGCGGGATATGCACGCGTAGCCGTACAGTCGCTTCACGTTATCCCCGGTGAGGAATACCTCTCGCTGATGAATACCGATATCAAGAAAAACTTTATGATTGACTGGTACCCGCACATCGACGTACTGAAAGGCGCCAACCTGCTCTCTACCGATGACGATACGGAAGAAGTGGCACGGGTTCTTTACACTCATTACAAGGACAAACTGGCCGACAAGAAGAACATCGTTCTCCTGATGGGACACGGTAACCCCGATGTGAACTACAATGCCAACATCAAGTACTCCGAAACCCAAACCGCCTTGCAAGCCCTCGCCGCGAACAAGAATATCTTCGTAGGTACCGTAGACTACGGCGAAATGCTTTTCTGGCCGAAAGAAGAGGAAGAGAAAGCCGCAGACCGTATACCGGTAGCCTCTCCCGACCAAATGATAAGCAGCTACCCCGGCTGCATCTACTCACAAGTGATGGAGTATTGCAAAGACAATAACCTGCAACCCGCAGACGTAACCGTTTACCTCGCTCCTTTCATGTCCATCGCCGGCGACCACGCCCACAACGACCTTTGGGGTATCGAAGCGATAGCCGAAAACAAAGGCTCGGACGAAGTGGAACTCAACACCAACGAATACAGTTGGCGCGAACGTCTGGAAAAAGCAGGTTTCAAGGTAGACAGAGCATTTGAAGCCCACCCCGTAGGCCAGGCCGATGCCGACCACGGTATCAAAGACGGTTGCGGTATCAAAGCTTTGGGCAGCTATCCCGAAATACGTGCAATCTGGGTGAACCACCTGAAAGAACAATGGGATGCCGACGCTTGGGAAAACGGTGAAGGGTATCAACCGGAAGCATAACGTTCTTCCTTTTACCGACAGATGTCCGGCTAAGAAAGAACATCTTTGTCCCACTGCCGGAAAACGACAAATATTTTCTTAATTCAATAGGGAAGAAAAGGAGAAAAAAGGCAGAGGCAGAGAGAAAAAGCGGGTATTTCTCATTTCGGGAGAGATACCCGCTTATTATATTAATAATCAAACCATTAAATCAAAATTTTAAAGAATATCCAAACTTTTTCAGGTTCATTCCAAGGGTCGTTTCCTATATGACCCTCTTTGGCCGCCATAAAACAAATCATCCCAACGCCGAATGACAACATTTTTCTATAAAAAGACAAGATAAGCACAACCCTCTTTCACAAGCAGCTCCTCTCATTTGCAAACCATCCGGAAACCCTAAAAATCATCTGTGCCGAATGGGCATATCAACCAGGCAACACTCTTCTTTTTTATTTTACAAAATAAGATTCCGATTCATAATGACGATTAATATTGCCCAAGCATCCTATTTTTCACAATCATCTATAAATCAAATAAATACCTTAAAAATAGGCGGCTAAATAGGGGCAATAAGGAAATGAGCCTAAAAACGACCCTTTCCTTAAGAGCCCATCAAGTAAAAATAACCGACAGCACCCCCTTTCTCATCCGTCTTACAAGCTAAAAATATTCATCCCATGAGACCAAACCAACCGTCTCACGAGATGAAAACATTCATCCCGCGAGACAAAGCGAATCATCCCGTAAGACCGATTGCATTATCCCGCCCTTTCCTTCATCAATTAAAAATAAACCCCTATCTTTGTCACCGCTTAGGTGATACACCCGTTGTTCCAACGAGTTGTATAAAAGGGAATCCGGTGCGAAGCCGGAACAGTGCCCGCTACTGTAAAGCCACTTTGCCCCGTCCGCTTACCGCGGCAACGGAGCATACGGAAAACATTCTTCAAAACGATGCCACTGTCTTACAGACGGCTGCCGATAGCAAGCGCCGGTTCGGGCGCATCGCAGTCCGGGGGACGGGAAGGTGTGGTTTTCCGCAGGGCTGAGTCAGGAAACCTGCCTTGGCGATTACACAGTCAACGCCTTCCCGGGGTCAGGAAGACAAGTATTAATCTTACATTTTTCAATAAATGAGAACCAAATGTTTATTGGCAGCCATGCTGTGCTGCCTGACACCCCTGCTCCATGCCCAGACCGCATTGAGCGGAAAAGTGGTGAGTGCCGGCACCAACGAGCCCCTCGTAGGGGTAAATATCCGCGTAGACAACAGTCTGACGGGATGCACCACCAACGGAAGAGGAGAATTTACCATCGACAACCTGTCCGGCGGACAGCACACGCTGCGCTTCTCCTACATCGGCTTCACCCCCGGGAAATACACTACGGACGGACAGGAGACCGATATCCTCGTAAAGCTGGAAGAGAGTTACAGCAACCTCAGCCAGGTGGTAGTGACCGGAACCGGTACGCACCGCCGCATGACGGACAGCCCCGTTCCCGTCTCCGTAATCACGGCCAAAGAAATAGGCGGCGCCAACGTATCCACGCTGGAAGAAGCGCTGGTGAAACTGACTCCCAACATATCTTCCTACACCAACGGCATGGGCACTACCATGAGCCTGAACGGCATCAACGAGGACTACATACTGATACTGGAAAACGGCAAGCGTCTGGCAGGCGAAGACCGCTACACGCGCATCAACGTGGCCAACATCAAGCGCATCGAGATACTGAACGGCGCAGCATCCGCCCTGTACGGAAGCGATGCCATAGGCGGCGTTATCAACATCATCACGGACGATGCCCGGAACACCGTAAACGTATCCAGCTACACCCACTACTCCGGCGAGGGACGCCTGACGGAAAGCGTCAATGCCGATGTCAATGCGGGCAAGTTCTCCTCTTACACTTCCTACCAGCGCCGTCAGGCAGGAAGCTGGCAGAACAACAACATCGACGAGAACGGCTACGAAACCGGACGTCCTACTTCCGTAGGCTTCTACTCCAACACCGTAAACCAGCGTTTCGTGTTCAATGCCACAGATAAACTGTCGTTCTACGCGCGCGGTACTTATTATGATAATAAAACCCGCCGTCCGCAGGATGCCACCTACTATGCCAAAAGCAAAGGCCAGTTCGTGCAGAAAGACGCCTATACCTACAACCTGAGACACGAGACCTATACCTATGGCGCCGGCATGAAGTACATGATAAACCGTTCGGCCTACATCGACGCGGAATTCTACTCGGACAATTTCTCGTCGGACTATATGTACTTCAAGAAATCGGGCAGCTATCTGCCGGGCGACCAAGTAACCCGCAAGCAAGTGCGCTACTACAACGGAAACATCAAAGGTATCTTCCGTCTGGGCAACCGCAACAAGCTGTCCGCCGGAGTGGAATACGTAAACGAGGGGCTTGAGAGCGAATCGGACAACATCGACTCCCGCCACATGTACACCCTCGCTTTCTATGCGCAGGATGAAATAAAACTGCCCCTGAACCTGCAAGCCGTACTGGGCATACGCTACATCTACAACGAGAACTTCAAGAATTATGCCACTCCCAACGTATCGCTGATGTACAAGCTCGGCGGACTGAACCTGCGCGCCGCCTATGCGGCAGGCTTCCGTACGCCTACCCTGTCGCAACTCTACGCCACCGACGAATCCAAGACCAGCAACCGCTACACCACGGGCAACGTCGGTTTGAAACCGGAAAAGAACAACTTCTACTCGCTGAATGCGGAGTACAACTACCGCCGGCTCTCCGTGTCCGTCACCGGGTTCATCAACGACATCCGCGACATGATAAACTACCGCACTCTCTCCGACCAGGAAATACACGACATGGGACTGGACGACAAGCACGCCACCTTCGACGAGATACGCCAGCGCGACAACGTGGACAAAGCCAAGACCAAAGGCATCAGCCTGAACGCCAGCCTGAACCTGGGCGCGGGCTTCAGGGCAGGCGGCGGATACACGTACATGGACACCGAAGCCAGGCAGTTGCAAGCCGACGGCAGCTACGAAGTGTCGCCCATAGACAAAAGCGTCAGGCACATGGGGAACATCAACGGCCAGTGGGAACACGCCTGGAACTTCTACCGCCTGAACGTAAACGTGCACGGACACCTGCAAGGCGAACGCTACTCGCAAACGTACGGTTACGCTCCCAAATTCCAGCAATGGGATTTGAACACCCGCCATACCTTCAACCTGCAATCCGTGATTCTGGAACCGGGCATAGGCATCGAAAACATCTTCGACAAGACAGACGACCGCCCCTGGAACAACAACTTCTCCACGCTCAACCCGGGACGCTCGGTGTATGTGAGCCTGTCGGTACGATTCAAGAAATAAAACAGTAACCATTTGTATAAAACAGCAATCACTTTCGTTTATGAAAGCCTCTCTTCTCTCTCTGCTCCTTGCCGTTTCTCTCTTCTGCGCCGCGCACGAAGGGGGAAACTTCGTGTCGAGCGATATGCTCGCAAGTATGAAACCCGGCGAAAAGGCCGCGTTGCTTATGGTGCACTTCGGCACGACGCACGACGATACGCGCGCGCAGACGATTGACGCCGTCAATGCCCAGGCGCGCAAGGCTTTTCCCGACCTGGAATTTCGCGAAGCCTACACTTCGCGCATCATCATACGCCGCCTCAAGGCGCGCGGCATCGACAAACCCACCCCGCTGGACGCGCTGCTCCAACTGCGTGGAGAGGGCTATACGCACATTATCGTGCAAAGCACCAATATCATCGACGGCGTGGAAATGGAGTCGCTCCGCCGTGATGTGGAAAGCGTGCTGCCTTTCTTCAAGGAGATACGCGTAGGCACTCCCCTGCTCTATTCGGTGGAAGACGCGGAAAAAGTAGCCGGTATTCTGGGACGACGCCTCGATGCTTCGGTACGGCAGGGCGCCAAGAAGAAGTCCCAAGAGCACTTCGTATTGGTGGGACACGGCACTTATACGCCCGGTACCGCTGCGTACAGTCAAATGGACTATATGCTGAAAGCGGCCGGATTCGGCAACTTCCATGTGGGGACCATCGAAGGCTATCCCACCTTTGAAACCATGCTGGCGCAACTGAAAGCGGCCCAGGCAAAGAGCGTGACGCTCGTCCCTTTTATGTTTGTAGCCGGCGACCACGCCAAGAACGATATTGCCGGAGAATGGCGGGAGATGCTTGAGAAAGAAGGCTATACCGTTCATGTGCGTATGGAAGGTTTGGGGCAAATACCTGAAATACAGGAGATATTCACAGACCATATCCGTTTCGGGCTGAAGCACCGCATGCAGGGCATCATGGAAAAGAAAGCGGCCTATGCGGCAGGAGAAAAAAACGAGTGAGAAAGTTGCATTTTCATGCCTTAATGTGATAAATAGAATGTATCTTTGTAGACTGTAAGCGCAACGCTTACCATGCTCTGCAAGACAGAAGCGATAAGCCAGATAGCAAATGAAACAATCCAAAATAATCGTTGCCGGCATCGGTCCGGGTAATGAGCAAGACATAACACCCGCCGTAATTACCGCTTTGCAGGAAGCCGATGCAGTAGTGGGATATAAATACTACTTCCGTTTTGTCACTCCACACTTACGTCCCGGTACGGAATGTATCGATACGGGAATGAAGCGGGAACGCGTCCGCGCCGAACAGGCTTTTGAACTGGCGGAACAGGGAAAAACGGTGTGCGTCATCAGTTCGGGCGATGCCGGGATTTACGGTATGACGCCCCTTGTGCATGAGATGAAGCGGGAACGGAACAGCGACGTAGAGATTGTTTCCCTGCCGGGTATCAGCGCGTTTCAGAAAGCGGCTTCCCTGCTGGGAGCTCCTGTGGGACATGACTTCTGCGTTATCTCCCTCTCAAACCTGATGACACCGTGGGAACGCATCGAGAAACGCATCATTGCCGCTGCCGCAGCCGATTTCGTGACAGCCGTCTACAATCCCAAAAGCGATGGCCGCTACTGGCAACTTTACCGGCTGAAAGAGCTGTTCCTGCAGGAAGGGCGATCACCGCAGACGCCCGTAGGATATGTGCGCCAAGCGGGACGTCCCGAACAGGAAGTGCACATAACGACGCTGGAAGCGTTCGACCCCGAAGAGACGGATATGTTTACCGTTGTACTGATAGGCAATTCGCAGTCGTACGAATGGAACGGAGCGATGATTACTCCGCGGGGATATTACCGGGAAGAGGCGGAAACCCACCCTCGGCAACTCCCGACCAACAAAGGACAGGATATTATGATACGGAGTTTCCGCACCATCGAGAAAGAGCTCAAGAACGGGAACATCCCCCTCGATCATAAATGGGCGTTGCTGCATGCCATCCATACCACCGCGGACTTTGAAATGGAAAAGCTGCTGCGCACAGACGACAAAGCAGTGGAAACATTATATCAAGGTATCATCGGAAAGCGTATACGGACTATCGTCACAGATGTGACAATGGCCGCCAGCGGTATTCGCAAAGGGGCTTTGGAGCGTTTGGGCGTAGAGGTGAAATGCTACCTCGGCGACCCTCGCACCGCAGCGATGGCAACGGAGAAAGGAATCACCCGCACACAGGCCGGCACACGCCTTGCCGTCGAAGACCATCCCGACGCCCTCTTTGTATTCGGCAACGCTCCGACAGCCTTAATGGAACTCTGCGACCTTATACGCAAAGGGAAAGCGCATCCGGCAGGGATTATCGCCGCTCCGGTGGGCTTTGTGCACGTACAGGAGTCCAAGCACATGATAAAGCCTTTCACCGCCATCCCGAAGATAATCGTGGAAGGGCGCAAAGGCGGAAGCAACCTTGCCGCGACATTGGTAAACGCCATTTTGTGCTACAATGACGCGGAGCAACTGCGACCGGGACGGGACGTGTGAAACAACGGTTAAGGATTAACGATTAGTGGTGAGCGATTGGTTATGCAACGGAAATTTATCATTATAGGAACGGACGATAACCGGACGCCTTTCTTTCCGCCGGAAGTATTGGAACACATACGGCGCGGGAAGGTCTTTTCGGGGGGAATACGGCATAAAGAGATTGTCGGGAACTTGCTACCGGATGATGCGGAATGGATTTCCATTACCGTACCGTTGGAGAATGTATTCGCGCGATATGAGAGGGTGTTCGGCGGTGACGGATGCGGACAAACGGATGCCGGCCACAGGCAAATCGTGGTCTTCGCTTCGGGCGACCCGCTGTTTTTCGGCTTTGCCAATACGGTGAAACGGAAATTGCCGGATGCCGAAATCAAGCTCTACCCCTCTTTCAACTCTCTCCAGACATTGGCGCACCGCCTCGTAATGCCTTATGACGATATGCGCACCGTTTCGCTGACGGGACGTCCCTGGCACGAGTTCGACCGTGCCCTGATAGAGCGCGCTCCCAAGATAGGCATCCTTACCGACCGGGAACATACGCCCGCCGCTATCGCGTCCCGCATGCTGGAATACGGGTATGACCGTTACACCATGTATGTAGGCGAGCATCTCGGCAACCCCGAAAAAGAACGTATCCGCCACATGACGCTGCGGGAAGCGGCGCAAGGCGGTTTCGAGCATCCCAACAACCTGTTGCTTTGCGCCACCGCTTCCTTAGAAGCCCGTCCTTTCGGCATTCCCGACGAACGGTTCGCGCACTTGAACGGACGCGCCCGCATGATAACCAAAGCGCCCGTCCGCCTGCTTACCTTACAGGCGCTGGAGCTGAACCGGCGTCGTGTATTTTGGGATGTCGGTTTCTGCACCGGGTCGGTATCCATCGAAGCCCGGCTGCAATTTCCCCACCTCACGGTCATTTCCTTCGAGGTACGCGCCGAGGGTGAAGAACTGATGAATATCAACAGCCGCCGCTTCGGTACGCCGGGCATCACGGCAATCACAGGCGATTTCCTGCAAACGGAGACCGATGCTCTCCCCCGCCCCGACGCCGTCTTTATAGGCGGACACGGCGGACGGCTGCCGGAAATGCTGGCGAAGATAAAGGAAAACTTACAGCCCGGCGGATGTATCGTCTTCAACTCCGTATCGGCAGACAGTAAAAACGCGTTCACGAAAGGAGCCGAAGCCGCCGGTCTGATACCGCATCCGTCCGTACGCATCGCGCTGAATGATTATAACCCCATCGAAATTATGAAAGCGACGCTTTCATAAAACAATAAGACAAGATATATCCATTATGAAAACAGACATACCTGTTATGAAAGCGGACGCTCCCCGCATGAAGACGGCCATCATGCTCGTCTCGGAAGCGGGACTGGCTTCTGCGCGGCTGTTGCTCAAGGAGTTTCCCGAAGCGGAGATTTTCACCCCGCGCCATGAAGACGGATGTACGCACATCGAATCGACCGGCAGCTTTACTGCCGAGAACTTCAACCGTTACGACACATTTATCTTCATCGGAGCCATGGGCATCTGCGTACGTTCCATCGCCCCCTGCGTGAAGAATAAGTACACCGACCCCGCCGTAATCTGCGTGGACAGTACGGGCAGATACGCCATCTCCGTCCTGTCCGGACATATCGGCGGAGCCAACGAACTGACCGCAGCGATAGCCGGCGCATTGGGAGCCGAGCCCGTGATAACCACCCAAAGCGACCTTACCGGACTGTGGGCGTTGGACAAACTGCCCGGGCGTTTCGGCTGGTTCCCGATACTCAATGTGGATGCTTCCGCCCTGCGGCTGGCGGAGCTCGCCCAAACTCGCGAGGAGAAGATGAAGGCGTGCATGAACGAGCCTATCCGCCTCTTCGTAAGCGGAAAGCCCACCGCGCTGCTGCTGGAAGTCCGCGACAAGGGTACTGACTGGCTGGAAGCGCATCTTCCCCCTCATGTAGAGGTGTTCTATCGTCTGAAAGACATCGAGGTATCCCGCTTCCAACTGGTGCTGTGCGTCTCGCCGCAGGTGCATTACATAGAGGGGACGCCGTCTATCTGCTATGTGCCGCGAATGGTACACGTCGGCATCGGACTTGCCCGCCAGGCCGGGCCTGTGAAGGAAGTGACGGAAGAGATTCTGGACAGGCTGAAAGAATACGGCATTCCCCGACAGGCCATCGCATCCATCGCTACGATTGACGCCAAGCGTGACGAGCCGGTGGTGAAGTCGCTCCAAAAGGAATACGACGTCTGTTTCTATACGGCCGAAGAGCTGGCGGCGACAGACGTGCCGCATCCCAGCAAAACCGTGATGAAGCACATGGGTACGCCCAGCGTGAGCGAGGCGGCAGCGTTGCTGTCTTCCGGCAACAGTGAGCTGATAATGCCGAAACGTAAAGGCGGGAACTATACGGTAGCCGCCGCTATAAATATCCGCGCCTTGCGCCGGGGACACATCGAGATTGTAGGCGCAGGCCCCGGTGACCCCGACCTTATCTCCGTACGGGGACGGGAGATGCTGGAAAAGGCCGACCTCATCCTCTATGCAGGCAGCCTCGTGCCCCGTGAGCTGACGCTTTGCGCCAAACCGGGCGCAACGGTGCGCAGCTCCGCTTCCATGGATTTGGAAGAACAGTTCGCGCTGATGAAAGAGTTCTACGACAAAGGAAAGTTCATCGTGCGCCTGCATACGGGCGACCCCTGCATCTACGGAGCGATACAGGAACAGATGAACTACTTCGACCGATACGGCATGAGCTATCACATCACGCCGGGCATATCTTCTTTCCAGGCAGCGGCGGCGGCTCTGAAGTCGCAGTTCACCATTCCGGAGAAAGTACAGAGCATCATACTGACCCGCGGCGAAGGACGGACTCCTATGCCCGAACGGGAGAAACTGCACCTCATGGCACGCTCGCAAAGCACCATGTGCATCTTCCTCAGCGCAGGCATCGCGGAACAGGTACAGGCGGAACTTCTGCAAGAGTACCCGGAAACAACCCCCGTAGCCGTATGCTATCACCTCACCTGGCCGGACGAACGCATCTTCCGGGGAAAGCTGAAAGACCTTGCACGGATAGTAAAAGAGAATAACCTGACCCTGACAACCATGATTGTCGTAGGCGAGGCTATCGGCAATCGCGAAGGACTGTCGCGACTGTATGCACACGAATTCAAACACTTATTTAGAAAATAAAAAAATGATATTAGTATTAGGCGGTACAACCGAAGGACGCATAGCCGTCCAAACACTTGAGGAAGCTGGAAAGCCCTTCTATTATTCAACCAAGGGTTACGAACAAGACATTCCTCTGCATAACGGCATCCGCCTGCAAGGTGGCATGGATAAAGACGCTATGGAATCTTTCTGCCGTAAAGAGAACATTTCACTGTTGATAGATGCCGCGCATCCTTTTGCCGAGGAGCTGCACAGGAACGTCAACGACGTATCCGACAAGCTTCAGATTCCGGCCATCCTCTACGACCGCATTTACCCCCGCATAGAAAAGCATGACGGTATCGTATGGTGCGACAGTTTTGAAGACGCCGTCCAAAAGATAAAGAAGGAAGAGGTCTACATACTACTGGCGCTGACAGGAGTAAAGAGTATAGGCAAACTGAAAGCGCTCTGGCAGGAAAGCTGCCGCTGCTATTTCCGTATCCTCGACCGTGAGAGTTCACGCGAATTGGCGAGAAGCGAGGCATTCCCCGAAGAATATTTGCGTTACTACCATGCCGGAGAAGACGAACGCCTGCTGATACGGCAGATACGTCCCGATGCTATCGTAATCAAAGAAAGCGGCGCTTCCGGCGGATTTTCCGAGAAGGTGGAAGCAGCCCAGGAACTGGGCATCCGCATCTTCATCATAAAGCGTCCGCCGCTCCAACCCAATCTCTTGCCCGTAAACGGGCGACACGGTCTGCGAAGAATGGTAGAGCTGTACCATCCCGGATTCTATGACCTGCGCAGCGGGTTCACCACGGGAACATGCGCGGCCGCAGCGGCCGCAGCAGCCATATGGGATATATTCAACCTCGACGGAACTCCCCGTCCCCCGGAGTTTATAGTAACCCTGCCCAATGGAGAGATGATAGGAGTTCCCGTAGAGCCTCAGAAGCAACGTCCCCGTTCCAGTTCCGTCAACGACAACTGGATGGTGGAATCGGAAGCCTGCGTCATAAAAGACGCGGGAGACGACCCCGACATTACCAACGGAATGCAGATTAAGGTGAATATCGCCCTGCCGTTCAATATGGACGAGGTGAACAGTGGAAAGCAGCAAGACGATTATAACATCATCATCGCCGGCGGAGAAGGAATAGGTATCGTCACCATGCCGGGATTAGGACTGGAATTGGGAGCGCCCGCCATTAATCCCACGCCACGCAAGATGATAGAGGAGAATGTAAGGATGTACCTCAGCTATGTCGGCGTGCCTAAAATGAGCAATCCCATCGTTGTGACCATCTCCGTACCCGGCGGCGAGGAAATAGCCAAGCGTACCTTCAATCCCCGTCTGGGCATAGAGGGGGGACTATCCATCATCGGTACGTCGGGTATCGTGAAGCCGTTCTCCAGCGAGGCGTTCGTAAGCTCTATCCGCAAGTCGATGGAAGTGGCGCGCGCCACGGACAGCCCGCGTGTGGTTATCAGTTCCGGGGCAAAGAGCGAACGGTACATCAAGGCCTACTATCCCGGGTTGCCGGTACAGGCCTTTGTACATTACGGCAACTTCATCGGCGAGACGCTGAAGATAGCCGACGAGCTGAAACTGCCCCGCGTCACGCTGGGAGTAATGATAGGCAAAGCCGTGAAACTGGCGGAAGGCCACCTCGATACCCATAGCAAGAAGGTTGTGATGAACAAGGACTTCATTCAGGACATAGCCCGCCGGGCGGAATGCGGCGAAGACGTATCGGCCGCTATCCGGAAGATGAATCTGGCGCGGGAGTTATGGGACATCATTCCCGCGGAAAAGCTGGAAACATTCGCCAAGCTATTGATAGAGCTTTGCGGGCAGTGCTGCGCTCCCCTGTTGCCCGACGGAGAGCTCACGATTTTATTAATCGGTGAAGACGGAAAGATATATGTATGAAAAAGGCATTGATGATAATGTGCATGGCGGTCGCCACATCGGCCGTCCGGGCGCAGTCACCTATCTCCTTTTATGCAGAGGCGGGAATCGGAACTTCCCGCCTTTACGGAAAGCACTCCGGCAGTGATACGCAAATAGCCTGCAAAGCGGGGATAGGCGCGGAATACGCGTTGAATAAGACCTGGGCGCTGCAATCCGCGTTGGAATTTGTATCCATAGGCGGCAGGGATGATATGGACTACGTGCGGAACGCCGGGATGAACGAGCTGTACTTGCAGATACCCGTCAGGGTAGCCGCAAGGCTGCCGTTGGGAAAGGATTACCACGCCTCGCTGAATGTCGGCCCGTACATCGCCTGCGGTGTGGGCGGAAAGACATCCGGCAGCATCCCGTATTATTACAGCGGCAGCTCCGCCGACGGAAACAGGCGGTTCAAGATGGATACGTTTGGTTGCGTCCTGGAGAATAATGCCGGAAACCGGCGGTTGGACGGCGGTATCGTAGTGGGAATCGCTTTGGAATACCGCAAGCTCGTCATCGGTGCAGAGGCACAGGTGGGGCTGGTAAAGGTCAATCAGCAACTGAGGCAGGTAATAGATACGGAAGAGTTCCATAACTACCTGCCCCGAAACTTCGCTTCATTCTTTACCGTAGGATATAAATTCCGATAACGGCCGGATGACTGCTATTTACAAAGCGAGCGCTCATGGAGCTTCGCCAATAAATCCTCGATACTGGTAAGGCGCACCGGTTCTTCACCGGGACGATGCAGGACAAAAGTGCCGTCTCCCTTCAAATCGCCTGTCTCGATACAGGTGTCCGACTCTACGTTGCGGTTGGCGAGGACGCCGTTGCGCTGCAAGGCTTTGCGCACCATGGCGTATCTCTGCCCATGACCCGACAGACGTATCTGAGAGGTATATTCATTGTCTACACGGAACAATCCGGTTTCCAAGTCGAACACGATGCCCTTGCGGGCGAAAAAGCTGCTAAGGCTGCCGTTCAGCGACAGGTCTTCGGGAGTACCGATGGTGACACCGTTCGCCTTGTCCATGAGCCAGATTTTGTCGGCTATTTGCAGAGCCAGTTCGAGGTCGTGCGTGGAGAGGAAAATGGTCTTGTCCGTCTGCCGGCTGAGGTGGTGCAGCAGTTGCATCATTTCCACCTTGCTGGGAAAGTCGAGAAAGGCGGTAGGCTCGTCCAGGTAAATCACAGGAGTTTCCTGCGCAAGCGCTTTGGCTATCATGACTTTCTGACGCTCGCCGTCGCTCAGCGTATGCACCATCCGATGCGCAAGGTGAGAAATACCGACCAGGGAAACGGAGTACTCCACTATATGCCTGTCCTCTTTGGTAAGCGTCCCCCAAAAGCCTGTATAAGGGCTGCGTCCCAGTCCTATCAGCTCCGTAACGGACATGTTGCGGATGTCGCATTTCTCCGTCAGCACTACGCTGATAACGCGCGACAGTTGCTTGTCGGTATAGGATTCAATCTCTTTTCCTTGGATACGTATCTCTCCACCCAGTTTGGGCTGGAAAGCGGACAGGGTACGGAGCAATGTGGACTTACCCACTCCGTTGGCACCCAGCAGGCAGGTCAGCTCGCCGCTGTTGATGCCGGCGCAGATGCCGTCCGCCACTACCTTCACATCACTCTTACCGGGATAACCGATAGAGAGATTCTCGATATGTATAGTCTCGTTCTTCAATATATATGATATTACAGTTTGATATACTTGATATGGTCGTTTGACGTACTTGATACGCCCGTTTGACATACTTGATACACCCGTTTTGACAGACCTGACATTTTCATTCGTTCAGCTCCCCTTTTCTCTTTCTGAAAAGTACGGACGCAACCACCGGAGCGCCTACCAGCGCAGTCACCGAATTGACGGGCAACGCCCCCTCGAATCCCGGCATACGGGCAATCAGATTGCACACCAACGCCAATGCGGCGCCTACCAGCAAGGTGGCGGGCATCAGGATGCGATGGTCGGACGTATGGAAGATGGCGCGGCACAAATGAGGCACTGCCAGCCCGATAAACATAATAGGCCCGCAGTAGGCGGTGACAATGGCCACCAGCACTCCGGAACAGGATATGACGAGCAGGCGCGCCCGCTTGATGTTCAGTCCCAGGTTGCGTGCATAGCCGTCGCCCAGCAGCAACAGGTTCATGGTCTTTATCAGCAGGAACGACAAGGGCAGCAACACCGCCATAATGCAGACAAACAGCAGCATCTGGTCGCCGGAGACGCGCGCAAAGCTGCCCAGCCCCCAGATGACGTATGCCCGGATATCCTCTTCCACACTGAAGTATTTCAGTACGCCGATAATGGCGCTTGCCACATAGCCTATCATCACGCCGATAATCAGCAGCGTCACATTTCCCTTTACCTTCTGGGAGACGTAGACTATCAGCGCCATCACGGACAATGCCCCGATAATGGCGGCGACGGAGAGCGCCACCTCTCCCATATATCCCAGACGGCTCAGCGCCACACCGCCCATAGCGCCGGACAGCAGCACCACGCAGGCTACTCCCAGGCTCGCTCCCGAACTGATGCCCAGCACCGAAGGTCCTGCCAGCGGATTACGGAACACCGTCTGCATCTGCAAACCGCTGACCGAAAGCCCCGCTCCCGCCACCAACGCCGTAAGAGCCTGCGGCACACGGCTTTTCCAAAGGATATTGCTCCAGATAACTTCCTGATTGCTCATCATATCGGGGGTGGAAGCCGCTCCCGTCCCCCACAGCAATTCCCATATCTTGCCAAACGGGATATGGACGGAGCCCAGCAACAGGTTCAGCAAAAAGAACAGGAAGATGGATGCCAGTATAAGGAGCATCAACGGCAGCGCAGGTCTTTTCATCGGTTCAGTCGCTCGTAATAAGTGGGTTTGTAATCGGGAAGCAGGTCGGGATGAAAAGCATGAATCAAATCTTCCAAGACTACCTCGGGCTGCATGGGCATACTCTCATAGAAGGGTTTCTCACGCATATTGCAGTAGATTACCCCTTGCTCACGGAAAGCGCGAAAGTCGGCATAGCGAGGGTCTAAGGACTTCAAGGCGTCGTAAGAGAATGTTCCGTCATAGCTGTTGACGATGCGCCAGTAGTCGGCGCTCTCCGCCTGACTGTACACCGTCTCGAAATCCAGTGTCACGCCCCCCGAACGAGGGTCGTCTTTCAGGAAATAGTCTGCCCCGGCATCACGAAACAGCTCGGCGAGGAAACTCTTTCCGCCTACCGCATACCAGTTGCCGCCACGCATTTCACCGCTGAACACCACAGGACGCCTTTTCACACCGGCCACCAGCTCTTTCAGCTCGTTATACCGTTTCTCTATCCCGGCAAACCCGGCATTCGCCTCTGCTTCCCGGCCGATGAACATGCCGATGAACTTTATCCATTCCGCCTGTCCCAGCGGAGTCATCTCCTTATATCCCAAATGCGGAACCAGCGGAATGCCTGTCTCACGCATGGCATCATATCCGCCCCGCTTGAAAGGAGAGATAAAGATGACATCGGGGTTTATGCTCATAATCACCTCATTATCGAAGTTCCCCTCAATCCCTATTTTGGATGTCTTCCCCGATTTCAGACGCTCTTTCATCTCCTTGTTGAACAGGTGGCGGGTACTGGTGATGCCCGCCACGTAGTCGCAGGCATCCAAACGGATGAAGTTGGACAGTTGCAGGGAAGTCATGCAGATGGCATGCTTCACCGGAGTTTCTATCACGGTATAGCCGTCGGGGATACCGGCAGGCTTAGCGCCCTTCGGAACCAAGGCATACCGGAAAGTATTCCCCTCTTCTTTCTGAGGGTCGCGTATGTCCACCAAGCGTACATTTCCCGGCAGATATTTCACCGTATAGCCTTTGGCGTAGACGGGAACAATTGCGGAAGCGGTGTCCGTAACGGAGACCGCAACAGCCGCGGAACCGGAATCGCCGGACGCTTGCCGGGACTTCGCGCCGCAGGAAGTCATAGACAATGCACACGCGAATGCAATACCCATGAGAGGTAATCTGGTCATGATTATTCGGTTTTATATTTCAGAGCACAATATTCGGCAATTTTGGGGAGATACGCAAACTCTCCCCGCACAAATCGCCAAAGAAAAAGAGTCTACAAGTTCATCAAATCGTTCAACGCCTCGCTCATGCTGGGATGCGTGAAGATGAAATCGCGCAGGAAAGTATATTCCTGCCCCGTCTTCATGGCCATTGCCACCAGATTGATGACTTCGCCCGACTCCGCTCCGAACAGGGTACAGCCCAGTATCTTATCGGTATCGGCATCCACCACCACCTTGAACAGCCCGTCCGTATTGCCCAATGTACGGGCACGGGGAATGGCGGCGACGGGGAGTTTGTTTACTTTGATGTTCAAGCCTTTCTTGCGGGCTTCGTCCTCGTTCATGCCGATGCGTGAAAGCGGCGGGTCTATAAATACCGAATAGCTCACCGGCTCACGGTCGGACACCTTACGCTCGCCCGCTCCAAACAAATCCTCGCGGAGAATGCGATAATCGTCCAGCGAGATGTAGGTGAACTGTAAACCGCCTTTCACATCGCCGATGGCGCGGATATTGGGATTGGTGGTCTGCAAATGCTCGTTCACGATGATAGCGCCCCGCTCGTTCACCTCCACCCCAGCCGCAGACAGGTTCAATCCTGCGGTATTGGGGCGGCGTCCGGTAGCCAGAAGAATAGCATCCGCATCCAGCCGCAGCACCTCGCCCGTCACGGCATCCCGGCAGACAACCGCCGTACCGTCCACGGACTGCACACGGGCATTCAGACGGAACGTTACGCCTTTCTTCTCCAGCACCTCTTGCACACTGGCGGCAATGTCACGGTCTTCGCGGGCTATCAGTTCGGAAGAGCTTTCCAGCACCGTCACCTGCGAACCGAAAGAAGCGTACATTGAGGCGAACTCTAAGCCGATATATCCGCCGCCCACGATGACGAGACGCCTGGGCAGCTCCGTCAGTTCCATGATGGAAGTGCTGGTGTACACCTTCGGATTGTCCTTTATCCCCTCGATAGGCGGAATGACGGTTTCGGCTCCCGTATTGACAAATATCCGCGGCGCCTGAAGCCGGATCGTTTCTTCCGCCATGCGTACCTCCACCGCATCGGGGGCGATGAAAGAACCCGTACCCGTATATACCGCTATATTGGGATGGTCTGCCAGATTGCGGTAGTTCTTCTGACGCAGGAAAGAGGTCACTTCCTCTTTCTTTGCCACGGAACGGCGGTAGTACGCCTGTTTCTGTTCCCAGGACGCGCTCTTATCCGCCAGCTCCGCCGAATGTACCAGCGTCTTGGTCGGAATACATCCGATATTGATACACGTACCGCCGTACATCTTATCCGAACGTTCTATCATGGCAACAGTAAAGTTCCGTTTCGCCAGCTCGGCAGCGAGTGTCTTGCCGCCTTTTCCAAAGCCGATAATAATAGCATCATACTTTTTCATACTCTTATTTCTTTAATCGATTCAATACTCTTTTCGCGCTGTCCGCCAGCACCACGATGGCTCCGGCAAGGATGGCGGTATCTTTAATGACCAGTCGTCCGGCTCCGGTCAGCAAGGGGAAGCCATGCTCTCCGCTTCCCAAATCGGGAACCCACACCTCGGGGGTGGTGACGAGGAACGAAAGCGTGCCGACAGTCATTATGAGGGCGAGCGCGGCTCCTGCCAGTCCGATTCCGGGAGAGAATATCCCCAGGAAGGTAAGGATACCGATTGTCATAATCAGTATGCCGAGGCCGCGGGAGAAACCGTAGGTATTGTTCTCCGCGTGCCACCGGTGCTTGGCTTCGTTGAACTCGCCCTCTTTCAGCTTGTATTCCTTGTACTCCGGCGCAGGCTTGTTGTAGAAGAAACTCATGAACGGGCTGTTTGCCACGAACGGTACGATTCCTTCGGCTTCGTAGTTCCAGAATTTCAAACCGCCTATCCATACAAATATCACAAGAATAGCCACACGGATGAGGTTAACACCCTGCTTTTGGGAAGAAGCGGCCAGTGTCAGCGCCGCAAGAAACAGGTTTTGCAATTTCGTTTTCATATCTTTGTTGTTTTAGGTTCACTGAAGAGACGTTACGGCTCCGGTGAAATGTTTTTGCAAATATCCCTGTTTCCGGCCGGTTGCGGAATGGCAATTATTCCGTAACAGTTGGCAATTCTTCCCGTTGTGCCTGTTTTCGGTAGTCCGACACGCTCCCGCCCGTCATTTTCTTGAAGAAACGGCTGAAGGCGGCCACGTCCTCAAAGCCCAGGATAGAGCCGATTTCCTTAGCGCTTTTGCGCGTGTACAGCAACAGCCGCTTGGCTTCCGCCTCTGTCCGCTCGTGGATGACGCGAAGCGGTGAAGGCAATCCGCAGGCCGCAAACAGATTGGACAGCGTTTTAGGCGAACGGCAAAGCATATCGGCATAGTCCCGTACTTGCTTCTTCTCGCGGAAGTTACTGTCTACCAGCACATAGAACCGGCGGATAACATCGAACGTCTGTTCATTCTCCCGCCCCACACCGAACCGTGTACGGGCAATGCGTGTACACGTGATGATGAAACGTTTCAGCACAATCCGCAGCATCTCCTCCCGGAGATTATCATTAACGGCGGACTCCTGACGGAAAATCCGGACTATGTCGCGCAGGTTGGACGACTGCTCTTCCGACAGCTTCAACCGCATCACCCGGGACGAGCCGTAGAACAGGAATCCGTTGCAGGACACCTCGTCGTCGTGCCCGTAGATGCAGTAGAAGTTACTGTTGAACACAAAAGCCAGATACTCGCCTTCCACCTCTTTGATATCCAGATGATGCAGCGGGGTAAGCGTAATAATCTCGTCCTTTTCCAGCTTCATGGGGATGTGGTCTACCTCGACGGTAAGCGTACCGCCCTGCACCCACAGAAACTTATACAAAGTCTTGTCACGTTGCAGCGGCTTGCTTTCGTGGAAGCGGGATGTCATCGCGATATTGCCGTTCAAGCGTGTATTCAGTTGGTAATCCATACTCGCAGATTATTTGATAGAAATAACAAAGATAAATAATATCTTGTTTACTACCGATTATTTCCCGACTTTTGCATCCCGAAATTCCTTTTTATTTCTAACCGGATTAACAGTAAAACAGAATGTTCCCCATCACCTTCGTATCCCTCGGCCCCGGAGAAGCCGAACTGATTACCCTGAAAGGACTGAAAGCCCTGCAAGCCGCCGACTGCATCTTCTGTCCCGAAACGCCCGCCCGCGACGGCCGTCCCCTCTCACGTGCCGCCGACATCATGCTCCGGCTCGACATACCCGCCGGCCATATCCGCCGCTTCTCCCTGCCCATGAGCAAGCAGCGGACGGACGCCCTCAACGCCTACGACCGAGTGTACGCCGAAGCCCTTTCCCTGCATCACGCAGGCAGGAAAGTGGCCGTCGTGGCAGAGGGCGATGCAGGCTTCTACTCCTCTATACATTATATATATGAGAAACTGCAAGCCGCCGGCATCCCCGTGGAACAGATTGCCGGCATCCCCGCCTTCATCGCCGCCGGAGCGCGGGGCGGACTGCACATCGCCAGCCAGGAAGAGAGGCTGACCGTAATTCCCGGCATCACCACCGCCGAAGAGATAGAGCGGCTGATACAGTCGGGGAGCACAGTCGTCATCATGAAGCTGTCGCAATGCGCAGGCGAGGTACACCGCTGCATCCGCCTGCATCCCGAATACGACTACCGTTATTTTGAGAACGTAGGCACTCCGCAAGAGAAATACATCAGCGACAGGCAGCAGCTCGAAACGCTCCGTTTCCCTTATTTCTCCCTGCTCATCATCCGTCACAATGGTTTCTGATACCGATTTAATACAATTTCGCACAGAGTACGAGTGATTTTTGCGGAAATGGCTTACCTTTGCACCTTGTGTAATTAAAAAAGATAAAGACATGAAGAAACTTGCTTTTTATATGTTGATGCTGGTTATGAGCATCGGTTATGCCTGCGCACAAGGCGGGGCGGACATCAAATTCGACAAGACCACCCATAACTTCGGAACATTCTCCGAGAACAATCCGGTGGTAAGCTGCACGTTTACATTCACCAACGTAGGAGACGCTCCGCTGGTAATCCACCAGGCCGTGGCATCTTGCGGATGCACGGTGCCCGAATACACGCAAGAGCCGGTGATGCCCGGCAAGACCGGAACCATCAAGATTACCTACAACGGTACAGGCAAATATCCCGGACACTTCAAGAAGTCCATTACGCTGCGCACCAACGCCAAGACCGAAATGATACGTCTGTTCGTTGAGGGCGACATGACCGCCAAAGACGCCAAATAAACGTTTTTATGATACAGAATAAAGGAGAATTTTTCAATTCTCCTTTTTTTTGCTTTCTTTGAAGTCTATAACAAATTTGTCTTGCGGGATGAAAATATTTATCCCGCAGGACAAAAAATATCGTCCCGTAAGACGAATAAATCCGTCTCGTGAGACGGTTTATTTCATCCCGCAGGACGGAAATTACACATTTACAAAGCGGATAATCAAGACATATCGCAATCATAACAATAAAAATAAAACAACTATCATGAAACAAGAAGAAGAGAAACTGACCGGCGTGCCGGAAAATGCGTTCCGGGAGCTAAAGCCGGGAGAAGTCTACAACCCCTTGATGAGCCCCGACAGGAAATATCCCGAAGTGAACCTCTGGTCGGTACTGTGGGGTATCGCCATGGCGGTTCTGTTTTCGGCGGCGGCAGCCTATCTGGGACTGAAAGTGGGACAAGTATTCGAGGCGGCCATCCCTATCGCCATCATCGCCGTCGGCGTGTCCGGCGCAGCCAAACGCAAGAACGCGCTGGGCGAAAACGTCATCATCCAATCCATCGGAGCCAGTTCCGGGGTAATCGTGGCAGGCGCCATCTTTACCCTGCCCGCACTGTATATCCTGCAGGAAAGCTATCCGCAGGAAATCACCGTAACGTTCGCGCAAGTATTCATCAGCTCGCTGCTGGGCGGTGTGCTGGGTATTCTTTTCCTTATCCCGTTCCGTAAATATTTCGTAAGCGACATGCACGGCAAATACCCCTTCCCCGAAGCGACCGCAACGACGCAGGTGCTTGTATCGGGCGAGAAAGGCGGCAGCCAGGCGAAACCGTTGCTGATGGCGGGTATCATCGGCGGTCTTTACGACTTCATCGTGGCCACCTTCGGATGGTGGAACGAGAATTTCACCACCCGCGTATGCGGCTTCGGCGAAATGCTGGCGGAGAAAGCCAAGCTGGTATTCAAGGTGAATACCGGAGCGGCCGTACTGGGTCTGGGATATATCGTCGGACTGAAATACGCTTCCATCATCTGCGCCGGTTCGCTGGCCGTGTGGTGGATTATCATTCCGGGCATGTCCCTCATCTGGGGCGACAGCGTGCTCAATCAATGGAACCCGGAGATTACCGCCACCGTAGGCGCCATGTCTCCCGAAGAAATCTTCAAATACTACGCCAAGAGCATCGGTATCGGCGGTATCGCAATGGCGGGCATCATCGGCATCATCAAGTCATGGAGCATCATCAAGAGCGCCGTGGGACTGGCCGCCAAAGAGATGGGCGGCAAGGCCGATGCGGAAGCCGGCGTGAAGCGTACGCAACGCGACCTTTCCATGAAGATTATCGCCATCGGTTCCATCATCACGCTGATACTGGTTACGCTGTTCTTCTACTTCGACGTGATGCAGGGCAATCTGCTGCACACGGTGGTGGCTATCCTGCTCGTTGCGGGCATCTCGTTCCTCTTTACCACCGTAGCGGCCAATGCCATTGCCATTGTGGGTACGAATCCGGTATCGGGCATGACGCTCATGACGCTTATCCTTGCATCGGTAGTAATGGTGGCGGTAGGCTTGAAAGGCCCCGGCGGAATGGTGGCGGCTTTGGTGATGGGCGGCGTGGTGTGTACGGCGCTGTCTATGGCGGGCGGTTTCATCACTGACCTGAAAATCGGTTACTGGCTGGGAAGCACCCCCGTCAAGCAGGAAACGTGGAAGTTCCTCGGAACAATCGTTTCGGCGGCTACCGTGGGCGGTGTGATGATTATCCTGAACAAGACTTACGGATTTACCAGCGGACAACTGGCAGCTCCGCAGGCCAACGCAATGGCGGCGGTTATCGAACCGTTGATGAACGGTGTGGGCGCCCCGTGGTTGCTGTACGGCATCGGTGCGGTGTTGGCTATCGTGCTGAACGCTTGTAAGATACCGGCTCTCGCTTTCGCGCTGGGTATGTTCATCCCGCTGGAACTGAACGTTCCGTTGGTGGTGGGCGGCGCCGTAAACTGGTACGTAACCGGTCGCAGCAAAGATGCAGCCCTCAACGCAGAACGCGGTGAGAAAGGTACGCTGCTGGCATCCGGTTTCATTGCAGGCGGCGCGCTGATGGGCGTGGTAAGTGCGGCAATGCGCTTCGGCGGCGTAAACCTGGTGAACGACGCATGGCTCAACAACACATGGTCCGAAGTGCTGGCGCTGGGCGCTTATGCCATCCTGATATTCTATCTCGTCAAAGCTTCGATGAAAACAAAATAAGCCGCGAGGATACTGAAATAAGCTCGGACAATATAAAACGATATTCATCAAATGAATATGTACAGTCAGGTTATACATATTCATTTGATATAAATTAAAGTTCAACATCATGAGAAAAATACTATTCCTATCCCTTTTATTCGCAGCGACGGCACTGTCCGCGCAGAAACCCGTCGAACTGCTGTTGTGGCCTGACGGTGCGCCCAATACCAACGGGCTGACCGGTGCGCAGGAAGATTTGAAAGGCGGACGCGTCGCCAATGTGGTCAATCCGTCCATTACCGTCTACCGTCCGGCCAAACCCAACGGTATGGCCGTCATCATGTGTCCCGGCGGCGGATACGGCCGTCTCGCCATGAACCACGAAGGGCACGACATGGCAGCCTGGTTTACAACGCAAGGCATCACGTATGCGGTGCTGAAGTACCGCATGCCGAACGGGCACAACGAAGTTCCCCTGTCGGACGCCGAGCAAGCCATCCGCCTCGTACGCGGGCATGCCAAAGAATGGGGGCTCAATCCTAACCGTATCGGTATCATGGGAGCATCCGCAGGCGGACATCTGGCAGCCTCTCTTGCCACACTGTACGGCAGTGACGCCACTCGTCCCGACTTTCAGATTCTGTTCTATCCCGTTATCTCCATGCTGAAAGGCGTCACTCACGGCGGTTCACGCAAGAACCTCATCGGCGAGGCTCCTTCTGACGAACTGGAACAGAAATACTCGCTCGAACGGCAGGTATCTCCCCAAACCCCGCAAGCCTTCATCATGCTGTCCGCCGATGACGCAACCGTACTGCCCATCAACGGCATCGGTTACTTCCTCGCCCTGCGCGAACAAAAAGTACCCGCCACGCTGCATGTCTATCCTACTGGCGGCCACGGCTGGGGCTTCCGTGACAACTTCACGTACAAGCGCCAATGGACCGGCGAGTTGGAAAAATGGTTGAGGGAAGGACTTGCCTTTCCGGAATAACAGCACTTCCGAAAACAACACGATTACAACCATCGTCAACCCGTTCAAACCTTAAAACTCCATTATCATGAAAATACAAAGACTACTGATGGCTGCCGCCCTTCTTCCTCTCGCCCTCGCGGCGCAGGAAGACCGGTACGCGCAAATCACCAATCCCCGACTGACAAACATCAACAAAGAACCGCCCCGCAGTACCTTTACCTCTTATACGAACGAGGCGGACGCCGTCATCAACGACCGCAAGAACGGAACATTCCGCATCTCCCTCAACGGAAAGTGGAAGTTCAACTACGTAGAGAACTTCACCGACCGCCCCACCGACTTCATGGATGCCCGGACAGACGTAAGCCGCTGGCCGGACATCGACGTCCCCGGCAACTGGGAAGTGCAGGGTTTCGGCACTCCCATCTACGTCAACCACCCGTACGAATTCTGCTCTTCCGGCTACGCTCCTTACTGGGATAAGCCCAATCCGCCGTACGTGCCCAAGGAATGGAATCCCACGGGAACCTACCGCCGCACCTTCACCCTGCCCGCCGATTGGGAGAGCAAAGAAATCTTCCTGAGCGCCGACGGAGTGCGCGGAGCGGCGTTCTACTACCTCAACGGCAAGTTTGTCGGCATGAACAAAGACGCCAAGACCCCTGCCCGCTTCAACGTTACGTCCTTTGCCCACAGGGGCGAGAACGTGATAGCCATACAGGTACACCGCTTTTCCGACGGCAACTATCTGGAGTGTCAGGACTTTTGGCGCATCAGCGGCATCGAACGGGATATTTACATGTATGCCCGCCCGCAAATACATCTGACGGACTTCAAGGCCGAAACGCCTCTGGACGGAGATTATCGCAACGGAATCCTGAAACTGAAAGTGAAGTTCGCCAACAAAACCGACAAGGAAGTCCCGTTCGTCGTAGGCTATCGCTTGCTGGACAGCAAAGACAGGCAGGTCGCCCAGTCCTCGACCCGTGTGGGTCACGGTCAGACGGAAGTGGAGTTCACCCCCAAGACAATCGAAGCACCGTTGCAATGGACAGCCGAGACGCCCGACCTCTACACGCTCGTTATCAGCCTGAAGCATATCAACGGCGACGTTATCGAGGCCACCAGCTGCAAAGTCGGTTTCCGTACCGTAGAGATAAAGGACAAGCAACTGATGGTAAACGGCAGACCTATCCTCGTGAAAGGCGTCAACTATCACGAGCATAATGAATACACCGGGCATTACGTTCCCGAAGAGCTCATGCTGAAAGACTTCGAGCTTTGGAAGCAGTACAACATAAACACCATCCGCACCTGCCACTACCCGCAACAGGAACGTTTCTATGAGCTGTGCGACCGGTATGGCTTCTACGTCATAGACGAAGCCAATATCGAGAGCCACGGAATGGGCTACAATCTGAGCGTAGGCGGCACGCTGGGAAACAATCCGCTGTTTATGAACGCCCATGTAGACCGCACGCTGAATATGTATGAGCGGGACAAGAATCATCCGAGCATCATCATCTGGTCATTGGGCAACGAAGCGGGAAACGGTCTGAACTTCTACGTCACCTATAACACGCTGAAAGCGCTTGACAGCCGCCCCGTACAATACGAACGCGCCCTGACGGAATGGAATACGGACATCTTCTGCCCCATGTACCACCGCCCCGCCCATATTGAGAAATACGCGCAAGACCCCGAAATGACCCGCCCGCTCATTCTCTGCGAATACGCCCATGCCATGGGGAACAGCCTGGGTAACTTCCAGGATTACTGGAACATCATCGAGAAGTATCCCATCCTGCAAGGCGGTTGCGTCTGGGATTGGGTAGACCAGGGACTTGCCGCCAAGACCGCTGGCGGCCGCAAATACTGGACGTACGGGGGCGATTACGGTGAGTACGGTACTCCGTCCGACGGCAACTTCTGCATCAACGGTGTGGTATATCCCGACCGCAGCGTCAAGCCGCAGACCGAGGAAATGAGAAAGGTGTATCAGAACATCAAGTTCTTCGACTTCGACCGTGTAGCCTTTGTCGTAAAGATACGGAACGACTTCTCCTTTACCAATCTCGACAAATTCGACTTTTATTATATCGTCCGCCATCATGGCAAGGAGATTTACAAAGGACGTATCGAGGACATCAAAGCCGAACCGGGACAGACCGTTACCAGTCCGTTCCTGAATGGCATTCCCGTCGTCAATAACTCCACCGGAGACGTACGCATAGAGTTCTATGCCGCCATCCGTACGTCCGAGCCGTTCCTTCCGGCAGGTACAGTCATCGCGCGCGAACAAACCTATGTATATACTTTCCACAAGGAAAACGCCCCGAAGCAGGCATTCGCCGATTCGGAAGACAATGGCCGGCAAGTCATTTTCTCCGGTGCAGACTTCAAAGCCACATTCGACAAGCAAAGCGGTCTGTTAGTATCTTATCAATACAAGAAGCAGGAATTCATTCACAACGGACAAGGTCCCCGCCCCTTCTTCTGGCGCGCCCCTACCGACAATGATTACGGAGCCAAGCTTCCCGTACGTTTGAAAGCGTGGAAAGAGGCCAGCTATCAGGAACCGAAAGCCGAAAGCTTCAACGTAACGCGTGACAAAGATACTACGGCGGTAAAAGTGACCTACCGCTTCCCGCAGACCGATGCCCGCTGGGATATAACGTATAAGGTGTACGGCAACGGCGTCATCAAGGTGGACAACCGCTTCGTCGCGGAGAATGCCCAGACACCGATGATACCGCGTGTGGGGCTGCGCATGCAACTGCCCGCCCGCATCACCTCGCTGACCTACTACGGCCGGGGTCCGGAAGAGAATTACCGCGACCGCCGCACTTCACAGTTCATCGGCGAATACACGTCGGGCATCAAAGACATGTACGAGCCTTATGTCCGCCCGCAGGAAAACAACCACCGCACGGACATCTATTGGTGCACCCTCACCGACAAGGCGCAAGAAGGCTTGCTGTTTGTAGCCGACCGCACTTTTGAAATGAACGTGTCCAACTATCCGCTGGAAAGCCTGGATAGCGGCGACTCTCTCGAAAACGGCTCTCCCCGTACCGAAAAGACCAACCACCGTCACCTCACCGATCCGCAACCGGAACATTCGGTAGATTTCTTCTTGGATTACCGCATGATGGGCGTAGGCGGCGACAACAGTTGGGGAGCTTTGGCTCATGAACCTTACCTGATATACTGCGGTAAGTGGAATGCCATCGATTATGGTTTTACGATTGTTCCGTTCGACAAGAAAACGGATTTCAAGAGTTTGATATATAAATACTAAACCGTTTGACAATGAAAGCCTTATCAGGCAGAATCCGTGTTTTATCCGGTATGCCTTCCACTTTACTCAGTATATGCTGTACTTTGGCAATCGCATCGTCCGTCTCTGCACAGGAAGCGGACAATGCCATGCTGAAATACGGATTGAGCTTCCTCAAAACTCCCTATGTGGCGCATACGCTGGAAGTGAACGACGAGGAGAAACTCGTAGTCAACTTCGACGAAGTGGATTGCACTACTTTTGTGGAGTATGTGCTGGCTCTGTCACTGTCCCCCGTCAAGGACGGGGCGATAGATAAGGCCGACTATGCGCGAAACCTGCAAAGCATCCGTTACCGTGACGGTAAGATTGACGGTTACACGTCCCGCCTGCATTACATTGCCGATTGGGTTAATAACGGTGTCAGGCATGGCTTCATGGAAGATGTGGCCGCAGCCAACAGTCCTGATACGGTAAGGCTGTCCCTCGATTTCATGTCTACGCATGCCAAAGCGTACAAGCACTTGGAGTCATCTCCCGCCAACATCGGTAAGATGGAAGAAATAGAAAAGTCCCTGTCCGGACAAGTCTTTCATTATATCCCCAAGAACAAGCTGCCCGACAATGGTTTCGGTTGGATAAAGAATGGAGATATCATAGCCATCACCACCAATATTCCGGGATTGGATGTTGTCCATCTGGGGCTTGCCTATTATGAGAGAGGAGTGTTGAAGCTGCTTCACGCTTCTTCTACCCGGAAAATGGTGGTTGTTACGCAGAGGCCGTTGGCACAGATGCTGAAAAACAATAAGAAATTTACGGGGATCAGGGTGTTGAGGATGAAAAAGGACGGACAGTAACAAGGCTGGATAACCCTATCACAGGGCTAAAAAACAAATCAAGGATGTACCTCTATCTCGATAACCGGTACATCCTTGATTTGTTTTTTGTTAGAACGGCAACGGCCCGTCCGACCCCACCCCGCCAAACGGATTGTCCGTTTGAGGCATATAGTCGGCGGCAGACGGTGGCGGTGGCGTAGAAGGACTGCCGATGGGCGCGTTCATACGCGAACCGAACGTAGCTCCCCCGCCACCTTCGGTAGGCGGTGGAATCACCATATCGTCCTCCGGATTCTGGAAGCGGGTGTACTGGCCGATAAAGCGCAGGCGCACATCACCCACGGCACCGTTACGGTGCTTGGCTATGATAATCTCCGCCATACCACGCAAGTCGCTACCGTCGGCGGAAGTATAAATCTTATAATATTCGGGACGATGGATGAAACATACCATATCGGCATCCTGCTCGATGGCTCCGGATTCACGAAGGTCGCTCAACTGCGGGCGCTTGCCCTCTTCTCCTTCACGATTCTCCACACCACGGTTCAACTGCGACAGGGCGATGATAGGGATATTCAACTCCTTGGCCAATCCTTTCAGCGAGCGGGAAATCGTACTCACCTCTTCCTGACGGCTGCCGAACGACATACCGCTGGCATTCATCAACTGAAGGTAGTCGATGATAATGACCCTTACCCCATGCTCGCGAACCAGACGACGGGCTTTGGTACGAAGCTCGAATACGGAAAGAGAAGGAGTATCGTCCACATACAGCGGCGCATCCAGCAAGTCACGCAATTTATAGTCCAGCTGTTGCCATTCGTAGTCGGCAAGCTGTCCGCTCTTAATCTTCTCACTCGGAATTTCGCACACATTGGAGATAAGACGGTTCACCAACTGCACGTTACTCATTTCAAGGGAGAACAGGGCGACAGGGTTGCGGAAATTCACGGCGATGTTCTTTGCCATGGAAAGCACGAACGCCGTTTTACCCATGGCAGGACGGGCGGCTATAATGATAAGGTCGGAGTTCTGCCAACCGGAAGTCATCTTGTCCAGCTTCGTAAATCCGCTCTCGAGGCCGCTCAAACCGTCGGTACGGGCGGCGGCTTTCTGAATAAGGTCGTACGCTTCGGCAATGACCGGATTGATTTGCGTATAGTCCTTCTTCATGTTCTGCTGGGAAATCTCGAACAGTTTGCCTTCGGCTTCCTGCATCAGGTCGTCCACATCGAGCGTCTCGTCGAACGCTTTGGACTGGATATTGCTGGTGAATGTTATCAGCTCGCGCGCCAACGCCTTTTGGGCGATAATACGGGCGTGATATTCGATGTGCGCAGAAGAGGCTACCTTACTGCTGAGCTGGGTTATATAGAACGGACCGCCCACCTCTTCCAAATCTCCGCGTTTGGCCAGCTGCTCTTTGACCGTAAGGATATCCACCGGTTTCTGATTGACCGCCAAGTCCGTAATAGCGGAATATATCAGCTGATGCCGATGCTCGTAAAAAGATTCCGGACGGAGAATTTCACTCACCAATGAATAAGCGTCTTTCTCAATCATCAATGCACCGAGCACAGCCTCTTCCAGCTCCGGCGCCTGCGGCTGGATACGCCCGTAGTCGTTGACGGGCTGGGGTGCTTTTGATTTCGGAGTACGTGTAGTTCGTCTTTGTTCTGCCACTTTTTGAATTAAAAATTGAAAATTAAAAATTAAGAAATAATAGTCGGCCTTTCAAAAGGGAAAGCAAAGATAAATGATTTTATTGATAGCAATCAATAAATCGTTGTTAAGTTTTCAATCTACTATAAACAGAATTCATTAACTTTGTGTCCGGAGCCGCTTTGGCAGCCCGTTTTTTGTTTTTTAATTTTCAATTCTTAATTCTCGGTTTAACAATGCTTACTTTTCCGAACGCTAAAATAAACTTGGGGCTGAACATTACAGAGAAACGCCCGGACGGTTACCATAATCTGGAAACCATTTTCTACCCTATTCCTATTGAAGATGCGCTGGAAATAAACCCGTTGCATGACGGTGACGGAAAATATTGCCTGCATCAGGCAGGTATAGAAATAGCGGGAGAAGCGGAAAACAATCTGGTAGTAAAGGCTTATAAACTGCTGGATGAGTTGTTCGACCTGCCGCCGGTAGATATTCATCTGTTCAAGCGTATTCCCTCGGGAGCCGGATTGGGGGGCGGTTCGGCTGACGCCGCCTTTATGCTGAAACTGCTGAATGAGAAATTCAATCTCGGTTTGAGTCTTGACAAACTGGAAGAACACGCGGCCCGTCTGGGTGCGGATTGCGCTTTCTTTATCCGGAACGCCCCCACTTACGCGGAAGGTATCGGGAATATATTCTCACCTGTTTCTTTGTCGTTGAAGGGGTATCAGCTTTGGTTGGTAAAGCCGGACATATTCGTTTCCACACGGGACGCCTTTTCGCAAATAAAGCCGCGCCGTCCGCAGCGGTCACTAAAGGAGACGATACAGTTGCCCGTTAAAGAATGGAGAGAGTATATGATGAATGACTTTGAAGAGAGCGTGTTTCCTCAATTTCCCGCTATCGGAGAAATAAAGGAAGAGATGTACAGGCAGGGTGCCGTCTATGCGTCAATGAGTGGCTCGGGGTCATCCGTTTACGGGCTGTTTGCCGCTGATGCCGTATTGCCGGATATTGATTTCGGGAAGAAAGCATTTTCCTACAAGGGAAGGCTGAATGTTTGAAATACGAAACATAAAGTATAAAATATGAGGTATCAGGTATGAACCATGCGGACGGGGCATTGTTATACCTCATATTTTATACTTAATGTTTTGTATTTTAAGATGAAAAGATTTAGATTTTGTTTCGTAGCAAGTATGCTACTGCTTGTTTCCGCTTCCGCCTTTGCCAAAGAGCTTCCCGCGAAAATACAGGCTGCCTTTGAGAAGATGTACCCGCAAGCCGTTAATGTGGAATGGGAACAGATGGCGGGATGTTATGTGGCGGAGTTCGTTATGGACAATCGGGAGATAGATGTGTGGTTCGATGAAAATGCCCAATGGGTAATGACGGAGAATGACGTGGAGTCGCTGGAGAAAGTTCCCGCTCCCGTTGCCGAAGCGTTTATGGAAAGCATTATGTCTTCCATGAGATTAAAAGATGTGAGAATAATCACTTTCCCCAAACATCCTACAATAATTGTTATCGAAGTGGAAGTTTACAATTCCAATGAAGAATTCCAACTGTTCTATTCGTCGGACGGAAAGTTACAGCAACAACTGAATGTGAGCGAACTGGGTGGAGAGATTTACCCGGGATTGTTTGATTAAACGTTATTTAAGTATGAAGTATAACCATGCGGTTGGGGCACCGTTATACTTCACACTTTATATTTAAATGTACTTAACTCAGGCTTAGTACACTTCTACTTTCTCGGCTATTCGTTTGGCTTTATCGCGCAGCGTATCAAGGTCGCTGCCCAGCGGCGCATAGCATAATACAACGCCCATACGGCGATTGACACGGGTAGTCGGTTTGCCGAAGATGCGCAAGTAAGTATCTTCTTCTTTGGCCACCTCTTCCATACCGCGATAGTTAGGACGCTCCTGACTGGCAATGGACGACAGGATAACGGCACTTGCACCGATCCGCTCCTGCTTGATACCCGGAATAGGCAGGCCAAGTACGGCACGGCAATGCAAT
This sequence comes from Bacteroides clarus YIT 12056, assembly GCF_900129655.1. Taxonomy (GTDB): domain Bacteria; phylum Bacteroidota; class Bacteroidia; order Bacteroidales; family Bacteroidaceae; genus Bacteroides; species Bacteroides clarus. Next base: position 459,560 of record NZ_FQWK01000004.1, read on the forward strand.
TCGAATTCATTCAGATTTTGCGTTCCTGCCAGTGTCACCATACCCGTATCGTGCGGACGCGGAGAGAGTTCGGAGAAGTAAACACCGTTCTCATGGCTCAGGAAGAATTCCACTCCCCACAAACCGGCGCCTGTCAGGGCACGGGTTACTTTCTCTGCCATATCCTGCGCTTCCTTTAAATGAGCGGGATCGATATGGGCAGGCTGGAAACTCTCGCGATAGTCACCACCCTTTTGTACGTGGCCGATAGGCGGACAGAACAGAGTGGGACCATTCTTTTGGGTAACTGTCAGCAAGGTTATCTCACTGTCGAACTTAATGAACTCTTCGATGATAAGCTCCTTTATATCTCCACGGCTACCATTGCAACCGTATTCCCAGGCATGCTCCAGTTCGTCGGCGCTCTTCACGAGCGATTGTCCCTTACCGGAAGAAGACATCAACGGTTTTACCACACAGGGGAAACCGATTTTTTCGGCAGCGGCTTTCAGTTCGTCCAAAGAAGTGGCATAGAAATATTTGGCGGTCTTCAGTCCCAGTTCCTTGGCGGCGAGGTCGCGGATGGCTTTACGGTTCATGGTAAAGTTTACTGCGCGCGCGCTGGGCACAACCTGAATACCTTCTTTCTCAAAATCGTACAAGCGTTCCGTACGGATAGCCTCAATTTCCGGTACAATAATATCCGGCCGGTGTTTGCGTACTACACGTTCCAATGCGTCACCGTCCAGCATACTGAACACTTCGCATTCGTCTGCCACTTGCATGGCGGGTGCTCCGGCATAAGAGTCGCAGGCAATGATGTATTGCCCCTTGCGCTGAGCGGAAATCACGAATTCCTTACCCAGCTCACCGGAACCTAACAGTAAAATCTTTTTCATTTCAGTATCAGTTATTATAGAATTATCGCAAAGATAGGGAGAAAAAACGATATAAAAAGAAATACGGGAAGTTAACTTCATTCACCGTATCGAGTTAACTTCCCGTAATTATGATATTAACATATTACTACCCACTTGGTTAACTTCACAGAGGCTATGAAGTTAACCAAATGCAGATGCTGTTATTGATGTTGCTCTCTCAACAAGTCGTTCACCGTCTTAACCGGATTGAATGTAGTCAGGGGTACTTCTACAAAGACCGTGTTCCAATCGCTCATCGCACCGTTCCAAAGTCCGGGAAGTTCCAGGGCTTTCAAGTCTTTACCGTTCTTCGACTTATAGGAAATAAAGCCTGTTGCCTTATCCACATACTTCACCAAGTCAAATTTGTGACCTTTATAATCGCGTACGGCGCAAACCAAATCTACCGGATTGAAGTGCGTACCCTTTTCAAACATATCTTTCTTCTCCGGATCGTTCATGTCAATCTGTGAGCTTTCGAGGATTTGCAGGGAAATCGTACCGTCACTGTTATATGCAAGGAACGGGCCGCCACCCGGCTCGCCTACGTTCTTCACCATACCGCAAACACGCATCGGGCGGTTCAGCTTTTCTTTCAGGTAAATCACCAGTTCGGCATCTTCCAGGTTCTTCGTTTCCGGATTCTTGCAGAACAGCTTCTTCTGTACAAACTGCAGGATGTCGAGAATCTGTTCGTGCGTATATTTGCCGCTGTCCAGCAGTTGCAGGTAAGCGAATGCCTGCTGCTGCAACGTGATGAGTACGCCCGCAATCAGTTTCTTATATAATACGGTATCGCCCTTCAGCTTATCGGGCACTACGTTATCGATGTTCTTGATGAAGATTACATCGGCATCGAGGTCGTTCAGGTTTTCAATCAATGCGCCGTGGCCGCCCGGACGGAACAGGAGCTTGCCGTTATCGCGGAAAGGTTTGTTTTCCATATCGGCGGCAATGGTATCGGTGCTCGGCTTCTGCTCGGAGAAGCTGATATTGTAATCCACACCGTATTTCTTGGCATAGGCGGCCGCTTTCTCGTCCACCAAAGCCTTGAATAGCGCACGATGTTCGGGAGATACGGTGAAATGCACATTCACCTTGCCGTTCTTGTTGGCCGCATAGAGCGCACCTTCCACCAGATGCTCTTCCAACGGGGTACGGCTGCCATCTTCGTACTTATGGAACTTCAACAGTCCTTTCGGAAGCGCACCGTAATTCAAGCCCGCCGATTCGAGCAATGCGGCAACCACAGCTTTGTAATTTCCGGCGGCCAGCAACGCGGGAATATCTTTACCGGCTGTTTTTTGGCATGCGGCATTCAAGTCATCGTAAAAAGCAAACTTCTCGATTTTCTCGAAGAATGTTTTCTCAAAACTTGACTGGGGAGCATCGTATTCCGCTCCGAGGAATTCAAATAAATTCTTAAACATACGGCTTGCCGCGCCCGATGCCGGAACAAACTTCACAACCGTCTTGTCTGTCTGAGTGTATGTTTCCCACGCATTCAGATATTTTTTCTGCTCATCGGCGTCCGGAGCCAGTATACCTTGCTCTACGGAAGCGGCGGCAGATAACTTTAAATATGGAAATCCTTTTTCGAAACAGGCCAGTTGTTCGGCAATCTGCTCTTCTGATATGCCTTTCTTGGCAAGCAGTTCTTTGTCTTGGAGTGTTATCATAATATCTAAATTTATTAATTGATGCCCAAAAATACAAAAAAAGCGGAAGTGCCATCAAGAAAAAGAAGAAAAAAACTACCTTTACAGCAGAAAATACGGACGATTATGGAAACAGATGAATTTTTCACTACCGGAGAGAAGCGTTTGCTCTTCGTACTCTACCGAAAATTATTGCAACTTTCAGGGGAAACACTCCACAAAGGCGATTGCAAAAAGCTGAAAACACATCTTGTAAACTCTATACGGAATAACCGCATACAACGGGACATCTTCGGCCTGAATCCGGTTATCAAGGATATGCAGACCGCCGTTATCGTAGCGGAAGAAATAGGCATGAAGCGCGCCTCCATTCTGGGACTGATGCTTCACGACTCCGTACGCTGCGGCACTTGTACTTCCGAAGAAGTGGAACGGAACTACGGCGAAGATGTAGCGGGCATCATACGAGGATTGATACGGGTAAACGAGCTTTACTCCAAAAGCCCCACTATCGAGTCGGAAAACTTCCGTAACCTGCTGCTGTCCTTTGCGGAAGACATGCGCGTTATCCTCATTATGATTGCCGACCGCGTGAACATCATGCGTCAGATAAAGGATTGTGAGCATGACGAAGCGCGCAAACAGGTGGCCAATGAAGCCGCTTATCTATATGCTCCTCTCGCCCACAAGCTGGGTTTGTACAAACTGAAATCGGAACTGGAAGACCTTTCACTGAAATATACGGAGAAAGACGTTTACTATCACATCAAGGAGAAGCTGAACGCAACCAAAGCTTCACGCGACAAGTATATAGCCGCTTTCATCGCTCCGGTACAGAAAAAGCTGGAAGATGCGGGACTGCACTTCCACATCAAGGGACGCACCAAGTCCATTCACTCCATCTACCAGAAGATGAAAAAGCAGAAGTGTCCTTTCGAGGGCGTGTACGACTTGTTCGCAATCCGTGTGATTCTGGATTCTAAGGTAGAAAAAGAGAAACTGGAATGTTGGCAGGCATATTCCATCGTAACGGATATGTACCAGCCCAACCCGAAGCGTCTGCGCGACTGGCTGTCCGTGCCTAAAAGCAACGGATACGAATCGCTGCACATCACCGTGATGGGTCCCGAGGGCAAGTGGGTGGAAGTGCAGATTCGTACCGAACGCATGGACGAAATAGCTGAACGGGGTCTTGCCGCCCACTGGCGATATAAAGGAATCAAAGGCGAAAGCGGCTTGGACGAATGGCTGACTTCCGTGCGTGAAGCGTTGGAAAACTCCGACAGCAGCGGATTGGAGACCATGGATCAGTTCAAGCTGGACTTATACGAAGACGAGGTATTCGTCTTTACCCCCAAAGGGGATTTGTTCAAACTGGGTAAAGGTTCCACCGTACTCGACTTCGCATTCCACATCCACAGCAAACTGGGCTGTAAATGTATCGGAGCGAAAGTAAACGGCAGGAATGCACAGCTCAAGCAGATATTGAACAGTGGCGATCAGGTGGAAATCATGACTTCCAATACCCAGACGCCCAAGCAAGGCTGGCTGAACATCGTCACTACTTCCAAAGCACGCACCAAGATACGGCAGGCGCTCAAAGAAATGGCTGCCCGCCAGCACGCATTTGCCAAAGAAACGCTGGAACGTAAATTCAAAAACCGGAAGATAGAATATGACGAGGGTACGATGATGCGCCTCATCAAGCGTCTCGGCTTCAAAGTGGTAACGGATTTTTATCAGAGCATTGCCGACGAAACGCTCGACGTCAACGACATCATAGACAAGTACCTCGAACTGCAAAAGCGGGAGAATGATACGCATGATGACATCGTGTACCGTAGCGCCGAGGGCTATAACCTGCAAGCCGCCACCCTGCCCGAAGAAACAACCGCCAAAGAGGATGTGCTCGTCATCGACCAGAACCTGAAAGGCCTGGACTTCAAGCTGGCACGCTGTTGCAATCCTATCTACGGAGACGAGGTATTCGGTTTTGTCACCGTAAGCGGCGGCATCAAGATACATCGTTGCGACTGTCCGAATGCCAGCGACTTACGCGAACGTTTCGGATACCGTATCGTCAAGGCGCGTTGGGCGGGTAAGTCACAAGGTACGCAATATCCCATTACGCTACGTGTGGTAGGCCATGACGACATAGGTATCGTAACCAATATCACTTCCATCATCTCCAAAGAGACCGGAATTACGTTGCGAAGCATCGGCATCGATTCTCACGACGGATTATTCTCAGGTACGCTTACCGTCATGGTAGGCGATACCGGACGACTGGAAGCGCTTATCAAAAAGCTGAGGACAATAAAGGGAGTAAAGCAAGTGTCACGAAACTGACAGCGTAATTCTAAAGTTCAACACTGCGTTTCTAAAGTTCAACTTTACCCCCAAGTTAAACCCTATGTTCCCCAAGTCCGACGTCACGGCCTTTATTTTTCAATTTTTAATTCTCAATTCTCAATTTACCAATTATGCAATACGATTTCAAAAAACAGCTCCGCAGTTTCGGTTATGCCTGGCAGGGTATCCTGAGTTGTGTAGGCAAAGAGCAGAACCTGAGTTTTCATTTGATTGCCACAGTGATCGTAATCATTGCAGGATTTGTTTTGGGGATTACACATACCGAATGGACAGTGATAATTCTGTGTATCAGTATAGTGATTGCCGCCGAGCTGTTTAATACCGCCATTGAGAAACTGGTCGATTTAGTATCTCCCGAGCGGCATCCCATTGCGGGACAGGTAAAAGACATTGCCGCCGGAGCAGTGCTGGTATGCGCTGTTGCGGCGGCAATTATAGGATTGATTATCTTTATACCCTACTTTAGTGGATTATAAAATAAGTAAATGGTGAAATCAATCACCTCACCTTTTTTCTTTTATAGTAGGGATACGTCAGCAGGACGAAGAAGAACAATGCAAGCAGGGCGGCTACACCGGCTGCATGATAGAGCAAGTACGCATCCGACAACCGGCAAGCTGTTGCCAGACCCGCCAAAAGTCCTGTTTCCATAGCCAGATAACAAGTCGTATTGCCCGTTCCTCTTTGGCAATGATGCGACAGTTTCACAAACATCCTTGTAAACGGTATCGTAAGAAGCACCAATACACCCAATGTCAAGAATGCGATGTAATCTCCTACATATAATAAAGGCAGCAATACACCCGGCACAAAAGCAATCAGCAGCATATTCAGTGCAGGCACCCATGCACGCGGTAGCAGGAAGCGGTCTAAACTGCATAGCTTCATCCCGATAGGCGCACGGAAAGCGACATATACCCTTGATGTGAAATACATGCTGAGAACTCCCACTGCAATAGCCAGGTAAACGACTGTACGGAAGCCGTAAAGGTCGTACAGCAAGATACCTATTCCCGCTCCTATCAGCATGCCCAAGCGTGCAGACCATGCATATACCATATTGCCCGCGCTGCGCCTCGCCGATGTGGTGATGTCGATGGCTACCGTAATGCCCGCTGTCGTTGCCAGTCCGAAGCAGCCCCCCTGCACCAACGCAAGCAGCAACAGTTTGATATAGCTGTCTGCAAAGGCATAGCCCGCCGTCGCCGCCAGCATGGCAAGGGTGGAATAAAGCAATACGTTCTTCCGCTTGTATTCATCGCACAGATAAGCATGAAACGGGCCTACCGCAAACATTGCCGCCGCAAATACCAGAAACATGCTCCCTGCCTGAGGGAAGGATATGCCCAGTCGCTCCGGCATTACGAACGAAAGTACGGGAAAGAGCATATAGACGGATACAAACAGTAACAGGTTGGCCGCGCACATCCGCCAGAAGTTGAGCGTCATGAGCCCGTTAGTACTGTTCTTTCTCATTCGGGAAGTCTAAGTTCTTCACATCGGAGATGTAATGACTGATAGCGTCCGTCATTACAGTATGAAGGTCGGCATAGCGACGCAGGAAACGGGGACGGAAACCGTTGTTCATGCCCAGCATATCCTGCACAACCAGTACCTGACCGTCTACACCGCCACCGGCACCGATACCGATGATAGGAATGGTCAGTTCGCTTGCCACACGTTCCGCCAATGCGGCGGGAATCTTTTCCAATACAATGGCGAAGCATCCGGCTTCTTCCAGCAGATGGGCGTCGCGTATCAGCTTTTCCGCTTCCGAATCGTCTTTGGCACGCACCGTATATGTTCCGTATTTATTGATGGATTGCGGCATCAGTCCGAGGTGTCCCATGATAGGAATACCGGCACTGAGAATACGTTTTACCGTCCCGATGATTTCTTCCCCGCCTTCCAGCTTCAGAGCGTCTGCATGGCTCTCCTTCATAATACGGATGGCAGAGGCAAGGCCTTCCATTTCATTTCCCTGATAGGAACCGAACGGCATATCCACCACTACCATTGCGCGCTTTACGCCACGGACAACGGACTTGGCATGATAAATCATCTGGTCGAGGGTTATCGGAAGTGTGGTCACGTTACCCGCCATTACATTGGAAGCGGAGTCGCCTACCAGAATAACGTCCATACCTGCGCCGTCCACAATCTGCGCCATGGTATAGTCATAGGAAGTCAACATTGATATTTTTTCACCTCTTTGTTTCATCTCAACGAGGCGATGCGTAGTTACTTTACGAGTGTCGTCTGAAATATATCCAGCCATGATAATTATGTGTTTAATGATTTTTTAGCGGCGCAAAGTTAGCGCTTTTTCCCATTACTTGTGCACTTGAAGCATTTTATCGTAAGTAAAGCCCGTAAAATCATCTAATACACAATGACATAACGGAGCGATAGCCTCACGGGAGTTTGTTGTTGCCAGCCCTATAACGGTGGCTTCGGATGCCACACCCGCTTTCAGTCCGTTAAAGGAATCCTCAAATACGTAGGTAGTGGCGGGAGTTGTGCCGAATACTTCCATCCCGAGCAGAAAACAGTCGGGAGCCGGTTTTGAGTGGGCAAACATTTCGGCGGTAAGAATTCTGTCGAACATGGTCTCCACCTCAGGACGGGCACGATAGACGGCAGCCATTTTCCGGTCGTTGGAACTGGTGACAACTGCCATTTTCACATGGTTACGACGCAGGTCGGCGATAAAATCGAGCACGCCGGGGATGTAGTCATAGGCCATATCCTGTTCAAAATGATTGAGGGCGGCTGTGATTTCCTGTTGTTCCTTTGTTTTCCCGGCGAAAAAGGTATCGCAAATGTAGGTCATTGTCTGGCCTTTTATGCGGCTCTCCAAATCGTCCATACCCAGATAATCGACACCGACTTTGTGCCAAAAGATAGAATACTGCGTTTCGGTATCCATCACCACTCCGTCGAAATCGAAAAGGACGGCTGTTGTTTTTATTGTATCCATGTTTAAAACAAATATAATATTCGGGTGCAAAGGTCTGAATAATCATCGAACTGAGCAAATATTTCTTATCTTTGCAAAAGCTTAATTGACGTATATCAAATGAACGATCCGCATATCTTAGGAACCGAACGAATCGGCAAGCTTCTTGTACAGTATTCCATCCCTGCCATTATCGGTATGACAATAACTTCACTGTACAACATCATCGACAGCATTTTTATCGGTCATGGCGTAGGTGCCATGGGTATTGCCGGACTTGCCATAACTTTTCCGTTGATGAATTTGGTGGTCGCTTTTTGTACGGTAGTCTCGGCAGGCGGCTCCACCATATCATCCATACGTCTGGGGCAGAAAGATGTGGACGGAGCCACAGAAGTGCTGAACCACACCCTGACGCTCTGCCTCGTTAACTCATTCTTGTTCGGCGGTATCTCTTTTATCTTCCTGGACGAAATCCTGCGCTTTTTCGGCGCCAGCAACGAAACGCTGCCTTATGCGCGGAACTTCATGCAGGTAATTCTGCTGGGTACGCCTGTGACATATACGATGATAGGGCTGAACAACATCATGCGTGCCACGGGTTATCCCAAGAAAGCGATGCTGACCTCGATGGTTACGGTGGTGTGCAACATTATTCTCGCCCCTATCTTCATCTTCCACTTCGACTGGGGTATCCGCGGAGCGGCAACGGCAACGGTCATTTCGCAATTTATCGGCATGATATGGGTGGTAAGCCACTTCCTGCAAAAGACAAGCATCGTACGCTTGCACCCGGGCTTCTGGAAGATGAAAAAACGTATTATCAGCAGCATTTTCTCCATAGGGATGTCTCCGTTCCTGATGAATGTAACGGCATGCGTCATCGTTATCATCGTGAACAACAGCCTGCAACGTTATGGCGGCGATATGGCTATCGGTGCTTACGGCATCATGAACCGGCTGCTGGTGCTTTACGTAATGATTGTATTGGGACTGACGATGGGCATGCAGCCTATCGTGGGCTACAACTTCGGAGCGCAGAAACACGACCGTGTAAAGGCGACACTACGTCTGAGCATCATTACGGGCGTATGTATCACCAGTACGGGCTTTATCATCTGCGAACTGTTTCCTCATGCCGTATCGGCCATCTTTACGAGTGACGAGCAGCTGATTGATATGGCTTCCAGAGGGGTGCGTATCGGCATAGCCATGTTCCCGCTGGTAGGTGCCCAAATCGTTATCGGTAACTTCTTCCAAAGCATCGGAAAAGCTAAAATCAGCATATTCCTGTCTCTCACCCGACAACTGTTATATTTACTGCCGGGACTGATTATCCTCCCCCGTTATATGGGACTGGACGGTATCTGGACATGTATGCCCGTATCGGATTTCTTTGCATTCGTTACGGCTGTCATTGCGCTGTGGATATACGTAAAGAAGTTGAAGAGACTACCGTCTCCCCAACTTCCTTCTTAAAAAAACCACAAATACTTTTCTTTTATTCGCTCTTGATACTGTTGACCGGATTCTCATTGGCAATCCGCCATGCCTTAACTACCACAACCAACACAATTAGTACTAACAACGCCACTCCCACCCCGATGAACCAGCCGGGAGAAAGCAGCGTCCCATCCGGAAATTGTTCCATCCAAATGCCGGAAACGTACCATGAGAAAGCAATACCTATCAGTACTGCTCCCACAGCCACCTTCAAGATACCGGCAGAAAGCAAACGCAATATGGAAGAAGCCTCGGCTCCATTCACCTTACGAATGGTTATTTCCTTGCTGCGACGCTGTGTTTCGTCGCTGACATAACCTATCAGTCCCATCAGGACGATAAGCAATATACATCCCGAAGTCACCGTCACAATGTTGCGAAAGCGGGACACACTTTCATTCTGCCATTCACGTATTTCTTGATAAGTGGAGAATTCCAACATTTTGTTCGGATAAGCTTCCTTTACAAAGGCGTTCAGCTTTCTTAAATTCTCTTCCTCCGGTTCTTTCAGGCGTACATTGAAAGTGCGGTCGCGGTCGTTCATAATGAAGGCCGTACAAGTCTGCTCGTTGAAGAAACCCATATTCCGCACATCATCCACCACGCCCACAATCGTAGGAGACTCCTGCAATCCTGCCCATGAAGGTTTTATCGGCAGCTTCCGTCCTATCACGTTATTCTGCCATTTCATAGTCCGTACCGTCTCCTTGCCCACCACGGCTTCGCCGACATGCTGCGGAAACGCACCTTCCAATAGCTTCAATCCTGTTACTTTCGGAAAGTCCTTATCTATAAGCATGAAGTGTAGCGGACACAGAAAATTGCCTTGCGCATCGGTCAGACGGTTCGTACTGTAATGCTGCAACAGCATTTTGCTGCTGCATGCCACCGCTTCCACGTAAGGTTGGCGTCTAATGGCATCGGATATTCCCTCATTCTCCTCTATCGCTCCATTGACAGAGCCTACTGCCAGCCGTTCGGTTTGAAAGCCGACATGACGGCTCACCACTTCCCGGTATTGCCATACCGTAGTGAGCAACACCCCCAAGATAAAAGCCACTCCCATGAACTGCACAAAGAGCAGTCCGCGCTTCCACGAACGTTTGCCCTCCGTATAGCGGCGAAACACCTGTGTCACGGGAATACGCGCATACATGCGCCCCGGTAATGCTCCCGCCACTACAAAGAGCAGCAATACCGTCAGTAGCGGCACGTAGAGGTTGCTCCATGTAAACAAGTCCGCCAACCGTGCGCCCAACATCCCTTCGATGCGTTCTCCAAAAAAATACATCAGCAGCAGGCACGCTACCGTGGACACGAGTACCAATATTCCCGTTTCCCACAAAAACAAGCCCAGTATATGCCCCTCACCGGCTCCGCTGCACTTATGCACGCCCACCATTTTAGCCCGCCAGCTCATAGAGGCAATTGCCGCCAGCACATAGTTCATAACCGACACAAAGAAAATAGAAAAGCCCAGCACCCCCATAATGAGCAACTTGCGTTGCGCATCGGGCTGGCTCCGGTGAATCTCACGTATCGGTATCACGCTATACTCCGTCACTACGGATTCTCCCAAATGGGGGTCGGTGTATTGCTCCACTGCCTTTTGCACACGTCGGTTCATGATATCCACATCACTTGGCTGTTTCAGCCGGAAAAGAATATGATAAATGTTGTTCGTTCCCCATGTGCCTGCCCCATATCCCCAATCCAATACGGCGTCGGAAAGCAGAATTTCGTGGGGAAAGTTCGTATTGCGTGGCACTTCCCGATAAATACCCCGAATGGTGACATTGAACATCTTCTCTACGGAAAGCTCCTTGCCTATGGGATCCTCATCACCGAAGATGCGACGTGCCATACTTTGTGAGATAAAAGCATTCTGCATCAGGGCAAGGTCATTGGGATTACCTTTCAGCACTTCCAGACCGGTGGTACGGAAATAGAGCGTATCTACACACAACATAGGCGTATCTTCCAGTTTCTTGCCATCTTTGTAGAAAGTGGCCTGAAAGAAGTTGGAAGTCAGACTGGCACATTCCACCTGCTCGGGCATTGCCTCCCACAAGTCGGCAGCCGCAGGACGATAAGTACCGTAATTGTACCCTTTCTCCGGGATTCCGTCTTTGGTATTGCGCATCCGAAGCATCACCAACCGTTCCGGGTCTTGATAGAAGTTCTCATAACTAAACTCATAAGCAATCTGTGAGAACAGCAGAATACCTACAAATAAGCCCAGTGTAAGAGATACCGTCTTTACCACATTGCTACCCCGTCCGCGCAGTAACGTTTGTATCGTATAATACAATTGTCTCATGGCTTACTTCCCCATATCCGTATTTACGCTCGCCACTACGCTACCGTCGAACAGATGCACCGTACGATGCGCAAATGAGGCATCATGTTGGGAGTGTGTCACCATGATAATGGTAGTGCCCTCCTTGTTCAACTCCGTCAGCAGACTCATCACTTCCGCTCCGTTTTTGGAGTCCAGATTACCGGTAGGCTCATCGGCAAGAATCAGTTTCGGGTTCGTTACCACAGCACGGGCAATGGCTACACGCTGCTGCTGACCACCGGAAAGCTGTTGTGGAAAGTGCTTGGCTCGATGGCTGATATTCATCCGTTTCAGAATATCATCCACCATGCGTTTGCGTTCACCGGCTTTCACTCCCAAATAGGTAAGAGGAAGCTCCACATTCTCGTAAACGTTAAGCTCGTCTATCAGGTTGAAACTCTGGAACACGAATCCCAGTTTGCCTTTGCGCACACGGGTACGCTCTTTCTCTTTCAAGTCCGCCACTTCCTGCCCGAGCAACTTATAACTACCGTCCGTAGGATTATCCAACAGACCGAGTATATTTAATAAGGTAGACTTCCCGCAACCGGACGGGCCCATGATGGCTACAAACTCACCCTCTTTCACTTCGAGGTCTACATGGTTCAATGCTACTGTCTCTACTTCCGAGGTACGGAATACTTTGCTGATGTTATTAATCTCAATCATAATGTTCTATTTTTCTATATATTATCTTTTTTATTCACTCTTAATACTGTTTACAGGATTCTCATTGGCTATCCGCCATGACTTCCAGAGGACGCAACCTAAGATTATCACCAGATTGGCGATTATCACCAACAGATAGACAATCCAACTGAGGGGAATCTGCTCGGCAAACTGTTCCATCCAAATACCGTTGATGTACCACGATGCAAAGCTTCCGAGAACAACCGAAGGCAACGCCACGACAAGCACATCTTTGGAAAGCAGTTCCAGGATAGAAGATGCTTCCGCACCGTTTACCTTACGGATGGCAATCTCCTTGCCACGACGGCGTACTTCATCGGTGGTATATCCTATCAGACCCATCAGCATGACGAAAAACATCGTTATGGCTGCCATCAACGTGGCATTGCGAAATACACGGACGCTGTTGTAGGCATCGGTAATCTTCTTTTCATAGCTTACGAAGTCGATGGTCTGATTACTGAAGGCATCGGCCACATCCTTGTTCAGTTGCCGCAGATTCTGTGCAAAAGGTTCTTTCAGACGGACATGTATCGTTCCCACGAAATCTTTATTATGACGGGCGATGAAAGGCATCTTAGCAGCCGTGAAGTCTTCTATCTGAAAGTCTTTCAGTACGCCCGCGACTTTCATCTGCGCGGTATTGTCAACGTCAACAGTACGCCCCACGGCATCGTCTCCCCAATGCATCATGTCCGCGAATGTTTCATTTATTATTATTTCATCTTCCGTACGGGCCATACGCCCGGCCTTGAACACCATACCCATCATAGCCGGATAGTCCTCACGCATATAGTAACAAGCACGCGTGGAAAAAAGTACATTGCCCGATGCATCACGAATCATAGAACCGCTATATCCGCTGATTGGCGTATTATTGGCACTGGTCACAGCCTCTACATAAGGAAGTCCCTTAAAGAATTGGAAAGCGGCATCACACTCTTTATCCTTATTCCAATAGGCATTGGCAAGCGCCATTCGCTGCGGATTATACCCCATATCCTTATTCAGCACGTATTGATACTGCACCATCACTACGCACATCAGTCCGCAAATGAACGCCACCCCTGCAAACTGGATGAAAAGCAACGGACGCTTCCACCCTTTCTTTCCCTCGGTATAACGGCGGAACACTTGAGACACGGGAATACGGGCAAACAAACGTCCCGGCAATATTCCGCCCACTATAAACAGTATGCCGACTACCGTCAACGGAACCCAGATACGCTCCGGAGCAAGCAACAAAGAAAGTTTGGCCGCAGCGGTATCTTCAAAGAACTCCCGGAAATTCAGCAGCACCAAAGTCATTAAAAGCAACGCCGCCACAATGATAATGCCTGTCTCCAAAAGGAACATGCCGAATATCTTACCGCCGCTTGCACCGTTGCATTTATGCACGCCCACCGCTTTGGCACGATACGTCAGTGAGGAAATGGAAATCAATACATAGTTCAGCGCCGCAATGAAAAGAATGGCAAGACCGAGAACGGTCATGATATTACGCATCCGCTCCACACTTTCATAATTTCGGTAGGTGTCACGGATAGGTTTTACAAACGCTGTATAGCCATATTTCTTTTTGTCCTCTTCCGGACGATACTTCTCTATCATAGCGTCTATGCGCGTATTCACCACCGACTTGTCCGCACCGGGACGGAAACGGATGTACTCGGGGTAGCTGTCCCCGCCCCGCCATGAGTAGTTACCGCCACCGCCATTCCACAAGGTAGGCATAGAGATGACGGCTTCCGGATTGACGGTAGCGTTTTCGGGCAATGCCTTATAGGTACCTTTCACCATAAAGTCTTTCTCATGATTGTAGTTGACAGTCTTTCCCACCGGATTTTCTCCACCGAATATCTTCCTGGCAAAACGGTCGCTTAGGAAAATCACATCGGGCTGTTGAAGGTCTTGCACCGGATTGCCGCTCAGCACTTCGATACCCATCGTCTTAAAGAAAAGTGAATCCGCCACCGTTTTCTTTTCGTCAAAACGAGCGTTCTCATTGTACAGCGGAGCATTCATCCAATGACAAGTGCTGGTGGCAGCTTCTACCTGTTCCGGAAAGTTCTCCAGTATGGCACCTGCCACAGGACCGCAGTTCTGCTCTTGCGGCGGATACTTCTCACCCTTAACGGTAAATACAGACCAGATTTGATAAAGATTGTCGTAGTCTTTGTAGCAGGTGTCAAAACTCTGTTCGTATGCCACGCGGGAGAATAGCAGAATACTCATCGTCAGGCTTAATCCCAAAGAGATTATCTTGATAATGTTCGAGCCACGTCCCCGAAGCAAGGTTTGAATGACATAATAGATTTGTTTCATACTATATTGATAAGTGAATAAGTACATATTGTATAATTAGCTTATACTATCTGAATGACAGATACTCTTGATATAAATTAAAATTCAACACTTACTTATTGTTATGTTTATATTGTTATGTTTTTCCTACTTATAATAATGCAGAAAGCGTGCCAAAACAATTATAATACTGATTATCAATTATTCATAAACAAACAGTCCATACACAAGTGTCTAAGAATTAGACACAGTCCGTCCAATAATTAGACACAGCCCACCTAATGTTTACCTGACATCCGCCTGATATATACTTAAACCTACCTAAATACCTGATTAAATATCTGATTAATAATTATATAATCAGTATTTTAAAGTTTGTCAGTCTAAAGCCTGAAAGGCTTGAAGCGTACAGCCCGGGGCAACACCCCGGGAATAATAAGGTCTCCCTATTCGTCTACGCCCTGTAAGGGCAAGAGAGCGCATACAAGAATTTTGCCCTTACAGGGCGCAATGTTAACCATATACACAGCCCCGGGGTGTTACCCCGGGCTTCAAGATAAAAGGCTTTCAGCCTTAGACAAGAGCATGTGAAGATTAGACAATAACACTTACAGTCTAAAGCCTGAAAGGCTTGAAGCGTACAGCCCGGGGCAGCGCCCCGGGAATAATAAGGTCTCCCTATTCGCCTACGCCCTGTAAGGGCAAGAGAGCGCATACAAGAATCTTGCCCTTACAGGGCGCAATGTTAACCATATATACATAGTCCCGGGGTGTTACCCCGGGCTTCAAGATAAAAGGCTTTCAGCCTTAGACAAGAGCATGTGAAGATTAGACAATAACACTTACAGTCTAAAGCTTGAAAGGCTTGAAGCATACAGCCCGGAGCAACGCCCCGGGAATAATAAGGTCTTCCTATCCGCCTACGCCCTGTAAGGGCAAGAGAGCTGCATACAAGAATTTTGCCCTTACAGGGCGCAATGTTAATCATATACACATAGTCCCGGGGTGTTACCCCGGGCTTGAAGATAAGAGGTTTTCAGCCTTATACGATAGTATTTATAGATTAGGCGATGACATTTACAGCCTTAAACAAGAGCATGTACAGATTAGACAATAACATTTATAGCCTCATATATATAATATATACAGATTAGTCAATGGCATTCACGGAATAGAAAAGATAAACCAAATTATTATTTACAGGACAGAAAAACGGAAAATAGGACAACTTTTCTATCGAATGAAAACTTTACCTTTGCCCTCAGTTTCCATAAGCATATACTTAGACATAATTCCGTTTTTCATAAACATACATTTAAACATAATTCAACTTTCATAGATATACACTTATACAATTACAATATAGATACACGCTTAATAATAAAGTAAAATATAATAAAGCAAATAAATATGATAAAGCCATATCCCCCCTTACTCCTATCATTCCTCTGCCTGTTTATGAGCGGTTGTGAGATGATAGACTATCACCCGTATGATGTACGCATCAACGGTGAAACCGATGTAAACGCCCATAATATTGCCGAGATAGAACAGAAATGCAAAGACAAGACAACGATTAAATTCGTAACCATGGGCGACTCGCAGCGCTGGTATGACGAAACACTGGATTTCGTAGGAGAGATGAACAAGCGCGATGACATCGACTTCGTTATCCACGGCGGCGACATGAGCGACTTCGGCGTTACGGACGAATTTCTTTGGCAGCGCGACATTATGAACAAGCTCCACGTTCCCTATGTCACCCTGATTGGCAATCACGACTGCCTCGGCACAGGAGAAGAAACATACCGTGCCGTATTCGGCGACCCGAACTTCTCGTTCATTGCCGGACGGATAAAATTCGTATGCCTGAACACCAACGCCATGGAGTTCGACTACTCCCGTCCCATTCCCGACTTCACGTTCCTTGAAAAAGAACTCACCGACCGCAAGGATGAATTCGACAAAACCGTAGTATCCATGCACGTCCGTCCCTATGCCGACCAGTTCAATAATAATGTGGCGCGTGTCTTTCACCGTTACGTAACCGAATTTCCCGGCATACAATTCTGTACCGCCGCCCACGAGCACCACGTTTTCGAGGAAAACCTCTTTGAGGACGGCATCATGTACTACATGAGCGACTGTATGAAGAACCGCAATTACTATGTATTCACCATAACACCCGACGGATATGAACGCGAAGTGGTCTATTTCTAATCACCCGGCATTCGCCGTTATCTGCCTGTTGTTGCTGTGGTGCGGCTCGCTTTCCGCGCAAGAAAGAGATACGGTGATTATCGTAAAATACGATACGGTTTATTTACAACGCAAACCGGACACCATCGTTACCGGCCGTGTGCGCCACAGCCGCTACGACCGGCGTGTACACCGCTATCGCAAACGGTGGGAAGCTCTGATTCCGACACACACCAAAATACAGTTTGCCGGCAACATGGGACTGCTCTCGCTGGGTACAGGCTGGGATTACGGAAAGCGTAACCAATGGGAAACGGATATTTTCCTGGGTGTCCTGCCCAAATATCAGTCCGATTGCACCAAGCTGACATTTACCTTGAAGCAAAACTATATCCCCTGGAGCCTGCAAATCAAAGAAAGCCGGTTCGCGGTCGAGCCTCTGACCTGCGGTATGTACTTCAATACCGTATTCGGTGACGAGTTTTGGGTAAACGAACCGGAGCGTTATCCGAAAGGTTACTACGGGTTCTCGTCCAAAGTGCGCATCCATGCTTTCTTGGGGCAACGCATCACTTACGATATCGACCCTCGCCGCAGATTTACGGCAAAGGCCATTACGTTCTTCTACGAGCTCAGTACCTGCGACTTATACATCGTAAGTGCCTTCACCAACAAATATCTGAAACCAAGGGATTACCTGAGTTTGTCTTTCGGATTGAAGTTACAATTGCTGTAAGCTTACTGTCCGTCCCCTGCCGTGGTACGACATGTATCCTACGGGGGTACACGATGTACCTCACCGTGGTACGGCTTGTACCACACGAGGGTACGACACGTACCTTACCGTGGTACATCGCGTACCAAGGCATGATATGCTCCGGTATCCCCAATTTATTATTTTTCTTTCCCTCTTTCTCGAGAAAATAGAATATATTTGTCCTCACAAATATAAAAAGACACTGTGCTGCCATGAAGAAATCCGGAAACATTCTAATCGTTGATGATAATCGCGGCGTACTCACCGCCTTGCAACTGCTGTTGAGACCTTATTTTGATAACATAACCACCCTTTCTTCACCGGTTACCCTTCCCTGCACTTTACACGAAGATACATGGCAGGTAGTGCTGCTCGACATGAATTTCACGTCCGGCATCAACACCGGAAACGAAGGTCTTTACTGGCTGCGCGAAATAAAGAAGCAATATCCGGAACTCCCCGTAGTACTGTTCACCGCTTATGCCGACATAGACCTTGCCGTGCGCGGGATAAAGGAAGGTGCAACAGACTTTATCGTCAAGCCCTGGGATAACGGAAAGTTGGTAGAGACTCTGCTGAACGCCGCACAGAACACCCCTGCATCTGAAAAGAAAAAGAAAGCAACGGCTGAATCCGCCACCGCCGCTTCTTCCATGTATTGGGGAGAAAGTCCCGTCATGCAGCAACTTCGCATGCTGGTAGAAAAAGTGGCGGTCACCGACGCCAATATCCTTATCACCGGTGAAAACGGTACGGGCAAAGAGATGCTTGCCCGCGAAATACACGCCCTTTCCACACGCCGCCGCAAGGAAATGATAAGCGTGGATATGGGCGCCATCACCGAAAGCCTTTTTGAAAGCGAGCTTTTCGGACACATGAAAGGCTCTTTCACCGATGCCCATGCCGACCGCCCCGGAAAGTTCGAGGTCGCCGACCACAGCACGCTCTTTCTTGATGAAATCGGCAATCTCCCCTATCATCTGCAAGCCAAGCTGCTGACAGCCATTCAGCGTCGCAGCATCGTACGGGTGGGCAGCAATACGCCTGTCCCCATAGACATCCGCCTTATTTGCGCCACCAACCGCAACCTGTCCGAAATGGCGGACAAAGGAGAATTCCGTGAAGACCTGCTCTACCGCATCAACACCATCCATCTTGAAATCCCTGCGCTGCGGGAAAGGCCGGAAGATATAATTCCGCTGGCAGAACGTTTCATAACCCGCTTCTGCAAACAATACGGAAAATCGCCTTTACGTCTGGACAATGCGGCGCGTGAGAAGCTGATGCTGCACCCCTGGTTCGGCAATATCCGCGAATTGGAGCACGCCATCGAAAAAGCCGTTATCATCTGCGACGGCACATTCCTATCCGCCGGATTATTCCAGTTACAACGTAGAAACGAAACACCGGAAATGCCCGTATCCACCCTCGAAGACATGGAAAAGCAAATGATACGCCGGACGCTGGACAAGTGCGGCGGCAATCTTTCGGCCGTAGCCTCTCAACTGGGCATTACCCGGCAGACGCTTTACAATAAAATGAAAAAGTATGGACTTTAAGAAATACAAGGATATAAATCAATATTATATTTTCCGGACTGTTATCAGTCTGCTCACAGCTGTGGCCGCCGGAATAATGTGGACGTTGTTTTTTCTGAAGTCTCCGGAATCGCATGGTCTTGACACCCCTCTGTTCTGGGCTGTATGCTTCACCGTGCTTCTTCCTTTGACAGTACGCTGGCAGCAACGGTTGTACCGCCGCCATACCCGTAAAGTCCTCTTCATGCTCGATGCCATTGAAAACAACGACACCGCCATCCACTTCTCCGAAACGGACGGAACCGAAGACAGCCGCCTCATGAACCGTTCCCTGAACCGTGTAGCCCGCATCTTATATAATGTAAAAAGCGAAACCGCCCAACAAGAGAAATACTACGAGCTTATCCTCGACTGCGTAAATACCGGCATCGTCGTACTGAACGACAACGGAGCCATCTATCAAAAGAACAACGAAGCCCTGCATCTGCTCGGGCTGGAAGTATTTACCCACGTCCGCCAACTGTCACGTGTGGACAATCACCTGATGGATATACTCACCGCCTGCCGTGCCGGCGACAAGTTCCAGGCGGCATTCAGCAACGAACGCGGCACCGTGAACCTTTCCATCCGCGTCAGCGATATCACCGTCCGCCGGGAGCACCTGCGCATCCTCGCCCTGAACGACATCAACAACGAGTTGGACGAAAAAGAAATAGACTCCTGGATACGCCTTACACGCGTACTGACCCACGAGATTATGAACGCCGTAACCCCCATCACTTCCCTGAGCGACACGCTACTGGAACTGACCGAAGCGAAAATATCAAAAGAAGAGATACGCAACGGTCTGCAAACCATCAGCTCCACAGGCAAGGGACTGCTCGCTTTCGTAGAATCCTACCGCAGATTTACGCGTATCCCTACTCCCGAACCGTCTTTATTCTATCTCAAAGGCTTCATCAGCCGTATGGTGGAACTGGCGCGGCATCAATATCCCTATACTCCGGCCTGTTTCCATATTTCCATCGTCCCCGATGATTTGATACTCTATGCGGATGAGAACCTCATTTCGCAAGTTATCATCAATTTACTGAAGAACGCCATACAGGCCTTTGAAATGTCTCCTTCCGCAGCGGACGAAAAGCACATCGACATACGCGCCTATTGCAACGAAGCCGAAGCCGTGCTGATTGAAATATCCAACAACGGCCCTGCCATCCCCCCGGACATTGCCGAACATATCTTCATCCCTTTCTTCACAACCAAAGAAAACGGAAGCGGCATCGGGTTGAGTATCTCCCGCCAAATCATGCGCTTATCCGGCGGAAACATATCTCTGATACCCGGGAAAGAGACTACTTTTGTATTGAAATTTAATTGAACCAATTAAGTCTTGTATTTGTTACCAATAATAAATATCTTTGTACACCAAGGTACACAAAACATTCTATAATCAACTTTATAACACAATACTTATGTTATTTACAGCCGAAAATATTCTACTCGTAGGTTCTATTTTACTTTTCGTCAGTATCATCGTAGGCAAGACAGGCTATCGCTTCGGAGTTCCCGCTTTGTTGCTTTTTCTTGTGGTAGGTATGCTCTTCGGAAGCGACGGGCTCGGATTGCAGTTCCACAATGCCAAGCCAAAGAGGCGCAGTTCATCGGTATGGTAGCTTTAAGTATCATCCTGTTTTCGGGCGGTATGGACACCAAGTTCACCGAAATCAAGCCCATTCTCTCTCCCGGTATCGTATTGTCCACTTTCGGCGTACTGCTGACGGCATTGTTTACCGGATTATTCATATGGTGGCTGTCGGGCATGAGCTGGACCAATATTCATCTGCCGCTCATCACATCCCTGTTGCTCGCTTCTACCATGTCGTCCACGGACTCGGCGTCGGTGTTCGCCATCCTGCGCTCGCAAAAGATGAATTTGAAACACAACCTGCGTCCTATGCTGGAGTTGGAAAGCGGTAGTAACGACCCGATGGCTTATATGCTGACTATCGTGCTGATTCAGTTTATCCAGTCTTCGGGAATGGGTGTTTCACAGATAGCCCTCTCCTTTGTGATACAGTTCATTGTGGGTGCCGCCGCAGGTTATCTGTTGGGCAAACTGGCCATCCTTATGCTGAACAAGCTGAATATAGACAACCAGTCGCTTTATCCCATTCTGCTGCTGTCGTTCGTGTTCTTCACATTCTCCATCACCGACCTGATGAAGGGCAACGGCTATCTGGCCGTTTACATTGCCGGCATGATGGTAGGAAACAACAAAATCATGTACCGCAAGGAGATTTACACGTTTATGGACGGACTGACATGGCTTTTCCAAATAATCATGTTCCTTTGTCTCGGCCTGCTGGTCAACCCGCACGAAATGCTCGAGGTGGCTTGCGTGGCATTGCTCATCGGCGTATTTATGATTGTGATAGGACGTCCTCTCAGCGTATTCCTCTGCCTGCTTCCATTCGGGAAACGCATCAATATGAAATCCAAGTTCTTCGTTTCGTGGGTGGGACTGCGCGGTGCGGTTCCCATTATCTTCGCCACTTATCCGGTGGTAGCGGGTGTGCCCGGTGCGGACGTAATCTTCAATATCGTGTTCTTCATCACGATTCTGTCCCTCGTCATTCAAGGTACTACCGTTTCAAAAGTAGCGTGTATGCTGGGACTTTCCACCCCGATGGAAAAGACGGGTAATGACTTCGGAGTAGAACTGCCCGAAGATATCGATTCCGACTTGCGCGATGTTACCGTCACTCAAGAGATACTCGATGCGAAAGGTGATACGCTCAAAGATATGAACCTGCCTCAGGGAACTCTTGTGATGATAGTGAAGCGCGGCAACGAATACCTGATACCCAACGGCAGTCTGAAACTTCATGTGGGAGACAAGCTGCTGCTTATTTCTGAAAAGACCAAAGAATAGGAAATAAGGGAGAGTGTTCTCCCATGAAAAAAACTTCAAAGCATTTGCTTTGCATCACTATAAGCCCTATATTTGCGCAGTTTTAACTAAAGTGTGCAAATATACGCATGGAACAAGAACAACGGTTCATTGACTATATCGAACAAAGCATCGTACAAAACTGGGACAGAAATGCCCTGACAGACTACAAAGGAATAACTCTACAATATAAAGATGTTGCCCGTAAAATTGCAAAATTTCATATCGTATTGGAAAGCGCCGGTATTCAGCCCGGTGATAAAATAGCCGTATGTGGTCGTAACAGCGCTCATTGGGCGGTCTGTTTTCTGGCAACAGTGACTTATGGTGCCGTAATTGTTCCTATTCTTCACGAGTTCAAGGCAGACAATATACACAATATCGTCAACCACTCCGAAGCCAAGCTCCTTTTTGTCGGCGACCAGGCTTGGGAGAACTTGAACGAAGAAGCCATGCCGCTGCTTATGGGAGTCGTCCTGCTGACAGACTTCACTCCGGTCGTCTGCCGGGATGAACGGCTCATGGAAGCGTTCGAGCATCGAAACGCCATCTACGGCTCACGTTATCCCAAGAACTTCCGTCCCGAACATATCTGCTACCGCAAGGAACAGTCGCCCGAAGAGTTGGCGGTCATCAATTATACATCCGGCACCACAGGCTATTCCAAAGGCGTAATGCTGCCCTACCGCAGTTTATGGTCCAACATAGCCTACTGCCACGAGATGTTGCCCGTACGTCCCGGCGACCATATCGTATCCATGCTCCCTTTGGGACACGTTTTCGGTATGGTATACGATTTCCTTTACGGCTTCTCGGCAGGCGCGCACCTCTACTTTCTTACCCGTATGCCGTCGCCAAAGATTATCGCACAGTCATTCTCCGAAATCAAGCCGCGCGTCATATCCTGTGTACCGCTCATCGTAGAGAAGATTATCAAGAAAAATATCCTGCCTCTTATAGACAACAAAATCGGTAAACTATTGCTGCGGATGCCTATTGTCAATGACAAGATAAAGGCCGATATGCGCAAGAAAGCAATGGATGTTTTCGGTGGTAACTTCGATGAAATCATTATCGGTGGCGCGCCTTTCAATGCCGATGTGGAACGTTTCCTCAAACAGATAGGATTCCCCTATACCATTGCCTACGGTATGACGGAATGTGGTCCTATCATCTGCTCCAGCCGTTGGGAAACCCTGAAACTCGCTTCTTGCGGAAAAGCCACCACCCGTATGGAAGTAAAGATAGACTCTCCCGACCCTCAGCACGTAGCGGGCGAAATTATCTGCCGGGGAACCAACCTTATGCTGGGCTATTACAAGAATGCAGAAGCCACTTCTCAAATAATAGACGTCAACGGCTGGCTGCACACAGGCGACCTTGCCACGATGGATGCCGACGGCTATGTCACCGTACGCGGACGCAGTAAGAATATGCTTCTCACTTCCAGCGGACAGAACATTTATCCCGAAGAGATAGAAAGCAAACTGAACAATATGCCATACGTATCAGAGTCATTGATTGTATTGCAGCACGACAAACTCGTAGCCCTGATATATCCCGACTTTGACGACGCCTTTGCCCATGGCTTGCAGCAAGCCGATATAGAGAAAGCAATGGAAGCCAACCGGAATGAGTTGAACCAACTGCTGCCGGCATATTGCCAGATTACTAAAGTGAAAATACACTTTGAGGAATTTGAAAAGACAGCCAAAAAGAGCATCAAACGCTTCATGTATCAGGAAGCCAAAGGCTGAAATCCTTAAAAAACATATAGCAAGAAGTATGATTTTATAAGAAGTGTTATAAAACATGCTTTTTTTCTTGGATAATTTGCAGATTTCCCAATTGTCCGTATCTTTGCAATGTGTTTTTCATAGTATTAGATTTAAGGTTAACAAAGGTTGGAGTACAGCGGTACTCCTTTTTTTATGCCCGTACATTTCAGCACCCCTGTTTTCCCTTCGCGTCATTGCATTTTCATATGCCGGAAATGAAAATCCCGGAATATTAATTATCTTTACGGAAAAATAGAAGGAAATGGATATAGATACATTTATCAACAATTACCGGGAAGCATTCGGACAGCAAACCGAACTTCCCATCGCTTTCTGGTACTCCGACCGGCCGGAAGCTCCGACAGAGAAAGTAAGCGGATGCTTCTTTAAAAGCATGGCGCAGGTCAGGAGCGGAAAGACAATCAGCCTCAACGCGGAAACAATAGGCTGCGGTGGCGGCAAGTTTTACACAGGATTTACAGATATGCCGGAGCATGTACCCGGCTTCGTTTCCTTGAAAGAGAAGTACAAGAAAACGCCTGAAATGGTTGTCGACTTCATACAGGAGATACAAGTGCCTAAAGCCGAAAAAGCCTGGCTGCACTTTACACGAATCGATAATCTGGTGTCTTTCGACAAAGCGGAAGGCATACTGTTCCTTGCAACTCCCGACGTATTAGCCGGATTGACCACGTGGGCGTTTTTCGACAGTAACGCATTCGACATGGTTTCTGCACCATTCGGTTCCGGCTGTTGCTCTGTTGTGACGCAAACGGTTCTTGAAAATCGGAAGCAGGGCAAAAGGACGTTTATAGGATTCTTCGATCCGTCTGTCCGTCCTTATTTTGAGGCGGATTTACTAAGCTTTACCATACCTATGTCCCGATTCAAGGAAATGTATCACACCATGCGCGAAAGCTGCCTGTTCGATACACGCGCCTGGGACAAAATCAAAGATAGAATACAAAACGCACGGAAAGAAACAACGCCTTTCAATCATTTAAATATATCCTTCGAAATTCGTCCGGACATTTCATTGCGTGAGGTGACGATAGAGGACGCCACCGCCATATATCATGCCATTGATACCCATCGCGACTATATGCGCACTTGGCTACCGTTTGTCGACAACCTGAAATCCGCGGCCGATGAGGAAAGTTTTTTGAAAGGAGTTCTCTCCGTCCCTGCCGACAGCTACGAACCGATATTCGGCATCTGGAATAAACAAAATGAAATTTGCGGACTGGTAGGTTTCCATTTCTCCGACTTCGCCAATCATCGTACGGAAATCGGCTATTGGTTATTGCCCGAATATCAACATCAAGGAATTATGACCGCCTGTGTTCGCCGTCTGTGCCAATGGGCGGTCGAAGCCAAAGATATAAAACGCATACAAATCCGTTGCGCCACAGGCAATACCGCAAGTAACGGCATTCCCGTCCGGCTTGGTTTCCGTCTGGAAGGAACGGAACGTGCCGGAGAATTGTTGGCTTCGGGAGAGTATGCGGATATACATGTATATAGCATTTTGAAAGAAGAACTTATGGAACAACAAATTCAACTCAACGAGCACAACAAACAGGAATACCCGCCCATGCACACCACCGAACATATCGTTAATCAGACAATGATTAGATTATTCGGTTGCGGCCGCTCTGTCTCCGCTCATATAGAGCGTAAGAAAAGCAAATTGGATTATCGATTGAACGCCTGCCCTACGGAAGAGCAAATAAAGAGCCTGGAAGAAGCGGTTAATGAAGTGATAGCACGGCACCTGCCCGTCACTACCGAATTCATCACTCAGGAAGAAGCTAAGGGCAGGTTCGATTTGGAACGGTTACCGGAAGATGCTTCGGAAACCGTACGTGTAGTAAAAGTCGGTGATTATGACGAATGCCTTTGTATCGGTACACATGTTGCCAATACTTCCGAGATAGGAACTTTCAAAATTATCAGCCACGACTGGGATGAAGAAAGCAAGCGTTGGCGGATGCGTTTTAAATTAGTATAAAAATCAATCAATTTTAAATAAAAAGATAGCAATATTGGCATTATACAAGTAAAATAGTCAGCTATTCAATGACAAATAGTCAATAAAGTCAGTATAAGCTTGCTGGCATGAGGTTTGCAATATAGTAGGTGAACGACGGTTCAAGACGTAAATAATGAAAGCCGAAAGACGGACATTGAAAAGCGCTGAGAACCGAAGTTCGGAATAAACCGAATGTATAACTTTTAAAAGATAGGAGACTATGATTATGATGCCTGTAAGAAGAACTCAGAATTGGTTACCAAGTATCTTTAACGATTTCTTTGATAACGATTGGATGGTAAAAGCCAATGCAACCGCTCCAGCCATCAATGTTTTTGAAACGGAAAAAGAATACAAAGTAGAGTTGGCCGCTCCCGGAATGACAAAAGAAGACTTCAACGTACATATCGATGAAGAAAACAATCTGGTCATCAGCATGGAGAAGAAAACGGAAAACAGGGAAGAGAGCAATAAAGATGAAAAGAAAGAAGGTCGCTATCTGCGTCGCGAGTTCTCATACTCCAAATTCCAACAGACAATGATCCTTCCGGACGACGTCGACAAAGAGAAGATTTCCGCTCAAGTGGAAAACGGTGTGTTGAATATCAATCTGCCGAAATTCACCGAGCAGGAAAAGGAAAAAACTAAAAAATTCATTGACGTAAAATAAAGTAATCGGTAATTAGAGAATGCCCCGGTGCAAATCTTTGCATCGGGGCATTCATGTATCGGAGCAGTATTTTGGCTATTTCTTTTTTCCTTTCAGAAAACGGTCTGTCAGCCATTTGCGCACAGGCTCATCATAGAGTTTCAAGCAGGCATAGGCAAGAATGAAAGCACTGATAAAGGTCAATATCATATAAGGAATACTCTCTACGATAGTTGCATTATGATTGCATACCCAAGCCGTATAAGTATATACCAACGGGAAATGTGTTATGTATACCGGATACGAAATATCTCCCAGGAATTTGCATATAGCGGTAGAGCGTTTACCGGTCACTTTGCCACCCGCTCCCATAGAAACAATCACAGGAAAAATAAAAAGAATACAGCAAGCTTCATAAAGCCCGTTCATCCAGAAGTGATTTTCACCGCCCAAACGGGGGAAAGCCATAACTATCACAATCATCAGACTGCACCACCAGAACGCCCGCTTTTTAATATGAACCAACCATCCTAAACGGGATAACAGCAATCCGCCAAAGAAAGGATACATCAGCCGGACAAGCCCTACATATTGCTGCTCCCAGTTCAATGCCCAGCCACCGACAATATCTCCCGTAGGTGCAGTTAGGCAACGGTGCACCGTAAAACATCCGGCCACCAAAACCAAAACGGACAAAGCTGTTTTATTGAACTTGCGGATGAACAGCGCATAAAGAATATTACCTATATATTCGTAATAGAGCGACCAGGCCGGTCCGTTCAACGGATGCATTTCCGTCCAACCGCGAATGTCCCACTTCAGAGGAAGCGGAAGCAAAGTACATCCCAACAGCATCACCAATAACATGGTTCCGACCGATGTGTTCTGAATAGCCGGAAAACATGGTGACTCCTGAAAATAGAAGAATACCGCACCTATAATGCTTCCCACTATAACCATAGGATGCAAACGAATTATACGCCGCTTGAAGAAAGTACCGACACTCATCCGATTCCAACGGTCGTCATAAGCATAACCGATAACAAAACCGGAAAGCATAAAGAAAAAATCCACCGCCAAATAACCGTGATTGATAAGTTGCTCCAAATGACTGCCGCCGGAATGTGCTTCCAACAAATGGAAAGCGACAACCATTACAGAAGCTACACCACGAAGCCCGTCAAGAATTTCATAATGCGGCTTTGAAGCAAGGTAAGAGTTTTGTGTGTCCATTTTGGTATAAGATGTTTATTAATTCGCGTGCAAAGGTAATAAAAAAGGTCATAGGAATAATAAGGCGGCATCCCCTTTTCAATTGCTTTTTCTGTAACTTTTTACCGCCCAGATATTGGCTACTGCGGCAAAAGCAAGCAAAGCCCCCAGTTGAGGAAGCAACTCGGCGAAACCACCGCCGCGAAGGTATATCGTACGCATTACTTCTACAAAATACCTTAACGGATTGATACGGGTAATCCATTGCGCCCATTCGGGCATACTATGAATAGAAGTAAAAAGACCGCTCATTAAAATAAGTACGAGCATAAAAAACCACATGACAAACATGGCTTGCTGCAGCGTTGACGAATGATTGGATATAACCAGGCCAAAACCGGAAACCACCGGAAGAAATATCAGTGCGAAACCGTAGATTGTGAGAAAATGCCCGGCAGGCAAAATTCCATAAAGCAACCAGGCAAGGACAAAACAAATGGTAAGCACCACAAATCCTATCAACCAATAAGGTATCAACTTGGCAGCGATAAACGTGAATTTATTGACCGGTGTCACATTGATTTGTTCAATAGTCCCCGCTTCTTTCTCTCCCACTACATTGAGGGCGGGAAGAAAACCACAAATCAATGTCAGTAACATAACCATAAGTGCAGGAATCATGAAAAGCTTATAGTTCAGAGTGGGGTTATAGAGATTCAAGGTAGAGATGCCGATACGGGGAAGCGGTTTTCCCGCTAATGTTCTAACAGGTGTTTCCGACCTTAATTCACGGGCATAATCACTGATGATAGAAGACAGATAAGAGCCGCCCAAACTTCCTTTTGTTCCGTTTACAGCATTGGCTGCGACAAGTAAACGAGGCGCTTTACCGTTTATCCAATCTTTTTCAAAATCATGGGGAATCTCCAAAATGACATCTGCCGTACCTTTTTCAACACCCAGCAAAGCCTCATCATAAGTATCGGGAAGCGCTGTCAGACGAAAATAGGTGGAAGCGCCGATCTTATCTACCAAACGGCGTGACACAACACTATGGTCATTATCCACAATATTCAGATTGATATTCTTTATCTCCAAGTTGGCAGCCCAAGGCATCAATATCATAATCATACATGGGAATATGAAAATCAGCTTTGGCAAGAATGAGTTGCGAAACAGCTGCTTGAATTCTTTTTCTATCAGATATTTAATCATAAGGATACTACTGTTTATACTCTACGGTCATGACACATCTTATATACTTAATACAATTGAAACGGCATCATTCCAACCGGTTCTTGAATTTCTTGAAGCTAACGGTTATCAGAAATACCGCCATAACGGTCAGTATACTGATTTCGGTCAGCACCAGTGATATATCCACCCCCTCTATCATCAATTTACGTACCGCCTGAATATACCAACGCGCAGGAATCACAGTAGAAATACCTTGTAAAATAACAGGCATGCTCTCGATAGGAAATATCATTCCCGAAAGCAGCATGGTAGGCATCATCAGCATTAATCCGGACACCAGCATAGCGGCTACCTGCGTACGGGTTACGGTAGAAATGAGCAGTCCCAAAGCCAATGATACGAAAATAAAAAGCAATGACACTACAATCAGCCAAAACAGGCTGCCCGCAACCGGCACATGAAGGACATAGACAGAGAGCAACAGAATCGTTATCAGATTGACAAATGACAAAACGAAGTATGGCACTGCTTTGGCAAGGATGATAAACAGCGGTTTTACGGGAGAAACCAGTAGCACTTCCATAGTTCCCGTTTCCTTTTCGCGCACTATGGAGATAGAAGTCATCATTGCGCAAATCAGCATCAGGATAAGCCCCATAACACCGGGAACAAAATTATAGGCACTCTTCATTTGCGGATTGTAAAGCAACTTGACCTGGGGCACAATGGCAGAAGCGCGTACTCCGGGCGGAAGCATCTCCTGTCCCGTCATAGAGATAATATTTGTGGCATATCCGGCCTGCATGGTAGCCATATTGGGGTCGGTGGCATCGGAAATAATCTGTACTCCGGCCTCACCGGTATAGAGATTGTCCGAGAAACGTTCGCTAAAGACTATTGCCATATCAATATCCCCGCTCCTGAAAAAACGGTCTGCTTCTTCGGGGGAATGCAGACGGCGGGTAACGGTAAAATACTCACTGGCATCCACACGGTCGATAATGCGCCGGGTTACGACATCATTGGAAGGGTCGAGAACGGCAACACGCACATTCTTTACCTCCGTAGTGATGGCAAAGCCGAAAAGGATAATCTGCACAATGGGCATACCCATCAGAATCAGCATCGTACGCCGGTCGCGGAAGATGTGAAAGAATTCTTTTCGGACAAAAGCTATGAATTGTTTCATGGTTATATCACAATCAGTTTTGAATTTTATATCTGTATCAATCGGCCGCTCTTACAGCCTCACGGGCCAACTGTTGAAAAACATCGTCCATGGTAGCCGCTCCAAACTGTTGTTTCAGCCTGTCGGGAGTATCAAGCGCACGGATTACACCGTCCACCATGATAGAAATACGGTCGCAATACTCCGCCTCATCCATAAAATGGGTTGTGACAAAAACAGTGATACCCTGATCGGCAGCCTGATAAATCAACTCCCAAAACTGGCGGCGGGTGGCAGGATCGACACCACCCGTAGGTTCATCCAGAAAAACAATCTTGGGATGATGAAAAATGGAGACCGAAAAAGCGAGCTTCTGTTTCCATCCCAGCGGCAGGTTCTTAACAAGCGTATCACGCTCTTGTTCCAGTCCCAGACGTAGAAGCAATTCATCTGTTCTCGAGGCAATCTCGGTTTCGGGCACCCCATAGATACCGGCAAAAAGGCGGATATTTTCCCATACTTTGAGATCTTCATACAAGGAAAACTTCTGACTCATATAACCGATGTTCTTTTTCACGGCTTCGGATTGGGTGGCAACATCAAAGCCTGCAACACAAGCTTTGCCGTCCGTAGGATGGCTTAAACCTGTGAGCATACGCATAGCGGTAGTCTTACCGGCTCCATTGGCACCCAGAAAGCCGAAGATTTCACCTTGGCGTACTTTGAAGGAAATATGGTCGACAGCCGTAAACGTACCGAAACGTTTGGTCAGTCCGTCCACTTCGATTACATGATTCTCACGGTTATCCGCTTTCTCGTGTAACAGTCCCGAAGGACAAAGTATGTCCGCAAATTGTTTCAGAATACGGCCGGGAGTATCAATACCATGTATCCGGCCTTCATTGATAAAGGCAATACGGTCGCATTGGCGTGCCTCGTCAATAATCGGAGTAGAGGCTATGATGGTGATACCCTGTTCTTTGAGACGGCGGAGCATTTCCCAAAATTCTTTGCGAGAAACAGGGTCTACACCCGTAGTAGGCTCATCCAGAAAAAGAATATCCGGCTTATGGATAAGCGCGCAACTAAGGGCAAGCTTCTGCTTCATACCACCGGACAAGGCCCCGGCACGACGTGTACGAAAAGGTTCTATCTGTCGGTAAATATCACGCACCAAATCATAATTCTCCTCAATGGTAGTATGAAAAACCGTAGCGAAGAAACTCAGGTTTTCTTCTACCGTCAGGTCTTGATAGAGAGAGAAACGTCCGGGCATATACCCTACCCGTTGGCGGATAGCCTTATAATCTTTCACCGTGTCCAATCCACATACCGTAGCCTTACCCTCATCGGCAAGCAACAAAGTGGTAAGAATACGGAACAGCGACGTTTTCCCCGCACCGTCAGGCCCGATGATTCCGAAAAGTTCACCCGGACGGACGGAGAGAGAGACGCCTTGCAAGGCCTCCACCCGGCCGTAACGCTTAAAGACGTTATCGACAGTTACTGCAAAGTTCATGACGTTGTTGAATGATGAATTACAAAATACTAACTATACATTATCAGTCGTTAAAATCCACTCCTCCATACATTCCGATTTTCAACATACCGTCATTTTTCACAGCCACTTTAATGGCATATACCAAATTGGCACGCTCATCTTTCGTAAGAATCGTCTTGGGAGTAAACTCGGAACTGTCCGAAATCCAAATGACAATTCCAGGATATTCTTTCCTTACATCTTTACCATAATCGGAATAGACTGTCACTTTCTGCCCCAGCTGCACTTCGGACAATTGTTCGGAAGTGATATAGGCGCGCAGATAAATCTGTTCCATATCAGCAATCTTGAATAACGGAGTGCCCGGTGCCGCCAGTTCTCCCGCTTCTGCATATTTGGCAAGAACAGTTCCTGTCAACGGGGAAATGATATGGCACTTCTTCAACTGGTCTTCCATCTGCGCGACCTGGATACCTACCGACGAGCTCTGCCACGTCAGGCTTTGGTCGCTGTTCCGCAGCGTGGAGTTTTGAGCGGTAAGTTGTTTGCGAAGTACTTTAAGTAGCGATTCGGCGTCATCCAATTGCTTCTGATTAGCCGCACCTACACGAAGCAGATTGGCTACACGGTCACGCTCGCGTTGCGCCTGAAGAATTTGTTCTTTGGTTGCCGCCACCTGTTTCAGAATATCGGGGCGTTGCCCTTCCACAGACTTGGCGCTGGCTTCCAGCTGGAGTTTTTTCAGATAGAGCTGAACCGTGTCGATGATGCCGACTTCCTGCCCGGCTTTCAAGGTCGTACCTTCTTCCACATCCAAACCGAGTATCTTTCCGGACGCTTCGGCAGAGACTATAACCTCGGTAGCTTCAAAAGTTCCCGTAGCGTCATATTCGGGTGTGCTACTACTGCAAGCGCCAAGAAGGAACAATACCGGCAATAATTTAAATGATTTCATATTATAGGATTTTATTGTTACTGTCAATTCTAAAGTCTCAATTATTTAAAGTATATTTCAACTGCCAGATATTCATCAACAGCTGCACTTCATGCAATGCCTTGGTACGGCGCGCCAGATTTTCATTGGTTATCTCACGGAGCATATCGGTGACGGTCAGCGTCCCGTTCTCTACTTTGGCTTCGGCTGCACGGCGGATATTCTCACGTAAACGGATGATTTCATCGTCATTCGCCATTTGCCTGCGCATGGACCATACACCCGCATCCTGCTGCGTAGCTTGCAAACGGGTATTGAAGAGAAACACGTCTCTGCCGGTTTCTATCTGCCGGCGACTGTTGTCTATCCTGCGGTGGTCATTCTTTAGAGTATACAGACTGCCGAAGTTCCATGACATACGTATACCTGCCACATAATATGCATCAAATTCATCTTTCAGCATATTCAAACCCGGATTGCCATAAGCGCCCTGTACAAAAAGCCCGAAACGGGGCATTACCCTTGCATTCAGCGTAGATTCCTGTACTCTGAGCTGTTCTCCCTGAGCCTCAAAAAGGCGAAGCTCGGGACGGTTATTCATTCCGTTTACCATACTACCCGTATCTTCCAGTACGGGCTTCCGCAAAGTAGTTCCGGAAGGGATTTCCTGTCCCATAAAAGCGGAAAGCATGTTTAGGTATGCCTGACGCGATGTTTCCAGCTCAATGCGGCGTTGTTTGGCATTCAGTTGTTCCACACTGACGGCATCCAAATCGCTTTGAGTGGCTATACCGTTTATTATATAGTTTGATACTTGCTTGTGCGTTCTTCCCAAATCATCCTGCAAAAGTTGGTTCTGCTTCAGCTGTTCGTCCAGCAACAGGATACCGAAAAACAACTGGTTGACGCGGTCGTTCAACGCGTACATATCCACATTCTGCTTTTCCATATCCACATCCGATGCCGCACGTGTCAGACGTTTCCTGTTACGGATATCCCCACCGTCCCAAATGGTTTGCTGCAATTCAAGCATCACCTGGTACTGGTCTTTGGGAGCGGTCTTTACATTGATACCCGGTATTTCGACGGGAAGTTGCGTTATATCACTTTGATACGTAGCCTTGCCCGACAAAGAGAACCGGGGCAGATATCCCTTTCCGGCATTGGAAAGGTCATACTCACGTGCCTTTTCTATCAGTCCGTACCGGCGTACCAACGGATAATTAACCTGCGCCTGACGTTGGCACTCATCCAAAGTAAGCTGGGCGTGAGCCAACGTAGCCGTAAGAAGAAAGGTTAAAGAGAGAATTACTTGTTTCATATCCATATCTGTTTCTTATTTATTTAGCACAATGCAAAGATAGACGCATAACTTAGTATGCTTACAACCTATTTGTTGGCAAAGATGTTCCAATAGTACGGCTTTTTGTAGAAAAAGGCAAACGATATGAATACTTTATTATCTTTGCCACTGAATTACTTACTATTTATAAACATGGAAAAGAACAGACCTATAAGCGTTGCATTCGATGATATCCGTTATAAGCTGGACATCATCAACCACCTGGAATATCGCTTTATAAACGATGATTTGGGTATGGTTATCAGTTTCATACAAATGGGAAGCAAGTTGTTCCATACCGGACAGCCCTATCGTGCCAAAGAAGGACGAATCATCCGTATTCTGCAAGGAACAGGGCGAATCTCCATCAACCTTATCGAATACGAAGTATCCGCTCATCAAATTATTATAATCCCCGACAACTCCCTGATAGAATTACTTGAAATCAGTCCCGACTACGATTTTCAAGTCATAGTGCCCGCCTGTAATTTTCTGCCTGCCCTGCCCGGTTCTATCCTGTCGGAAACTTACACGAGAAACGGTATCGTACTGTCACTTAATGAGGAAGAATGGACACAGGCGGAGATGTTTTTTACCCTGCTGTGGAATATACTCCATTCCTCGCCCTACCGTCGTGAAACCGTACAGCACTTCATCATTTCCCTGCTTTACAATCTTAAGTATACTTACGAGCAAACGCGCACAACCACTCCCCTGCGCCTTTCGCGCCGGGAAGAAATATTCCGCCGTTTCATAGCCCTTGTAAACGAACATAGCAAGCAAGAACGTTCCGTCAACTTCTATGCCGACAAGCTATGCCTGACCCCTCATTATCTGAGCACCATTATACGTGAGGCAAGCGGACAGACGGTAATGCAATGGATCAACCAATCCGTTGTTCTCGAAGCAAAAGTGCTGCTGAAGCACAGCGACCTGCTAATCTTCCAAATATCGGATGAATTGAACTTTCCCAATCCGTCTTTCTTCTCGAAATTCTTCAAGAGAATGACGGGAATGACGCCTGCCGAATACCAGAAAACATAATAAACCGGAAATGGTCTGTTTTTCTTTATCAGGATGTCATAAACAGAACAGTTTATAAACCTTATAAACCTTTTCTATATAGCGGTTACTGAGTAGTTTTGTCACAAAACTAATATACTGTAAATTATGAAACGAATTTATTGGGTTTTAGCGAGTATTACCACATGCTTACTTGCATCCTGCAACAGTAGCACGAAAGATGCAAGAGAATACCAGACTGTAAAAATAGATACGGTTACTTCCGCCAACGGACAGACCTATCTGCAATATCCCGGAAAGGTAAAAGCGGCACAGGACATCAGCCTTGCATTCAGGGTAAGCGGAACTATCCGGAAGATATATGTAAAAGACGGCGCCCGTGTACAAGCGGGACAGTTGCTTGCCGAACTGGACCCGACGGACTACCAAGTACAACTGGACGCCACCGAAGCCGAATACAAACAGATAAAAGCGGAAGCGGAACGCGTAATGGCCCTGTACAAAGAGAACGGGACTACTCCCAGCGCCAACGACAAGGCTGTGTACGGACTGAAACAAATCACCGCCAAATATCAGCACCACAAAGACCAGCTGGGTTACACCCGCCTTTACGCTCCCTTCAACGGCTATATACAAAAACGTCTGTTTGAAGCGCACGAGACAATAGGCGCCGGCATGCCTGTCCTGTCCATGATTAGTGGCGGTGCACCGGAAGTAGAGATAAATCTGCCTGCAGCCGAATATATCCGGCGTGAGCAATTCAACCAATATCACTGCACATTCGACATTTATCCGGACCGGAGTTACCCATTGAAGCTTATCAGCGTCACTCCCAAAGCCAATGCAAACCAACTGTACTCCATGCGCCTGCAACTGGTTGCGGACAAACACCCCGTTCCTTCGCCCGGCATGAATACAATGGTTACCATCCGTTGCGATAGTGACGATACCCACAGTATGTCCGTACCCTGCAATGCCATTCTGCAGAAAGACGGCAAGGCCGGTGTATTTGTATACACCCCGTCCGACAATAAGGTGAGCCGCCGCGAAGTAACCATAGTGCGCCTGATGAGTGACGGACGCTGCATCATCACATCCGATGAACTGAAACCCGGAGAACTGGTCGTGTCCGCCGGAATACACCACATACAGAACGGAGAAACCGTAAAACCTCTGCCCGCTGCCAGTAAGACAAATATCGGTGGACTGTTGTAACATTGATTTACATCTAAAATATTAGTTATATGGATATAAGTAAATGGGCATTTAAGAACCGTAACCTTATCTATTTTCTGGTGACGGTGCTGCTTATCGGCGGAATTCTCTCCTGCTACCAGATGAGTAAACTGGAAGACCCGGAAATTAAAGTGAAACTTGCCATGGTGGTGACCACATATCCGGGAGCATCCGCCCACCAAGTGGAATTGGAAGTGACGGATGTGCTGGAAAAGAGCATCCGCAGCATGGGAAACATAGACAATGTGGAAAGCTACTCTTACAACGACCTTTCGCTGATACAGGTAGAACTGACCACTACCACCCGGGATGAAGAGGTGGAGCAATGCTGGGACATGTTGCGCCGCAAGGTACACGACGCTTGCGCCCTGCTTCCCGACGGAGCGGGTACCCCTATCGTCAAAGATGATTTCGGCAATGTGTACGGAATGTTCTATGCACTGACAGGCGACGGACTGTCCGACCGTGAACTGTCCGACTATGCCGAACTCATCAAGCGGGAAATCAGTGACATGGAAGACGTAGACCGGGTGGAGCTGTACGGCAAACGTCCCGAATGTATCAACATCTCCCTGTTGCAAGACCGCATGGCAAACCTCGGCGTGAAACCCGCCGAAGTTCTCACTACCCTGAACGGACAGAACAAGACTACATACAGCGGTTATTACGACAACGGAGACAACCGCATCCGCGTCACTGTCAGCGATAAATTCAAGACGGTAGAAGACATAGGCAATATGCTGATTCAGGGACATGACGACGACCAACTCCGTATGCGCGACATTGCCCGTATCGAAAAAGGATATGAAGAACCTACCCGCAACGAACTGTTCTTCGACAGCGAACGGGCG
Source organism: Bacteroides clarus YIT 12056 (assembly GCF_900129655.1). GTDB lineage: Bacteria > Bacteroidota > Bacteroidia > Bacteroidales > Bacteroidaceae > Bacteroides > Bacteroides clarus. The sequence continues at coordinate 496,657 of NZ_FQWK01000004.1, forward strand.
CAAGGCATTCTTGTCGCGGCCGCCAGCGGATCGGATATTGTAAAAGTCGGCGCCGCCGTAGAGAAGAAACTGGCGCAGCTGAAAGAAAACCGCCTGCCCGCCGGTGTAGAGTGCCACAAAGTGTTCTATCAGCCGGAGCGTGTAGGAGCTTCTTTGGGGACTTTCGTAATCAACCTGATTGAATCTGTCATTATCGTTGTAGTCATTCTGATGCTGGCTATGGGATTCAAGAGCGGAGTCATTATCGGAATCAGTCTGGTTGTCACCGTATTCGGCTCCTTCCTGTTCCTGCAAACGGCGGGCGGAACCATGCAGCGCGTATCGCTGGCCGCCTTCGTGCTGGCCATGGGTATGCTGGTGGATAACGCCATCGTCATCGTGGACGGCATATTGGTAGACCTGAAAGCCGGGAAGAGCCGTATGGAAGCCATGACCGCCATCGGCCGCCAGACAGCGATGCCTCTGCTGGGAGCCACCCTGATAGCCATCATCGCCTTTCTTCCCATCTTCATGTCACCGGACACCGCCGGAGTGTACACCCGCGACCTTTTCATTGTGCTGGCTGTCTCCCTGCTGCTAAGCTGGGTACTGGCATTGGTGCACGTACCCCTAATGGCCAATCACAGGCTGCACCCCACAGTAGAAGTCAGCGTTACCGGAAAACGTGAATACAAAGGGCGTACCTATGCCTTGTTGCGCACCGCCCTATATTTCGGACTGGCACACCGTTGGAGCTTTGTACTGGCAATGGCGGCTCTGTTAGGGCTTTCCATATTCGGTTACGGATATATGCGTCAGGGGTTCTTCCCGGATATGGTGTACGACCAGTTATATATGGAATACAAATTGCCCGAGGGCAATAACTCCACCCGTGTGGCAAGAGATTTAAGGGAAATAGAAGCCTATCTGAAAACACGCAAGGAGATTGCCCACGTCACCGCTTCCATAGGCGGCACACCGGGGCGTTACAATCTGGTGCGCAGCATCGCCAATCCGTCGCTGTCTTACGGCGAGCTGATTATCGACTTCACCTCACCGGACGCCCTAGTAGACAATATGGATGAAATACAGGGCTACCTGACACGGCATTATCCCGATGCCTACGTGAAACTGAAACGCTACAACCTGATGTTCAAGAAGTACCCCATCGAAGCTCAATTCATGGGCCCTGATCCCGCCGTGCTGCATCAGTTGGCGGACAGTGTACGGAGCATTATGGAGAATACCCCGGAAGTATGTCTCATCACCACCGACTGGGAACCGCAGATACCTGTACTTTCCATTGAATACGATCAGGCGGCAGCCCGGGCATCAGGCCTCAGCCGTAACGACGTAAGCATGTCTCTCCTTTCCGTGAACGGCGGCATACCTATCGGCTCTTTCTACGAAGGCATACACCGCGACAATATCTATCTGAAATGTCTGGACGAGCAAGGGCGGCCGATAGAAGACTTGGGCAACACACAGGTATTCTCCGCCCTTCCCTCTCTGAACGGACTGCTGAATGAAGAAACCATGGTCAAGCTGAAAGCCGGTACCCTGAGCAAAGAAGAGCTGGTGGAAAGCCTCATGGGCAGTACTCCGCTGAAACAAATCAGCAAGAGCATAGACATCCGTTGGGAAGATCCCGTAGTGCCACGCTACAACGGACAGCGCAGCCAGCGTGTGCAATGCTCGCCCGCTCCCGGCATAGAAACGGAAAAAGCGCGGCAAACCATTGCACGAAAGATAGAGCAGATAGAATTGCCCGACGGCTACACCCTGCATTGGCAAGGAGAAAAGAATGCAAGCGACCAGTCCATGAAATATTTGTTCAAGAACTTCCCGCTGGCTATCATACTGATGATTGCCATCCTGATTATGCTGTTCAAGGACTACCGCAAACCGATTATCATCTTCTGTTGTCTCCCCATGATTCTTGTGGGAGTGGTGGCGGTGATGTTGCTTACGGGTAAAACGTTCAACTTCGTAGCAATTGTGGGCACACTGGGACTGATAGGTATGCTCATCAAGAACGGCATCGTGCTAATGGATGAAATCACTCTTCAACTGAATCAGGGGATAGAACCGATTACGGCATTGGTGGACAGCGCCCAAAGCCGTCTCCGTCCTGTGACAATGGCGGCGCTGACTACCATTTTAGGTATGATACCGCTGCTGCCCGATGCCATGTTCGGTTCGCTGGCGGCTTCCATTATGGGCGGCCTTACATTCGGAACGCTGATAACGCTCCTCTTCATCCCCATCCTGTACGCATTATTCTTTCATATAAAAAACGAACAATGATGAAAAAGAAAATAATCATCCTCACCTCTCTGCTGTTCTCTGCCGGTATCTCCGCACAGGAGACGCTTACCTTGGAGCAATGCAGGGAAATGGCGTTGAAATACAATAAAGAGATGGCGGCCTCCGCCAAGCAAACGGAAAGCGCGCGCTACACCGCAAAGAGTTATAAAGGTAATTTCTTCCCCAACTTCACCCTCAGCGGAACGGGTATTTACAGTACGGCGGACGGCAGCTTCGGCATAGCCGGCGGCAATCTGCCCACTTTTCTGCCCGATGCCGCAGGACAGTTTCTGCCCAACAACGGTTTCGCCTATTTCCCCGGAGTAGACCTGAACTATAAGATAGGCATGGTATATATGGGCGGTGTACAAATAGAACAGCCGCTGTATATGGGCGGCAAAATTCGTGCGGCCTACAAACTGTCTTTATTGGGTAAAGAAATGGCGCGGATGAACGAAACGCTGACAGCCTCGGAGGTTATCGTGAAAACAGACCAAGCCTATGCGCAGGTCATCAAAGCCAAAGAGATGAAGAAAGTGGCCGAGAAGTACAACGCCGTGCTTATAGAATTGATGAAGAATGTTGAGAGCGCCCATAAGCATGGTCTGAAGCCCCGGAACGATGTGCTGAAAGTGCAGGTAAAACTGAATGAGAGCGAACTCAATATCCGCAAGGCCGGCAATGCGCTCCGTCTGGCAACCATGAATCTCTGCCATTACATCGGCAAGCCTTTGGGCACGGACATACGGACTTCCGACAGTTTTCCCGAAGTGGAACAGGACATCCAACTGCAGATATCGGATATCTCCGCCCGTCCCGAATATGCCATACTGAATCAGCAAGTAGCCATTGCCAAGCAACAGGTTAAGTTAAACCGCAGCGAGTTACTGCCCCAAATCGGTGTAAAAGGTTCATACGACTATATTCACGGCCTGGAAGTGAACAATCAGAATTTGTTTGATAAGGGCAGTTTCTCCGTTCTCCTGAACGTAAGCGTACCTCTTTTCCATTTCGGCGAACGTACCGGCAAAGTACGTGCGGCCAAAGCCAAACTGGAACAAACCCGCCTTGAACAGGAGAATATGAACGAACAGATGTTACTGGAACTTACACAAGCCGCCAACAACCTCGATGAAGCCCGGCTGGAAAGCTCCATCGCCGAACGTTCCCTGCAACAGGCGGAAGAGAATATGAGAGTGAGCCGCAGCCAATATGATGTGGGACTGGAAACACTGTCCGACCATCTGGAAGCGCAAGCCATGTGGCAGCAAGCGTACGAAACCAAAGTAGATACACATTTCCGGCTGTACTTGAACTATGTCGCTTATTTAAAGGCGACGGGTACGCTGCTGAAATAACGATTATTATAAAAACAAGAAGCCAAAATGCACCGGATGATTTCTTTCAGGCACGGATTACACGGATTTACTTTATCCTCTTTCCGTGAAATCCGTACCTGAAAAGAAACAAACAGTAATAGACTGTTATTTATACTCCTCCCAAGACTTGATAGCCAAATCATCCGGTGTCATCGTACAGAACGCATTGATAAAGGCGCTTGCCAGACGTGCGTTCGTAATCAGCGGAATATTGAGGTCGATAGCGGCACGGCGTATCTTGTAGCCGTTGTCCAACTCGCCTGCGGTGAGGTTCTTTGGAATATTCACCACCATATCAATTTCTTTCTTGTGCAGCATTTCGAGTGCCTGCGGCTGCATATCGGGTTCGCTCGGCCAATAGACGCGGGTATTCTCCACACCATTCTCCGTAAGAAACTTGCTTGAACCACCGGTGGCAAACAGTTTATATCCTTTCTTCTGAAGCATACGGGCTGCGGAAAGCATATCCACCTTCTGTTTCGGAGTACCGGTAGAGAGCAGGATGTTCTTTTGCGGAATACGATAACCGACAGAGAGCATCGCCTTGAGAATGGCACAGGAAGTGTCACTGCCTATACACCCCACTTCGCCCGTAGACGCCATATCCACACCCAGTACAGGGTCTGCCTTTTGCAGGCGGTTGAAGGAGAACTGAGAAGCCTTGATTCCTACGTAATCGAGGTCGAAGAGGTTCTTGTCCGGCTTCTGTACAGGAATGCCGAGCATCACTTTCGTAGCCAGTTCGATAAAGTTGATTTTAAGTACCTTGCTTACGAACGGGAACGAACGGCTGGCACGCAGGTTACATTCAATCACCTTGATGTCGTTGTCCTTGGCGAGATACTGAATATTGAACGGACCGGAGATATTCAGTTCCCGGGCAATCTCCCGACTGATACGCTTGATGCGACGTACCGTCTCCACATAAAGCTTCTGCGGCGGAAACTGGATAGTGGCATCGCCGGAATGTACGCCGGCAAACTCTATATGCTCGCTGATAGCATACGCGATGATTTCCCCATTCTGCGCTACGGCATCCATTTCCACTTCCTTGGCATGCTCTATGAACTGGCTCACGACTACCGGATGCTTCTTCGATACGTTTGCCGCCAACTGCAAGAAGCGTTCCAGCTCTTCCTGATTGGAGCAAACGTTCATTGCCGCACCGGATAGCACGTAACTGGGACGAACCAGTACCGGGAATCCCACCTTGTCGACAAAAGCGTTGATGTCTTCCAGTGAAGTAAGCGCCCGCCATTCGGGCTGGTCTACACCGATACGGTCCAGCATGGCGGAGAACTTGTCCCGGTCTTCGGCGTTGTCAATGCTCTTGGCGCTTGTGCCGAGGATGGGCACATTCTGCGCATCAAGACGCATGGCAAGGTTGTTTGGTATCTGGCCGCCCGTAGAAACGATTACCCCATGCGGATTTTCCAGCTCGAGGATGTCCATGACACGCTCGAAGGTGAGTTCGTCGAAATAGAGGCGGTCGCACATATCGTAGTCCGTGGATACGGTTTCGGGATTGTAATTAATCATCACGCTGCGATAGCCCTCCTTGCGGATAGTGTTCAATGCCTGTACACCGCACCAGTCGAACTCTACCGAGGAGCCGATGCGATACGCGCCCGAACCGAGTACAACGATAGACTTACGGTCGCCCAGGTAATGCACATCATTGGCAATGCCGCTATACGTCAAATACAGATAGTTGGTCTGCGCGGGATATTCGGCGGCAAGGGTATCTATTTGTTTCACTACGGGCAGAATACCCATGCTCTTGCGCAACGCACGTATGGCAAGTATGCCGTCCTCGCTATCCATATAGCGTTCCAAACCGAGAGCGCGGGCTATCTGCAAATCGGAGAAGCCCTGTATCTTGGCCTTGCGCAACAGCTCCCGAGCTGTTTTGTCATTCCGGACGGAGTGAAGAAACTGCTCCTTTGAAAGCGCAAGGGGCAGAGAGTCGCCGCTGCGCTCCGAATGACAGGCGGCTGTTGAATGGCAGACAGTTTTTGAATGGCAGACAGCTTCCGAATACTCGTGCAGTTCCTTGCTGGTGTTCATTATATTCATCAGCTTCTCCAAGAACCAGCGGTCTATCTTTGTCAGTCCATGTACCTGTTCTACGGTATATCCGGCACGAAAAGCCTTGGAGATGACAAAGATACGCTTGTCCGTAGGCTCGCGGAGCGCTTTATCGATATCGGGGATAACCAGCTCCTTGTTCTCCACAAAGCCATGCATCCCCTGTCCTATCATGCGCAACCCCTTCTGAATAGCTTCTTCAAAAGTGCGTCCGATAGCCATGACCTCGCCGACAGACTTCATGCTTGAACCCAGTTCCTTATCTACGCCATGAAACTTGCCCAAATCCCAACGGGGAATCTTACAAACCACATAGTCCAGCGCCGGCTCAAAGAATGCGCTGGTAGTCTTGGTAACGGAATTCTTCAGGTCGAAAAGCCCGTAGCCCAATCCGAGTTTGGCGGCTACGAAAGCGAGCGGATAACCCGTTGCCTTAGAGGCAAGTGCAGACGAACGGCTCAAGCGGGCATTTACCTCTATTACACGGTAGTCTTCGCTTTCCGGGTCGTAGGCATACTGTACATTGCACTCGCCCACAATACCGATATGGCGGATGATGCGGATAGCCAGTTCACGCAGTTTGTGATAATCCGTATTGCTTAATGTCTGCGACGGAGCAATCACGATAGATTCCCCTGTGTGGATGCCCAGCGGGTCGAAGTTCTCCATATTGCAGACCGTTATGCAGTTGTCGAAACGGTCGCGTACCACCTCATACTCTACTTCTTTCCAGCCGCGCAAGGACTTCTCCACCAATACTTGCGGGGAGAAGGAGAAAGCCTTTTCCACCAGCACATTCAATTCTTCCTCATTGTCGCAGAAGCCCGACCCCAGTCCGCCCAGCGCATAGGCTGCACGCACTATCACCGGATAACCCAGTTCCGCAGCGGCGCGACGGGCATCTTCGGCATTCTCCACAGCCTCGCTCTGAATGGTCTTTACATTAATTTCATCCAGTTTCCGGACGAATATCTCACGGTCTTCCGTATCTATGACAGCCTGCACGGGAGTACCGAGCACCTTTACACCGTATTGCTCAAAAACACCCTTCTTGTAAAGCTCCACGCCGCAGTTCAACGCCGTCTGTCCGCCAAAAGCGAGCATAACGCCGTCGGGGCGTTCTTTCTCGATAACTTTCTCCACGAAATAAGGGGTAACGGGCAGGAAGTAAATCTGGTCGGCCACACCTTCAGAGGTCTGCACCGTAGCGATGTTCGGGTTGATAAGTACGGTATGGATACCTTCTTCTTTCAATGCCTTGAGCGCCTGCGAGCCGGAATAGTCAAACTCTCCCGCCTCACCGATTTTCAGTGCGCCGGAACCAAGCAACAGGACTTTCTTTATATTGTTTTCTTTCATTTGTCTAAATTTAATTATACCAACAATCGGTTTTCACAGGCATCCGAATCTTTTTTGATGTACATCAAACGAAGTTTTGACGTATATCAAACCACATTTCGATACCTGTCAAACCCTTATAGCAACTTCACGAACTCATCGAACAGGAACTCCGTATCCGTCGGTCCGCTGGCAGCTTCGGGATGAAACTGCGCGGAGAACCAGGGATTGCGCTTATGGCGAATACCCTCGTTGGAGCCGTCATTCATATTGATGAAAAGCGGTTCCCAGTCTTCACCCAACGTATTGTTGTCCACCGCATAACCATGATTCTGCGAGGTGATGAAGCAGCGTTCCGTACCCACCATGCGCACCGGCTGATTATGACTGCGATGTCCGTATTTCAGCTTGTATATCTTGGCTCCTCCGGCTTTGGAGAGCAATTGGTTGCCCATACAGATACCGAAGATAGGCAGCTTTTCGTTCTGCATCGCCTTGCGGATATTCTGTACGGCGGCATCACAGGTGTCGGGATCGCCGGGTCCATTGGAGATGAACAGGCCATCGAACTCCAGCCCGTTGAAATCGTAATTCCAAGGAACGCGAATGACCTCCACATCCCGTTTCAGCAGACAACGGATAATGTTGGTCTTGACACCGCAGTCCACAAGAACAACCTTTTTGAATGAAGAATGAGGAATGAGGAATGAAGAATGGGCTGCGCTACGGGTGGAAGTGCCGTCGGGCAGGTAATGGATGATTTCCTTGCAGCTCACGCGGTCCACGTAGTTCACACCCTCGTACACCGCTGCCGGCAATTCTTCATCCTTCCGCCCTGATTCTTCATTTTTCATTCTTAATTCTTCATTCCTCCCCCCCGATTCTTCATTAAACTCTATTCTCCCCATCATCACGCCGTGCTCGCGCAGTACTTTAGTCAATTCGCGGGTATCGATGCCTGTAATGCCCGGTACTTGCTCACGCTTCAGCCAGTCGCCGAGGCTTTCCACGGCATTCCAATGGCTGTAATTTTCGGAATAGTCACTTACGATAACGGCTTCGGCATGGATGTGTTCACTCTCCATGAATGTAGGCAGCCCGTTTGGCTCGATGGTGAAAGGCGGTACACCGTAGTTGCCCGCCAACGGATAAGTGAGCGTCATCAACTGGCCGGCGTACGAAGGGTCGGTCAGGCTTTCGGGATAACCCGACATGGCCGTATTGAAAACCACCTCTCCCGCTACCGGCTTTTCATAGCCAAACGACTTACCGCAGAAGCGGCTCCCGTCGTCAAGGATTAAAGTTACATTTCTCATATTCAGAATTGATATACTTGTTCTATGTAATTAATAAATGCCGCGTTCAGCAACTTCACACCGCCCGGCGTGGGATAGTCACCGCTGAAGTACCAGTCGCCCCGGTGCCGCAGACAAGCTTCATGCAGGCCTTCAAGAGGCTGATATACAATCTGCACTTTGGCCTTCGTGCCTTTCGGGGTCAGGATTTCCACCATCTTGGCGGAAATCTCTTCATCGGTAAAGGGAGCATAGATTTCCTTTACGTAGTTCACCATCTGCTCCTTGGGCAGCCCCGCTTGCTCCTTGGATTTGCGGTAGGCGGATTCGATGACATCGCGCATCTCACGCTCTTTCAGCAGCTCGATAGCGGCTTTGAAAGCAATGAATTCGCTCATCTTCGCCATGTCGATACCGTAATAGTCGGGATAGCGCACTTGCGGCGAGGAACTTACGATTACAATCTTCTTCGGATTGAGGCGGTCGAGGATGCCGATTATGCTTTGTTTCAAGGTAGTGCCGCGCACAATGCTGTCGTCTATGATAACCAGATTGTCCACACCGGGCACAAGGCTGCCGTAAGTGATGTCGTACACATGAGCGGCAAGGTCATTACGGCTGTTGCCCTCGGCGATGAAAGTACGCAGCTTGATGTCTTTGACGGCTACCTTTTCGCTTCGTATGCGACGGGACAGGATACGCTCCAACTCATCGTGGCTGGGATTATGTCCCAAAGCGGCAATCTGCCGGACTTTCTCCTCGTTGAGGTAGTCGTCCAGTCCCTGCAACATTCCGTAGAAGGCCACTTCCGCCGTATTCGGTATGAAGGAAAAGACGGTATGGTCTATATCCTTGTCAATGGCTTTCAGGATGTTAGGCACCAACTTCTCACCCAACAGTTTACGTTCCTTATAGATGTCCACGTCACTGCCGCGACTGAAATAGATACGCTCGAAGGAACAAGGTTTCACCTCACGCGGCTTATTGATTTGCACCGTACGGAGCTTACCGGCTTTGTTGATAAGGACGGCTTGTCCCGGTTGCAGCTCCTTGATGCTGTCAGCGGAAACGTTGAGCACGGTCTGTATCACAGGACGTTCGCTAGCGAGCACGGCTATTTCATCATCCTGATACCAGAATGCAGGGCGGATGCCCCAGGGGTCCCGGACGGCGAATGTCTCACCGCTCCCGGTAAGCCCGCACATCACATAGCCTCCGTCCCACTCTTTACTCGAGGTGCGCAACACGTTGGCAAGGTCTATATGGTCTTCGATATAATGCGTGACGCCCATACCCGTCAGCCCTTCGGCTTCGGCAAGGTTGAAGAGGCGTTCCACTTCGCGGTCGAGCCGGTGCCCCACCTGTTCCAGCATGATATACGTATCGGCATACTTGCGAGGATGCTGGCCGATAGCGGTGATGCGTGCAAAGATTTCATCCACGTTCGTCATGTTGAAGTTGCCGCACAGGGCAAGGTTCTTGGCACGCCAGTTGTTTCTCCTGAGAAACGGATGCACGTACGAGATGCCCGACTTCCCCGTGGTGGAATAACGCAGATGTCCCATATACACTTCTCCCGCGAAAGGAAGCACACGCTTTGCATAACCGGCGTCGTGCAATTGTTCTTTCGTCAGGTCTTTAAAGTTGCTCTGCACCGTATCGAATATCTCGGTAATAGCTCCCGAACCGAGCGCCCGTTCGCGGAACATATATTCCTCGCCGGGGTTCGCTTCCAATTTCACGCAAGCCAGTCCGGCTCCTTCCTGCCCCCGGTTGTGCTGTTTCTCCATGAGAAGGTAAAGCTTGTTCAGCCCGTACATCCATGTACCGTACTTTTCTTCGTAATACTCCAGCGGTTTCAGCAGGCGTATCATGGCAACGCCACATTCATGCTTCAGTTGTTCCATTTATATATTTACTAATGAGTAATTACTTCTTTTAAAAACGCGTTATTTATATTCTGAAAACATATCATCTGTCAAGGGCAAACGCATTCTCTGTTTTACCCATACACATCATCCGCTTCCGATCATTCCACCGTTACCGACTTGGCAAGATTACGCGGTCGGTCTACATCCATGCCTTTACATACGGCTATGTGATAAGCGAGCAGTTGCAAGGGAACCGTAGTTATTAACGGACCAAGACATTCCATTGTTTCGGGAAGTTCGATACAAATGTCAGCGATTTTACCGATAACCGTATCTCCCTTGGTAACAATCGCTATCACCCTACCTTTGCGCGCTTTAATTTCCTGTATATTGCTCAGTACTTTTTCGTACAATCCGTTCTGTGTGGCAATGACCACCACCGGCATTTCCGCATCTATCAAGGCAATAGGCCCATGCTTCATTTCGGCGGCCGGATAGCCTTCCGCATGGATGTACGAGATTTCTTTCAGCTTCAAAGCGCCTTCCAACGCTACGGGATAACTGTAACCGCGTCCCAGATAGATAAAATTGTGTACGTAAGTGAAGATTTTGGAAAGCTCCGCTATACGGTCGTTCAGCTTCAGCACCTCTTTCATCTTTCCGGGAATCTGTCCGAGTTCCCTCACTATGGCGAGGTATTGCGTTTCATCAATCGTACGCTTCTCCCGTGCAAGAGTCAATGCCAACATGGTGAGCACAGTTACCTGACCTGTAAAGGCTTTGGTGGACGCCACACCTATTTCCGGCCCTACATGAATGTAAGACCCCGTATTCGTAGCGCGCGGAATACTCGAACCGATAGCATTACAGATGCCATATATAAATGCACCACGGCTTTTGGCAAGTTCTATGGCAGCCAGCGTATCGGCTGTCTCCCCGCTTTGCGAAATGGCAATCACCACATCACTACTGTCAATCACCGGGTCCCGGTAACGAAATTCCGAAGCATACTCCACTTCCACCGGAATGCGGCAGAAACTCTCTATCAGATGTTTGCCTATAAGCGCAGCGTGCCACGACGTGCCGCAAGCCACAATTACAAAACGTTTGGCAGCAAGCAGACGTTCCTTATAATCTATAATGGCGGAAAGCACCACGTTAGTACCCTCCAGATTAATGCGTCCGCGCATACAGTCGTGAATACAATCGGGTTGCTCAAAAATCTCCTTCAACATGAAATGCGGATAACCGCCCTTCTCCAACTGACCGAGATTGAGCGCCACCGTCTTTACCTCGTGCGGGCACTCCACATTCTTGAGATTCACCACTTTCAGTTTCTCCCCACAACGAATAACGGCTATCTCCTCATCTTCCAGATAGACCACCTTGTCCGTATATTCCACAATCGGAGTGGCATCGGATGCCAAGAAGAATTCATCCTGCCCGATACCCACCACCAACGGACTGCTTTTGCGCGCAGCAATAATCTCATCAGGATTCTCCCTGTCGAGCACGGCAATGGCATATGCACCGATAACCTCCTGCAAAGCCAGTTGCACGGCAGTCAGTAAATCGATGCGGTTTATAACCTGAATGTATTCTATGAGTTGTATCAGTACCTCGGTGTCGGTACTACTTTTAAAAGTATAGCCTTTGGCTTGGAGTTTGTCTTTAAGGGCGGCGTAATTTTCAATGATACCGTTGTGAATAAGAGCGAATCTTTCGGAAGAGGAATAATGAGGATGAGCGTTAACGGAACAAGGTTCTCCATGTGTAGCCCAGCGGGTATGTGCAATACCTATACTACCGGAAATATCTTTTTGAGTAACGAAAGTTTCTAAATCCGAAACCTTTCCTTTCGTCTTATACACGTTCAGTTGTCGGTCATCACTGATTAATGCTACCCCTGCACTATCGTATCCGCGGTACTCCAACCGCTTCAAACCTTTGATAAGAATGGGGTAGGCTTTTCTTTGACCTATATAGCCTACTATTCCACACATAATATATCAGTATTTGATTTGCGCTGCAAAGATATATATTCTTTAGAACATAAAGTTAACCTTTTCACTATTTATTTATCAAAAGAGTAGAAAAAAGTTATTTTATTATCAAAAAGACAAGGAAAATAATATTTTAAAAGCAAAAGGTCGAATTTATAATCTTAAAGCAAACAGACGAAATCTGATTTAAGATTAGAAGAAAACAAAGGGTATTTTTTATCAGATTATAACTTCATCCCCCGGTGTAAGTATTTAACAAGGCACAAATCGAGGAATATTGTTATCAATTTGAAACTAAATATTTATATTTGCCAAACATTTTGATACAACAAATAGATATTACATAAATTAGAGTAAACCAAAAATGGAAAACAAAGAGCTTTTTAACAACAAAACAAAGAAACAACCCGCACAACGACAGCCCATGCAGTTGGGCCTGTACGATGTCACCAATGAACACGACGCTTGCGGTGTGGGAATGTTAGTGAACATTCACGGCAGCAAATCACATGAATTGGTTGAATCCGCATTGAAAGTATTGGAGAATATGCGTCATCGCGGAGCGGAAGGTGCCGACAACAAGACCGGAGACGGCGCCGGCATCATGTTGCAAATACCGCACGAATTCATCCTGCTGCAAGGCATCCCCGTTCCCGAAAAAGGGAAATACGGAACAGGACTACTTTTTCTTCCGAAAGATGAAAAAGACCGGGCAGCCATCCTGAGTATCATCATTGAAGAAATAGAGAAAGAAGGATTGACGCTGATGCACCTGCGCAATGTGCCTACCTGCCCCGAAATACTGGGTGAGGCCGCACTTGCCAACAAACCCGACATCAAACAAATCTTCATCACCGGATTTACGGACAGTGAAACCGCCGACCGCCGTCTCTATATAATAAGGAAAAGAATAGAAAACAAAGTACGCAGGTCGGATATAGCCGCACGAGAGGATTTCTATATCGTGTCGCTGTCTACGAAGAACATCATCTATAAAGGTATGCTCTCTTCCCTACAGCTACGTAACTACTTCCCCGACCTGACAAACAACTACTTCACCAGCGGACTGGCTCTGGTGCACTCCCGTTTCAGCACCAACACCTTCCCTACATGGGGACTGGCACAGCCGTTCCGTCTCTTGGCGCACAACGGTGAAATCAATACCATACGCGGTAACCGCGGCTGGATGGAAGCGCGTGAAAGCGTCCTGTCCTCTCCCGCCCTTGGCGACATCAAAGAACTGCGTCCCATCATCCAGCCGAACATGAGCGACAGCGCCTCGCTGGACAACGTACTGGAGTTCCTTGTCATGTCCGGCCTCAGCCTACCGCATGCCATGGCAATGCTCATACCGGAATCCTTCAACGAAAAGAACCCCATCAGCGAAGACCTCAAGGCCTTCTACGAATACCACTCTATCCTCATGGAACCTTGGGACGGACCTGCCGCACTACTCTTCAGCGACGGACGCTATGCGGGTGGTATGTTGGACCGCAACGGTCTGCGTCCCGCACGCTACCTTATTACGCACAACGACATCATGGTAGTGGCAAGTGAAGTCGGCGTAATGGATTTCGAACCGAGCGACATCAAAGAGAAAGGTCGTCTGCAACCCGGCAAGATACTTTTGATAGATACCAAAAAAGGCGAGATTTACTACGACGGCGAACTGAAAAAGCAACTTGCCGAAGCCAAGCCCTACCGCACTTGGCTCGCCAGCAACCGCATCGAACTGAACGAACTGAAAAGCGGGCGCAAAGTGCCCCACAACGTGGACAACTATAACAGTATGCTACGTACGTTCGGCTTCTCCAAAGAAGATGTCGAGAAAATCATCCTACCCATGGCATCCAACGGCGCCGAGCCTGTCAGCGCAATGGGTAACGACACCCCGCTTGCCGTACTTTCCGACAAGCCGCAGCTACTATACAATTACTTCCGCCAACAGTTTGCGCAAGTCACCAATCCGCCTATCGACCCTATCCGCGAAGAGTTGGTAATGTCTCTCACCGAGTACATCGGCGCAGTGGGCATGAACATACTGACACCCAACGAAAGCCATTGCAAAATGGTACGGCTGAACCACCCCATCCTGACGAATGCGCAATTGGATATTCTCTGCAACATCCGCTATAAAGGCTTCAAGACTGTAAAGCTGCCGATACTGTTTGAAGTCTCCAAAGGACGTGCAGGACTGCAGGAAGCGCTTGACCGCCTGTGCAAGGAAGCCGAAGAGTCCGTCACCGAAGGCGTGAACTACATTGTACTGACCGACCGCAACGTAGATACCGTCCATGCCGCCATCCCCTCATTGCTTGCCGTATCGGCAGTGCACCACCACCTCATTTCGGTAGGAAAGCGCGTACAGACCGCATTGGTAGTGGAAAGCGGCGAGATACGCGAAGTGATGCACGCCGCACTGCTCCTTGGGTTCGGTGCAAGCGCACTGAACCCCTATATGGCATTTGCCGTACTGAACGAACTCGTTGCCAAGAAAGAGGTACAGTTGGACTATGCCACCGCAGAGAAGAATTACATCAAAGCCATTTGCAAAGGCCTGTTCAAGATTATGAGCAAAATGGGTATCAGCACCATCCGCTCCTACCGGGGCGCAAAGATATTCGAGGCTGTCGGGCTGAGCGAAGAATTGAGCAACGCTTACTTCGGCGGATTAAAATCGGCTATCGGCGGCATCCGTTTGGATGAGGTGGCACGTGACGCCATCACTTTTCACGACGAAGGAGAAGCGATGAAAAAGGAAGAAACGCGCATGAAGAATGATGGTGGTGAAGCTCCCCTATTGCCGAACAAAGGACTGTACGCATACCGTAAGGACGGAGAAAAGCACGCTTGGAACCCGGAGACTATCAGTACCCTGCAAATAGCCACCCGTCTGGGCAGTTACAAGAAATTCAAAGAGTTTACCCGCTTGGTCGATGAGAAAGAAAAGCCTATCTTCCTGCGCGACTTTCTCGACTTCCGTCACAACCCCATTTCCATAGACAGGGTGGAACCGGTGGAAAGCATTCTGAAACGTTTCGTTACGGGCGCCATGTCTTTCGGAGCCATCAGTCAGGAAGCGCATGAGGCAATGGCGGTTGCCATGAACAAACTGCACGGGCGAAGCAATACGGGTGAAGGCGGTGAAGATGCCGCACGCTTCGGAACGGAAATGCGCAGTGCCATCAAACAGGTAGCATCCGGACGTTTCGGGGTCACTACGGAATATCTGGTGAATGCCGACGAAATACAGATAAAAGTGGCACAAGGCGCCAAGCCGGGTGAAGGCGGCCAGTTGCCGGGATTCAAAGTAGACCAAGTGATTGCCCGCACGCGCCACTCCATTCCAGGTATTTCATTGATTTCTCCCCCGCCCCATCACGACATCTATTCCATCGAAGATCTGGCACAGCTTATCTTCGACTTGAAGAACGTCAATCCGAAAGCCAAAATCAGCGTGAAGCTGGTAGCCGAAAGCGGTGTGGGAACTATCGCCGCAGGTGTGGCGAAAGCCAAAGCCGACCTCATCGTCATCTCCGGCGCCGAAGGCGGTACAGGCGCATCACCCGCAAGTTCCATCCGATATGCCGGCATCTCGCCCGAACTCGGACTGAGTGAGACGCAACAGACACTGGTACTGAACGGGCTGCGCGGACAAGTGCTGCTGCAAGTGGACGGACAACTGAAAACCGGACGCGACGTAGTACTCATGGCCATGCTCGGTGCGGAAGAATACGGTTTCGCCACCGCTGCCCTCATCGTATTGGGATGCGTGATGATGCGCAAGTGTAACCAAAACACATGTCCCGTAGGTGTAGCCACCCAGAACCCGGAACTGCGCAAACGTTTCATCGGCCGTAGCGAATACCTTGTGAACTACTTTACCTTCCTTGCCCGCGAAGTACGCGAGTATCTGGCAGAGATTGGAGTGGAAAAACTGGATGATATCATCGGGCGTACCGACCTCATCATCCGCAGACCGGATGACGGCATCAAGAAACATCAACTCATCAACTTCGACAAAGTACTGGCGCGTGTGGACAACGGAGCCGCCATCCGCCACATCATAAACCAACAACACGGCATCGACCGCGTAAAAGACGTGGAAATGCTGAATGCCGCCGCCAATGCCGTAGACGAACAGAAAGAAGTTTCTCTCGAATATACCATCGCCAACACCGACCGCGCCTGCGGTGCGATGCTCTCCGGCGCTATCGCCGCCAAGTACGGCGCAAAAGGCCTGCCCGAACATACACTGAACGTCAAGTTCAAAGGCTCGGCCGGACAGAGTTTCGGAGCATTCCTCGTACCGGGTATCAACTTCAAGCTGGAAGGTGAGGCCAATGACTATCTGGGCAAAGGGCTGAGTGGCGGACGTATCGCCGTACTACCCCCTGTACGCAGCAACTTCGAGGCCGAGAAGAACACAATTGCCGGAAACACCCTTCTGTATGGTGCAACCAGCGGCGAAGTATATATCAACGGTCGCGTAGGCGAACGCTTTGCCGTCCGCAACTCCGGTGCAATAGCCGTTGTAGAGGGTGTGGGTGACCATTGCTGCGAATACATGACCGGCGGACGTGTAGTGGTGCTCGGACAGACGGGACGTAACTTTGCCGCAGGTATGTCCGGTGGTGTGGCCTACGTCTGGAACAAAGACGGAAACTTCGACTATTTCTGTAACATGGAAATGGTGGAACTAAGCCTCATTGAAGAAACCTCATACCGCAAGGAGTTGCACGAACTCATCCGCCAGCATTATCTCTACACCGGTTCCAAACTGGCGCGCATCCTACTCGATGACTGGACGCACTACGTAGACGAGTTTATTCAAGTAGTCCCTATCGAGTACAAGAAAGTGCTGCAAGAAGAACAGATGAAGAAGCTGCAACAGAAGATTGCGGATATGCAAAGAGACTATTAAATTAAAAATTGAGAATTGAGAATTAAAAAATACAGAATAGTGCGTACTTACAAATTCCACGTTCTTTTTAATTTTCGATTCTCTGAGTATTATTTCTTAATTTTCAATTTTTAATTCTCAATTTATCAATCATGGGCGATTCAAAAGCATTCTTAAATATCCCCCGCCAAGAAGCGGGCTACCGTCCGATACACGAACGTATCACAGATTTCAGCCAGGTGGAACAGACGCTGAACAGTCACGACCGCAAGCTCCAAGCCTCACGCTGTATGGAGTGCGGTGTACCTTTTTGCCATTGGGCATGTCCGTTGGGCAACAAGCAACCGGAGTTTCAAGACGCACTCTGCAAAGGAAAATGGCGCGAAGCCTATCAAGTACTGAACGAGACGAATGATTTCCCCGAATTTACGGGACGTATCTGCCCCGCACTTTGTGAGAAGTCATGTGTGCTGAAACTCTCCTGCGATGCTCCCGTAACCATCCGCGAGAATGAGGCAGCCATTGCCGAAGCCGCTTTTCGTGAAGGATATATCGTGCCTGTCCGCCCCGAACGCAATGGCTGGAAAATAGCTGTCATCGGTGCAGGGCCTGCCGGGCTGAGCGTTGCCGCACGGCTGAATGCCTGTGGCTACGAAGTCACGATATTCGATTCCAAACCGATGCCGGGCGGACTGCTTCGCTACGGTATTCCCAACTTCAAACTACCCAAAGAAGTGATAGACCGTCGCATGGATGTACTGAAAGCCGAAGGTATCCGGTTTGAAATGGGTGTCTGCATCGATATGCAGAAGCTACCCGCAGGTTTCGATGCTTACGCCGTCTGCACAGGTACTCCCACTGCCCGCGACCTTACCATCCCCGGCCGTGAACTGAAAGGTATCTACTTTGCCCTCGATATGCTGGCTCAACAGAACCGTATCCTCGACGGAGAGACATTCCCGAAAGAGCAGCTTGTCAATGCCCGTGGCAAACGGGTGCTTGTCATTGGCGGTGGCGACACAGGCTCGGACTGCATCGGCACGAGCATCCGCCAAGGAGCTACGAACGTGACACAAATAGAAATCATGCCACAACCACCCGTAGGCCACAATGACGCTACGCCCTGGCCGCAATGGCCCGTTGTCCTGAAAACCACTTCCAGTCACGAAGAAGGATGCACACGCCGCTGGTCACTGACATCCAACAGATTCATCGGCAAGAACGGAAAGGTTTGCGGCGTGGAAGTGGAAGAAGTGGAATGGCTTCCGGCAAAAGACGGTGGCCGCCCCACCATGAAACCTACGGGTAAGAAAGAAGTCATTGAAGCCGATATGGTGCTGTTGGCTATGGGCTTCCTCAAACCGGAACAGCCGACATTTGCAGAGAATGTATTCGTGGCGGGAGATGCCGCCAATGGTGCAAGTCTCGTAGTACGTGCACTGGCTGACGGTCGCAAAGTAGCCCAGCGGATTGACCAATACTTCAACCGGTAGTTTTGCGGCAACGAAAAAAGTTTCAAAGAGGGATACCAAGAGTTTCAACGCATGAAACTTTCTGTCCCCCGGTGTGAAACGACTCGTTTCAACGCTTGAAACAATCCGTTCCAACGGACGAAACTGCCAGTCTCACCCGATACAACTAACATCATCCCGATATCAACTTCTAAAACAACTACAACCATGTGTGGAATAGCAGGTATTTTCAACATAAAATCCCAGACTCCGGAACTCAGGAGTAAAGCTTTAAAAATGGCACAGAAAATCCGCCATCGCGGACCGGACTGGAGCGGTATTTATGTAGGCGGCTCCGCAATCCTTGCACACGAGCGGCTTTCTATCGTCGACCCTCAATCGGGTGGGCAACCTCTGTACTCGCCCGACCGCAAGCAAATCCTTGCCGTCAACGGTGAGATATACAACCACCGCGATATCCGTGCACATTACGCCGGAAAGTACACCTTTCAGACGGGTTCGGACTGCGAAGTCATCCTCGCCCTCTACAAAGACAAGGGCATCAATTTCCTCGAAGAACTGAACGGTATCTTCGCCTTTGCCCTCTACGATGAAGAGACGGACGATTACCTCATAGCCCGCGACCCCATCGGAGTGATACCTTTATATATAGGCCGCGACAAGGAAGGCCGCATCTACTTCGGCAGCGAACTGAAAGCTCTCGAAGGCTTCTGCGACGAGTACGAGCCTTTCCTGCCCGGACACTATTACCGGGGACGTGAGGGTAAAATGCACCGCTGGTACACTCGCGACTGGATGCAATACCCTGACGTAAAAGACAACTATCATACTGGTTACCCTGACGTCAATGCCACAACCTACCAAACTCAGGTCTCTGCCGTACATGATGCCCTCGAAGCCGCCGTACAGCGCCAACTGATGTCGGACGTACCTTACGGCGTGTTGTTGTCCGGCGGGCTGGACTCTTCCGTAATCTCGGCCATCGCCAAGAAATACGCCGGAAAACGTATTGAGACGGACAACAAAGCAGATGCGTGGTGGCCTCAACTCCACTCTTTTGCAGTAGGCTTGAAAGGCGCTCCCGACCTCATCAAAGCACGTGAAGTGGCGCAATACATCGGCACTATCCACCATGAAATAAACTACACCATTCAAGAAGGGCTGGACGCCATTCGCGATGTCATCTACTTCATCGAAACCTACGACGTAACCACTGTCCGCGCATCCACGCCCATGTACTTGCTGGCGCGTGTCATCAAGAGCATGGGCATCAAGATGGTACTTAGTGGTGAAGGTGCGGACGAAGTATTCGGCGGCTACCTCTACTTCCACAAAGCGCCCACACCACAAGCCTTCCATGAAGAAACAGTACGTAAACTCTCCAAACTGTACCTTTACGATTGCCTGCGCGCCAACAAGAGTCTTGCCGCTTGGGGCGTGGAAGGACGTGTCCCGTTTCTCGACAAAGAATTTCTGGATGTAGCCATGCGACTGAATCCTGCCACGAAGATGTGTCCCGGAAAAGAAATTGAAAAGAAAGTGGTTCGCGAAGCCTTTGCGGCTATGCTGCCCGAAAGCGTCGCATGGCGTCAGAAAGAACAATTTTCCGATGGTGTGGGTTACAGCTGGATTGATACGCTGAAAGCTGTCACTGCCGCTGCCGTCAGTGATGAACAGATGCTGAAAGCCTCCGAACGCTTCCCCGTAAACACACCGATGAACAAAGAGGAATACTACTACCGCACTATTTTCGAGGAGCACTTCCCCAGCGAGAGTGCCGCCCGCAGTGTACCCAGCGTACCGAGTGTAGCCTGTTCCACCGCCGAAGCATTGGCATGGGACGTCTCATTCCAAGGGAAAAACGACCCTAGCGGACGCGCCGTTGCCGGTGTGCACGAAGAAGCCTACAAGGACTGAACCTTAAAAAAAGTAACCACACGGCAAATGCAACGGATTTTTAATATACTTTCTGTTTCATATTCGTAAGCTTATGCTACCTTTGCGAAAGAACGATGAAAATAATTAATTCTAAAGCCCATGAAACTGAAAAGCCTTATTATCACTTCCGCCCTGTTACTTGCCGCTTGTGGCTATACACAGGCACAGTCCACCCAAGTCATTGCTCACCGCGGCTTCTGGAAAACAGACGGTTCGGCACAGAATTCCATTGCCGCACTGGTGAAAGCCGACTCCATAAATTGTTACGGTTCCGAGTTCGATGTATGGCTCACCGCCGACAACCAACTTGTAGTAAACCACGACAGCACTTTCAAGGGAGTGAATATGCAGAAATCCACCGCACAACAGTGTACCGCCGTCATACTGGACAACGGAGAGCAACTCCCCACCCTGCGGCAATACTTGGAAAAGGCCGGACAACTGAAAACGCGCCTTATTCTGGAACTGAAATCCCACAAGACACCCGAACGGGAAACACGTGCCGTAGAAAGTATCGTGAAGATGGTGAAAGACATGGGATTGGAGAACCGCACGGAATACATCGCTTTCTCGCGACACGCCACCAAAGAATTTATCCGTCTTACCCCCAAAGGAACTCCGGTATATTATCTGGAAGGCGACCTCTCTCCCAAAGAACTGAAAGAATGGGGATGCGCCGGACCCGACTATCACTTCAGCGTATTCAAAAGACATCCCGAATGGATTAAAGAGTCCCACGACTTGGGCATGAAAGTAAATGCTTGGACCGTAAACGATGCCAAAGACATGAAGTGGTTGATTGACCACGGTGTGGATTTCATCACTACCAACGTCCCCGTAGAACTGCAAGAAATATTACAGTAAAAGCATCAGCTTATAATACATTTAGAAAGTTATTATAGACAAGCTGCTTCATTCTGAAAACAATGAAGCAGCTTTTATATTTCAAAAAGGTAGTAATAAGCGAATAAAACAATCATTTTTATTATTTCCCCGCAAGAATGCGAGAGCATTATATTACAATCTTTACGAATATAGCATCATATACTTTTAAATTGAAAGGGAAATCGTATATATTTGCACTGAATGAAAGCCGAAATAGAAATAAATAGAAAACAGATATCAATATAGATAAAAATCATCCAAAACGTCGTATATTTGCATTGAAATAAGACAAAAGGATATAGTCAACTGACCAAGTAAGTACAAAATGACAAGAAGCATAAAGTTTACCAAGATGCATGGCGCAGGAAACGACTACATATATGTAGACACTACCCGCTATCCTATCGAGAACCCGGAGAAACTCTCGAAGAAATGGAGCGCACCGCATACGGGAATCGGCAGTGACGGTCTGGTACTTATAGGGCGCTCCGACAAAGCCGATTTCAGCATGCGCATTTTCAATGCGGACGGTTCGGAAGCCAAGATGTGCGGCAATGCCAGCCGATGCATCGGCAAATACCTTTATGACTACAAGCTGACTTCCAAAACAGAAATCACACTCGATACCCTGTCCGGCATCAAGATTCTAAAACTACACGCGACAGGCGATAAAGTAGACACTGTAACCGTTGACATGGGTATTCCGTCTGACGAACCCGTGAACTATGACGGCAAGGGGAGCAAGCCGATGACAGAACATCCCATCGAAATAGACGGCATACGCTATACGGGTACTACCGTATCCATGGGAAACCCGCATCTGGTAATCTTCGTGAACGACATTACGAAGGCAGACCTCTCCTCTATCGGCCCCAAACTGGAGAATCACCCTCTCTTCCCCGACCGCATCAATGTGGAGTTTGCCCAAGTATTGGAAGAGGGAAAGATAAGGATGCGCGTATGGGAACGGGGTTCGGGCGTCACCCAAGCCTGTGGAACAGGAGCCTGTGCCACAGCCGTAGCCGCTTTCCTCACAGGACGTGCCGGAAGAAAATCAATCATCGTCATGGATGGAGGAACACTCACCATTGAATGGGATATAGCCACCAAGCACGTCTTTATGACGGGAGAAGCAACCAAGGTGTTCGAGGGAGAGATGGAGACGGATGAAGAATTATGAATGAATATACGCTTTTGTGCCACATGGCAATTCTTCATTATTAATTCATCATTATTAAATAATTAAACCAACAGAGATATGGCATTAGTTAATGAACATTTTTTGAAACTGCCCGGAAGTTACTTATTTTCGGACATAGCTAAGAAGATCAATACTTTCAGGATAACGCACCCTAAAAAAGAAGTCATCCGTCTGGGTATCGGAGACGTTACCCGTCCGCTGCCGCAAGTTTGCATCGAAGCGATGCACAAGGCAGTGGATGAGATGGCTGATGCCAAGACATTCCGCGGATACGGTCCTGAACAGGGTTATGACTTTCTGATTGATGCCGTTATCAAACACGATTACGCGACACGCGGCGTTCATTTCAGCCCACAGGAAATCTTCATCAACGACGGAGCCAAGAGCGATACGGGAAACATAGGCGACATACTCCGCCATGACAACAGTGTGGGAGTAACCGACCCTATCTACCCCGTCTACATTGACAGCAACGTAATGTGCGGACGCGCCGGCATATTGGAAAAAGACGGCAAATGGAGCAATGTAACCTATATGCCCTGTACGGCCGAAAACAACTTTATCCCCGAAATACCGGACAAACGCATCGACATCGTCTACCTCTGTTACCCCAATAATCCTACGGGTACTACCCTTACCAAACCCGAACTGAAAAAGTGGGTGGACTATGCCCTTGACAACGACACGCTTATCCTATTTGATGCCGCCTACGAGGCTTTCATCCAAGAGGACGATGTGCCCCACTCCATATACGAAATAAAAGGGGCGAAAAAATGCGCCATCGAGTTCCGCAGTTTCTCAAAGACCGCCGGATTTACAGGCGTGCGCTGCGGCTACACCGTAGTACCGAAAGAACTGACCGCCGCTACGCTGGAAGGTGAACGTATCTCCCTCAACAAACTGTGGAACCGCCGCCAATGCACCAAGTTTAATGGTACAAGCTACATTACCCAGCGTGCCGCCGAAGCCATCTACACCGCAGAAGGCAGACGGCAGGTAAAAGAAACGATTGACTACTATATGAACAACGCCCGCACCATGAAAGAAGGACTGGAAACATCCGGGCTGGAAGTGTACGGCGGTGTGAACGCCCCATACATCTGGCTGAAAACCCCGAACGGCATAAGCTCTTGGCGGTTCTTCGAACAAATGTTGTACGAAGCCAATGTAGTGGGTACTCCGGGTGTAGGCTTCGGGCCAAGCGGTGAGGGATATATCCGCCTGACCGCTTTCGGCAAACACGAAGACTGTGTGGAAGCCATGAAACGCATCCGCAACTGGCTGAAATAAAAGTGAAGAATATAAACATCCTACTATTTAATAGTTCAAGCGCAATACTATACTAACAGAACCGGACTGATCATCCGCAATTTTTCTAACTAAAAAGGTAAGAAGGTATGAAAACAAGAAACACAAAATTAGGAGTAATAGCAATAACGTTACTATCAGCTGCAATGCCTTTCACGGCAAAGGCACAGGACAAAGTAAAAGCATCCGTAGGCGCAGACATCGTAAGCGGCTACATCTGGCGCGGACAAGACTTGGGCGGTGTAAGCCTTCAACCCAACGCATCCATCGCCTATAAAGGTTTGTCTTTGGAAGCATGGGGATCGGTAGGTATTGAAAAGACAGATGCCGACGGTTACGATGCTAAAGAGTTCGACCTCACACTGGGCTACTCCACCGGTGGTTTTAGCGTATCAATCACTGATTATTGGTATAATACCGGAGCAGGTTACTTCCACTACGGTGCCCACAATACAACCCACCTGTACGAAGCCCAAGTGGGTTACGACTTCGGACCGGTAGCAGTAAACTGGTACACCAACTTTGCCGGAGACGACGGTGTCAAGGAGAATGGTGACAGAGCCTATTCATCCTATATCTCCATAGCCGCTCCGTTCAAATTGGGCGGACTTGACTGGACAGCCGAAGTAGGCGCCACTCCATGGGAAACGGACTTCTACGGAGCAAGCGGATTTGCCGTATGCGACGTCAGCCTCGGAGCTACAAAGGATATCAGGATAACCAATTCATTCTCCCTGCCACTCTTTGCCAAAGCTACTTGGAATCCCTGTTCGGAAAGAGCATACTTCGTAGTAGGATTAAGTTTTTAAGAACAATAAAACACTTAAGGTATGAAAAAGATTGAAGCTATCATCCGCAAAACCAAATTCGAGGAAGTGAAAGACTCACTCCTCGAAGCAGATATCGAATGGTTCTCTTATTACGATGTAAGAGGTATCGGAAAATCCAGACAAGCCCGTATTTACCGTGGTGTACTGTACGACACCAGTTCCATCGAACGTATCCTCATCTCTATCGTTGTACGCGATAAAAACGCAGAAAAGACAGTACAAGCTATCATCAAAGCCGCACAAACCGGCGAAATCGGCGACGGCCGTATCTTCGTCATCCCCATTGAAGACGCTATCCGCATCCGCACCGGAGAACGGGGTGACATTGCCCTCTATAATGCCGAACAGGAAAGATAACCGGCAGCACTCAACCCACAGGATTTTCATTGAGCGGCGTGCTCAGTGAAAAACAAAATACAAGTACAACTAAAAACCCAAAAGATTATGGACAAATATATGAAACGCAGTTTCACAAAACTGCGTACGGCCCTTGCTATACTCATAGCTTGCTGCCTCACAACAGATATGTATGCACAAACCGCCGTAGCTACGGATAGTGTGGCAACCGATACCGTCGCCCAGTTGGTTTCCGGTGTCAACACCGTCTGGATGTTACTTGCGGCCATGTTGGTATTCTTTATGCAACCGGGCTTCGCATTGGTGGAAGCCGGTTTCACCCGCACCAAGAACACCGCCAACATACTGATGAAAAACTTTGTGGACTTCATGTTCGGCTCACTTCTTTACTGGCTGGTAGGTTTCGGCATCATGTTCGGTTTAGGCGACTTCTTCGGAACTCCTCACCTCATGAGCCTGTTGTTCGATAGCAATGGCCTGCCCGACCCCGCTTCATTGCCTACCGAAGGTTTCCTCGTATTCCAAACCGTATTCTGCGCCACTTCCGCCACAATTGTTTCGGGAGCTATGGCAGAGCGTACAAAGTTTTCCATGTATCTGGTTTACACAATCTTCATCAGCGTACTGATTTATCCCGTTTCCGGGCACTGGACTTGGGGTGGAGGATGGCTGATGAACGGTGAAGCAGGTTCCTTCATGACGGAAACATTCGGAACTACCTTCCACGATTTCGCAGGTTCTACCATTGTACACTCTGTAGGCGGTTGGATTGCATTGGTAGGTGCAGCTATCCTCGGTCCGCGCATCGGCAAGTACGGCAAAGACGGCCGGTCAAAAGCCATCCCCGGACACAACCTCACCATTGCGGCACTGGGCGTGTTCATCCTATGGTTCGGATGGTTCGGTTTCAACCCCGGTTCTCAGTTGGCGGCAGCCACTACCGAGGATCAGGTAACTGTCTCGCTCGTATTCCTCAACACTAACTTGGCAGCTTGCGCTGGTGGTTTCTTTGCCCTGGCCGTCAGTTGGCTGAAATACGGCAAACCGTCCCTGTCACTCACGCTGAACGGTATTTTGGCGGGATTGGTAGGCATTACGGCAGGATGCGACGCCGTTGCTCCGCTGGGTGCGGTCATCATCGGCGCCATCTGTGGCGTACTGATGATATATGCCGTAGAATTCATTGACAAAGTACTGAAAATTGACGACCCCGTAGGCGCATCTTCCGTACACGGCGTATGTGGTTTCACGGGAACGGTACTTACCGGACTGTTCTCTACCAGTGAAGGTCTGTTCTACGGTGCGGGTGCGGGCTTCCTCGGAGCACAGATATTCGGTGCGGTAATTGTCGGACTTTGGGCGGCAGGTATGGGCTTCATCATCTTCAAAGTACTCGACAAGATACACGGCTTGCGTGTTCCGGCTCGCGTGGAGGAAGAAGGACTTGACATCTACGAGCACGGAGAGTCCGCTTACAACTAAAACAAGTTTTTTTATTCTATCATATATTTATAAACCAACAATTACAATTCTAAGGTATTATGTCAAAATTGAGATTCAGAGTAGTAGAGACGGCGTTCAAGAAGAAACCCGTTGCAGTGGCAGTCCCGGCGGAACGCCCGTCGGAATACTTCGCCAAGTATGTATTCAACAAGGAAAAGATGTTCAGGTATCTGCCGAGCAAGGTATATGCCAAACTGATTGATGTAATTGACAACGGTGCGCCGCTGGACCGCAGTATTGCCGATGAAGTGGCGGCGGGAATGAAGAAATGGGCGCTTGAGATGGGAGCCACCCACTACACGCACTGGTTTCATCCGCTCACCGAAGGCACTGCCGAAAAACACGACGCTTTTGTGGAACACGACGGCAAGGGCGGCATGATGGAAGAATTCACAGGCAAGTTGCTTGTGCAGCAGGAACCGGACGCATCCAGCTTCCCCAACGGCGGTATCCGCAACACGTTCGAGGCACGCGGATATTCAGCATGGGACCCCTCCTCTCCCGCGTTCATAGTAGATGATACACTCTGCATTCCTACCATCTTCATTGCCTACACGGGTGAATCTCTTGACTACAAAGCACCGTTACTCAAAGCACTGCGTGCAGTGGACAAGGCGGCGGTAGACGTATGCCGCTACTTCAACCCGGACGTAAAGAAAGTAGTGGCGTACTTGGGCTGGGAACAGGAATACTTCCTGATTGACGAAGGCCTTTACGCCGCCCGCCCCGACCTGTTGATGACCGGCCGCACACTGACCGGACACGATAGTGCCAAGAACCAACAACTCGAAGACCACTACTTCGGCGCCATCCCTCCGCGTGTGGCAGCCTTTATGAAGGAGTTGGAAATCGAAGCGTTGAAACTCGGAATCCCCGTCAAGACCCGCCACAACGAGGTAGCTCCCAACCAATTCGAGTTGGCTCCTATCTTCGAGGAATGCAACCTTGCAGTAGACCACAATATGCTCATCATGGCTCTGATGCGCAAGGTGGCACGTAATCACGGCTTCCGAGTACTGTTACACGAAAAGCCGTTCAAAGGTGTCAACGGCAGCGGCAAGCACAACAACTGGTCGTTGGGTACGGACACGGGCATCCTGCTCCATGCCCCCGGCAAACTGCCCGAAGACAACCTACGCTTCATCACCTTCGTAGTAAATACCTTAATGGCAGTCTACAAACATAACGGATTACTGAAAGCCAGCATCTCCAGCGCCACAAACGCCCACCGACTGGGAGCGAATGAAGCGCCTCCTGCAATCATATCCAGCTTCCTCGGCAAGCAGTTGAGCCAGGTTCTGGAACATATTGAGGAAAGCACTAAGGATAACCTCATCAGCCTCAGCGGCAAACAGGGCATGAAGCTGGACATTCCACAGATACCCGAGCTAATGATAGACAACACCGACCGAAACCGTACCAGCCCGTTTGCCTTTACAGGCAACCGCTTCGAATTCCGCGCCGTAGGTTCGGAAGCCAACTGCGCCAGCGCCATGATTGCCCTGAACTCCGCTCTTGCCGAGCAACTGGTAGAATTCAAGAAGGATGTAGACAAACTTATCGGGAAGGGTGAACCGAAGATTTCGGCTATCCTCGACGTTATCCGCAAATACATCAGGATATGCAAGCCCATTCACTTCGACGGTAACGGCTACAGCGACGAATGGAAAGCCGAGGCCAAAAAACGCGGTCTGGACTGCGAAACCAGTGTACCCCTCATCTTCGACAACTATCTGAAGCCCGAAAGCATCCGTATGTTCGAGTCTGTAGGCGTAATGACGCAAAAGGAACTGGAAGCCCGCAACGAAGTGAAGTGGGAGACCTATACCAAGAAAATTCAGATTGAAGCCCGCGTGCTCGGTGACTTGGCGATGAATCACATCATTCCCGTAGCCACTCAATATCAGACGGATTTGATAGACAATGTCTACAAAATGAAAGACCTCTTCCCGGCAGAGAAAGCTGCAAAACTGTCTGCCAAGAATTTGGAACTCATCGAAGAGATTGCCGACCGTACCACCTTCATCAAGGAACATGTAGATGCCATGATAGAAGCCCGCAAGGTTGCCAACAAGATTGAATGTGAACGCGACAAAGCCATCGCTTATCACGACAACATCGTACCGATGATGGAAGAAATCCGCTATCACATCGACAAGTTGGAACTCATCGTTGACAACCAGATGTGGACATTACCGAAATACAGGGAACTGTTGTTTATAAGATAAAGAGCTATTTCAGACATACAAACTCTGAAACCGGAAATTATCTATTTCTTTTGTTGGTTGTTTTAAGTTTGCAGGGGAAAGGAGTGCCGTGATGGTAGTTCTTTCCCCTTTTTTATCCGGCAGACAGCAGCCTGAAGAGGAAAACAGATTATCTTTGTCCCCAATTACAAATAAACACATTATGAAAGACCTGCGTACACGCCATACAGCATTGCTGCTGTTTACATTCTTGCTGGCATCGGTATCCTTATCCGCACAGACCGGCTTACAGCAGAAACTAAGTGAGATTTCCGCCATAACGGAAACCCAACCGTTGGAATCTACCGAGTTTTCGGAGAAGTATGTAACCTATTTCACCCAGCCGCTCGACCACCGGCATCCCGAGAAAGGAAGTTTCCGCCAGCGGGTTATCGTGGCGCACGCGGGCTTCGATCGTCCCACGGTCATTATAACCGAAGGGTATGGAGCCGCCTACGCGCTCAAGCCCCAATATCGCGAGGAACTTTCCAGGCTCCTCAATGCCAATATGGTATTTGTGGAATACCGCTATTTCCTGGAATCCACTCCCGAACCCAAAGACTGGCGATACCTTACAGCCGAAAGTTCCGCCGATGATTTGCACGCGGTAACAACCGCATTCAAAAACATATATCCCGGAAAGTGGATTGCTACCGGTATCAGCAAAGGCGGACAGACCGCCCTGCTCTACCGCACATTCTATCCGGACGATGTGGATGTATCCGTTCCTTATGTGGCTCCCCTCTGCTACGGAACAGAGGACGGCCGTCACGAACCGTTCCTCAAAAAAGTGTCTACGGATGAAGACCGTAAAAGAATTACCGACTTCCAGCTGGAAATCCTGAAACGCAAAGCGGCCTTACTCCCCCTTTTCGAGAAATACTGCACCGAACAGGAGTATAAGTTCCGTGCTCCTATCGAAGAGATATACGACTATTCGGTACTGGAATATTCATTCGCGCTCTGGCAATGGGGTACTCCCGTCGGCAGCATCCCGCTACCCACAGCCACCGACGCAGAACTCATAGCCCACCTGCTGGCCATCAGCGACCCGTCCTATTTCACAACCGACAGTACCAACGCCTCTTTCTTCGTACAGGCCGCACGCGAATTGGGCTATTACGGCTACGACACCCGTCCTTTCAAAAAGTATCTCTCCATCAAGTCCGGCAAAGGCTACCTGCATCGCCTGATGCTTCCCGAAGAACTGAAAGATATGCCTTTTGACAAGACACTCAGTAGGAAGATTAAGGGATTCCTGCAAAAGAACGACCCGAAAATGATATTCATCTACGGTGAAAACGATCCCTGGACGGCTGCCGGAGTTACCTGGCTCAAAGGGAAAAAGAATATTCACGTATTCATTCAGCCGGGCGGCAGCCATCTGGCACGCATCTCCACACTGCCCGAAAAGAAGAAAGAAGAAGTGATGAAGCTGCTAAACGAATGGTTGCGGTAAACGCACCCGTTCTTTCGCAGCATCCTGTTTCTGCCGCATAAGGGAAAAGACACAAACGGAAAAGGGCTGCCTCAGCGATTGAGACAGCCCCTTTTATATCAAACATACCACTCTTACCACTCAAGGAATTTTCCCCTCTCCCTGCGTTTCTGCAACTCTTCTTTCAAGAAGCGCTGACGGTCTTTGGCGATATAGCGGCGGGCGAATATATTGGGCACAGCCACCCCTAACGCGATGCAGAGAATAATCAGCGAAGCATTGATACCGTTGGACACAGCCACCGTCACCTCACCTACCACTCCGTGCATATTGATGAGGGCAACCAGCGCACGATACATCAGCACCCCCGGAATCATCGGAATGACAGAGGGAATGGTCAGCACGTGATTGGGCACATGAAACCAGTGGACGGCTTTCACCGCCACCAGGCTCACCACCATAGCTCCCGTAAAAGAGCCGATGACAGGACCGAGCCCCAACTCGAAGTTGACAAAGTTACGCGTACATACGGCAAGGATTCCCCCGACGGCAACCACCCACAACAGACGGCGCTGGATATTGAATATCATGGAGAAACCCATCGCGGATATGGCCGCCGCAATGGCGTATATATAATAAGGATCGTGCGGAACCATGCTCAGTTCGCTGAACTTCTTGTCAATCACCACATCTTCCATAGCCAGCAGGCGCATGGCTATCACAATGCCGAAAGCCATGGCACACACCATCAGCACCGTATTGACGGCACGCACGATTCCCACCTGTATGTAATTGTCAATCATGTCGTCCACAAAGTTTATAATAGGCACTCCCGGCACGATGAACAGCGCGCAAGCCAGCAACGGATGATACGGAGTTCCCGACAGCCCTGTAAAAGTAGTGATGTAAGCAAGGCAGGTGGACACCAATGCCGCGATGGCGATACTCATATATAGATTGATGCCGAACTCCACGCAACGCGCGCGAACACGAAAACCGGCAAAAGCGGCGATAGAGGCGAATAAGAAAGCGATCCAGTCGCCGCCGAACAGCTTACAGAAACCGCCGCAGGCAAACCCCGCTCCGATGGCGACGAGATAGGGAGTATAGTTCCGCTTCTTTCCTTTTATCTTCTCCAATTCTTCCTCGTAGCGGTCGAGCGAATAATCCTCTTCGATGGCACGCCAGGAAAGCTTGCTGATTTCGGAAATGGCCGTCATGTTGATGCCGTGCTTCTCGCACTTCTGAAATTTGGAATAAGAATGCGATTCGTCACTCAGGTTCACCACCAGCATTGTATAAGTCACGTCAATGTGAAGATTCTCCTCGGGTAGTCCCAAATAAGCCGCAACCCGCTGCATATTACGCACAATGCGATTGGTATCGGCAGCACTCTCCACTAATATTTTCCCTGTGCGAAGCAATAAATCAAGCTTCCTGCGCAAAATAATTTCTTGCTCAACCATTGTATTATCCATCAAAAATTCTACTAACTACTATCCTGTTTTTTACCTATCCTTAAAGAGGAGTGCAAAGATAGGCAAAATATAGAAAAGAATTTCATATCTCATCGGAAACCCATACCTTTGCACACATTTTTAGAGAAGGGAAAAACAACAGACCGGACTTTCATCATACTCCCAAAAACAAAAGCTGATTGATATGGAAATATTTTGGAACACTATCGCGCAATATAACGAAAACACCTGGTGGGCGCAGATTATCATTACCGTAGCAGGCGTCCTGCTGACCGCACTGCTATACCGCAAACCCACCGTCCGGGTAAAACGCTCCATGAAAATATATATGGTATTCCTCAACGGCTGGATAGCGTCGGTGTACTATCTGATGTACTGTGACACACGCAGTTATCACCATGTACTCGCCATCTTTTGGGGAGTAATCGCCCTGATTTGGCTATGGGATTTATTTACCGGTTACACCCCGTTCGAGCGCAATCCCAAATACCGTGTACTGGTGGGAGTACTTTATGCGATGCCCTTCCTCTACCCTCTCCTTTCGTGGGCGCGCGGCATGGAGTTCCCGATGATGACGACAACGGTGATGCCCTGCTCGGTAGCCGCCTTTACCATCGGACTGCTGCTGGCATTCTCGCGCAAAGTCAATCTGCTCGTCATCCTTTTCCTCTGCCATTGGGCGCTCATAGCCTTTTCCAAAGTGTATGTGTACAAGATACCCGAAGACCTGCTGCTTGCCAGCGCCACCGTACCCGCCATCTATCTGTTCTTCAAGAACTATGTAGCCCAAAACCTGCATAAAGAAACGAAACCGGGCGCACGCCTCATGAATTGGTTTCTGATTCTGATTTGCATCATCATCGGGGTATTCCTGAGTATCACCCTCTTCCAAGAAGTAGGAAAATAAACGAACCTGCATCGCCCGTATCCGTCCTATGGGATAAAAAAAATCATCCCGTGATATGAAATAAATCATCTCACGGGATGAATTTTTCAGTCTCGTGAGACGAATATTTTCATCCTGCAAGACGGATTTTTCATCCTACCTTATCATTTTTTCCTGCCTTGATTTGCCACGGCTTCCATCAGTTTCCTGATTTCTTCGGGGTCGCCCAGGAAGTAATCGTTCGTCAGGTTCAGTTCGTCATCAAACTCAAACACATACGGTACGGCCGTAGGCAGATTCAGATGCACAATCTCTTCATCCGACAGATGCTTCAGATGCTTGATAATGCCACGCAGGCTATTGCCATGAGCCACGACCAACAGTTCATCGGCCGTCTTCAGGCTTGGGAAAATGACGCATTTCCAATACGGCATGATACGGTCAATCGTATCTTTCAGCGATTCGGTACGCGGCAGCTCCCCGTCGGGCACTTCCCGGTAACGTTCTTCAAAACGCGGGTTGCGCGGGTCGTCTTCCGCCAGCGCGTGAGGGGCGATGTCATAACTGCGACGCCACACCAATACCTGCTCGTCTCCATACTTGGCGGCGGTCTCGGCTTTGTTCAGCCCTTGCAGCTGACCGTAATGCTTTTCGTTCAGCCGCCATGACTTCTCTACCGGAATCCAATCCTGATTAAGGCGGTCGAGCACACAATTCAATGTCTTTACGGCACGTTTCAAGTAAGACGTATACGCCTTTTGGAAGCGGAAGCCTTTCTCCGCCAGCAGTTCACCCGCCTTCAGCGCCTCGGCAACGCCCTTTTCCGTCAGGTCTACATCCGTCCATCCCGTAAAACGGTTCTCTTTATTCCATGCACTCTCGCCGTGGCGGAGTAAAACAATCTTTTTCATCTCTGATAATCTCCTTTCTGTTTCTACTAAGAACACGCATTCATCACCGCTTGTTCATATAACGGCGCATCATATACACCAATAATATCATAAATGCCACCCACACCATACTGATGACCGGCAAATAACGGTTGTACACCAACTCACCGTCCTGCGGCACGTGATTGAACTCGCAAAGTATGCAACGGCAGGCCGGATTGGCGGCATCATGCGAGAAAAAAGAAAATACCAGAATAGCCACCCCTGCCAACAACATCATCAAAGCCACCCATACCACCCACTTGCCGGCAGATGCGGAACGCGGATGTGGCGAAGCGGAATGCGCGAACTTAACCATATAGCTTACCCCTTTTATATTGTTGCGCAAAGTTCCCGCGTTTTGAGAAAATTAACAATACCTACTTTTCATCAAAAAGCATCCCAATCTCCCTATTTATAGGTAGATTTAACATCCGTAACGACACTGCGAGTTAACCGGAAATAGGGAGCCGCACCGGCAGAAAAGCCCTATAAATAGGTATTTCACCAAAGCCCGTAAAGCCTTTACTTTGCAGCGAACAAATTAATACTTTAGTCAGAATGAAGAAAACAGGTATTTTTTATGGTTCCAGTACCGGAACATGCGAAGACTTGGCTAATCAGATAGCCGATAAAATGGGAGTGGCCGCATCCGATGTGTACAGCGCGGACAAATTGAGCGCCGATTTGGTAAAAGAGTACGATTTGCTGATTTTAGGTACATCCACCTGGGGGGACGGCGAATTGCAGGATGATTGGTACGACGGCATAAAAGTATTGAAGTCGGCCGATTTGTCTTTCAAGAGTATCGCCCTGTTCGGCTGCGGCGACTCCGAATCCTATTGCGACACCTTCTGCGACGGAATGGGCATCCTGTACGAAGATTTAAAAGACAGCGGGTGCAGCTTCATCGGAAATAAGGTCGGCACGGACGGATATTCCTTCTCTTCCTCTATCGCCGTAGTAAACGGCGCCTTTGTAGGACTTGCCCTCGACGAGGTAAACGAGAGCGATAAAACCGCCGAACGCATCGACAACTGGACGGCAGAGCTTAAGAAGCATATTTAGGCATATAAAAAAACAGACCATCCGCTTACCCGAAACGGATGGTCTGTCTGCATCAAACAGATGATGCGTTTAGTGCTGACAGATGGTGCGTTTGCATGAAACGCACCATCTGTTTTGTTATCTCATCTCAAATGAACCAGCGAACATAGCAGAAGTCCTGACGATGAGGCAGTTCCGCATTCTTCGGGAACATACGGTAAGCTACCTTGAAGCTGCCTGCGTTCTCCAACTTATGTGTCACCTGGAATGTGTAGAGGTCGCCCTCTTTCTTCACTACATTGAACGGCTCTACCGAGTAAACGTGTTGCTTACCGTCCTGAGCGGTATAAGTAGTCACCAATTCCAGACCGATGGCATCGTTCAGGCCTTTCTCGTCGATAACGTAAGTAATCGTGTATTCCTTACCGCTTTCGATGGAACCCTTAACCAGTTCTTCCGTCTTTTCGCAAGATACTACTTCGATGCTGTCCCACTTGGCGACAACCTCTTCCTTCCATGCAGCGAGTTCCTTGGCTTTGGCATAGTTGTTGGCAGCCAACGCCTTAAAGCGTTTCGCTTCTTTTGTATAGAACTTGCTATAATAGTCATCCAGCTGACGCTTCATTGTGTAATGAGGCGCAATCTGCGCGATAGAATTCTTGATGGTTCTAATCCAGCCTTCAGAATATCCCTTCTTGTTGCGTGCATAGTACAACGGCAGGATTTCCTGTTCGAGGATGCTGTAAATGGTAGCGGCATCCAATTGGTCTTGGTATTCCTGGTTCTGGTAAGTACGTTTTTCCGTCAACGCCCAACCTGCACCTTCACGGTAGCCTTCCAACCACCATCCGTCGAGTACGGAGAAGTTTACAACACCGTTCATCAACGCCTTTTCACCGGAAGTACCGGATGCTTCGAGCGGACGTGTCGGAGTGTTCAACCAGATATCCACACCCGATACGAGGCGGCGTGCCAACTGCATATCGTAGTTTTCGAGGAAGATAATCTTACCCAGGAACTCGGGACGGCGGGAGATTTCGATGATTCTCTTAATCAATCCCTGACCTGCGCCGTCATGCGGGTGAGCCTTACCTGTAAACAGGAACTGTACCGGATAATCGGGGTTGTTCACAATCTTAGACAGACGGTCCAAGTCGGTGAACAGCAAGTGCGCGCGCTTGTAAGTAGCGAAACGACGTCCGAAACCAATCAACAGCGCATTCGGGTTAATCTTGTCCAACAGAGATACAACGCGTGAAGGGTCGCCCTGGTTGTTCAACCATGTCTTGCGGTATTCCTTGCGAACGTAGTCAATCAGTTTATTCTTCATGGCCATGCGCGTCTTCCATATCTCTTCGTCGGCTACATTATAGATAGCTTCCCAAATCTTAGGATTGGACTGGTCGTACCAGAAGTTCTCGTCGAAGTGCGCCGCATAAAGCTGTTTCCACTCCGTCGCGCTCCATGTGGGGAAGTGTACGCCGTTCGTAACGTAACCAACGTGCATTTCTTCCGGGAAGTAACCTTTCCAGATGGGAGCAAACATTTCCTGGGAAACTTTTCCGTGCAACCAGCTTACACCGTTCACTTCCTGAGAAGTGTTGCAAGCGAAGACTGACATACAGAAGCGTTCGCCCTTGTCGCCCGGATTGTTACGGCCGAGGTCCATAAGGTCGTCCCAAGTGATACCCATTCTTGAAGGATAACCGCCCATGTACTTGCCGAAGAGGCCTTCGTCGAAGTAGTCGTGACCGGCAGGAACCGGAGTGTGTACGGTGTACAAAGAAGAAGCGCGTACCAACTCGATAGCCTGGTCGTAAGTCAGACCTTCGGCCACGTAGTCGCAGATACGCTGTACGTTAATCAGCGCCGCGTGTCCTTCGTTGCAATGATATACGTCTTTCTTGATGCCCAGTTTCTTCAAAGTAAGAATACCGCCGATACCAAGCAGAATTTCCTGTTTCAGACGGTTCTCCCAGTCACCGCCATAAAGCTGGTGAGTGATGGAACGGTCGAACTCGCTGTTCATTTCATTATCCGTATCGAGCAGATAGAGTGAAACACGACCTACGTTGACTCTCCAGAGGCAAGCGTGTACGTAATAATCCAGATAAGGAACGTCTACAACAACTTGGTTGCCGTTTTCATCCAACACGCGGTCGATGGGCAACTGACCGAAGTTCTGGGCTTCGTAGTTGGCAATCTGCTGTCCGTCCATAGCCAATGTCTGAGTGAAATAGCCATAACGGTACAGGAAACCAACGGCGCACAGGTCTACGTTGCTGTCGGAAGCTTCTTTCAAATAGTCACCGGCAAGTACACCCAGACCACCGGAATATATCTTAAGCACATGATTCAAACCGTACTCCATACTGAAATATGCAACAGAAGGACGATTGCTATCAGGTTTTACATCCATGTAATTGCGGAATTTGGAATATACGTCTTCCATTCTGCGCAAGATAACCTTATCTTTAGCAAGTGCCTCAAGCTTGGCATAGCTCATACGTTCTAACAGCAGGACAGGATTCTGTCCGACTTCTTTCCAGAGAGCAGGGTCAAGGTCTTTAAACAATTCGGTAGCCTCATAATTCCATGACCACCAAATGTTACGTGCAAGTTCGGATAATTTCTCCAATTCAGCAGGGATGTGAGATTTAACGTTCACATCTTTCCAGTTTGGAGTGTTTACATTACTAACTTTAATCTTCATTGTATGATTACTTGATTGATTAATATAATAAATTCTTTTTCGGTTAAGCCAGCTGACGTTTCATCGCATTGCGCAAGGCAAGGTCGTAGGCTTCATAATAATATTGTATGAAATGCTTCCATAAAGCCTGCTCCGCCACTTGGGCGGCACGCTTACGGATTTCTTTAATTTCCGCATCGGTCTTTGTAGAGAACAAGGCTATGGTGTCCTTAATACCGTCCGCCACTTCGGAATAGTTATAGTCCGAACGGTGAAGCACCTCTACTCCATCGTTAATGCCATGCTGGTTCTTGAGGCTGTTCACCCAAAGTCCGAATCCGGCAAGGTCTGTCGTAATGGTCGGCACGTGGAAAGCCACGCTCTCCAACGGGGTATATCCCCAAGGTTCATAATAAGAAGGATAAACGCTGAGGTCTTCTCCTAACAACAAATCGTAGTAGTGCTTGTTGAGGATACCGTCTTTACCATCCTGATAGCAGGGAACGAAGATTACTTTTACCTTATCCTCAGGACGATTGCCCATACCGAGGTATTTCAGCATATCCAACACCTGGTCGTGCGTCATGTTGTGCAGCCAATGTGTGATGAAAGGTACTTCCAAAGGAGTGGTATAGTGCTCGTCTTTCTTTTTCAGACGCTGCTGCAAGTCTTCGCGGGGGTCGCCCACCCAACTGGGCACGTTGACGAAAGCCAGCACTTTCTTTTTCAGGTTCTTATCGCGGTTCAGGCGGTTCAATGATTCCAGGAATACATCGATACCTTTGTTCTTGAACTCGTAACGGCCGCTGGTTCCGACAATAAGCGTATCATCATCAAACTCCTGTCCCAACAGGCAGTTTGCCACACGCAGCATGGTAGAACGTGCACGCTTGCGCTTACCGGTAAAGGTAGAGCCTTTCGGAACGAAATCGTCTTCGAAACCGTTCATAAGGACTACGTCGGCAGGCTTGTCAAGCAGTTCTTTACACTCGTTATTGGTGATTTCACTTACGGTAGTGAAGCAATCCACGTAATGGGCGGCCTGCTTTTCGATGGAATGCTTGGATTCCATATTCAGCTCCTGCGCCATCTGATCGCCGTTGTAAGCGAAAAGATAATCGTATAGCGGTTTGTTGTTGCCTGCGATAGAACGGCCTATCGAGGTGGCGTGTGTGGTAAATATCGTAGCAATTTCAGGAACGGCGGTCTGCAAATAAAGCGCAGCCATACCCGTCATCCACTCATGCGCCTGAAATACAACCTTGTCCGTTTCCGTCAGGTTATACCGATAAAAGCTCTCCACAACCTTTCCTGTGGCGTATGCAAACATCGAGGCTTCATCGTAGTCACCGTATGCGTGCAGTGAATCCACTTGATAGTGTTCCCACATTTCCGCATAAATTTCATTCTTTTGCGCAAAGAAAGGTTGGAAGTCAACCAATATGACGATAGGCTCACCCGGAATGTTCCAGCGACCTACGCGAACAGAAAGGTTATCTTTTTCAATAGCATATTTCTTCCATGCGGCACAAAGGTTATCGGACTCGATAAATAAGGGATTCTCTTTTCCTTGCCAGAAGTCCGGACCAACAAAAAATACTCTATCACGGAATTTTGTCTGCAAAGTGTTCGCTCTGGTAGACAAAACTGTATAGATACCGCCTACTTTATTACATACTTCCCAGCTCGCTTCGAAGATGTAATCGGGGGTAAGTAGTTCTTTAACCATATATGTTATAATCTCTTTATCATAATTACGGCTGCAAAAGTACACATTATTCTTTGAAAAATAGCCTTTTAATCGAAAAAACTGATTAAATGTATATAAACAATCGTTTGCATAAATGTTATAGTTAACGACAAAAGCCCGCCAATACGGGGAAACGAGAGGATTACCACCGAAAAGAAAAAAAATGCAAGTCACGACGAAATGTAGGGAAAAAACGGAAGAAGTTACAAAAAAGCCCCGGAACTTCGCATGGATGTTCCGGGGCTTCCTGTCTTTAAAATATTCCTTATGCAGTCAGTGCGCTACCAATCAAGAAAGTCGCAGCCAAAGCTACGATAGCGTAAAGTTCGGGGAATACGGCGAGAATCAGCGTATTGCTGAATACGTCGTGTCCCTGGCCGATAGCGGCGATACCGTTAGCGCAAACCTGTCCCTGACGGATAGCGGAGAACAACGCTACCAATCCCAAAGCAATACCCGCACCCAAAATAGCGGCAGCCTGAATGGCTGTCATATCCGGAGTGAGAAGGCCGAAAATAGTCTGGAACATAAAGTAACCGGCAAAACCATACAAACCCTGAGTACCGGGAAGCGCTGTCAATACCAGGAAGTTACCGAACGCACCGTCATTCTTCTTCAATGCGCCGATAGCTGCATTACCGGCAATTGTCACACCGTAGGCGCTACCGATACCAGACAAACCAACCATCACTGCAATGCCAATATAGGCAATCAATAAATTCATTTCCATAATCTTATTCGTTTTTTATTGTTTATATTTTTATTTGTTTCTCTTAATGAAGACCGCCCCGTTTACAGGCAACCTTATTTTCCATTTTTTAATTTTTAATTCTTAAATCTCAATTTTTAAACGGCTTGTATTCCTTACCGCCGCCTTCGTATCCGGAGTTCTTAAAGAATTCCACAAAGGTCAGACGCATGGGATGAACCATTGCGCCAAGCACGTTCATAAAGATATTGATAGCATGGCCGATAACGAATATCAGCACCATCACAATCGGTCCCGCAATGATATTATCGGGGCTCATACCTACCGCGAGGCTGTTGAACACACCCGCAAGGATACCGCCCGAAAGTCCGAGGGCAAACAGGCGTACATACGACAGTACATCACCGAGCAAGCCCGTAGCCATATTGTAGGAATCCCAGAATCCGAGTCCGATATTGAGGAATATGTTCTTTCCCGGACTGTTGTAGAGGAATATCATGGCTGCCGACACCCCGAGGATACACAAATGTACTGTACCGCCCAACGGCATAACTTCCGGCAACAGCGCTCCTACTCCGCAGGAAACCAATAATATAATCCAGCCAATCGTAGCCACGGCATACTTGAACCCGAACTGAATGCTCTGGTTTACAGCTTTCAGCACCATACCGAACAGAATCTGTACCGCACCGAGTATCAATGACAATTGGAACATATCGTTATTGTCCATGAACAAGGTTTCTTTCATCTTTTGGAAGAAAGGCAGGTTGATATCGTAGATATTCGCTCCGAAGAATGTACCTGTCAGCAATCCGCAGAAGAATGTGGATGCGGCCAATACCTGTATCAATGAGAGGATGGGTTTCATCGTCGCGCTGATATTCTTAGCCAGCAGACGATACAGGGTTGCTCCGAGGAACAGGAACAATCCGTAACCGGAGTCTCCCAAACACAAGCCGAAGAACAGCATAAAGAAAGGTGCGAAGAACGGCGTCAAGTCCAGTTCGTTATACTTGGGCAACATATAGAGCTTGCATATCGGCTCGAACCAGGCGAAGAAACCTTTGTTATTCAGCTGGATAGGCACGTTATCGCCCGGTACGGGAGATGTAACCTCATAGTACACATGCTGCGCATCGAGCCATGCC
Organism: Bacteroides clarus YIT 12056; assembly: GCF_900129655.1. Taxonomy (GTDB): domain Bacteria; phylum Bacteroidota; class Bacteroidia; order Bacteroidales; family Bacteroidaceae; genus Bacteroides; species Bacteroides clarus. The sequence continues at coordinate 537,637 of NZ_FQWK01000004.1, forward strand.
GAAATATCTTCTGTCTTGGAAGCGGGCGCCCAGCCTTGCAGCAACATCAGTTTTTCTCCTGCCGTAGCCTCCGTATTCAGCATTACTTTGGAGAATTCCATGTCGGTGTTCACCTCTTTCAAGGCTGCACGCAACGACGGGATTTCTTTTTCGGCAAGCGCTTTCAGTTTCTCCTCGTTATCTGCCAAAGCATGTTCCGTCTCGTCACAAAGAATCTGTACGCGCTCCAATGAATAAGGCGGCAGCTTTGCCTGTTCTGCGTCCAAATCTATTTCTGCCGCATTCTTGGTTACGGTAACAAAATAGACGCGAGAGGACAGACGGCTGATAACCATCGCATTATAGGTGTCTTCCCATGTTTCGTCATAATTGCCTTCCGAGCAACTGTAAAAGCCTACCGTCAGTCCGGCATCGCGCAGACGCGACAGACTTGCAGGTTCAAAATTGCCCCAAGGTTCCAGCGCAACTTTTTCTTTCTGGTAAGCTTGCAATTGCTGTTGCAATTTATTCTTTTCAGCTTGCAGCTCGTCCACCTCGTTCAGCACTTCCAAACCGCGGGCAGCCGAAGCAGGTGTTTCAGCTACCGCCGATTTGACGGGCTTCAACGCTTGCAACAGTTTTTCCGCAGCCTGCAAACGGCCGGACAAGCGAATGCTATCCTGCAACTCCGTATTGTCGGCAACGCCTTGCTGCTTTTCAGCCACGTGCACTACACCGAGGTCGCGCACGCCGTTCAGGAATGCTTCGTACTCCTTATGATATACAAGGAACGTGAGCTTCTTCATTTTTGTAATCATGCTTCTGTCTCCTTCCTTTTCTCTTGGTGGGACTTCATGATTTTCTGCGACGACTTGGAGAGGTTCTCCTCGTCTTCCATAAATCGTTTGATTTTGCGCAGCGCATCCTGATAGCCCGGAATCTGTACTTTCTCAAAAAGATTCACCTTTTGGGTGGTCTTCTTACGCGCATGTTCCAATAAGTTCAGCTTGGCGACGGTAAATTCCCGTTCAATAGCCGTATGTGCCAGTTCTTTGAGCAAATGCAACCCGTCTGCATACCATTTGGGCGCATTGAACAAACTGTAAGGACGTATCTCGAAATCTACGTTTTCGAGTAACGGCACTCTTACACCGGCAATCTTCTTTACGCCAAGATGAACGTCGTTAACCTTTATCAATGAGGCATCAAACTCATTCCAAAGGGCGAACATGGCTTCATAAGCTTGGATTTCCTTTTCCAACCTCGCATCCAGCGCGGCAGCATCGGCTTTGCAGCGCTTCACTTCCATACGCAGGGCGCTCTCCTTGTTCTTAATGATAGGAAGCGTACGCACACGTACTTTCAGTTGCTTTTCCAACTGCTGGAGCGACGTTTTATTATATTGAAACTTAATAGCCACTTCGTTAGTGATTAATGATTAATGATTAAGTGATTAGTTTTCCGCTTTAGGCCAGAATTCATCCACGAGTTCTTTCTTGATGTTCACTTCTTCCGGACGGAAATACTTACCGAACAAGCTCCAGGCTACGTCGAGCATTTCTGTGGTATCGAGGTTGACATCAATGGCCAGCAACTGGTTGGAGTAGTCCTTGGCAAAGGCAAGAGTACGTTCGTCGTAGTTCGTCAGGTCGAAACCGTTTTCAAGTTTTGTCTTGGCATTGGCGGCATCAGCATACAGACGTACGGCGGCATTCATCACCTGCGGATGGTCTTTACGGGTCTTCTTACCTGTAACGAGCTGTTTCAAACGGGACAATGAACGGAACGGGTCAACGATAACCTTACCGATGTCACTGTCACGGCGAAGGAACAACTGACCCTCAGTGATATAACCCGTATTATCGGGCACAGCGTGCGTAATATCACCACCGGACAAGGTAGTTACGGCAATAATCGTGATGGAACCGCCGCTGGGGAACTGTACCGCTTTCTCGTAAATCTTCGCCAAATCCGAGTAAAGCGAACCGGGCATAGAGTCTTTGGACGGAATCTGGTCCATACGGTTGGACACGATAGCCAACGCATCGGCATAAGAAGTCATATCCGTAAGCAATACCAATACTTTTTCATTATTGTTTACCGCAAAATATTCGGCCGCAGTCAATGCCATATCCGGAATCAGCAGACGTTCCACAGGCGGATTTTCAGTTGTATTCATGAAGCTGACGATACGGTCGAGTGCGCCTGCATTGGAGAATACGTTTTTGAAGTACAGGTAGTCGTCATTCGTCATACCCATACCGCCGAGGATAATCTTGTCGGTTTCCGCACGCAAGGCTACATTGGCCATCACCTGATTGAAGGGCTGGTCCGGGTCTGCGAAAAACGGGATTTTCTGTCCGGACACCAAGGTATTGTTCAGGTCGATACCTGCGATACCGGTTGCAATCAGTTCGGAAGGTTGCTTACGACGCACCGGGTTCACGGACGGACCGCCAATTTCCACTTCCTGACCTTCGATAGACGGACCGCCGTCGATAGGATCACCAAAGGCGTTGAAGAAACGTCCGGCAAGCTGGTCGCTCACTTTGATTGTAGGAGCCTTGCCCAAGAACACTACCTCTGCATTCGTAGGAATACCTTCGGTACCCTCGAAAACCTGCAAAGTCACATCGTCACCGGCAATCTTAACCACCTGGGCCAACTTGCCGTTTACGGTTGCCAGCTCATCATACCCTACCCCCGTAGCTTTCAGCGAGCACGTGGCTTTCGTAATCTGAGTAATTTTAGTATATATTTTTTGAAATGCTTTTGTTGCCATCTTATTATTTATGCTTTACGTTCTTCAATCAATTCCTGCAACTGTTTGTAGAAATTGCCATACTCCTCTGATTTGAATTTCGAGTAGTTCATCTGTTTGCAGATGTTAATCATCTTCTTGAAGTAATCCATTACCTCGTTGAAGTTGTCGAACTCAAATTCCGTATGGCAGATATCAATTACCATGTTGAGAATTTCTTCCTGACGCTCCATAGGAGTTACGGCATCAATCTCGTCGAAAGCATCCTGCTGCAGGATTACAAAGTCAATCAATTCTGATTTCCAGAAGATTACGTGGTATTCCACAGGTACACCGTCATCACCCAGAATATTGATTTGTTCCGCAATTTCCTTACCGCGTTGCAGGCGGGTCTTCACTTCATTCACTTTGCCAATCCATTCACCGTTGATGCGTTTGGCTATATAATCCTCAAATTCGGGATATTCGATATATTTGGAATACGAATCAATCGGATTTACGGCAGGATAACGCTTCTTATCCGCACGGTCTTGCTCAAGAGCGTAGAAACAACGGGCTACTTTCTTGGTATTCTCGGTTACCGGTTCTTTCAAGTTACCGCCGGCAGGAGATACCGTACCGATAAACGTAATAGAACCGGTTTCACCGTTATTCAGCTTCACGTATCCGGCACGGCCGTAGAAGTTGGAAATAATAGAAGACAAGTCCATCGGGAATGCGTCGGGACCAGGCAACTCTTCCATACGGTTGGACATCTCGCGCAATGCCTGAGCCCAACGGGAAGTAGAGTCGGCCATCAACAATACTTTCAATCCCATACTTCGGTAGTATTCCGCAATCGTCATGGCTGTGTACACAGATGCTTCACGGGCGGCTACCGGCATGTTGGAAGTATTGGCGATAATAATAGTACGCTCCATCAATTTACGGCCTGTATGCGGGTCAACCAGTTCGGGGAATTCCGTAAAGATTTCCACAACCTCATTGGCACGTTCACCACAGGCGGCGATGATTACAATGTCAGCTTCAGCCTGTTTGGAGATAGCATGCTGAAGCACCGTCTTACCCGTACCGAACGGACCGGGGATAAATCCCGTACCGCCTTCTACAATCGGATTAACGGTGTCAATCACACGTACACCCGTTTCCAACAATTTGAAAGGACGCGGTTTTTCCTTATAGTTCGTCATGGCACGTTTCACAGGCCATTTCTGAATCATATTCACCTTGACATCATTACCTTCCTCGTCAGTCAAAACGGCAATTGTATCCTCAATACCGTAATCGCCCTCTTCCACGATAGACTTCACGGTACATACACCCTTTTGCTCGAAAGGAACCATAATCTTCAGTGGCTGAAAGTTCTCATCCACTTGTCCCAGCCATGCAGCGGCTTCCACTTGGTCGCCAACCTTTGCCAAAGGTACAAAATGCCATTTACTTCCTTTATCCAACGGATACGTATATTGTCCGCGCTTCAGGAAAACGCCATCCATTTTATCAAGGTCATTTTGCAGACCGTCATAGTTTTTAGAAAGCATACCGGGACCTAATGTCACTTCGAGCATATGTCCGGTAAACTCAGCTTCGGCTCCCACCTTCAGTCCACGGGTGCTTTCAAACACCTGTACATAGACCTGAGTGCCTACCACTTTAATAACCTCCGCCATCAATCTGTCTCCGCCGGTCGAGATATAACAAATCTCATTCTGTGCCACGGGGCCGTCAACGACGAGGGTTACCATGTTGGCTATTACGCCACTAACAGTTCCTTTTGTTGCCATATAATTATGTAATTTATTTTATCTGAATTCTGCGGGTATCTGCACTTCATCCTTCAATGTAGCGATAATACTACGGAACAGCTGACTACCCTTTTCTTTATCCAATGCAATCCAACGCTCTATCATTTCGAGCTGTAACAGGAATACGAACAAACGTTCCACTGTGAAATAGTCAAAGAAAGTAGTTTCTTCCATCCAATTCCACCGTAATTGGTCTATCTTTTTCTCCCGTTCCACCAGTTCTTCCGTCTCACTGATTTTCACCAGCTGATCCAGCCACTCCACTTCACCGCTTAATCCGAAATCTCGAGCACCGGATGTGCGCAGAGCTTCACAAACTTCCGTATCTCCCACTATCAACGGAGCTACATCCATTTTAAACTTCCTTGCCGTCAGCGCGACCAATACATTATTAATCACAAGATTAAAACCGAACCATGCAGATACAAACTTATTTTTGCATTCCATGGCATAGGCATAATAAAGTGCCGCCAAACGATCTTCATGCAAAAATTCATCTTCAACGGATAAGCTGAAATATTCGGAAATAAAAGTAGACAGATAAGACGGGAACACGCGATCAGCCAACTCACCGCCTTCTTTCAGCAATGAGATATACTCAGCCAATTCTTCCGCCGAGTAGTTTCCCCGCTTATCAATCGCAGCGTCTTTATCTTTCAATAATTTCAAGACATTTGCATTGTCGAATTGAAGATAAAACAAGTCTATCAACTTTTTATCATCCTCAGACAAAGCCGGATACAATTCCGTCTTGAAATCAGCTACCGTATAGCTCAATTTGCTATCCTCTAAAGTAAGTTCTGGCAAACCGGCTACCAAGTAATAATATTTACTCATAATCCTGTGGGGAATTAAAACAGCATTTCCACTAATTGCGGACGCAGGAATTCTTTGAAGTAATTCATAAACTCTTCTTCACCAAAGTTCACTTTGTAAGAACCGTCCGCCGGCGAGACAGAGAAAAGAGTCTTGTTTCCATTTACTTGCTCAATCTTTACACCCTTATCCAATAAAGCTTTTGCTTGAGCGGTGAAGTACTTTTTCAAATCGTCCGCATCCGATGTAGAGATCACAATAGGTTCATTGGCACTCCATTTAGACGCTAATGCTACAATAAAAGCGTTAAGGAAATCTTTATTTGCGGCAAAAGCTTTCACATCAGCATTTATAATCTTGTCCGTTACCAAAGTAGCGATTTCAGATTTCAAGGCATTCACAGCCTGACCGGCAAACAGTTTTAACTCTGATTTGGTATTCTCCGCCAACTCATCGGCAGACTTACGCGCGGTAGCCACAATAGAGTCAGCCTCTTTCTGCGCATTCTCTACAATTTTCTTGGCTTCTTCCTGAGCTTTTAAGATAAGCTTTTGGGCTTCTTCATTACCTTTTTCCACCCCTTCACGATAAATCTTATCAGTTAGCTCTTGAATCTTGTTTTCCATATTTTACAGGAGTTATTATATGATTGATTACAATATTAATTGCATGATTTTTCTCAGTCCTTATTAGATTCACGCCAAAATTACGAAAAAGCATTTGATATCAAACAAGAAGAATGAAATAAAAGTAACCCATTTTCCTAAAAAACATCGTTTTTCACCAATTTTGTTCTGTAAAGATAACGATAAGATAACAAGGAAAGAAGAAATAAAGGCTATCCCCGGAGAACCGCCATATGAAAATCCCCCTAGAGAAGTCCCCTCAATGGGGATACATTCCGGCAACCCCGCTCCCCAAGGGACAAAAACAATAAAGCCCCCGTATCTTCCTATCGATACGGGGGCTTCTCTAAAAAAAACGGCGACTACCTACTCTCCCACTGTTACGCAGTACCATCGGCGTGACTGAGCTTAACTTCTCTGTTCGGAATGGGAAGAGGTGGAACC